>NZ_MTQG01000010.1:0-1181109 GCF_001975995.1 Bacillus sp. GZB
CATTCCGCAAGGAAGTAAGATCCCTGAAAGATGATCAGGTTGATAGGTCTGAGGTGGAAGTGTGGCGACACATGGAGCTGACAGATACTAATCGATCGAGGACTTAACCAATTTGAATGTATGCTTATTGTTATCTAGTTTTGAGAGAATTTTTTCAAAAAAACTCTTGCTTTTTCTGAAATACATAGTATAATAATACATGTCACTAAAACGTCTGGTGATGATGGCGAAGAGGTCACACCCGTTCCCATGCCGAACACGGAAGTTAAGCTCTTCAGCGCCGATGGTAGTCGGGGGGTTCCCCCTGTGAGAGTAGGACATCGCCAGGCAGACTTCATTCCGCAGTAGCTCAGTGGTAGAGCTATCGGCTGTTAACCGATCGGTCGTAGGTTCGAATCCTACCTGCGGAGCCATTTATGGAGAGCTGTCCGAGTGGCCGAAGGAGCACGATTGGAAATCGTGTAGGCGGTAACCCCGTCTCAAGGGTTCGAATCCCTTGCTCTCCGCCACTAATTATCAATACATAACAAACGAAAAAATACCAGGGCCCGTTGGTCAAGCGGTTAAGACACCGCCCTTTCACGGCGGTAACACGGGTTCGAATCCCGTACGGGTCACTTATATGATGGAGGATTAGCTCAGCTGGGAGAGCATCTGCCTTACAAGCAGAGGGTCGGCGGTTCGAGCCCGTCATCCTCCACCATTATCATCGCGGGGTGGAGCAGTTCGGTAGCTCGTCGGGCTCATAACCCGAAGGTCGCAGGTTCAAATCCTGCCCCCGCAACCAAAAAAATGGTCCGGTAGTTCAGTTGGTTAGAATGCCTGCCTGTCACGCAGGAGGTCGCGGGTTCGAGTCCCGTCCGGACCGCCATTTATAAAAAGGCTCGGTAGCTCAGTTGGTAGAGCAACGGACTGAAAATCCGTGTGTCGGCGGTTCGATTCCGTCCCGAGCCACCATTTGCCGGTCTAGCTCAATTGGTAGAGCAACTGACTTGTAATCAGTAGGTTGGGGGTTCAAGTCCTCTGGCCGGCACTCTAAATGATGGAGGGGTAGCGAAGTGGCTAAACGCGGCGGACTGTAAATCCGCTCCCTCAGGGTTCGGCAGTTCGAATCTGCCCCCCTCCACCATTTTATAAATAGGGGCATAGTTTAACGGTAGAACAGAGGTCTCCAAAACCTCCGGTGTGGGTTCGATTCCTACTGCCCCTGCCACTATTTTATTTATTCATCTTCAGATTATGGCGGTTGTGGCGAAGTGGTTAACGCACCAGATTGTGGCTCTGGCACTCGTGGGTTCGATTCCCATCAATCGCCCCATTTTATCATTGGGCTATAGCCAAGCGGTAAGGCAACGGACTTTGACTCCGTCATGCGTTGGTTCGAATCCAGCTAGCCCAGTTGCATTTTTTTAAAAACAACAGCATAAGATGTATTAAGTTCTTTTACATGTTGCGGAAGTAGTTCAGTGGTAGAACATCACCTTGCCAAGGTGGGGGTCGCGGGTTCGAATCCCGTCTTCCGCTCCAAATTACGGCGGCATAGCCAAGTGGTAAGGCAGAGGTCTGCAAAACCTTTATCCCCGGTTCGAATCCGGGTGTCGCCTTTCTATTGCCGGGGTGGTGGAATTGGCAGACACACAGGACTTAAAATCCTGCGGTAGGTGACTACCGTGCCGGTTCAAGTCCGGCCCTCGGCACCAATTTAACTTTGAACGAACTATGTTAAATTGGTCATCAATTTTCACATTATAAAATATATATGAGAGTGATTTGCATATTGCAGATCACTTTTTTTATATAATAAAAACGTAATGACTATCAATATAAGTTTCTTGCTTGTATCGTATATACTGCATTACCATTAAAAAAACTTTGCTAAAATCGTTGACGTTTTATGAAATACATGTTATATTTATATACGTCGGTTGAACACGACGCATTACATGCCGGTGTGGCGGAATTGGCAGACGCGCACGACTCAAAATCGTGTTCCTTCTGGAGTGCCGGTTCGACCCCGGCCACCGGTATACAAAGGCTTCTACAATATGTAGAAGCCTTTTTTGTTGTATGAAAATATCCTCCAAAGCTTGTGAAAACATGATACGCGTGCAGATTGTATAAATCCGCTTTTTTCAAAGATACTAACAGCAAGTTCTTTGAAAGAGGTGTTTTTTATGGAAGGGACTTGGGCTTGTCTTATCCCATTTATTCTGGTCATTCCCATTTCAATCATTACAAAGCAAGTGCAATCCGGTCTGTTTGTCGGTTTGCTGGTCGGAAGCTATCTTTTGCATCCCAGCTTGCTTGGCGGGATTGAACATATGGTTCAATATATAATCAGTAATATTGTCGTCACCAATAATATTAGAATCATTGTGTTTCTATATTCATTTGCCGGTCTTGTAGGGATTATAAAGCTGACCGGCGGGATAAAAGGATTCGTCCATTTGATCAGTAAAAAAGTTAAAACCAAAAAAGGTGCGATGCTGCTTGCATGGCTGTCGACATTTGGCACGTTCAGTGAACCGGACTTTCGCATCGTCACAATTGCACCGATCATGAAAGCTTTAAGCAAGCGTCTGGACCTGTCGAAACAGAAAATTGCGTATGCCATTGAGTTTACGGCAAACCCTGTCATTGCCTTGATTCCGATAGCAACGGCATTTGTCGGCTACATGGTTTCCATTATCGGACAGGCCCTCAAAACGTCAGGAATAGATCAGCCGGCTTACACGGTTTATGTGAAAAGTATTCCCTTCAATTTTTTCTCCATTGTGATTATATTAGTCGGAATTTATTACTGCTTTTTTAAGAAACAAAAAGCGGACGAAAGCTTAGAAAAAACAGAAAAGAACGGACAAACTTCTGCTCGCAAACATAACAAAAACACGGAACCGATTCCGCGGAACAGCGGTGTGTTGCTTTCAAAAGGCTCAGGTTCATTCAACATGGAAACAGGGACGATCTCAGATATTCACGGTGGACATACGGGAATGTTCAAAAGTGATGAGCATGCTGACCAGCAGGAGGAGCTGGATTCGGCGCACCGTGCTTATATTAAGGAAACACCGATTCGGCCGTGGAATTTAATCATTCCGATCGGGCTGTTTTTGCTATTAACACTCTTTCTCAGCTGGTGGGACGGCCATTCAAAAGCACAAGGGTTTTTGAATGCTTTTATCAAAAGCGATATGCTTGGCGTCATGTTAACCGCATTATTGGCAGCGGTTATTGCAGCATTTGCTCTTTTTATGTTTCAGCGTTTTCATGCAGGCGAGCTTGTTACCCATTTTATTAAGGGCGGAAACGAATTGGTCAACGTTATTATTATGTTATCGCTGATTTGGGCCGTAACAGCAGTATCTGAAGACCTGGGATTCTCGAAATATGTTACTTCTCATTTAACGTCCTGGATCCCCCATATGTTTATTGCGCCGTCTCTTTTTATACTGGGGGCTGTTATATCCTATTTTATCGGGTCATCCTGGGGGACTTGGGGGCTTTTAATGCCGCTCGGCGTAACGCTGGCGGTTCAGTCACATACCAGCTTATTATTAGCGATCGGGGCCGTGTTTGCGAGCGGAACATTTGGAGCGTTTGCTTCTCCTCTCAGTGATAATACGGTGACAACCTGTACGGTGTTGGGGATCGATGTTGTGAAGTATGCCCGTTCGAAGCTTGTTCCGGCGCTTATCGCCGCTGGGATCTCCGTTGTGTTATACGGTGCGTTTTCATTTTTTAGATAACAAATACTTTTTGAAGGCGTTATCCGAAATTGGGATAACGCCTTTTTATGAGCTGTTATACTAGAGGAAAAAAGAGGTGATGACATTGAAGCAAATTATTGCAATGGGCGGCGGGGGGTTTTCCATGGAGCCGGATCATCTTGTGCTGGATCAGTATATTTTAGAGCAGTCGGCGCGGTCAAAGCCGAAAGTTTGTTTTTTGCCGACGGCAAGCGGAGATTCGGAGAATTATATCGGCAGGTTTTATCAGGCCTTTCAAAAGCTGCGGTGTGAGCCGGATCACTTATCGCTGTTTAAACCGCCGGGTTCTGATCTCAGATCCTTTCTCATGAAGAAAGATATTATATATGTCGGAGGCGGAAATACGCGCAATATGCTTGTCTTATGGAAAGAGTGGGGGCTTGACCTTATTCTTCGTGAGGCTTGGGAAAACGGCATCATGTTGGCGGGTCTCAGCGCCGGGGCGATTTGCTGGTATGAAGAAGGATTGACGGATTCAGCTGGAGACTTGAGAGAGTTAAGAGCTTTAGGATTTTTGCCGGGCAGCTTTTGTCCGCACTATGACGGAGAAGCGGAGCGCCGGCCGGTGTATCACCGTCTGATTTCAGAAAAGAAACTCAAGGAGGGCTATGCCGCTGATGACGGCGCTGCGCTTCATTATAAAGACGGTCAGCTGTTCCAGGCTGTCTCTTCCCGGGAAACCGCAAAGGGTTATCGGGTTTTTAATACCGAAGAAGGCGTTCGGGAAACAGAGCTTATGACTGTCCCATTATCTGAATTTTGATAATATGCTTTTTTTTGTACACAACTTGTGTTACGATGAGAGCGAAATCAATAGTTACTGGGGGTGCCCGTCTGAGCGGGCTGAGAGAGAAGCGGCGGCTTCTTAACCCTTTGGACCTGATCTGGTTCGTACCAGCGTGGGGAAGTAGAGGTTTTATTATTGTTGAGGACAACAATAATAGTTTCTTTCTGACTGCAAAACCGGGTTCTTCTTTGAACCCGGTTTTTTTATGCTGGTGCTGAGCTTGGTTCTGTTATTCAAATGATAAAGGAGAGATTTGTATGCAAAATCAATCAGTACAGCAAGCGAACATTTCCATTATGTCGAGTTTTTCCGGCAGTAAAAAGGTTTATGCAGAAGGTTCTTCGCCCGATATACGAGTGCCGATGCGGGAAATCAGTCTGAGGGCGACTACGGGGGCATTCGGGGAAGAGGAGAATGCGCCGGTCCGTGTTTATGATACGAGCGGGCCGTATACAGACCCGGATGTACAAATTGATATTCATGAAGGGCTGGGGGCGCTCCGCACAAAGTGGATTACCGGGCGCGAAGATGTAGAAGAATATAACGGACGGACCGTGAAGCCTGAAGACAACGGTTATAAAAAAGAAGATCATGCTGCCGAATACCCAGGCCTACAGCGGAAACCGCTTCGGGCCAAGCCGGGGAAAAATGTAACACAATTGCATTATGCGAGAAAAGGCATCATTACGCCGGAAATGGAGTTTATCGCAATTCGCGAGCATGTGTCTCCCGAATTTGTCAGGGAAGAGGTGGCGAGCGGACGGGCGATTATTCCTTCTAACGTCAATCACCCGGAAAGCGAGCCGATGATTATCGGCCGGAATTTTCATGTGAAAATTAATGCCAATATCGGCAACTCGGCTGTTACATCTTCTATCGAAGAAGAAGTCGAAAAAATGACGTGGGCGATTCGCTGGGGCGCCGATACGATGATGGATTTATCAACGGGAAAAGACATTCATACGACGCGTGAATGGATTATCCGCAACTGCCCCGTGCCTGTGGGGACGGTGCCGATTTATCAGGCGCTTGAAAAAGTGAATGGCATTGCCGAGGATTTAACGTGGGACATTTATCGTGACACATTGATTGAGCAGGCGGAGCAGGGCGTGGATTATTTCACCATCCATGCCGGCGTACTGCTTCGTTACGTCCCGTTAACAGCCAAACGCACGACGGGAATCGTATCCCGCGGC
The DNA here is from genome assembly GCF_001975995.1 of Bacillus sp. GZB. Lineage (NCBI taxonomy): Bacteria > Bacillati > Bacillota > Bacilli > Caryophanales > Bacillaceae > Bacillus > Bacillus sp. GZB. The sequence continues at coordinate 5,751 of NZ_MTQG01000010.1, forward strand.
GGGGCGATTATGGCGCAATGGTGCCTCGCTCATCATCAGGAAAGCTTTCTGTACACGCATTTTGAAGAAATTTGTGAAATCATGAAGGCCTATGATATCGCTTTTTCACTTGGTGACGGGCTTCGCCCCGGTTCGATTGCGGATGCCAATGATGAAGCGCAATTTGCGGAATTGGAGACTCTCGGAGAATTGACGGAGATTGCGTGGAAGCACGATGTGCAAGTGATGATCGAAGGACCGGGTCATGTGCCGATGCATAAAATTAAGGAAAACATGGACAAGCAGCTGGAAATTTGTAAAGAGGCTCCTTTTTACACGCTCGGGCCATTAACGACGGATATCGCTCCGGGTTATGACCACATTACTTCAGCAATCGGCGCGGCGATGATCGGCTGGTACGGGACGGCGATGCTTTGCTATGTCACGCCGAAGGAGCATTTGGGGCTGCCGAATCGTGATGATGTAAGAGAAGGCGTCATTACGTACAAAATCGCGGCACATGCCGCAGACCTTGCTAAAGGGCATCCGGGTGCACAGATCCGTGACGATGCTCTGTCTAAGGCGCGGTTTGAATTCCGTTGGCGTGATCAATTTCATTTGTCTCTTGATCCTGAAAGAGCAATGGAATATCATGATGAAACGCTGCCGGCTGAAGGCGCAAAAACGGCTCACTTCTGTTCGATGTGCGGTCCGAAGTTCTGCAGTATGAGAATCTCTCAGGATATTCGTGATTATGCGAAGGAAAACGGACTTACTGAAGACGAGGCCGTCAATGAAGGGCTGAAAGAAAAAGCAAAAGAGTTTGCAGAGAAGGGAAGCCGCTTATATCAATAAAAGAAAAGATGAAGATGGAGTTTGCCCATCTTCATCTTTTTTAGAAAAACGGTGAACGGCGAAGCGGCGGAATGCTCTGCTCAAAGCGGAATATATTTTCGGGATCATATTTCGTTTTGACTTGACGGAGGCGGTGAACATTTTCTCCGTAATATGTTTGCAGCCAGTTTCTGATTTCTCTATCAGGCCAATTCACGTAATCTCCCATCGTTTCTCTTGATAGGGACGTTCTCAATCCTTCGATCCAGCGGACATTTTGTCTTTCTTCTTCAGCAGATGTCCAAGTTGTAATATATTCTTGGGCAATGATTGCGTTGCGATAGTAGAATGCCGTTTGGTCCGGAGCGATCCGTCCGGCCGCCCCGCCGAGAGATTGCTGCCAGACACTGGCGTTTTCGTTCGGAGCGTGCTCTAAATAGCGCTTTAAAGTGGAAATCGCGCGTGTTGATAATGGTTTTTCAATAAAGGATCCTGACCGCTTCATCTTTTGCGGCTGATTGCCTCCCGGGCTGTTAAAAAAGGCTGCCGCTTTAATAAATGGCACTGTCTTGACCATGCCGCTTGTCGGTTTTCCCGCTTTCATTAACGGAGCCAGCAGTTCTTTCAGCTCATCCTTTGTCCCGGTAAATTGACCGAGCGCTTCTATGCGGTTTACTTCCTTAGGCCAAAACTGAATTGATGAGGTAAGCCGGTTGTCTGTAAATGGAGCCCAGCGCTGCCATGTGTTAAATACTTCCTCAAAATCATCCCAGCCCCAAGTGACAGAAAAAACAGATACGCACGAGATCGGCACGGCTTTAAACATCATGGATGTGACAATGCCGAAGTTGCCTCCCCCTCCTCCCTGAGACGCCCAAAATAGATCAGAGTGCTTTGAACGATTGACTGTGATCAAGTCAGCACCCGCTTTTTCGTCTGCTATGATCATTTCGAGCTGGAGGAGACGATCGCAAGTAAGTCCGGCTGTCCTTGTTAAATATCCGATTCCTCCCCCGAGCGTCAGCCCCGTGATTCCCACATTCGCAATGGTTCCCGCAGGAAGGGTCAAGCCGTACCGCCAGAGTGTCCGGTAGACTTCCCCCAATTCGGCTCCCGCTTCAATCGAGACCAGCCGCTTATCCTCATTTACTCTTATTTTCTTCATTTCACTGAGATCAATGACTAGTCCGTCATTTAACAGGGAAAAATTTTCGTAGCTGTGTCTTCCGCCTCTGATACGGAAAGGCACATTGTTCTCACGTGCCCATCTCAGCGCATTGAGGGCGTCATGTTTATTTTGACAAAACACAATGATGTCTGGATATCTTTGCAGGCTTAAATTGATATTGGTTCTCGCAGCATTATAGTCCGGGTCATCTTTTTTGACGATGCGACCGGTCAATGTTGTCTTTTCCACATTCTCACTCACTTTCACTTGTAATCTGCTATGTTTTCTAGCATATGCGGAAAAATGAGAGAGTGTATGAGGAAAACCCCCGGAAGGAAACGATATTTTAAATTATAGTTGACAGGTAGGGATTGTGTGAATTAACATAATCATTACATATTTCCAAACGATGGCTGATCGGATCACCGAAGGCTCTTATCTTTTAAACAGATAAGGGCCTTTTTTGCGTGAAAGTCATTGAATGAAATGAAAAGCGGAGGGATGAAAAGTGGCGTTAAAAAAGGTATCACATGTGCGCAAACAGAGCAAAAAACGAAAAAAGTACAGAAAACGCACATTGAATTTCGAACTGCTTGTAGAGAAAAACAAACGGGAGATTATGAGAAATGAGGAACAGATGGAGCAGATTTATATAAAGATAGATGAAAAGCATGCGGGGGTTCGATAAAGATGAAGGAGAGAAAATGGAGGATAAAAACAACGGTACTCGGGCTGTCGGTATCCATCATGTTATCAGGGTGCGCGTTAGGGAGTGCTGGAGAAGAACCGTCATCTGCGGCGGATAAAAAGGATGAAACACGTATCGCCCATGTCAAGACAAAGGAATTTAAAGCTTCTCATCCGGCGGCGATTCCCGCTAAATCGAAAGCCAGAACTGACACTTTTGTTGCTGGGATTTCCGCGCCGGGCGGCGTGTTTCTGCCGTACTTTTACGAAAACGGCTGGGACGGAAATGCGACAGATCCTATTTTTGAACCGTTAGTCAAACTGGATAAAACGGGGAAGCCTGCCCCGGCTCTTGCGGAAAGCTGGAAAATTTCCAAAGATCAGCTTACATACACGTTCCGTTTAAGAAAAAATCTCGTTTTCAGCGACGGTTCACCGCTGACCGCAAAGGATGCCGCATTCACTTTAACACTGCTGCATGATCCTGCATACGCGGGCTATGAAGATATCACCACGGCCTATATTAAAGGCGGCAAGGCTTACAAAGAAGGAAAGGCAAAGACGATAGAAGGCATTCGCGTCCTTGATGACAGAACCATTCAAATCACGACTGAGAAAGTCAGTGCGAAGTCGCTGCTTCTTTTAGGCGGGCAGGTGCTGTCAGAAGCTTACTACGGAAAGAATTATCGATTCGGCAAACTGGACTATTTAAAAGAGCTTTATGCCAAACCGCTCGGAGCGGGGCCTTACCAATTTACAGAATATCTTCCGGGACAGGAAATACGCTATCAGGCTAATGAACACTATTATGCCGGAAAACCGAAAACGGAAAAGCTGATTTATAAAATTATCGATCCGTCAACTTCCCTTCAGCTGTTTGAAACGGGTGACCTTGATTACGCTTCTTTCTCACCTGATGATGATACGGTTCAGCACTTAAAAAGTCTCGGTTTTGCCAATATAAGCGTATCTGTCGTGAATGATTACGGGCTTGTGTACGTCAATCACAAGCGTCCGCCTTTTCAAGATAAGAAAGTGTCCCAGGCGCTTATTTACGGACTTGACCGTCAAAAAATCGTCGATGTCCGCTTTAAACGCTACGGAGAGGTCGCAAATGTTCCGGTGTCTCCGGTTTCGTGGGCTTATGATGACAAAGGTGTCAATCGGTACGCGTTTAACCCTGAAAAAGCCAAAAAGCTTCTCGATGAAGCAGGCTGGAAAACGGGCAAAGACGGTGTACGTGAAAAAAACGGCAAAAAGCTTGAAATCAGCTATTACACGTCTAAAGCGGATGATGATTTCATCCCGATCGCGAAAGAAAATTACGCGGACATCGGAATCGCATTAAAACCGGAAGTGATGGATTTTAATACGGAAGTAGCGAAAATAAATGACAAACAATATGACCTTGCCGCCGTTTCCACCTCGCAGATTCTTGATCCGAATGACACGGTGGAAAAGCTGGCTTCCGGCCATCCCAATAATGTAACGGGATATTCCAATCCGAAAGCGGACCGGCTGATAGAGAAAGGAGCCGGCACGCTTGATATCAGCAAAAGAAAAGAGATTTATCACCAGCTGTACCGGGAGCTCGGGGAAAACCCGCCTTACATTCTGATTCATTACCGTCAGAGCGCAAGGGCGGTCAGCGGAAAAATAAAAGGGCTTGAGCCTGACAATTATTCTGGAATCAGTTCAAGTCTCTCAAATGTCTCAATTCAATAGAACGGTTGGGCAAAATACCCGGTGCATCCTGGGGATTTTGCCCTTTCAGCGGAAAGGAGGGGCTTTTTATGAAACGGTATGCCGCAGAACGATTCATTCAAATGCTTGTGATCTTATTCGGTACGTCCTTTATTATTTTTTTCTTATTCGCCATGCTGCCGGGCGACTATATTGATTCCAATGTCAATCTGACTCCGGAAAGAGCGAAGGAGTTAAAAGCGCTTTACGGGCTGGATCAGCCGATTTGGCAGCGCTATGTGACGTGGCTCGGAAATGTGCTCAGCGGAGATTTTGGGTTTTCTTTGAAATATCAGGAGAACGTCCTGTCACTGCTTCGGAAATATGTCTGGAATTCGTTTTTTGTCGCGTTTTTGGCGTTGCTTGTCACATGGTCAGCCGCGATGATAACGGGTGTCATATCCGCTGTCAGGAAATACTCATGGTTTGACGGGAGCGTGACGTTTCTTGTTTTTGCTTCCATGGCGTTCCCGTCTTTTTTTATCAGCCTTCTGTTTATTAAGTGGTTTGGGGTGGATTTGAAAATATTGCCCGTCGGCGGGATGATTGATACCGGAAGCACGAGTACAGGTTTTTCGTACGTGCTTGAAGCCGCCAGACATATGATTCTTCCGGTCGTGATTTTATCTATGCTCGGCATCGGCGCGCTGACAAGGTATTTCCGCTCCGGCATGCTGGACGTGATCAGACAGGATTATATCAGAACGGCGAGAGCGAAGGGATTGAAAGAGCGCACCGTCATCTGGAAACATGCGTTGAAAAACGCGCTCATTCCGGCCATCACCCTGCTTGCTTTTGAACTGCCGGGACTGTTTTCCGGAGCCATCATTATTGAACAGATTTTCGGGTGGCCGGGTGTCGGACGTATTCAGCTGGAATCTGTGCATTATCGTGATTATCCGGTTTTGATGGCGTTTACCTTGTTTTTGTCTTGTTTAACGATTGTGGGGAACTTCTTGGCGGATATCGCTTATGCCGCGGTTGATCCGCGGGTCAGGCTGAAATAGGGGGTGTTCGGAATGAAAAAACAAAAAGGGGTGCCGCCTTCTCTTTGGAAGCAGACGTACCGCCGCCTGCTGCAGCATAAGCTGACGGTCGTCAGTCTTCTTTTCTTATGTTTTATGTTTTTATTGTGCTTTATCGGGCCGTCTTTTTCTCCGTACATAACAGATCGGACGGATATTTCAAATGCCAATCAGCAGCCGGGAATCCATCATTGGCTGGGAACCGACCAGTACGGGAGAGATGTGCTGACGAGGCTGATGCTGGCGGGGCAGATTTCTCTGACTGTGGGGCTTGCTTCAATGGTGCTGTCGCTTGTCATCGGTTCTTTACTCGGGGCTGCGGCCGGATTTTATCGGGGAGCCGCTGATATGATCATTATGCGCATCGCTGATATGCTCATGTCCATCCCGGGACTGCCGCTGCTTTTGATTTTGGCTGCGGTGATGTCGGAGTGGAAAGTGCCTTCTGAATACAGAATGTACCTGATTATGATGATGTTAAGCCTGATCGGATGGCCCGGTTTGGCGCGGCTTGTACGCGGACAGATTTTGTCGCTGAAGGAGCAGCCGTTTATGATGGCCGCGGAAGTTTTGGGGCTTAGTGATAAACGGAAAATCCTCTATCATTTGCTTCCCAATACATTGCCGTTATTACTGGTAGCGGCGACTTTGCATGTGGCGGGAGCGATGCTGAGTGAATCGGCGCTGAGTTTTCTCGGGCTTGGCGTTGCTCCGCCGACACCTTCTTGGGGAAACATGATGGAAGCGGCGAATCATTTTATGGATTTTACACTCCGCCCGTGGCTGTGGATTCCGCCGGGAACGGCCATTTTTCTGACCGTTGTGGCGATTCATCTGCTTGGAGACGGTTTAAGAGACGCTTTTGATCCTAAGGTAAAACGGCAGGTGAAAATGAAATGAAAAAACCGCTTTTAGAAGTAAGGCATTTGGAAACGGCTTTTTATACAGAGGAGGGGGCGGTAAGGGCCGTGGACGATGTCAGCTTTACGATACATGAGGAGGAAACGGTTTGTATTGTAGGGGAGTCCGGCTGCGGGAAAAGCATGGCGTCATTGTCCATTATGCAGCTTCTTCCCGAGACGGGGAGAATCGAACGGGGAGCGGTGCATTTTTCCGGACGGAACCTGTTGGAATTGAAACCAAAAGACATGCAGAAAATCCGCGGCAGCGAAATCGGGATGATATTTCAGGAACCGATGACATCTTTGAATCCGGTGTTTACGATCGGTGAGCAGCTGACCGAACCGATTCGCGAACATTTGTTGCTGAGTAAGAAAGAAGCGTGGCGGAAGGCCGTTGAACTGATCACGTTAGTGGAGATCCCGCATGCCGAGCAGGTTATGCACCGATATCCTCATGAGCTGAGCGGCGGCATGCTGCAGCGCATCATGACGGCTGTCGCGCTAAGCTGCGAACCGAAATTGATCATTGCCGACGAGCCGACGACAGCGCTTGACGTAACCATTCAGGCGCAGATATTGGATTTATTGCGGGATATGAAAAAGCAATTTCGCACGTCTATTTTATTCATTACTCATGACCTTGGCGTGGTTGCTGAAATGGCTGATTATGTGATTGTCATGTATGCGGGAAAAATTGTGGAGGAAGGACCGGTTGCAAAGCTGTTTTCTGATCCGAAGCATCCGTATACGAAAGGGCTGCTCGCGGCCAAGCCGGTTATCGGTCAAAGAAGGGAGATGCTGTACACCATTCCGGGGCAGGTCCCCGAGCTTGCGGACCTGTCGGGATCGTCTTGTTATTTTGCGGACCGATGTGAACACAGCACGGAAATATGCTGGAAATCGAGCCCGAATTTTACTGAATTCGGGAAGGGGCATCAGGCGGCGTGCTGGCTTTATAGAGAGGAGAAAGCGGATGAGTGATGTGTTGCTGGAGGTCAAGGGGCTGAAAAAATATTACGAGGAGCATGGGGGGATGAGAAAGACCCGCAAAAATCCCGTAAAAGCAGTTGACGGTGTCAGTTTTACGATAGGAAAGGGAGAAGTGTTCGGCTTAGCGGGAGAATCGGGCAGCGGAAAGTCATCAATCGGCAAGACCATTTTGAGGCTTCATGAAAAAACAGAGGGAGAGGTGTTTTTTCAGGGGCGTGATGTGTTTCGGATGAGCCGGCGCGAGCTCAAAACTTTCAGATCGGAAGCGCAGCTCATTTTTCAAGATCCGTTCAGTTCTTTAAATCCCCGGCGCCGGATCGGAGAAGCCATCGGTGAAGCGATGATCGAGCATCAATTGGCGGTAAAGCGGAACGCGCGTGATAAAGCGGCGGAAGTTCTTGAAGCCTGCGGACTTTCCGCAAACTTTATCGATCGATATCCGCATGAATTTTCCGGAGGGCAGCGGCAGCGGATCGTGATTGCAAGAGCGATGGCGCTCAAGCCGCAATTTATCATTATGGATGAACCCGTGGCGGCGTTAGATGTCTCCATCCAGGCGCAGATGATCAATTTGTTCAGCAGCCTTCAAAAACAGCACGGGCTGTCATATTTGTTCATTTCTCATGATTTAAGCGTGGTGGAGCACTTATGTACGAAGGTCGCCATTATGTATTTAGGGACGATTGTGGAATACGCGTCAAAGGAGGAGCTCTTTTCACGGCCGCTTCACCCTTATACGAAAGCGCTGTTATCAGCCGTGCCTGTTCCTGATCCCGGAGCGAAAAGGGAGCGGATAATTTTAAAGGGTGATATACCGAGCCCCTCTGATCCGCCTTCAGGCTGTAAATTCCGAACGAGATGCCCGGCAGCCAAGAAGATATGTGCTGAGAAAAGTCCGGCGCTGTCAGAAAAAGGGCTTCATCATTTTGCGGCATGCCACTTCGTGTAATTGAGAAAAAAACGGTTTTATTGATAATAAACAGGAAAAACCTGCCGGGCAGACCGGCAGGTTTTTTGATGTTATTTTGGTGATGGCAGTCCGAGTCCTTCGGCAACGCGTCTGCCGTACTCAGGATCAGCCTTGTAGAAGTGGCCGATCTGGCGCAGCTTAATTTCTTCTTTTTCCACAGGTTTCATCGCACTGACGATATTGGCGACAAGGCGCGCGCGCTCTTCCTCGCTCATCAGGCGGTACAGGTCGCCGGCTTGTGTGTAATGATCATGATGATTATAGCTTACACTGTCAGCGAAACCTGATACAGGATATGCCGCCTGTTTATCTTCAGGTGACTCTTTCGGGCCGCCGAAGCTGTTAGGCTCGTAATAGACGGAGCGGCCGCCGTTATCATCAAAACGCATTTGTCCGTCACGCTGATAGTTTTTCACTTCATTGCGGGAACGGTTGATCGGCAGCGCCTGATGGTTCGCGCCGACACGGTAGCGATGCGCGTCATGGTATGCGAACAACCGGCCTTGAAGCATTTTGTCAGGTGAGACGTCGACGCCGGGGACTAATGTGCCGGGAGAGAACGTCGCCTGTTCTACTTCCGCAAAGTAATTTTCCGGATTGCGGTTCAGAACCATGCGGCCGACTTCAATGAGCGGATAGTCTTTTTGAGACCATACTTTTGTGACGTCAAACGGATCAAAGCGATATGTGTTTGCGTCTTCTAACGGCATGATTTGAACATATAATTTCCATGCGGGGAAATCGCCGTTTTCAATCGCATTGAACAAATCTTCCGTATGGTAATCGGGATTTTCGCCCGCGATTTTTGCGGCTGTATTAACATCAAGGTTTTTCACGCCTTGCTCTGTTTTAAAGTGATATTTAATCCAGACGCCTTCGCCTTTATCATTTGTCCATTTAAATGTATGGCTTCCGAATCCGTGCATATGGCGAAGAGTCGCCGGAATGCCCCGGTCTGACATCAGAATGGTTACCTGGTGCAGGGATTCCGGCGACAGAGACCAGAAATCCCAAACGGCCGTCGGATTTTTCAGATGTGTTCTCGGATCTCTTTTTTGTGTATGGATAAAGTCAGGGAACTTGATGGCATCGCGGATGAAGAACACGGGTGTATTGTTTCCGACGATGTCGTAGTTTCCTTCTTCTGTATAAAACTTAACGGCAAATCCGCGCGGGTCGCGCACTGTGTCACTAGAGCCCAGTTCGCCCGCAACGGTTGAGAAACGGATGAAGAGCGGCGTGCGTTTACCGACTTCTGACAGAAATGCGGCTTTCGTATATTTTGTAACGTCATTTGTGACTTCAAAATAACCGTGTGCGCCCGCGCCTTTTGCGTGAACGACACGCTCGGGAACGCGTTCTCTGTTAAAGTGCGCCAATTTCTCAAGCAGATGGACGTCTTGTATTAAAGCAGGACCGCGATCGCCGGCCGTCATTGAGTTTTGGTTATCTCCGACAGGAGCGCCCCAGCTGGTTGTCAATTTATTTGAACTCATGTGATCACCTCTTTAGATTTATAAAAATATAATATCACCTATCAGTAAAAAGTCAATATTATTTTATAATGATTATAAAATAATTATTTTTATTATCGAAAAAAGAGTCTGGTTTTGAAAACCTACTTGACTGACGGGAATAATGAGTTTAAGATGAGAAAAAATAGAAACCGCTGACTTGGACACAAGAGGCTCTTATTCTTCACTGGATAAGGGCCTTTTTCTATTGTCAGGCGGTTAGGGAGGCGGCGATTGTATGCTTTTCCGGCAGCATTTTAAACCTGTCGATATTCACGGTCATCTGCCGTACAGCCTTTATTTTGGCAAAAACGATAAGACATTTTCCGATTATAACCGGGAGCGGTCAGAAAGAATGAATCTGACTTGGGACTTTCCTGATCCGCATGATGTTGATGGCGATGAGGGCGAAATCGCTTTGATGACAAGATGGGAGAATGAATTAGATAAGTACGGCATTGACGTGCTGAATTTTTTAACAGCAGAGAGCAATGACCGGATGGCGGCGTTTATTCAAGCCAATCCCGCGAGATTTACCGGATTTGCATATCATCCTTTGGAGCGGGAGGATGCGTATGAAGAGCTGAAAAGAGCGGTAGAAGAGCTCGGTCTGAAAGGATATAAACTGTTCGGGCCGCTGACAGACATCGATTTTCATGATCCGTCGCTGAAAAAGCTGTGGACTTATTTAGCTGACAAAAGGCTGCCTGTATTAATTCACTTTGGGCTTTTAGGAAGAGCGGGGGGCATTGTCAGCCATCGCAACATCAACCCGCTCTCCATCTATCGCGTCGCGAGAGAGTATGCTGATATACCGTTCATCATTCCGCATTTCGGCGCCGGATATTATCAGGAACTGCTGCAGCTGTGCTGGAGCTGCCCGAATGTGTATATTGACACGTCCGGCTCAAATCAGTGGATGAGGTGGATGCCGTACCCGCTTGATTTGGAAATTCTGTTTCGAAAGACATCTGAATTAATCGGTGCTGAACGGATCATCTTCGGGACGGATTCGAACGGATTTCCGAGAGGATATGTATACAGATATCTTCAGGAGCAGGTGAGGACCTGCCGGGAAATCAATATGCGGGAAGAAGATATAGAAAACATTTTCGGCAACAACGCGCGGACATTATTGAAAATCGCCCGTCAAGAAAAGGAAGTAAATACGTGATACAGCCGATGCGCTCTCTGGCGGGGTTATGCCGGAGGGCGTATTTTAATCCTTATAAAAAACAGTTGACAAGTCGGAATAATTTGAATTAACATGATATTCAAATTTAAAAACAAACGGGTTGCCGATCGGACCGCCGAAGGCTCCCATCTCTGCAAGCAATCGGAGATGGGGGCCTTTTTGTTTTTCGATCGCACGCGGCAGAAAGAGAGGGGAAGACAGATGGCTGTAACCATCAGCATACAAGAAAAAGCTTTTGAGCATGAAGGCCGGAAAACGCCGGTGCTGAATGATATTGAGCTGTCAATTGCATCGGGAGAATTTTTGACTGTCATCGGTCCGAGCGGATGCGGCAAAAGCACGCTTTTAAAATTGATTGCCGGTCTTGATACCGATTATAAAGGCTCTGTCACAATAAACGGCCGCAATGTGTCGGGACCGGGCATCCGGCAGGGATTTATCTTTCAGGAGCACCGGCTGTTTCCCTGGCTGACGGTAAAACAAAACATCGCTGCCGATCTCAATATGAACGACCCGGCCGTTCGGAAAAAAGTGGATGATCTGATTGAGGTTGTCAGGCTGCAGGGAGCGGAGAACGCTTATCCGCGCGAATTATCCGGCGGCATGTCGCAGCGGGTTGCCATCGCCAGAGCTCTTTTGCGCGAGCCGGAGGTGCTGCTTTTAGATGAACCGTTCGGGGCGCTTGACGCTTTTACGAGAAAACATTTGCAGGATGTGCTGCTTGATATATGGCGCGAGAAAAAAACGACGATGATTCTGGTCACGCATGATATTGATGAATCCGTCTATTTAGGCGATAAGCTGGCGATCCTCAGGGCAAAGCCCGGCCGGCTGCACAGCCTGATGCCGATTCAGCTTCCGCATCCGCGCAATCGGACGTCAGCGGATTTTCAGGCCGTCCGGCAGAAGGTGCTTTCGGATTTTGAGAAAACGGAAGACCTCCGGTTTGCGGATGGGTCCGGGATATAGAAGGGACGAAGCGAAGTGAAAAAAATCATCATTCTTTTAGCCGCAGCAGTCATGATATCAGCCGGATGCAGTGCAAACGGGACAGGAGGGAGCGGGAAAATGGTGAAAGAAATCCGGATCGGCATCCAGCAGAGTTTAAGCCCGCTTCTCATTGCCAAGGAAAAAGGCTGGTTTGAAGAGGCCTTCAAAAAAGACGGAATAAAAGTAAAATGGGTCGAATTCCAAAGCGGTCCTCCGCAATTTGAAGGTCTTGCCGCCGATAAGCTTGATTTTTCCCAGGTCGGCAATTCACCGGTCATTTCCGGTCAGGCGGCAGGAATTGATTTTAAAGAGATCGGGCTGTCTCAGGACGGGTTAAAGGCAAACGGCATTCTCGTAAACAAGGGCAGCGGGATTCAGAGCCTGAAAGAATTGAGAGGTAAAAAAATCGCCGTAGCCAAAGGCAGCAGCGGCTTTGATTTTCTCTATAAAGCTTTAGATAAAGCGGGGCTTTCCGCCGATGATGTCACCATCATCCAGCTTCAGCCTGATGAGGCGGTTTCCGCTTTTGAAAACAAATCAGTTGACGCATGGTCCATTTGGGAGCCGTATTTGTCGATTGAAACGCTGCAGCACGGGGCGGAAATATTGGCGAACGGAGAAAGCACAGATTTATATTCTCCCGGTTTCACGTTAGTCAGAACGGGATTTTCCAAAGAACACCCGGATGAGGTGGTCCGTTTTCTGAAAGTGTTCAATAAAGCAGTTACATGGCAAAAGGAACACAAAGATGAAGCTGTCTCCTTATATGCGAAAATCAAACATCTTGATCCGAAAGTCGTCAGAAACGTGCTTAACAATACTGAGCCTCTCAATGAACCGATCAATGATGATATTGTCAAAGCCCAGCAGGAAACCGCTGATTTTCAATATCAAACAAAAGCGATTCATAAGAAAATTCATGTAAAAGACGTTGTTGACAATTCATTTATTAAAAAAGCGCTTGAAACGGGGGATGGCAAGTAATGAAAGCAGAAGCATCAACGGCTGCCGGCGCAATAAGCCAATCAGAAAAGAAAGCTCTGGCAAGATCCCGGAAGTATTCATACCAATGGATGAAGGGGGTTGTACTCCCGGCTGCGGTCATCGCAGTATGGCAGTTTATCGCAAGTCTGGGCATCGTCTCGGCCACGGTGCTCCCGTCGCCTGTCGTCATCTTGCAGACGTTTCAGGAACTTCTTCTTTCAGGTGAACTTTGGGGTCATTTAGAGATCAGCTTATACCGGGCGGCTGCCGGATTTCTGCTTGGCGCTGGCCTCGGAATTGTTTTCGGGCTGCTGGTCGGTTTCTCAAAGCGGACGGAAGCATATCTTGATCCGTCTCTGCAAATGCTCAGAACGGTTCCGCACTTGGCCGTGACTCCTCTGTTCATTTTGTGGTTCGGATTTGATGAGACATCAAAAATTCTGCTGATCGCATTGGGGGCTTTTTTCCCCGTGTACATTAATACGTTTCTCGGAATCCGCAGTGTGGACGCGAAGCTGTTTGACGTCGCGCGGGTGCTGGAATTTAACTGGTATCAGCAGATGACGAAATTAATTCTTCCGGCATCTCTGCCGAATATCCTGCTCGGCATCAGGCTCTCTCTGGGCATTGCGTGGCTCGGTCTTGTGGTGGCGGAACTGATGGGATCGAGCGAGGGCGTCGGTTATATGATTATGGATGCCAGACAATTTTCACAGACAAATAAGGTGTTTGTCGGCATTATCATTTTTGCGGCTGTCGGCAAGCTGACAGATGCATTGGTCAGAATGCTCGAACGGAAACTATTAAAATGGCGGAACAGTTATGAAGGGTAACCTATTAAAAAAGGAGAGATTCATATGGAGATTCTTTGGTTTATTCCGACGCATGGTGACGGCCGGTATTTAGGGACGCAAACGGGAGGGAGGACGGCGGATCATCTTTATTTTAAACAAGTGGCACAGGCGGCGGACAGACTCGGGTATACGGGGGTTCTGCTGCCGACGGGGAGATCATGTGAAGACCCGTGGCTGACGGCTGCCGCTTTAGCGGGGGAAACGAGTGACTTGAAATTTTTAGTGGCGGTCCGTCCGGGACTGATGCAGCCGTCTGTCGCCGCGAGAATGGCGTCGACAATGGATCGGCTGTCAGACGGCCGTTTGCTCGTAAATGTCGTAGCGGGCGGAGATCCTTATGAACTGGCGGGAGACGGCATGTTTATCAGCCACGATGAACGTTATAAGGCGACTGAAGAATTTTTAACCGTCTGGCGCGGACTCATGCGGGGCGAAACGGTGACATATGAAGGGGACCATATCAAAGTGGAAAACAGCAATCTGCTGTTTCCTCCAAAACAGTCTCCGCATCCGCCATTATATTTCGGCGGTTCATCACAGGCGGGAATTGAGGCTGCGGCGAAACATACAGATGTCTATTTAACATGGGGAGAGCCGCCGGAGCAGGTAAAAGAAAAGATTGAAACCGTTAAAAAACAGGCTGCCAAGGAAGGAAGGACAATGCGTTTTGGCATCAGACTTCACGTGATTGTCCGGGAGACTGAAGAAGAGGCATGGGAAGCGGCTGAACGGTTAATCAGCCACTTAGACGAAGAGACGATTGTGAAAGCGCAGGCTGCGCTCCGGCGCGCTGATTCATCGGGACAAAAACGGATGGCCGATCTCCATAACGGTGACCGCTCGAAGCTTGAGATCAGCCCGAATCTCTGGGCCGGCATCGGACTGGTCAGAGGCGGAGCGGGCACGGCGCTTGTCGGTGATCCGAAGATTGTCGCTGCTCGAATTTTAGAGTATCAGGCACTCGGCATTGAGTCGTTTATCTTTTCAGGCTACCCGCATCTGGAAGAAGCTTATTATCTGGCTGAACTCGTGTTTCCGCTTCTGCCGTTTCAGAATGAACGGACTAAAAAGCTTGAGCGCAGACTGGGTGAAGCAATGGGCAACAACCATTTTGCAAGAGGAAATAAAGCGACAGTCTGATGACGTCGCAAGGCGGATAATTGACGGCGGGCGCTTTCTGCGGTTTCATTTCCGGGGAAATGCCGGCAGTGAAGGCGGGTATTCACCCGCCTTTTTAAGCGCTTAGCTTGCACGATACTCATATGGATGATATGATACAAAACGTAATTATTACGATTTGTTAGGAGTGCTGAAATGGCAAAAAAATCAAAAGTGATCAAAGAGCTCAAGCGGCAGAAGCTTGTTGAACGATATGCGGACATCCGAAGAGAATTAAAGGCAAAAGGAGACTGGGAAGCGTTGAGCAAACTGCCGCGTGATTCTGCTCCGGCCAGGCTTCATAACCGCTGTACGGTGACGGGGCGGCCCCGCGGATATATGAGAAAATTTAAACTGTCCAGAATCGCATTCAGGGAGCTGGCCCATAAAGGCCGGATTCCCGGGGTGAAAAAAGCGAGCTGGTAATGTAAAAAACTCCGGATCTGTCATGAACCGGAGTTTTTGCCGTGCTTATGAAAAGTGAAAACATAAGCCAAATGCTGAATCATCATCAGAATGAAAATCAAAAGAATTGGAAAAAAGGGTAGATGCGGCTGAATCAGCGGATAAAACAAAAGCAGAACGGCTGCGGCCGGCAATGAGAAGTAAACGGCGATATACGAGGAACGGCAAGCTTTAGCCGTCATCATTCGTTCTCTTTCATCCTGTTCCTCAAATTCATCGGGCACAAGCCTGTGCTTTTTGCCGTTTCGTTTTTTCTTTTCGGCATAGATATACAATGCGGCACAAACGGTAAACAGCAGAAACGGAGTGATATTCAGCTCAAATGAACCGCTCCCCTCCGTTTGGAAAAACTGAGCGATCCGCGGCGCCGCTTCCATTAAGGAAATAAGCGTCCAGCAGGCCAATCCGTAGAGTGCAAGGTGAAAACACGCTTTTATTTTCAAACTCATTTTTTCTCCTCCTCCAGCCAGAAAACTTCCTCCATCGGCAGGGAGAAAGCCCGGCAGATGTTAAGCGCCAATAAAAGTGAAGGCACATAATCTCCTTTTTCAATCGCTGCAATCGTCTGTCTGGTGGCTCCGGCTTCTTTTCCGAGCGTTTCCTGAGAATAGCCGAATCTGGCTCTCAGCTCTTTTACTTTATTTTTCATCATCAGGCGTACCTCAAGTTTTCTTCTTTTTCATATTGTATGATATATTTAACAAAATGTAAACCCAACTTAACATGTGGACAAAAAAAGAATTTTTTTCGACAAATTTTTTAACATTCCCTTGACGAAAAAAAAATATACATGTAATATTAGAAACATCAAATCGCTACTGACAAAAAAGAACTTTGATGCGGGTGTAGTTTAGTGGTAAAACCTCAGCCTTCCAAGCTGATGTCGTGAGTTCGATTCTCATCACCCGCTCCATACATACGTTATTAACGCAGTGTTTCGTTTCTCTGATAAACGAAGTATTGCGTTTTTTTATGTGAAAAAAGACACGAAAGGCGTGTCTTTTTATGAAAGCCAAGAGACGGTATGCGTGCCTCCGTGAATTTGTTCAAACATTTTTGTTAAGGATGATAGCAGCTCATCCGCCGCGTCGGCATGAAATGAAGGCGGGAAAAAGATCAGCTGCAGCATTTTCTTTGTGCCGGGCGTGACAGGGCGGGTATTGATATGTCCGGTGAAGTCGCCGAAAACGCCGTCCGGGCCGGAGAAGGACAGTACGCTTTCTTTTTCTCCGATCGTAATTGAAATTGGTTCATCTATTTCTGCGGCATCATACGCCATGATAGGCAATGAATATTTCAAGGAGAAAAAAAGTATGGTATCATGGGCTGAATTCACACTTTCAATGAATCGTTCCCGGGAAATATCGCCGAGCATAAGCTCCATCGGCGTTTTTTGTCCTGAAAAGGCGGGACTGAGCTGTTCCAATATACGCGCCCACTCTTTTACAAAAGGCTGCTCATCTATACCGCCGTCAGCATAATCAAAGTAAAGAGATTCTTGAAATAAACGGAGGCGGCCTTTCAGCATTTGCGGAGCAGGCCCGACTTCGATCTGTTCATATAAGACGGCTGCCGCTTTGATCCCCGGCACCCGTTCAGCAATAAGTGGATCTAAACTGATGTTCAAGTGTGTTCACTCCATTTCGGGATGATAAAACTCTATTATACCTGTGCGGGAGCCTGATCACAAAGAAAGGAGGCTGTGCAAAAAATGAATATTCATAAACTGAAAGAGGAATTAATCGAATACGCCAAAAGCATCGGAGTCGACAAAATCGGGTTTACGACGGCTGATACGTTCGACAGTCTGCGAGACCGGCTGATTCTTCAGGAATCACTCGGCTATTTATCCGGGTTTGAAGAGCCGGATATTGAAAAAAGGGTCACTCCGTCTTTGCTTCTCCCGAAAGCCAAATCGATTGTCGCCATCGCCCTTGCTTATCCTTCCAAAATGAAAGATGCCCCGAGGAGCACAAGGGACGGGCGGCGCGGCATTTTTTGCAGAGCTTCCTGGGGGAAGGATTATCATGACGTGCTGCGCGAAAAGCTTGATCTGCTGGAGAATTTTCTCCAAAGCAAACATGAGGATATCCGCACAAAGTCAATGGTGGATACAGGAGAATTGTCCGACAGGGCCGTGGCTGAACGGGCGGGAATCGGCTTCAGCGCCAAAAACTGCATGATCACCACGCCTGAATACGGTTCTTACGTCTATCTGGCTGAAATGATCACCAATCTGCCCTTTGAACCGGATGTGCCGATTGAAGATATGTGCGGTACGTGCACAAAATGTTTAGACGCGTGTCCGACCGGCGCACTCGTCAATCCCGGACAGCTTAACGCCCAGCGCTGTATTTCGTTCCTGACCCAGACAAAGGGATTTTTGCCGGATGAGTTCCGCACGAAAATCGGAAACCGTCTGTATGGCTGTGACACGTGCCAGACGGTCTGTCCGATTAATAAGGGGAAAGATTTTCATCTTCATCCGCAGATGGAGCCTGATCCGGAGATCGCAAAGCCGCTGTTAAAGCCGCTTTTGACCATAAGCAACCGCGAATTTAAAGAAAAATTCGGACATGTATCGGGATCATGGCGCGGCAAGAAGCCGATACAGCGGAATGCGATTTTAGCTTTGGCTCATTTTAAAGATGCCTCGTCTCTTCCGGAATTAACGGCCTTGATGCACCAAGATCCGCGTCCCGTCATCAGGGGGACGGCCGCCTGGGCCATCGGGAAAATCGGTGACCCTGATTATGCGGGGGAATTAGAAAAAGCGCTTCAAAAGGAGCAGGATGAGGAAGCCATACGGGAAATTGAAAAGGGACTGGAGCTGTTATCGGTTTCTGATAAGACTAAAACCGGCCGGTCCTGACATATGTATAGAGAAAAAGCACTTGGCCGGAGTTCAAGTGTTTTTTCTTTATAAAACAGTATGGTGGGTGGAGCGCTTGAAGCATATTATTGAAGATTTAGCGGAGGCCCGGCTTCATTATTTAATCAACGGAACCGAGATGAGGCACAATGGGCAGCCCGGCGATCTTGAGGTCCTGACGAGAAAAAAAGAGCTGTTTGAAAAACGGAAAGTTGACATCGTGAAAGCGAAGGCAAAAGCCGTCATTGTCAAAAGCAGCCTTGAGGACGACGGCACGTTATGCGTCATGTACACGATTCATTTCGAATATTTGTGCAAGGAGCATGACGGACACCTTTACTTAGAAGAGCAGATTGAGGAACGGACTGCATTTCTCTATGATCAGCTGTTGATTAAAGACCGGGAAGTAAAGAAAAAACCGGCGGGATTTTCTGACGGAAACAGCGTAATTGAATATGAGCGGAGTGAACGGGAAGATTTCGGGCGGGCGTTTCAATACGACCGTCTGGCTGCCGTGCAGTACGCGGAGAAGTTTTGGAATAAACGAAATCCCGCTTATAAAAATTTCAGCGATAATTGCACCAATTTTATTTCCCAATGTTTACATGCCGGAAAAGCACCGATGCGGGGGCATCCGAACAGAGGCTCAGGCTGGTGGATGAAGGCAAGCTCGTGGAGCTACAGCTGGACGGTCGCGCATTCGATGAAGATGTATCTGGCCCAATCCAAGGCAGGGCTTCGCGCGGTGCAAGTATCGAGAGCTGAAGAACTGATGCCCGGAGATATCATTTGCTATGATTTTGAAGGAGACGGGCGTTTTAATCATACGACGATCGTTGTCGCAAAAGATAAAAGCAATATGCCGCTTGTCAATGCCCAAACGTATGACAGCAGAATGAGATATTGGTCATATGAGGATTCAACGGCGTATACTCCTTCCATCAGATATGCGTTTTTTCATATTACGGATGATACGACAAAAGAGTAATTAATGATATAATGGTGGGCGGAATAAAAAACAGAGGTGAACATCGTGGCATTACATGTCGTTTTATATCAACCCGAAATCCCGGCCAATACGGGAAATATCGCACGTACTTGTGCGGCAACAGACACAACGCTTCATTTGATCCGCCCGCTCGGATTCTCAACCGATGATAAAATGCTGAAGCGCGCCGGACTCGATTATTGGGAGTTCGTCAACGTCGTATATCATGATTCATTGGAAGAGTTATTTGAGGCATATGAGAACGGAAAGTTTTTCTTCATTACTAAATTCGGCCAAAAGCCGCACACATCATTTGATTACTCAAATACGGAGGAAGACTTTTTCTTCGTATTCGGCAGAGAAACGAGCGGACTTCCGAAAGAATTGATCGAAAACAATATGGACCGCTGCCTGCGTCTGCCGATGACCGAGCATGTGAGATCATTAAACCTGTCCAACACGGCCGCGATTCTTGTATATGAAGCGCTGCGCCAGCAAAATTACAGAGATTTGACGTGAGAAAAAACGCCCGCATCCGGGCGTTTTTTTATTGAATAAAAAAGACGGACAGCAGCTGTTCACGGCATTTTTATATTTCCAGGCTTAACAACGTAACAGTGTTATGTTACAATACATTCATCGAAGGAGCTGGATTCATGGAGGAACAACTGATTTCTAAAAAAGAATTGCTGGAAGAAACATCAATTTCATACGGACAGCTGTACCGCTGGAAACGGAAAAATTTAATCCCTGAAGAATGGTTTATCCGAAAATCAACATTTACAGGCCAGGAAACATTTTTTCCGAGAGCGGAAATATTAAAACGCATCTCAAAAATACAGAAAATGAAAGAAAATCTGTCTTTGGATGAAATGAGAGAAATGCTGTCTCCGCAAATGACTGATGTCAATATAACGTCTGCGGAACTGCTTCAAAAAGGACTGATTTCAAAGGCTGCGCTGCAAGTTTATGGCGAAGACGGCGTGACATTCACGTCCCGCGCGCTGCTGTCTTTATATGTGCTTGAAGGACTTTTGCGATCGGGCAATATCAGCCTTGAGGAAGGAAAATTGGCGGCAGGGGTGCTGAAAACGTATGAGGCTTCCGAACTGAAAGCAAATACGGAGCTTGTCATGCTCCGAAAGCTTGGCGTAACGACGTGCTTCATCGCAGACGCGGAACATATTTTATTTGAACCGACTGTCAAAGTGGTTGAACGGGTGGCGCTTGCTGCGGCATCGGAAGAATTAAAAACGAAATGGATGCAGGAGGACCACCAATGGAAGTAACAGATAAATTAATCATCAACGGTTCAGGAAGTTCAAAAGGAGGCCGTTTTCATACAGTGGAGATCAACGGAAGCGGCACGGTGTCAGGTGATGTGGAGTGCGCGAGCTTTTTGTTTAACGGCAGCGGAAAAACAGACGGACATGTCAAGACGCAAACGCTGACGATCAGCGGTTCGGGGAAAATTTCCGGCAGTGCCGAAGCTGAATCCATCCGTATCAACGGAACGGGTGTCATTAAAGGTGATGTCAAAACGGAGCGGCTGAACGTCGCGGGATTTTCATCTTTCGGCGGCGGTGTGAAAGCTGATGATATTTTCATATCCGGGAAAGCCGGGATTGAAGGCGATTGCGAGACAGAGACGTTCCGTTCGGAAGGCAAATGCAAGATCGGCGGCCTGCTGAATGCCGATGAAGTCAGTATTAAGCTGGCGGCGGGAGAAAGCCATGTGAAAGAGATCGGCTGCCGCCATTTGAAAGTGATGAGCAGAAAGAGCGTGCTTACGCGTTTTAAGCTGATGCCGGCCCCGGTGCTGACAGCGGAGCTGATTGAAGGTGACATCATTGAATTGGCGGACACGAACGCGAAGACAGTCCGCGGAAATCATGTGCGGATCGGCGCAGGCTGCACCATTGGGACTGTGGAATACAGCGGCGATTTTACATGTGATCCTTCCGCTTTGGTTAACAAAGTCGTGAAACGATAGGAGGAACTGCGATGGAAACGACAAAAAAATTGAGTCATTTAAAAATGTACGGAGCCGGACACGCCTCCGGCGGCTCCTACCAAAATGTAAGCATTAAAGGGGAAGGAACTGTCGGCGAAGGACTTCAAAGCGAACGCTGCCGGATATTCGGTACGGGACTCTTTCTCGGAGATGCCGAGATCAACAGGCTGAAAATTTTCGGAGAGCATGAAGTTGCAGGAGATTTATCAGCACGTTCAGCAAATGTGATGGGCACATTGAAAGTCGGCGGCTCCATGCGTTTCGCCACGATGAGGCTGAAAGGACTTGCTGAAATTGGCGGCGGGGCCGCGGGAGAGCGGTGTCATTTAAAAGGAAGTCTCACCGTCGGCGGCGATTGCGAGACGGAGCTGCTTCATGTAACAGGATGTATCAATGTGGCGGGATTGTTAAACGCGGGGGACGTAAACATCCATTTGCGTTATGACCGAAGCCGCGTGAAAGAAATCGGCGGCACATCGATCACCGTCAGACGGAAACCCGGTTTTCTTAAACGGAAAGCCGGCACGCTTTCTGCTGAATTGATCGAAGGAGACGCAATTTACCTCGAATACACGGAAGCGGACATCGTCAGAGGAAAGCATGTGGAAATCGGCCCGGGCTGCAAAATCGGAAAAATCGAGTATCAAACAAGCTGCAAATCTCATGAAAAATCAACTGTCCAAGAACATATTCAAATATGAAACATTGTTATGTTGTGCAGGAAAGGGTGCTCTTTATGAAGAGCACCCTTTTTCCGTTATTTGTTTTCAGGTTTGCTGTCGTAACCCGCCGTAAAAATGGATACTAAAAAAGTGAGAATGACCCCAAGTAAAATGATCGTTTTCATCATTTCTCCTCCTCATTGCTTTTCCATTTGATGTCCGAGTCTGGATGAAACTGTATTTCTTTCATTATGAACGGTGCACCGGACCCTTGTCAATGACGGCCTTATAACGTCTTTATTTTTAAGAAACGAAAAGCATGTATTATCACGTCACCGCATAGATTGTAACAAAGTACCTTATTTCTAGTGCATTAACCATGATAGAGGAGGTTCTTATGGATATATTAAAGAAAATTGAAAAGTACAGAGAGGAAGAGCAGCGTCTCAAATGGGAAGGGACGTTCGCTGATTATTTGGAGATCATAAAAGAAAATCCATTGGTCGCGCAGTCTGCTCATTCTCGCGTTTTTAATATGATAAAAGACAGCGGAATCGAGGAGGATGACGGTAAAAAGACATACAGCTTTTTCTCGCGGGAGCTGTTCGGCCTTGAGGAATCTCTGGAACGGCTCGTGGAGGAATACTTTCACCCGGCTGCCAAGCGGCTCGATGTAAGAAAACGGATTTTACTATTGATGGGACCCGTCAGCGGCGGAAAGTCAACTCTTGTCACCATGCTGAAAAAAGGGCTTGAAGCCTACTCATTGACAGACAACGGCGCTGTTTACGCCATTAAAGGCTGCCCGATGCATGAAGATCCTCTCCATCTCATTCCCCATCATCTGCGCGACGACTTCTACAGAGAATACGGCATCAGAATTGAGGGCAGCCTTTCTCCGCTTAATGTCATGCGGCTTGAAGAAGAATACGGCGGCAGAATTGAGGATGTAAAGGTTGAACGTATATTCTTCTCGGAGGATAAACGTACCGGAATCGGAACCTTCAGCCCGTCTGATCCGAAATCACAGGATATCGCCGACTTGACGGGGAGTATTGATTTTTCAACAATTGCCGAATACGGCTCAGAATCAGATCCGCGCGCTTATCGGTTTGACGGTGAATTAAATAAAGCGAACCGCGGAATGATGGAGTTTCAGGAAATGCTGAAATGCGATGAAAAATTTCTGTGGCACCTTCTGTCACTCACGCAGGAAGGGAATTTTAAAGCCGGACGGTTTGCGCTCATCTCAGCCGACGAATTGGTTGTTGCGCATACGAACGAAACGGAGTACCGCTCGTTTATTGCCAATAAGAAAAATGAAGCCCTTCACTCCAGGATCATCGTGATGCCTGTTCCTTATAATTTAAAGGTGTCAGAGGAAGAACGGATTTATGAAAAAATGATTTCTGAAAGTGATGTTTCTGACGTACACATCGCCCCCCATACATTAAAAGTGGCCGCGATGTTTTCTATTTTGACCAGGCTGAAGGAACCGAACCGTTCTGATATTGATCTTGTCAAAAAAATGAGGCTCTATGACGGAGAAAGCGTTGAAGGTTACAATTCCGTTGATCTGGAGGATATGAAGAAGGAATTCCACGATGAAGGAATGAGCGGAATTGACCCGCGCTATGTCATCAACCGCATTTCCTCAACGATTATCCGAAAAAATATGGAATCGATCAATTCGCTTGACGTGCTGCGTTCCTTAAAAGAAGGACTTGACCAGCATCCGTCGATCTCCGCCGAGGACAAAGAGCGGTATATGAATTTTATTTCCGCCGCCAGGAAAGAGTACGATGACATCGCTAAAAAAGAAGTGCAGAAGGCGTTCGTCTATTCATATGAAGAATCCGCGAAAACTCTCATGGACAATTATTTAGATAATGTGGAAGCGTACTGCAATAAAAATAAGCTCCGCGATCCGCTGACGGGAGAAGAAATGAATCCTGACGAAAAACTGATGAGATCCATTGAAGAGCAGATCGGCATTTCAGAAAACGCGAAAAAAGCGTTCCGCGAAGAAATCTTAATCCGCATATCCGCCTATGCAAGAAAAGGAAAACGCTTTGACTATAATTCGCACGAAAGACTCCGCGAAGCGATTCAGAAAAAGCTGTTCGCAGACTTAAAAGATGTGGTGAAAATTACGACCTCAACCAAAACGCCGGATGAACAGCAGCTTAAAAAGGTCAATGAAGTTGTTGCAAGGTTAATAGATGAACACGGTTATAATTCGACTAGCGCTAATGAACTGCTGAAGTATGTCGGAAGCTTGTTAAACCGCTGATGTTTGATTTCATTGAGAGGCCCGTCTGTATAAGGACGGGTTCTTTTGGCTGTTTTTCGCAATTGTTTGTCAATTGGAGAGTCCGTCCGGCATAAGATGAAAATAAATCTTTTCGCCGGACTTGTTTCATAAACAGGACCAAGCCGGAATACACATGTAAAACGACCATAACGGTTAAGGAGGGGAATTCATGTCCCGTAATGACAGCGGAAATTTTTTGATTTCAGAGGAAGACTGGTCCCTCCATCGCAAAGGCTTTGACGACCAGCAGCGCCACCAAAAGAAAGTACAGGAAGCGATAAAAAACAACCTTCCGGATCTTGTCACTGAGGAAAGCATTATTATGTCCAACGGAAAAGATGTCGTGAAAATCCCGATTCGTTCGCTTGATGAATATAAAATCCGTTATAACTATGATAAAAATAAACATGTCGGCCAAGGCGACGGCGACAGTGAAGTCGGCGATGTCGTCGCAAGAGACGGCGCAGATAAAAAGCAGGGTGCCGGAAAAGGCCAGGGAGCCGGCGATCAGGCAGGCGAGGATTATTATGAAGCGGAAGTTTCATTGATGGATCTGGAAGAAGCGCTGTTTCAGGAATTAGAGCTGCCGAATCTGCAGCAAAAGGAAAGGGACAATATCGTCCATACCGATATCGAGTTCAATGATATCCGGAAAACCGGGCTGACAGGGAATATCGATAAGAAAAGGACGATGCTGTCGGCCTATAAACGAAACGCTATGACAGGCAAGCCGTCGTTTTACCCTATTTATCCGGAAGATCTGAAATACAAAACATGGAATGATGTGACGAAGCCGGAATCGAAAGCTGTCGTTTTAGCCATGATGGATACAAGCGGTTCGATGGGCGTATGGGAAAAGTATATGGCGAGGAGCTTCTTTTTTTGGATGACACGATTTTTACGGACAAAGTATGAAACGGTTGATATCGAATTTATCGCCCACCATACGGAAGCGAAGGTCGTGTCCGAAGAAGATTTTTTCTCGAAAGGCGAGAGCGGGGGCACCATCTGTTCCTCCGTTTACCGGAAGTCTCTTGAATTAATTGATGAAAAATATGACCCCGCCCGCTACAACATCTATCCGTTTCATTTTTCAGACGGAGATAACCTGACTTCGGATAACGCCCGGTGCGTAAAGCTCGTCAATGACATCATGAAAAAATCGAATCTGTTCTGTTACGGTGAGGTCAATCAATATAACAGGCACTCCACCCTCATGTCCGCCTATAAAAATGTCAAAGATGATAAATTTAAATACTACATCCTGAAACAGAAATCAGACGTATTTCAAGCGCTGAAAAGCTTTTTTAAAAATGAGGAAGCCGGTGTAAGCAAAGCATCGTATTAAATATAAAGCCGAGTGAAGAATCGTGGGCCGCGGTTCTTCGCCCGGCTTTTTTAAATTAAAAATAAAGAGAAAAAACGGCATAAAAAAAATCCTTAAAAAATGAAACTTTTCTCTTTACAAACCTTCTTTCATTTATTAATATTTTATCTTGTGAACTATTATTAAGGGAATGAGGTGAAAATACGGTGATTGAATCAGAGCTCGCTTTGCTCAGTTTTGAACAACTGTTTGATACTTCCAGATCGATTTACAAAAAGCAGAAAATGATTCTGGAGACAGTGCTTGAACCTTTTGATATTACAGTGCTGCAGTATCTGCTGATGTTCAAAATACATAAGAGCAAAAGCACGCAGCTTTCAAGGCTGGCTTTGTCGCTTGATCTGAAACCGGCGTCTGTCACGAGAATGACCGATATTCTGTATAAGCGCCGCCTAATGGTTCGGAGCGACTATCACGACGACCGGCGTGTTGTTATGATTCAGTTAACCGAAGAGGGGGAAGAACTTCTAAAGAAAGCTGCTGTTCAATATGCCGAAAAAGCGGCGGTCTTATACCGGCAGCTCAATACCGCTGAACTGCAGTACCTGCGCAAGCTTGCGGAAAGTTTAACGAAGCTTGCAAACGGCTGTGCAGTGAAAAACGGAAAATAAAAAAATCCCCACATATTTTTATCATCATTCCACAAAATGATAGAGGAAGAAACGAAAGGAGAAAACAAAATGAACAGAGGACGTTTAATTCTGACCAACATTATCGGTTTGATTGTTGTTCTTGCAATTATAGGCGGAGGTGCTTACTACTATTATCAAAGCACACACTATGTAAAAACCGATGAAGCAAAAGTTGCCGGCGACATGGCTGCTATCACAGCTCCTGCTGCGGGTAAAGTAACTGACTGGAACCTTGATGAGGGGAAAGAAGTAAGCAAAAACGACGTTGTTGCAAAAATCAAAGGACAGCAAAATGCTGACGTAAAAGCCATCATGGATGGAACAATCGTGAAAAACGAAGTGAAAAACGGCCAAATGGTGCAAGCCGGTACGACAATTGCCCAGGAAATTGACATGAAACACCTTTACATCACTGCAAACATTAAAGAAACAGACATTAGAGACATTGAAGTAGGAAACAAAGTAGACGTAATTGTTGACGGCGATCCTAATACAACATTTGACGGAACAGTAGAAGAAATCGGTTATGCGACAAATTCAACATTTGATATGCTGCCTTCTTCAAACTCAAGCGGCAACTACACAAAAGTAACGCAAAAAGTTCCTGTTAAAATTTCACTCAGCAACCCATCTGACAAGGTGCTTCCTGGTATGAACGCATCTGTAAAAATCTCTGAATAATACAGATCAGTCATCAAACCATGAAGGGAGGTTGTCTTAGGTGGCTAAATCAGATAATCAAGTAAAAAGTCCTAAAACATTGCTTATTGTGCTTATGGCCGGGTTATTCCTGGCGATCTTGAACCAAACGCTTCTTAACGTGGCGATGCCGCACTTAATGACCGAGTTCGGTGTGAGTGCGACGACGATTCAGTGGCTTACGACCGGATACATGCTGGTCAACGGTGTTTTGATTCCGTTATCTGCGTTCTTAATTACCCGGTTCGGACAGAGAAGCCTCTTTCTCGTAGCCATGTTCTGTTTTACAGCGGGAACGTTAGTCTGCGGAATCGCGCCTAACTTCTCAACCATGCTGATCGGCCGGTTAATTCAAGCGGTCGGCGGCGGTATCCTGCAGCCGCTGGTCATGACAACCATTCTGCTTATCTTCCCGCCTGAAAGCAGGGGGAAAGGAATGGGGATTTTCGGTCTTGCGATGATGTTTGCTCCGGCGGTCGGACCGACTCTTTCCGGCTGGATCATCGAGCATTACACATGGCGCATTATGTTCTACGGCCTTGTTCCGATCGGGGCAATCGTTATTATCATAGCGTTTTTCCTCTTTAAGAACTTGGTGGAACCGCAAAAAATCAAACTCGACAGCTTGGGTGCGATTCTATCCATTGTCGGATTTGCCTCATTGCTCTACGGAGTCAGTGAAGCGGGCAGCGACGGCTGGGGAGATCCGATCGTGCTGTCTACCGTCATCGTCGGTGTCATCGCGATTGCCGCGTTTGTCATTCAGCAATTGCGCTCTGAAAAACCGATGCTCGACTTCCGGGTATTTAAATATGATATTTTCTCACTTTCCAGTGTGATTAACATCATTATTACCGTTGCGCTTTACACAGGAATGTTCCTGCTTCCGATTTACCTGCAGAACTTAGTCGGCTTTACGGCGCTGCAATCGGGTCTCTTGCTATTGCCGGGCGCGATTGTCATGCTGATCATGTCGCCGATTTCCGGTATTCTGTTTGACAAAATCGGTCCGAGACCGCTTGCGATTATCGGGCTGGTCATCACGGTCGCAACGACATTCCAGTACACAAAATTGACAATTGACACACCTTACACGCACATTATGCTTGTCTATGCCATCCGCGCATTCGGTATGTCACTGTTGATGATGCCTGTTATGACAGCCGGAATGAACCAGCTTCCGGCACGGTTGAACAGCCACGGCACGGCGATGAGCAACACGCTGCGCCAGATCAGCGGTTCAATCGGAACAAGTTTGATCACAACGATTTATACGAACCGTACGACAATGCACTATTCGCAGATTGCGGATAAAACGAGCACGGCTGATCCGAGCTTCATGCAGTCGTTCCAAAGCGCGGTTTCGAATTTAATGGTCAACATGAACATGTCGCTTGATGCGGCGAAACAAACCGTTTATTCTTATCTCTACAAAACAGCTTCACTTAATTCCAACGTTATGGGGATTAATGACGCGTTTATGTGGGCGACGATCTTTGCGGTTATCGGCGTAGTCCTGAGCCTGTTCTTGCGTGACGTACGGAAAGACAAACAGCGGGCGAAGAAAAAAGAGGAGCTGTCATTGCTTCCGGCCCCTAAAGAAGTGAAGGAATCTTAATCATCTGAATGGGAGGTTTCCTGAATGAAAATTTACGTAGTGTACGATAGTGAAGGCGAACATACAAAACACCTTGCTGAAGCCATTGCCGAAGGAGCACGAGAAAACGCTGAGGCTGAAGTCCTGATCGACCATGTCGATCAAGCAGACATCCGCAAGCTGAAAGACATGGATGCCATTATCTGGGGATGCCCGGGACACTTTGGCACCATCAGTTCAGGCTTAAAAGCGTGGATCGACAGACTCGGCTATCTGTGGGCTGAAGGCGAGCTGATTGATAAAGTCGGCGCCGTATTCTGTACGACGGCGACAACACATGGCGGATTAGAAATGACAATGCACAATCTGATCACTCCTATGTTTCACCAAGGCATGATTGTTGTCGGGCTTCCCGGCAACGTTCCTGAAAACGCGCTGTACGGCTCTTACTACGGCGCGGGCGTCACATGCCCGGTTGACAGCGATGTGCTGATGACGGAAGAAGGCCTTCAATTAGGCCGTGCGCTTGGCAGACGTGTCAGCCAAGTCACAGGTAATCTAACTGCCGGACGACAGTAAGGAGAGGGTTATATGGCCATTATTATAGCGGTTATTGCTGCTGTCATTGTGATTGCACTTCTTATCACATTCAATGTCCGCAGCACTTCTGCAGGACAGAATGTCAAAGAAGAAAAGAGAGAAGCGATCGGCACTACAGCCGAACAGCCGGAAAAGCATGATCCGGCCGAGGAGCGCTCAGCCGAGCATGCTCCCGTCGTTGTAAAATCTGAATCTCCCCGTGAGAAAAAGAATACAATGGGCGATGATGTGTACCGTCAGGCGCTTCAGAAGTTTAAGACTTCTGAGACGGATCAGGAACCAAACGATCCTGATAGCGGCGGCAAAATGCAGGATAGCAGCTATCGTGATGCGCTGCTCTCCTTAAAAAACAAAAAGAAGTAATTGAAAAGGCAAATCTGCGTAATAGCGGATTTGTCTTTTTTTTATTGAAGATATTGTAATACATGATGATCTAGTGTACTATGTTACTCATACACTTGATCCGAATGGAGAGAGCAAGAATGACATCGTTTTTAGGTTTGCTGAAAAAAGATGCGAAAGTTTCATGGATTTGGCTCGCGGTGTGGCTTTGCGGCATGATTTGCTGGGCGTTTGCAGCCCACGTCATCGCTGCCCGTCAGAAAGAACCGCTCGTCATTTTCGGCTTTTTTGCGGCAATGGGGTTTTTTCAATTTCTTGTAGCGCCGCTGTTTATGTACTATCACCTTCATAAAGAAGGAAAAAACCAGCTGTGGCTTTACAATCCGAATGGAGGATTTTATCTGCTGGCTTCCAAGCTGACGGCCTCACTGCTGTATCAGTTGATCGGGCAGCTGGCGCTGACCGGCTACGGCATTTGGATGTACCGGATGCTTTCTGCAAAAGGAGCGCTGGAACACACCATTCCCCTGGCCGGCACATTAACCGGACTGAATGCTTACCTGCTGATCAGTTCAGCGTACTTATCTGTGATCGTGGCCGTATTTTGGACTGTTTTTCACTCATTAAAACATGTTCCCGTCCTCCGTTGGGTGATCTGCATCGTGCTTGCGTTTGTCTGGACCTATATTGACGATAAAATCATTACGCCTTTCACTTCATCTCAACATGATTTATGGCCGGTAAAAGTGTATGCGAATTTTGATTTTCATTATACAAAATTGACCGGATGGACGATGGAGCTGAAAGCCGTCCACATTTCGCTTTTCAGCTTCCTGGCAGTGATCGTGCTTGCGGCGCTCTGTCTCGCGCTGGCCTCTATGCTGCTGAATCGAAAGGTTGAGGTGTAATGATGGAGAATGAATTTCAGTCATCCAAGCCGATTTATCTGCAGATTGCCGATCGTGTATATTACCGGCTGATCCGAAGTGAGCTTTCACCGGGGGACAAACTGCCGTCCGTAAGGGAGATGGCCGTACAGATGAAAGTGAACCCGAACACGATACAAAGAACGTACAGTGAAATGGAAAGGCTGGGGATCGTGGAGACGAGAAGAGGACAGGGAACCTTTATAGCGGAAAGATCCGATCTGAAAGCGGAGCTGAAAGACAGGCTGACAAAAGACGTTTTCAAACGCTTTATTCAGGAAATGGCGGAACTGGGGTTATCTCCTGAGGAAATGCTCGACGGGATCAAACAATATGCGGAGGAAGCAAACGATGAATCTTGATTTTGAACGCGTAACAAAAAAATACGGCCGCAGGCTCGCGGTCAGCGATGTATCATTTTCATTGTCTCCGGGTAAAATCTACGGAATTTTAGGGCCGAACGGAAGCGGGAAATCAACAACGCTTAAAATGCTTGCCGGGCTTGCGTTCCCGACATCGGGCGCCGTCCGGATGGGAGACTGCGCAGTAAGCAGGAACATGCTGTTTCGTACAGCATATTTAACCGAACATGATATGTTTTCCGCCCGGACGACTGTCGGTGATATGCTCACATTTTATCATTCGCAATTCCCGGATTTTCAGCTGGAAAAAGCACATAACCTATTAACGGAAATGAATCTTTCAGCGAAGCAGAAGATAAAAGAGCTGTCCAAAGGCAGCCGGGGCAGGCTGAAAATCGTTTTGGCCCTGTCGAGAAAAGCATCCGTCATTCTGCTGGATGAGCCGTTTTCAGGTCTTGATCCGGCGGTCAGAGAGTCGATTGTCAACAGTCTCGTATCTTATATTGATTTTGACAGCCAGATCGTCGTCATCGCCACACATGAGATCGGCGAGATTGAGACGCTGTTAGACGAAGTGATGGTTTTCATAAAAGGGGAAATCGCTGAACGGCGCGAGGTCGAAGAAATTCGGGAACAAGAAGGAATGTCCGTGCTGCAATGGTACAGAAGCGTCATGCAGGCGCACGAAATAGAAGGGGGATTCTAATTGGAAACGGTATTAGAACTGCAACAGGTAAAGAAAACGATAAAAGGACGAACGATTATTCATGATCTGAGCTTCTCCGTCCGGGCGGGCGAAGTGTTTGGATTTTTAGGGCCGAATGGAGCGGGGAAAACCACTACGATCAGAATGATGGTCGGATTAATGAAACTGTCTCAGGGAGACATCGTAATCTGCGGAGAATCCATTACGAAAAACTATGCAAAAGCGGTCAGGCACGTCGGGGCCATCGTGGAAAACCCGGAGCTGTACAAATTCCTGAGCGGCTATAAAAATTTACAGCAGTACGCAAGGATGGTAAAAGGCGTTACGAAAGAAAAAATAGATGAGGTCATCGAGCTCGTCGGGTTGCAGGATAGAATACATGACAAAGTAAAAACCTACTCTCTCGGAATGAGACAGCGTCTCGGCCTTGCCCAAAGCCTGCTGCATAATCCTAAGGTGCTGATTCTGGATGAACCGACAAACGGCCTTGATCCCGCGGGCATCAGGGAAATCAGGGACCATCTGAAAAAGCTGACACGTGAAAAAGGAATGGCTGTCATCGTCTCAAGCCATCTGCTGTCAGAAATGGAGTTAATGTGCGACCGAATCGGCATTCTGCAAAAAGGGGAGCTTGTCGATATTCAAAAAGTAAGGGATGAAGGAAAAGAGGATAAAGATACATACTTCTTCCATATTGAACAAAGAGAAGAGGCTCTTGCCGTTCTGAGTCAGTTTGACTGTGTGAAGAAGACAAACGGCATTGAGATCAAGCTGTCAAAACAGGAAGTGCCTGATGTGATATCACTGCTCGTCCGTGAAAACATCCGCTTATATGAAGTGAAAATCATGACAAAATCTTTGGAAGACCGTTTCTTGGAAATTACCGGCGGGACGAAAGAGGAGGTTCAATATGTTTAAGCTGATCTATAATGAATGGATAAAAATTTTCAGCCGCGTCGGCACGTGGGCTATGATTGTAATTTTAGGCGTTTCGATGATCGGTTTTGCGCTTCTGTCAAACCATTTCACCTCCAGCGAAGCCAATCCGAATTGGAAACAGGAGCTCCAGGCTGAAAACAAAGAAATGAAACAGCAGATGAAGGAAACCGGAAATCAGACTCTCATTGATAACCTGAAACAGAATGTCGCGATAAATCAATACCGTATGGATCATAACATCCCCGAGGATACAGGGTACACAGTGTGGTCATACGTAGCTGATTCTTCGATGATGACTGTTTTGACCGGGCTGTTTACGATTATCATTGCCGCAGGCATCGTGGCGAATGAGTTCAACTGGGGGACGATCAAGCTGCTGGCTATCCGTCCGCTCAGCCGTTTTCAGATTTTGTTATCTAAATATATGACGGTGCTGCTGTTCGGACTGCTGATGCTTGTGATTTTATTTGCCGGCTCCGCTCTGTTGGGATTGGTCTTTTTCGGTACAGGCGGAGATACTGCGGCTGATGTTCATCTCGTATACAAAGACGGCCATGTTTTTGAGCAAAATATCATCGCTTTCCTCGCTAAAACATATGTCTATGAATCTGTCTCCGCTTTTATGCTTGCGACGATGGCGTTTATGCTGTCTGCGGTATTCCGGAACAGCTCGTTAGCAGTCGGATTTTCTATTTTTCTATTGGTTATGGGGAACACGGCGACGGTATTTCTTGCTGCGAAATTTGAATGGACCAAATATATTTTATTTGCGAACACGGATTTGTCGCAATATATGAACGGGACTCCTTTAGTAGAGGGGATGACGATGACATTTTCGGTTGTGATGCTTGTGATTTACTTCGTTATTTTTCTGGCGCTCGCATTCGGCGTCTTCTTAAAACGCGATATTGCCACCTGATATAAAAAAGCTGTTTTGCCTTTGCAAAACAGCTTTTCGTTTTAGATGAAAAAAAAACCTGCCGGCGTACACCGGCAGGTTTTTTAAACAATTTATGCTTTTGTTACGTTAGCAGCTTGTGGTCCGCGGTTTCCTTCAACGATTTCGAAAGAAACAGATTGGCCTTCTTCTAAAGTTTTGAAGCCTTCGCCTTGAATAGCAGAGAAGTGAACGAATACATCGTCTTGACCTTCTACTTCGATGAATCCGAATCCTTTTTCAGAGTTGAACCATTTTACTTTACCTTCTAACATGAAATTTCCTCCTAAAGCGACATAACGCTTAAATTCACTATTCTTGCTCTAAAACAAACTTCCAAGACGAAAACTCTTACAAAACTTTCTTCTTAAAGATAGTTCGAACAAAAATAATTACCTTTACTCTACCAGTAATTCGAAGAAAAAACAACTGCTAAATGTAACTTTTTTCGAAATAACATGTTTTAAGAGGAGAACGCTCTGATACGGAAATCTGATTTGAGACTAGAACAGCCCATTTTCAGCTGATAAAAACCGCTTTACAGCCTCTTAAGGAAGCAATTGACAACCCTTTTTTAAATCGGTATTGTATGTAATCATGAGCCCGAATATCATGGTGCAGCCTCTGTACATAAAAATAGATAGGGAGTAGGTCAACTTGAACCTGCGGCTTATAAACAGTCTGTTTCTTTTCATTTTGATCATATCACTTACTTCATGCCATTATCCTGACGGGAACCGGACAATTACTATCGGGATCAATGAATCTGATCAATCGATCTGGGAGTTTGTCGCGGAAAAAGCCGGTGAGGAAGGATTGCAGCTTTCTTTGGTAACGTTTTCGGATTATGCCGAGGCCGATTTGGCGCTTGCCGGCGGGGATCTCGACGCCAATGCGTTTCAATCCGTTTCTTATTTTCAATCTTTGCCGCCTCATGTGAAAAAGAAGCTGGCTCCTTTAGGAACGACATATGCGGCATCGCTGGGGGTGTATTCCAAGCAACATAAACGGCTGAAGGATATACCGGACGGAGCGGTCATTGCCGTGCCTGGTGAAGCGGCGGACTTCGGAAGGGCGCTTTTTCTCATGCAGGAGGCCGGACTGATGACATTGAAAAAGGGATTCACCGGTACGGGTTCAACTGATATGATCAAGGACAACCCGAAGCATCTGACCTTAAAAACGGAAACAAAAAAGAACGCATATCAGGCGGCGGAACATGCTGACGCAGCAGTTCTCAGTCAAAGCGAGGCGAAAAGAGCAGGATTTCATGCGGAGAAGGACGCGCTGATCCGATCGGCGCAAATGAAGGAAGCGTATATTCATCTGATCGCCGTCAGGGCTGAGGATAAAGATGATGAACGGATGCAAAAACTCCTGTCTTTGTATCAATCAGATGATACCGCGGCGTTTATTGAAAAAGAATATGAGGGCAGCCTGATTCCTGTTTTCCTGAAAGGCGGCTTTCTCACTGAAAAGAAAGAATGATTTCCTCTTCGGGCGATCATTCTTTTTTTTCAGTGCTGCACACTTGATTGCGCCCTGATGTTTT
This sequence comes from Bacillus sp. GZB, assembly GCF_001975995.1. Lineage (NCBI taxonomy): Bacteria > Bacillati > Bacillota > Bacilli > Caryophanales > Bacillaceae > Bacillus > Bacillus sp. GZB. The sequence continues at coordinate 40,738 of NZ_MTQG01000010.1, forward strand.
CGCTTTGTACAGCATCCGGTCCGCGATCAGGGGCAATGTCTGAGGATCCGATGTATTTGTCGGATAATGCGCGATGCCGAGGGAAACGGTCACGGGAATTGTATCTCCGCTCGTCAGCAGAATCGGGTTCGCGTCAATCGTGTGCCTGATTTCTTCTGCGAGGTGAAGCCCTTTTGTATACGTGCAATTGGGCATAAGCACGGCAAATTCTTCGCCGCCGATGCGGGCTGACGGGTCAGAACTGCTGAGTAAGAACCTCAGACGCGTCCCCAGTTCTTTCAGTACTCGATCCCCTTCATAATGGCCGTATTGATCATTGATCTGCTTAAAGTGATCAATATCCAAATAAATAAGCGCGAGCTGAGACGAGGGGGATTGAGACGCCCGATCGTACAGAACGCGCGAGACTTCCTCGAATTTTCTCTTATTAAAAATCCCCGTCAGAAAATCATAATTCGCTTGAAACTTGTATTGCTTGAACAAAAGGCGGGCATCGGCTTCGTGTTTGATGATATACAGCGACAGCATTCCGCCCAAGGTGGAAATAAGCCAATAATAAACGAGGGCCCCGGCAGGCTGTTCAGGCATAAGAAACAGCAGCGTCAGGGTGAAAATAACATTTGAAAAAAGCAGCATAACGAACGCCATTTTGTGATCCGGCTTTTTTCCTCTGAGGACGGCCGCAGAAAGTATCGCAATAACCCCGACGGCGGCGATGGAAAAAATGGCGCTTGTATTGAAATTGATCAGGATACGGCCTGCGACGATAATCGCAAAGGCGGCTGCCGTAGACACCCAGCCTCCGTAAAGAGCGGCGATGATAATGGGGATATTTCTGAGATCAATGATGGAATCGGAGTAAGAAAAGCCGAAAGCAATCAGAAAAACCCCTAAAAGCCCGCAGACCGTCCCCTTCAGTAATTGAAAGATCAGACGGTCTTCTTTATACGAAAGCGACTCTTTAAAAAGAAGGGTGAAGAGATAATTAAATGTAATTAAAATCGTTAAATTAAGAAACAGTTCCTTCAGCATAACAATCACCCTTATATAAGTTACTAGAGAAAGGGTGGAAAGAAAAGAGAAAAGTCTATAAAAATACATATTTTGTCAATTCTTACTTGACCGATCGGAATTCATATAATATAGTGTTAAAGGATAATGAGCAAGGGAGTGTTTACCTGTTTTGGAGAATTTATTTATAGTCTTACATGTTTTCATTATGCTTTTGCTTATAGCAGGTCTGTTTGTCATGCAAAAGAAACACGTTTCCTTTTCTAAACGTGTCTTTACCGCGCTCGGACTAGGCATTGTATTCGGTTTTGCACTGCAATTGATTTACGGGCCGGCTTCACATATCGTGACACAAACGGCCGATTGGTTTAATATTGCCGGCGGCGGTTATGTCAAATTGCTTCAGATGATCGTCATGCCGCTAGTCTTTATTTCTATTCTCGGCGCATTTACGAAGCTGAAACTGACCCATAACATCGGGAAAATCAGCGGACTGATCATCGGAATTTTGATCGCTACGACAGCAATTGCTGCGGCAGTCGGAATTGCTTCGGCGCTATCCTTTGATCTGAAAGCCGTTCATATCGACCAGGGAAGCACCGAGTTATCAAGAGGCCAGGAGCTGCAGCAAAAATCTGAGGATATGACGGCCAAAACGCTGCCTCAGCAAATCGTTGAGCTTCTGCCGGGAAATCCGTTTCTTGATTTCACGGGGGCCAGACCGACTTCCACCATCGGAGTCGTTATTTTCGCCGCTTTCCTCGGCATCGCTTTTCTGGGCGTGAAACGGAAACAGCCGGAGCACGCTGCGACTTTCAGCGGAATTGTCGATGCGGTATACGCGATTATTATGCGCGTCGTGACATTAATTTTAAGACTGACGCCTTACGGGGTATTGGCGATTATGACAAAGACGATCGCGACAAGCGACATCGACAGCATTACGAAACTGGGGATGTTTGTGATCGCTTCATACGCCGCGCTTATCGTCATGTTTATCATTCACTTGCTGCTGATTACGTTCAGCGGTTTAAATCCGATCACATACGTGAAAAAAGCATTTCCTGTCATGGTGTTTGCGTTTACGTCCCGCTCAAGCGCAGGGGCTTTGCCGCTCAATATTAAAACACAAAAAAGCATGGGCGTCCCGGAAGGAATTGCGAACTTCGCCGGTTCATTCGGCTTATCGATCGGTCAAAACGGCTGTGCCGGCATTTACCCGGCGATGCTCGCGATGATGATTGCGCCGACATTAGGGCAAAACCCGTTTGAACCGGGATTTATCATCTCCGTCATCGCCATCGTGGCAATCAGTTCATTCGGTGTAGCAGGCGTGGGAGGCGGCGCGACATTTGCGGCTCTGCTCGTCCTATCCGCTTTGAACATGCCTGTCGCGCTTGCCGGGCTGCTCATTTCAATTGAGCCGTTAATTGACATGGGGCGCACCGCCTTAAATGTCAGCGGCAGTATGACCGCAGGGCTGTTAACAAGTAAAATGACGAAGGAAACCGATACCGCGGTGTACAATGATTCCTCAATCGTCATTGAAGCTGAAGAAGCTTAAAACGAGGTTCATTCTCTTATAGAAAAATAATAGATAGAGCGCTAAAACGAAAAAATCCTTCATCGTTGAACGAATGAAGGATTTTTTCGTTTCTAATGATTTCCGGGTTCAATTTCTTCCAGCATATTCATCACGGTGCTGTCATTTAAAACATTTACCGCGCTTTCTTCGAAGTGAATCGGCTCGGTATAGTGAGGCTTCGGCGAAGTTTCTTTACTGCGGCTGCGGTCTGCCTGTCCGTCCGTATGGGATGAGCCGGAGTGATTGCGGGAAGTCTGCTCATGCTGCTGTCCGCCGGATTCCCCGCCGAAAGCCTGTTTGATCAGCTCGGCAGGCTGTAATGAGCCGGTTTGTGAATGCCGGGCTTTGTCCGTGTGCTGCTGTCCGCCGGATTCCCCGCCGAAAGCCTGTTTGATCAGCTCGGCAGGCTGCGTGGAGCCGGTTTGTGAATGCCGGGCTTTGTCTGTGTGCTGCTGTCCGCCGGATTCCCCGCCGAACGCCTGTTGAATCAGCTCAGCAGGCTGCATGGAATGTGTACCATCTTTATGCTGCATTCGGCCTGAAACCATTCCGGAGATTTTCCGGCGGATTTCGGGTGATAAAGCTGCAATCAGAATCGATGATCCGATCAGCAGCGCTGTCGGGCTGACGCCGCTTTTTTTTCTGAACAAGTTAAATCCCTCCTCATTCAATTGATTACGCTTACCTTTCCCTTTCCTTCTGATATTTATCCAAACCGCTCAGAATGCAAACGGCGTGCATAAATCCCGCCGAATAGAAAAACCTATACGTAAAGTGAGAAAGGAGGAATTCACATGATAAAAAAGCAAGCAGTTATCTCTGCCCTTCTTCTGCCGATGCTGATTACCGCAGGGTGCAGTATGGGGAACCAGGGAGAAGGAAAACGAAATGACAACCGCACCCAGAATGTAAATTACCGCAACACGCCTAACGACGGTGCGACAAATATGAATACAGTGAACCGTCATAACCAAAACACCGATCACAATGACAATCGTAACCTGAGAGTGGCTGATAAAGCCGCCGACAAGGTGACTGATTTAAAAGAGGTTAAAAATGCGACTGTGATCGTTGCCGGAAACAGCGCTTATGTAGCCGTTGTTTTGACAAACGGACAAAAAGGCGCCATCGCCAACCATTTAAAAAATAAGATTACCGATAAGGTGAAATCGGCCGATAAACATGTCCGGACTGTATATGTATCAGCGAACCCGGACTTCGTTGAACGTATGCAAGGCTACGGAAAACGAATCCAAAACGGACATCCTGTATCCGGTCTGTTTGATGAATTCGGCCAAATGGTGCAGCGTGTATTCCCAAACCCCAATAAATAAATGAATGGAAAAGCCGCATTTGATGCGGCTTTTTTATTTTATCTGCCGTCACGACCCAGCGCTCCTGAGCATAAAGTAAAGAATGAGATGAAAATTAAAGGATCGGGGAGGGGAGCTTGTTTGCATGACGGCATGGGGAAACGGGCGGCATTCACTCTGATCCTGTGCGGAGTCCTTGTCATATTGGCTGTCAGTTCAGCCGTTTCAGTAAGTATGATGTACGTCCTGTCAGGCCAAAACAGCCGCTCTGTTCCGACGAAGGAACAAGTGACTGAACACATGAATAAAGAAATTTACAAACATACAGCGATTTACTATACGGCGGATGAAAAACCGCTCTTGGATCTGACCAAGCTTACCCTGGACCACGCAAAGCGTATCAATCAAATCATTGTCGGCTATAAAGGTGCAGCGCCACTTGAACTCATTTTCTTTTCGGATGAAGCTGAAATGGAGCAATATTCAGGATTGAAAAATGTAGTCGGTTTTTATTCAGAACAGGAGCAGATGATGGGGCTTTTGCCTGAAGAGAAAAAACAGCTTTTGAAAAAAGATGAGCTGGCCGTTTTCATGTATAAGCAATTGATTATACATGAATATACACACTACGCCTTTCATCAAAAAACGCGGCAATTGGGGACGGATACGTCTGTATTTCCGCTTTGGTTTCATGAGGGGCTGAGCGAGTGGGTCGCGCATTATGATGTAGTCATTGATCCGATTGCATTTTCCGTCGTGCCGTTTGATCAATTAACGACCGACCGAAAATGGCAGAAATCGCGTATGGAATATGAAACAGATGTCTATTTGCAAAGCTTCTATATGATAAAGGACTTAACCGAAACATTCGGAGAAGGCATTATCTTAACCATTATCAACAAAACCGCCGAAACACAGGATTTTGAAAAAGGCTTTGAAGCGGCTACGAAAGAAAGCCTGAAACAATTTGAACATGATTTCACAAAAGCATATGAAAAAAAGAAAACGGCATTGGAGAGTCAGGTTTCCAACGCCGTTTTTTAATCAATGGAGGTTTTGCTGCTGCTGTCCCATTTGTCCTTTAATCGGAGGCATTTGCGGCTGTCCCTGGGCCGGTGCAAATGAATTCAGCATAGTCTGCATATCTTGTGCATTGAGCTGAGGAACCTGATAATAACCGTGTTTATTTTGGTATAAGAAGATTTCAAACGCCATTTCGACATATTGCTGAATTTGCGCGGAGAGCACTCTTCTTGTGACGGGATTGGTCATTTCAAGCGAGCTCATCGTCAAGAGAGAAGCTTGAGCTTTAATCAGGCCGAGCATATGGCCGCTGATCCCGAGATCTTTGACATCATTTAATGATTGATTCGGTTTTTTCGGCTGAGTCGGTTTTATACCGTAGACGGCCTGGTTCTGTTCCTTCATCATATATGTCGACGTTTCCTGAGAAGGCTTTTGGCCGGTCTTAAAGCATTCTGCCGTCAGATTATAGAGTCCGAGAATGAATTGATACTGGCGGTCAAGGATGTCGGCCAGCTGCTGATCCTGTATAAACTGTCTGAGCATCATAAATTGATCCAAAACACCGACTGTTCCGGCCAGCACTTCATGCATATCGAAAAGCTCATGTCCTCCGTGATTCACTTGCGGTGAACCCGGGATCCCCTGATTTACTGGCGGCTGCTGCTGATTCTGCTGCTGTTCCACTGGTTGTTTTCCTCCTTCATGTCAAATCATCATTAAGATGTGAAAAAAGCCGATCCGTTATACATCAAGACCTATTTCGTTACGTGGGGATTATTTACTATTTTGCGCCAACGAAGACAATCTTTACAAAAAAGTGATGTGATTTTTAAGAAAATAAGCTAACGTATTTCTTAGAAGACAGGGGGGAAATGAATGAAGAAAATAAGGGGTATGCGTCTTTCGTGCTGTCTGCTGACGGTTTGTTTTATGATGTTCAGCGTGAAAGATGCGGAAGCAATCGGACAAGCAGGATCACTGAATGAAGCTGGAACGGATAAAGCGTATAAAGAACGGCAGACTGAAGACTCCGGCCGTGTCCCGCTCAGAATCATCAGCATGAATGATCTGCACGGAAAAATTGATCAGCAATATGAGCTTGACCTTAACGGAGACGGTAAACCGGATGGCACTTTCGGGCGGATGGACTACGCCGCAGCGTACATTAAAAAGGCGAAAGCCGAGAAAGAACACGCCCTCGTGGTACATGCGGGCGATATGATCGGGGGCAGCTCTCCCGTGTCAGCCCTTTTTCAGGATGAACCGACAGTAGAACTGATGGAAGACATCGGTTTTGATGTCGGAACTGTCGGCAATCACGAATTCGATGAAGGAACGAATGAGCTTAAACGGATCATCAATGGAGGAGATCATCCGGACGGTAAGGGGACAAGCGATTATGACGGCCAAAATTTCCCGCTCGTCTGCGCCAACTGTAAACTGAAGTCAGGGGAGTCCTTTCTGCCGCCGTATGAAATCAAATACGTTTCGGGAATTCCGGTCGCATTTATCGGGGTTGTAACCAGATCGGCGGCAGGCATGGTCATCCCGGACGGAATTAAAAATATTACGTTTACGGATGAGGTAAAGGCTGTCAATGACGCCGCCGCTGACCTGAAGAAAAAAGGAATTAAAGCAATCGCCGTGCTCGCCCATATGTCTGCTGAACAAAATGGCTCAGCCATCACGGGAGAATCCGCAAAGCTTGCAAGCGGAACAGACTCAGAGATTGATGTGATTTTCGCCGCGCACAATCATAAAGTCGTAAACGGAGAAATCGACGGCAAGCTGATCGTGCAGGCATTTGAATACGGAAAAGCAATCGGAATCGCCGATCTTGAACTTGATAAAGAGTCGAAGGATATCGTGAAAAAATCAGCGGAAATCCAATATATCGATCAAAGTAAAATCAAGCCTGACCCGGCTGCGGCAGGCATATTAAGCAAATATGAAGAGAAAGTGAAACCGATTATCAGCGAAACGGTCGGGGAAGCGGCCCATGATATAACGGGCGGATATTCAAATGACGGCGACACGGCGCTCGGAAATCTGATTGCCGACGGTATGAAAGCGAAGATGAAATCCGATTTTGCGCTTATGAATGGAGGAGGCATCCGGGACGGCTTAAAAAAAGGGCCGATCACATGGGGAGACCTTTATAATGTACAGCCGTTCGGCAATGTGCTGACGAAGCTTGAAATCAAAGGAAAAGATTTGCGGGAGATCATTAACGCGCAAATTTCTCCGGTGTACGGACCGGATTACAGCATCAGCGGATTTTCCTATACATGGAACCCGGAAACCGGACAAGCGGTTGATATGAAAATGGCGGACGGTACAGACATACAGCCCGAAAAAGGATATACAGTAACAGTCAATCAATTTATGGCGACGGCAGCGGGGGCAAAATACGGTCCGATCGGGAAACTCGGCAAGAATCCGGTGACGGGGCCTGAGGATTTGGAAGCGACAGCAGACTATGTCAAAAGCTTTTCCGCACCGATTTCTTATCAGACCGACGGCCGCATCCGCAAGGCATCAGCCGCCGAAACACCTGATGACACCGGCAATCAGCCGGGAAGCGGGGAAACACCGGGCGGCACCAGGCCTGATAAAGGAGAAAAACCTCAAGCGGAAAAACCCGCTAAAAAACCGGATGCAGCAGAACAGCCTGATCAAACCAAAAAACCTAAACGTCCTGTCGTAAAAGAAACAGCATCTGATACAGTGCAGCCAATTCCCGAATCCCGTCCGGCGTCTGCCGCAAATTCGAAACAAAGCACAGAACAGACTGAAAGCGGCACACAAAAAGGCCGCCCATTGCCTGATACTTTAGCGGGCAGCCATCAGACGGCATTGGCCGGACTGGTGATCACGGGTGCCGGCGTATATTGGCTTTTCAGAAAGAAAAGGGGAACCCGCACACGATGAACAAACTGAAACATATTCCGCTTCTCGTCATCATCGTCGGTATCATCATCACATGTTACGGAAGCTGGAAGATCATTGATTCACATATGAAAACGAACCAATCGCTTGAAGAAGCAAAAAAAGCAACAGAACCTGTCTTGGAAAAGAAAAAAACAAAAAGCGCTGTGCTGACACAGCGCAAAAAAGAATTTCACCCCGAAACGGGTGAGGCAAGCGGCATTTTAGAAATCCCTGAAATCGACGCTGAGCTCCCGATCGTCGAAGGGACTGACGCAGATGATTTAGCAAAAGGCGTCGGACATTATAAGGACAGCTATTATCCGGGCGATCACGGCCAAATTGTGTTATCCGGCCACAGGGACACGGTGTTCCGCCGGACCGGCGAACTGAAAAAAGGAGACAGACTGAACGTGATTTTGTCTTACGGCACGTTTTCTTATAAAATCAGCCGTACAAAAATCGTCAGCCGGGATGATACATCTGTCATCACCCTTCAGCACAAGCGGGAGGAACTGATCCTGACCACTTGCTATCCGTTTTCTTACATTGGAAATGCGCCGAAACGATATATTATATATGCCGACCCGGTTTAAGAAAAATACGTTTCGGTAAAATGAGCCAGATCAGCCGGCATCGGCGCCTCGGCAACGATTTCTTCTCCTGAGATCGGATGGACGACACTGACTTTTTTGGCGTGAAGCGCCTGCCTGTGAAACAGCGTCCTGCTTCCGCCGTACAGCTCATCGCCCGCCAACGGATGGCCGATGCTTGCCATATGCACCCTGATTTGATGTGTTCTCCCGGTTTCCAGTTCAAGCTCTGCCAATGTAAGCTGCGCACCGGGATGATAGCCTTTCACTTTGTAATGGGTGACGGCGGCTTGTCCGCCGGGTGAGACGCGCCGTCTGACGGAATGTGACCTGTCGCGGCCGATCGGCGAGTCAACCTTGCCTTTTTTAGGCGTCACTTTTCCTTCCGCCGCGGCGATATAGGTGCGTTTTAATGTTTTGGTTTCGAGCTGACGGTCAAGGATTGCATGGGCCAGGCGGTGTTTCGCGAAAACGACCGCGCCTGACGTGTCACGGTCAAGACGGTGAACGTGGCGCACTTTCGCCTGCTCGCCGTTGATTTGAAAATGGTAAGCGATCAGGTTGCTGAGGGTGCCGGTCTGACCCTCTTCATTTGGATGAGTCGGCATTCCCGCCGGCTTATTTGCAATCAGCATATGATTGTCCTCAAATAAAATGTCCGGCTCTCCGTATTCAGGAGTCACCGAAGAACCCGTTTTTTCCTGAAGATCAATGAATAAGCGATCTCCGGTCTTCAGTATGATATTGTTTTTCGGAGATGTCCGATTGACCTGAATGCTTTCTTGGTTCATCCATTCCGTAATTACGGGTTTTGACGCCTGGAATTCAGATTTCAGGACTGAAAACAGCCATTGTCCGGCGTGCTTTTCCGTAATCAGGAGTTCCAGACCGCGGTCATTTTGTTTCATTTCATAAAGCTCCTTTTCAAGCGGAAAGCGGCTGTTTCAATAGGAAACACTTACCTTAGCTTTCGCGTTTTTTTCTATGCTATTCTTGATAAAGATTAAGGATATTCACATGGCAAGAAAGGTGATTGATGTGAGAATTGTGAACGCAGCGACTGACGGACAAGAAAGCGCGATACAAGAGCTTTCCTCTGAATTGTTTCAAAATGTCTTTCCTCTTTATTTCTCCGAACTGGAAATTCAGCGCTTTAAAAAAAGGGGCGTATTATCATTACAAAACCAACGTTACCAAGGAACTTTAAAAGAAGCGTTTCAAATTATGGCTTGTCTGCAAACGGTACATATCATGCTGTCAAAGCCGCACCTGGTATATGACGTCAAAGAGCGGGCGCTGTTTGATAAAAATTGCACTTTGCTGAACGAATGCGGAATGAATTTTCCGTTTACCTATGATGATTTCGAGACAGGTGCCGGATCAGAAGCCTGCGGTCGCAGAAGGCTGATCTGACGGGTGTAAAGAGCCTTTTTACAGGCTCTTTTTTGCTTCTTTGACATGATACCACAATTTCTTTCCTCTAACTCCCTTTATATTGAGACAAATCCCCGAGCATAATAAATGTCGAAAGGGGTGCTTTACAATGAGTTCAATCAAACAATCAATGACTACCCACGTGGCTACCGTTTCTCCCAATCAAACGATCCAGGAAGCGGCTGCGCTGATGCACCAGCATAATGTCGGAGCAATTCCCGTCGTTGACGGAGGGGAATTAAAAGGAATGCTGACAGATCGTGATATCGCATTGAGAACAACGGCTCAAGGCCGCGACGGCCAAACACCTGTTTCACACGTGATGTCTTCTGCAGTTGTATCCGGAAACCCGGAAATGAGTCTTGAAGAGGCGTCACATCTGATGGCCCAACACCAAATCCGCCGCCTTCCCATTGTCGATCAAAATCATCTGGTCGGGATCGTTGCGCTTGGAGACTTAGCGGTCGATCAGCGTTCAAATGAGTCTGCGGGAGCAGCTCTTTCCAATATTTCCAGTCAAAACACACAGTAACGGATGAAGAGAGCTTGCACTTATGCAGGCTCTTCTTTCCGTCAGAATGTTACATTTTGAATGCGAAAGAAATTCACGGTATAGTGTATACATAGGTCAGTACGTTTAGCTAAAGGAGCTGTAACCATTGATAAAAGCATTAATCTTTGATTTTGACGGGTTAATTTTAGATACAGAAACCCATGAATATGAAGTGCTGCAGGAAATGTTTGAAGAACACGGTTCAACATTGCCTTTATCCGTCTGGGGAAAGGTGATCGGAACGGCCGCGGGGTTTAAGCCGTTCGCATATTTAGAGGAGCAGCTGGGAAGAAAGCTCGATCATGATGAACTGACGGCGATCAGGCGCGGGCGCTTCGAACAGCGGATGAAGACGGAAACGGCGCGCCCCGGGGTGGAGGCTTATTTAGCCGCGGCAAAAGAATTAGGATTGAAGGTGGGGCTCGCTTCCAGCTCAGATTTTAAATGGGTGTCGGGTCATCTGAAGGAATTAGGCCTGTTTGATGAATTTGAAGTGATTCAGACGGCTGACGACGTAGAAGAAGTGAAGCCGAATCCGGAGCTCTATCTGAAAGCTGCGGAACATTTAGGCGTTGAACCATCTGAATGTCTGGCCTTTGAGGATTCGGTCAACGGCTCAATCGCAGCCAAACGGGCCGGCATGAAATGTGTCATCGTCCCGAATAAGGTAACAAGCGCCCTGTTATTTGAAGAGTACGATCACAGACTGGAATCGATGGCTGAAATGGAACTTGAATTACTCTTAAAGCGATTGAACGATCAAAACGAACCGGCAGGGGGAAGCAGCATTGTCTGAGAAACTTGATCTGACCCGTTTTGAAAAGAAAATGGTCATACGGAATATGGAAGAGAAAGATATTAACAAAATTATTGAGCTGCAAAAGGATTGTTTCCCGGGGATGGAGCCGTGGGAGCCTGAGCATTTAATCAGCCATCTCGCGCACTTTCCGGAAGGTCAGTTTTGCGCGGAGTATGAAGGGGAAATTATCGGTTCATGCTCAAGCCTGATCATCAATTTCGATGAATATGATGACCGCCACACGTGGCAGGACATTACAGACGACGGTTATATCACGAATCACAACCCGGACGGATTGAATCTGTACGGGATTGAGGTAATGGTTCACCCGGAATACAGACGGATGAAAATCGGACACCGGCTGTATGAGGCGAGAAAAGACTTGGCGAGACGATTGAATCTGAAAAGTATCATTATCGGCGGGCGGATTCCGAATTATCATAAGTATGCGGAAGAAATGACGGCGAGAGCCTATGTCGAACAGGTGACGCGCCATCAGATTTATGATCCGGTGCTTTCTTTCCAGCTGATGAACGGATTTACGCTCATGCGGATCAATCCGAATTATCTCCCGGATGACACCGCGTCCATTAAATATGCGACATTAATGCAATGGAACAATGTCGATTACCTGCCGCAGTCGAAGCGCTATTACAAATCGGCATTTCCGGTGCGCATCTGTGTCATTCAATATGAAATGAAAAAGATTTACTCCTTCGAGGAATTTGCCAATCAGGTTGAATATTATGTCGATGTGGCTTCCGATGCGAGATCTGATTTCGCGGTGTTCCCGGAAATTTTCACGACGCAGCTCATGTCATTTCTCGAGGAGCGTTCTCCGAGTCTGGCCATTCAGAGGATTACCGAATATACCGAGGACTATATCAGCCTCTTTACAGATCTCGCGGTGAAATATAACGTCAACATCATCGGCGGCTCTCACTTCGTTGAAGAAGAGGGGAAAATTTATAACATCGCCTACTTATTCAGACGTGACGGCACGATTGAAAAACAATATAAGCTTCACATTACGCCGAATGAGCGGAAATGGTGGGGCATCAGCGCCGGAGACAGGGTGCGCGTATTTGATACGGACTGCGGAAAGATCGCCATTCAGATCTGTTACGATATCGAATTTCCGGAACTTGCGAGAATTGCCGCGGATCAAGGGGCGAAAATTATCTTTACGCCGTTCTGCACTGAAGACCGCCAAGGCTACTTGCGCGTAAGGTACTGCTCTCAGGCGAGAGCGGTTGAAAACCAAATTTACACCGTCATCTCAGGTACGGTCGGAAACCTGCCGCAAACAGAAAATATGGATATTCAATACGCGCAGTCAGCCATTTTTGCTCCGTCGGATTTTGAATTTGCCAGAGACGGAATCGTCGGTGAAACGAATCCGAATATCGAAATGGTCGTGATCGGGGACGTGGACCTTGAAATCTTAAGAAGGCAGCGTGAAAACGGAACCGTGCGCCAGCTGAAAGACCGGCGCAAAGATATTTACCGGATTACGCACCTGAAATAAAAAAACGCCCGCTCCGCTTAAGGGGCGGGTTTTTTTATAAAAACACTTGCACCGGCCCCGGTTTCGGGATATGCTCTTGTAGCCCTTTCGCTTTCTGGGAGAAAGCGTTTTTTTAATTGCCGCCGCTTTATTGACTCGCCCATGCCGCGCCTTTATATTCTTATTAAGAGGAAAACTTCACCAAGAGAATCGGCGTCAGAAGCCGGGCAGCTTTCGATACAGTGCAATGATATTGAAAGGGAGATGAGCGGGGTGGAACATGTACAAAAAAATCAGTCACTCAAACAAAAGGATAAAGAGCTGATTTGGCACGCGATGAAAGGGGCGGAGCCGGATGACAGCATAATCGTCCAAAAAGGGGAAGGCGCCTGGGTTACGGATATTGACGGCAGACGGTATTTGGACGGCATGTCAGGACTGTGGTGCGTCAATATCGGATACGGGAGAAAGGAGCTTGCCGATGCGGCTTACAGCCAATTGAAGGAGCTTCCTTATTATCCGCTGACCCAAAGCCATCAACCCGCGATTGAGCTTGCGGAAAAACTGAATGAATGGCTCGGCGGCGATTATGTGATCTTCTTTTCCAACAGCGGATCGGAAGCAAATGAAACCGCGTTCAAAATTGCCCGCCAATACCACATTGAAAACGGCGATCACAGCCGCTTCAAATTCATCTCCCGGTACAGAGGCTATCACGGCAATACGATGGGGGCGCTCGCCGCTACCGGCCAGGCGCAGAGAAAATATAAATATGAGCCGCTCTCACAAGGTTTTTTGCACGCGGCGCCGCCTGATCTTTATCGGAATCCCGGCGATGCCGTCACATTGGAAAGCGCGCATGAAATCGACCGGATCATGACGTGGGAGTTAAGCGAAACGATTGCCGGCGTTATTATGGAGCCGATTATTACAGGCGGAGGGATACTGATGCCCCCGGACGGGTATATGGCAAAGGTAGAGGACATTTGCTGCCGCCACGGCGCGCTTCTGATCAGTGATGAAGTCATTTGCGGTTTCGGCCGCACGGGAGAGCCGTTCGGATTTCAGCATTACGGCGTTTCACCGGACATCGTCACAATGGCAAAAGGCATTACGAGCGCTTATCTGCCGCTGTCGGCAACGGCGGTAAAACGGGAGATTTTTGAGGCGTATTCGGGCGGTGAGCCGTACGGCCGCTTCCGGCACGTGAATACATTCGGAGGCAATCCGGCAGCCTGCGCCCTGGCTTTGAAAAACCTGCTATTGATGGAGGACGAAAATCTGATCGCCCGCTCCCGGGAGCTTGGAGAAAGGCTGCTCCGTGAGCTTGAGCCGCTCAGAGAACATCCGGCGGTCGGAGATGTACGAGGCAAGGGCCTTCTTACCGGCATTGAGCTCGTCAAGGACAAAATCACGAAGGAACCCGCTGATGCCGCCCTTGTGCAGCACGTCATCACCGCGTGCAGAGAAAAAGGCCTGCTTGTCGGGAAAAATGGTGATACTGTAGCGGGATATAATAATGTCATTCAGCTGTCTCCGCCTTTTTGCCTGTCGGACGAGGAGCTCTCTTTCATCATTTCGACCGTCAAGGAAAGCGTGATGAGCATTGATTTTTAATGTAAAGGAGTAAAACATGAGTTTTCACAACCAGCAGATTCTACCGGCTATCCGGAACATGAAGCAATTCGATGCATTTTTAGAGAGTCCGTTCTTATACGGCGTCATTTTAGATATCCACCTTGGTCAATTAAAAGGTGTCGTGAATGAAGCAAAAAAACACGGAAAACTTCTGATGGTTCACGTCGATTTAATTCACGGCATTAAGCATGACGAATACGGTGCGGAGTTCATTTGTCAGGATATCCGGCCCGCGGGCATCATTTCGACGAGATCATCAGTCATCGTCAAAGCGAAACAAAAGAAAATATACGCGATCCAGCGTCTGTTTCTCTTGGATACGAGCGCCATGGAGAAAAGCATGGAATTCGTCGGAAAGCATAAACCTGACTTTATCGAGGTTCTCCCGGGCATTGTTCCGACTTTAATCAGAGAAATTAAAGAAATGACGGGAATTCCTATTTTTGCCGGCGGCTTCATCCGCACGGAGCAGGACGTTGAAAACGCCTTGCAGGCAGGAGCCACGGCCGTGACGACTTCAGACACCGAACTATGGGCTAAATATGAACATTCTATGACAAAAAAAGATTGACACCGCTTACACCCATTGTTACAATAGACCTAGGTTAATACTATGTGATGGAGATCCGGAGACCCACAACAGCTCTTTACGGAAGCAATAAAGCGTAAAGCGGTTTGTTGTGGGTTTTTTATTCTCTATAACTCTGTCAAACCTGCTATTTTGTCATTTAGGAGGAATGATGATGACAGCATTTTGGGGAGAAGTAATCGGTACAATGCTGCTTGTTATTTTCGGCGGCGGCGTTTGTGCGGGAGTCAATTTAAAGAAATCGCTTTCATACCAATCCGGATGGATTGTTATTGTATTCGGCTGGGGATTGGGAGTAGCCATGGCGGCATATGCCGTCGGCAGCATCAGCGGCGCCCACTTGAATCCGGCTTTAACGATAGGCCTTGCGCTTGAAGGCAGCTTTCCTTGGAAAGAGGTCCCTGTTTATATTGCGGGACAGATGATCGGAGCAATGATCGGTGCGGTTGTTGTGTTCCTTCATTATCTGCCGCATTGGAAGGCGACGGATGATCCGGCCGCTAAACTGGGCGTTTTCTCGACCGGCCCGAGTATTCCTCATACATTTGGGAATATGATAAGTGAAGTCATTGGTACGTTTGTGCTTGTGCTCGGCATTTTGGCAATCGGAGCGAATGAATTTACAAAAGGGCTGAACCCGCTGATTGTCGGATTCCTCATCGTTGCCATCGGAATTTCTCTTGGAGGGACGACCGGATATGCGATCAACCCTGCGCGGGATTTGGGGCCGAGAATCGCTCACGCCTTTCTGCCGATTCCGAAAAAAGGGCCGTCAAATTGGAAATATGCCTGGATTCCCGTAGTCGGTCCGATCATGGGCGGTGCGTTCGGCGGCGTATTTTACAATGCCGCGTTTAAAGGAAATGTGACACCTAGCTTTTGGTTTGTAAGCGTTATAATGGTTGTAGTACTTTTCATACTCTATATTTATACCAAGAAATCTCAATCACAGAAAACATTATCAAATTCTAAATATATTTAAAAAGGAGAGCGGCATCATGGAGACCTATATTTTATCAATTGACCAAGGCACAACAAGTTCAAGAGCGATTCTTTTTAATAAAGAAGGAAAAATCGTGCATTCCGCTCAAAAGGAATTCACACAGCATTTCCCTCAGCCGGGCTGGGTGGAGCACAATGCGAACGAAATCTGGGGATCGGTGCTCGCCGTTATCGCGACTGTGATCTCCGAGTCCGGAATCAGCGCTGATCAAATTGCCGGCATCGGCATCACGAACCAAAGGGAAACGACGGTCGTATGGGATAAAGATACCGGAAAGCCGGTATACAATGCGATTGTGTGGCAATCGAGACAAACATCCAGCATTTGCGAAGAGCTTCGTGAAAAAGGATATAATGATACATTCAGAGAAAAAACGGGACTTTTGATCGACCCTTATTTCTCAGGAACGAAAGTCAAATGGATTCTTGACAATGTAGAAGGCGCGCGGGAAAAAGCGGAAAACGGAAATCTTCTGTTCGGAACGATTGATTCATGGCTCATCTGGAAAATGTCCGGAGGGGCGGCGCACGTAACGGATTATTCCAACGCTTCAAGAACGCTGATGTTTAATATACATGAATTAAAATGGGATGACGAGCTGCTTGATATTTTAGGCGTGCCGAAATCAATGCTGCCGGAAGTGAAACCGTCTTCTCATGTGTACGCGAAAACGGTTGATTATCATTTCTTCGGTAAAAATATTCCGATTGCGGGAGCGGCCGGAGACCAGCAGTCTGCGCTGTTCGGTCAGGCGTGCTTTGAAGAAGGCATGGGGAAAAACACATACGGCACAGGCTGCTTTATGCTGATGAATACCGGAGAAAAAGCCATCACTTCTGATCACGGCCTTCTGACGACAATCGCCTGGGGATTAGACGGAAAAGTCGAGTATGCACTGGAAGGAAGCATCTTTGTCGCAGGTTCTGCCATCCAATGGCTGAGAGACGGCATGCGGATGTTCCAGGATTCAAAAGAAAGCGAGACATACGCAGAGCGTGTGGATTCCGCTGACGGTGTTTATGTCGTGCCCGCTTTCGTCGGATTAGGCACACCGTACTGGGACAGCGACGTGCGCGGCTCAGTTTTCGGCCTGACACGCGGAACGACGAAGGAGCATTTTATCCGGGCTACGCTTGAATCTCTCGCTTATCAGGCGAAAGATGTGCTTGATGCCATGGAGGCTGATTCAGGTATCTCTTTAAAAACATTGCGTGTAGACGGCGGAGCGGTAAAAAATAACTTCCTCATGCAGTTCCAGAGCGACTTGCTTGATGTACCGGTCGAACGTCCGGAAATTAATGAAACGACGGCGCTCGGTGCTGCGTATTTGGCCGGAATCGCTGTCGGCTACTGGAAGGACAGCACTGAAATCGCTGATCAATGGAACCTTGATAAGCAATTCAAACCGGAAATGGAAGATGAAAAACGCGATGAATTGTACGGCGGATGGAAAAAAGCAGTAAATGCAGCTATGGCTTTTAAATAAGATAAAAATGTGGTATACTGAAAACAAGTTAATAGGAACGGTCCTGAGATGAGGAGAGACCACAGCACCAAAGTGATGACATGCGCTTTGGCTGTTGTGGTCTCTTTTTCTATACCGTGACAACAAGGAGGAAACGTAATGATGAATCACCAATTTTCAAGTTTGGAACGGGATCATATGCTGGAAGACATGACTAAAAAAACATACGATCTGTTTATTATAGGCGGAGGTATTACAGGTGCCGGCACGGCGCTTGACGCAGCTTCAAGGGGAATGAAAGTCGCTTTGAGCGAAATGCAGGATTTCGCGGCCGGCACATCAAGCCGATCCACAAAGCTTGTCCACGGCGGTTTGCGTTATCTGAAGCAATTTGAAGTCAAAATGGTTGCAGAAGTCGGTAAGGAACGTGCCATCGTGTACGAAAACGGCCCGCACGTCACGACGCCGGAATGGATGCTGCTTCCGTTTCATAAAGGCGGCACGTTCGGTTCATTCTCTACTTCCATCGGCCTGCGTGTGTATGACTATTTAGCGGGAGTAAAAAAATCAGAGCGCAGAAGCATGCTGTCTGCTAAAGAAACGCTGCAAAAAGAGCCGCTCGTCAAAAAAGACGGCTTAAAAGGCGGAGGCTATTATGTAGAGTACCGGACGGACGATGCGAGACTGACGATTGAAGTCATGAAAGAAGCCGTTAAATTCGGTGCGGAGCCTGTCAACTATTCTAAAGTGAAAGAACTGCTTTATGAAAAAGGAAAAGTTGTCGGCGTTTTAATTGAGGATCTGCTGTCAGGCAAGGAATACAAAGTTTACGCCAAAAAAATCGTCAATGCGACAGGTCCGTGGGTCGACGAGCTGAGAGAAAAAGACCATAGCAAAAGCGGAAAACATCTTCAGCACACAAAAGGGGTCCATCTTGTATTCGACCAATCCGTATTCCCGCTTAAACAGGCGGTGTACTTTGATACGCCGGACGGCCGGATGGTGTTCGCCATTCCGCGTGAAGGAAAAACATACGTGGGTACGACCGATACGGTTTACAAACAAAAACTTGAGCATCCGCGCATGACGGTGCAGGATCGCGATTATGTCGTCAGCTCCATCAATTATATGTTCCCGGAACTGAACATTACGGCGGACGATATTGAATCAAGCTGGGCCGGCCTCAGACCGCTTATTCACGAAGAAGGGAAAGACCCGTCTGAGATCTCCCGTAAAGATGAAATCTGGACATCTCAATCAGGCCTGATTACGATCGCCGGAGGAAAACTGACGGGCTACCGTAAAATGGCTGAGCACATTGTCGATCTTGTCCGCGACCGCTTGAAAGAAGAGGGCGGCCAGGACTTCGGCGGCTGCAAGACGAAGACGATGCCGATTTCTGGCGGACATGTCGGCGGCTCTAAAAACTTCGAGTCATTTGTGGAAGCAAAGACAAAAGACGGCTTGAAAATCGGTTTATCACAGGAAACGGCTAAGCAGTTAGCCATCAGATACGGCTCTAACGTTGAAAATGTATTCAGCCGGATTGAAGGTCTGAAAGACGAAGCGGAAAAACGTCAGATTCCGGTTCACATTTTGGCGGAAGCGGCTTACAGCATCGAAGAAGAAATGGCTGCGACACCTGCCGATTTCTTCGTCCGCAGAACGGGAAGACTGTTCTTCGACATCAAATGGGTGCAAACGTATAAAACGGCCGTGATTGATTACATGAGCGACCGATTCCAATGGAATGACGAAACGAAAGAAAAACACACTGAGTGGTTAAATACGCTGCTGCACGACGCGGTTGTCCCGCTCGAACAATAATAACCGGAGGGCTGTGCCGAAAAGGCATGAGCCCTTCTTTTATCTGTTTACATAAAGCATTTGGTTAAGTTATCAAGTGACACGGGCAGCCGCTTCATATTAAAATATGGTCATAAGCTGAAATTATAGGAGGACGAACATGAGTTGGAGTAAGAGTTACGAACGCTGGAATCAGGCCGAACAATTAGATTCAGAATTGAAAAAATTATTGGCGGACGCAGAAGGAAACGAGCAGCTGCTGGAAGATTTTTTCTACAAAAATCTTGAGTTCGGAACAGGAGGCATGAGAGGAGAAATCGGACCGGGTACGAACAGGATGAATATTTACACGGTCCGCAAAGCATCCGCCGGACTTGCGGCGTATATCGCGAAACAGGGGGAAGACGCGAAAAAAAGAGGGGTTGCGATCGCATACGACTCCCGTCATAAATCTCCTGAGTTTGCGATGGAAGCTGCAAAAACTCTTGCTTCCCAAGGCATTCAAACATACGTATTTGATGAGCTCCGCCCGACGCCTGAGCTGTCTTTTGCGGTGAGAAAGCTGAACGCTTATGCCGGTATCGTCGTGACGGCCAGCCATAACCCGCCTGAATATAACGGATATAAAGTGTATGGCGATGACGGCGCACAGCTGCCGCCGAAAGAAGCGGACATCGTCATTGCGGAAGTGAATGCCATAGAAAATGAATTAACGATTCAAGTTGAAGATGAACAGTCACTGAAAGAAAAAGGTTTGATTAAAATAATCGGTGAAGAAATTGATAAACCGTATACTGAAGAACTGACTTCCATCTCCGTACATCCCGAGCTTTCGGATGAAGTGGATGTCAGCGTCGTGTTCACTCCGCTGCACGGCACGGCAAATAAACCGGTGCGCCGCGGTCTTGAAGCACTCGGTTACAAAAACGTCACCGTCGTAAAGGAGCAAGAGCTGCCGGACCCGGATTTTTCAACCGTCAAATCGCCGAATCCGGAAGAGCACGCGGCATTCGAATATGCCATTAAACTCGGAGAAGAACAAAACGCTGATATTCTCGTCGCTACGGACCCGGATGCCGACCGTCTCGGCATTGCCGTAAAAAACAGCGAAGGCAAGTACACAGTGCTGACGGGAAACCAGACAGGCGCGCTTTTATTGCATTACCTGCTTTCCGAGAAGAAAAAACAGGGCGCCCTTCCTGAAAACGGTGTCGTCATGAAAACGATTGTCACGAGCGAATTGGGCCGCGCCGTCGCTTCATCGTTCGGATTAGATACGGTTGACACGCTGACAGGCTTCAAATTTATCGGTGAAAAGATCAAAGAATATGAAAAATCAGGCCAATACACGTTCCAGTTCGGGTATGAAGAAAGCTACGGCTACTTAATCGGCGATTTCGCGCGTGACAAAGACGCGATCCAGGCTGCGCTGTTAGCCGTCGAGGTATGCGCCTTTTATAAAAAGCAGGGCATGTCGCTTTATGACGCGCTGCTGTCCATTTTTAAAGAATACGGATATTACCGTGAAGGCTTGAAGTCATTGACGTTAAAAGGAAAACAGGGAGCCGAGCAGATTTCCGCTATCCTGACTTCCTTCCGAAACGATCCGCCGAAGCAGATGGCCGGAAAACAAATCACGCAGGCTGAAGACTATTCAACGGGAAAACGGACTGTATTTGCCGATCATCATGAAGAGGATATTAATCTGCCGAAGTCAAATGTCCTGAAATATTTCCTTGAAGACGGCTCTTGGTTCTGTCTTCGTCCATCGGGAACGGAGCCGAAAGTGAAGTTCTATTTCGCCGTGAAGGGAACTTCTTTACAAGACAGCGAACAGCGTCTTGCCGCATTATCTGAAGCCGTCATGAAAACAGTGGATGGCATAGTGGAAAAAACGAAATAAACAACAAACCGCCGGAAGCGACATCCGGCGGTTTTTTTATACGCCTCATCCGAAAGTATGAGGAAAATTCATGCTGAAAACAAAGGAATATACAGAAAAGAATTGATATAATATGGATAATTCTGATTGGCCGGAGTGAGGGAAATTGACGAAAACGACGGTAGAAACGTTAAAAACGTTAAAAGCGATTGCGGAAACCTTAAACCAAAGCCACGATTTAAAGGAAGCGCTTGATAAAGTGCTCCGCGAACTGCTCAGCCTGACCGGGCTGCAGACAGGGTGGATTTTTCTGATTGAGCCGGACGGATCTTATACGCTCGCCGCATCCGCTTATTTACCGCCGGCTCTCGGTCAGCGGGAAAATGCACTCATGTGCAGCGGGGAATGCTATTGTCTGACCAAATTCAGCAATGGCGGATTGACAAAGGCCGTAAACATAATGAATTGTAAACGGATTGAATTTGCGGAACAGACGACGAACTGCCGCGATACGGAGGGCATTACCCATCATGCGACCGTACCGCTTGAGGACGGCGGCCGGAAGTTCGGTTTATTAAACGTCGCCGCAAGTGAAAAGACATTTTTCAACGAAGAAGAATTGCATCTGCTTGAAGCGGTTGCATTTCAAATCGGAACGGCGATCCAGCGGATGAAATTGGCCGAATTTGAGCAGCAGAACGCCCTGTTGGTGGAACGAAGCAGACTTGCGCAAGAGCTGCATGATTCCGTCAATCAGATGCTGTTTTCTGTCAGCTTAACGGCAAAAGCCGCAAAGAGCTTTACAGATGATGATCGGCTCCGGCAGATGATTACGTTTATTCAAGAGCTGTCTCAGGATGCGCTAACAGAAATGAGGGCGCTTATTTGGCAGCTGAAGCCGGAAAGTTTGACGAAAGGGCTGTATGCGTCGATCAAAAGCTATGCCGCTCTTATCGGCCTGGAAGCCGTTTGTGAAATGGAGGATGAGCTGGAGCTTACGGATGAACAGGAACACGCGCTTTGGCGGATCGCCCAGGAAGCCTTGAATAACTGTAAAAAGCATGCGGGAACGGACCGGGTTATCATTTCCGCCGTTAAAAAACCGGATTGCGCCGAGCTTCACATTAGCGACCGTGGAGCGGGCTTCAGCGCTGATGCGCATGCTGTGCTCCCATCGCTCGGCGTGGCCGGCATGAAAGCGCGCGCCGAAGCAATCGGAGGCCGCTTTACATTGCAATCCGAGCTTGGCGCCGGAACGATTGTCTCCGTTCGGCTTCCGTTTCGGGACAGGAGGTCTGATTGATGAAAATTGTGATTGCTGATGATCATCACGTTGTCCGCAAAGGACTGCGCTATTTCTTCGCCACTCAGGAAGACATTGAAGTTGTCGGTGAGGCGTCCACCGGTGCTGAAGCGCTTCAGCAAGCTGAAAAGACGGAGCCGGACATCATTCTGATGGATTTATCAATGCCTGATATGGACGGCATAGAAGCGGCAAAAATTGCGGCTGAACGATTTCCGGACATCAGTATCGTCGTTTTGACGAGCTATTCTGATCAGGAGCATGTCATTCCCGCCCTTAAAGCCGGCGCAAAAGCGTATCAGCTGAAAGACGCCCAGCCCGATGATTTAGTAAAAACGCTCCGGGAAGTATATTCCGGACGTTACCGGCTGTCGGCGGATATTGTGCCTCATGTGCTGACCCATATGGTTCAGGATGATCAGGATAAGGAAAAATATTATCACCTGACCCCTCGTGAAAAAGATGTTCTTCAAGAAATAGCCAAAGGAAAAAGCAATAAGGAAATTGCGGCGGCACTGTTTATTTCAGAAAAAACAGTGAAGACCCACGTGTCCAACCTGCTGTCAAAGCTGAATCTTTCCGATCGGACGCAGGCGGCATTGTATGCGGTAAAATATAATATTTTTGGAAAGGCGGTAAAATCATGAGCATATTAGTGATCAGCGGAACACCGAGAAAAAACGGGCGGACTAGAATTGCCGCTTCTTATATCAGAGATCGGTTTCATACCGATTTTATTGATTTGAGCGAAAGTGATCTGCCGCTTTATAACGGTGAAGTAGAACAGAACGAGCTGCCTTCAGTGCAAGAGTTAAGGCGGCAGGTGAAAAAGTCGGCGGCCGTCGTCTTATTATCTCCCGAGTATCACAGCGGCATGAGCGGCGCTTTAAAAAACGCCATCGATTTTTTAAGCAGCGATCACTGGGCATACAAACCTGTGGCAATCATTGCCGCGGCGGGCGGAGGAAAAGGAGGCATGAACGCGCTGGCGAATATGCGGACGGTCATGCGGGGCGTTTATGCAAATGTCATCCCGAAACAGCTGGTCTTAGACCCGATTCACATTGACATGGAGCGCCGGACCGTATCTGAGGATATGGCGGTCAGCCTGAAAGAGATGATCGAAGAGCTGAATATGTTCACAAATACAAGAAATCCCGGCGTCTGACGCCGGGATTGTTTTTATGTCAGCATGGCTAATTGATCTTCATAAGCGAGCTCTGTCGCATGATCAATATACCCGAGAAGAGAATACAGCTCTTTTTCAAGCACCGCATGATCATATTCGAAATGATACGCGTGCAGAAAGTGCTCAATACGCTTTGATAATAAATCATCTTTTGTACGAACCATCAATATTAACAAATTGTCCCATTGAGATCGGTGTGTGTAATACAAGGCTTTGTCATAATCGGCATGATCCATCTAACGCTTCTCCTTTCAATGAGAAGTTCTCCGTTAGTTTATGCCGCTGAAGCCCGGATGCAACGGGGGAAAAGTTGGTGTCCTTATCACTGCGGCATAGCAATATGAGGGAGACATAAAATAAAACCGCATATCCGTCTCTTCTTTGGACACGCTAAGATTGACAAAAAACGACTCAGGAGAACATAAAGATGAAATCCCTTCCATTTGCGCTTGCCCTCTTGTTTTGCGGCATTCTCATTGCCTCTATCGCTGAAAAAGGGCATACAGAACACCTTGATCCATCAGTTGAAAAATGGGAGCAGCTCGCATGGAACCAGCTTGAACGTGAATACAAGGGGGCCGAGCTTACTGATTATTCGTACATGGGCCGTACAAAAGTGAACCGGGAACAGACGAAAGATGTGTTTCGCGTAACGGTGCAAACAGCAAAAGAAACGTTTTCATCCCGTGCTGAAGTGTATTTCCATCCGGTGACAAAGCATGTGATCAGTATTAATATTTTCAGACTGTAAAAAAAGCTGCACAGCCTAATTGAGGCCGTACAGCTTGTCAGATATCAGAAGAAACGTTTTGCGCCGAGGTAGCGCTGTTTCCAATAGGAATTGTTCATGCTGGAAATAACGACACCCGAATCGTTGGCATTAATAAACTGGCCGTTTCCGAGATAAATACCGACGTGGGAAGGTCCGGCTTTATAAGTTGAGAAAAAGACAAAGTCACCGACCGCCGGCTGGCTGACTGATGTCATCGTATTCCAGTAGCCTGCGGCTGAAAGTCTGGATACAGAAGTGACCTTATTGAGAACGTAATAAATGAAACCGCTGCAGTCAAAGCCTCTCGGCGTTGTCCCGCCCCATACATACGGTACGCCCAGTTGAGCTTTTGCGGCATCAATCATTACATTAATCTTCGCGCTTGTTGAACCTGTGCCGCCTGTGTTGCCGGACTGATTCGGTGTCGTGTTTGTCTGCTGTCCGGTAATCGTCAGCTTTTGTCCGATTTGAAGAACATCTGTTTTCAGATTGTTTTTCTCGCGGATCTGCTGGGCCGTCACATTGAACTTTTGGGCGATCACCCATAAAGAATCCCCGCTTTTCACGGTATATGTAGTGGTTTTCCCTGTATCTCCGGACTGGTTCGGAGTTGACGGTGAAGTCGAAGAGCCGGAAGATGACGTTTTTGTCAGCTTAAGCACTTGTCCGACCCGCAGCATGTCTGACGTCAGTTTGTTGATGCTTCTGATTTGCTGAACCGTCATGTTGTATGCGTTTGCGATTTTCCAGAGTGAGTCTCCGCTTTTTACTGTATAAGAGGACGTTTGCGTCTGGTTTTTATTTTGGTTTGAATTGTCTTTTGACGGCGTGTTTCCCGAAGAAGACGTTCCTTTTGTTTTCAGGACTTGGTTTACGTAGATCGTATCCGTTTTTAAGTTGTTTAATACTTTGAGTTCCGCAATGGTCATATTGACGCTGTTTGCGATCTTCCATAGTGAATCGCCGAGTTTGACTTTATACGTCCCGGAAGATGATGACTGCTTTTTGCTGCTGTTTGAGCTGCTGCCCGGTGTGGTTTTTTTCTGATCGGTGCTTGAGGAAACTTTCCCCGTCACTTGCAGCTTCTGTCCGGCGCGGATTAAGTCGCTTGTCAGACCGTTCAATTTTTTCAGTTCCTGTACGGACATTTTAAAATCAGATGCGATCAGCCACAGCGAGTCGCCGCTTTTCACTGTATAGACGCTTTTAGTCGTGCCGCTGTTCTTTGAAGATGGCTTTGAGCTGCCGGAATCTGATTTGCCGTTAGGAATGTTGAGCGTCTGCCCGATAGAAATAACGGTGGATTTTAGATGATTGGCTGATGTAATGGCATCCACGCTTGTATTGTAGTTTTGGGCAAGCTTCCATAATGAATCTCCGCTTTTAACCTTAATCGTTTGTGCTTCTGCCGGGGTTACAGCTAACGCAGACCCGACGATCGCAGATGCAGTCAAACCGACCGCTACCTTTTTTTTCATAATGAATCTCCCTTTTCCTGCGATGATTTTACTATCCCCATTCGTTGCAGCCGCAAGGTGAGGATATCAGTAATGATAATCTTTATATCGGCACTTGTCTGCAATCGTTTATCATATTAATAGAAATAGTCCTTTTTTCTTACGCCGGCATAAAAAAAAGAAGGAATGCGGACATTCCTTCAGCTTCTGAGCAGTCTCATAATCTCCTCTTTGTTTTTGACCAGATCCCTTAACGTATATTTGTCTAAAACGGCCAAGTAAGCTTGCAGGGCTTCATTCAGAAGGTTCTTTAAGTTGCAGGCGGGAGATATGATACAGAGATTTTTTTTGGAGTCAAAGCATTCTACGATGTTAAAGTCGTCTTCTGTATTTCGAACGACTTCTCCAATGTTTATGTCTTCCGGTGTCATTCCTAATCGGATTCCGCCTCCCCGGCCCCGGATCGTTTCGACATACCCGAGCTGGCCGAGGCGGTAAATGACTTTCATGAGGTGGTTTTTAGAGATGGAATAAGTATCTGCGATTTCTTTTATGTTGGAAAGTTCGTCGGAATGTTTGGAAGCCAAAAAAATCAAAACGCGTAAAGAATAATCGGTATAGTTCGTTAATTTCATAGAATGACCTCGGAAAAAGAGATTTTGCTTCTGTTACAGTCTATCATATATGAATCTAAAATGAAAAAAAAGGAATTTGCCCCTTTAACTCAAAAAAAAACGTGCGCTCCTTCTGAGCACACGTTTTTTTGTTAAGACATCGGCGGCTTACGATCGTCAGCCGATTGATGTTTTTCAATTTTGCGATCCAATTTTGCGAGATAACGGGAGGCAAATTCTTTTCCGCCAAGACCGAATGAAAGTCCGAAGGCAAGCGCGAAACCGCCCAGAATCAGAATAAACGCGGCATTTACGATCGTGTCGGCGACACCGAGCTGATCCAGCGCCATAAAGATTGAGAGAGTGATAATGGTATATTTCGCAAGCGGCGCCAGGAATCTGAATTCCTTTCCGCTCAGCATGCCGGCAAGCAGCCTGCTGACGAGCTGTCCGGCCAAAAGCCCGATTCCGAGAATAAATACAGCGGCCAGAACATTAGGCAGGTAAGCGATAATACCTGTTGCGATAACAACGAGAAATTCAAGATGGACAAGCTGCAGCGCCTCTGCCGTAAAGAGCAGGACGATGATGATCTGAACAATCATGCCGACCGTCTGAGAAAGCGTCAGCTTCGGGGTACCCGCCTGTTCAAAGCCCATTTTACCGAGAAGAGAGTCGAAACCGGCCCGGTGCAAGAGCCCGGATACAATGCTGTTGCCCCATTTTCCAATCCAGATGCCGGCGATGATCAGCACGATACCGATGATGATATTAGGGAGCATTGTGAAGACCGTGTGCAGCATGGCTGACGCCGGTTCAGAAATACCCGCCACATCAAGCCGGTCAAGCGCAGAAATGATCACCGGAATGAAAATCAGCACGTAGACAATCGTTCCGATGATTGCCGACAGGCTTGTATCCTTCAGATAAATAGAAAGCCCCATACGTGCGGCGAGCCTTTCCGTGCCGATACTCGCCAGAAAGTTTGTGACGATATCACGGACGAGACGGGCAACAAGCCAGCCGATTAAAACAATCAGCGCCGCGGCGAATACTTTCGGTATAAAGGACAAAACGCTTTGGATCATATTTGTAAACGGCCCTGATACTCCTTTGATTTGGAGAGCGGCCAAGACGCCGGGCAGGAACAAGAGCAAGACGAAGTAGAAAACGATTCGTGAAGCGGCCGTAACGGATCTGCTCATCTCCGCTTCTTCAGAAACCATTGTCCATTTTCTGAACCGGCCGTTTTCAGCGAGTTTCATGCCCGCTTTTTTGACGAGATAGCTGAAAAGCGAAGCGGCCGCCCAGCCCAACAGCAGAATCAGGCCGGCTTTTAAAATGCTCGGCACAGCCGCCGTTATCGCTGACAGCATGCTGACAAAAGGCGAAGCCACGGTTGTCAGATGCAGAATGTTAAAGAATAGAATAAAAACGATGATTAATGCGATAAAATAAATGACTTTACTGATGACTTTTTCTGAGGAATAGCGCGCCGGCTTTTTTTCGGCGAACAGTCTGTCGTCAATTTTTGTTTTTTGCAGGCCTTTGTATACGGCTTTTTCAATGATTTTGGCAATGCCCCAGCCGATAAGCAGGACGAGCAGTGCAATGACCAGATTCGGGAGTTTGCTGAGATACGTCGTAAGCATGTCTGCTGTATTCAAGTAGAATCGCTCCTTTTCTTTTTGGGGTATGGTGTGTGTTTTACCCACTTACATATAAAGCAAACGGCGCGGATGTGCCGAAAGTTTTCAGCCGGAAACCGGTCTGTTATTTCATCTTTTGAGAGGAGGGGTCATACATTATAAATAAGTCCAAGTAGGGGGGATTCGGTTGAACGCGGAGGAGACAAAAGGTTTACAGCGGGCAATTGAGGAAATAACCGACATTGCGAAGGGTTTCGGCCTTGATTTCTACCCGATGAGATATGAAATTTGCCCGGCTGAAATTATTTATACATTCGGCGCGTACGGCATGCCGACGAGATTCAGCCACTGGAGTTTCGGCAAACAATTTCATAAAATGAAACTCCATTATGATCTCGGTTTGAGCAAAATTTATGAACTTGTCATTAATTCCAACCCTTGCTACGCTTTTTTGCTGGACAGCAATTCGCTGATCCAAAATAAATTAATTGTAGCCCATGTTCTTGCCCATTGTGATTTTTTCAAACATAACTGCCGCTTTCAAAATACGAACCGGGACATGGTTGAGAGTATGGCGGCTGCGGCGGAGCGGATTAAGCATTATGAAAGAATTCACGGGATAAAAGAGGTGGAGTCCTTTTTAGATGCCATTCTGGCGGTTCAGGAGCATATCGATCCGTCGCTCGTCAGGCCGAAGCTGCTGTGGAGCGTCGATGACGAAGAGGAGGACGAAGAAGAAACCGCACCATCGCCTTACGATGATTTATGGGGAATGGGTAAGCCGAAGCAGGTGAAAAAGAAAAAAGGGAAAAAACCGTTTCCGCCCCAGCCGGAAAAAGATATTCTGCTGTTTATCGAAGAACATTCGCGGGAGCTTGAACCGTGGCAGCGTGACATTTTAACCATGATGAGAGAAGAAATGCTGTATTTCTGGCCGCAGCTGGAAACGAAAATCATGAACGAAGGCTGGGCATCCTATTGGCATCAGCGGATTATCCGCGAGCTTGACCTGACTTCAGATGAAGCCATCGAATTTGCGAAGCTGAACGCAGGCGTCGTTCAGCCGTCAAAAACGGGAATCAACCCGTATTATTTAGGGCTGAAAATTTTTGAAGACATTGAAGAGCGTTATGACAACCCGACAGATGAAATGAAAAAAACAGGAGTAAAGCCCGGTTCCGGACGCGAGAAAATGTTTGAGGTCAGGGAAATTGAATCGGATATATCATTTATCCGCAATTATTTGACGAAAGATCTCGTAATGCGTGAGGATTTGTATTTATTCCAAAAGCAGGGCAGGGACTATAAAGTGATCGACAAAGAATGGAAGGCCGTGCGAGATCAGCTCGTGAACATGCGGGTCAACGGGGGATTTCCTTACCTGACCGTCAATGACGGGGATTACCTGAAGAATAATGAGCTTTATATTAAACATTGGTATGAGGGAATTGAGCTTGATCTGAAATATTTGGAGAAAGTGCTGCCGTATCTGTACCAGCTGTGGGGCAGGAGCGTGCACATCGAATCTGTTCTTGAAGACAGAGAAGTGATGTTTTCGTATGACGGCAAAGGAGTGCACCGGAGATATCTGTAAAAGAAGAAAGGATGCGGGGAACCCCCCGCATCCTTTTTTATTTTCCGTGTCTTAGGATCTGAAAGATCTTTTTGGCCTGATCCGTGTTGTTTAAAAGCCCCGTAAATGACTCTCTTCCCGGACCGTATGCGTAAACGGGAACTTCTTCGCCCGTATGATCGCCGGTTGTCCAGCCGCTGTTGGTTTTCGCATTAAAGAGCTTAATGATCGCTTTGTAGACGCTCTTGTCAGCATCCTGTTTTGAGGCCGTTTCGATCTGTTTGATTTCCGCTTTTGACCATTTCAGGTCTGTATAACGCGCAAGCACGGAAGATACGGATTTACCCGCTTTGATTTGGTCAGCCATAAACGCCGGTGTTTTTTTGGCGGCAAGAATCGGTTCAACATGCCAGTTTTTATCGTCATTCGCGCCGATCGTCAATCCGCCGGTGGTATGATCAGCCGTGGCAACGACAAGCGTATGTTTGTCCTTTTTGGCAAATGCGATTGCTGCTTTATACGCTTTTTCAAAATCCTTCATTTCACTCATTGCGCCGACTATATCATTGTCATGTCCCGCCCAGTCAATTTGGCTGCCTTCGACCATTAAGAAAAACCCTTTTTTATTCTTGTTCAGCCTGTCGATCGCTGCCGTTGTCATGTCTTCTAATGAAGGGACGGCGTTCGAGCGGTCGATTGCTTTGTCGAGTCCGCCATCGGCAAACAGGCCGAGAATCTTCTTGTTACGATCCTTTTTGAGCTCCTGTTTTGATGTCACGTAGCTGTATCCCGCTTTTTTGAAATCCTTTGTTACATTGCGGTCTTTACGGATAAAGTTTGACTTGCCGCCTCCAAGGAGCACATCGACTTTCTGTTTTCCGTTGATGCGGTCATCAAAGTAGCTGCTTGCGATGTCATCCATGTTCTTTCGGGATTTGTTATGGGCTCCGAATGCCGCAGGGGTGGCGTGCGCAATCTCCGAAGTTGCGACAAGTCCGGTGGATTTCCCTCTTTGTTTCGCTTCTTCGAGGACGGATTTTACCCGCTTTCCTTTTTTATCGACTCCGATCGCCGCGTTATACGTTTTCACGCCTGTGGCCATGGCCGTGCCAGCCGCCGCGGAATCGGTAATATTGGAATCAGGATCGTCAGGATAAGTCATCATCATACCGGTGAGATTGGGATCGAATGCCGTCAGTTTCATACCATCCGAAGGCTTTCCTTTGTTAATGACCGAACGGTAGGCGTTCATATAGGGAGCGCCCATTCCGTCGCCGACCATGAAGATGACGTTTCTGATCTCGTTTTTGTCAGGCTGTTTTTTTGCCGCAGCCTGTTCGGAGTGCTGAAGCACCGCGCCCGCAATCAGACCGGCTGTCAGTACAGATACGGCTGCCGCCGGCAGAAGTTTTGATCGAACCTGTTTAAATAGACTCATTCTCACTCGTCCTCCTTTAATCGTGTCTGCATGTCTAATGGTAGGGGGTGTTTGTAAAGAGCGCCTGTTTCTCCTGTAAATTTCAGGTGAAACATTGTTAGAAATGTAAATTCCGGTGTAACTTATGTTTTCAAGAAAGAGTGAAAACCATTCACTTTTTTGAAAAAGATGAGGATTTTTTTAACAAGGAGTTATTTGGAAAGTAAACTGCTTTGTTTTTCCAAAATACGATGATCACAGGAAAAAAACATGACAAATTGACTCGTTTTTCGTCACGTTTGAAATCAAATTGAAATATTTAATACCCTTAAAAACTTTTTTCTAAAACGAATTAGTAAGAAATTTGTCACGGGAAGTCAAGTCTATTTCTAGTGGAAATTGAACCTTATAATAGGAAACAGATAAAAACTTTAAAAAAGAGACACATAAAATAGATAGAATCATTCAGGGAGGAAAATATGAAAAAGCAACTTGTTACAGCAACAACGGCAGTGGTTTTGGGAACGACTTTGTTTGCGGGCGCGGCATCTGCGCAAACGATTAAGGTAAAAAAAGGCGATACATTATGGGGACTTTCAAATCGGTATGGAACGTCAATTAATTCCATTAAATCTGAGAACAAATTAAAATCGGATATCATTTACATCGGTCAGACGCTTTCGATTAACGGAAAATCATCCTCAGGTTCAAGCTCAAGCAGCAAGTCATCATCGTCTACATATAAAGTCGTAAAAGGCGACAGCCTTTGGAAAATTGCGAATAAATATAAAATGACGGTAAACCAATTAAAAAGTTTAAACGGTTTAAAAACGGACCTGATCCGCATAGGACAAGTTCTTAAAGTAAAGGGATCAACTTCCGGTTCAACGTCTTCAGGATCTTCGTCATCAAAGCAGCCTTCATCCAGCCATAATGCTGCACAGACGAGCCTGAATGTAAACAAGCTGATTTCTGATGCGCAATCTTTAATCGGCACGCCGTATGTATGGGGCGGAACAACGACTTCCGGCTTTGACTGCAGCGGATTTATCTGGTACCTGTTAAACAAACAGACGAGTGTCGGCAGAACAAGCACTGCGGGATACTGGAGCTCAATGAAGAGCGTGTCCAGCCCGTCAAGAGGAGACTTCGTCTTCTTTACAACATATCAGGCCGGCCCTTCACACATGGGTGTGTACATCGGAAATAACAAGTTCATCCATGCCGGTTCTGACGGCGTCACAACAAGTGATCTGAATAACAGCTACTGGAAGCCGCGCTACCTGGGCGCGAAAAGATTCTAGCAGTGAGAGAAACCCGTTCATCCGAACGGGTTTTTTATTTAGACGGGGCAGAGCTCCATTTGTTTCACCTAAAAATGAAAATGTGATAAAAAATCTAAAAAGGTTTTCTTTTTTTCATTTTCATAGAGGGCGATGGCGTACGCGCCCGCGCTCGGCATCTGGGCGAATTCGCACGGAATTTCAATCATGCTGCCTGCGGCGAGTTCGGACCGTACCGCTGACAGCGGCAGAAATGAGACGCCCAGCCCCTCTTTAATAAATCGTTTCGTAATATGCGTCTGTGTCACCTTCATTGTTCTGACGAAAGGGAACTGTATTCTGACCTGGCGGAGCAAATCATCCCAATAGTCAGGATGGTTATGGGTCAAAAGCAGATATTGTCCGAACAGGTCTTTCACTTCATCCGCCTTCCCTGTCCCGGGTTTTCGGCCGGGTGGCGCGACGAGGACAACTGGGTCATTGTACAGGGGACGGCAAGTGAGGGAAGATGATTGCACCTTTAAGCAGCTCAGTCCGATATCGGCTGAGCCGTTTCTGATTTGAGAGGCGATTTCTTCCGATTCGAAAATGGTGACCGTCATTTCGGTTTCTTTATTGTCCTCTGTATAACGCTTCATGACAGACGGGAGAACGGTGTCGGCGATAAGCGGCGAAACAGCGAGTGTCAGCGTGTGCGAGTAGCCCTGGCGCACCCTGTGCAGCTCCGCCATGCTGTTTTCATAGTCTTCCAAAAGTCTCATGGCAAACGGCACGTATGCTTTTCCTTCTTCCGTCAATTGTATTTTCCGGCCGCTCCGCTGAAACAGCTTGCAGCTGATTTCTTTCTCTAATAATTTTATATGAACGGTGACGGTCGGCTGAGATAAAAAAAGCGTTTCCGCCGTTTTTCTGAAATTCTCGTATTTTGCCGCGGTGACGAAGGTGTGAAGCCATTTAAAATCCATAGATGCACTCCTCTGATTAAAAGTTTTAATTAATTCCCTTAAAAATATTCATTATTTTTTAAATATTATATTTACTATAATAACAGAAAGAGGATAAGGGGGAATGAAATTGATTTATCGTGGATTGAAAGGGATTACTTGTGCAGAAACGGCGATCAGCCACATTGACGGAGAAAAGGGGCATTTAATATATCGCGGCTATGACGCGAAGGATATCGCATTGCAATTCAGTTTTGAAGAAGCGGCGTATCTCATTTTGAACGGGGCGCTTCCTGATGAGCGGCAATTGCTTGCGTTTCAGGAAGAACTTGCAGCCGAGCGCGGGCTTCCGAAACATTTGATCGGCTTACTGGAAACGCTTCCGGATGAAATGGACGACATGGCGGTGCTGAGAACGGCTGTTTCGGGTTTGGGCACAGATTCATTTACATATCCGCCCAAGCCGGAAGAAGCGATTAAACTGATTGCCGTCACACCGACGATTATTGCGTACAGATACCGCCGTAAACAAGGGCAGGAAGCGCTGTCACCTGAGGCGCGATACGGACACGTTGAAAACTATTTGTATATGCTGACAGGCAGGCAGCCGTCCGCAGCCCAAAAGAAAGCGCTTGAGACGTATATGATTCTGGCGATGGAGCACGGGATGAATGCATCGACTTTTTCGGCGAGAGTCACCGTTTCGACTGAATCGGACTTAGTGTCTGCCGTCACTGCCGCACTGGGTACGATGAAAGGGCCGCTGCACGGAGGCGCTCCTTCAGGTGTCACGAAAATGCTTGAAGACATCGGGGAAAAAGAAAATGCAGAAGCGTATTTGACAGCGAAGCTTATGAGGGGAGAACGCCTGATGGGCTTCGGGCACAGGGTGTACAAAACAAAAGACCCGCGGGCGGAAGCGCTGCGCATAAAGGCTGAAGAAGTGGCAGGAAATGATCCGTCGCTTGACTTGGCGCTTTATGTGGAGAAGGAAGCCATCCGCTTGTTAGAGCAATATAAGCCCGGACGGAAGCTGTATACGAATGTGGAGTTTTACGCAGCGGCTGTGATGCAGGCCATTGATGTCGACAATGATTTATTTACGCCGACCTTTTCAGCAAGCAGAATGGCAGGCTGGTGCGCACATGTGCTTGAACAGTCCGCTGACAACATGATTTACAGGCCGTCTGCGAAATACACCGGCGCTTTTCCCGAAACGGCTCAGCAGCTTTAATTACCGGCATATTTGTCCGTTTAACTCCCCGCACTGCGTGGTATCGTCTCAGTAATACCAATTGCAGGAGTGTGAGAATATGAATCCGATGGACAGACAGACGGAAGGACAAAAGCCGCAGGTGCAAAACCGCCAGCCCGGCATTGAGTCAGACATGGAGCCAAAACCGCTCTTGGAGGACCCGGATGTAAAAGGATCGGGCAGATTAAAAGGAAAAGTCGCCGTCATCACGGGCGGAGACAGCGGCATCGGCGCAGCGGCTGCGATCGCTTACGCGAAGGAAGGGGCGGATCTTGCCATCCTGTACCTAGACGAACATGCCGATGCCGAGAGAACGAAAAAGCGTGCGGAAGAATACCAGGCCGAATGCCTGTTAATTCCGGGAGACGTCGGTGATGAGGCGCATTGTCAGAAGGCGGTCCGGCAAGTCTTAGATCACTACGGAAAAATAGATATTCTCGTTAATAATGCGGCTGAGCAGCATCCGCAAAACGGGATTCTTGATATTACGGCTGAACAGCTGGAGAAGACATTCCGTACAAACATGTTTTCTATGTTTCATATGACTAAAGCTGTGCTGCCTCATCTCAAAAGAGGGAGCGCCATCATTAATACAACGTCGATTACCGCTTATCAGGGAGACACATCATTGATCGACTATTCGTGCACGAAAGGCGGCATCGTTTCCTTTACGCGTTCAATGGCGATGTCATTGGCCGATCAGGGGATCAGAGTAAATGCGGTGGCCCCCGGGCCGATCTGGACCGCCCTGATTCCGGCAACGTTTACTGAAGAAAAGGTGGAAAAGCACGGTCTGGACACTCCGATGGGAAGACCGGGACAGCCTGCGGAACACGCAGGAGCTTATGTGCTTCTGGCTTCAGACGAATCTTCCTATATGACTGGGCAGACCATTCACGTAAATGGAGGCAGGTTTATTTCAACATAATAAGCAAGTCTTATCCCGCGCTTTTAAAAGGGCGGGATTTTTATTTGATTACATATGAATACGATTTTTAAAAAATAGAAGCCGCCAGCTGAATTACTAATGTTAATATTTCACAGCGGAGAATCCGCTGAGTTCTGTTTTATGAAAACTGAAATAATATATAGAATTTTCAAAAAAGTTATTTTCATTTTTATATTTTTCGCTATAATATGGTGTAGGAGAAAGGAATGATGTGCTGAAACATTTCATGCGAAAAATAAGAATTTAGTCATTATTGCTATTGTTGTCTGAATATTCTAACATATATTGATTTACAAGGAGTGAAGCAGATGAAGGGGAGCATATTCAGAAAGAAAAGCATTCAGGACCTGCTTGCCGCAACGGGCGGGGAAAAGTCGCTGAAAAGAGAGTTAGGGGCCTTTGATTTGACCCTTCTGGGGATAGGGGCCATCATCGGAACGGGAATTTTTGTATTAACCGGAACAGGCGCTGTCACGGCGGGGCCGGGGCTGACCGTTTCATTTGTCATCGCCGCTCTTGCGTGTTTATTTGCGGCTTTATCATATGCCGAATTTGCTTCAAGCGTCCCGGTTTCCGGTTCCGTCTACACGTTTACTTATGCGACACTGGGTGAACTTCTCGCATTTATCATCGGATGGGATTTAATCTTGGAATATATGCTCGCCGTCAGCGCGGTTTCGGTCGGCTGGTCCGGCTATTTTCAATCATTCTTGGCGGGCTTCGGCATTCATCTTCCGACCGCATTAACGGCCGCGCCGGGATCCATTAAAGGCACGGTCACATTCTTTAATCTCCCCGCATTTGTTATCGTGCTTGCGATTACATTCCTCCTCTACTTAGGCATTAAGGAATCGAAGCGGGTCAATAATATTATGGTCATTTTGAAGGTTCTGGTTGTTCTATTGTTTATCGCCGTTGCGGCCGTATATGTCAAACCTCACAACTGGCAGCCGTTTATACCGATGGGGTTCGGCGGTGTTTTCAGTGCCGCGGCGCTCGTTTTCTTCTCTTTTATCGGTTTTGACGCCGTCTCTTCCGCCGCTGAAGAAACGAAAAATCCGGCGAAGGATCTGCCGAAAGGAATTATCTTTTCATTAATCGTCTGCACTGTGCTGTATGTGACCGTATCGGCGATTATGACGGGCGTCGTTCCGTTTGCCCGCTTTGAAGGCGTTGACCATCCCGTGTCTCTCGTCCTGCAGATGGCCGGACAGAATTGGGTGGCCGGGATTATTGATATCGGTGCAGTGTTGGGAATGACAACGGTGATGCTCGTCATGCTGTACGGCCAGACGAGGGTGATGTTTGCCATGTCCCGTGACGGTTTGGTGCCGGGAGCGCTTTCAAAAGTCCATCCGAAGCATAAAACGCCGCACGTGGTGACATGGGTGTTCGGCATCCTGTCGGCATTACTCGGCTCACTCGTCCCGCTTGATGAGCTGGCGAAGCTGGTGAACATCGGCACGCTTGCCGCATTTGTCCTGATTTCAGTAGCGGTTATCGTATTGAGAAAGAAACAGCCTGATCTGCCAAGAGCTTTTAAATGTCCGGGGGTTCCCTTTATTCCGATATTATCCATTCTGTTCTGCGTATTTTTGATTATTAACCTTGGCGCCACCACCATATTCCGTTTCTTTATCTGGCTGATCATCGGTCTGGTGATTTATTTCTTATATTCGAGAAAGCATTCGAAATTAAACGGAGATTTGTAAGGAGCGGCACCCGCCGCTCCTTTTTATTTTTCGGAATAATGAAACATATTGAAATGGGCTTAAGTTATCGCAGCGAATAAGGGATAATATAGGGCGGAAGGGAAGTGGAAAGTCGTGTCTGACCAAAAAAGGGTTCAATGGGCCTCAAAAATAGGATTTATTATGGCCGCTGCCGGTTCGGCGATCGGCCTGGGAGCCATTTGGAAGTTCCCTTACGTAGCGGGTACGAACGGAGGAGGCGCTTTTTTTCTTGTATTCGTCCTCTTTACCGTGCTTTTAGGCTATCCGCTTTTGCTCGGTGAATTTATTTTCGGAAGACGGAGCCAGACAAATGCGATTGATGCCTACAAACAAGCCGCGCCGAAGTCGGTATGGCACCTCACGGGTTATGTGGGTGTGGCGGCCTGTTTTTTAGTTTTGTCTTTTTACAGTGTTGTCGGCGGGTGGATTTTGCTTTATGTGTTAAAAGCTGTTACGGGTTCTTTATCCGGGCTCACTCAGGAGCAGTACGGAACGGTGTTCGGGACGGTCATTGAAAATCCGATCCAGACTCTCGCCGCGCAGCTTGTATTTATGATCTTGACAGTGGCGGTCGTCGCAAAAGGCGTGCAGAAAGGGATTGAACGTGTCAGTGCGGTGCTGATGCCGGTTTTATTCGTGCTGTTTCTATTGCTTGTGCTGCGATCAGTCACGCTCGATCATGCCGTTGAGGGGATTAGATTTTTATTGGTTCCGCACTTTGAAGATTTGACGCCGGAATCCATCCTATATGCTTTAGGACAGGCGTTCTTTACATTAACGCTCGGCGTTTCGGTCATGGTGACATACAGTTCGTATCTGCCGAAAACCCAAAACCTTCCGGGATCGGCGGGTTCCATTGTTGTGATGAATGTGCTCGTCACGCTGTTTGCGGGACTGGCCATTTTTCCGGCGGTTTTTTCGTTCGGCTTTAAACCGGATGAAGGGCCTACACTGCTGTTTACCGTACTGCCGGCTGTGTTTGACCGGCTGCCGTTCGGCTCGCTGTTTTTTATCAGCTTTCTGGCGGTCTTTTTCTTCGCCGCGCTGACTTCGGCCTTTTCGATGGTGGAAATTATCGTAGCGACTGTCGGGAAAGGTGATGAAACGAAAAGGAAGAAGCTGTCGTGGACAAGCGGTCTGCTCATTTTCTTAGTCGGAATTCCGTCGTGTTTATCATACGGTGTTCTCGGTGATGTTCATTTGTTCGGAAAAACGTTTTTTGATCTAGCGGATTTCACAGTGAGCAATGTGCTGATTCCGCTCGGCGCTTTATTAATATCAATCTTCATCCCGCTGAAAATACCGAAGCGGGAGCTGTTCGCCGAGATGAAAAGCGGTTCCGCCATCGGCTATCGTTTCTTTCAGGTGTGGTATTTCCTTCTGAAATATCTCGTGCCGCTGGCTATCATCGTCGTATTGCTGCATTTAATCGGCGTTCTTCCATTTTAAAAAAACAGGCCCCCGTAAAAGGGCCTGTTTTTATGTTTAAAAACCGAATTGCAGATTCGTATCAACGGCAACGATCGTATATACACAGACAATGACGAAAAGGTTGAGGATGACACCGAGCAGTCCCGGGCCCGTCCGTCCTTTTTTAATAAACAGCTCAATGATGCCGAACGGCACGGCGGCCATCGCAAACGGCAGCATCTGATAAGAATAGAAAGTCACATTGCTGATGATTGCCACGTTCAAAAGCAGCAGCGACAAAATCGCGGTACCGACTGATATCCAGCCGAAAACATTATGCTCTTTAAAAATTCTTACCAATTCCATAATTCCACCTCACCGATGTTTGCTGCTTTTACTGTTTTGTTTTTCAGCAGACGTTCGATTTCTTTTGTCGGCCCCGTCACGACAGAGCCGTATACGTTCATTCCGTGATGTTCAACATAATCGATTCGGCTGCCCAGATTCATGTCTTTGCGTTTCGATATTGCATGAGCCCATTTTTTATGGCGGGACATAAATTCAAGGGCATTGATAAATTGTTCACGGTCTGTCTGTCCTTGCGTTTCGAAAGAGGACACCATCTTGGAATCTTTCCCGGGAAATCCTAACGGCTCGGCATAAGGACTGTCTTTCAGATTTTTCTCCGTTTCGACCGCGTTCCATAAAAACTTCACATCGTATTTTTTAAAAGTTGAATATACTTGAGAAGAAGGGTAGGCCCGGTCATAAGAAAGATAGACCTCCGCCACGCTTCCTTCAGGCAATTTTTTTAATGTCTGTCCGGCTTTGTCAATCGTGCGTTCCTTTAAGCCGGAAGGATGGGCGAAATAATGTTTTGACTGTGCCGCGTCTAGATCATAGTAGTTAACGGCAGGCGATTTGACCTTATCTAAAAACATTTCAATCCGTTCCCCGCCGACGGATTTCGTTTTTGTGCCGATCTGCTTTTGCAGCGGAAACTCTGTATTCATTCCAAACAGCTTCACCTGGCTTTTCAGTCCGGAGGTATCGACGAGGACGTTCGGCATGGTGGTCGCCACCGTCACGGCTGCGGTTTCCATTAATTGATTGCCGGTGCTTTCTTTTCCTCCCAGACCGTAATAGAGGTAGCTTCCCAAAGTGCAAAGCGGCAAAATCATCAAAGTGGAGATGACGGCGAGAACTGAAATCCGCAAATACGATTTGCGTTTTCCGTATGACAAAATGGCCTTCTGTTTTTCCGGGCTGATGCCGACGTCCCATTCCCGGTCGTCCTGCATTTCGCTTTCAATCAACTCCTGATAGACTTCAAGCTTTTCCAGCTCTTCTTCAAAGGCGGCCATTTCCCGGTCGCTCATTTCTCCATTTTTGTATTGGTAAAAACGCTTTTTAAATTCTTCATTCATCATTAACACCTCTATTATAAAGTGCTTTCAGCCGCTGTCTGGCACGAAATAAAACACTTTTAAAATTAGCCTCTGAAATATTCATAATATGGGATGCTTCTTTGTAATTCAGTTCTTTTAAATAATACAGTGTTAAGGCCTCCCGATAATTGTCGGGAAGTTCGGACATATACCCTGTCAGCACTTCCTTGATTTCAATCTGATGAGCCGGGCTTTGAACAGCCGTCTGAAAAAGGCTCCCAATTAAGTCATCGGAAATGGTCACTTCCTTTTTATGTTTTCTGACATAATCTATAAACGCATTTCTCGCCACTTGAAAAAGCCATGGCTTTACTTTGCTGTGGTCGTAGGAGTGAATGTGTATGTATGCCCTCATAAAGGTTTCCTGCAGCAAATCTTCAGCGAGATGCTTGTCTTTTGTCATGGAGAGCAGGAACCGGTAAACATCATTCATATACATTTGGTAAATTTCATCGATCGTCACTGCCTTTTCTCCCCTCTATGTTATACACGCATAAGAAAGGTTTAAAGTTGCACGTTCCATGCAAACGGCTTAAATTCATTTTCACCTCATCAAACACCATTTCTCTATAGTACCCAAAATCCGTCATAAAAGATAGAGATCGGCGGAGGAAAAATATATTTATTAGTACCAGGTAATAAAAAATATTGTTATAATAGAGAGAGAACACTTTTGATCATTACAACAAAGGAAGTGCGTTATGTATAAGTTTTGTGCAAATGCCATCAAATTCATTCTTTCTCTGCGCGGAGGAGTCAAAGTATACAATAAAGAGAATCTTCCGTCTGATAAAGGATTCGTTATCGCGTGCACGCATGCGGGCTGGGTGGACGTCCTCACGCTCGGTGTCGGGATATTGCCCCATCAGATTCATTATATGGCGAAAAAAGAGCTGTTTCAGAAAAAGTGGATCGGAAGTTTTTTAAAGAAGATTCACGCGTTTCCGGTTGATCGTGAAAATCCGGGTCCGAGCAGCATTAAAACGCCGATTAAGCTTCTGAAGGAAGGGAAGATTGTCGGGATTTTTCCGAGCGGCACGAGAACTTCTGAAGACGTCCCGCTGAAAAGAGGGGCCGTGACCATCGCCCAAATGGGGAAAGCGCCGCTCGTTCCGGCCGCATATAAAGGGCCGTCTACGGGAAAAGCGCTGTTTAAAAAGGGAAAAATGCGGCTTATCATCGGCGAGCCGATTTTTTTGGAGGACTTTTCCGATCTTGCGCCGAAGGAGAGGCTTGCGGCCATGACAGAAGAGCTGAATGCCAGAATTAAAGAGCTTGAGAAAAAACTTGAACAACTGTAAATGAAAAAAAGCTTGCCGTCTGTATCAGACGCGCAAGCTTTTTTGTTATGCTTCTTTTTGTTCGGCGGTTTCCAGCAGTTCATCAAACGCCAGTTTTTTCACTTCGATATATGCGACGTGGTGGCCGTCAATTTCATTAATGATAAATTCGCAGCCTTCTTCGATAATCGAGTCGTATTGTTCGACGTCGTATTTCTGGGTAAGGAACCAGCCGCCGATGGTGTCGACCTCGTCATTTTCTAAATGGATGCCGAGGAGTTCGTTCACTTGATCAATCAGAACCTTGCCGTCAAGCATGTAATGGCCGTCGCCGAGTTTGCGGATTTCATTGATTTCATCGATATCAAATTCATCACGGATTTCCCCGACGATTTCTTCAATAATGTCTTCAACGGTGACAAGCCCCGCGGTTCCGCCGTATTCATCCGACAGAATCGCCATATGAACCCGTTCCTTCTGCATTTTTACAAGCAGATCATGAATCGGTGCCGACTCAATCACATGGATGATCGGATTGACAAAATCCGTAATCGGCGAGTCGACTGATACTTCGCCGCTGATGCAGGCGGTCAGCACTTCTTTAATGTTAATAACGCCGATAATATTATCTTTGTCACCCTCTTCGACAGGGTACCGGGTATATTTTTCAATCTGAATGATATCCATCATTTCAGAAATTTTGATATCATGCGGCAGACTGACGATTTCCGTACGCGGAATCATGATTTCTTTTGCAAGTCTGTCGTCAAATTCAAAGATTTTGTTCACATATTTAAATTCAGACTGGTTGATTTCACCGCTTTTATAGCTTTCCGATAAAATGATGCGCAGCTCTTCTTCAGAGTGGGCAAGCTCATTTTCAGACACCGTCTCCAGACCGAACATCTTCGTTAAAAGACGGGCGGAGTTGTTCAGAAGCCAGATAAACGGGAACATGATGCGGTAAAACCAAATGAGCGGTTTCGAAAACAGCATTGAAACGGCTTCCGCTTTCTGGATGGCGACTGTTTTCGGCGCCAATTCTCCCACGACCACGTGTAAGAATGTAATGATCGCGTAGGCGAGAATAAATGAAATAATATGCGATAATGAGCTTGGTACGTTTATCTTTGTGAAAAGCGGATGAAGCAAGCGTTCAATCGTTGATTCGCCTAAGACACCAAGACCGATGGAAGTCAATGTTATGCCGAGCTGGCACGCCGATAAATACTCATCTAAATGCGTGGTCACTTTTTTGACACCGATTGCGGCTTTATTTCCTTCTGCTATAAGCTGGTCAACCCGTGAGCCTCTGATTCTGATTATCGCAAACTCAGATGCTACGAAAAATGCCGTCAGCGCGATTAAAACCGCGACTAAAATCAAATTCACAATGTCCAATTAGAACCTTCACTTCTTTTGGGAAGATGAAGGTAACACCTCC
Source organism: Bacillus sp. GZB (assembly GCF_001975995.1). NCBI lineage: Bacteria > Bacillati > Bacillota > Bacilli > Caryophanales > Bacillaceae > Bacillus > Bacillus sp. GZB. The sequence continues at coordinate 83,590 of NZ_MTQG01000010.1, forward strand.
TGTTAGTAAGATAATGGTTTAACTTAACAGCAGCATAAATGATTGAAGCACTGCAAGCTTTTCAGGAGCCAGCCTTTTTTTCAGCTGGGCGCGCTCCTCTGGTTCAAGCTTTTCAAACCGATTCAAGATCACGGAGATGTTTTGATTCATGTGATCAATTTCCGATGCCAGATTTCCAATATCGTCAGGCAGGGCTGAAGAGGGAAACTGGTTCTCCAGTCGATCTTTTATATCAGACAGGGCCAATCGCTGCTTTTTACAAGCGACTATAAACTTTAACCGATTAAGTGCAAGTGTATCGTAGTAACGATAGTTCGAACAAGACCTGTCAGGCTTTAAAAGCCCGAGGTTTGTGTAGTAATCCACCGTGCGTTTCGTTACACCGGCAAGCTCTGCTAATTCACTGATGCGATAAGTCTCAGCCCCATCTAAATCCCTCCCCAACCATCACGTTATAGTTATGAGAATAGTTTAATATATGAAGGGGAGTTTGCACAAGTTTATTGTTTTCCGTCTTTCTCCTGAAACGGCGCGGCGGGCTGTCTGAAAAAGCGTTGACTGCGCCATGTAAATCTTTCATAATCATTGTAAATAGAAACGGAAGAAAAAGACAGAAGGGACAGATGACAGTGGCCGGTTTATCACGGGAAGTGACACAGAATCTGGAGAAAGGTTCATGGATACGCAAACTATTTGATGAAGGCGCTCGGCTGAAAAAAGAGTTCGGCGCCGATAAGGTATTTGACTTTTCGATAGGAAATCCGGTTGCGGAGCCGCCTGAAACATTTAAAAAGGCGCTTTGCGAAGCGGCTGAAACAGGGCGGCACGGATACATACAAAACCAGGGGCTTCCGGAGGCGAGAGAAAAGGTTGCGCGCTTTTTGTCAGAGCGGTTCCAGACAGAAATTTCCGCCAGGCATACAGTCATGACGGTCGGAGCCGGCGGGGCGCTGAATGTCGCGCTGAAGAGCATTTTAAACCCGGAGGAAGAAGTCATCCTTCTTTCGCCTTATTTTGCGGAATATAAAGCGTATGTTGAAAATTACCGCGGCAGACCCGTCATCTGCCCGCTGACTGACTCATTTGAGATTGATATTGAAGCGGTTAAAGGTGCGATCACCCCCCGTACGAAAGGACTGATCGTTAATACGCCGCATAATCCGACGGGGACTGTGCTCAGCCAGAAAAACCTTAACGAATTAGGCGCCTTATTAAAAGAAGCCGAAGAGCGGAACGGCCAAAGCATATTTATTTTATTTGATGAACCGTACAGCCAGCTGATCTACGGAGAAGAGCAGGCGAATCCGTTTCAGGCGTATCACCGCGTGATTTTAGTCAGTTCGTTCAGTAAAGATCTCGGCATTGCGGGGGAAAGGCTCGGGTATATCGCGGCAGACGCCCAAATGCCTGAGGGCGATCTTCTGACGGATGCGTTCGTTTTCTGCAACCGGACGCTCGGCTTTGTGAACGCTCCGGTCATGATGCAGCGCGCCGTGGCGAAAATGGATGATCTTTCGATTGACGCTGAACCTTACAGAAAGCGGAGAGACCTTATGGTGGACATCCTCACAGAAGCCGGCTTCGAATTTGAAATGCCGAAAGGAGGCTTTTTCGTCTTTCCGAAATCACCGATTGAAGACGAGGTGGCGTTCTGCATGCATGCCGCACAGAAATACAAACTATTGATCGTACCCGGCAGCGGATTTGGAAAAAGCGGCTATTTCCGATTATCTTTCAGCGTGCCTTCAGAACAGATCAGACAGTCGCGCGATATTTTCAAAGCACTGTATCAAGATTTTTCTTCATAGCTTCCAATACATAAAGATGGGAGAACGGACAAATGTCGAGGAGAAATAATGGCACGTCAGACATCAGCATTACAGGAATCGGAGTCTTAACCGCAGTCGGACAAGGCAAGGAGGCGTTTCTCGATGCGCTTATGGAGGGGCGGCACGCCTTTGATGTGATGAAACGGCCCGGCCGGCAGAAAGGCAGTTCGTTTATCGGCGCGGAGCTTAGCGAATTAACGCCGCCGGACGCGCTGTCCAAGCGCTTGTACCGAAGGGCCGCATTATCAGGAAAGACGGCGCTTATCGCTTTATATGAAGCGTGGCATGACGCTCAATTAGACGGCGCTGACCACAGCCGCACCGGTCTGATCATCGGCGGCTCGAATATGACGCAGCGCGAATTGCTGCAGACCTTTGAGAAAAACGGTGAAACGCCGCAATTTGTAAATCCGACTTACGGGCTTTCTTTTATGGATAGTGATTTGTCGGGGCTTTGTACGGAGCAATTCGGGATAAAAGGGCCGGCCTTTACGGTCGGCGGCGCGTCGGCAAGCGGCCAGGCGGCGGTTATCCAGGCTGCTCAAGGAATCAAAGGAGGCCTGTTTGACCGATGTATCGTGATCGGGGCGCTGGCCGATCTGTCGTACATGGAGTGTCATGCTCTCCGTTCTTTGGGAGCGATGGGCACTGATACATACGCTGAACGGCCTGAAGCCGCCTGCCGCCCGTTTGACCGGCATACGGACGGGTTTATATTCGGAGAGGCGTGCGGGGCGATTGTGCTGGAACGCGCTGAATCTGCCGAAGAGAGGGGCGCCCGTTCGTGGGCCGGCTTAAAGGGCTGGGGGATGGCTTCCGATGCGAACCGCAACCCGAATCCTTCAGCAGAAGGCGAAATGACGGTGATCCGCCAGGCGCTGGAGCGGGCCGGTCTTTCAGCAAAAGAGATCGATTACATCAACCCGCACGGCACCGGTTCACCGATCGGTGATAAGACTGAATGCCGGGCGCTTTCTGAAAGCGGCCTGTCGCACGCGCGGATTAATGCGACAAAATCGATTACCGGACACGGTCTGAGTGCGGCCGGAACGGTTGAAATCATTGCTGCTCTCTTGCAAATGCGGGAAAACAAGCTTCATCCGATCCGAAACTTAACGGAGCCGATTGACGATTCATTTCAGTGGGTGACCGACGGGCCGAGCGCCCATACCGTACACCATGCGTTAAGCTTAAGCATGGGATTCGGGGGGATTAATACGGCGCTTTGTTTAGAAAATCATTTCCGAAGCAGATAACGGCAGCCTTCTTTTTGAAGGCTGTTTTTTATATGATAAAAAAATCTGAAAATGATGAAAGAATGGAGTTGTGATACAATAAAATATACAAATGACAATCATGCTTTGACTTAGGAGGTGGCAGGATGGGGCCCTCTGTGTAGTCAATCACCCATTTCGTTCCTCTCGCTTAAGAAAAAACGATGAAATCAGGAGGTGACGTCCTTATCCTTCAATTCGGGATAAGGTGAAATGGACGATATTGACAGTTTGATTTTAATCGGTGTGCTCATTGCGTTAACGGCATTTTTCGTGGCGAGTGAATTTGCGATCGTCAGAGTGAGAAGATCCAGAATCGATCAGCTCATTTCAGAAGGGAACAGACGGGCGGTGCTCGCAAAGCGTATCATTACGGATCTTGATGAGTATTTATCCGCCTCGCAGCTTGGCATTACACTCACATCCATCGGGCTCGGCGTACTGGGAGAGCCTGCATTTGAACGGATGCTTCATCCTGTGTTTCAGGGCATGGGGCTGCCGGATTCTGCTGAGCATGTGATTGCTTTTGCGGCGGCGTACGGGCTGATTACGTTTTTACATGTCGTCGTCGGTGAGCTTGCGCCTAAAACGGTTGCGATTCAAAAAGCGGAAAAGCTGACGTTATGGATTGCCGGACCGCTTCGGTTATTTTACGTGTTCATGTTCCCGTTTATTTGGGTGCTGAACGGCTCCGCGAGAATTCTGACCGGTTTGGCCGGATTAAAGCCGGCATCTGAGCATGAAGGCTCCCACTCTGAAGAAGAGCTGCGGATCCTGCTGTCAGAAAGTTTAAAAAACGGAGAAATCAATCCGTCTGAATATACGTTTGTGAATAAAATTTTTGATTTTGATAATCGGATCGCCAAGGAAATCATGATCCCGAGAAAAGAAATCGCGGCTGTTTCCACTGATATGGACGTGCCGGAAATGCTTGATATGATGCTGAAAGACAAATATACGCGCTGGCCCGTAACGGACGGGGACAAAGACAGTGTCATCGGCATGATCAATACGAAGCATCTCTTTTCAGATCTGCTGTTTATGACAGAAGATGAAAAAGCGGAAGTATCCATCACGTCTTACGTCCGCCCGGTGATTGAAGTCATCGAGACGATCCCGATACACGACCTGCTGATAAAAATGCAGAGAGAACGGATTCATTTGGCGATATTGTCTGATGAATACGGCGGAACGTCCGGTCTTGTGACGACCGAAGACATCCTTGAAGAAATCGTCGGCGATATCAGAGACGAATTTGATGAAGACGAACAGCCGCAGATTCAAAAGCTGTCCGAACGCCATTATGTGCTGGACGGAAAGGTTCGGATTGATCAGGTGAATCATCTTCTCGGCGCAGGGATTGAAGAGGAAGTGGACACGATCGGTGGTCTTGTGCTGAAACGGAATATTGACATCTGTGCGGGTGAGTCGATACAAATCGGGGGATACACTGCCCTCATATTAGAAATGGACGGCCGGTTTATTAAACAGCTTGAACTCAAAGAAGAACAGGGCCGCCCGGGCGGTCAGGGAACAATAAACCGCCAGCTGCCCGTGCCTGAAACGGTCATGCTTCATAACGCAACCTTGAGCGAAAAATAAGCTCAAGGTTTTTTTAAATGGACATGATAATGAAGCCGCACCAGAACCCCAAAAGGCTTCCGGCTGCTGAAACAGCGATGTAGAGCAGGCTTTCCTTTATGCGATTGTTCATCATCAGCTGCACGGCTTCAATACTGAACGTGGAAAAGGTCGTAAACGCACCGAAAAAGCCTGTCGCGATGATGATGCCGGGGGAAGGATTATCCAGGCCCAGTCCGGTGAACATGCCGAGGCCGAAGGAGCCGAGCAGGTTGACCGCAGCCATTCCAAGCGGAATCGGAAAACCTTTTGTTCTTTCTGAAATTGTTTTACCCAGCAGAGACCGTAATACCGCTCCGATACCCGCTGCGATAAGCATCAGGACAATCGTCATGGCGTATCATGCCCCCTTCCCGCTGCGTGAAGGGCAATCCGCCGTCCCCAAAAAATGCCGGCGTATGCAAGGGCAAGACCAGCGAATAAAGTCGCGGCAGCATAACAAAAAGCCGCTGCGGGAGACGATTGCAGCAGAAAAATGGTTTCTTTTGCGAAGGTTGACATCGTCGTGAAACCTCCGCAAAAACCGGTTCCTAAAAAGGCGGTCAAAAGAGGGCGTTTAGCCCGAATAATGAAATAACCCGTAATAAGACCGAGTAAAAGGCTTCCCGCCGCGTTTTCGAGGAAAGTGGCCGCCGGGAAAGAACCGCTGTGAATGTGCGCGTTCATTTCAAAGCGGAGCAAAGCGCCAAGCGCGCCTCCGATAAAAATTGCGATGTATTGTTTCATATCAGCCATCCTTAGAAATAAAATCCGGAAAATCAGTTACAATGCCGTCAACTGCCATCATTTGCAGCTTTTCGGCCGTCTTTTGATTTCTGACCGTCCAGGCAAATACTTTCAGGCCGTGTCTGTGAGCGGTGGAAATCAAGAACCGATTCAGACGGGTATATTTAATATTGACATAATTTACGGCTGATTTGTAGGCGTTCAGCTGGCTTTTGGAAAACATCCCAAAGCTGGGTCTTGCAATAATTGCAGTCGGAACGGACGGATACATGCCGTGAAAGGTCTGAATCGACTTGAGGCTGAATGATTGAACGATAGGGTGGATGGAAAAGGAAAACCTGCTTAACAGCTGGCCGACTGCTTTTTCAAGACCGACTTGAGAAACGTGCCCTTTCAGCTCAATTAAAAATCCGATTTCAGAATGATAACGCTTCAGAACCTCTTCGAGCAGGGGAATCCGCTCCCCTTTAAATTCAGCCCCATACCAGCTGCCGGCATCCAGAGACTGCAGCTTCTTCAGCGTAAAATCTTTTACAAAACCGGAGCCGTCCGTCGTCCGGTCGACTTTGTCATCATGGATGACGACAATCTGACCGTCTTTTGTAAGCTGGACGTCAAGCTCAATGAAATCAGCGTTCATTTCGGCAGCGATATCAAATGCCGCAAATGTATTTTCGGGCGCGTAACCGGATGCGCCGCGATGAGCGATGGTATACAAGCTTGTCAGCTCCCCTCATGGGCATTTCTGTTATTATATCAGATTCGTATATGCACAGCGATTCAAACTGGTGAATGTGCAAAACAGTATTTTTTTGGAATAAAGATAGTGCTTTTTTCGGTTTACAATCCGCATTGATGATTTATAATGGCAAAAAGGAGGCGAGATCATGGGAAAAGGGAGATTGAAAGTGGAAGAAAGAATTAAGGCCGAAACCGATGCTGAAATCCAAAAAGCGACTCTCCTGAAACAGACACAATCAAAGAAGAAATAGTGCCTGACCCTGTTGTATCTGGCTGAAAGATGAACGAATGTGTGAAAACCCCGGCTGTGCTCTGATGCCGGGGTTTTTCAGGCTGCCTAAAGACATTAAAAGAAGCTGATGTCCGAATGTTTTAGTATAATAGATTTTCGACAAGACAAAGGAGCATATGCCATGATGACACAATTTCAGAGCTTTTTTACGCTTGACCATATTTCGCAGATCAGTATCAGCATCGGAATTTTAGCGGCTTTTCTCGTTTTGAGAAAACTGTTTGTCAAATACTTTTTTCAGCTCATTTACAAATTGGCGAACAAGCCGAAAACCGACATATTCAAGCAGATTGCCGTAGCGTTTGACAAGCCGGCCAGATGGTTTTTCGCGGCGCTGGGTCTGTTTTTGGCGATTGAGTATTCACCGTTTTTAGACGGGCAGATGGACATTGTCAAAAAATTGTACCGCTCTCTGATCGTTGCGCTGATCGCCTGGGGGCTTTGCAATCTGACATCGGCGTCTTCGTTTTTATTTCATAAAGTCAATCAGCGCTTTGAGCTTGATATGGATGACATTTTGGCGCCGTTTTTATCCAAGGTGCTGCGCTTTGTCATTCTCGCGCTCAGCGTCAGTGTGATCGCGCAGGAATTCAATTATGATGTAAACGGGTTCGTGGCCGGACTCGGACTTGGCGGATTGGCCTTCGCGCTTGCGGCTAAAGATACGATCAGCAATTTTTTCGGCGGCATTATCATCATTACGGAAAAGCCGTTTACGATCGGCGACTGGGTCGAGACGTCATCTGTGACGGGGGGCGTTGAAGATATCACATTCCGAAGCACAAGGTTCCGGACGGCGCAGGGGGCGCTTGTTACCGTACCCAATTCAACGCTTTCCATGGAAGCCATCACAAACTGGACGAGGATGACGAAGCGCCAGGTCACGTTTTCCGTTCGTGTTTCTTATGCGACGCCGATTGATCGTTTAGAGCGGTGTATCACAAGGCTCAGAGAAATGCTTCGTGAACATGAAGGCGTGCATGATGATACGATTATGGTTAACTTTGACGTGTTTGCGGACAGCTATTATAATCTGTTTTTCAACTTTTACACAAAGACCATTGTCTGGGCGGAAAGCCTGGACGTGCGGCAGGATATCAACCGCCGGATTATTGATATTTTTGCTGAGGAAGGCGTGGAGTTCGCCTATCCGGGCCAGAATGTATTCGTAAAACAGAAAAGCCACGATGATCCGGTTCATGTGAAGGATCATTCCGGAGAAAAAGAACGGGCATAACAGGCGCCGTTCTTTTTTCATGATATGATAAAAAGAAAAGGCGGTGGAAGAGTGGAAGCGTTTATGACATTGATCAATCAGGCGGAACGTATCGTGGTGCTGACGGGGGCGGGAATGAGCACGGAATCCGGCATTCCTGATTTTCGTTCGGCGGGCGGTATATGGACCGAAGACACCTCCAGAATGGAAGCGATGAGCAGGGAATACTTTGAACGCCGTCCGCGTGAATTCTGGCCTAAATTCAAACAGCTCTTTCAGATGAAAATGAGCGGAAGTTATGAGCCGAATGCCGGCCATACGTATTTGGCGGATCTTGAAAAGCGGGGAAAGCAGGTAGACATTTTCACGCAGAATATTGACGGGCTGCATAAGAAAGCGGGAAGCAGCAGTGTCTATGAGCTTCACGGTTCAATTCAGACCGCCGCATGCCCCCGCTGCGGAGCGCGCTACGGGCTTTCTCATCTGCTGAAGGACGAAGTGCCGGAATGTACGGCGGAAATCGGTGATCATGCGGTATGCGGCACCGTATTAAAAACGGATGTCGTGCTGTTCGGCGATCTCGTTCAGCATTTTGAAACCCTTTATGAAAAGCTTGATAAAGCTGATCTTCTTCTTGTGATCGGCACTTCGCTTGAAGTGGCGCCGGCAAGGTTTGTCCCTGAGGATGCGGGCCGGATTCCCGGTTTGAAGCAGGTGATTATTAACCTTGAGCCGACATATTGCGACCATTTATTTGATCTCGTCATCCATGAGAAGATCGGTGAATTTGCAAAACGGATCAGCGCCGCGACATAAAAAAGCCGGATCTATACAGATCCGGCTTTTCTTATTCATGGACGGGAATCATTTGATCCGTCAGAACATCAAAGGAGTAGCCCTGGGCTTTCAGTTTTTGGATCAGGCTAGGCAAAGCGTGCACCGTCGCAGGCAGATCGTGCATTAAAATGACATGCGGCCTGCTCGTATGAACGCTTTCCAAATATGCGAGCTGATTCAATACTTCCGGCACGTACCGTGCGTTTTTGTACTTCCAGTCTTCACTGTCTATCGTCCAGTCCCAGTACACGAATCCGCCTTTTTCGAGATTCTTAATCTGGGCATCCGTCAATGACGGTTTACTGCCGTAAGGCGTGCGGACAAGATCCGTTTTTACTCCGGTGATTGCCTCGAGTGTATCGCGTCCCTGCTGCATTTCGTTCAGCGGTGATGTCGGTGTTTGATAAAACAGGTGATTATCGTGCGTCACGCCGTGCAGGCCGAGCGCGATCCCTTCCTGCTTCGCTCTTTGCACGGAATGCTGATAGGCTTTCATCCGCGGTTCAAGCATAAAAAAAGTGGCCTTTGCGCCATTTGCCTTCAATACATTCAACAGCTGTTCAGTATATGGAGACGGCCCGTCGTCGAAGGTTAAATATACCGTTTTTTCCCCTGGGTCACGTTCTCTCTGCAAATGTTTCATTAAGACGTCGGGAGAATCATTTTTCAGCCGCAGGCTTTCTGCTTCATCCCGAAGCTGCCCGTTTGCGGTCACGGTGACCTGTTTGTTTTTTGCGGCGGAAGCGGAATATCCCATTATGACGATTACCAGAAGCAGTCCGCACAAAACTGCTAAACTCGTAAGTTTAAAAGCCAATGAAAACAGAGAAGGGGAAGCACCTTCTTTTGTGTTGCGCATAACAATCTCTCCAGTAGCATAAGTTTCTGCATAATGCCGATAACAGCGGAGGCTTGCGAAGTGCCATAAGTTAACAGCATATGTATGTCGAATCAAGTATACAGGAACAAAACTGGAAAAGACATAGAAAAGATGTCGAATAATAAGATTTTAAGAAAAAAATAAACTCCGCAGCCGGCTCGTTCAGTATGATAGAATAGTTGACAATAACAGCTGAGAATGCACATCACGGCAGATAACGATGAGGAGGGTTTTACATGAAGACATTAGTAAACGGCCAGTTGATTGATCGTGAAGAAGCGGCAGTTGATATTGAGGACCGCGGATATCAATTCGGTGACGGTGTGTATGAGGTCATCAGAGTGTACAACGGCGCCTTATTCGGTCTGCGCGAGCATATTGACCGTCTTTTCAGAAGCGCCGCAGAAATCGGCATCACCCTGCCGTTCTCCGCAGAGGACATAGAATGGGATCTGCAAAAGCTCGTACAGGAAAACAAACTCATTGACGGCGGGGTCTATATACAGACGACGAGAGGGAAGGCGCCGCGGAAGCACCAGTATGACGAAGGATTGGAACCGCAGACGACGGCATACACCTTTTCAGTGAAAAAACCGGAAAATGAACAAAAAGCCGGAGCGCAGGCCATAACGGCGGAAGACAAACGCTGGCTGAGGTGTGACATTAAGAGTCTGAATTTACTGTATAATGTGATGATTAAACAAAAAGCCTATGAAGCAGGCGCTTATGAAGCGGTGCTGATAAGGGACGGAGCGGTCACGGAAGGAACCTCTTCCAATGTATACGCCGTCATAAACGGCACTGTCCGGACGCATCCTGCAAATGAGCTGATTTTAAACGGCATTACGCGGATGAAACTGTTAGAGCTGATGAAAGAAAACGGGATTGAGGTGCGGGAGCAGGCTCTTACCGAAGACGAACTCAGGGATGCGGATGAAATTTTCATCTCGTCAACGACGGCTGAACTAATCCCGATCGTAACCCTTGACGGAAAACCGGTCGGAAGCGGAGTGCCGGGACCTGTAGCCAAAACGATTCAGGAGGCTTTTCAGTCGCACATTCAGCAGGAGCTCGGCGTTCAGTCATAAGCTGAAAAAAGGCCGGAACACATCCGGCCTTTTTGCTTCAGTCAGATAAAGAGAGATTCGATATGCTGAACGAGCACACGGGAGATCTTCTCTTTTGAAAGACGCTCAGGTTCAAGCATGGCATGCAGCGCCAATCCGTCGGCGATGGCGTACATTTTCTCCGCTTCGATCTCTTTATCAAGATTCGGTTTCAGAAGCTTATTTTCATCCAGCCAGTCAATCAGACCGCGGATATATGCCAAGATCCCGTCCTGCTGGGGTTGAAACTCTTCTCCCTTATGTCTGGCATAAGCTGTGAAAGCGAACCATACCTCCATTTCAGCCATCGTTTCTTCATCTGTCGGGATGATTTCAAGCATCAGACGCACCGCTTTTTCTTTCGGCGGCAGATCTTTCATGGCAACTTCGTTAATTCTGGCGGCCGCTTTTTCTTTTACGAGTGTCATCGCATACCCTAAAAGCTCATCCTGGGTGGTGAAATAGTGCCTCAGCGCGCCTAAAGAAAGACCCGCTTCCTGGGCGATGTTTCTCACTGTCGCTCCTTCCATTCCCCGCTCCAAAATCGTCCGCCAAGTGGCTTCGGCTATTTGTTTTCTTCTTTTTTCATGATCGATTATTTTAGGCATGGTTCCAGTGTAACAGGAAATATTTTTTCTTGCAATTTTGTAATACAGTTGTATTAAATAAAAAGCAGTGATACAATGCATTTTAGAAAACGATAAGGGGGAACCAGATTGAACGCGATTGCTTGGTTGATTGTCATTTGTGAGGCTGCTTTTTGGGCGGCTGTCATCTTTGGATTGGCGGCGCGCTATATATTCAGGCGGCAAAAGCTCGGAATGTTTTTTTTCGCTCTCATTCCTTTATTGGATGCCGTACTGTTTCTGGCGGCCGCAGCTGATTTATACAGAGGGGCGGCGGCGACTATGGCGCATGCGGTGGCGGCCATTTATATCGGAGTGTCTGTCGCCTTCGGGAAAAGCATGATTCAATGGGCGGATGAGCGGTTCCGCTATTATGTGGTCAAGGAAGGGGCAAAACCGGTCAAACGGTACGGACTGGATTATGCCAAACATTATGCGAAAGGGTGGGGAAGACATGTATTAGCATTTGTCATCGGCGGCGTTCTTTTATCCGGAACGGTATTTCTCATTCAGGACGCTTCCCGCACCGAAGCGCTCAGCGTACTGTTAAAGGGCTGGTCTGTCGTATTGTGCATCGATTTTTTGATCATGGCGAGTTTTTTTGTGATGCCGAAAAAAAGAAGAAACAGCCGGGAGCTGTAAAAAAAGCAGCTTTTGATTAAGCTGCTTTACAGAAAGAATTATTTTACGATAAGCACGGGAATATCGGATTTCGATGACAGTTTTTCACTGACACTTCCGAATAAAAGTTTTTTCAGCCTGTTCTGGTCCCGGCTCCCCATGACGATCAAATCCGCCGATATACGGTCGGCATGCTCGATAATGGCATCAGCGGGATCACCTTCTAAAATGTCGATATCCCCGTCAATCTGGCTGTCGTTCATCAGCATTCTCGCTTCCGCAACGATTTCTTCCGTACGGTCTTCATAAATCATCGGATCAGGGGAGATTCTTTCCGCCTGGAGCGGGTCAGGAACGCTTGCAATCCCGCCGCCGATATACGTTGCCCCGGCTCCCGGCCTCGGGGGATCAACAATCGTCCGGGTATCTTTTGCATTGTGGGAATGTACGACCGTTAAATCCGCGTGAAACGTTTTTGAAAGGTCTATGGCTTTTTGGAGCGCTTTTTTACTATCATCACTTCCGTCAAAAGCTGCTATCAACCGGTCCGCGTGAAACATCGGCCTCATCCTTTCAGTAAAAAAGGTTTGTTTTACAATACCCGAATGGCAGAAATGTAAAACCTGCGTTGACAAAAAAAGGATTTGTTTATATGATGAAGGAACAATATAGGGAAAAAGGAGGTATGGATCATGTCAAAACTAATGCTTGTCAACTCATCTTCAGCTGAATACCGGCGTGACTCCCATACAGCTTCCGTTTTCTGAACATTTGCTTAAAAACGGGGCAGTCGCGCATAAACGGCGGGTCTGTACCTTATTTATAATAATAAGAGGCATGGAGCTGAGGCTTCATGTCTTTTTTTATACAAAAAAATGAAAGAAAGACAGGTGTGATGCATGTGGCGGTATTAGCGAAAACAATGAAAAACAATCCGGAAAAGCTTGAGGGCGGCTGATTGATGAAAGGGGATGACGGTATTTGTTTACTGTATTAAAAAAGCTCGCGTGGTTTTTTAAAGCCTATTGGCTGCGCTATACGACAGCGATTGTTCTGTTATTGATTGTGAATGTCATTGAAATGTTTCCGCCTAAACTTCTCGGTAACGCGATAGACGATATGAAGGCGGGCGTGTTTACAAAAAGCGGGATGCTGTTTTACATATGTGTTTTTCTCGCATTAACGGCAGCCGTCTATTTACTGTCTTATTTTTGGATGTATCAGCTTTTCGGCGGGGCGAATGTCATGGAGAAGATTCTCCGTTCAAAGCTGATGGGAAGGCTTCTTCAAATGTCACCGCCGTTTTACGAGAAATACAGAACGGGCGATTTAATGGCGCGGGGGACAAATGACTTGCAGGCCGTCAGTATGACGACGGGCTTCGGGGTCTTAACGCTCGTTGATTCAACGATGTATATGCTGACGATATTTTTGACAATGGGGCTTCTCATCAGCTGGAAGCTGACATTTGCCGCGATTATTCCGCTGCCGATAATGGCGGCTGCGGTCAGCCTGTACGGAAAAAAGATCCATGAGCGGTTTACGGAAGCGCAGGATGCTTTCGGATCATTAAATGACAAGGTGCTGGAGTCGGTATCCGGCGTCCGGGTCATCCGGGCTTTCGTGCAGGAAAAAAATGATGTCAGCCGGTTCGGTGATATGACGGCGGATGTATACGAGAAAAATATGAAGGTGGCGTTTATCGATTCACTTTTTGAACCGACTGTGAAACTTCTCGTCGGCCTCAGCTATCTCATCGGTCTCGGCTACGGCGCTTATCTCGTTTTTCAAAACCGGCTGACGCTGGGAGAGCTGGTATCGTTTAACGTGTACCTCGGAATGATGATCTGGCCGATGTTTGCGATCGGAGAATTAATCAATATCATGCAGCGCGGAAATGCCTCCTTGGATCGTGTCAATGAGACGCTTTCCTATGAGCCTGACGTGACAGGACCCAAGCATCCCGCCGGCATCAAGGAGCCCGGGCGTCTTGTTTTTGAACAAGTGACTTTCACGTATCCGAGCGGAGCGGGCCCGGCGGTGTCCGATGTATCTTTTTCCGTTGAAAAAGGGCAGACGCTCGGCATCGTCGGGAAGACGGGAAGCGGAAAGACGACGATTATTAAGCAGCTGTTGCGTGAATATCCGCCCGGTGCGGGAGCAATCACATTTACAGGCGTTCCGATTCAGGAGATTCCGCTCGAGGAGCTCCGCGGGTGGATCGGCTATGTGCCGCAGGATCATATTTTATTTTCAAAGACTGTAAAAGAGAACCTGCTTTACGGCCGGCAGGATGCAAACGAAGAGGAAATCGGCAGCGCGCTGAAAGATGCGCATTTTGAAAACGATATCGGTATGCTTTCCGACGGGCTTGAGACGCTTGTCGGCGAGAAGGGCGTAGCGCTCTCTGGCGGACAAAAGCAGCGCATCTCAATTGCGAGAGCGCTTTTGACTGATCCTGACATTCTCATATTAGATGATTCGCTTTCTGCCGTAGACGCGAAAACGGAAGCCGCCATCATTGACAGCATCCGTAAAAAACGGCGGCATAAAACAACGATTATCACCACCCACCGGCTCTCGGCAGTTGAACACGCAGATCTCATTCTCGTCATGGATGAAGGCCGGGTGTCTGAAAGAGGCACGCACCGGGAGCTATTGGCGCAGAACGGCTGGTATCGAAAACAATATGAGAGGCAGCAGCTGTCCTCTCTTGAAGAAGGGGGGACGGGCGCATGAAGACCGGAAGAAGATTATGGAATTACGCGCTTCAATATAAGAAGCTGCTGATATGGGCGGTCGTCCTGCTCATTATTGCGGTCGGCACTGAGCTGACCGGCCCGTTTATCGGAAAAAAAATGATTGACGACCACATTCTCGGCATTGAAAAAACATGGGTTAAAGCCTCTGCGGACGATCCGGGCGCCGTCAGGTTCCGGGGGCATGATTATGTCAGGGAGGACCGGCTCAAACCGGGGGCGGACAAAACCGGAGAGGCGCACATTTATCAAGTCGGTGCGGGCTACTATTTTGTTGACCGTCCCGTCAGTTTTGACGGAAACCGTTCGGTGTCTGACGGCCGGCTGACGATATCAAACGGTAAAGAAAGCAGGTCATATCCCGCCATTACGTTATCAAGACAGGAGATTTTTCAATTTTACCGTCCGGAAATAAAAGGATTGCTGACGTTGACCGCCATTTACGCGGGACTGCTCATGTTTTCCGTATGTTTTCATTACGGCCAGCATTATCTGCTGCAGATGGGAGCGAACCGGATCATACAGCGCATGAGGCAGGATGTATTTTCACACATTCAGAAAATGCCGATCCGCTACTTTGATAATCTGCCTGCCGGAAAAGTCGTGGCCCGCATTACGAATGACACAGAAGCGGTCAGGGATTTATATGTAACGGTGCTGTCGACATTTATCACAAGCGGCGTTTATATGCTCGGCATTTTTACAGCGCTGTTTATGCTTGACGTCAGGCTGGCCGCCGTTTGCCTGCTGATTATTCCGATTTTAATGGTCTGGTCGGTTGTGTACCGCAAATACGCATCCGTCTTCAACCAAAAAATCCGTTCCATTAACAGTGACATCAATGCGAAAATGAACGAGTCCATTCAAGGGATGCCGATTATTCAGGCGTTCCGCCGAGAGAAGGAAACGATGAAGGAATTTGAAGAATTGAATGAAGCTCATTTCCGCTACAAAAACAAAATGCTGTCCTTAAATTCCCTCATGTCCCACAGTCTTGTCAATGTGTTGCGTAATCTGGCGTTTGTCGGGCTGATCTGGTATTTCGGGGGCGCGAGTCTGAGTGCGGCCGGAATTGTTTCAATCGGTGTTTTATATGCATTTGTTGATTATTTAAACCGTTTGTTCCAGCCGGTTACGGGGATTGTCAACCAATTTTCAAAGCTTGAATTGGCCCGTGTCTCTGCCGCCAGGGTATTCGAGCTTTTACAGGAGGAGGAAACGGAAGAAGAAGGCGCTCCCGCAGACAGAAAGGCGAAAGGAACTGTGGAATTCCGCGATGTTTCTTTTGGATATCGAAAGGGAGAAGAGGTGCTGAAACACATCAGCTTTACAGCTGAAAAAGGGGAGACGGTCGCCCTCGTCGGCCATACGGGGTCCGGCAAAAGCTCCATCCTGAATCTTCTGTTCCGTTTTTATGATGCTCAAAAAGGGGATATTCTGCTGGATGGTCAGAGCATATACGGCATGTCAAGGCAGGAGCTGAGGTCGCATATGGGCATTGTGCTGCAAGACCCGTATCTTTTCTCGGGCACGATCGGCTCCAATGTAACACTCGATGATCAGCGTATTTCTCTGGAGCAGGCGGAAGAAGCGCTTCGCCAAGTCGGTGCCGCAAGCCTTCTGCAATCTTTGCCGAAGGGCATCAGAGAGCCCGTCACCGAAAAAGGCGGCACACTGTCCTCAGGCCAGCGTCAGCTGATTTCTTTTGCTAGAGCGCTTGTGTTCGATCCGGCCATTTTAATTTTGGATGAGGCGACGGCGCACATTGACACCGAAACAGAAGCAGTCATTCAAAAAGCGCTGCAAGTGGTTCAAGAAGGGCGCACGACATTTATTATCGCCCATCGGCTTTCCACGATCAGACACGCAGACCAGATTCTCGTGCTGGAAAAGGGCCGCATCATTGAAAAGGGAAGCCATGACGAATTAATGGCGCAAAAGGGGCAGTACCACCAAATGTATGAATTGCAGAAAGGAACTGCGAAGTCCGCGGTGTAATCGGAAAGGGTGAATCTAAAGATTCGCCCTTTTTTTCATTCAGTAAGCCAGTCCCACCCGTTTTCTGACAAACTGAGGGCTGATCAGCTCACGGTACAGAAAATGCGCCGTGTCTCCGACGGTGATTTCAGCGCCGTCTTCAGGAAGGCGATCCTGTTCGAACCGGTAAACTCCGGCAGCATCTCCGTCAGGAAGGTAGGTGGGACAGATGATCGTCCAGTCAAGATCCTCTGCCAGCAGCATCTCGTATACGCGGGCGTGTTCCTTTGCGGCTTTTGTTGATTTTCGTTTTGATTCTGCCGATTCAAAACGGTATTGATCAGGCATAAGCCGTGACTGAAGGATACCCGCGGTGCCGATCGTAATCAGACGCTGAACATGATGCCGTTTCATGCCGTCTATTATATGGGTCATAGCGGCTGAAAGGGTATCGTCACCGTCCGTGCCGAGACAGCTCACGACTGTGTCCGCTTTGGAAATCAATCGGCTTACATCTTCCCGCCGCCTCGCATTCCCTGTTATGATTTGTTTTTCAGGAATGGGAAGGACTGTTCTGGCTGATCTGACAAGAGCGAATATCTCCATATGTCCATGTTTCTGCGCTTCTTTTATAAAAGCCTGTCCGACTCTTCCCGTTGCTCCGAGTAAAGCGATGTTCATGTAAAAAACCTCCTCGCCGCTCATTATATCATTCAAAGCAGCGGGGAAAAGAATACCTGTGAATAAACGGGAAATGGTGGGCAACATATTCATTGACCAAAGAAACACTTACGAACTGAAACAGCTCCCAATTGACTGAGGCAATGAATGACATGTTTTCCCTCCTTTTTTCCTAGGGTATGTGGAATAGGAAAAAAGGGTGACGGCATAAAAAAAGACGCGGTATCCCGCGCCTTCTGTAAGCCATTTATTGAGTTATTGTACGCCTTGGCCGCCCATGTTCTGCTGTGCGAAAGATACTAAGCGTTTAGTGATTTCTCCTCCGACAGAACCGTTTGCACGAGAAGTTGTTTCTCCGCCAAGGTTTACGCCGAACTCAGAAGCGATTTCGTATTTCATTTGGTCGATTGCTTGAGCAGCGCCGGGTACTACTAGGTTGTTTGAAGAGTTGTTGTTTGCCATTTGTATGATCTCCTTTATAAAGTAATATGGTTGGGTTTGCTGGAATTGCACCAGCCGATGGTTTTCGGAATGAAAACCATTGCCAGCTCGGCTTCACCCAATGCTTGTTTGCTGCTTTGTACTACGTATTATGGTAAAGCAAACGGCATCTCATTCGGAAAACGGTGTGGTAAATAGCGGAAGGAAAAAGAAAAGCCCAGCCTGGTGCGGCTGAGCTTTTAGCTTTCAGTCATATATGTGATAAAGCATTAATTCATGCAGCTCTTTTACGAGAGCCGGTTCTTCTTTTCCCGGATGTGTGTGTCCCCATTCAATGTCTCCGGACTTATGGTAAATCCCTTCGTAATGCGTACCTTGCCAGTAAAATGAAATCCGCCATCCTGGCAGTTTCTCTTTTTTGAATAACGGTTTCCAGCTGAAGTGCGAAATCATGACGTTCACGCTCCTTATGGGAAATGTTGATCTTGTTCATTGTAGCTCATCGTTCATTGCCTGTCCCGGGTAAACCTAAAAAAAGACAGCCTCACCGCCAAAGTTTTTCCGGGGCGGTGATGGACCGTTCTGATAAATACGACGCGTATTCAAAATTTCTCCGTTTTGTCAGGTAATCGACCGATCTCAGCTTCGGATGGGAAAAAATGCTGCGCCCGGGGCGGGAATTGGCTTCAAACATCCAAACTTTCCCTGAATGATCGACGCCGAGGTCAAAACCGATTTCGCCGATAAAACCTTCAATGTGCTCATTTAACACTCGGCTGACCGCCAAGGCGGCTTTTGAAAGTTTCCGCATCATGCCGACTCTCTCTCTCGGATCGCCGTATAATTCAGCTAACGTCATGACTTCTCCGCCGGTTGCCAGATGCGTCGTGATGCTGTTTTCACCTGAAATTTTTGCCGCAATGGCCGTCACTGTCCATTTCCCCTCGGCGTTTTTATTCGTGTGCACCCTGAAATCGACGGGGCGCCCATCCAGCCGGATCAGGTCAATGCCTTGCTGAATTAAAAATGCGGACGGGTCATTGTTTTCTTTAAATGCTGTCATGAAGGATGCCGCATCTGAATACTCTGCCGTCACCACCGTTTTTTCCTCATTCGTGTGTTTGACAGATAAGCCGGCATCTGTTTTTTCCACCTTGTAAATCCCCGTGCCGAGTGCGCCGTCTGCAGGTTTGATATAGACGGTGTCAAACGTGCTGCATAACGTCTCTAACGCTTCTGCATTCGGGTGCAGGACAGATTTTGGCAGAAGTGAAGCGGTGAGGCTGTTTTTTTCCAGAAGCTTATGAATGTCCCATTTATTAAAGAATTGCGGATTAAACCACGGAATCTGATAGTCATTCATCAGCCTCTGTTTTGTCTGCTGTAAAAGCGGAACTCCTTCTGTTTTTCGGCTGGGGAGCCTGTCATATACGACATTCGGAAGCGGGACGGCCGTCCGTTTCCAGCTGTTTTCTTTATAAATCAGCGCTTGGACGGTGCCTTCTTCCCAGTTGATCTGATGGGCCCCGAAAACGAAACAATATCCGTTCGCCTGTTCATGAAGAGAGAGCATCTTGGAAAAGAAGGCTGTACGGTCTCTTAATGGGCGGGACGGCGATGATGTGAACCCGGCTGTGAAAACGCCGATCAGCGGTCCGATGTGCACCGTCTGGCCGTGTATGAGAAAGTCAGCCCGGCTTTTATGCGGTATCAACAGCTCCTCAAACAAATCTTCAGAAAGGAGCGCGCTTTTTTCAAGTGATTGAGAAAAGGCTACACGGCATTTGACAACCTTGGTCCCGAAGGCAGCGGATAAAAGCCCTTCCCGTTTCATGGAGGAGGGGAGAAACAGCGTATTTTTGCTTTTTTTATCGATGCCGACAATCATCCCTTTATGATTCACGCGGTAATACTCCTTTCCGGCTTTCCTGTGACTGAAGTTCGCGGAAGCGTCTCAGCGGACCCGTATACAAATCCTCTTTCGCCTCCGGAGCCACGCTTAAAATAGCTTTCCGTCCCGGCTTTGAATTGACATCCAAAAGCCAGATGCGTCCGTCTTTGGCATAACAAATATCGAGCCCCAGCTCAAACAGCGGTCCGAACCGTTCATCAAGGAAATAAGGGACGGATTGGGTGATCGAAAAGACATCATCCAATAAAACGGCCTGCTGCTTTCTCGGAATTTCCTCAAACCATGTGTCAAACTTAATCGGTTCGGATCCTCCGGGCAAATGAGATAAAAGACCGTTCTGATAACCCCTTCTGACCGCTTTTCCGACCGTTTCCCAAACGCCTGACTCAGTTTTACGCATGAAAATGCGGATGTCGCACGGATGCCGCTCTTTATCCTGGATATTTAAGTAGGATTGAAGCAAATAGCGGTGCTGCAGCACTTTTTTGCACCAAGACTTAAAAGACACGTGATTGGAAAATGATTTTGTTTGTTTGTTTTTTCCGATATAGTAAGTGGCCGTAATTGATTTTTTGCCTGTTTCAAGCAGGATGATGCCTCTGCCTCCCGCGCCGAAAGCGGGCTTAAGTATACATGCTTTTTCCTTGGCTAAGTATGATTGCACCTGTTCATAGCGGCTGACTTCGGCCGTTTCAGGAATATAGGGACTGATCAGATGATGCTTTTGGAGCGCATCCGTGATCGTCCATTTATCAGGAAGCCCCCGGCCGATAAATTCCGTTTTCGGATATTTTTTCAGCCATTCGACGATCGGTTTGGCTTTTTGCGCTTCAGCGGATTTTCCGTAAAAACAGCGGTCGTAAATATATTCGGGAATATCGATTTCCGTTTCGTTCCACTTTCCGCTTTGCGGGTGATAGACGAGCGCTTTCACGCGCAAAGAATCCGGAAATATATCAAACGGTGTAAAGCGGGCTAAGCGCACATTATATTGAGGCGCTCTTTCAGCCAATTCCCCGGCGTAATCTTCCTCGTGCCGGCGGGATACAGACATAAAACCGAGTGTTGTCATATTATTACTCCCCCTTTATTCAAAAAGCCGCTGATGGAACGGCCCTTCCATCCATGCTAAGCGCATCATAAAAGATGATCTACTGTAAAGAGTACGAAACAGCATCTTGCCTTATTCCTCACAAACAACAATTCAGGTTCTTCATTTGCCCGCATGCCCGCCAGCCTCTATAATACGAATAGATATATCATCAAGAAAATAGAACATAAGATGGAGGCAGAAGAAAAGGAATGGGCATAGCAGGAACGTTTCTATTTATGATTGTGATCGGAGCCGCGATCGGCGCGGTGACGAATCATCTTGCCATTCAGATGTTATTTCGTCCGTACCGGCCGTATTACCTGTTCGGAAAACGGGTTCCGTTTACGCCGGGGCTGATCCCGAAAAGACGGGATGAATTGGCAAAACAAATGGGGCTCATGGTGACGAACCACCTTTTAACCCCGGAAGGAATAAAAAAGCGGCTTTTATCAGATACCGTTAAAAACCAGGCGCTTCTTTTCGCCGAACAATTCACGCAAAAAATGGCCGCTTCCGAGATGACGGTGCACGAAGCTTTGGCCGCCGCGGGCATCCGGAATCCGCAGGAAAAGACGGATGCCTGGATTGACCGTTTTACCGATGAAAAGCTTTCGGAACTGTACCGGAAATATGAGCACCGCGCCATAAAAGACTGGCTTCCTGATGAGCTTCAGGAAAAGCTGGATGAAAAAGTCCCGCTGGCCGCAGATTATATTCTGAAGCGGAGCATTGATTATTTTGAGAGCGAAGAAGGGAAAGAAAGGCTCGGAAATATGATTGACGACTTTTTGAATTCCCGGGGGATGCTCGGCAGCATGGTGCAGATGTTCCTCGGCAATTCAAGCTTGGCAGACCGTGTGCTGCCTGAGCTGTTAAAGTTTTTGCGCAATGAGGAAACGAAAAAGCTTCTGGCTGATCTGCTTTCTCAAGAATGGGGCAAGCTCAAATCTTATACACTTTATGAGGCCGATGAAAAGTGGAATGCGAAAGATCTGCTGTTCAGCATGAAAAAGCGGGCTTTGGCCGCACTTCAAACCGCGCCCTTTTTCGAATGCCGGCTCGGTGACATCATCTCCCGTTATGAAGGGGAGATTACGGGAACGTACGCGCCGAAGCTGCTTGATGCGGCACTCGGCAGTATTGCCGCTCATTTGGAGGATGTGCTGAAACGGCTGCGTCTTGAGGAAGTGGTCAAAGAGCAGGTTGATCAGTTTCCCGTTGAACGGCTGGAGGAAATGGTGCTGTCGATTTCCAAGAGAGAATTTAAGATGATAACGTATTTAGGCGGTCTGCTCGGCGGGATAATCGGAGCAATTCAGGCTTTGTTTGTCATTCTTTTCTAAGGAAAACATACGCCGATGATGAAAGTCGCTCCGCAGTCTGTTATAGTGGAGTGGTATGTCCGAAAGGAAGAAAGGAGCGGTTACTATGGCAGTTCATTTTTATGATGCAGCATATGATCTTGAAAAAGCTTTGCGAAACAGTGATGAATACAGCCGTCTGAGAGGGCTTTATGATCAAGTAAACGCAGATGAATCCGCAAAACGCATGTTTGATAACTTCCGCAATGTACAGCTGCAGCTGCAGCAGAAACAGATGTCAGGTGAAGAAATCACTCAGGAAGAGGTAGAGCAGGCACAAAAAACGGTTGCTCTCGTACAGCAGCATGAATTGATTTCTCAGCTGATGGAAGCGGAACAGCGCATGAGCATGCTGATCGGCGAGTTAAACAAAATCATTATGAAACCTCTTGAAGAGCTTTACGGCAGCCCGGAATAAGCTCCACACCCCTCCATCTATGAAATGGAGGGGTTTTTTTATTCAATAGAAAAATCAAGCGAACCTTTTACCGTACCGTTAATGATGACAGACAGAGTGTGAATTCCCCGATAATGCTTGCGGGTGGTTAAATCTTTAAGGGAATGATGTTTGCTGAAGGCTTTTACGTCTCCGTTATCCATGGCGGACTCCGACACCTTAAACACCTTGCGGCTGCGGTGCCCCCTTTTCTTTACAAAATCAATCGCGTATTCAACCCTGACTTTTTGCCGGGCGGATGAGCGGATCTGAAAAGAAAAATGTATGCTTGTTCCGATGGCGGCCGTTTCCGAATTCAATGTAAAACGTTCCAATGAAATCCGGGAGGCGTCTTCAAACCCGAAAACCGCAAGTGCCTGTTTGTCTCCTCTTTTTAACAGTGTCCTGCAGGCGTGCTTCAAAATCCAGTCCGTGTGTGGACAGCTTCCGAACCGCTCGGCTGCGATCTGTACCAGAAGATCCGGATGTGTTTTGGAGATGTCATTCAGGTTATTCGCCACGCTTTTTCTGACATATAACGAGTCATCCTGCATCAAGCGGTCCAGAACAGGGAGAATCGGAGAAGGCTCGTCAAGAAGAGCCGGAATAGAGATTCCCCATGGCAGGCGCGGTCTTGAGCCTTCGCTGGCAAGCCTTCTGACATGTTCGTCCGGATGCTCCGTCCAGGAAAGGAACTCTTTGAACATCCGCTCCCGGTCAAGCCTGATATACGGGCGGACCGCAAATTCGGAAGTGGAAAAACGAGTGAAATACTGAAGCGCCTTCATTGATTCGTCCCAGTGATCCGTTCCGTACTGTTGGACATAATCGGGAAAAATAATCCCGGCGAGCCCTGAGAAGTGGGGAGCTGTCTCGTATAAGACGTCAAGCGCCCGTATGTAATCCTTCGGCAGTGTTTCATATAAAGAGTCTGTGATCCGGCGCATCCGCTGTTTTAACGTCAGTCCGGGCCAATCTTCCTGAAACATCAGCGCCCGGCACTTGTCCCGCTCAAAAGCCGGATACGCCGATTTGATTCTGTTCAGAAGTGCTTCTGCAAATTCTTCGTTATAAATATCTTTTAATAGAGACATGACAGTCACCGCTTTTTTTCTTTTATTATATGAGAATGTACGTTCCCTTTCAACTTTATCATACATTCAGCATAGATATATCCTCTGATTTTTTTAGTTAAAAAAACCCTTGTTTTTTAACAATATAATTGAGATAATAACTCTGAAAGCGCCTACACTTACAGATGATCTAAGGATACGGTCGCCTATACTGCCTGGTATGTTAAGGGGTAGCAACAGAGAGTAAGTGAAACGAGCGCATCAACGGTCAAATAAGGGGTTCCTGATATATTTCGTAAATAGAAATACACATTGGGGAGAAGGCAGCAAATCGATCGTATCCCAACAAAACGACAGTTCAAAGTCTGCTTGAGGCAGGCTTTTTTGCTGCGGAGAAAAGGTTGTTCTAAACAAAGAGACAGGGTCATATCCTAATGACAAGTACAGTCATCAAGGAGGGGGACTTCTCTGTGTCAAAACAAATGCTGGCGTTAAATATAGACGGAGCGCTTCTTCGCTCCAACGGCAAACTTCATCAGACGACAAAGGATGCCATCGAATACGTCAAGAAAAAAGGAATTTACGTCACACTGGTCACAAACCGCCATTTTCGCTCCGCTCAAAAAGTGGCGAAAATATTAAAGCTGAATGCGAAATTGATTACCCACAGCGGCGCATACATTTCTGAAAAAATAGATGAGCCGTTTTTTGAAAAGAAAATATCAGAAGATCACACGTTTAATATTGTTCAGGTGCTGGAAAGCTATCCATGCAATATCCGGCTTCTTCACGAAAAATATTCGATCGGAAACAAGAAGAAAGTGAACTCCAATCTGGTCGGGAAAACGATGATTCACCCGTCTGACCCGATTTTTTATCCGGTGCAGTTTGTCGAATCATTAAGTGACCTGCTCCTTGATGAGCCGGTTTCAGCGCCCGTCATTGAAGTGCATGCCGAAGATGGCCTGCAGGCTGATATAACGGATACGATAATGAAAGCATTCCCGGCCGTCGATGTGATCCGCGTCAACGGAGAAAAACTGAACATCGTGCCTAAAGGGGTTTCAAAAGAAAGCGGACTTTCGATGGTCGCCGCTGATCTCGGACTTTCAATGGAAGAGGTTGTGGCTATCGGCCATCAGGAAGATGATCTGCCGATGATCGAGCTGGCCGGTCTCGGCGTCGCGATGGGGAATGCCTCAAATGAATTAAAAAGAAAAGCGGACTGGGTGACAAGGTCAAATGATGAACAGGGAGTCGCCTATATGATTAAGGAATATTTCCGCATGCAGCACCGCAAAGGCTTTCTCGATAAGTTCCATATGAAACGGCCGTAATCAAGAGCCGCAGACGCGAACCGCCGGTCTGCGGCTTTTTCGCGGATTGATTTTAGCCTGTTCTTTCTGTACACTAAAGAAAGTTTTGAATCTGAAAAATAAGGTGATCACATTGCAAATAAAAATAGACGGCATCACGGATGACAGGCTGCATCGTCCGCTGCAAAACATCGCGAATTTGTTTTTTGAAGAGTGTGTTCTTGCGTACGGCGAAACGGAGGAACCCTCTGATCTCGTCATCTCACTTGCCATTTCTCAAGATGCAGACAGCGTGTCGGTATCCGGAGAAATCAAAGGAACCGGCGAAAAGGAACATCATACGAAACCGCTTCTTGCCGGATGGAGCGAAAAAGAAGTATTTAAACAGGTGAAAAACACCCTGTCGTACGTCTACTTAAATCTTCTTCAATCGCATACGGGCATGACACAAAAATGGGGAATCTTAACCGGCATCAGGCCTACTAAACTTCTTCATAAAAAGCTGCAGAGCGGCCTGACAAAAGAAGAGGCGCACGCCGATCTGAAAAAAGATTATCTGATCCATGATGAAAAAATCAATCTGATGCAGGAGATTGTCGACCGTCAGCTCGCGGCGGTTCCCGATCTGTACCGGGTCAAAGATGAAGTCAGCATATATATCGGCATCCCGTTCTGCCCGACGAAATGCGCCTACTGCACGTTTCCGGCTTATGCCATTCAAGGACAGGCGGGAAGAGTCGGCTCCTTTTTATGGGGGCTTCACTATGAAATGCAGAAAATCGGAGAATGGCTGAAACAGCATGATATCAAAGTGACGACCATTTATTTCGGCGGCGGCACGCCGACAAGCATTACCGCTGAGGAAATGGATCTTTTATATGAAGAAATGGTCCGCTCTTTCCCGGATGTCGCGAATATCAGGGAGATTACCGTTGAAGCGGGCCGTCCCGACACGATTACGGAGGAAAAGCTGGCCGTTTTAAATAAGTATAAGATTGACAGAATCAGCATTAACCCGCAATCTTATGAAAACGAAACGCTTAAGGCCATCGGCAGACACCATACAGTTGAAGAAACCATCGAAAAATATCATCTTTCCCGCAAACACGGCATGAATAACATCAACATGGACCTGATCATCGGCCTGCCGGGAGAAGGGACGGCTGAGTTCAGGCACAGTCTTGAGGAAACGGAAAAGCTGATGCCTGAATCTTTGACCGTTCATACGCTTTCTTTTAAACGGGCGTCAGAAATGACGAGAAACAAGCATAAGTATAAAGTTGCCGACAGACAGGAAGTGTCCCGCATGATGGATGACGCCGTCCGCTGGACAAAAGAGCACGGCTATACGCCGTACTACTTGTACCGGCAGAAAAACATTCTCGGAAACCTTGAAAATGTCGGCTACTCCTTCCCTGGTCAGGAAAGCATCTACAACATTATGATTATGGAAGAAGTGCAGACGATTATCGGTATCGGCTGCGGCGCGGCAAGCAAATTCATTCATCCGGAAACCGGAAAAATCACGCACTTCGCCAATCCGAAAGATCCGAAATCATATAATGACCGATTCGAGCATTATACAGAAGAGAAAATCAAATACTTAGATGAGATGTTCGTCAAATCTGCATTATAATATCAAAAACGGCACGGAATCAGCGTGCCGTTTTTTTTATGTTTAACCGTCTGCAAAAACGGGAAAAGACCATCAGACTGTTATTCGTAAGAGGTGTAATTATGTATGATGTCATAGGAGCGGGAATCGGGCCGTTTAATTTAGGGCTTGCCGCATTGTTAGAGGATATACCAGGAACAGACGCTCTTTTTTTCGATAAAAAGAAAGAATTTGCGTGGCATCCCGGTCTATTAATTAAAGGGACGGATTTACAGGTGGCGTTTCTGGCGGACCTGGTCACGCTCGCCGATCCGAAAAGCCGCTACACGTTTTTAAACTTTCTCCATGAACATGACCGGCTGTACCGGTTTTATACGTTTAATGAATTTGATATTCCGAGACGGGAATTTAACGACTATTTGAGCTGGGCGGCTTCAGAAATCAAATCATGCCGTTTCGGCTCAGAGGTAATCGGTGTGAAAAATGCCGGCGACCATTATGACGTCAGCGTCAAGAACATTGAGGACGGAAGCATCAGTGTCTATCAAACGAAGCATTTCGTCATGGGGACGGGGTCTGAGCCGCTTATTCCCGCAGAGATTGCTGACGAAGCGCGTCAGGACACGATGGTCAGCACGGAATATTTGTTTCGGAAAGACGAGCTCGCCGGCGCCGAATCAATTACAGTGGTCGGTTCCGGACAGAGCGCCGCGGAGATCTTTTCTGACTTATTGCACGATGAACAATACCGCCGCAGCCGGCTGCAATGGGTGACACGCTCCGCCGGATTTCGAGAATTGGAAACCGCCAAGCTCGGGCAGGAAATGTTTACACCTGATTATGTGGAATATTTTAACCGCCTGCCTTTTAAAGAACGGCTGAACACACTCCCTGAGCTGGACGGACTGCGCCACGGCATTGATTCTGACACACTTGCCGCCATTTACGATGCCCTGTATCACAGATCGATCAGCGGAGGTTCGCCTGACGTGTATATTCAGCCGATGGCGGAGCTTGAAAAAATCGAAAAGCAAAACGGGCGCTGCGTACTGAGCTTTCATCAATGGCAGATGGATGAAACCTTTACGGCCGATTCAGAAAAAGTGATATTGGCGACCGGTTTTAAACCTCATATTCCGGAATGGTTTACGGCAATTGCCCCCGATATCGAATGGGAGGATGAGAAACGGTTTAAAGTGACGGCAGATTCCCGTCTTGTCTTTAAGGACGACAGGCGGCATCATTTTTTCACATTAACGAATCTTGATCATGCTCACGGAACGGGCGCTACGAATTTGAAGCTGTCTGTTTACAGAAACCAAAAAATCATCAATACCATTCTGGGAAAAGAGCATTTCTCCATTAATAAAAAAACGGCTTTTCAGCAATTTCTTCCCGCTCAAAAAAACTGACCTCTTATGAAGAGGTCAGCTTTTTTTTATGATTTCTGCTGCTTCTTTTCAGGCGTCTTCCATTTGAACACGCTGTTCAACAGGAGATATATCCGCTTCGATTCTTTCGTGAGTAAAGGGCCGAAGATGGCCAGTATCAGAACATATAAGGCGGCGAAAGGTTTAAGTGAAGCGGACAGGCCGCCGGCGATGCCGAGATTTGCGACGATAATAGAGAATTCGCCGCGGGACACAATGGTCAGCCCGATATTGGACGATGCTTTATGAGAAAGCCCCGCCCGGCGCCCGGCGATCATGCCGGCGATAAAGTTTCCGGCAATCGTCAGCAGAACGGCGCCGAGGGCGAGCCATACCGCATCTCCGAGTGAAAACGGATCAATGCTCAGACCGAAGCTGAAGAAAAACATGGCCCCGAAAAAGTCACGGAACGGCACGACAAGATGCTCAATCCTGTCAGAATGGGCCGTCTCCGAAAACACGAGTCCGAGCAAGAGCGCGCCGATCGCTTCAGCGACATGAATCGTTTCGGAAAAGCCGGCAATGAAAAAGAGCGCGGCGAAAATGACGATGGAAAATACCTCGTTTGAACGGATATCAAGCAGCTTGTTCAGCAGAGGCGGCAATTTCCGAGCGGCAATGAAAAACAGCAGCATATATCCGAAAGCGATCACGATTGACATCAGCGCGCCTCCGACAGACGTCGCGTCTCCCAGAACAAGCCCGGAAACGACGGATAAGTAAACCGCCAGAAAGATATCCTCAAACATAATGATGCCGAGAATCAGCTCCGTTTCCGGATTGGCCGTGCGCTTTAAGTCGACAAGCACCTTTGCGACAATGGCGCTTGATGATATCGTGATGACGCCCGCCAATACAAGCACTTCCAAAAAGGAAAAGCCCGTGATAAAGCCGTAGATCAGCCCTAAACTGAAATTAATCAGAATATAAATCGTTCCGCCGGCGGCGATTGAACGTCCGGATTTGACTAATTTTCCGACCGAGAATTCAAGCCCGAGGTAAAAGAGGAGGAACAGGACGCCCATCCGTCCGAAAAATTCAATCACTTCCCGGCTTTCGATAAACGTCAGGTCAATGATGCCCGCTTGGGGCGCGTGCGGCCCGACGAGCATTCCTAAAATGATCAGGAAGGGGATGATCGAGAATTTAATTTTATTGGCGATGACACTCGCAATGGCCACAAGAACTAATGCCGTACCGACTTCAAATACGAGATGGTCCATAAACAGATCACACTCCGTCTCTGGAGAGGAAGTCTTGGATCAGCTTTTTCAGATGCTTTCTTTCACCTGAGAGGACGAGTGTATCGTTTGTTTCAAGGAGCGAATCAGCGCCCGGGTTTAAAAACTTTTTCTGGTCATGCTTAATGATGGCGATGACCGTCACGTCATAGTTTTGGCGCACATCCAGTTCGCCGAGCGTACGCCCTGCCGCTTTTGCCCCTTTTTCAACTTTAAACCATTCGATAATCAGATCGCTGAACGCCATTTCAATCGATTCAAGCGCCTGCGGTTTGTACACCATCCCGCCGATAATCGCGGCAATCTGTCTTGCTTCCGCATCATCAAGTGAAATGCTTGCCAGAAGCTCATCAGGGTCGCGGTCATCAAATCTGTAAATTTCCCGCCTGCCGTCATCATGAATGATGATCGTCATTTTTTCATGATTTCTCGTTTCGATTTCGAATTTTTTCCCGATGCCGGGCAGATCGTTTTCTTTAATATTCATAAAAAATCCCTCCGGAATATACTGTTTTTTACACCGTAAATACAGATTGGCAATGAGAAATGGTCTGATGCCGGAGGTAATTTGACTGGTATTGTATCGGAATGGCGCATGTCCTTTCCATTGTGGAATCAATGAATTGATCAAGAGGTTTGACAGATAACAGGGAGATCATTCGGGATAACGCACCGTATCCTTTTGACAGGCCTTGCGGAGCGGTTTTGGTTTGAACCGGCGTCTTTGCCGAATCCGTTTCCTGCGGGTAAACCGAAATTTGTACATGGCTGTCTGTTTCTGTCACCAATTGGGAAGGAAGAGCGACATCCGAAGGGGGGAACAGCACCATAAAAAAGCTCAGTAACAAGCTGAGTATCACATATTTCATTATCGGTGTTTTTCCCCCCCTTTTGTTTTGTATATCAATTTCACTATATAAAAATGTATGTTCAGTTTCAAATGATATGCATTTTTCGGTATCCGTTGACCTTGAAAAATAAAGGAGTTTCGCTTCGGGGAAAGGAATATATCATTTGAACAAAATATGTAAGCGGATTCAAGGGGGATGTAAACATGCAGTATATTCGTTATGAAGAAAAGGGAAAGATCGCAGAGATTGTGCTGAACCGGCCTGACAGTTACAACGCGCTGAATGAACAAATGCTCCGGGAATTGGAAAATGCATGCGTGATGGCAGCCGACAGCGAAGCGCTTATCGTGCTTTTACGGGGGGAAGGCCGGGGATTTTCCGCGGGCGGTGATATTCAGATGATGACGTCGGATCATGATTCAGGAGAATATGAACGGCTCATGAAAATGATCGAATCCATTACGCTGACCCTCTATGATATGAAAAAAATTGTGATTGCCGCCATCCACGGAGCCGCGGCGGGGCTCGGGCTGAGTTTCGCGCTGTGCGCCGATGTGGTGCTCGCCGAAGAAAACGCCCGCCTCGCGATGAATTTCATCGGCATCGGATTGGTTCCCGACGGAGGAGGCCATTATTTATTAATGAGACGCGTCGGTGAGGTCGAAGCGAAAAAACTGATTTGGAGCGGTGAAAAATTGCCGGCTGAAAAAGCGGTGCGGCTCAAGCTGGCCGACGGGCTGTTCAGCGGCGGTCCTGCGGAGGGGGCACAACCGTATATCGACCGATTGCTGCATGCGCCGCTGTCAGCGATGATTGAAACGAAGGCTATTTATCAGAGCCTCCATATCAGCCGGTTAAAAGACGTTTTGTCTCTTGAACGAAAGGCCCAGGAAAATATGAGAAAAACGGATGATCATAAAGAGGGCATCCGCGCCTTTTTAGAAAAACGGACGCCGCAATTTAACCGGTAAAATACAGAAGCCGGAAAGCTTCTGTTATCTGTGGAATAAAATCAGCTTTCCGGCTTCATTTACCAAGCGATGAGTACTGTTCTCAAGCTTTTTTTCCTTTAATAAAGCCTCTCCGGCGGCCTTCGCCTCCGCCTCATTATCTGCTTCGATCCGTTCATTCAGCAGCGTTTCTCCCGACGTATGGAATGCGGTCAATACATATTGTCCCATCATGTCACCCCCTTTATAGAATGATATTCTAATAAAGAATTTAAAATCCTCCATTAATTTTTACCCATTAATAGTATATAATGGGTCAAGGAAGGAGTTGGATTCGTGCTTACAATTGAAAACGTAACGAAAACATTCGGCAGCTTTACCGCTGTTGACAATTTGAACCTGCAAATACCTGAAAGGGAAATGTTCGGGCTGCTCGGCGCAAACGGCGCGGGAAAAACGACGACCTTTCGGATGATTTTAGGTCTTTTAAGCCTGACTGACGGGCATATCACCTGGAAAGGGCAGCCGGTCAATTATTCCATCAGTGAAAAAATCGGCTATCTCCCGGAAGAGCGGGGGCTGTACCCGAAAGTGAAGGTGAGTGACCAGCTTGTCTATCTGGCGAGATTAAAAGGAATGGGCAAAAAAGAGGCGGAAAAAGAGCTCATGACATGGCTCGAGCGGTTCGGCATTACAGATTACAAGAATAAAAAAGTCGAAGAGCTGTCGAAAGGAAACCAGCAGAAAATCCAGTTCATTTCGGCCGTCCTGCATAAGCCTGAACTGCTGATTCTCGATGAACCTTTCAGCGGTCTTGATCCGGTGAATGTCGAGCTGCTGAAAGAAGCGGTTATTTCTTTGAAAAACAGCGGCGTTTCTATCGTTTTTTCAAGCCACCGAATGGAGCATGTGGAAGAGCTTTGCGAGAATTTGTGCATTCTCCAGAAGGGAAAACCCGTCGTTCAAGGCAATCTGAAAGACATTAAGCGGTCTTTCGGCAAAAAAAATGTCACCGTTCATTCAGATGATGACCTCAGCTTTTTAAAAACGCATGAAGGTGTCGTGAAATGGAAGGAAACAAATGACGGGATCAGACTGCAGGTCGCGAATGAACCGGTTTCTCAGGATATTTTCCGGGCGCTGCAAGGGAAAGGTTTTATACGGAAGTTCGAATTGGAAGAGCCGTCACTGCATGATATTTTTATAGAAAAGGTGGGGGCCGTTTATGAATAAATTTTGGATTATGCTGTTCCATACATATAAAAACAAAATTACGACAAAGTCATTCATTATTTCGACCGCCATTACCGTTTTATTAGTATTAGCGGTGACCAACCTGCAGTCGATTATATCCGTGTTTCAATCGGATGACGGCAAGCAGCAAATCGCGGTGATTGATGAAACGGGCGGGCTGTACCCGGCGTTTGCAAAACAGCTTAAAGCGGCGGATACAGACAATGATCTGCAGGCAATGGAGACGAAGGAGTCCGAAAAAGATGCCGTAAAGCGTGTCAAAGACGGTGAATGGGACGGACTGTTTATCATCAGACAAGATCAAAAAGGTACGATAACAGGAGCCTACAAGGCGCTGACCATTTCCGATGAATCAGCGTATAAACTGCTCAAGCAGGCTTTAACCCAGACAAAAACCGCTGTCGAAACCGCCAAGCTCGGCATTTCGGCAGAAAAAGTCAGCAGCCTCTACACTCCGCCGGAAGTCAGCAAAGACGCGCTGGAAAAAGGGGCGAAGTCTGAGGAAGAGCTCGGTCAGGTAATGGGGCTTGTATACATCATGCTGTTTGTCATCTACTTCTCAGTTATCATGTACGCAAGCATGATTGCGATGGAAGTGGCGACGGAAAAATCGTCCCGCGTCATGGAAATTTTAATTTCAAGCATGCCGCCGATTCAGCAGATGTTTGCCAAACTGTTCGGTATCGCGCTCGTGGGGATCACACAGTTTGCGGTGCTGATTGCAGCGGGTTATCTCTCACTGAAGCTGAACCCTCAAAATGATGCGTCGTCGCCGATCAGTGCATTTCTCAATTTTACGGATGTTCCCGTCTCAACGATAGTCTATGCCGTCATTTTCTATTTGCTCGGCTATTTTCTTTACGCGACGCTTGCCGCGTTTCTAGGCAGTGTTGTCAGCCGGATAGAGGACGTGCAGCAGACGATTCAGCCGATGGTTTTTTTAGTCGTGGCAGGTTTTATGATCGCCATGTTCGGCATCGGCAATCCTGACGCCGGTTTTATTACCGTTACATCTTACATTCCGTTTTTCACGCCGATGATTATGTTTTTACGCGTCGGGATGCTCGATATCCCGTTTTGGCAGGCTGCGGCCGGAATCGCCCTGACACTGCTCACTATCGTGATCTTTGCGGCGGTCGGCGCGAAAATTTACAAAGGCGGCGTTTTGATTTACGGAAACGCCAGCGGATTCAAAGCGATCAAACAAGCGCTGCGCATCTCCAAAAAATAAGTGAAACAGCCCGGAACAGCCGGGCTGTTTTTTTATTTTTCAGAACGTGCATTCGTATAAAAACGGTGCTAAAATAAGGGTAATTCAATTTGCAGAAAGGGGAGGGCGAGATGGCTGATCTGACGTTTATTCATGCCGCTGACCTGCATCTGGACAGCCCGTTTTACGGCATTTCGAATCTGCCTGAACCGGTATATGCGCGTATTAAAGAAAGCACATTTCACAGCGTCCGCCGACTGACGGACGGGGCACTCCGGGAGCAGGCAGATTTCGTGCTGCTTTCGGGGGATCTGTTTGACGAAGCCAACAGAAGTTTAAAAGCCCAGCTGTTTTTGAGAAAACAGTTTGCGAGATTACAGGAAGCGGATATCCAAGTGTTCGTCATATTCGGCAACCATGATCATTTGGGCGGTAAGTGGACGCCGATTGAATGGCCGGAAAATGTACATATCTTCACCTCGGATACACCGGAGGAAAAATCTTTCTTTAAAAACGGGGAGCTTGCGGCAAGCATATACGGATGCAGCTATCAGGAAAGAAGCGTAACGGTCAATCAGGCGGCCCGTTACCGGAAAATGACCGGCGCGCCTTATCATATCGGCATGCTCCACGGCATGTTATCAGGAGCGGAAGGGCATGACCCGTACTGCCCGTTTACGAAAGAAGACCTTGAAAAAAGCGGCATGGATTACTGGGCGCTCGGACACATTCATAAACGGCAGGTTCTGTCCGCCCAGCATCCCGCCGCTATTTACCCGGGGAATATTCAAGCCCGGCATTTAAAAGAAACCGGGCCTAAGGGATATTATCTCGTCCGGGCGGCAAACGGTGAGATGTCTTGGGAATTCAAAGAAGCGCATGATGTGTTATGGGAGGAAATTGATCTTGATATCTCCGGAGCTGAACATATGACTTCACTTCTGAAAGCCGCATCGGATACATTCTCCGGCTTGCGCGCGGCGGGCCGCTCGGCATGTGTCAGGCTGGTGCTTCGCGGCGCGGCGCCCCGCTTTTGGACGGAGGCGCCCGCAGGCATCGCGGAGGAGCTTCTTTCCGCCTTACAGGAGGAAGAGGCCGAAGAGGAATGTTTCATCTGGCCGCTTGCGCTTGAGGATCGGACGGACGAAACAGACAGCGTGCCGCCCGATCCGTTTTTTAAAGGGCTGCTTCAGGACATAGAACAATGCGCGGACATGAGCGGTGTATTTGAAGCCCTTGAGCGTCATCCCGTATACCGGCGTCAGATGGCTTCATTTACAGATGAAGAGATACTGGATATTAAGCGGCAGGCTCAAGCCGTTTTAAGACGCCAAATGAAGGAGCTTCAGCGATGAAAATAACGGCGATGCATATTTACCAATATGGAAAATTTTCTGACCGAAGTTTTCAGCTGTCAGATTCTCCCGTGCAAGTGATCTACGGATTAAATGAAGCGGGGAAAACGACATTGATGTCCTTCATCAAAAGCGTGCTGTTCGGTTTTCCGAAATCAAAAAAATACGAACCGAAAAACGGCGGGGTTTACGGCGGCACTGTGGAATTGAAGCATGGCGATCACGGTGCCGTCAAAATCGAACGGACAAAAGGCGCTGCCGAAAAAGTCAGAGTGTATACGGCTTCAGGCGAAATCAAGGACGGAGAATGGCTCAAACAGCTTCTCTCCGATACAGACCGGGCGCTGTACGAAGCGATCTATTCGTTCGATGTATTCGGACTGCAGGAGATTCAAGCTTTTAACCGGGACAAAATCGGCGAGTTTCTCCTGTATTCGAGCTTATTCGGGTCGGAAGCGGCGGCAAAGCTTGACGGGCGACTGGCAAAAGAACTTGACAGGATGTATAAGCCGAACGGGCGGAACCCCCGCTTAAATCAGGAGTTGGATACATTAAAGCGGCTCAGCGCCCAGCTGAAACAGGCGGAAGCTGCGGAAGCGGGCTATCACAGCCTTCTGGAAGAGAAAAAAAGCGCCGGCGGCCGTTTGCAGGATGCCGAAGCACGATTGAAAGACATAACTGAAGAAATCAAAACAGTAAAATCGGCGATAGAAGCAAAGCCGCTCGCAGACAAAAAAACAGCCTTGGAAAGCGAACTTTCTTCTTATCCGGAAGCATTGAAGCAATTCCCGAAGGACGGAATGCATCAGCTTGAAAAATACGAATCGCATCTCCATCCGAAAGCGGCCCGTCTTGAGGGACTTCGGGCAAAAGCGGCTGAACTCAGGCGGCAGGCTGATCTGCTCGCTCCAAATGAGGACTTGCTGCAAAAAGAGCGGCAGCTGCAGGAGCTTTCCGGCGAGCAGCATATGTATGAATCGCGCGGCGAACAGCTTGCTGCCATCCAATCACAGATCCGGCAGACATCTGCCCGCGTTTCGTCAGGATTGCAGCAGCTCGGAAGACATGAGGAAGACGGCATTCTTTCACTGAACACCGATTATGAATATGAATGGCGGCTGCAGGAAGCCGTGCAGAGCGCCGGACAGGCTAGAGAAAGAAAGACACAGCTTGATGCGATTTTCGAACAAGCGCGGCTGGAGCTGGAAGAAGCCGAACGAAAACATGCCGTGACGGCGGAAAACATTTTGGACCCCGCTGTCAGGAAAGAAAAAGAAGCCGCTTTACAATCATATAAGCAAACGGCTGATACAGAAGGAAACGAATGGCAGGCACATGTTCAGCATCTGGAAAAACAGCGCGCCAAACAAAAAAAGCTCTTTCTCGGTGCGGGCATTCTGTTCATTGCGATTTTCGCTATGTTAAAGGAATGGCTGCCCGCCGCCCTTTTTACCGGTGCTCTGCTGCTGTATATGCTGTCCGGCATGCAAAAACCGCTGCCGTCAGCAAGAGGAGGGCCCGGACACAAGAAAAAGAAGCCGGCGATCTCCAAAGAAGCGGCTGATCTTCTGCAGGAAGAGCTTTGGCGTGACGGCCGGCACCGGCAGCAGCTGATTGCGGATCAAGCCGTGCTTGAACAGAAAGAAGCGGCATATGAAAGAGTCATCCGCCAATATGAAGAATGGGAGGCCGAAATGGCGCCGTCTGAAAAACAGGCGGAACTTTTTATGGAGGAACTGGGGTTTTCAGGAAGCCCTTCCCATCTTCTTGACGCATATCATGTGATGAAAGATGTCAAAAAAGAAATCCTTAACAAGCATGAGCTGACCATTGAAGCGGGCAGGCTGCAAAAGCTGCAAAGAGCATTTGAGGACCGGGTCAAAAAGCTGAGTCCTTCAGACGGAAGGGAGCTGTCCGTAAAAGAAAGACTGCACGTTTTGCTGGCGCAGGCGGAACGGGCCCGTGAGGAAGCAAAACGAAAACAGGCGCTCGAAACGGATCTGCTGCATGCACAAGAGCAAATGCGTGAATTAAACGAAGAAGTTCATTACTACGAACAGCAGGTCAAACAGCTTTTCATGGCGGCAGGCGCAAAAAACCGCGAACACTTTTGTGAACTCGCCAGGCTGAATGAAAGCCGCCGGGAAACAGAGCGGCAGCTGCGCGAAATCAAAACGCACTTGTCCGGCATAGGCGGAAAACAGCTGGAGACGTACATGAGCCGCACAGTGTCCGAACTTGAACATACAGTCGTTCAGAAGGAAACAGAGAAAAAAACGCTTGAGGAAAAAAGCGCCCAGCTCCGTGAGCAAACCGCTTTATTAACGGTGAAAAAAGAGCAGCTGGAGTCCTCGGGGCTTGTATCCGATTTAAAACAGCAGACAGAAATGCAGAAGGAGCGCGTGAAAAAAACCGCTAAAGAGTGGGCTGCATTACAGACGGTCAGACACATTATAAGG
The DNA here is from genome assembly GCF_001975995.1 of Bacillus sp. GZB. Classification (NCBI taxonomy): domain Bacteria; kingdom Bacillati; phylum Bacillota; class Bacilli; order Caryophanales; family Bacillaceae; genus Bacillus; species Bacillus sp. GZB. The sequence goes on from NZ_MTQG01000010.1 coordinate 120,793, forward strand.
GAAAAAATGGAGCGGCATAAAAAAGTGACGCTTCCCCGTCTGTTAGAAACCGCCGGCGCATTATACGGACCGCTTACGGACGGACGCTACCACAAATTGTATTTCTCCGAGGCTGATGATTCCATTATGGTCATGCGGAAAGACGGAACGGTGTTTTCTGCAGGCGAACTCTCACAGGCGGCATGCGAGCAGCTTTATGCGGCGATTCGTTTTGCCCTTGCGTCAGAGAGGGAATCTGCGGTATCACTGCCGTTTTTACTTGATGACAGTTTTGTCCATTTTGACAGGCAGCGGCTGCAGCGGCTGTTTGATGTGCTGAATCAGCTTTCAGAAGGCGGGCGGCAGATACTTTATTTCACCTGCCATGAGCATGTCAGCCGGTCTTTTCACAGCGGACAAGTCATGCGGCTCCTGTCATAAAAGAGTTTATTTTCAAAAAAGAGGTATGTGCTATACTGGTATTATGTAAGATATGGAGGGAGCTTTTAATAGAATGGCAAAAGGTATTATGCTGCACGAGGTCGGCGAGCAGGTCGATCAATACTTTCTGATTAAATCTTCGACTAAGGGAATCGCAAGCAACGGAAAACCATTCCTGACGTTAATGCTGCAGGACCAATCGGGAGATATCGAAGCGAAGCTGTGGGATGCCAAGCCGACTGATGAAGTAACATACGCGGCGCAGACGATCGTGAAGGTGATCGGAGATGTCCATCACTATCGCGGACGAAACCAGCTTAAGCTGAGAAACATCCGGCCGGCCGGCGAGAACGAAAATGTCAGCATTGATGATTTTCTGGAAACGGCGCCGATTCCGAAAAATGAAATGATGGAAACCGTCACTCAATACATTTTTGAAATGAAAAACCCAAACATCCAACGGATCACAAGGCATCTGGTCAAAAAATATGCGGCTGAGTTTATGGATTACCCGGCTGCGGCTAAAAACCACCATGAGTTCGTCTCCGGGCTCGCGTATCATGTAGTGTCCATGCTGAACCTGGCAAAAGCGATTGCCGATCTGTATCCGTCTCTTGACCGGGATTTACTGTATGCCGGAGTCATTCTGCATGATCTAGGCAAAGTAAAAGAGCTTTCAGGCCCCGTTTCCACAACGTACACCGTGGAAGGGAATCTGCTCGGGCACATTTCGATCATGGTGACAGAGCTTTCAAAAGCAGCCGAAGAGCTTCAGATTGACGCTGAAGAAGTGCTGATTCTGAAGCATTTGATTTTAAGCCATCACGGAAAAGCGGAATGGGGAAGCCCGAAACCGCCGATGGTGAAAGAAGCGGAAATTCTGCACTACATTGACAATCTGGATGCAAAAATGATCATGATGGACAGAGCGCTGGAACGGGTGAAGCCGGGCGAATACACAGAGCGTGTATTTGCGCTTGAAAACCGTTCTTTCTACAAACCGACTTTCCATCAATAAGATAAAAAGGCCGATTCTCTATGATCGGTCTTTTTTACGTTCAGCTCTCATAACTTGTCTTTATCAAGCATAGCTTAGAATAAAGACTCTGGGTGAAAAAGGGAGGAAACCGACGTGCTATTTTTTCCTTGGTGGGTATACCTTTGCATTATCGGAATTATTTTCAGCGCTTATAAGCTTTTCACAACAGCTAAAGAAGAGGAAAAGCTTGATCAGTCGTTTATTGAAAAAGAAGGAAGGGTGTATATTGAACGGATGGAACAGGAACGCGAGCGCCGTATGGCGGCGCCCGCAAGTGAAAACGGGGATGCGGAAGAAAACTCCAATCATTCCATCGCATAAAAAAACTGTGCGGCTCGCCGAGAGCCCGCACAGTTTTTTTATTTAGATTGAGAAGATGATGATGTTGAAGTGTTAAACGTGTCTTTTAAGTCCTTGTCTTCAACTTTTACGTCAGCTTTTTTCATGACTTTTTGAATCGCCGCCTGTACAGCTGAGTTGTCGTTTAATTTCTGCTTAAGAACTTCTTCTTTCAGTTCTTTTTTCATGTCATCATATTTGCCGCGTTCTTCTGTCTTTTTGATGATATGATAACCGAATTTTGTTTTGACCGGATCGCTGACTTGTCCGACTTTCAGACCGAATGCAGCTTTGCTGAATGTTTCATCCATTGACTTTTTATCGAACCAGCCAAGGTCGCCGCCGTTGTCTTTTGAGCTGTCAGTTGAATATTCTTTCGCAAGCGTTTCAAACTTCTCGCCTTTTTTCAGCTTTTTCTCCACTTCGTCAGCTGTCTTTTTGTCAGCGACAAGGATGTGGCTCGCGCGGATTTTACCTTTTAAGCCGTCGTAATATTCTTTCGTATCGGAGTCAGTCACTTTGATGTTGTCTTTCGCCGCTTTTTGCGCAAGCAGTTCGTACTTCACCTGATCTTTCAGGTAATCTTCGCCGTACTGCTGTTTAAGGGCGCTGTACTGATCACCGAGCTGCGTTTTGTACTCTTTCAGCTTGGTATCGATTTCTTTATCCGATACTTTGTATTTTTTTGCTAATACTTTTTCTTGTACGAGCTGTGTCAGCACACTTGCGCCCGCGGTTTTTTTCATGTTCGTGTAGAGCTCGCCTTTTGTTACATTTCCGGCATCCGTCTTGGCAATCACGTCGTTGTCGCCGCTGCTGCAAGCGCTGAGAGCCAGGACGCTCGTTGCCGTAATAGCTGCTATCGCGATTTTCTTCATTCCATTAAACACTCCTAATCATCCAAATTAAATTGCATATGCGTATCATAACATATTGTGGCTTTCTGTAAAAAGATTTTAAATAAAGGGCATTCGTCTAGTCAAACTTTTTCCTGATACATACAAATATATTGATCATGAAAAGGAGGTAATGAACCATGGGCGGAGGATATTCAAACGGTTTCGCACTGCTCGTAGTACTGTTCATATTGCTTATCATCGTAGGTGCAGCTTACATTTGTTAAGCGAAACGGATCGCTTTTTCTAAAAGCGGTCCGTTTTCTTACCCGGGCGCCTAATCGTTTCAGAAGTAAATTGCATATGATGTAATTGGAAAAATAAAACGTTTTGTAGGAGGTGCTTTTGGAGATGGGTGAAGTATTTGCAGGCGGTTTTGCATTATTGGTTGTTCTGTTCATCTTATTGATCATCATCGGCGCTTCTTGGCTTTATTAAGAAAAAAATATGGCTGTCGGGGGTCAGACCTCCGTCAGCCATATTTTTTTGCCTGTTTACACAGTAAAGGAGATCTCGACGAATGAAGAGATCAGTAAAATTAAAATAGATACATTAATAAAACGGAATACCTTATCCTGCCGGTCTTCAGGAATCTCTCTGACAAGGCATAATGTATTTGTGAGCCTGTTTATGAAATAAAGAATAAACAGGGCAGCCACGATAAAATAGAATAAAATGATGGGAGATTCCCCCTCTCTCTGAACTGCTCCCATATTACATTACCAAATATTTATTAAAAAAGATAGAATGTAACCTGAAAAATCAGCGGGACATCAAGACTCCGGCACTTTTTTTACTAAAATATCAAAACCGTCGGATTCCTGGTCAATCAGACATGATTTGGGCGCTTTGACCAGATGGAGCGCAAACAGAAGATCAGGCAGGCAATACCCCGCATGAATGCTCGAAATCATATAAAAGTAATGAGCGTGTCTCGGAAAAGCCAGTCCGGCATAAAACAATAACGGCGTAATGAATAAAAACGGGCTGATCGTTGAAATCAGCATCGTCGTTTTCGGTATGCCTTTCCATATCGGCATCCGCAAGAAGTACATTTTCATTTCCTTTTTTCTTTTTTTACAAATCATCGGCAGGACATGTATGACTTTATGTACAAATAAAGTAACAACGAGCAGAACACAAAAAGCAAACACGTGCCCGTCACTTAAACTGATATTCGGACGCAGCAGCCCGAATGCCAAGAAGTTGCATATAAAAAACAGGATCATAAAACCTACAGCAGTCAATAATAAACGAACCGCACCATAATCTTTGATCAGATTAATGGTTTTCCAGCAATTCATCAGAGTCATCCTTCCGTACAAAGATGGAGTACAATCTCAAAATAATTTACTCTCTTCAGGAGAAAAAATCAATCCTTTTTTAAAGAAAAAAATAAACCTGGAAAGAGAAGAACAGAAGAGCTCGATGAAACATGGAAATGTACGGTTTAACCTTTCTTCTCCATTCATTATCAGCTAAAATAAGATTAAAGATAGAAAGAAGTGAAACGGATGGATTCAATGGATCAGCGTATCGGGCGTTTAGAATATTACATACAATTGCTGGTGAAAACGGTGGATATGGATAAGTACCCTTTTTATGCGATGATGATTGAAAAAGGGCTGACCGAAGAAGAAGGAGAAGAGGTCGGGCGTATCTGCCGCGAATTGGAGGACGAGCTGGAGTCGCAAAAAGCGCAAGGCTTTGTGACGTTTGACAAGCTCCTTGCGCTTTTTGCGGGACAGCTGAACGAAAAATTAGATGTTCATGAAACGATTTTTGCTCTGTATGAGCAGGGGCTTTATACAGCGCTGATGGAAGAATTTATTGAGATTATGAAGCACTTTGATTAACTGTTGATCGGTTCCAGCTCTTCAGCCGTTTCATGGGCAGCCGATTCGTCTGTTTTTTTCTTCAGCCTTCCGTCTTCACTATCAAAATCATTGTTTATGTTTGTCAATGATTTCTCGAATATCTCCATAAAATCTTCTCCGTAAATGTGGCGGATGACACAGGTTAATTCTTCAACCTCAGGAAACTTCCCGAATAAGTGGTAGATCGGCTGTGAGCCTTTAAACACAGCGTTTCTCGACGGATCAAACTCCTCAAGCAGGCTTTCGAATACATTTTCCCCTTCTTCTGTTAACTGAATGTACGTGTTCCGTTTATCATTCAGCCGCTTGGAAAATTTCAGATATCCCCGTTCTTCAAGCTTTTTTGAAAAGTTAAATGCAGTTGATACGTGCATAACGCCGAATTTGGCGATTTCTGAAATAGAAGCTCCTTTAAGCTGATAGGCAATCCATAATATATGATGCTCATTAATATTAAGGTCGTACGGCTTCAGCCAATTCTGCCAGTCTTTCTCGATAGATTTCCAGAGCGCTTTGGACAGCTGCGCCATTTTTTGGGTATAGATTAAAGCTTCTTTTAGATCGTAAGGCGGTTCAACACGATTCAATACAGATCACCTGCTTCACATTTTCTTTTCCTCTATTATGCCAATAAAATAAAGATTAATAAAGATGAAAATTTAAGAATTTTATAATAAATTCTTGATCCGTTGCTGGGAAAGGCTTTAAACCGCAAAAAAAAGTGCGGAACGCAATATGTCCGCACTTTTTTTGGTTGTATAGGATATTAGTTTTGTAAGGTTTTCTCCAGCTGTCTGATTTTCTCTTCGATATCAGCGATTTCCTTTTGGAGATCCTGCTGGTGCGGCTTGATTTCCTCCTGCCACCTTTTAATGCTGGTCTGAAGCTCTCCGCCTACGTCTTTAATGACTTCTGCGCTTTCTTTCGCCGTTTGGACAAGCTGGTCCTTAAGCGCCATTCCGTCTTTTTTTAACCGTTTGATTGTGTCCTCAATTGAATTGCAATTCGCTTTGATTTTGCCCCGCAGCTCTTTTCCGGATGAAGGAGCCGAGAGTAACACCGCTGCGCCTCCGATCAATCCGCCTACGAAAAGGCCTGTTAAAAGGGAACGTCCGTCAGCCATTTGAAATCACCCCGTTTTTTTTCTCATAACTTTTATCATTTTTGTTCAGAAGAATAAACTTCTATACATAGCTTGCTTTATTTTAGCATATTTTTTAAGGGAAAAGGAGGGAGAAGGTTGTCTGTCTTTATGATTGTTTTATCTTGTATGGCTCTTGTCTTTGCGGCGGGCGCCGTTTATTATCTGAAACTGCTCGGCCAGGCCGCTTCTTATCCGCCGAAGCGGATCGTCCGCCAGAAGGCCATTGTCTGCTCAGCAGGAACCGCCCTCGCATTGTTCCTTATCTTTTTCACAAAACTTCTCGTATAAAACATGCTGAAACACATTAAAAAACCTCTTCCGGCCGGAAGAGGTTTCGGTATGCGGTTATTTCACCGTTTCAATCATATTGGACCGTTTTAAGATCGTCTGCACAATCGGATGCATAATGATAATGGCGATCGTATTCAGCGCAGCCGCCGGAAGGACGACCGCGAGCACCAATGCGGTGAATCCGCCCGGCAGGCCGACAATCAGAAGGGCCAGCGCCAAAAAGAGCAAACCGGAGATGAAGGTGCCGGCTATCGTAATGACGGCGGCGGCCGCTGTTTTCACGCTCTTTTTCACCAAAAGCGCCAGCGCGAGAAACAGAAACGCCGTTACCGGTTTTTCAATGATATTCGGAAGCTGTCCGCCCGGAAAAGATGTCGTGAGTGCGGAAATGATTCCCGTTACAATCCCAATCATCAGCACGTTCTGCACACGGGGGAATAACAGAATACCCATAAACATCATCACAAGCATCATATCGGGTTTCATTCCGAATAATACCGGCGGCATAATGGAATGAAGCACCGCTCCGATTGCCGCAAACAGGGCCATAATGACTAATTCTTTTGTTTTCATACTAAGCTCTCCTCTGCTAAGCTTTTTCGCCATCCAATAATATGCTCGTCATTTATTGCGATGGCCGGAAAAATTGATATGCAAACAGTATATCAAAGGAACCGTTATGTTAGAAGAAATTTATTCGTTTTCCTGCTGGAACTTTCTCATAAACTGAGCCAGTTTTTCACAATCAGCCAGGCTGACGGCGTTGTAGATAGACGCCCTGCAGCCTCCGACTGAGCGGTGGCCTCCGAGTCCGGTCATTTTAGCCGCTTTCGCTTCTTCAACGAATTTTTTCGTGAGACTGCTGTCTCGGAGAGTGAACGTGACGTTCATGTGAGAACGGCTGTCTTTTGCGGCATGCCCCGCGTAAAACCCGCCGCTTGCGTCGATTGTGCCGTACAGGACGTCGGCTTTTTCCTGATTGCGCCGTTCAGCCGCTTCGACACCGCCGTTTTCAGCCAGCCATTCAAGGACGAGGCTCAGCATATAAATCGCAAATGTAGGCGGCGTATTATACAGTGAATCGGCTTTTGTGTGAGTGGAGTATTTCAAAATTTTAGGGACGTTGGCGTTTTCGTTTTCAAGCCATGATTTTTTCATGATGACGACCGTGACGCCGGACGGCCCGAGGTTTTTTTGGGCTCCGCCATAGATGACATCAAACGTTTTGACATCAATTTTTCTGCTCAGGATGTCGCTTGACATGTCCGCTACGAGCGGGATCGGTGAATTCGGGAACTCTTTCCACTGCGTTCCGAAAATCGTGTTGTTGGACGTAATATGCAGGTAGGCGCCGTCTTTGATTCCTGAGAGGTCCGCTTCCGGTATGTGGTTGTGGTTTGAATCTGCGCTTGTTGCCGTGAAGGATGTGTTTCCGAACAGTTTCGCCTCGGCGAGTGCTTTTTCAGACCATGCGCCCGTTACGATGAAGTGCGCCGTTTTTTCCGGTGTTAAAAAGTTCATCGGCAGCATGGAGAATTGAAGGCTTGCGCCGCCTTGAAGAAATAAAATATCATAATCGTCGGGAATATCCATCAGTTCTTTCAGAAGGCTTTTGGCTTTTTGGTGCACCGCGTCATATTCTTTGCTCCGGTGGGACAGCTCCATGACGGACATGCCGGTATCATTGAAGTTGACAAATTCTTTTTGTGCTTTTTGCAGCACATCCAGTGGAAGGGCTGCGGGTCCTGCATTGAAATTCGTTGTACGTTCCATGTTTACGATCTCTCCCTGTTTTCCGCTTTAGTGTAAGAAATAATACAATTATCCTATCACAATTTTTTGATTTTTTTGATATAAAAAAATATAATTTATGTTTTTTGTGTTTCCGGACGCAAAAAAACCTCATCTTTAAGATGAGGCAAGCCGTTTTCTGACGGTTGAAGCGATCTCCTGAAGATCGTCAGGCGTATAGTCTTCGGCGTGGGTCTTCCAGACAGCCCCGAAACCGTCTCCTTTTCCGTAACGCGGAATGATATGCATGTGAAAATGGAACACCGATTGGCCCGCTTTTTCACCGTTGTTATTGAGAATATTCAGCCCGATCGGCTCGAATTCATCGCGGATGGCGCGTGCGATTTTCGGCACCGCTTCAAAATATTCTTTAGAAAGCTCAGGCGTAAACTCGTACACGTTTTCGATATGTGTTTTCGGAATCACGAGCGTATGGCCTTTTGTGACCTGGCTGATATCAAGAAACGCCACGACGTGTTCATTTTCGTATACTTTTGAAGACGGAATGTCACCGGCAATGATTTTGCAGAAAATACAATCGTCCGCTTTGTGCATAGATGGGTTTCCTCCCTGAAAAGAAATATATGTATATTCTCATCGTACCACAAAAACGGCCAAAACAAAAAACAGGATGAACGGCTGCGCGTTCACCCTGATGCAGAAGTACGAGCTTTATCAAAGAAAATTGAATATGCCTTTTGTAAGCACCTCATTTGTTTTTAAAATGAAGACTTATGGGTCTGCTTAATCATTCCTGGGACAAACACCTCATTTGATTATTTCATCATGAATGAAGAACATCATCAAAGCAGTGTGTGAAGAAATTGTAAGCACAGGACATGTTGATTTTCATCCAACTGTTCTAAGACGTCTTTTATAAACACCTCATTTTCAGTTGATTAAAGCTGTTTCCTTCTACATACATTATGATGTCCGCCAAAACGATAACTATGCACACTTTTCACGTGAGAAAAAAAGGGAATCGTTTCAAATCAGACTTTATTTTTGGTACTATGAAGAAAAACGAATCAGAAGGGGAGAAATTATGTCTCTGCTATCGGTAAAAGACTTAACCGGCGGTTATACGAGAAACCCGGTCTTAAAAAATGTTTCATTCACCCTTGAGCCGAACCAGATTGTCGGACTCATCGGATTAAACGGCGCGGGCAAAAGCACGACGATCCGGCATATTATCGGATTAATGGACCCGCATAAAGGCTCGATCGAGCTGAACGGCAAGACGTTTTCGGAGGATAAGGAAAGCTACCGCTCGCAATTTACATACATCCCAGAAACGCCGGTGCTGTATGAAGAACTGACGCTCAAGGAGCATTTGGAGCTGACGGCCATGGCGTACGGCCTTTCCAAAGAAACGCTTGAAAAAAGGCTTCCTCCGCTTCTGAAAGAATTCAGAATGGAAAAAAGGCTGAAATGGTTTCCCGCTCACTTTTCCAAAGGGATGAAGCAGAAGGTCATGATCATGTGCGCGTTTCTCGCGGAGCCTTCGCTTTATATCATTGACGAGCCGTTTCTCGGCCTTGACCCGCTTGCGATCAATGCATTGCTGGAGCGGATGGACGCCGCGAAAAAAGCCGGATCAAGCGTGCTGATGTCAACACATATCCTGGCTACGGCAGAGCGCTACTGTGACGCTTTCATTATTTTACATAACGGCGAAGTGCGGGCAAGCGGCACACTGGAAGAACTGAGAGAGCAGTTCGGCATGGAAGACGCAGCTCTTGATGACTTGTATATTGAACTGACGAAGGAAGACGCCGGCCATGAATAATATGTCTACTATTTGGCAGTCCCGGCTTGAAGAGCATATAAAGGAAACCAGAATGTATATGAAATATATGCTCAATGATCATCTCGTCATTGTGCTGATCTTTTTTATTGCCGGCGCGGCGAGCTGGTACAGCAAGTGGGTCAAAGACATTCCCGTTCATTTTCCGTCATTTTGGGTGATGGCGGTGCTCTTTTCATTTGTGCTGACCGGTTCATACGTCCGGACGCTGTTAAAGGAAGCGGACCTCGTGTTTCTGCTGCCGCTTGAACCGAAAATGGGGACATACTTTAAGCATTCATTTAAGTACAGCTATCTGTCACAGCTGTTTCCGCTTATTGCCCTGTCGCTTGTATGCATGCCCCTGTTTTTCGCGGTAAGTCCGGGGGCGTCGCTTGCGTCGTATGCCGCCGTATTTATTCAGATGCTGGCGGTAAAAGCGTGGAATCAGGCCATGGAGTGGCGGATGACGTTTATGAATGACAGAAGCATGAAAATGATGGATGCGGTCATACGCTTTATCTGCAATATGCTGCTTTTATACTTCGTCTTACAGTCGTTTTATGTGTACGCTGCCGCCGTCTACATTGTGATGGCCGGCCTTTATGTGTATTTCACATCGGCCGCAAAACATAAATCATTAAAATGGGAAGCCCATATTGAATATGAATTAAGAAGGAAGCAGCGGTTTTACAGAATCGCCAATCTGTTTACCGATGTGCCTCACCTGAAAAAACAGGCAAAACGCCGGGCGTATCTCGACTTTTTGCTCAGAATGATTCCGTTTGAACAGCGGAAAACGTTCTCCTATATGTATGCGCGGGCCTTTCTGCGTTCAAATGATTATCTTGGCATTCAGGTCAGGCTCACGATTATTTTTATCCTGATTATTATGCTCGTTTCCGCAAATCCGTGGATAACGGCGGCGTTAACCGTATTTACCGTCTTTATTACGGGAATACAGCTTCTGCCGCTGTTCGGGCATTTTCATCATCTTTCTCTGCAGGAGCTTTACCCGGTCAATCAGAAAGCGAAGCTGCAAAGTTTCTTTTCGCTGATGAAATCGGCATTAACCGTGCAGGCGCTGCTGTTCTGTGCAGCGTCAGCCTATGCCGCGGGAGTCAGCGGGGCGCTGTATGCGGCTGTTGCTTCAGCCGTTCTGATTTTTGTGATCATGCCTTCGTATATGGGCGGAAGATTGAAAAAGTACGGCAAGCTGTAATCAATCGGGTTTTTGAAACCTCAATGAAAGAAGGAGACACAGATGACCGACGATCAGCAGCTGATACAGGAAGCACTGCAATGGAAAGCGCGTTTTTTGCGCAAAGATTCTATGCTTGAACGTTTTTCTAAAGGAATGCAGGCGAAAATAAATGAGCGGATTCCCGATAAAATTCATGCCGTTATCACAGAAAGCATAAAAAAAATGACCGAAGCAACAATGGCGGGTTCAAATCTGGTGAAAAGCAAGCGGGATACAAACGGTATGACGCTTGCTGAAAAAGATGCCCTCGCCAGACAAACCATCGCATCGTACCAAAAGGTCGCGGCAGCCGAAGGTATCGGTACGGGGGCCGGCGGAATTTTTTTAGGGATGGCTGATTTTCCTTTGCTGCTATCCATTAAAATGAAATGTCTGTTCGATCTTGCCTCCATTTACGGCTATGATGTGAAAGACAGGGATGAGCGATTGTTTTTGCTGTTTATTTTTCAGCTGGCTTTCTCAAGCGGTGAACAGCGGAAACGCATATACTCAATGATTGAACAATGGGATTCGAAAAAGCATGATGTCGATTGGAGAGTTTTTCAGCAGGAATACCGCGATTATCTGGACGTGGTGAAGTTGTTTCAGCTTTTGCCGGTCGTCGGAGCCGCCGTGGGCGGAGCGGCCAATTATAAACTGCTGTCACAGCTCGGTGAGACGGCAAGACACGTTTTTCATTTAAGAATCACAGCAGCCGGTACGTAATGTACCGGCTGTTTTTTTTATGTCAGCGGGGGTAGCTCACCGCGGCACCGATAAGCACCTTGGCGGCCGTCAGCATCGCTTTTTCATTAAAATCAAATTTCGGATGATGATGAGGATAAATGGTTTCCGCGTTTTCTAAAGCGGCGCCCGTAAAGAAAAATGCGCCTTTTGTATGCTGCAGATAATAAGAAAAATCTTCTCCGGCCATCTGCGGCTCTCCTTCAATGACCTTCGTGACGCCCTCTGTTTCCGCTGCGGCTGCCGCAGCGTGCGTCGCTTCCTCAGGATGATTGACGACGGCGGGATAGCCGCGTTTGAAACGATATTCATAGGAAGCGGAGTGCATGGAACAGATTCCTTTTACGACGGCTTCTATTTCTGCTTCGAGCAGGCTGCGCACACTTTCGTCAAACGAGCGGACGGTGCCTGATATGACTGCCTGATCGGCAATCGCATTAAACGGATTTTCAGCGATGAACGAGCCGGCTGAGATGACGGCCGGCTGCACCGGATTTACCCGCCGGCTGACGATATGCTGAAGAGCCGTGACGATTTGTGAGCCGATTAAAACGGCGTCCTTCGTATCGTGAGGAATCGCGCCGTGGCCGCCTTTGCCGATGACTTTAATCGTAAAGCCGTCAGCGGCGGCCATCACTGCGCCCGGGCGGCATAAGACCGTTCCGACGGGTTCAGTCGCCCATAGGTGTGTGCCGAAAATGGCATCGACATGCTCGAGGCAGCCATCCTCAATCATTGCTTTTGCTCCGCCGGGAGATAATTCCTCGGCGTGCTGATGGATCATCACAAATGACCCTTTCAGTTTTTCCCGGTTGCGGTACAGCACTTTTCCGACCGCGAGCAGAGCCGCCGTATGGCCGTCGTGCCCGCAGGCGTGCATGACGCCGGGAATTTGTGAAGCATAGGGCACATCTTTTTCATCCTGTATCGGCAAAGCGTCAAAATCAGCTCTGAGTGCCACGACCGGTCCCGGTTCACTCCCTTCAATATAGGCTGTGACACCGTTGCCCCCGACATTCGTCCGGATGGGAACGCCGAGCTTTTCATAAAATGAGGCGATGAACGCCGGTGTTTTTTTCTCCTTAAAGGATGGCTCGGGATTCATGTGAAGGTGACGCCTGATTTCAACCATTTCCTCATACAGCCCGTCAAGCTGAGCGTTTAAGCTTTTTTGAAGTGTCGTTAACGTCAAAAGCGATGCCCCCTCGTCTGCTTTTCCCATGATTGTATAGAAAATGTCAGAAGATTTCAATCCTTTTGCTACGGGAGAATGATGATGGCGGCGATCGTTGTGACGACTAGCCCGGCCGCAACCGGGATAAAGTTTTTTCTGGCAAGCTCAAACGGATCAACTTTACAAATAGCCGCAGCGGGAATCAGTGCCCAAGGGACCAATGTTCCGCCCCCGACCCAGATCGCTGAAATCTGTCCCAGCGCCGTTAAAACGGCCGGGTCCGTATGAAGCGCGGCGGAAAACAGCTTTGCCATCGAGCCTGCAAGAGATATACCGGAAAACCCTGACCCGTCGAGCCCGGTAATCGCACCGACTGCGGCCAGGGCGATGCCGGCGAATTCTCCGGACATCGGAAAAGAATGGGACAGGGCCAATCCGAGGTCATTGACGATCCCCGCAGATCCTTTCGGCAGCGGGGTGTTCAAAATACTTTTAAACCCCGCGTCACCGAGATAAAAGAAGGCCGCGATCGGAATGACGGGGCCGAATACTTTAAAGCCGAATTGAAAACCGCCGATAAAATACTCGGTGATCTTTTCTAAATGCCGCTCTTTATATACAATGAAATGAATGATCAGGAGAATGCCGATCGCGGTTCCTCCGACGAGTGCCGTCGCATCGTTTCCTTGCAGACGGTATACGATCATGCAGATAATATCGGCGAGAAAAACAAGCGGAATGAAAACCGCCAGGATCACCCTGAGTTTTTTCGGCAGATACATACTTGTGTCCAAAGAACCGGAGCTGTCCAAGGAGAGGGGGGCCTTCGTTTTTTTTCGATCCCGCATGATGAGGAAGAAAGCGGTGATTGTCGTCGTTAACCCCATGATCAAAACGAGCGGAATACTTGCCTGCATGACATCGCTCACGGGAATGCCCGCGGCATCGGCCGTTAATTTCGGGGCCGCCTGAATGACGTAATCCCCCGATAAAGCGAATCCGTGGCCGAACAGGTTCATCGCCATTGCCGCGGCGATCGGAGAAAGGCCCGCCCGGATCGCTGCGGGAAGCAGCACAGCGCCGATCAGCGCCACCCCGGGTGACGGCCAGAAAAAAAGAGAGATGGCAAACATCAGACAGCCGATAACCCAATACGCGACAGCCGGCCCTTTCATCAGCTTTGCAAACGGAGAAATCATCGCTTCATTAATACCGGTTTCGGTCAAAAGGCCGCTCATCGCCACGATAAAACAAATGATAAAAATTGTCGGCAGCAATTCTCCGGCGGCATACGTGAAGCTGTGAAACAGGCTGCTGACCGAAGCGGAGAATGAATGCGTCGTCCATAGCGCAATCACAAAAATGCCGGCGAGTGAAATAAAGGTTGTATCTTTCCTGAGAAGCATAAAAACGATAATGGCCGCGATAAAAGCAACATAAAGCAGATGTACCGAGTAGACGCCGATCCCCAATTGAACCACTCCGTTTATAAATAGGATTGCTACAGGTTATTCATAGGCGGGCGGAAGGTGCAAAGAAGGATGCGTAAAATCGGGACATTAAAAAAGCCGGAGAATCTCCGGCGGTTTTCAGTCTATTGCGTAATAAGCGGTTACATAAGACGGACGGGAGAAAATAGACGTCGTGTCGATGCCGGCAGATGTTCCGCGTTTTTTATGAGCTTCCTGATAAGAGTTTGACTGCTGCCAATCCTGAAAGGCTTTTTCCTCTTCCCACAGGGTCAAAATGACATACGTATCGCCTTCGAGCGGTCTTAATACGCGGATGGCTTGAAAACCGGGTTCATTTTCCACCTTTCCGGCGCGGTTTTTAAACCGGTTTTCAAACAGCGGACGGCCTTCCTGGGTAACGGCGATGTTATTGAGGACGGCGTAGCCCGGCTTTTTGATTTCCCCGACGCTGTCGATGCTCTCATATGAATGGGGCGCCTGAAAAACGGTTTCTCCATTTGTTTCATGAATTAAGACCGCATTTTCCTCCCCTTGCATCAGCACCATATTCTCACTCGGGTGTTTCTTTGCAATCGTCTTTAAAAAATCGGCTGTCCCGTATGTAATATAAACCTTCATATCAGCCACCTCCTGCTTGCTAGTATATCAAAAGAGTGGTATAAGTTTCTATTGGCGACTCATTCTGACATAATTCGAAACAATATTTCCCATACTACAAGTTAAGAAAGGCGAGGTGACTTATGCTGAAAAAGAAAAAAAGATTCTTTATTCCGGCTGTAATTGCGGCGGCAACCGCTTTTCTCGCGTTAATCGGATACATTATCATCATATTTCTCGGTCATTATGTCATCGATGAAAAGAAATTAATACTGCACGCATCTTCAAAAATCGTCGATCAAAACGGTGATGAAATCGCGAGCCTCTATACGGAAAATCGCGAGCCGGTATCCATTCAGCAGGTTCCGGAAGATGTGAGAGATGCCTTTATCGCCGTTGAAGATAAACGGTTTTACGAACATCACGGCATTGATGTGAAGTCTGTCGGCCGGGCGGTGTTCCGGGATGTTTTAGCAGGCGGCAAGGTGGAAGGCGGAAGCACGATCACCCAGCAGCTGGCGAAAAACATTTTTCTGACTCATGATAAAACATTTTTGCGCAAGACGAAGGAAGTCATTATCGCCATCAATCTTGAGCGTGATTACAGCAAGGACAAGCTGCTTGAAATGTACCTGAACCAGCTTTATTTCGGCCATGGCGTTTACGGCATTCAAGCCGCGTCCCACTACTACTTTAATAAAGAAGTAAAAGATTTAACCGTTGCGGAAGGAGCCGTTCTGGCAGCGATTCCGAAGGCGCCATCTCTTTATTCGCCGATTCAGCATCCGGATAAAAATAAAGAACGCCGCGATACGATTCTTGCAATGATGAACGATCAAGGCTATATCAGCGCCAAGGAAGCCGTCAGAGCCCAGGGCCGGACATTGGGGCTTCATGTCAAGAAAACATCAGAAACGCCTTGGTTTGACAGTTATATTGATCTTGTCATCAAGGAGGCGGAAGACCGTTATTCGATGTCAGGTGAACAGCTGCTTCAAGGAGGCTATACGATCCGGACGTCACTTGATTCCAAGCTGCAGAAAACGGCATACACCCTCATGAAGGAAAGCGGCTATTTTCCGGGGACGGATCAAGCGGCAGAGGGAAGCGCCGTCTTTATTGATAATAAAACCGGAGGCGTGCGCGCGGCGGTCGGCGGACGCGACTACGTGACAAAAGGATACAACAGGGTTACGGCGAAGCGGCAGCCGGGCTCAACGTTTAAGCCGATTGCCGTATACGGGCCCGCCATGCAGGAAGACAAGTTCAAACCGTATTCGCTTCTCCAAGACAAACTGACGTCCTACGACGGGTATGAACCGAAAAATTATGACGGACAGTACAAGGGGGAAGTGACGATGCAGGATGCGATCACTTACAGCATAAATGCGCCCGCTGTCTGGACATTGAAGCAGATCGGCGTAGATACGGGAAAATCGTATCTTGAGAAAAACGGCATGAACGTTTCTGACAACGGACTCGCGATTGCGCTGGGCGGTCTGTCTGAAGGTGTTACTCCGCTTCAGCTTGCCGGAGCTTATCATACCTTTGCGGCAAACGGAATGTATACGAAGCCATTTTTTATAGAGAACATCACGGACGAAGACGGAGAAACGTTGTCCGGGCCTAAAAACGGCAAAACGCGCGTCTTCAGCGGACAGACGGCATGGAATATGACGAGAATGCTTCAGCAGGTCGTAAAAGAAGGAACCGCTTCACAAGGCAGCTATCAAGGTGACCTGGCGGGGAAAACCGGCACGACCACATTTCCCGGCGTCCCCGGCGCGACAAAGGACGCCTGGTTTGCGGGATACACTCCCGGACTGACGGGAGCCGTCTGGATGGGCTATGACAAAACGGATAAAACCCATTACCTGAAAGGCGGAAGCCAATACCCGGTCAGACTCTTTAAAGATATCGTCACAAAAGCGGGAGAAAACGGGGAGACATTCAAAAAGCCTGAAAATGTGAAGGAACTGGGCAGCCCGATTGAGCTGGAGGCGGTAAAGTCCCTGTCGGCCCGTTATACATTTAAGGCGATGGGACTGATTACGGTTCAATTAAAATGGGATATTCAAAAGGATGATCGGGTTGTTTACCGAATATATGAGAAGAAAGACGGAAAAGACAAGCTTCTGGATTCTGTGAAAGGAAAAGGCAGCTTTGACATACCGTACGCCAATCTGTTTTCAGGGGCTTCATACAAAGTCGTTCCATATAATTCACAGACGGATCAAGAAGGAGAGGGAACGGAATACGTTCAGCCGAAGCTTTTTTCTTCTTAATCATGAATTCGGCGATTTTTTGAACATTAAGCCTCAATTCTATACGCTTTTGAAAAAACAAGGTATAGTGTAATGGGCGAAGAACACGAACGTATGGTTGCAGGAGGAAAGGTGGAAATTCAGATGAGTAAACGAGAAGCGTTTAATGATACGTTTTTAAAAGCGGCACGGGGAGAAAAAACAAATCACGTCCCTGTCTGGTACATGAGACAGGCGGGGAGGTCTCAGCCGGAATACCGCAAGCTGAAGGAAAAGTACGGCTTAGTCGAAATTACGCATCAGCCCGAGCTGTGCGCGTATGTGACGAGGCTCCCGGTCGAGCAGTACGGAGTGGACGCTGCCATTTTATATAAAGACATTATGACGCCGCTTCCTTATATCGGAGTGGATGTTGAAATAAAAAACGGAATCGGCCCGGTGATCGATCAGCCGGTGCGCTCTGCTGCAGATATTGAAAAGCTCGGCGAACTGAATCCCGAACAGGATGTTCCTTACGTGCTGGAAACGATCCGATTACTCGTAAACGAACAGCTGAATGTTCCGCTCATCGGTTTTTCGGGAGCGCCTTTTACGCTGGCCAGTTATATGATTGAAGGCGGGCCTTCTAAAAATTACAACAAAACAAAAGCGTTTATGCACAGTATGCCGCAAGCGTGGCAAATGCTGATGGACAAGCTCGCGGACATGATTATCGTTTATGCGAAAGCGCAGATTAACGCCGGCGCAAAAGCCATTCAGATTTTTGATTCATGGGTCGGCGCGCTGAACCGCGAAGATTACCGGCAGTTTATAAAACCGGTGATGGACAGAATTTTCAGGGAGCTTTCAGCAGAGCAAGTTCCGCTGATCATGTTCGGCGTAGGTGCAAGCCACCTGGCCGGGGATTGGCATGACCTTCCTCTTGATGTCGTCGGTCTTGATTGGAGACTCGGCATAGATGACGCCAGAAAACAAGGCATTACAAAAACGGTTCAGGGCAATCTTGATCCGTCGCTTCTTCTTGCGCCTTGGGAAGTCATCGAGAAAAAAGCGAAAGCGATACTTGATCAAGGCATGAAAACGGACGGGTTTATTTTCAATTTAGGGCATGGCGTATTCCCTGATGTCAATCCGGCAACGCTGAAAAAGCTGACGGCGTTTGTACATGAATATTCCGCGGCCAAAAAAACGGAACAATCTACCTGAGCAGATCGTTGGTTATAAGAAGATTTTCCTGTCAAAATCAAGGTAGACAGACCATCAAAAGAGGTGTTTAACAAAATGAGCAGCAAAAAGAAAATGGGACTTCTTGTCATGGCTTACGGAACGCCTTACAAAGAAGAGGACATAGAACGTTATTATACGCATATCAGACGCGGAAGAAAGCCGGAGCCTCATATGCTTCAAGATTTAAAAGACAGATATGAAGCGATCGGAGGCATTTCGCCGCTTGCAAAAATTACGCAGGAGCAGGCGGAGAAGCTCGCACAGCGTTTAAATGAAATCCAGGATGACATAACATTCAAAGTGTACATCGGATTAAAACATATTGAACCGTTTATTGAAGACGCGGTGGCGGACATGCATAAAGACGGCATTACAGAAGCTGTCAGCCTTGTGCTCGCCCCTCATTTTTCAACATTCAGCGTTCAGTCATACAACAAACGCGCGAAAGAAGAAGCGGAGAAGCTCGGCGGCTTGACCATCAAGTCTGTTGAAAGCTGGTATGATGAACCGAAATTCGTTGATTATTGGGTCGGCCAGGTGAAGAAAACATATGAATCAATGCCGAAAGAAGAACGGGATGACGCGATGCTGATCGTCTCAGCGCACAGCCTCCCTGAAAAAATAAAAGAATACGGCGATCCGTATCCTGACCAGCTGGAGGAATCCGCAAAACTGATTGCCGAAGGCGCCGGAATTACCGATTACGCAGTCGGCTGGCAAAGCGAAGGGAACACCCCTGATCCGTGGCTCGGGCCGGATGTGCAGGATCTCACGCGCGAGCTGTATCAAAAGCATCCTTATAAAGCATTTGTATACGTGCCCGCAGGCTTCGTTGCCGATCATTTAGAGGTGCTTTACGATAATGATTATGAATGCAAAGCAGTGACCGAAGAAGTCGGCGCAAGCTACTATCGTCCGGCTATGCCGAACGCACAGCCTGAATTTATCGACTCGCTTGCAGCGGTCGTGCTGAAAGAGCTGGACAAGTAGAATTAAACGGTAAAGAAGGCGATAAAAATGAGTGGCGATAAAAAACATCTGGTCATCATCGGCGGCGGCATAACGGGATTAGCCGCCGCCTTCTACATGGAAAAAGAAATCAAAGAAAAACAGCTGCCGCTTGAGGTCACCCTGATCGAAGCAGGCCCGAGAGCCGGCGGCAAAATTCAGACGGCGCATAAAGACGGCTACATCATTGAGCGGGGCCCGGATTCTTTTTTGGAAAGGAAAAAAAGCGCGCCGCAGCTCGTCAAGGATTTGGGGCTTGAGCATCTGCTCGTCAACAATGCGACCGGACAGTCTTACGTGCTCGTCAACGAGACGCTTCATCCGATGCCGAAGGGCGCGGTGATGGGCATTCCTACCAAAATCGCTCCGTTCATCTCCACCGGTTTATTTTCTGTTCCCGGAAAAGCGCGGGCGGCGCTTGACTTTGTCCTGCCTGCGAGCAAACCGAAGGAAGATCAGTCTCTGGGTGAATTTTTCCGCAGACGCGTCGGTGACGAAGTCGTTGAGAATTTAATAGAACCGCTATTATCAGGGATTTATGCCGGAGATATTGATAAGCTGAGCCTCATGTCCACGTTTCCGCAATTCTATCAGACTGAGCAGAAGCACAGAAGCCTGATTCTCGGTATGAAAAAATCACGTCCGCAGCCTTCGGGACAGCAGCTGACGGCCAAAAAGCAGGGCCAGTTTTTAACGCTGACGACAGGGCTTCAAACGTTGGTGGAGGAGCTGGAAAAGCAGCTTACGCTGACAAAAGTGATGAAAGGCACGAAAGTCACCCATATCGGCCGCGAGGAGAAGGGATACTCCGTGACGCTTGATAACGGCAAAGTGCTTTATGCGGAAGGATGCATAGTGACAGCCCCGCATAAAGCCGCGGCGAAAATGCTTTCTGATCTGCCGGCGGTTTCATGTCTCAAAGACATGCATTCTACGTCCGTTGCCAACGTCGCCTTAGGTTTTCCTGAGGGTGCCGTCAAGATGAAGCATGAAGGTACGGGATTCGTTATCTCAAGAAACAGCGACTTCTCCATCACGGCCTGCACATGGACGAATAAAAAATGGCCGCACGCGGCGCCGGAGGGCAAAACGCTTCTCAGGGCGTACGTCGGAAAGGCCGGAGATGAATCCATCGTAGATCTTTCAGATAACGAGATCATTAAAATCGTAATGGAAGATTTGAAAAAAGTAATGAAAATAAATGGCGAACCGGAAATGACCTGTGTGACCCGCTGGAACGAAAGCATGCCGCAATACCATGTCGGCCATAAGGAGCGCATCAAAGAGTTCAGAGATGCGCTGAAAGCTTCCTATCCGGGCGTATACGCGACGGGCGCGTCTTTCGAAGGGGTGGGCATCCCCGACTGTATCGACCAGGGAAAAGCCGCCGTATATGATTCACTGGCTTATATATTTGAAACGTACCAGCCTCCGTTATCGTAAAACGGAGGTTTTTTTGCATGTTCCCGTTCTGTAAAGGGAACACAAATAAAGAGAAAAAACATTTGAATCTTCTTTGCGACTGTGATAAGTTATCTTATGTACAAAATGACTAAAACGTTCAAACGGTCAATTTAACGAGGTGGGAAACATGTCCGTCGATCGGAAAAAGCTCATTCTGGAAGCGGCAACGAAGTCTTTTACACAATTCGGCTACAAAGCAACGACAATGGATCTGGTGGCAAAGCTTGCAAATGTGGGGAAGGGAACCATCTACACGTTTTTCAAAAACAAAGAAGAACTGTTTGATGATATTTTCACCACTATTTTAAGAGAAATGAAGGAACACGCAGACGAAGCGATGAAACCGGAGCTTTCATTTCACGAAAATGTCCACCGGGCGCTTGTCGCGATTTTGGAATTCAGAAAAACACACCAGCTGACTATTAAAATTTTTCAGGAGAACGCCGAGATTGGTACAATAGCCGTTCAGGATGTCATTGTGAAAATGGAGCGGGCCATTCTGTCATACATTAAAGAAAAGATAGAAACAGCCATTGAAAACGGAAGCATTAAACCGTGTGATCCGGAACTGACCGCTTTTGTGATGCTCAAGCTCTACATCGCACTGATATTTGACTGGGAAAAAAACCATCCGCCTCTTGAAAAAGAGACGATCGCTGAATTGCTGGAAATGTATGTTGGTCAAGGATTATCTAAATAATAGATGATCCTTCACTTTTTAGGTGCCGTGACCGTTTTGTCAAATGAGTCAGTTTGCGGAAGGAGGCAACAGGGTTGAATACAATAAAAAGCCAGTGGAAAGACATTGTAACGAACAAGAAACTGTTAATCCCCATCATTGCCATATTATTCGTTCCGCTGATTTACAGCGGAGTGTTTTTGAAGGCGTACTGGGACCCGTACGGCACGGTGGATCAGCTGCCGGTTGTCGTTGTCAACCAGGATAAAGGGGCGGACTACGAAGGGAAACATCTTCAGATCGGTGACGATCTTGTGAAAGAGTTAAAGAAAAATGATAATTTTGATTGGCATTTTTCAAGCGATCTTGATCAATCGTTAAAGGACTTATTAAATGCTAAATATTATTTATTGGTCGAGATTCCTGAAGATTTTTCTAAAAACGCCAGCACGGTAATGGATAAAAATCCGAAGAAGCTGGATCTGAAATATCATACGAATGCCGGATCAAACTATGTCGGCGCGACAATCGGGGAAAAGGCGATCGACAAACTGAAAGCCTCCGTGTCGAAAGAAGTGACGGAGCAATACGCAAAAGTCATTTTTGATAACTTTAAAGATATTGCCAAAGGGCTCGGCAAAGCCAGCAGCGGCGCCAAGAAAATAGACGACGGCACGAAAAACGCGAAAGACGGCAGCGCCAAGCTGAAGGAAAATTTAGCGAAGCTTACTGAAAGCACCGCCACCATCAGCGATAAAACGCAGCAGCTTGCAGACGGAGCGGTGAAAGTGACAAGCGGAATTCAAACGCTTGACAGCTCTATCGCAAAACTTCAGAGCGCAAGCGCCGAAATTCAAGATAAATCAGGACAGATTGCTTCAGGAGGAGGCCAAGTGGCCAGCGGGCTGAAAACGAGCCTTGACGCACAAAAGCAGCTCCAACAAAAGCTTCCGGATTTAACGAATGGATTAAGCGCGTTAAACAGCAAGGCGCAGGAAGTGTCGCAAAAAGCGGCGGCATTTGAAGATGCGATCAATTCAGTCAACCTGTCAGACATTGAAAACGCGGTTGGGCAGCTCGAGCAGACTGAAAAGGATCTGCAGCAGTTTAAGAAGAAGCTTTCTGATCTGAAAAACAACCTGGATGCCCGGGATGACGCGGTCAAAAAGGTGATTAAGGACAGTGATTTCTTAACGGATGAGCAAAAAGCGAAACTTGTTCAGCTTCTGAATGAGAAGCTTCCGAAAGCCGACCTTCCGGATTTAGACAATATCGTCAGCCAGCTTCCGTCCGGCGGAGATATTCAGCTTCCGGATATGTCAGTCATAAAAAGCGCGCTCAAAGATGTAAAAGCGAAGGCTGATCAGCTGAAAGCACTGCCTCAGTCCACATCGAAACTGTATAACGGCGCAGCGGCGGTACAAGACGCGATTAACCAGCTGACGGCTGGAACTGATAAATTGTACAGCGGAGCGCAGACCGTTTTTGAAAGCCAAAACAAACTGACAGCCGGCATCGGCGAATACAACAGCAAGTTCGGACAGCTCAAATCAGGATCAGAAGCGTTAGTGTCAGGGAGCGGCCAAGTATCAGACGGCTTAACGAAACTGCTGGACGCGCAAAACAAAATCCATGACGGCTCGTCCAAAATTGAGCAGGGTCAAGCGTCTCTCGGCACCGGTTTAAGCAAGCTTTTAGACGGCACCGGACAATTGTCCAGCCAGCTGAAAGATGCGGCCGATCAAACCGGGGACATTAAGACAGATGACAAAACGTACAGCATGTTTGCCGATCCGGTAAAAACGGACGATAACGCGATTCATTCCGTGCCTAACTACGGTACCGGACTGACGCCTTATATTCTCTCTATGGGCTTGTATGTCGGCGGCTTGATGCTGACGGTCGTATTCCCTCTGAGTGAAGCTTCAGGGCGTCCGAGAAACGGTTTTGAATGGTTCCTCAGCAAATTCAGCGTTATTCTGCTCGTCGGACTGATTCAATCCGTTATTGTCGCCACGGTTCTGTTGAAAGGAATCGGGCTTGATGTGGAGAGCACTTGGAGATTCTATCTCTTTACGATGATTACCAGCATCGCGTTCCTGTCCATGATTCAATTATTGGCGACAACGATGGGAAATCCGGGACGCTTTATCGCTGTCATCATTCTGGTGCTCCAGCTCGGGGCAAGCGGAGGAACCTTCCCGCTTGAACTCCTCCCGGGATTCTATCAAGTGATTCACGGGGCACTGCCGATGACTTACAGCATCAACGGGTTCCGCGCCGTCATCTCAAATGGCGATTACGGCTATATGTGGCAGCAGGCATCCATTCTGTTGGGCATCGCCGTTGTCATGATCGCGCTGACCATCGTGTATTTTACGGTGCAAAGCAAAAAAGAACACAAAACGGAAGAAGAAATAACAGCATAAGAAAAAGAGGCTCCTGAGCAGATGCTCAGGGCCTCTTTTTTTTAGATTTCGATCGTCGTATGATTAAAATCCCCATCTCACCAACAGTCCGGTATACGTTAATCCTCCGCCGAACCCGAATAATACCAGCGTCTGGCCTTCCGACAGTTTTTTTGCTTTCACAGCTTCATCCAATGCGAGAATAATAGAAACCGATGAAGTGTTGCCGTAATATTCAACGCTTGTCAATGTCCGTTCAAGCGGGAAGGGCAGTTTTTCGCAGATGGATTCGATCATCCGCATGTTGGCGCTGTGAGGAACGAACCAATCCAGATCGTCTTTTGAAAAGCCGGCTTTTTCTAAAAGGGCATTGCATTCCTCAGGCACGGTTCTGGCCGCCCATTTATATACTTCGCGCCCGTTTTGCACCATATTTCCTCCGCCTTTAAGCGGCTCGCCGTTTAATTCTGCGCTCAGTCCCGTGCGATACAGCACGTCCGCGCTGCCTCCCGCTGTTCCTTGCACGGCTGCCAAAAAGCCCGGCGCTGATTCGTCGCGTTCCACCAATAGGGCGCCAGCAGCGTCTCCGAAAAGAACGCAGGTCGTCCGGTCAGTATAATCCGTTACCTTTGATAATGTTTCGCCGGCAATGACAATCACTTTTTGATGGGAACCGGCGGTAATTAATGCGTCTGCGAGCTGAAGGCCGTAAGTGAGTCCGGCGCATGTGGCGTTAATATCAAGCGCCCCTGTGTGCGGCCAGCCGAAGTAAGCCTGCACGCGTGCCGCGGTGCTTGGAAACGCATAGTCCGCCGTCGTTGTGGCGACAAGGATCATATCGACATCATCAAGAGTTCCGCTGTATCGTTCTGCAAGGTTTTTCACCGCTTCCACACACAAATCCGATGTGAATTCATGTTCGCCGGCAATGCGTCTTTCCTTCATACCGGTGCGCTGGACGATCCATTCATCAGATGTATCGACGATGCGCTCCAAATCCGCGTTTGTTAATCGGCGTGCCGGAGCATATGTACCGATTGCTGTAATTTTAGATTTTGACATGAAAAAATCACTCCTTTATATCAGATTATAACACCTGATATTATTACTTGGTACTAATTTTAATAAAAAAACCCAAGCAGCATCCGCTGTTTGGGGAGCATGAGAATCTATTTGTAAAACGGGCTTGTGTGAACGATTACCAATGACGGCAGCGGCAGCATGAATGATGATGCTTCTTTTTTTCTTTCTTCTTTTTTTCTTTCTTCTTTTTGCAAGGGTCTTCTTTTTTCTTTTTACAGTGATCTTTTTCTTTTTTACAGCCCCAGAAGGCTGCACCAGACCAATCATCCTCAAACCAATCCTCAAACCAATCATTATGAAATCTTTTCCGCTTGTGCGGTTTACGGCTGATCATACATTTCCCTCCTATGCTCATGCTCCCTTCATTCTATGAAAAAAGAGAAGGAAAAGATTGGACGGGTTGTGGATCAAAAGAGTATATTTTAAGAAGAATAAAATTGATAGGAGGAATGACCTGTGGAAAATATGAAACATACGATGGAACTGATTAAAGAATTGGTGTCGATTCCGAGTCCGACGGGCAATACATACGAGGTTATCGCCTATACAGAAAGTCTTTTAAAAGAATGGGGCGTCTCCTCTTACAGAAACCGCAAAGGCGGTCTTTTTGTCACAATTCCCGGCCGTGATGACAAGAAACACAGATTGCTGACGGCGCATGTCGATACGCTCGGCGCGATGGTAAAGGAAATAAAGGCGGACGGCCGGCTGAAGATTGACTTGATCGGCGGCTTCCGCTATCACTCGATTGAAGGGGAATATTGCGAGATCCAAACTTCTTCCGGCAAAACCTATACAGGCACCATTTTAATGCATCAGACTTCAGTGCACGTCTACAAGGACGCCGGCAAGGCAGAGCGGAATCAGGAGAATATGGAAGTCCGCCTTGATGAGCCTGTCCGGACGAAGGAAGAGACGTCTGATCTCGGCATCAGGGTCGGCGATTTCATCTCATTTGACCCGCGTGTGCAGATTACGCCGAGCGGCTTTATTAAGTCCCGTCATCTTGATGACAAAGCGAGCGTGGCTCTGCTCTTGAATTTAATCCGCCGCATCACGGAAGAGAAAATCGAACTTCCGTATACGACGCATTTTCTGATTTCTAATAATGAAGAAATCGGCTACGGCGGCAATTCCAACATTCCTCCTGAGACCGTCGAATACTTGGCTGTTGATATGGGAGCGATCGGCGACGGCCAGTCTACGGATGAATATACCGTCTCCATTTGCGTGAAGGATGCGAGCGGCCCGTACCATTATCAGCTCAGAAAACATCTGGCCGGGCTTGCGGAGCGCTATGGCATTGATTATCAGCTTGATATTTATCCGTATTACGGTTCTGATGCCTCAGCAGCCATCCGTTCGGGCCATGACATCGTCCACGGGCTGATCGGCCCGGGAATTGATGCTTCACACGCTTTTGAACGCACGCATGAATTATCGCTTCTTAATACGGCGAAGCTTTTGCACCGGTACGTTCTATCGCCGATGGCATAAAAAACCCTGCGCGGAAATCATTCCGTGCAGGGTTTTCATTTTAACCTGAGATGGTTGTGTTTTGTTCTGTTTTGGCGAGGCTCATGACCTTCGCGCCTTTAACGGGATCATACTGGCCTTCCCATTTTGACATCACAACGGATGCCAGCGCGTTTCCGGTCAGATTGACGACCGTACGGGCCATGTCCATAATCCGGTCAACACCGGCGATGAATGCAAGGCCTTCTGCAGGAATGTTGAATGCGCCTAATGTCGCAAGCAGGACGACGAAAGAAGTCCCGGGCACGGCAGCCATTCCTTTGGAAGTGACCATCAAGACAAGCACAAGGGTAATCTGCTGCCAAATGGACAAGTCAATGTGGTATACCTGAGCGAGGAATAAAGCGGCGATAGATTGGTACAGCACAGATCCGTCTAAGTTAAAGGTATATCCGATCGGCACAACAAAGGAAACAATACCTTTCGGACAGCCGATTTTCTCCATTTTTTCCATAACGCGGGGGAGTACGGTTTCGGAGCTTGACGTACTGAACGCTAATAAAATTTCATCCTTCATATAGGCGAGGAATTTGAAAATGTTTACTCCGGCAAGCTTTCCGACGATTCCGAATACAACAATGAGAAAGAAAGCCAAAGCTACATATACTAAACCGACCAGTTTACCGAGTGAAAGCAGGGAACTGAGCCCAAATTTGGAAACGGTAACACCAATCAACGCAAAAACACCAAACGGCGCAACTTTCATGACGAGGTTCACAACATGGAACATCGCATGAGAAACACCTTCAAAGAAGGCCAAGACAGGCTTTCCTTTTTCACCGATTGCCGAGATGCCGAGTGCAAACAGCACGGTAAAGCAGATGATGGCAAGCAGATCTCCTTCGGCTAATGATTGGAAGAAGTTTGTCGGTACGATATGCAGGAATGTGTCTGCGATAGATTTGTTATTTTGTTCTTTTTCTGTTTCAACATATTGACTGATATCTGTCTTTTGAGCTTCATGTATATTAACGCCTGCTCCCGGCTGAAACAGATTCGCCAAAGCCAGTCCGAGAATAATGGCAAAAGTGGTAATGATCTCAAAATACAAAATCGTTCTGAAGCCTAATTTTCCGACTTGTTTTCCGCTTCCCGCACCGGCAACGCCGATGATTAAGCTGGAGACGACAATTGGAATCACTATCATTTTGATTAAGCGTAAAAACAAATCGCCGATAGGCTGTAAATATGTTGGAATGGCGGGATTGCCGTACCAGATGACACCGACTACAACCCCTAGTATGAGTCCGACGAAAATTTGCGTCGCTAGTCCAAAGCGTAATTTTTTCATAGATTACCTCCCGAAGAAAAAAGTGCAATAAGTATCTAAAAAGATAGCTATTAGAACAAATTATAATAGAAAAGAAAACAATCCGTCTATAGAAAAATATAGATTGAAAATACTGAATCTTTTAAAACGTACAGATAATTGCTAATAATGGTGAATAACGCCCTATTCAGAAAGTATGATGACGGCCGAAAAAACAGGCGCCGCACAACTTAGAATTGTGCGGCGCCCTATTGTCACATATCCTTAATTTTCAAGCAGTCATTGCACAGATTAATGTGACACTCATACTGCTCAACAATCTCATTTCCGCATTCTTCGCATTTCTTACCGGGTAAATTTCTGAAAAAATCCGACATCTTTTCCAACATACCCATCCCTCTTTCGTTGTTTTGTCTTTATATTGTATTATAACAGTTTTGGAAAATCAACGGCTGTTTTGGCACAATGTTTAAAACATGCAATTTGTACGAAAAATAGGTATATTGGAGGAAAGGATCTTTTTATCATAAACATTCGGAGGACCATATGAAAATTACAGTTATTGGATGCTGCGGCGGGTTTCCGGCCGCAAACGAAGCAACTTCAGGCTATCTGTTTCAGTCCGGCGGCTATTCTCTGCTCGTCGATTGCGGAAGCGCCGTATTATCAAAGCTGTTTGCCTATGTTCCGGCAGAAGAGCTTGATGCCGTCATTTTGTCCCATTATCACCATGATCATATCGCTGATATCGGGCCGCTTCAATTTGCCAAACAGGTCGGCTCCTTTCTCGGAAAAGGGACGCATGCACTGCCGATTTACGGGCATGATGCTGATATAGAACAGTTTGAGCGTCTTACATATAAAACGCATACAAAGGGAGTGGCCTATCAGCCGGACCGCCCGCTTTCTGCCGGGCCGTTCACCATTACCTTTCTGAAAACGGTGCATCCGGTCACTTGTTATGCGATGCGGATTACTGACGGTTCAGCTTCTGTTGTGTATACGGCTGATTCAAGCTACCAGGACGCGTTTATCCCGTTTGCCGAAAATGCCGATCTGCTGATCTGCGAGTGCAATTTTTACGCAGACCAGGACGGCACGTCAGCCGGCCATATGAACAGTTTGGAAGCCGGACGTATCGCGAAGGAGGCCGGAGCGGGGGAGCTGATTCTCACGCATCTGCCTCATTTCGGCGAGCACCGGAAGCTGAAAGAAGAAGCGGAATCCGTGTTCGGGGGCGAAGTGACAATCGCCGCTTCCGGATTGAAGTGGGAGAAATAAAGGAGGAGCACCATGTTATTTATCGACAACCAAAACATAACCGATCCGAGGATCAACCTCGCGATCGAGGAATATTGCGTGAAGCATCTCGACCCTGAACAGACTTACCTGCTGTTTTATGTCAATCAGCCGTCGATTATCATCGGGAAGAACCAAAACACAATAGAAGAAATCAATACGAAATACGTAGAAGATAACGGAATTATCGTCGTCCGCAGGCTGTCAGGAGGCGGTGCGGTTTACCATGACCTCGGGAATCTGAATTTCAGTTTTATCACCAAGGATGACGGCGACAGCTTTCACAATTTTAAAAAATTCACCGAACCCGTTATTCAGGCGCTGCGTCAGCTCGGTGTGGAAGCTGAATTAAGCGGCCGAAACGACATCGTCGCGGACGGCAGAAAAATTTCCGGCAACGCTCAATTTTCGACGAAAGGGCGTATTTTCAGCCACGGAACATTAATGCTGGATTCCGCCATTGATCATGTTGTGTCAGCCTTGAAAGTGAAAAAAGACAAAATCGAATCAAAAGGCATTAAGTCAATCAGAAGCCGTGTCGCCAACATCAGCGAGTTTCTTGATGACAAAATGACGGCGGACGAATTCAAAAAGCACCTGCTTCACCATATTTTTAATACAAATGATCTCTCCGAAGTACCGGAATATAAACTGACCGATGAAGACTGGAAAGCGATCCGGAAGATTTCCGAAGAGCGCTATCAAAACTGGGGCTGGAATTTCGGCAGGTCGCCCGCATTTAATCTTCAGCATTCGAAACGTTATCCGGTCGGATCGATTGATCTGCGTCTTGAAGTGAAAAAAGGAATCATTCAGGACTGCAAAATTTTCGGTGATTTCTTCGGTGCAAAAGATGTGAGTGAAGTCGAACAGGCGCTGACCGGAAAACAGTATGACAGAACCGCTATCAGGGAGGCTCTGGCCGGAATCGATCTGAAACAGTATTTCGGCAAAATAGAGCTGGAAGATTTCCTCGAGCTGATTTATTAGAACATTTGCCGAACGCATGATTTGAATCAGCGCCCGTTTTTGTGAAATGATAGAACCATAATGAATGGGGAGGGATCATGATGAAAGTATTTCTCATCGGAGCAAACGGACAGATCGGACAGCGGCTGACCGGACTGTTTCAAAAAGACGGCACGCATACGCTGCGGGCGATGGTCCGGAAACAAGAGCAGAAAGAAGCGCTTCAAGCCGCGGGAACAGAAGCCGTTCTTGCAGATTTGGAAGGAAGCACAGAAGACATCGCGAAAGCCGCTGAAGGCTGTGACGCGATTGTGTTTACCGCCGGATCAGGGGGAAGCACCGGATACGATAAGACGCTTTTGATTGATCTTGACGGAGCCGCGAAAGCGATAGAAGCGGCAAAGAAAGCCGGCATCAAGCGGTTCATTATGGTAAGCGCCCTGCAGGCTCATAACCGCGGCAATTGGAATGAAGCGCTGAAGCCGTATTACGTCGCAAAGCATTATGCGGACAAAATTCTTGAAGCGAGCGGTCTGACGTATACGATTATCCGGCCGGGCGGGTTATTAAATGATCCCGGCACGGGAAATATCAAAGCCGCGGCCGATTTAGAAAGAGGCTCCATTTCAAGAGACGATGTCGCCAAGACCGTTATCGCATCCCTTGATGAACCGAATACGTATGAAAAAGCGTTCGATCTGACAGCGGGCGGCACGCCGGTCAGTGAAGCGCTGAAACAATTATAGTTTCCGGTTTTACGGCACTCGGGGCTTTTTGCCCTTGAGTGTTTTTCTATATTTTTCTATAATAAAAGTGAACGTTTATTCCGGATAAATGAATGACTATTCATTCATTACTTTTTTAAAGGGGTGGGAAAATGAATCTGGTTTCCAAATTGGAAGAAACGGCATCGCAGAAACCGGAAAAACCAGCTTGTCTGTTTCAAGATCAGTACATGACGTATGAGGAGCTGGCAGGTAAAATCAAAGCATTTGCAAACGGCTTGGAGGACAGGGGGCTGAAAAAAGGGGATCATCTCGCGCTGCTGCTCGGAAATACGCCTGATTTTGTTATTGCGTTTTTCGGCGCGTTAAAAGCGGGAATTGTCGTCATACCTGTTAATCCGGCATATACACCTTCAGAAATCGCATACATGCTGAAAAACGGCGATGTCAAAGCGATCGCCGCCATCGACCTTTTAATTCCCGTATTTGAAAGCCTGCACGGCTCGCTGCCGCTGTTGGAGCATATCATTATCAGCCAGACAGCAGAGAACGCTCCATCGACAGAAGACCCTCAATTGCGCTTAAAAATGACAACGTTTACAAAAATGCTCCGCCCGGCGGAGCGCAGCAGAACTTATCCGACATTGTCCAAAGATGATACTGCCGTCATTTTATACACCTCAGGGACGACCGGAAAACCGAAAGGCGCCATGCTCACCCATCAGAATCTTTTCTCCAATGCAAATGATGTCGCCGGATACTTAGGAATGAATGAGAAAGACAAAATTGTGGCGGCATTGCCGATGTTTCACGTTTTTTGTTTAACCGTTTGTATGAATGCGCCTCTGATGAGCGGAGCGTGTGTCTTAATCGAGCCGCAATTCAGCCCGGCTTCTGTGTTTAAACTGATTAAAAGCCGTCAGGCAACCATTTTTGCCGGAGTTCCGACGATGTATAACTATCTGTATCAATACGAGCACGGCAAGGCGGAGGATTTTGCGTCCGTCAGACTGTGCATTTCAGGCGGGGCCTCCATGCCGGTCGCTCTGTTGCAGACGTTTGAACAAACCTTTGACGTCACCATTCTGGAGGGGTACGGACTTTCTGAAGCGTCTCCGGTTACTTGTTTTAATCCGTTTGACCGGGGGAGAAAGCCCGGCTCGATCGGGACGAATATTTTACATGTCGAAAATAAAGTCGTCGATACACTCGGACGCGAATTGCCCGACCATCAAGTGGGAGAATTGATCGTGAAAGGGCCGAATGTAATGAAAGGCTATTACAAGATGCCCGAGGAGACGGAGCACGCGTTGAAAGACGGCTGGCTGTACACGGGTGATTTGGCGAAGCGCGATGAAGACGGTTATTTTTATATCGTCGACAGAAAAAAAGATATGATTCTCGTCGGCGGATACAACGTCTATCCGCGCGAAGTAGAAGAAGTGCTCTACAGCCATGAGGGCATTAAAGAAGCCGTGGTCATCGGCGTTCCTGACGCCAAAACGGGGGAAGCGGTGCATGCTTATATAGTGCCTGGGGACGGTGAGCTGACAGAGCAGGCGGTTTTTGATTACTGTGAAACACATTTGGCAAAATATAAACGGCCGGCGGAAGTGGTTTTTCTTGATGAGATTCCGAAGAACGCGACCGGGAAGCTGCTGAGACGGGCGGTCCGGGACATGCTTCCGAAATGACGGACGAAAAGCGAAGCCGGGGGGCTTCGCTTTTACATGCTGATCCGGTCAGCTCTGTGATTCTTCCTTAATGATGCTTTGCACAAGCTTCGTATCATGCCGGGTCAGTTTGTAATACGTGTTTTTATACTTGTACATCATATAATTGCCGCTTTCGAGCCACATGCTGAATGAATCAAAACGGTCTTCATGGTATTTGACCGTTCCGTCATAATCGGGAGATACGCTTTTGGTCAGTTTGACTTGTTTTCCTTGGTTCAAGATATCGAGCATATCTTTTACATTCTGCCTGTCTTTAATTTTGATTTCTTTTTTTCCGTGCTCTGACAGAATAATCAGATCTGCGTTGCTTGATGGAAACACATCGCCGGTCCGGCTGTATACATAGAAGAAAGCAATAACCAAAAGGGCGATTACTACAATAAACGCGATTATTTTTTTCATATTCATCACTCCGTCTTTTAGTCTTTCCCGCTTCCTGTTGTTCCATTCTTTTCTGTTGTGAAAAGATTAACATCCGTTTCGGAGGCTTGGTTCTATTTATTTGCATTTATGCTTACAATAGGAGTAAGTCATAAGGCTAAGGAGGGAGACTTCCATGCGCAAATGGATAGCGGCAGCGGGGCTTGCCTATGTGCTGTACGGCCTTTTTTTCTATTGGTATTTCTTTATGACAGGAGACTCCGCCGTCCCGGAGGCCGTAAAGGGAACGAAAGCCGATCCGTCCTCGTTTATGGACCCGGGCCGCCTGGCAGCCGCTGAAAACTTTTCAAATGTAAAGGATTTTTTATTTTTCATCGGAGCGCCGTTAGATTGGTTTTTATTTTTTCTGCTGCTCATTACGGGGCTTGCAAAAAAAATAAAGCACTGGCTCGAAGCCGCGGTGCGCTTTCGGGTGCTGCAAATCGTAAGCTTCGTATTTGTGAT
The DNA here is from genome assembly GCF_001975995.1 of Bacillus sp. GZB. Classification (NCBI taxonomy): domain Bacteria; kingdom Bacillati; phylum Bacillota; class Bacilli; order Caryophanales; family Bacillaceae; genus Bacillus; species Bacillus sp. GZB. The sequence goes on from NZ_MTQG01000010.1 coordinate 154,159, forward strand.
TTCACTCATCGTTACGGCGGCTTCGCTTCCGCTTGAGTGGATCGGATATCGGGTTTCGCTTGCGTATCATATTTCGACGCAGGCAGCAGCAAGCTGGATAAGAGACCATGTCATTGATTTCTGGATCAGTTTTCCGCTGTTTGCCGTGTGTGTGCTTGTGTTTTACTGGCTGATCACAAAGCATACAAAAAAATGGTGGTTTTACGCTTGGTGTCTTACTGTGCCGTTTACCCTGTTTTTGTTTTTCCTGCAGCCGGTCGTGATTGATCCTTTATACAATGATTTCTATCCGCTGAAAGACAAGGAGCTGGAAAGCAAAATTTTGTCGCTTGCCGACAAGGCCGACATTCCGGCCAGCCATGTTTATGAAGTAAATATGTCGGAGAAAACGAATGCGCTGAATGCGTATGTGACGGGAATCGGTTCGAATAAGCGAATCGTTTTGTGGGATACGACGCTTAACAAACTGAAGGATCGGGAAATTTTGTTCATTATGGGGCATGAGATGGGGCACTATGTGATGAAGCACGTGTACATCGGACTGGCCGGGTATCTGCTGCTGTCATTAGCCGGGTTCTATATCATTGACAAGCTTTATAAGCGGCTGTCCAAATTCTTCGGCCGAATGCTTCATATAAAGGGGCCTGAAGATCTGGCCGCCCTCCCGCTGTTATTGCTGCTCATATCCGTTCTCAGTTTTGCTTCTGATCCGATTACGAATGCCGTCTCCCGGTATCAGGAAAACGCCGCCGACCGCTACGGCATCGAGCTGACCGGAAACCGGGAAGCGGCGATTGAGACGTTTCAGGACTTGGCCGATACGGGACTGAGCCGGGTCAACCCGCCGTTTCTCGTCAAAATTTTTAGAGGGAGCCACCCGTCGATCATGGAGCGGATTGAACATGCGGAGGAAGAAAAATAATAAAAAACCGGCGGGGCCATGGCCGACGCCGGTTTTTTTATGTTTTACTGAGCTGCCGCCTGTACGTTGATCAGCCCTTTTCCGTAGTAGAAAGCATCACCAAGTTTTGTAGTGGTGTTTTCTAAACTGCTGCGGACTTGAGTGTTTGTCCAGTTCGGGTGCTTAGAAAGAATCAAAGCAGCCGCTCCGGCAACGTGCGGAGATGCCATTGACGTACCATTGTACGCGCCGTATTTGTTTCCAGGAAGCGTGCTTTGGATAGAGACGCCTGGTGCCATGACATCAAGCTCAGAACCTACGCTTGAGAAAGAAGCTCGTTGGTTGCTGCTGTTAACAGCGCCTACCGCGATGACAGAAGGGTATTTACCAGGGTAGCCCACTGTGCTTGAGCCGCCGGAAGTGCCTTCGTTACCGGCTGCCGCAACCACTACGACGCCGGAAGCAACGGCTTTGTCAACTGCCGCTTTTAACGCTGCAGAACCAGAAGGTCCGCCTAGGCTCATGTTAATAACGTCCATATTGTTTGCGATCGCCCACTCAATTCCGTTAATGATCCAGCTGTACTGGCCGGAACCGTCAGCGCCGAGAACTTTTACAGCGTAAAGAGATGCGCTTGGCGCAACGCCTAATACACCGACTGAGTTATTAAGAGCCGCAACTGTACCGGCAACGTGAGTTCCGTGAGAGTTGTTGTCTTGGAAAGGATTTGTTTCAGAAGGAACCATGCTGGCTCCGCCTGCTACCTTTAAATCAGGATGAGAAGAATCGATGCCGCTGTCGATAACCGCTACTTTAACATTTGATCCGGTGAAGCCTTGGGAGTGCAGAGCAGGGGCTTTAATCTGTGATACGCCGTAAGGCACGGACTGCGCGTACGCTTTTGCAACGTGATCTTCTTCAACATAAGCGACGCTAGGGTCTTTTTTCAGCTCTTTTACAGCTTTTTCATTTAATGTAGCTGAAGCTGCGTCTACATATTTGAATTGCTTTTGAACTTTCCCGCCTTTTTCAGAAATGACATCTTTTTTCTTAGCGGCGCTCATCGTGCCCATTGTCTGTTTAAATCCGACAATGTATTTCTTTTCCCCGTTTGATTTCCCTGCCGCCTGGGCAGGAGACGTGCTGCCGAACGCCATCGTAAAGATTAACGCTAAAGCAAACAGCAAACTGATCCATACCTTTTTGCCTCTCACTCTTTATCCACTCCTTTTTTCTTTTGCAGAACAACCAATAGACAGATTATTCTGTGGATTAATTGTATAGCATGGAATAATATTTTAGTAGACCCAATTTTTTTCAGTTTGTTTTATTTCTATTTAGGTATATCATCTCTCTTTCGTTTAATAGGAACCCGAAATATTTAAATTTTAATGGAAAAAACCGATGGAAGGACATGAGTATTTGTACACAGCCGCAATCGCTCTCTTGTTTGCTGGGTCGAACGGTTTGATTCCATTTTTGGAAGCTGAGGCAAAAACAGGATAAATGTCACCTTTTGTTGAATGCAGAAGTCTGATGGAAACGAAAGCGGAATGAAATAAAGCGGCCGGCATGAATCAGTCTTCGGCTTTCTTGACGGAGAAAAGCTGTGAAACCATTTTATAAAAATAATGATAATGAATATCATTGATACTTATATTGTCAATGATATAATTGCGGAAAAACGAAAGAGGGGGAACAGATGAAACCAATTTTCAGTATGCTGATGATCTTATCCGTTCTCTTCATAACGGCATGCTCAGAACAGGAACATGAAACCGCCGTCAGGCACGATCTGGGGACCGCGCATGTGACTGCGCACCCGCAGCGCATCGCCGTATTGAATGAGGGCTTTATTGACACCCTCCATGATCTCGGCATAAAGCCGGCGGCCGCGGCGGATAACCGGACGGAGCGAAACGACGGCAGTCCGTCCGTCGGGCCCCCGTCACATCCCGATTTGAAAAAGATCACTTCGTTAAAACCCGATCTCATCATTGCAGACTCAAGCCTTCACAGGGGGATATACCAAAAACTGACAAAGATCGCTCCGACAATCGCTTTAAAAAATGAAGCTGCGGATTATCAGGATGCGGTTGACGCTGCCCTTACTATTGAAAAGGCGGTCGGTAAAGAGGGCATCATAGAGAAACAATTGTCGGCTCAGGAAGAAAAGCTGAATGACATCAAAAGAAAGCTGGATGCAGAAGGCGGCACGATTTTATTAATTGACGCTGCAAATGGCAGCATTTCCGTAAAGGATGACCGGTTTTTCACATCCCGGCTTTTGACGCTCGCAGGGTTTACATATGCGGTCCAGACGGATTCCGGCGGGAAATCAGACTCTATCAAAATGACGCCCGGGCAGCTTTTGCATATCGATCCTGATTACATCGTGCTGCTGGACGGTGAGAAAGAACCCGAAAAAAATCACCTCTGGAAACAGCTGACAGCTGTAAAAAACGGACACGTTTACCGCGCGGACAGGGCGGTATGGACGGAGCGCCGGAGCATTGACGGTGCGGACGCCATATTACATGATCTGCAGAAAAAAATGCTCGCCAAAAAGGCCCAAAACTGAATTTGGGCCTTTTTGTTATGATTCTGACAGGTGGCTGCTTACATTGTAATCTTTGACGCGCCACTTATTTTCAATTCGTTCGATATTGCTCAGGCACGCATTGACAAGCTTAGCGTTTTGTATGTCGGTATCACCGTCTGAAATGGCGGACAAGAGGGCGTGAATGGCTGCGCCGTGAGCGACGATCAGTACTTTTTGCTCAGGAAACCGCTCCTGAACTTTCACTAAACCGGCAAGCATTCTGTCTGTCAGCTCTTCTGCGGTCTCCATGTTCGGGTAGTTTTTATCCGGGTAGCGCTTCGACCGTTCCGGTAAAGACATTCCTTCCGCATCACCGTAGCTCCGTTCTCTGAAATCTTCCATGACGACAATGGGAAGATTCAAAAACCCGTTAATAATGTCAGCTGTTTTTCTGGCCCGTTTCATCGGGCTTGAGACGATGACATCCCATTCGGACCCCTTTAAGTACTCTCCTGTTTCTTTCGCCTGACGCTCTCCCGTCGCATTTAACGGAATATCCGATTTGCCTTGAAGTTTCTTTTGGGCGTTCCAATCAGTCTCTCCATGTCTTACTAAACAAACGGCAGTCATAAAGTCTCCACTCCGATCAATTTTTTATCGATATCATCTATTATACTGCCGTTACGTTAACACTTCAAAGAGAAGCGCCAGTCCGACTCCCCCTCCGCTGCCGATTGCTGCTGCTGCGTAGCGGGCATCCGGGTGTCTTTTTGCTTCATAAAAAAGCCGGGTGACAAGCGCCGCCCCGGAAGCCCCGTACGGATGCCCGACCGCCAGAGCGCCGCCCCGGACATTTATTTTAGAATACGGCACTCGAAGCTGCTGTGAAAAAACGCATATTTTGACGGCAAACGCCTCGTTGATTTCGTATATATCAATATCATCCGGTGACAGGTCCCGTTCCTTCAAAAGCTTTTTGACGGCATACACCGGAGCTGATGACGGATAATGCGGATGGACGCCGCTTACCGCGCTTCCGATAAAACGCAATCCCGGCTTTAAACCGAGAGACCGCGCTTTTTGTTCTTCCATCACACAAACTGCCGCCGCCCCGTCAGAAATTCCGCAGCTGTTGGCGGCGGTGACAGAGCCTCCGGACTGAAAGACGGGTTTGGCACGGGAGATGAGAGGCTCCATGTTCCGCTTTTTCAGCATGTTTTCGTCAGCGGCGAATCCGTGACAGGGAAGAATTTCCCGGCGGTACAAGCCGTCTTCGTGCGCTTTGACGCTCCGTTCATAGCTGAGAAGGGCATATTCGTCCTGCATCTTTCTCGTTACGCCGTAAGCCTGTGCCGTATATTCGGCCGCTATGCCCATATCAGGATCGCCGATGTGTTCAGGAGAAAAGCGCGCCCGGGATGAGAAAGGGGAACGGCTGCTGCTCTCCGCTCCTCCCGCGATGTACGTGCTTCCCGCGCCGGCTTTGACAAAGTGGCACGCGACCCTCACGGCGTCCAGTCCGGAGCCGCACTGCCTGTCGATGGTCGTACCGGACACGCTCAAAGGAAGTCCGGCGGCCAAGGCTGACAGCCGGGCGAGATTCCCGCCGCGGCCCGTCGCGTTTCCGATCAGGACTTCATCAATGTCTTCGGGCGTGTTCCGGCTCAAATGGCGAATCAGCGGAGCTGCCAAATCTTCTGGGAGACAGTCTTTTAACAGGCCGTTTTCCCGGGCGAAAATCGTCCGTTTCGCATCCGTAATTACAGCTTCCATTCCATCATGTCCTTTGCCAGCTTTTGTACGGCGGCACGGGCGATCTTTCCGCCGGCTGTTTCCGGTATTTCTGAAAACAGCCATTTTTTCGGGATTTTATATGCCGCCAGATGCTCGCGGCACTGTTTCTTCAGTTCCTTTACATTTGCATGTCCGTCGATCACCGCAACGGCGATACTGCCCCAATAATCATCAGGAATGCCGATGACGGCCGCTTTTCTGACGCCCGGACAGCGGTTGAGCACACGTTCTATCTCTTCGGGGAATACATTCAGGCCGCCTGATACGATCATCCCGTTTTCACGTCCTTCGATATAAAGATAGCCTTCACGATCGATATATCCCATGTCATCAACCGTCATCCAGCCGGAATCATCAGGTTTTGCGCCGTTGATGTATCCGGAAAATTTCATCGGGCTGTTCACAAAAATCTTCCCCGTTTCGCCCGGTATGCAGCGCTCTCCTCCGGGGCGGCGGATTTCGATTGTAACATTTTCAAACGGACGGCCCGCGGCGTCAGGCTTTCGGGCGCTGTCTTCAGGCGATAAGAACGCCACGAAACTCAGCTCAGACGTTCCGTAAAAATCGTACAACCGCAAATGGGGATAGCGCTCTGACAGCGCTTGTTTTGACGAAGCGGGCCAGTCTGCACCGGAAGAAATCACTTTGAGCGGTGTATCCGGAAACGCCTCTAGTGAGAGCAGGGCGTCCGTCATTGTCGGAACGGTATATAGAACGTCAGCTTGTCTGAGCCGGTCTTTCATTCCGGCCGGATTGAATTTTCTTTGAAGGATGACGGTTCCGCCGATAAACAAAGTGCTGACGGCGCCGTATAAAAAGTGTGACGAGCGAAGCGTGCCCGGTACCAGCACTTTGTCATCAGGGGAAATGCCGAATTCACGTTTCGTACAAGAAAAGCTCTCCAGCCACGAACGGTGAGAGCGGGTGAAGGCTTTCGGCTTACCGGTCGATCCCGAGGTGAATCCGATATAAAAGGGCAGGCCGGCGTTTTTGATCAAAGCGCCTTCCGTTTTTTCCGCCTCGATCAAAGGCCTGCATTCATCCCACAGGATGACAGGCGTTTTGACGCCGTCCAGTCTGCCGCTCAGCCGGCGGTCACAGATGACGAGGTCGGTTTTGCTGATGTTCAGCTGATCCGCGAGTTCCGCCGCTGCCGAGCGGGGATCTAACGGAACCGCCGTGCAGCCGGCATGCGCCGCGCCTGCGAAAAGTTGTAAAAATGGGATGCCGTTCGGCAGTAATATTGCAATGTTTTCCGGCTTTCCTGAAAGGCTGCCAAGCCAGTTTGCGGTTTGGTTGACTAGCCTGTTCCAAGTTTGATAGGTGATCTGTTCTGTTTCTGTCTGAATTGCGATCTGTTCCGGCGCTTGTCCGGCTGTATCTGAATATGATGATGTAATCATGATGACTAAAATCAGCTTCCTTTCGTCGGCAAAAGCCGGCTTGCTTGAAGAGTTTTTCTGATTCTTACGGCTGCGAATGAGGCTGCGGCCGCTTTAAGCAGATCTCCGGGCACATAGATGAGGCTGAGCTTTACGGCAGTCAAGATATCAATGTGCATTATAAAAGCCTGAACGGGAATGCCGATGACATACAAAAACAGCACGCCGAACAAGAACTGTCTGATAAACAAATGGGGGACAGCAGCTGAGCGAAGGCCTTGGATGCTGAGGCTCAGCAGTAATGCCGCCAGCGGATATGCGATGAGATATCCGGCGCTCGGCCCGAAAAAAACCCCGAACCCGCCTCTGCCGCCTGAAAGGAGAGGCGCTCCGCATGCCACAATCAGCAAAAACAGCAATTGGCTTAAAAACGCCGCTTTCGGTTTTAGGATGCTTCCCGATAAGAGCACACCGATCGTCTGAAGTGTAATCGGAACCGGCGTAAAGGATAAGAAAAGCGGCGGGAGCATCCCCAAAAGTCCCATAATGGCGGTAAACACGGCAATATGCATCATTTCTGTCAATTTCATTATGTATTCCTCCAGCTTATCAAAATATGTTTATACAATAAAGCGAGTCTTTATATATGTCAACTCTATTATATTTTAAGTTAACATTAAAAAGACCGGCCCTTTTTGAAAAAGGCCGGTCGGTTTATCTTTATTCTTCTGTAAGGATAACAAGTGAATCAACGGATGATGCAACGTGGGATACGGCGCGGCTGACTTCTTGAAGACCGCCGAGAAAGGCCTGCAAATCAACGTCGATTTTGCCTGTCTGGTCTTTGCTCGTTTTCATGCTTTGGACGATGTCATCAAACAAACGGTTGATCTGCGCCATTTTTTCTTTCGTTTCACTTACAAGTCCGTTTACATCTTTAATATGTTTGGACACGATGTCGATTTGTGTATTGGTATTGTTCACGAGCTCTGATACGGTGGAAACGGTTTTTTTCGTATCCTCTGAAAGCTTTCTTACCTCCGTCGCGACAACGGCGAACCCTTTGCCGTGCTCACCGGCTCTCGCAGATTCTATTGAAGCGTTGAGTGACAGGAGATTCGTTTGCTCGGCGATCCCCGTCACGATGCCGAAGATTTTTTCGATCTGCTGGGCGATGTCATTCAGCTTGTCCATTTCTTCTTCAATCTGCAGAAGGCTGGCGTCGATTTTATTCATCTGCTTCTGCTGGCTTTCAAGCTCTTTTTTTCCGCCGATTGATTTTTCTTCGACATGTACGGAAGTGACGGTTCCGGCTTTTGACGCCTCGGAAATGCCCTCGGATTTATCGACCAGCTCCTGCACGGCTCTGCTCGTTTCTGAAAACAAATCAGCGAGTGATCCGGATGTTTCCTGGATTTTTTGATGAAGACGGGCTTTCTTTTCCTCTTGTTCGTCACGCTGGCAGTTATATTCAGTCTGGAATGCTTCAAGAACGAGCTGTTGTTCAAGATTCAATATTTTCGTCGTCGCTTTGATCGCTTTTAAAAGCTCGTGCAAATCCGGGATTGCTGCCTCATATATGTTCATCATCGACAGAAGCAGATCCTGAAACGCTCCCATATACCATTTCGGTTCAAGGCCGATCCGCAAGTGGATGGAAGCGATGCGCTGTCTTTTTTCAATGAATTCATCATCAATCGTGCCGGCAAACATCTCATGGATATGACGCCGTAATGTTTTTTTCAGGCGCTCGACCGTGCTGTGGTCATTAATGATCGTCATTAATGATTTTTCGTGATCTAGATTTCGGTAAAAGGAATCGACGATTGTTGAGATATGTTCTTTAATTAACGGCTGCAGCTCTTCAAGCACATGAAGTTCTTCGTTTCCAAGCCTGACCATTTTCAGCTGTTTTTGGACATCTGCATATTGATTTGAAAGCGCGATGCGTTTTTTTCCATCGGCTTCTGAAAAATAAGCTGTTTCTTTTTTGCGGTCTTTTTTAAATAACAATATAAGTTCCCCCAGATATTCTCTTTTTCTTTTTATCGGTATGGAAGGAACTTGAATGAAGGAATCTGATAAAAATATTTTAATGCAGAAAAAAATAAAACCATTCGTACAGAATGGTTTAGTCAATCTTGGCTGAGGCGTTTCAGCGGCTTGATGGCGGGACCTTCGGCAACCGCGCCGTCGGGTGTGAACCGGGACCCGTGACAAGGACAGTCCCACGTCCGTTCGCCGTCATTCCATTCAACCTCACAGCCTAAATGGGTGCATGTCGTATCGACAAGATGCAGACAGCCTTTTTCATCTTTATAGGCGCCGGCCCGTTTGCCGTTTACCGTAACGATTTTTCCCTCCCCGGGCCGAAGAGTCTCAGGTGAAGCGTCCGGCCTCTCAAGTTTGCCTGAGATAAGGTGTTTGGCCACGTCGGCATTATAAGAAATCAGTTTTTTCAGTCCCGGATCTGCGTGGAAGCGTGACGGAATAAACAGGCCGGAAAACGGGTTCTTTTTGTTTTGAATATGATCAGCCAAAAGCTTCGCGGCGAGCGCTGAGCTTGTCATGCCCCATTTTTTAAAACCGGTCGCCGCCAAAATATGTTCTTCATCGCCTGAGATGGGACCGATGAACGGAATTTTGTCAATGGTGACAAGGTCTTGTGCAGACCAATGATATGGGATGCTTTCAACCCCGATTGTGTCTTCCGCAAATTGTTTCAGCGCTTCGTAATGCTCGGACATTTCTTTTCCTTGGCCTGTTTTGTGGCTTTCGCCGCCGACAAGAACCAGTTTTTCACCGTTCAAATCGGTGTATCGCAGTGATCTGGACGGCTTGTCTATGCTGAGATACATCCCGTCCGGATACGCTTGTTTCGGTTTTACCGCGAGTACGTAGGATCTGCTGGCATACATTCTGGCGGCATAAAGCCCGCCTCCGTCATAAAAAGGAAAGTGGGAAGAGCAGACAATGTAGCTGCACTTGATGCCGTGTCTGTTTTTCGTGACCACTTCCGGCTGCGGTTCTTTTTTTATGTCGATCGCAGCCGTCTGTTCAAAAATCCGCGCCCCGTTTTTAACGATCTCTTTGACGAGCGCCGCACCATATAAAAGCGGATGGAATTGCGCCTGATTCTTCATGGCGAGACCGAGCCTGCAATCAACGGGGACGGGAAGTTCTTTCACAAGCTCGTGTTCAATGCCGAGCTTGGTATAAGCTTCCTGCTCGCTGCGGATTTTTTTGGCGCCTGATTCTGTATTGGTGTAAAGATATGCGTCTTGTTCAGCCAGTCTGCATTCAATCGAAAGGTCCTGCATAATCTGCTTCATGTCTTCCATGGCGCGGAGATGGGCTTCGAAATACAGCCTTGCGCTGGTCAGGCCGATCTGCTGAATAAGATCGGCATAGATGAAATCATGCTGGGCGGTGATTTTTGCGGTCGTTCCCGCGGTCGTCCCGTTTAAAATCCGGTCTGCTTCAATGACAGCGACACGGAAACCTCTTTTCGTCAGTTCGTATGCCGTTGTCAGGCCCGTAATTCCTCCGCCGATAACCGCAACGTCACATTCCGTATCTTCAGTGAGAGCGGGAAAGGAAGGAATGTCAGCTGTTGCTTTCCAATAGGAAGCCGGTTCCTCGTTTGAAAAAGTAGTCAATTCAGATTTACCTCCTCTGTTGTATATTCTTAATTTTTCCAATAAGACTCTGTTCATACATGAAATTCGTATAAGTTGCTCAAATTACTCATAATATAGTAATTAATGTAAAGGAGTGATCAAAATGGCTAATCAGAAGAAGAAAACCTTGCCGCCGCAGCATCAAAACCGGCAGCCGGGCTTTGAATATGTAATGGACCCGCGCCCCGTTTTTGACAAACCGAAAGCGGTGAAAAAACTTGAAGGGAAAACGGCGATCATCACGGGCGGAGACAGCGGGATCGGCCGCGCCGTATCCGTTTTATTCGCGAAGGAAGGCGCTAATGTGGTCATCGTTTACTTTGATGAGCATCAGGATGCCGAAGAGACGAAGCAATATGTAGAAAAAGAGGGGGCGAAGTGTCTGCTGATCGCAGGGGATGTCGGCGACGAAGCCTTTTGCAACGATGTCATCCGCCAGGCGGGCCAAGCCTTTCCTTCCATTGACATCCTGGTCAACAACGCGGGTGAGCAGCACGTGCAGCCGGGGATTGAGAAAATCACGAGCCACCAGCTCATCAGAACGTTTCAGACGAATATTTTTTCAATGTTTTACTTAACGAAAGCCGCGCTCCCTCACCTGAAAAAAGGAAGTTCAATCATTAATACGGCTTCCATTACCGCCTATAAAGGCCACAAAACATTGATTGACTATTCAGCGACAAAAGGGGCGATCGTCACGTTTACAAGATCTCTTTCCCAATCTCTTGTCACTCAGGGCATCAGGGTAAACGCAGTGGCGCCGGGGCCGATCTGGACGCCGCTGATCCCGGCGAGCTTCTCGGCGAAGGAAGTGGAAGTCTTCGGCTCAGACGTGCCGATGCAGCGCCCGGGAGAGCCTGTTGAAGTGGCGCCGAGCTATTTGTACTTAGCAAGCGATGATTCTTCCTATGTCACGGGACAGACGATTCATGTGAACGGCGGCACCATCGTAAACGGATAATGTAAAAAAAGCCAATCCATATGGATTGGCTTATTCACTCTGTTTGAGTGCTGCATATTCTTTTGAAAGCGTGAGGAACGCTTCTTTATTTTTATCATCAAGCGCCTTATTAATCTGCATTGTCAGTATGGCGATCCGGCGTTTATACAAGGATTCATCAAGCACCATTTGAATGTAAATATCGGCCATTGTCACATCGAATTCGTTTGCTTTTTGCGTGTTGCGGGACTTCATGAGCTCAGTGTACGACTTTTTCTCTTTCATAAAGAATCCCCCCAATGCCTTTTTTATAGTATATGGATAACGGCCGGAAAAATCAATTAATTTTTATAATCTTTAGACAACTAATACTTGGAAATATATCGACATATCCTGCAAATTGACGAAAAAACGAAAATGATCGTTGTATAAATGAGGTGAAATGAAAAAGAAAAATAATATTTAAATAGTAATTTAAGACTAAATTACATCTTTAAAAGGTGATTTTTAGCTATATTCAAAAAAAACCTGTCGTTTTTCAATGACAGATGATAGATTATTAGTATAAATTTTCAAGAAAAGGATTGGAGGCTGCACATCATGTGCCAGAAAACACACGCACCCTTAGAAAGCTATGAAGTAAATCGTTCAACCATCGCTGTTTTGCCTGAGGAAATAGACGGTAAAATGGGGTCGAAGGTCATTGAAAAAGACTGCATTCTGTATGTCAGCATGAAGCCGATTCACATCATCGACAGAAGCTGCCGCTACTTTGGCTCCAGCTATGCCGGGAGAAAAGCGGGAACATATGAAGCGATTAAAATTTCTCACAAGCCGCCGATTATGGTGGACCCTTCAAATCACATCTTTTTATTCCCTACACTTTCTTCTGCAAGGCCTCAATGCGGCTGGATATCGCATGTGCACGTTAAAGATTTTCAACCGACGGCATTTGATGACACAGCGGTCACGTTCTCAAACGGCAAAACGATGGAACTGGAAGTATCCTATCATTCTTTTGAAAATCAGGTTTACAGAACCGCCTATCTCAGAACCACTTTTCAGGACAGGATGGGCAGTCATATCCCGAAGCGGCAGGAATTCATGCTGTATCCGAAAGAAGAGCGGACAAGAATGATCTACGACTTTATTTTGCGGGAGCTGGGGGAGAGATATTAGAGAAAGCTGTGATGTGAAGGGACGGGTCCTCTCCTTTTGGGGAGGGCTTTTTTCGATTTACATGCCCGGGCAGAGTTGTATCGTGTCCGTCTGTTGGCTATGATGATGTAAAGAGTAATGATATTTCATTTTAGGAGAGATGGGCATGGATGTGTTTGCAAAATATGTATCAGGAATCGATAACCCGGATCACCGTCTCAAAGCAGAGGAAATTTTGTCGTGGACGGCTGGCCAATTTCCGAACTTAGAAGCGCAGATCAAGTGGAACAAACCGACATTTACCGATCACGGCACCTATATCATTATGTTTGCTGCGGCAAAAAATCATTTGAGCATTTTGCCTGAAAAAGAGACGATGGAGCATTTTGCCGATGACATCGCCCAGGCCGGGTACAGCGCTTCTTCGCGCCTGTTCAGAATTCGATGGACTGATCCGGTGCACTATGATCTGCTAAAGAAGATCATCGAATTTAACATCAAAGAAAAAGCTGAAAATCCGGGGTTTTGGCGCTAGCGGACGTGATGTTGAAGGAGGAAGACATGGACGTTTTCAAAGACTATTTATCAAGTATCGACAGCCCTGATCATCGTCTGCGAATGGAGGAAATCCTGTCGTGGACGGCTGACCAATTTCCGAACTTAGAAGCGCAGATCAAGTGGAACACGCCGATGTTTACCGATCACGGCACCTTTATTATCGGCTTTGCGGCAGCAAAGCATCATGTAAGTGTTTCCCCCGAAGAAGCGGGAATTGCGCATTTTGCCGACGAGATTGCCCGTGCCAGCTACAGCGCCACTTCCCGTTTGTTCAGAATTCAATGGAGTGAACCGGTGCATTATGAGCTGCTTGAACGCATGATTCAATTCAATATTCAGGATAAGGCGGACTGCTCAGTATTTTGGCGGAAATAATGAAAGAAATGTTAAAAAAACAACCCTGAGGAGGGCTGTTTTTTTATTGGAAACACATGATCAGCCCATTTTAATCAAGAAGCAATGGATGACGTACTATAAAAAATAAGGAGTACGAAGCAGTGAATGGATTTTATAAGGCGTTAACATATGTAAATAAAATTTTTTATGAACCAAATCACTTAACGATACATGATATTCAAGAAGAAGCTCAAAACTCAGAGTATGGGGCCGGTATGTTTCAACTGAATTCAACATCAGTTCGATTCAGAGTCGCAAAAATAACGCCAAACAAGATAGGACAGTTTGTTGCTTTTTGGGAAAAAGACGGAGATGGTAAAAACCAAGCCTTTTCATATGAAAAAGCTGCTGATTTATTGGTTATCAATACTTTTGCCAGTAATCATCATTTTGGACAATTTGTTTTTCCAAAAGAAGTTCTTGTAAAGCAAAATATCCTTAAAACAGCCGCTGCAAAAGGAAAAATGGCAATTAGAGTTTACCCTGAATGGGAAAATCCCACTAGCAAACAAGCTATCGAAACACAAAAATGGCAGTTGGCATATTTTGTTGAAGCGAACGATGCAGATCGTTTTCCGGCACAAGACCTGTTAAAGCTATATTCTAACTAAAATTGGACAGCCCTGAGCCGGCTGACAGTATGTGAAGTTAACCGGTGCGTGAGTTGGAGAATAACGGGGAACCTCAGCAAATGAGGTTCCTCTAATTGTTATATAGAAATCGACATTTTGAATGTAACAGAGTTTGTTTATTAAACGTCATCCGAAAAATAAGGGATTTGCGTATCCGGCAGACCCTCACGAAACGCACGATGTCAGAAATCGTGCGTTCAACATTCTTTATTTGACGACAGACATGCTGACGCTGCTGCCTGACACTGTCAATTTGGCAAAATCCTGTGTATCAATCACAGGTGTGACTGCTTTATTGTCGATCGTGATGTTCGTAAAGGCTGTTGAGAAGTTTGATTTGATGTAAGGGCGCTGATCCTCTGATGTGACCGCGACGGTGGCGAGCGCTTTCCATTTTGAAACAGAGCCTACATTTGTTTGGGCGAGTTCTGAGATGATGCGGCCGGTGTATCCGTCATTATTCGTGCCCCAATATGTGGCGCGGGTATTGCCGTTCAGATTTTTGTAAATGGTCAGCTGTACGGTGCTGCCGGGCCGGAAGCCTTTCGTATAGGTGAATTGGCTTTCTCCTTCCAGATACCGGACCTGGCCTTGTCCCTTTGAACCGACTTTCATGATCGGTTTCCATACATGATAGGTGTCACTGTACTGAAGTCCGATATCAGCCTCTGTGCCTCCGGTAAATCCTGAGTAAATATAGGCTGTCCCATTTGACACCTGAATCGAGCTTGGAAGCTGAATTTTCGTGACGAGAACTGAGCCCGTGCTGTTCAGGTAGGCCCTTCCGCCGATTCCTTTGCTGAGCTGGGACGCCGCTTCCGCCGTATTGGGACTGATCAACCCCGGAATATCCGCCGTACATGCGCCGAATAGAACGGCTGAAGTGAGAACACCCGCAAGAAGCCCTTTTTTCATCATCATTTCTCCTCCTATCATCATAGTCAGATAGCGCTATCAATTCATATTATAAAAGGTTTTGGGAAAAATTCCATAAAAGATATACGGGCGGACGTAAATTAAAACTATTTTCCTATTTATCTTGTAAATGGAGATTATTTGAACTATGATATGTTCAGCAATACAGCATGATTCAGGAAAGGGGATAGGATAGAAATGAAAAAGACGGCAGCTGTTCTTTTGTCTTTCGGTCTGGTGTTCGGTTGTTCATACGGAGCGGGGCAGACGGCAGAAGCGAAAACAAAGGTAAAAACGTATCAAAACTGCAAGGCGCTGAATAAGGTGTATAAGGGCGGCGTGGCCAAATCGTCGAAAGTGAAAAACAAGGGCGGCAGAACAAAGTACAAGCCGTATGTATCAAAAGCGCTTTACAATGCAAATAAAAAACTTGACCGAGATAAAGACTATATCGCATGTGAGAAATAAAAAAACAAGCCTCTTTAAAGAGGCTTGTTTTTTTAAATGGATTCGGCGGTGACGGCGGTTCCGTATCCGATTAATTCGGATGTGTTCTGTCCTGCGGTCAGTTCGAACCGCAGGCCGACGATGGCGTTCGCTCCGAGCTGCTCCGCCTCTCTGATCAGCCGCTCTTTCACCGCTTTTTTGGAGTCTTCCAGCATTTCAGTATAGCTTTTCAATTCGCCGCCGACGACAGATTTTAAGCCTGCAAGCAAGTCTTTGCCGATGTGTCTGGACTGGACGATACTGCTTGTCACCAAGCCTTTCACTTCTGTAATCTGTTTTCCGGCGACGGTTTCGGTCGTTGTCATGATCATGCGTTTTTCCCCTTTCGTGTATCTTACCGCTATCTTACCATTTAAGCCGCCTTTTCGGCTGCGCCGATTTGTTTTTTTCTGACTGCGGCGCTGACTGCAAACATGACGGCAATGTTCAGAACCAGTGCGATGATGCCTGTATTCATATCCTTAACGATCTGCGGGAGAAACGGAAAGAGGGTTCCGATGGTTGATTCGGTCAGCGTAATGAAGGCCACCGTTCCGACCCCGGCCGTTATGCCGGCAAAAGCGCCGTGGCTTGTGATGAAACGCCGCTTCGGCAGGCTGAATAAGAGGGCGGGGAAAAGCTGGGTGACAAGGCTGTAGCCCATTAAAAGCAAGGTGACGATGGTATTTCCGCCTTTCAGCGTAAAATATACGGATATCAGCGCGATGACGGGTACGGCGTATTTTGCGAGCCGTGAGACTTTTTTGTCAGTCGTGCCGGGCAGAATGGCTTTGTACACATTTTTGGCGAACAGCGTGCTTGAGGCCATTAATATCATTGAACCGGGTACAAGCGCCGTCAGAATGCCCGCCGATCCGATCAGTCCGACAAACCAGGGATCAAAGGTTTTCACAGACAGCTTTAATAAGGCGAGATCCGTGTCCGCCCCTTTTAAACCGGGCACCTGCAGAATCGCCGCAAATCCGGTAAAGATGACAAACAGCAGGACGAGCTGATAAAGAGGCATGATGATTGCGTTTTTCCGAAACACCCGCGGATGCTCCGCCGAATAGGAAGCGGCAAATGTATGGGGCCACATATAAAAGCCGAGGGCGGTCAGCAAAACCGTTGAGCTGAACCAGGAAACGCTCTGTCCGGTTTCCGGCAGCGTGAGAAAACCGGGTTTTGCGGCGTCAATTTGTTTGAACATCTCCGTAAACCCGCCATAGTAATGAATGGGCAAGTAAATGCCTAAATACAGGACGATGCCTAAAATCATGATATCTTTAACGACTGATATCCACGCCGAACCGTGGATTCCTGATATCATCACATAAATCGTGATGGAGACAGCGCCGATCCAGACAGCGGCTGAGGGCGGAATCTGTCCGTATGACGTTGCTGAAACAATTAATCCGAGCCCTTTCAGCTGCAGGACGAGATAGGGGATGAGGGATGCGATGCCGACGAGCGATACGAGAATGCCGAGGAGCGGGCTGTTGTATTTTGAAATGAAAAAATCTGATTGCGACATCAGTTTGTGTTGTTTGGCGTAAGTCCACACCGCTGGCAGAAGCCAATATGACAAAATGTAGGCAAGGCAGCCGTACGCGATAATATAAAAGGCGGGGCCTCCTTTTCCGTAAGCCCATCCGCTTCCGCCGAGGAATGTAAAGGTCGTGTATATTTCTCCCGCCATTAATAAAAAGACAAACATCGTGCCGAAGCCGCGTCCGCCCACCGTCCATTGTTCAAGGTCCATATTTTTTCCTTTTCGGGCCCGGATTCCGAGATATACACAAAACAGGAGCACGGCGGCCATTACGGGAAATGCTGCGTTCATTCCGCCTCACCCGCCTTGTTTTCTTTGTCCAATTTGTAAACGGCGGCCATCAGAACGGAAGTCAGCACCGCCCAGATGACGACATACGCGAGAATGAAAGGCATTCCGAAAACATAAGGCGTCACCCGGTTGGCAAATGGAATGCCGGCGAGAATTCCGAAAAAGGGCAGGGCGGCGAGAACATGAATCAGTTTCATAACATTCCTCCTTTTCATTGAAAACAGCGTGTCCCGATTATAAAGAAAATCATGTCGAATGTATAGTGTGAATAGTCTGAAATTTATCAACTGAAAAGGAAAAGCAGTCCCGGCTGCTTTTTAAATGGTCGCAAGAGACAGGTAATATTCTAATAAGGCGGTTACCTGTTCCCGTATTCTCGGGTTGAAATAACGGTGTTTTTCTTCATAGCCGTTAATGGTGCATATATAAAGCGTAAATGCTTCGTCTCTTTCCGCTTCGTATATTTTAATTTTACGCTTTCTTAACTCTTTTCGAACATCACTCAAATCCTTTTGTGCTAATTTTAAAGAGCAGCCGATAAGCTGTTTATAGGGTTGTTTTAATTTGAACGGGCACGAATCAAGCGCTTCGAGGTCCCGGTTCAGGATGGCAGCCGCCATGGGCAGAAACAGCCCTTTTTCGATGAGATCGCGGGTGCCGCTCCGGATGTCAGGCATAAATACTCCTTCTTTCTTAAAAAAGAGAACGTTTGTTCTTATTTTATACTCGCTTACACGATATTTCAAGGCGGAAAATCTCGTAAACATTTTCGTTTTTTGGAGATAATGTGTAGAATAAGGATAGACAAACTCGTTAAGGAGTATAAACGTTGGAGCATTTTTTATCATATTTGACTGAGGAACAGCTGACGGAATGGTTCCAAAGCTATAGAGCTTTCGGCCCGGCGGCTGCGGCTGCACTGCCTTTTATTGAAGCGTTTCTTCCGTTTTTGCCGCTCGTTGTATTTGTAGTGGCGAATACGAATGCATTTGGTTTGTGGGAAGGTTTTTTTCTGTCATGGCTCGGGTCTGCGGCAGGATCGATGCTGATGTTTTATGCCGTCCGCCGTTTCGGACAGAAAAGAGCTTTCAGTTTCATCCGCAGGCATCAGACCATAAGGCGGATGATGCTCTGGGTTGAGCGGCACGGTTTCGGTCCGCTGTTTATTTTGCTTTGCTTCCCCTTTACGCCGTCCGCTGCGGTTCATATCGTTGCCGGTCTGTCACGGGTGGGGGCGCTGCAGTTTATATCAGCAGCCGCTATGGGGAAAATGGTCATGATCTTTATGATCAGCTTTATCGGGTATGATCTTCACGCGCTCATGACACAGCCTATCAGGATGGCGGGCGCCATAACGGTGATCGGGGTGCTGTGGTATGCCGGAAAGCATATCGAACGGCGTTTACAGACGAGAATCAGTCAGCATGAGAAAGACGGAGGGAGACAGGAATCTTGAAAAAACGATTTTGGTTTATAGCCGGCGTGCTTATCGTTGTTTTGGCCATACAATTAAAGAATGCCATTTTTATTGATTATAAAGTCGAAGGAATCAGCATGAATCCGACCTTTAAACAAGGAAATGAGCTGCTGGTCAACAAGTTTTCTCATCGTTACAAAACGATCCGCCGTTTCGATATTGTCCTGTTTAAAGGCCCGCATCGCAAAGTGCTGATCAAACGAGTTATCGGGCTCCCCGGCGAGTCAATCGCATACAGGGAGGATCAGCTGTATGTGAATGGAAAACGGGTGGCGGAACCGTTTTTAAAACCGTTAAAGTCATCATTGTCCGCCGGGAGCCATGTGACCGGTGATTATACGCTGAAGGAAACGACCGGGCGCAAAAGCATACCGAAGGGACAATACTTTGTTATTGGCGACAACCGCATATACAGCCTCGACAGCCGTCATTTCGGTCCGATTAAGGATAAAGACATTGTCGGAGTCATCAGTGAATCAGACGCCAAGTGAACGGCGTCTTTTTTTTCAGAAATGATTGTAAAAAAGCAGAGGAAAGACTATAATGAAAATTGTTACGCGCGAAACAAAAAAAGAAGCGTTTATTTTTTTAGTGATTTTGTTACGTGTGTAACAAAAATATGAAAGGGGGCTGATGAGATGAAAACACAGGCTGCCATTATCGGGGGAGGTCCGGTCGGGCTTATGCTTGCATCAGAACTGGCGCTGGCCGGAGTGAAAACGACTGTCATTGAACGATTGAAGAAGACGGTGCCATATTCCAAAGCGCTTATCATGCATCCGCGCACACTTGAGCTTTTTGCCATGAGAGGCATATTGGAACGCTTTTTGGAAAAAGGGACGAAGGTGTCTTCCGGCCATTTTTCCATGCTGGATACACGGCTGGATTTTTCTCGGCTGGATACGAAGCAGAATTATTCGTTAATGCTGCCTCAGGCAGAAACGGAGCGGATTTTGGAGGAGTATGCATCAAGTCTCGGCGCAGACATCATCCGCGGGGCGGAAGCGGTGGCTGTCACCCAGACGGATGACGGAGTGGAGACGGTGTTCCGGGACGAAAGCGGGGTCCGCACTCTTCACAGCTTATATGCCGCGGGTACAGACGGAGCGGGGAGCATTGTCCGGAAACAGGCAGGCATCGCTTTTTCGGGCACTGATGCCGACTTAACAGGAGCCCTCTGTGATGCCGCTTTGAAACACCCGCCCGAATCTTCCTTTTTTTCAACGTGCCGCCTGGAGGGATCGGTTGTGATTATCCCTCTTACGGACGGACTTTTCCGCGTCCTCATCGTTTCTCCGCACGTCCCGCAAAAGCGGAAGGAAGAGCCGGTCACCGAAAATGAGCTGAAAGAAGACCTGCGGCGGATATGCGGCACTGATTTCGGATTGAGTGATCCGGTATGGATGTCGCGGTTCGGCAATGCCGAGCGTCAGGCTGAGCAGTACCGCTCCGGCCGGGTTTTTGTGGCCGGTGATGCGGCGCACATTCATTTTCCCGCAGGCGGCCAAGGGCTGAACACAGGGCTTCAGGATGCCTTCAACCTCGGCTGGAAGCTGGCGGCGCAAATGAAGGGGAAAGCGGCGCCTCACCTTCTGGACAGCTATCATCAGGAAAGGCACAGCACAGGAAAAGAAGTGTTGCACAATATCAAAACGCAGATAAAGCTCATGGATTTTACCGAGTCGGGGATGGCATTAAGAGAAACGATGACCGATTTGCTGGATGTTCAGGAGTCCAACCGTTTATTGGCGGGAAAAGTATCCGCGCTTGATCTGCATTATGAACCGGATGCGGAGCTGCCGCCGCATACCCTGAACGGAAAACGTCTGCCGGATATCGAATTGACCCTTCATGACGGGCGGCCGGCCCGGCTGTATGATTTTCTTCATAAGGGCGCCTTTGTGCTTCTGTCATTAAGAGGGAGCATTCCCGCCGGTATTGATAAGGACAGCGTGGCAGCTGTCAGGGCGGAGCTTGCTGAAACACGTGCCGATTGGAGTGACGTCCACACCGTTTTAATCCGGCCGGACGGCCACGCTGCATGGGCAGCCGGCGGCGCGGGACGTGAAGCGGAAGAAGCCGTTCTGGCCGGTTTGGAGAGATGGGGGTTCATCTGATACCCTTTTATGCGCCTGTGTGATTGTTTCTTATGTAACAAAACGTTATAGTAAAAGAAACAATCAATACGGAAGGGTGACTCAGCAGTTGGACAGAAGACAGCCAGACCATGCAAAACACATGATTCTTGAAAGGCTGACAGATATTTTTCACGAGCAGGAGAGGTGTCAGGAGGACATCAGGGCGTCGTTGGCCGGACGGATGGACGAACTCCGTGAAGAAAACGGGAAAAAATTACAGCTGACCTTGACGGAAATTCACATTTTGTCGTGTATCGGAGATCATGAACCGATCAATGTCACGTCAATAGCGGAAAAAATGAAGACGACAAAGCCGACCGTGTCGAGAAGCTGCGCGAAGTTTTTGGAAGCCGGCTTTCTGCGCAGGACCCGGCTGAGCGACAATAAAAAAGAAGTCTATTTCCGGCTGACTCCTGCCGGGAAAGAGCTGCATTCCCTTCATCATGAATATCATGAATTGATAAAAAACCGGCTCTTGGCGTTTTTAGACCGCTATACAGATGAAGAACTGTTATTTGCTGAACGGCTGTTCCGTGATCTTTCAGCAAACTGGCGGTCTGTAAATGGCGGCGGAGAGCTGTTCAAATAAAAAACACGCATCCATATGCGTGTTTTTTATTCGGATCATGTTCCTCTTTCTGCCCGGCCTCTTTCGCCGTGTGCCCGTTTCAGCTGAGAAAGGTGGTGCAGCAGCCGATAGAAGGGCGGAAGCATGGCGATGACGAGAACGATCCGGATGACCTGAACTGCGACGACGAAAGTCGAGTCTTCGTGCAGGGTGATCGAAGTCGCCGCCATCTCGGCGATCCCGCCGGGAGAAAAGGCGAGAACAGATGTAATCATGGAGATGCCCGTTAATTTAGAAACCGCAACCGCGCTCAGAATCATGGCGGCGATTAATCCGACGGAAGAAATAAATCCGACGGTCAGCACTCTCGTCACGCCGGTGAACATGCTTTTGTACATTTTTGATCCGATTGTGGCGCCGAGAAAAATTTGTGACAGCTGGTTCGCTTCCGGCGGCCACCAGGCCAGCATGTCTTTGCCCGCCAAGGCGGACACGCCGATTTCCGCAGCAGCAACGCCGATCATGCTGCCGAGCAGCCAAGGGGCCGGAAATTTCAGCCGTTTTGCGCCTTTGCTTGCAAGCCAGGCAGCCAAAATAAATCCGGCCGTTAACAAGACGGGAGTAAGGCCCGGATGTGAAGCTCCTGCCGAAACGGCTCCGGCTGATGTCTGAGCCGCACCGTTTTGTTTGGTAAATAAGAAAATGACGAGAAACGGTATTGTCATGACGACCAAAAGGACGCGCGTCAGCTGAATAAGGCTTACAATCGCGGTGTTTGCGCCGACTTCCTGGGCGATACCCGGCATGGCGGATAAACCGCCCGGCGCCGTGCCTACAAAGCTTGTCATCATGTCCGTCCGGCTGAACCGAAAGAGCACATATCCGGAAACAAGCGCCATCACGATAGAGAAAATCAGCATGAAGCCTACCGGAAGCCAATGCTCCCGTAAAACCGACAGAACGGACAGGTTCAGTTTCTGGCCGAGTTCGATGCCGAGGATCATTTGTCCCGCCGCAAGCCATCTGCGGTGAATCCCTCTTCTGTCAGGCGCCATGAACAGCCAGCGGGGCCTCGTCATGGAGAGGATGCAGCCGGCGGCCAGCGTTCCGAGCATCCAGGCGATCGACATCCCTGTAAGCGAAAGAAGAAACCCCCCTGCCGCACTGATGAGAATAAACCAGATATCCGTAAGGAGATGTTTGTCTTTCTTCAATGAAAACCCTTCTTCCTGAAACATTCATATTAAATTGTTAAGCTCGTTAACCTTACTATTACTATAGTATAGATTTTGAGATAAATAAATAATGAATTATTTCTCATAATCCATTCATTTTTCTTATCACAAACATAAAAAAAGCTCCGGAGGTGGGTGAGTGCACCCTACTCCGAAACCTCGCCCGCTTTTCCTTTCCACATAAAGGTCAATCCCAGACCGAGAAATAAAACCACACCTGCGAACAGAAACGGGAAATGAATATTCATATCAAATAAAATACCGCCCAGAGCCGGGCCGAAAATGGTGCCCAAACTCGTGTATGTTGAGTTCATACCGGCAACAAACCCTTGCTGGTTTCCTGCGATTTTCGATAGATAAGTAGTCAGTGCCGGGCGCAGTAAATCAAACGCAAGGAAAATGATGCAAGTGACAGCGAGCACCGGCAAAAATCCTGACATCACCGTAGAAACGAAAGCCAGCACAGCGCCGATGACCAGACAAAGCTGGATGACTTTTTTCTCCCCGAGGAAGTTGACAAGTCTGCCGAACGCGAGCACTTGAATGAGGACCGCCACAATGGAGCTGAACGTAATAATAATGGCGATATCCTTTGGTGTGAAGCCGAATTTATGGTTTGTAAATAAGCTGAATACCGTTTCGTACGCCGACAGTCCGAATGCCAAAACAAAAACGATGATAAAGGCGATCAAGTAGTTTGGATGAATCGACTTTTTCAAATCTTTTAAGAAGGTTGATTCTTTGACGCTTTCCAGCTGCTTTGCGCGTTCTTCTTTAGTTAACGGCTCTTTCAGCATAAAGACAGAGGAAATCACTGCGATAAATGCAATTCCCGCCGCAAAGAAAAACGGCATACGAACGCCGTGATCGGCAATAAATCCTCCTATGCCGGGCCCGATGATAAACCCTGTGCTGATGGCGGCAGATACATAGCCCATCGCCTTCGATCTTTCCTGCACCGTCGTAATATCTGCGACATACGCTGTAACAGCGGGCATGATAAAAGCGGCACTGATGCCCCCCAGCACCCTTGCGAAATATAAAATGGAGACATGTGTGCCCAATCCGAAGGTCAGTTCGGATAATGCGAATAAAAACAGTCCGGCGAGAATCATGATTTTTCTGCCGAAGCGGTCAACCCATCTCCCCGCAATGGGGGATGCAATTAATTGCGCGACGGCGAAGGCAGCGACAAGGTATCCCATTGTGCTCCCCGTCAAGTGCATCACATTCATAAACAGCGGCATAACGGGAATGATCAATCCGATGCCTAAAAACGCAATAAATATGTTGCTTAATAAGATGATGAGTACAGCCTTTTGTTCTCTGATCGGTTTTTGCATGTTGTTTCTCCTTTGTCAGCTGTCTTGATTCTGTTGATTAGCATTGATGACTCCGTGAATAAACACGGAGATGGCTTCTTTTTGCAATTCGATTCTTTGCTGAATGGTATCGTTTTTATATAACACATCTAAACCGTAGAAGACGGACAGCAGGATTTTCACTTTTGATTCGACATGATGAATGGACCAGCTGCCGTCTTGATTTCCCTCTGTTAAGATCTCTCTCATCACATCGTCGTATTCAATATCAATTTTATTGAGACGTTTTACGACCTCCTCTGACGTAAACGCACTCGCATAAAACTCTTCGCTTGCTCTCATAAGCGGGTAATTAATGCTCATCCGGCTGAGCAGCTCCGCAAAGCCCGCCAGCTTTTCGGCAGCATCTTTCAGATCAGCTTCCATTTCCCTCCACGTCTCGATCATCACGCGGTGATCCTCTTCCATGATATGAAGAAACAGAAACTCTTTTCCTTTAAAATGGTGATATAGATTGCCTTTACTGATTTCGGCCGCCTCTAAAATATCCCGAATCGATGTTTCTGAATATCCTTTTTTTGCAAATAAGTCACGCGAAGCGGATACGAGCCTGTTCTTCGTCTTTTCGCTCTTTCCGGCACCGCCTTTTGTATTTGTCACTTCACACAGATCCTTTCCGCCAAATGAGGTTCGGCTTCTTAGAAACCGACCGGTTGGTTTATTTTATTATAAAAGGTTTTTGCTGATTATACAATGAAGAAGTTATCCGTTTTTTAGAGAGTATCACGCAGCTCGAAAAGTAAACCCCATTCTCTCATGTTGAAAGAACGGGGTTTGTCTGCGGTCTGAAGACTCCCGGCGGGGGAGCGTGATCTGCCTGAACGGTTATTTTCCGGTATTTACCCCGGTGTAGCTTGTGTTCGGCGCGTTTGATACTGTTCCCCCTGTATGGTGGGAAGGAGAGTGGGCCATATCGTATAAAAACCAGACGGCATGACGCTGCTCGTCAAATGCCGTGCGGGCAAATAACTGCTTCGCTTCCGGATGCACCGCTCTATCGGATGCCTGCAAATAAAAATCATTCGTTTTCTGCTCATCATAAAACGCCGCCCTCAGTCCTTCTCTGTATGTGTGCGGACAATGCTCCGTCTGTTTCGGCGTCAATTGTTTTCCGGTAATTGACGTATACAGAGAAGAAAAAGCGTGCAGGTGGCGCACTTCTTCTTCTCTGATATGTTCGATTCGTCTTCTGATTTCTGCGGTCGGCGCTTTTTCGGCTAATATTGAGTAGCAAATCACAGCGCTGTATTCACCGTTTATGGATTTTACCAGATCCTTGATAAGCACAGAATCGTCACTGCAGATGGCTGTATAATGAAAAAAATTCTCGTGCATTGGACTCACCCCCGGATGTTTATAGGGTATTATACGGCGGCAGCCCGTGACATGTGCGGATGTCATTTTTATTCTTGATCTAGCGGCGATGTAATATGGTCGTCGTATGTGTCGACAAAAAGCCGGCCGTTGCTTCCGCGCACAGCGTATACGACGTCTTCCGGTTTGAGGTTTCTCTTGTCCAATTCTTCTCTCAGCCATTTTTCCGATACGTGGTTTTCCTCCAGGTTTTTCATCACCAGCCGGCCGTCCATAATCAGCTCAACGGCAAAGTTCTTTTCATGTCCGGCAAAGATGCCGAGATCCTGTCTTGTAACGGGCGCAAATTCCGGTTTGACCTCCACTGACATGCTGCCGTTTGTTTCAATGATGGCAGTCTGAACCTGAGAAATGTCAAATACGTCATTTACACGCAGCTGCTGGTTCAAGTAGTCGATGGTATAACGCATCGTTTTCATATTATGCTCAAGTATTTTACCGTTTTGAATGATAATGGTCGGTTTGCCTGCAAAGAAACCCCTAAGAACCCTGTTTTTCATAGAAAGATATGCGACAAGGTAAATGATTGCCACGAAAATAATGTAGGCAATGACATTATAATGAATCGGCAGCTTTGTATTAAACGACAGATTTGCCGTGATGGCGCCGAGCGAGATGGCCGCAATGAAATCAAAAAGCGTCATCTGTGAAATGGTTTGTTTACCGAGTATCCGGGCGCCGATAAACAGAATGCTGAACGACAGAGCCGTCCGTACAATTACTTCGGGATATTCTGACATCATCATTAGTCCTTTTTTCTTTATTTTGGTCAAAAACGAAATTTTTTAAAACAGTCATCCCGTTTTTACCAGCAGATGAGATTGGTCATTTTCGTCAACTTTCGATAAAATGTAGAAAGATAAAAAGAGAGGGGTCTTTTAATTTGGGTGTTGAGTTTTTAGTAGGCAGATCGGGGAGTGGGAAAACGAGGCTGATTATCGACAGCATTCAAGATGAACTGCGCCGGGAGCCGTTCGGGAAACCGATCATTTTTCTAGTCCCGGATCAAATGACGTTTTTAATGGAATATGAGCTTGCTAAAACGCCGGATATCGGCGGCATGATACGCGCTCAAGTGTTCAGTTTTTCGCGTTTGGCGTGGCGCGTGCTTCAGCATACCGGGGGCATGAACCGCCCGTTTGTGACGACGACGGGTGTGCAGATGCTTTTAAGGAAACTGATTGAAGAATATAAGCACGAGTTTAAAGTGTATCAAAAAGCGAGTGACAAAACCGGGTTCACTGAGCAGGTGGAACGGATGCTGACAGAGTTTAAGCGGTACTGTATTGAGCCTGAAGACGTCCGCCGTATGGCGGAAAGCGGAACGGCGTCAGAATATCGCGGAGAGCGGATGCTGTCTGAAAAACTTCATGATTTAGGCATTTTATATCAGCAGATGGAAAGAAGCCTCGCCGGACACTATTTGCATTCAGAGGACTATTTGACGCTGCTCGCTCAGCAGATTCCTTTGGCGGACGTTGTAAAAGGCGCCCGTGTTTACGTCGACGGATTCTATCAATTTACGCCGCAGGAATTAAGGGTGCTGGAGCAGCTGATCATGCATGCTGAACATGTCACATTCTCGCTGACGGCGGACAGTCCTTCGGCGGAACAGGCACCGGATGAGCTCGATCTGTTCAGAATGACGGGAAGCACATACTATAAGCTTTATCAGACGGCAAAGGAATTGAATGCTGATATTTCCTGCAAGGAACTGCATGGCACGAAGCGGCATCAGCATGCGCCGGAGCTTGCCTGTATAGAGTCGCAGTACGATGTGCGTCCCGCCGCGGCGTATACCGGCGGACAGGAAGCTTTTACCGTCATGCAGGCGCAAAACAGAAGAGCTGAGCTTGAAGGTATTGCCCGGGAAATTCAATCGCTTGTCCGGGACGGAGGATACCGGTACAAAGATATGGCGATTCTCATCCGTCAGCCGGAAGATTATAAAGATTTGCTGAAGGAAGTGTTTGCCGATTACGGGCTTCCTTATTTTATTGACGGAAAAGCTTCTATGCAGCATCACCCGCTTATTGAATTCATCCGTTCAAGCCTCGATGTCGTGAAGGGGAACTGGAGATATGAAGCGGTGTTCCGCTGTGCGAAAACCGAACTGTTATTCCCGCTTGATCAGCCGGAGCAGAAAATAAGAGAGCAGGTTGATCAGCTTGAAAATTACTGTATCGCCTACGGCATTAAAGGGGAGCGCTGGACGAGCGGCGAGCGGTTTGTATACAGGCGCTTCGTATCGCTCGATGAGGATTTCGCGCAGACGGATCAGGAAATAGAGATGGAACAAATGCTGAATGAGACGAGAGAGTGGATAGCCGCGCCCCTTGTCCGGCTTCAAAACCGGATGAAAAAAGCGAAAACGGTTCAAAGCATGGCGGAGGCTCTTTATCTCTTTTTGGAAGATACCGATGTTCCCCTGAAGCTGGACCGGAAAAGGCAGCGGGCCGAAGAAGCCGGAAACATGATCGAAGCGCAGCAGCACGGCCAGGCGTGGGATGCCGTTATCCAGCTTCTCGAGGAGTTTGCCGGCATGATGGGTGAAGATGAAATATCATTGGCGCTGTTCCAGCAAATGCTTGAAACGGGAACGGAATCGCTTCATTTTTCTTTAATTCCGCCTGCGCTTGACCAAGTATTTGTAGGGAATATGGATCTCTCAAGAATGTACGGCACGTCCTGCACATTCGTCATCGGAGCCAATGACGGTGTTCTTCCGGCGCGCCCAGATGAAAACGGCGTGCTGTCTGATGATGACCGGGAGTGGCTGAAAGCGGTCGGAGTGGAGTTGTCTTCCGCGGGGCGTGAGCGGCTGCTTGATGAGCATTTTCTCATCTATATGGCGCTGTCGAGTCCGTCTGACCGTCTTTATGTGTCATACCCGATTGCCGATGCGGAAGGAAAAACGCTCCTGCCGTCAATCGTTGTAAACAGGCTTGGCGAGCTGTTTCCCGATCATCAGGAAAAGCTGTCAGCGGCTGATCCCGAGCAGGTAAGCGAAGAAGAGCAGCTTCAGTATCTCGTCAATAAACAGGTGGCTCAGACATATACGGCAAGTCAGCTCAGGCTGTGGACAAGAGAGTACGAGATCAGTGACGTATGGTGGAGCGCATACAATGTGCTGATGAAAGAGCCTGATCACCAGCGGGCGAAAAAGCTGTTTTCAAGCCTGTTTTTCCGCAATGAGGCGAAGCGTCTTGAACGGCCTGTTTCGCGCCAGCTTTACGGCGAGCATATTAAAGGAAGCGTCTCACGGATGGAGGCGTTTAATGCCTGCCAGTTCTCTCATTTTGCATCTCACGGGCTTCAATTAAAAGAGCGGCAGTTTTTCAAGCTGGAAGCGCCGGATATCGGCCAGCTGTTTCACTCCAGCCTGAAGCTGATTTCAGACCGGCTTCGTGAGCAGAAGCTGGAATGGCGCGATCTGACGAAAGATCAGTGCCGGAATTTCTCCTATGAAGCGGTGGAACGGCTTGCGCCAAAGCTGCAAAAAGAGATTCTGCTCAGCTCAAACAGACACTTTTATGTGAAGGAAAAACTGCAGAAGATCGTCACGCGTGTTTCAGGCATATTAAGCGAGCATGCGAAGGCGAGCGGTTTCGTCCCGGTCGGTCTTGAACTCGGTTTCGGCGGAAGCGGGCCGCTGCCTCCGCTCACTTTCACGCTGAAAAACGGCTGTACGATGGAACTCGTCGGACGGATCGACCGCGTGGATAAAGCGGAAAGCTCAAAAGGCCTGCTGCTGAGAATCGTTGATTATAAATCAAGCGACAGAGGGCTTGATCTGGCTGAGGTGTATTACGGGCTCGCTCTGCAAATGCTCACATACCTTGACTTATCGATTACACATTCCGAAGATTGGCTCGGCATGAAAGCGACCCCGGCAGGCGTTTTGTATTTCCATATCCATGATCCGATGGTTCAGGCCAGTCTGCCGATGGGGCTTGATGAAATCGAGCAGGAAATTTTCAAGAAATTTAAGATGAAAGGCCTTCTCCTCGGTGACCGGGAGGCGATCAGCCTGATGGACACGACCTTGGAGGAAGGGCGTTCAAATATCGTCAATGCCGGTTTGAAAAAGGACGGTTCTTTAAGATCCGACTCAGCCGCGGTCAGCGAACAGGACTTTCATCTGCTGACAGACCATGTGCGGCGGACATTTGAACAGGCGGGCGAAGCGATAACGGACGGGCTTGTGTCCATTACCCCGTATAAGCTGAAAGATAAGACGCCTTGTACGTACTGTGCGTTTAAGTCGGTATGCCAGTTTGATGAGTCACTTAAGGAAAATGAATACCGCAGCCTGAAAGCGGAAAAAGACGGCACCATACTGGATTGGCTGAAAAAGGAGGCGGATGATGATGCAAATTCCTAAACCGAAAGACAGCATATGGACGGATGACCAATGGAGCGCCATCGTTTCTTCCGGCCGCGATATTTTGGTCGCTGCCGCAGCCGGATCAGGTAAAACGGCCGTGCTTGTGGAACGGATGATCAGAAAGATAACTGCGGAAGAAGATCCGGTTGATGTTGACAGGCTCCTTGTGGTGACCTTTACAAACGCCTCAGCAGCGGAGATGAAGCATCGGATCGCGGAAGCATTAGAAAAAGAGCTCGCCAAAAATCCGGGATCTCTGCATATCAGACGGCAGCTCTCTCTATTAAATCGGGCGAGCATTTCGACGCTTCACTCTTTCTGTCTGCAAGTGCTTAAAAAATATTATTATATGATTGATCTTGACCCCGGTTTTCGGATGGCTGACCAGACGGAAGGCGAATTGCTCGGAGACGAAGTGCTTGATGAGCTGTTTGAAGATGAATACGCAAAAGGGAATCAGGCGTTTTTTGAGCTTGCGGACAGGTATACGACAGACAGGCATGATCTGGATCTTCAAGACCTTGTCAAACGGGTGTACGAGTATTCCCGGTCGCATCCTGACCCGGAAGCGTGGCTGCAAAGCTTTGTCCGCCTGTATGACGTGACGGAAGAAAGCAAAATGGAAGAGCTTCCGTTTTACCAATATGTGAGAGAAGATGCTGAAATGGCGCTCTTCGGGGCAAAGCAAAAGCTTGAAAAGGCGCTTGAACTGACAAAAGCGCCCGGCGGGCCGGCCCCGCGCGCTGATAATTTTCTGGATGACCTTCAGCAGATAGAAGAGCTGATCAGCTGCCGGAATGACTTCGATGCGCTGTATGAACGGGTTCCCGCAGTCTCATTTAAGCGGGCGAAGGCGGTAAAGGGTGATGAATTTGACAAAGCGCTTTTGGACGAAGCGACCGATTTGCGAAACGGCGCGAAGAAACTGATCGAAAAGTTAAAGAATGATTACTTTACAAGAAGTCCGCAAGATCACTTAAAGAGTTTAACAGATATGAAGTCTGTCATCGAAACGCTCGTTCAGCTCGTGATATCGTACGGAAAACGATTTGAAGCGGCGAAACAAGAAAAATCAATTATTGATTTCTCAGATTTGGAACATTACTGCCTGGCGATTTTAACTGCGGTTGATGAAGAAGGCCGGCGGGTGCCGAGCGAAGCGGCCGTTTATTATCAAGACCAGTTCCATGAAGTTCTGGTTGATGAATATCAAGATACGAACCTTGTGCAGGAGTCTATCCTGCAGCTTGTTAAAAGCGGGAATGAAGAGACGGGAAATCTGTTTATGGTAGGCGACGTCAAACAATCGATCTACCGTTTCAGACTTGCTGAGCCGCTGCTGTTTCTCGGGAAATATAAAAGGTTTACAGAAAGCGGGGAAGGCGCGGGGCAGAAAATTGATCTGAACCAAAATTTCCGCAGCCGCTCCGATATTTTGGACAGTACGAATTTCTTGTTTAAGCAGCTGATGGGCGGAAAAATCGGCGAAGTGGACTACGATGAACAGGCGGCATTGAAGCTCGGCGCATCGTATCCGCCGAATGACGCGGCAAAAACGGAACTGCTGCTGATTGACAGCGCTGATGACGCAGACAGCTCCGAGGATGCTGAAGACTTTGAAACCGTGCATTGGGAAGCGAAAGCGATAGCCGGGGAGATCCGAAAGCTTGTCTCATCTCCGTTTAAGGTATATGACGGCAAAACAAAAACACACCGGAATATCCAGTACCGGGATATCGTAATTTTGCTGCGCTCCATGCCGTGGGCGCCGCAATTAATGGAAGAGCTGAAAAACCAGGGCATTCCGGTGTACGCCAATTTGACGTCGGGTTACTTTGAAGCCGTGGAGGTGGCTGCGGCGCTTTCAGTCTTGAAGGTGATTGATAATCCGTATCAGGATATTCCGCTTGCTTCCGTGCTGCGCTCGCCCATCGTCGGATGTGACGAAAATGAACTTGCGCTGATACGCCTTGAAAAGAAAAAAGCGCCGTTTTATGAAGCGCTTAAAGCATATATAGCGAACGGTGACAGGCATGATGACCTGTATCAAAAACTGAGAACCTTTTATGATAGTCTGCAAAAGTGGCGGTCATTTTCGACGAATCATTCGGTGTCAGAGCTGATTTGGGAAGTATACCGCGATACCGGATATTTTGACTATGCAGGCGGCATGCCTGGCGGAAAGCAGCGCCAGGCCAATCTGCGCGTCTTGTATGACCGGGCGCGCTCGTACGAAGCGACGGCGTTCCGCGGGTTATTCCGCTTTTTGCGGTTCATTGAACGGATGCAGGAGCGCGGCGATGATCTGGGGACGGCCCGGGCGCTCAGCGAGCAGGAGGATGTCGTTCGGCTGATGACGATCCACAGCAGCAAAGGACTTGAATTCCCCGTCGTTTTCACCGCCGGACTCGGCAGAAGTTTTAATATGATGGATCTCAACAAATCATACCTGCTTGATAAAGAGCTCGGTTTCGGCACGAAGTACATTCATCCGGAACTCAGAATCAGCTATCCGACTCTTCCGCTTGTGGCGATGAAGAAAAAGATGCGCAGAGAGCTCTTATCCGAAGAATTGCGCGTATTGTATGTGGCGCTGACCAGAGCGAAGGAAAAGCTGTTTCTCGTCGCCTCCTGCAAAAACCGGGAAAAACAGCTGGCCAAATGGCAGGCGCAAGCAGACCGGGCTGATTGGCTTCTTTCTGAATTTGACCGCTACCAGGCGTCATCTTATTTGGACTTTATCGGGCCTGCGCTCATCCGCCACCGTGACATGGAGGCGCACAGGACGCCGGGACTTTCCTCATCTGAGGATATCGCGCGCGATCCGTCGCGTTTTCACATCCGAATGCTGCAGCAAAGTGAATTGCTGGAAGAGAATCCAAAAGAACGTGCTGAAGAAAAGAGCAAACGTCTCAAAGCGATTCAGCAGGGCGAGCCGATTCCTGATTCGTTTTCATTTGATGATCAGGCGCGCCGTCTGCTTGAATGGGAATATCCGTACCGAGAGCTGACGGCTATCAGAACGAAGCAGTCAGTTTCTGAGCTGAAGAGAAAGCAAGAATACGAGGATGAATACAGCGGTCGCTCTCTCATCAAACCATCAGGAGACACGCTTTTATACAGGCGTCCCGGTTTTATGATGAAAAAAGGGCTGACAGCCGCCGAAAAAGGAACGGCGATGCATACGGTGATGCAGCACATACCGCTGACGCACGTTCCGACTGCCGAAGAAGCGGAGCGGACGGTCCGGATGCTTTACGAAAAAGAGCTGCTGACAGAAGAACAGCAGGAAGCCATTAATATAGAAGAAATTGTTCAGTTTTTCGGAACTGAAATCGGGAAAGATCTTCTCGGGGCGCTGCGGATTGATCGGGAAGTGCCGTTCAGTATGGCGCTTCCGGCCGGTGAGGTGTACAAGGATGCCGAAACGGCCGGTGAACCGCTGCTCGTGCAAGGGATTATTGACTGCCTCTACGAAACTGCGGACGGTCTCTATTTGCTGGACTATAAAACAGATCGGATAGAGGGGAAATTCCGGAACGGATTTGAAGGCGCGGCTCCGATTCTGCAAAAAAGGTATGAAACACAAATCGAATTGTATACAAAAGCGGTTGAACAAATTACAAAAACGAAAGTGAAAGGGCGTGCGCTCTATTTCTTCGATGGAGGTCACGTTCTTACACTGTAACAAGATCCGAAGCTCCTTTTTGGAGCGGATCTTTTTTTTCTATCAAAAAGTGAGGTGAATGCGGTATGCGCATTTTACATACAGCTGACTGGCACCTCGGCAAAACGCTGGAAGGCAGAAGCCGGCTGAGCGAGCAGGCCGAGGTATTGGAAGAGCTGAATACCATTGTCAAAGAAGAAAACATTGATGCGGTCATTATGGCAGGAGATGTATTTGATACGGTCAATCCGCCTGCGCTCGCTGAACAATTGTATTACGAAAGTCTTTCCGCGCTTTCTGACGGCGGAAAGCGCCCGGTTGTCGTCATTGCCGGAAACCATGACAATCCCGACAGGCTGGCGGCGGCTTCTCCGTTAACAAATGAGCGCGGTATTCATTTAATCGGCTATCCGCGGACAGAACCCGTGCATATTGAGGTGCCGTCGGCGGACGAGCTGTTAGCCGTAGCCGCGCTGGCATATCCGTCAGAGGCGAGATTAAACGAAGTGCTTTCTGATACGTTTGAGGAAAAGCTTCTTCGCGATCATTACGATGTCAAAATCAGAGAGGCGTTTACTCACATGTGCGGACTGTGCCGGGACGATGCCGTGAAAATCGCGGCGAGCCACATTTATGTCGCGGGGGGAAATCAGACCGATTCAGAGCGTCCGATTGAAGTCGGGGGCGCTTACACGGTCGCCGCTGACAGCCTGCCGGCTGATGCGGCTTACGTGGCTCTCGGCCATCTCCACCGTCCGCAAACGATCAAGCGCGCCAAGACGGCTGCCCGTTATTCAGGCTCTCCGCTCGCATACAGCTTTTCAGAAGCCGGTTATGCCAAATCGGTGACGGTGGTAGAAGCGAAGCCCGGCGGAGAAGCGAAGTGGGAAGAGATTTTCCTGTCTTCCGGTAAACCGCTCGTCAAATGGAAAGCGCAGGGGCTGAGCGAAGTTCACGGCTGGCTCGATGAAGGGCGTGACCGGAATGCCTGGATCGATCTTGATATCCATTTGACGGATCAGCTTTCTCTCGAGGAAATTCATCGGCTGAGAAAGGCGCATCCCGGCTTTATCCATATCAGGCCGGTTTTTGAAGAAAAAGAGACCGAAAATGACCGGATTGAAGTGAAACACACATCAATTGAGGATCGATTTAAGAAGTTTTATGAAAAACAAACGGGCGGCGGCGTGCCGGATGAGGAGATGATCAAGCTGTTTTTAGAGCTTGCGTCAGCAGATGATGAGGAGGATGCGACATGAAGCCGATTCTGTTAACGATAAAAGGGCTCCACAGTTTCAGGGAGGAACAGACCATTGATTTTGCCGGACTGTCAGGAGCCGGGGTGTTCGGGATTTTCGGACCGACCGGAAGCGGAAAATCGTCGATCCTTGACGCCATGACACTCGCTTTATACGGAAAAGTGGAGCGCGCCGCAAATAATACGCACGGCATCCTGAATCATGCCGAAGATCAGCTCGCCGTCTCATTTACATTCGCGCTTCAATCCGGCCACCGGGTTTCCTACAAGGTCGAGCGCGTTTTTAAGAGAACGGATGAAACGAAAGTAAAAACCGCCCTCTGCCGCCTGATTGAAATCAAAGACGAACAAACGGTGCTGGCCGATAAAGCGAATGAAGTGAACAAAAAGGTAGAGGAGCTTCTTGGCCTGACCATTGACGACTTTACAAGAGCCGTCGTGCTGCCGCAAGGAAAGTTTGCCGAGTTTCTGTCGCTTAAAGGCGCGGAAAGAAGACATATGCTCCAGCGCCTGTTTAATCTGGAACAGTACGGGGACAGGCTTGTCAAAAAATTGCGGCGGCGGGCGCAGGAAGCGGCAGCGAAAAAAAATGAAATGCTGGCCGAACAATCCGGCCTCGGAGACGCAGGAGAAGATGCGCTGAAGCAGGCTGAACAGCAGTTTCACGAAGCGAACGAACGGCTTGAAGCAGCTGAGAAGAAACGGGTCCGGGCAAAAGAGCGTTTTGAGAATCACCAGGAAATTTGGAACCTGCAGACAGAAAGAGATGAATATGAGCGCCGGGAGAAAAAGCTTGAGGAAAGACGCCCGTACATCACGGATTTGACTGAGCGTCTTAAAGAGGCGGAAACAGCTCTCGCCCTTGAGCCGTACGCAGACCGCTACACAGAAGCCGTCCGCCGGAAGCAGCGCACCGAACAGGAACACGAACTGGCCAAACGGAAATCAGAGGCGGAAACCGTTTCATTTACCCGGCAAAATGAAGCCTATGAAGCATGGCGGGCCCATAAGGCCGAACAGGAGCCGAAGCTTGTCAAGGAAGAAGAGCTGTATCAAAGACTTTCAGCCATTGAACAAAAACTGCTTGAAGCGAAAAAAGAAGCGGAAAAAACAAATGCGGAACACAGCAAAAAAGAGGAAGAATACGAAGCCGCCTCGAAACAGCTGGCCGCAGTGAAAGACCGCCTGACCCGCGGCCAAAACAGGCAGAATGAGCTGAAAGAAGAGCTGAAAGCAGTTCAAGTCACCGCCGATGAACGGAAAAAATGCCAGACCGCAGCACAGCTGGCGGCGGGCTTTCAGCAGACACAGGAACAAATCACGAAAGAACGGGCCAATCTGACAACGCAGCTGAAAAACATGGAGAAGCTGAACGGAGAAAGCGAGTCGCTCACAGCGAAAGCGAAAACGGAAGAGGAAGACATTACGCGCGCTTATCAAACGCTTCAAACCGTTTACCATATGGTCTGTGAAACGGAACGTTCACTGAAAGCCGCAGCCGAACGGGCTGACAAAACGCAAGCCGATCTCCGCAGGCGCTCAGAGGAAGCGAGAACGGCTGCATTAACAAAAGAATTATCGGAAAAACTAATCGAAGGAAAGCCTTGTCCTGTATGCGGCTCAACGCAGCATGACCGCCCGCGATCCGCTCATGAAACATTCTCGCCTGATACAGCTGTACAGGAACAGTTGCAGCAGGTTGAAGCGCTGCTTTCTGAGGCGGCGGCTCTTTCTCAGGAAGTGCTGACAGCCAAGGTTGCATTAGAAGAACAGTCGGGGCGTTTTACCGAAGAATGTCCATTTCTGCAAAGCGCCCGGGTTCCGGAGCTGGAAGCCGCTTCTTCCATCAGCGGACGCCCGCTTGATGAAACGTTCAGCGCCGTCCGCTTGGAATGGAAACAAATGAAACAGGATATGCTGTCGGTAAAAGAGAAGGTCACAAGACTGATCAGCGCGCATCAGCAGACGGTGAGACAAGCTGAGCAGCTTGCCGAACGAATCCGCTACGAGGAAAAAGAAGCCGACCGTCTCAGACATTCATTAGAAGAGCTTGAATCGCTGTCAGAAAGCCGATTGAATCAGTACAACGAAGTCTGCGGTGATATTCCGCCAAACCGGATTGACGCCTGGCAGGCTTCGATAGATGAGAAGGACAGGCAGGCAGAAGAATGTGAGAAGCGCATTGAAACAAGCATCGCATTCCTCAAGGAACATGAAGAGGAGAAAGAACGCCTGCAGGAGATGAAGCATCGGCTTGAACGGGAACGGCTCGAGCTTCACTATGCGTCTGAGCGCCTGCAGCAGGTGATTGACGGATATGAACAAGAGCTCGGAACAGCAGCTGAAGAAACATCAATTTCCGCAAAGCTTGAAGCGGTGCGGCAGGAATTACAGCTGTTAAAATCGAAAGAACAGTCCTTATTCGACTCGCTGAAGCAGGCGCAGCAATCACTGAATGACGCAAAAGGCCGGGAATCCGGCAGTCTCATGTCACTCAGGGATGCTGAGACTTCCCTTGAGAAAGCGCAAAACGACTGGCGCGTGAGGTCAAAAGACACCGGGTTTGCCGACCCGGACCAAGTCAAAAAAAGTCTGCTTCCGCAAGGGCGTGCAGAGGAAATGAAAAAAGAAATTGATGAGTTCCTGGACACCTCAAAACAGCTATCGGCAAATATCAGCCGTGTTACTGATAAATTAGCCGAGCGCCGGATATCGGAGGAAGAATGGA
Organism: Bacillus sp. GZB; assembly: GCF_001975995.1. Classification (NCBI taxonomy): domain Bacteria; kingdom Bacillati; phylum Bacillota; class Bacilli; order Caryophanales; family Bacillaceae; genus Bacillus; species Bacillus sp. GZB. Next base: position 191,600 of record NZ_MTQG01000010.1, read on the forward strand.
CAGCATCCGTTTCTCTGCTGAAGCAGGCAGAGGCTGAGTCAGGCGCCGCCATGGAGGAAAAAGGAGCACAGGCAAAAGCCTTCGCGGTTATGCAAAAACAGCATAAGCGCTTTAAAGAGATTGAAGCCGAACTGAAAAGCTGGCAGACACAGATTGACAGGCTTGATAAGCTCCAGTCTGTATGTAAAGGCAATACATTCGTCGAATTTTTAGCGGAAGAACAGCTGGAAAGCGTGGCTCGGGACGCCTCTGCCCGTCTCGGAGCGCTGACAAGGCAGCGGTATGCCATATTAGTCGATTCAGAAGGCGGTTTCGTCATGCGTGATGACGCGAACGGAGGCGTCAAACGGCCCGTATCAAGCCTTTCCGGCGGGGAGACGTTTCTGACATCGCTGTCGCTTGCGCTTGCCTTGTCCGCCCAGATTCAGCTGCGGGGGCAATACCCGCTGCAATTCTTTTTCTTAGATGAAGGATTCGGGACTCTTGACCAAGGGCTCTTAGACACCGTTGTCACAGCGCTCGAAAAGCTGCAATCGGACAACTTATCCGTCGGAGTGATCAGCCATGTGCAGGAGCTGAGAGCGCGTCTGCCGAAAAAATTAATCGTTCATCCGTCCGAACCGGGCGGGAAAGGCACCCGGGTCACATTGGAGATCATGTAGAAAGGAGAAGGAATTATGACCGGTTCTGCCGAGGGCACATGTGAATTATGCGGCCGCCATCATGTGCGGCTGACGGAGCACCACTTAACGCCTAAGGAAGAAGGCGGGACATTCCTTCCGACCGCAATGCTCTGCATCCCTTGTCATAAACAGGTTCACGCGCTCTATACGAATCAGGAGCTTGCGGCAAGGCTCGCGGGAATAGAAGAGCTGCGGCGTGACCCGAAACTCGCGCGGTTTGTGAAATGGATCAGAAAACAGCCGCCGGAAAAGCTTGTAAAAACAAAAAAAGCAAATGAACGAACATAACGCTGAACCAAAAGCAGCCCTCTTCTGAAAGAGCGGCTGCTTTTTAGGCGTTTCCTACCACATTTTGATCGCTGACATCGGGGTCTATATAGTTTGTCGCATTGACAACGTTGTTTAATAACAGGAAATCTCCGGTATTGCCTGCTCCCGAACCGAGCGCAGATTTAGAAGAGCTTTTTGGAGAAAGGTAAAAGGAATCACCAAAGTTTACGACTCCGCCCGATATGGAATTGATAGCTATAGGTCCGGTAATTGCTGGCATAAACGACACCCTTTATAGAAGTCTCACCGTCATTATATGTCAGGGCTGCTGTGATTGTGAGCTTGACGTGACAATCTGCCTAATATGTTTCAGCCGCGAATCTCCCAGAACGATCGACGTCGATCCGATTTGAACCACGGACGCTGACGATACCCCTTGAACTTTCACATTCCTTACCCGAATTGAAGGGTTTTCATGGCAGAATGCGCTTTGGACTCCCGTTTCCGGTAACGGCATGACGGCCGGCTGCCGAAAGATCTGGTATTCTTTTTTGTTAAATGAGCCTTCATCGTCTCTGTATAAGGCAATAGTACGCTGATCGGCCAATACTTTGACCCGCATATTGATTTCATTCGTATCGCCTGCTTGAAAGACACTCGCAATCCCGACTGAATTGATTTTGGCGTTCCGGAGGCGTGAAATGCGCTTTAACATTATTCCGGCGCCAGCGGCACATAAGGCCCGATAATAAGAGATTCAGGAGGCGTGTCAAAGATGGAAGACAGATAGACGGAATCGGTGTCGCCGATTAATAATAAGGAAGAACTGGACACACCGGTAGACCGGATGTCGCCGACTTCAATATTCCGGTTAATCACTGTAAAAATCATGACGGATCATCACCTTTCATTTCACCAGGTATGTGCTTAATAAAGTGCTCAACGGCCCTGACAATATCACGCTTCACATGTTCGGCAATCTGCTCGGCATATTGCGCGGGCGCCGTGTTTTCTTCTTTCGGGACATGGGACAGATAATACTGAATCCGGCTGTCCATCTGCTTTCTGATATCTTCAATAATATGATATTTGTTCGTTTCGTCCAGCCTGCTCTCATACTGAGTTTCGAGCTGCTCTAAAAGCGCGGGGATTTCTTCATTCAGGTACATATCGACGTTTTGGCGGATTTGCTGCATTTGCTGGCCCGCCTGTTCCTGCTGCATCATTCCGACCTGCGGAGATGTCTGGCCGACTTCGAAGTTTTGCACGGCATTCGGATCAGTCGGATTCAATCCGATATTCAGCGTTCCTTCCAGCCGTTCAATTTTCAGCTGATCAAATTTATACTCGAGCCGATCGATTCTTGTAGAAGGCTGCTGTTTCAGCGTTGAAATTTCATTTTGGAATTCTTTCAGCTGCCGTTCGAGCTCCTGAATCTGCTGCGCCTGCTGCTGGACGAAAGAATTTAAATTCTGCAGGTAGGATGAAACGGATTGATCATACATGACATTCACCTCGCGTCTCGTTTCCTTCATTAAAACTACCGGCTTGGCGGCTGGAGCGGTACAAATGATGAGGTGCCGGGACCTCCCCCTGTTGTTACAGTCTGCTGCCCCGCGGTGACAGGCGGCGCCGGCTCAACATAACTCCCTGTGTTGTACAGATTGGAAAGAGATTTAATTGAACCGGCGCTTCCGATTTGCAGTATGGAGGAATTGCTGACAGATTCTACACGCATGTAATTGATATGGATCGACTGATTGACGTAAAAATTCATACGGCGCCTCCTTTATGCGTTTCCTGCCATCGGCTGATCGATTACATCATTATCGTACACATTCGTTGAATTCCTGTAATTCGTCAGTGTGAGATTGTCTCCGGTATTGAAGCTGCCCGCTCCGGCAAATGTCTTAACCTCTGCTTTTGGAGAAATGGTGATGCAGTCGCCTATATGAACGACTCCGCTCGTACCGACGGCATTAATTTTAAACGCTCCGACAATTGCGGGCATACGAGCACATCCTTTTCGTGAAGATTTTCATGACTGCACTCCAGGAGCTTATCTGGGCTGCCTGCCTAAAATAGCTTATGACAAATGCACATTTTTGTGAGCGGAAAAAACTTTAGACGTAAAAACACCGGCGCTTTACGCATGCCGGGTCTTATACATAAATGATACAGATTTATATACATATCACGTTTATGAGAAAACCTCTTTTTTTCCTGCGGTGCGGCCGCGCTCAATTTGTGCGGCCGGGTTCAGCCCGCTGTCTTTCGTTTGTTGGATGAGCCCGCCCCGGCACCCGTTTAAAAGGCTGTCCAGCTCCTGGCTGCACCTGATGGTCTCCGTCGCATTGATTCCGAATTTTTGCGCTGTCTCGAATAAAGTTAATCTTTTTTCTTCAATTTTGTTCATCGTGTGATCTCCAATTCTCGATTATTTTGGAAAACATAGGATGATAATAGTATAACCCATTTTGTGCACGAAGGTTTTATTTCGTCAATATGACTAAAAAAGTGACAATTTTTGATACTCTTTTACACTTATTTTCAGCCTGTTTAAAAGAGGAATTTCCCGCCTGGAGGAAGAATACATAAAGGAATGCCAGATTTAAAAATGATGGGGGATTAACATGAAATTTGCGACAGGGGAACTGAACAGCCGAACATTTGTCGGTCTGATCATTGATGATGACAAAATCTTAGATCTGCAAAAGGCTGAAAAAAAATTGTTTGAACTTGAGACGATTCCGGGTTCGCTGATCGAGTGCATTCAAAAAGGAGATAAGTTTGTTGCGCATGCCGGACAGCTTGCGGAATGGGCGAAAAAACCGAATGACGAGTCGGGTTCATTTATGTATGCGCTGTCAGACGTAAAGCTTTGCGCGCCTATTCCGAGACCTTCAAAGAACGTGATCTGCATCGGGAAAAATTATCGTGATCATGCCGTTGAAATGGGGAGTGAGGCGGATATACCGGAGCATCCCATGGTTTTTACGAAAGCCCCGGCTGCCGTTACAGGACACGGAGAAACAGTGAACAGCCACTTGGACGTAACGGAGCAGCTTGATTATGAAGGGGAGCTTGCGGTAATCATATCAAAAAGCGGATCGCACATCTCCAAAGAACATGCGCTTGATCATATATTCGGCTATACAATTGTAAATGATATAACAGCGCGCGATCTGCAGAAAAAACATAAACAGTTTTTTATCGGCAAAAGCCTCGATACGACATGCCCGATGGGCCCGGTCATTGTACATAAGTCGGCCGTCAGTGATCCGCAAAGCCTGAAAGTTGAAACGCGGGTGAACGGAGAACTGCGCCAATCAGGATCAACGGGTGACATGATTTTTCCGATAGCTGAATTAATCGAGACGCTGTCAAAAGGGATGACGCTTGAAGCCGGTGACATTATAGCGACGGGAACGCCGTCCGGTGTCGGAAAAGGGTTTAAGCCGCCGAAATTTTTAAAGCCGGGGGACCGCATTGACATTACAATTGAACCGATCGGCACGCTGTCGAACCAAATCGGATAATTGTGTGTCTTTCGCACGATTGATAATGCTCCGAGCGGCTTGTTGTGGTACCATAAGTGAGGCAGATTGATCTGATAGGGGGAATTGAACATAATGACACATTGGCATATTACTTCATGGGTCGTTGCGCTTATCCTGGTGTTTGTCAGCTATGGGCTGTACGGTTCCGGAAAAGCGAAGGGCGCAAAAATTACGCATATGATTCTGCGCTTATTCTACATTATTATTATTCTGACCGGAGCTGAGCTTTTCGTCCGTTTTGCGAATTGGAACGGAGAGTACGCCGGAAAAATGCTGCTCGGCATCATTACCATCGGACTGATGGAAATGCTCGTCATCCGCAAGAAAAAAGGCAAATCAACCGGCGGACTGTGGATCGGTTTTATTATCGTGCTCGTCCTGACGGTGCTGCTCGGCCTTCACTTGCCGATCGGTTTTCACGTATTTTAATCAATCGCTTGAAAAACCCGGATGCATCCGGGTTTTTTTAGTTGCGCATACATTTTGCGCAACTGTGCCGCTGAATGAGAAATACCGTGACAGGGGGATGTTGATGAGGCGAAGGAGATGTGCAGGATGCCAAAAGCGCCAATCACTCTTGTTACCGCAAAAGCTACGGCTGTGAAGGGTAAAAGCAAACGCCGGCCGTCAATCAGCGTGAAAAACAAAGCTAAATACATCAGGCGGCACCTATTTAAAAGGTGCCGCCTGTTCGTTACGCGGTTCCGTCTCGTCTTGCCGCTGAATACATAATGGAGCGCCGCCCGTCAGATGCCGTCCATTCAAATCTGTCGTGTTTACCCGAGCTGCCGCGGTGATGCTGCAGGGCGCATTGTGCGTCATCCGCCGAGAAGTGATAAAACGAAACGCCTTCACCGGAAAACAGCGCCTGATTGTAGGAAAATACGCAATCATATACAGACAGGCCGAACCCGTGAAGATGGCTGAGAAACAGCAGAAACGTTTCATCGTCCAGCGAATCGAGCAAGGTTAACAGCGGCCGTTTGACCGCCTTTTCATAACGGATTTCTTCCCCGCCGAGCAGGGGGATGGTGTCTGCGCCGATTTCGGCCGCACCGCCGCAAATCCGTGCCGGCTGCCATCTGCCGCCGCGTTTCATCAATACGTCTGCGTTTCCTAGACTGTCTGCAAGCAGGATATCGCCTTCATCGTTTTCGACGAGGCAGATGCCGTCCTCTATCATCAGGGTGCCGCGCCCCCATTTGTTTTTTTGTGAGAAAAGCTGTTTTCGTTTCATAACCGTGCCGGTCTCCTTTGTTTGTTTCTTCTCTTCCGTTCTTTCCAAATCGGGCTTGTCTCATACAACTCTTAGTGGGACAAATCAACTATCTGCGTTTCTTTGCATAAACTGGGTAAAGTGCTGATAGAAACGAATTTGATACCGACAGAAACGGGATTGGAGCTGATATCACATGTGTGGAATTGCGGGTTGGGTCGATTTTCAAAAGCAGCTCGTCCAAGAGAAACATATTATGAACAATATGATAGACACTCTTTCAAAACGAGGGCCTGATGATTCAAACGTCTGGGGAGAGCCCCATGTTTTATTCGGACATAAAAGACTTTCGGTCGTTGACATTGAAGGCGGCCGCCAGCCGATGGCCTGCACGCATCAAGAGGAAACGTACACCATCATTTATAATGGCGAGCTGTATAACACGGAGGAATTGCGGAAGGAGCTTCAGGCGAGGGGCCACCGTTTTGAGAGGACCTCTGATACAGAAGTGCTGCTGCACAGCTATATTGAGTGGCGGGAGGAGTGCGTGGACCGCTTGAACGGTATTTTCGCTTTTGCCATCTGGGATGAAAAGCGCAAGCGGCTGTTTGGGGCAAGAGACCGGCTCGGCGTCAAACCGTTTTTTTATAAAGAACACGGCTCTTCCTTTCTGTTCGGGTCGGAATTGAAAGCCATCCTTGCTCATCCTGATGTGAAAGCCCGTACAGACAGCGGCGGACTTGCGGAAGTATTCGGACTCGGGCCGTCCAGAACTCCGGGCTGCGGGGTGTTTAAAGGAATTCACGAGGTACGTCCCGCCCATGCGTTCACTTTCTCAAAGGACGGTTTGTCCATATGGCGTTATTGGAATGTAAAGAGCGAAAAGCATACAGACAGCCTCGATGAAACCGCGGCTCACATTCGGTTCTTATTTCAGGATGCAGTGACACGCCAGCTCGTATCTGACGTGCCGGTTTGCACGTTTTTATCAGGGGGGCTTGATTCGAGCGCGATAACCGCGATAGCCGCCGCTCATTTTGAGAAACAAGGCAGAGATCCCCTTCATACTTATTCAATTGATTATGAGGAGAACAGCAAATTTTTTAAAGCGAGCGCCTTTCAGCCGAATGATGACGGCCCGTGGATCGATAAAATGACAAATGCATTCGGCACACAGCATCATAAGTGCGTGATTACGCAGGATCAGCTGGTTGAACATCTGGAGGAATCCGTTCTCGTCAGAGACCTTCCGGGCATGGCTGATGTTGATTCCTCGCTATTATGGTTCTGCCGGGAAATTAAAAAAGATTTTGTCGTGAGCCTTTCCGGAGAATGTGCGGACGAAATTTTCGGCGGATATCCGTGGTTTCACACCGCGGCAGAAGAAGACGGATTTCCTTGGATGAGGTCGACTGAGGAGAGGATCACGCTCTTGGATGAAAAGTGGCAAAAACGGCTGAATCTTAGAGAATACGTGAATGCGAGATATGAAGAAACCATTGCGGAAACGCCGCTGTTAGACGGTGAGACGGGAACAGATAAAGCGAGACGGCAGCTGTTCTACTTAAATATGCTTTGGTTTATGACAAATCTGCTTGACCGCAAAGACCGCATGAGCATGGGCGCAAGTCTTGAAGTACGGGTGCCGTTCGCCGACCACAGACTTGTGGAATACGTTTGGAATATTCCTTGGGAAATGAAAATGCATGGCAGCCGGGAAAAAGGCATCTTGCGGAAAGCGCTTGAAGGACTGCTTCCTGAAGATATTTTGTACCGCAAAAAAAGCCCTTATCCGAAAACGCATCACCCGAAATACACGCAGGGGGTCACAGAATGGCTGAAAACGATTTTACAACAGAAAGATTCCGTGCTTCACACCCTGCTTGACAGAAAGAAGCTGGAAATGCTGCTGGAGACAGAAGGTTCATCTTTTCAGGTTCCGTGGTTCGGCCAGCTGATGAAAGGCCCGCAGCTGATCGCCCATCTTGCCCAGATCCATACATGGTTTGAGGCGTACCGTATCGATATAGAAGAATAACAGTGCCGCGACCGGTTTCCGCTGAAGGATATCGGTCTTTTTATTGTGAAACATGTGGTACACTAAAAAACAGAGGAGTGATACCATGACCGAATACGAAACATGCGCCCAGCTTGCCGAGGCGCACTTTCCTTTATATAAACGGACTTTCTCATCCCTGCCGCCAAAAAACAGGCGGGCCGCATGGGCGGTGCTTGCTTTGTTTCACGCAGCTGATCGGCTTGATGTGCAGGAACTTGGAGGATTTGAACAGGCGGCACAAGACTTTCTGAACGGGACACGCGCCGACGGCTTTTTGTGGGAGGCGCTCACCGATGTGCGGCAGCAATTTGCGCTTGAAGAAGAGCCGTTGCGTGAGTTTATCGCCGGCCAAATCTCTGACAGAGAAAAAGTAACTTATCAAGAGTTTGATGACCTGCTGATGTATGCGGGCCAAACAGGCGGAGCCCTCGGCCTGCTGCTGCTGCCGGTTTGTGCGCGCCGGAACCAAGAGAAACTCCGCCATGCAGCCGTTTCATTAGGAGCAGCCATTCAGCTGACCCGGGTGCTTCTGGGGGTCCATACGGACGAGCGGGCGAAAAATCGTCTCCCGCGCCAGGTGATGAAGCAATTCGGCTATACGGAAGAAGAGCTGGAGAGCCATACCGTCAACAAAGCTTTTATGAATGTATGGGAGTACATCGCATTCGAGGCCGAGGCGTATTTCGAGGAGGCGTCTGAAGAGCTGGAGCTGTTTCCGTTATACTCAAGGCCCGCCGTTACCGGTTTGCTGGCACATTACCGGTCAGAGCTCGGTGACATGAGACAACGGCTTTCGCAAGCATAAAAAAACGCCCGGCTTCATAACGAAGCTTCGGGCGTTTATGCAATCCCTTTTTGAATCCAAATCCGCGACCGCCATCTTCTGTACATAAGAATGCCTCTGACCCATTCATCCGCGATAAATGAAATCCAGATGCCCATAAGCCCTAATCCGAAATGGATGCCGAACAGATAAGCGAGCGGCAGTCCGATACCCCACATGGAAATCATCGCCATGTAGACGGGGAATTTTGCATCTCCGGCAGCCCGCAGCGAGTTGATGATAATGACATTGAATGAACGGCCGGGCTCAAGAATGATCGTCATGGCGATCAGCATGCTCGCCGTCGCAATAATGTCAGGGCTGCTTGTGAAAATTCCGATCAGCTGCTTTGAAAACAAGGTCATGATCACGGATGTCAAAGCGGCAATGCCAAGCGCCCAGTACAGACTTTTCATGCAGCGGTCATAAGCGTCGTCAAACCGTTTGGCGCCGATATATCTGCCGATTAAAATCTGTGTGCCCTGGCTGATCGCCGTTCCGAACAGCAGGATAAACATGGTGATGTTTTGTGTATAAACCTTTGTTGTAAGCGCCTGAGCGCCCATAATGGCGATAAAATAAGTGACAACCATTTGTGAAATGTTGTAAGACAGCTGTTCGCCGGCAGACGGAATCCCGATTTTCAGGAGTTTCCGCAAGTGCTCTTTATGGACGTGAAAAATCTTTTGCCATGTCAGACCGAGTCCGATGCGTTTTTTGACGATCACAATCATCGCGACCAGTCCGATGATCCGCGCGAAGGACGTTGACATCGCAACACCGGCGACGCCTAACACCGGAAGGCCGAGCGGCCCGAAAATGACAAGAAAGTTTCCGGCAATATTTAAAATATTCATCCCGATCGTAACGAACATCGTATCCTTCGTATGACCGTAGCTTTTTAAAATGGCGCTGAACGTCATAATCAAAGCCTGAATGAAGGACAGCCCGCCGACCACCTGCAAAAAGACTTTGGCATCCGGCATCAATTCATTGGAAAGACCCATCACATGAAGCAGCGGAACGGCCGCAAAAAATATGGCGGCGCTGATGGCGAGACTGATGACAAAGTTCGCTCCTATTGATACATAAGCCACTTCCTGCGCCTCTTTTTTCTGTTTAGATCCTAAAAACTGTGAAATCACAATTGTCGTACCCGTTGCGATAAAGCTGAACATCACGATAATTAAATTTAAAATCTGATTGCTGACACCCACGGCCGCCACACTGTTGTCAGAGTATTGGCTAAGCATAAGAGTGTCGGCGTTTCCCATAAACATATATAATGAAACCTCAATAAATATCGGCCAAGTCAGCGCGTATAATGAGAGTTTGTGATCAGAGGATTGTTTGAATGCAGCCCGTTTTAAAATCGCTTGTTTCATTTCTTTTAACCCCTTTCCTGAAAAAATCAACGTTTAAAAGTGTACCTCCATTTTCTTATAATAAAAAGGGAGAGAAACGAAACTTCTTGCAAAAATCCGACTTAAAAAGGAGGGCCGAAAATATGTCCTTTCTCGAGTTCACAGTTCCTCCGTTCCCGGTCTTTATCGCTGCGGGAGAAGGAGTGTTCAAAAAAGGCGAAACCCATGTGAGACGGGTCTTCCCGGTGTTTGATCTGCTGTATGTGAAAGAAGGCGTCCTCTACATTACAGAAGACGAAAACGCCTTTTCCGTTGAAGCCGGAGAATATATTCTGCTTTCTCCCGGCCTTGAACATTACGGGACAAAAGGCAGTGAAGAAACGACATCCTATTCGTGGCTTCATTTTGAAGGAGCGGATTATGAGGTGACGGAAACAACCGGGAACAACTGGTCAGAGCTGAGGCGAAAAAAAGGGAGCTTTGAAGAGCCGTCCCGCTACCGCCTGTCCCTGCCGCAAAAAGGGAAGGTGAGACGTCCGCAGTTTATGGCCGGGCAATTCAGTGTGCTGACCGATGACAGCGCCGAGAATTCCGATCTGCCGCTCAGAAAGCAGATTCTGTTTGAAGAGCTGCTGCTCCATCTTCAGAAGGAAGCGTTCCAAATCCCGTCCGCAAAGGAAAGAGTCGCATGGGAGGCCGCCCGGTACCTGCAGGAGCACTATCAGGAGAAAACAACCATCAAAGCGCTTTCATCGGCTCTTCATTACAACCAAGACTACGTGACCCGCTGCATGCAGCAGGTGCTCGGCGTCACGCCCGGCCAGTATACGAATAAAGTCAGAATGACGGAGGCGAAACGTCTTTTGTCCGCAACCAATGACAAAATGGGGACAATCGCGGATGCCATCGGTATGGAAGACCCGACCTATTTTTCCAAACTGTTTAAACAGATTGAAGGCATTTCGCCGCTTGAATATCGCAAATTCGTAAGCCGGAAAACGGACTGACCTAAAACCAGAGAACAAAAAGTAGGAGGCGGTTTATCCGCGCCGAAGTGATCGGGACGGCGGGAAGCATCTTGGTCGGTACGCTGCGGAAAAGCCATGTCACCGTTTTAACGGAGTCAGGCAGCAGCTGCGAAATTATTCCGGATTTTCAAGCACGTTTTAAAGACGCTTACCGTCTGGAGCTGGAGCACTTTGCCGAATGTGTGAAAAAAGGGGAAACGCCGATTGTGACAGACATCGATGCCGCGATTAACTTAGAAATCGGGATGCCGCGACGGAATCTTTTAAAACCGGAAGGCCTGTAAAGCTCACCCCGGGCGCCTCCGGCTATGCCGGATTATGATAGATTCGAAGTAAAAAAGCAAAGGCCCGGGAGGCCTTTGCTTTTTTATGATTCGTATGAGAAAAAAATGTAGTCAGTCGGCACGCCTTTATAGCCCATTTGGTGAAGCATCGCGGTGATATTGCCGCGATGGTATGTGCCGTGATTCACAACATGCCGGATCACATCGGCATATGTCGTCTGAAGCGTCCCCAGGCGCGGATGAGAAATAGAGAGCGGACCTTCCGGGTTCTCCATTTCTTTTAAAAATTCGTTGAATTCTTTGTCCAGTTCAGTCATTCTATGTTCAATCGCCTCAAAATCTCCGTCAAGCTTTTCAAATTGATCAAACTGCGAGACGATTTGTTCGAAAGTTTCTCCGTAAAGCACGTGAAGCCAAATGTAATCAGCCCGGTATATATGCACAAGCACGGCGTTCACAGTCGGAAAAACACTATCCAGTTTCTGCTGTAAGCTTGCCGCGGGCAGGGTCTTCAGATGCTGAATAACTTGCTCATTTGCCCATCTGTGGTAGTGATACAGCTTTAAAATGTCTGACATTCCAATTCCCCCTCTTCCTTTCGGTACATTCAACATGGTCTGGCCGAATTCCTTTTATCGAAACAAAAGGGCCGCAAAATAAAAAGCAGCACCCCACATCACCAATGCCGAGCATTTATTCAGGATGCCGAGGAGCCGGCCTCCTGTATCCGCCGTTTGAACGAGCCGTCCCGCGAATGCCAGTCCGGCGAACCATACCCAGGAAACCGCGATACAAGCACCGGCAAACAGCCATTTATCAATTCCCGGATAGGCGGCGGAGCTTGTGCCGATGACACTGACGGTATCCAAAATCGCATGCGGGTTTAAAAGGGATACCATGGCGGCCGTGACCGCCTGTTTTTTTGCCGAGAAAACCGTTTTTTTCACCTGTTCGGCCTGCGGTTTGCTTCTCCAAGTCTGCCAGCCTAAAAAACTGAGAAACAAAAAGCCGCCTATAAGCATGCCGGTCTGAAAAACGGGAATCTCTGCAATAATCATGGACACGCCTGCGACGGCCGCGCTGATGAGAATCGTATCGCATACCGCGGCTGCAATCACTGCGGGAAACGCCTGCCACACATGTTTTTGCCAGGCTCCCTGCTGAAAAATAAACACGTTTTGCGCGCCCAATGGCAAAATAAGGCCGAAAGCGAGCATCACTCCGTGAAGAATGGCATTCATTTCGTAAAACCCTCCAATCGTCAACTAAATCTCATTGTAGCCGCACTGTGTGCTGATGTCTCCGGCCATTTGGCTGGTACTTGAACCAGCCAAATGTATAATAAATAAAGAAGGAGGGATGACGTATGAACCGCTGGCGTCCGGATCGGGAGTCGCACATACCGCTTTATCTCCAGATCGAACAGCATATAAAAGAAAAAATACTTCATGGCGAATGGACCATCGGCACGAAAATTCCCTCACAAAGAAAGCTCGCCGAGGAGCTTCAGGTCAACCGAAGCACAGTGACGGCAGCAGTTGATGAGTTAATCGCCCAAGGTCTTCTGGAAGGAAAAAGAGGGGGAGGCACAAAGGTCGTCAACAATACGTGGAGCATCATGGCGGCGGTTAAGCCCCTTGATTGGAGCACATACGTTACATCGGGGAGTCATCAGCCGAATTCATCTTTGATTCAGGCCATTAATCAAAACGAGCCGCGTCTGGATCTGATCAGGCTGGGGACGGGTGAGCTGAGTCAAGAGCTGCTGCCTGAGCAGGAGATGGCCGAACTGTTCCGTGGAACTAACATTTTTGCGCTCGGCTATCAAGAACCGAAGGGCAGCCCGCAGCTTCGGCAAAGCGTCGCGAAACATTTGAAAACAAAGGGGGTTCACGCGTCCCCGGCATCCATCGTAATCGTCTCAGGCGCGCTGCAGGCGCTTCAGCTTATTTCAATCGGGCTGCTAAAACCAAACTCCGTCATGCTGACTGAAAACCCGTCGTATCTCCATTCCCTGCGTGTGTTTCAATCAGCGGGCGTCAGGCTTAAGGGAGTGCCGATGGATGGGAGCGGAATCAAAACGGATCATCTTCCCGCTTACCGTCGGCAATACGAAGCAGGGCTGCTGTACACCATTCCGTCATTCCATAATCCGACCGGAACGGTAATGTCACTTAAGCGGCGGCAGGAACTCATCGCGCTCGCAAGAAATCACCGTCTGCCTGTCATTGAAGATGACGCATACGGTGATTTATGGATCGATAAAGAACCGCCGCCTCCGTTAAAATCGATGGACGGTGAGGGGAATGTACTGTATATCGGCACGCTGTCAAAAACCGTAAGCCCGGGTCTGCGCATCGGATGGGTCGTCGCCCCTGAGCCGGTTGCAGACAGGCTCGCCGATATTAAAATGCAGACGGATTACGGCTCCAGTGGTTTATCTCAATGGGCGGCATGTCAATGGCTGTCAAGCGGCCGCTATGAAGCGCGCCTTTTGCGTCTCAGAAAGGAACTCAAAATCAGGAGAGATGCGGCATTGCGTTTTCTTGAAAGATACGCGGGAGATATTGCGGAGTGGCGTGTGCCGGAGGGGGGCTTTTATATTTGGGTCACCTTCCATAAAGCATTCACTGTTCAGACGCTTTTCATCCGTGCCTTGGAGGCCGGCGTACTGATCAATCCGGGAGCTCTCTATCTTCCCGAAGACCGGCAAAGCCTGCGTCTTTCCTATTCGTACGCATCCTTACCGGACTTGGAAAAAGGCATTCAAACGATAGCGGACATTGCCCGCCGTTTCGTTTAATAAAAGATCACGTCACAATGGCTCCGAGCGCTTCTGCGAATGTCACGGCATGAGACGGAGCGATGCGGCATCCTTTCAGCTTCTCAAGTGAGACGTGCAGGTGATCAAATGTGCACGTGCTGATATCCATATTAAAAAGAGACGTGCCGATAAAATTTGAGCCGTTCAAATCACAGGCGTCAAGATCTGTGTATTCAAGAACGGCATCATTCCACTCACTTTCTGAAAGGCCGCACGAGTCAAACCGGACATGCTTCATATTGGAATAGCTGAAGGAGCTGTAAGGTGCGAGGCAGTCTTCAAACCGTACATGACGCATGGCGGAATCCGCCAGATTCAAGCCGAGAAGTTTTGAATGCTGAAACGCCGTTCTATGGATGATGCTTCCGCTGAAATCAGCGTTTGAGACATCACATTTGTCAAACAGGACATCCGTACATTCCATATGTCTGAAAGAGACATCCGTAAAAACGGTGTTTCTGAAAATGACTTTTTCGGCGCGCAGGCCGTCCAGTTTGCCGCTTATCACGGCGTTTTCTACGACGACTTCTTTGATGAGGTCGTCCTGAAGCGCTTCTGTGAAAGAAAGCACCGGCAATTCTTTCGGGATTTTCGGTTTTTGGATCGTATTCATCTCATACTCCCTTTTCTAAACATAATAGCTGAAATCGGCAATTGACAGATATCGTTTTCTGCCTGCCATTCTTGTTGTTGCGTAAAAGCGGGAAGGCGTCAATAATGTCGCATATAAAAGCAGACGTGACATTAAAAGTAATGCCCTTAGAGACATGTTCCCAAGGGCATTTTTCTGTTTCAGGCGAGTTCTTTATACATGATCACATGCGGGCCGATGCCGGGTATGTCAAAGGGGCTGCCCGTGCTTTTCCAGCCGAGCTTTTCGTAATATCCCTTTACGTGACATCTGGCGTTGCACCAGACAAGCGCCGCCCCCATTTCTGCCAGTTTCCGTTCTGCATAGGCCATTAACGTGCTTCCCGCTTTTTGAGTCCGGTATTCCTCAAGCGTCGCCATGCCGCGCAGCTGATAGGCGGGCGCTGCCTGTAAAGCCTGCTGGTTCTGCGGGTAGAAAGAAGCGATGCTGATCAATGTCCCGTCGTAAAAACCTCCGAGATGAAAGGCTCCTTTGACGCTGTCCTGATCATATTTACAATCCTCAATCGTCTGATGGGGGCGCAGCACACTGTGTCTGATCGCGTATGTGTCTTCTGCGGTGATGGGTTTTACTTCAACCATGAAAAAATCCTCCTTTGCTTGATTCTTTTTCTGTATCGTACCATGAAAAAGCCGCCTGTCATATCAGGCGGCCTCTTCCGCGTCAATGCAAATATACACCAGCCCGCTTTTCATCCTTTTGCTTAATATAAGCTGCAAGCTCTGACGTCAAATCAGAACGGAGAAACGGGGTGATTAAATAAATTCCGTTAAACAGTTCGCACGCCGTGTCGAGAAGCGATTTGGCGATGGCGAGGCCTTCGGCTTTCTGCTTTCGCTTGTCTTCGCCGGCGAGCGCCATTTTTTCGCGGATGCTGTCTGACAGCTTAATGCCCGGGATTTCATGATGAATGAACTCTGCGTTGCGGCTGCTCGTTAACGGCATGATTCCGATATACACCGGTGTTTTGAGATGCTTCGTTTCTTGATGAATGTCAATGAGCTGCTGCTCCGAGTAGACAGGCTGGGACACGAAGTAGTCAGCTCCGCACTCGATTTTTTTCTCCAGCCGTTTTACTGCTTTATCAAGATGGCGGACATTCGGATTAAATGCTCCGGCTACGGAAAAGTTCGTTTTCTTGCCGAGCGGTTTCCCTGATAAAGAAATGCCCTCGTTGAATTGTTTAATCAGCCTGATCAAGTCAAAGGACGTTAAATCATAGACGGAGGTAGCCCCCGGAAAGTCGCCGATTTTTGAAGGATCGCCCGTGATGGCTAAAATGTCGGTGAGCCCGAGCGTATCCAGCCCCATTAAATGTGATTGAAGGCCGATGATGTTGCGGTCTCTGCATGTAATGTGAACGAGAGAACGGATATCAAGGCGCTCTTTCAGCAATGAACCGCAGGCGGCATTGCTGATCCGCGGTGTCGCCAATGAATTGTCGGCGAGCGTCAGCGCTTCTATGCCGGTTTCTTTTAATTCAGCCGCTGCTTGCATAAATTTTTCAAAATTCAATTTTTTCGGCGGATCGAGCTCCACGATAATTGACCGTTTTTTAGCGGCGATTTCGTTTAAACCCGGCTCGGTCCGTTCGTTGCTGACTGAGATGATTTCTTCTTCCCGTCTGATTTTCACTTCTTTATCAGTGACGGGGGAAAGGCCTTGGACCGCTTCAGCCATGGCTCTGATATGGTTTGGCGTCGTACCGCAGCAGCCGCCGATAATGCGCGCGCCCTGAGTGCGGAACTGTACGGCGCTCTCCCGGAAATAGGCATCGTCCGTATCATAAACAAGCCGGCCTTCTTCTAAAGACGGAAGGCTGCTGTTCGGATAGACCGATAAATAAGCGTCACGGAAAATCGGCACTTCGGTGAGCGCTTCAATCATGTGGTACGGGCCGAGCCGGCAATTGATTCCCGTTATGTCAGCGCCGAGATCGGCAATGGACCTGAGGGCTTCCCGAAGCGGCGTTCCGTCCTGCAGCACGCCCTGTTCGTGCATGGATACGTTCAGCATAATCGGAAGTTCCGTTTCTTTTCTCGCTATCTTCAGCACTTCGCGCGCCTCTTCTAAATCATAGTATGTTTCCAGAAGCAGACCGTCCGGCTCTTCGTGCAGCAATAAATAAAGCTGCTCCCGAAAGCTGCGTTTAATCTCCTCCAGGCTGTAGGCGTTTTTGTTAAAGGTGCGGATACCGCCCATCGTTCCCAATACATAAGCGCCGTCTGAGGAAGCGCGCGCGATTCTGACCGCCTCCTGGTTGATTTTTTTCGTTTCATCCTCAAGTCCGTATCTTGAGAGCTTAATAAAATTCGCGCCGTACGTATTTGTCTGGATGATGTCTGCCCCGGCTTCCACGTAAGCCTTATGTATCCGCTTGATTTCCTCGGGCTTTGATACGTTCAGTTCCTCAAAACATCTGTCAATGCCGTAGGAATAGAGGAGAGTGCCCATCGCGCCGTCACCGATTAAAATCCGTTCTTTTAAGTCTTGTAATAGTCCCATTGTTTGCCTCCTTCGTCACATTCAGCAAGGAAAAAAGAGAAATAAAAAAAGTCTTCTTAAGAAGAAGACTTTGTAATCATTTGTCTCTCTTCTTATCTTCCAAGCTGTTTTTAGCTTGCTGGATTTAGCACCTTGGTCATGGTTTGGGTAAACCACTACACCGGTTGCTGAAGCGTCGTCGGGCCAGTCCCTCGGCTTCTCTTGATAAGAACGTTCATGTAATTGTAATGGGTTTCCAAAACTCAACTGTGAAAATCCCTTTCTCCAAATTTACCGAAAATAGAGACAATAATCAATAGGAATCACATAATTTATCTAAAATTAATAAATTGAACGTCAATCGGCAGGTCTGCCCCGCGGACGGCTGCGATAATCTGCTGCAGATCATCTTTATTTTTTCCGGTGACGCGCACTTGGTCGTCCTGAATCTGCGACTTGACCTTCAAGCCGGAGTTTTTAATCACCGCGTTGATTTTTTTGGCGCTGTCTTTATCAATGCCCTGTACAAGCTTCGCGCGCTGGCGCACCGTGCCTCCTGAGGCATTTTCGATTTTGCCGTATTCAATGTTTTTCGTCGGCACGTCCCGTTTGATCAGCTTGCCGCTCAGCACATCTTTGAGCTGATTCAGTTTAAACTCGTCATCAGAAATCAGGACAAGTTCTTCCTTTTCTAAAGTTACATCGCTTTTCGATCCTTTAAAGTCATAGCGCGTGCCGATTTCTTTCAGCGTCATCTGAATCGCATTCTGCACTTCGGGAAATTCTACTTTCGATACAATATCAAAAGAACTTTCTTTTGCCATGAGAAAACCTCCTATAACATTTCACTTATGAGTTGATTATAGTAGAATAAAGAGAAATGTCCAACAGCATAAAGCATGAATTTATGCATATTGGAAAAAATGAGAAAAACATCAGCCTCATACGGGCGAATCAGGAAGGACGATAACATGAGACCAGGGCAGCAGCTCACGCTTAGTATAGATCACCAAACCGATTTCGGTTATTTTTTAACCGACGGCGAGGATACGGTTCTTTTACATAACAGTGAAATCACAGAGGATATCGAAGACAAAGATGAAGTGGACGTATTTATTTACGTCGATCATCAGGAAAGACTCGCGGCGACGATGAAAAAGCCGCTCATCAGCTTTTATGACTACGGATGGGTGGAAGTGACGGACGCTGTGGAAGATATGGGCGTATTCGTCGACGTCGGTCTGTCAAAAGACGCGCTCGTCGCAACGGAGCACCTGCCTCCGTACAAATCCGTCTGGCCGCAAAAAGGAGACAGACTGTATTGCATGCTGAAGGTGACAAGCCGCGGGCGCATGTTTGCCAAGCCGGCGCCTGAAGATATCATCAGTGAATTATTTACGGATGCAGAGGAAGACGTCATGAATAAAGACCTGACAGGCACGGTGTACAGACTGATCGCATCAGGCTCTTTTCTGATTACCGATGAAGGCATCCGCGCGTTTATTCACCCTTCAGAAAGAAAAGAAGAGCCGAGACTCGGCAGCCGCGTGACAGGGCGTGTCATCGAGGTGAAGGAAGACGGCTCGGTCAACATGTCTCTGCTGCCGAGAAAGCAGGATGCGCTTTCGGTTGACGCGGAAGAGATTCTGACCTATCTGAGATCAAGAAACGGCGCGATGCCATACGGAGACAAAAGCCATCCTGACGATATCCGCGAACGGTTTCATTTAAGCAAAGCCGCCTTTAAGCGGGCGCTCGGGTACCTGATGAAAAACGGCAAAGTGTATCAGGAAGACGGCTGGACATACGAAAAACAATAAATTTTCTGCAAAAACATCGGTGAACCAAAACCGATGTTTTTTATTTTCTCAAAAGCTGCTATATTCCTCATTTGTTTATCACCCTGCCGAACATACATATTTTATTGAAATAAAATATTCTGACATCCGAACCGATATATAACTATAGAAAAAAACAAAAGGAGAGTTTCAATGAAAAAAATGGCGATATTTGCGGCTGTACTGCTGCTTGCGCTCAGCACGGCGGGATGTGCCGGCAAATCTGAGGAAACGGCGGCCGAAAAAACGAAAACAATCGGCATCATGCTGACAGACAACGGCCTCGGCGACCAATCATTTAATGATTCAGGCTTTCAAGGTTTGATGAAAGCGAGAGACGAGCTCGGCATCACATTTGATTACCGGGAAATAAAAGATACCGGTACATACGAAAAAGGACTGACCCAGCTTGTCCGGGAAGGCAATGATCTTGTTGTGGGGCTCGGTTACAGCATGCAGGCGGATTTAGAAAAGGTCGCCAAAAAATATCCGAAGCAGCGGTTTGTGCTGATTGATTCCGTATCAGACCTGGATAATGTCACCTCCGTCACGTTTAAAGAGGATGAAGGAAGCTTCTTAGCCGGAGCGCTGGCGGCTATGACGAGCAAAACCGGCACGATCGGATTTATCGGCGGTTCAGATGCCGACGTCATTAAACGGTTTAAGAAAGGCTACCTGAAAGGGGCGGAATCAGTCAAACCGAATATCCGCGTACTGTCGGACATCAGCGGTACGTTTGATGATGATAAGCTCGGGAAGGGCATCGCCCAAAACATGATCCGAAAAAAAGCCGATGTCCTGTTTACGGCGGCCGGCTTCACGGGTGTCGGCGCTCTGAAAGAAGCGGAGGCGCAAAAAGTATATGCCATCGGTGTTGACAGCGATCAATATTACACCGCCGAGCACGCCGTTATCTCTTCTTTAGTGAAAAACGTCGACCAAGTCATCTATGAATTGGCGAAAGATTTAAAAGACAACAAGGAGATCAAAAGCGGAGAGATCGTTTACGGACTGAAGGAAAACGGCATGGACTTAGCTAAGATCAGAGTTGTCAAAAACGCAGGCGGGCTGACGAAAAAGATCACGGATATGAAAAACAGTCTGATTGAAAAAGGAGGCGATCTGAAGTGACATTACGGACAAGGCTGCTCGTTAACGCAGCCGTTACGATGATTTGCTTCGCCGCCGTCATCGGCTTTACCATTGTAAACATGATGAAGATTCAGGCTTCAAATGAAGATGAAGTGGACGCGCTGTTAAACGTCCAGGAAGCAAAAGCTGACCTTAATACGTTAAAAGAAAGCATCACCGGCTATTCCTATACGCTCGCAGACGCCCAGAAAGAAGATGTACGAAGCTATATGAAAAGCAGCTCATACAAACTGGCGGCCCTCAAAAAAACGATGACGGACGATGCGGACAAAGCCGCTTATGACAAACTCGCCAAAAAATACGAAACATGGCAGGCGGAGGCGGACGCTGCTCTTGATTCGAAAAGCCCGGCTGAAGCGACAAGGACGGCGGCCCGCATCAACGGTCTTCTGAATGATATTTATATGCTGAATCTGAAAACCCGGGATCACTATGAAGACATGCAGAAGCAGACGGCTGACCAGATTCAGTTTATCGTTTACAGCGCAGCCGTGCTGACCATCGTGATACTTACTGTTACCGTCATATCTTCCATCAGGCTGACGAAGAGAATTGCAGGGCCGATCCGCCGTATGGCTGAAAATGCCCGTCGTATTGCAGGAGGGAACCTTGCTGTTGAAATGCTTGATTATAAAGGGAAGGACGAACTGAAAGAGCTGAATGACTCATTCGGAATGATGGCTGAACAGCTCCGCACCTTAATTCAGGCGATCGGAGAGGTCGGCCGTGAAGTCGAGACTTTCGCGGAAGGTTTGACGAAGGAAAACCAGACGCTGAAGGACATGACCGAGCAGGTGTCCGTGTCGACGGAAGAAATGGCGCAAGGCTCCCAAACCATTTCAGAAGATCTGCAGCATGCGGTGCAATTCATTGAACAAATGGATGAACATTCAAAGGCGAACGCCGAACGTTCAAAACAAACGACGAGAAGCAGTGAAGAGACGATTGCGGCGGTGGCTGCGGGGCGCGGTGCTTTAGCCGAAACCAAGCAAGCCATTGATAAAAGCAATGAGACATCAAAAGAGATTTCCGAAGCCGCCGATCTCTTCATAGAGCATGCGGCAGGCATCAGTATGATGGCGCAGACCGTTTCTGACATTGCGGGCCAGACCAATCTGCTGTCATTAAACGCCGCAATTGAGGCGGCCAGAGCAGGCGAGGCCGGAAAAGGATTTGCCGTCGTTGCCGAGGAGATACGGAAGCTCGCAGACGGATCAGCCAAAGCGACCGCGCAGATTTTCGATATGGTAAAGCAAATTGAAGACGGCATCACGTCTATTACCGGAGCTGTCACGACCGGCGTCGCTTTAGCGGACAGACAGCAGGAGCTGATGGAGAAAACATCAGAATCATTCGCCCATATTGAACAAAAAGCCGCCCATATTAAAGCGGAGCTTACTCAATTGGACGGACGGATCAACGAATCGAAACAGCTTGGTGAGCAAGTGCTGCATCATGCCGAAAGCATCAGCGCCGTCGTTCAGGAAACGGCTGCGGGAAGCGAAGAGATTTCTGCCTCCGCGCTTGAGCAGCTGTCTTCTTTTCATAAAATGGCGGAAAGCGTCAATAATCTGGTGAGTCTGACAGAGCGGTTAAACGATCAGGTCCGCCGGTTTACTTTGTAACGGGCTTTTGCCCCGCCCCTGATTTTTGCAGCCTGACATGAGTAACTTCTGAATGAAACACAAATACTGAATATACATGTGTTTATATTTATTCTTTTTCGTGAAAGGTGAAAAAAGAAGGGAGGAATCGGGATGGATGAACAAATTCCGCAGGAAAAGGGTCTTGATAATAGTCTGGCTTTATTACGCGATGGTTATGTATTTGTGAAAAACCGAGCGGAGAATTATCGCTCAGATGTGTTTCGCGCCCGTTTATTAGGGAAGACATTCATTTGTATGAGCGGAGCGGAAGCCGCAAAACTTTTTTATGACACAGAACGATTTCAGCGGCAGCAGGCCCTCCCCAAACGGGTGCAGAAAACGTTATTCGGAACAGGGGCAATCCAGGCAATGGACGGTGAACGGCATAAGCACAGGAAGCTTCTATTTATGTCACTGATGACGCCGCCCCGGCAAAAACGGCTTGCGGAAGCGGTGGCAAAACAGTGGAAAGCATCTGCGGAAATGTGGGAGGGTTCAAACCGAATTGTCCTTTTTGATGAAGCGAAGAAAGTGCTGTGCCGGGCTGCCTGTGAGTGGGCCGGCGTCCCGCTGAAAGACTCAGAAGTGAAAGAGCGGGCGGAGGATTTCACCGATATGGTAGACGCATTCGGCGCTGTCGGACCGCGTCATTGGAAAGGCAGAAGGGCGAGGCTGAAAACGGAGAAATGGATAGAGGAGGTCATTGAGGATGTGCGGTCCGGCAAGCTGCAAACGCCGGAGGGCTCAGCCTTGTATGAAATGGCTTTTCATACAGAACTTGACGGGAACAGACTTGATTCTCACATGGCTGCTGTTGAGCTTATTAATGTTCTGCGCCCGATTGCCGCCATTTCTTACTTTATTACGTTTTCAGCTCTTGCATTGCATGATTACCCTGAATATCGGGGCAAACTGAGATCGAGAGATGATCAGGAGGCCGAAAGATTTGCACATGAAGTTCGGCGGTATTACCCGTTTGCCCCGTTTTTAGGAGCCGTTGTGAAAAAAGATTTCGTATGGAAGAACTGTGAGTTTAAAAAGGGTGCCTCCGTCATGCTTGACCTATATGGGACAAACCATGATTCCCGGCTCTGGGAGAATCCGAATGAATTTCGCCCGGAACGTTTTCAGGTGCGGGAGGAAAATAAATTTGATTTCATTCCCCAGGGCGGAGGTGATCCGGCTAACGGCCACCGCTGTCCGGGTGAGGGAATGACCGTGGAAGTCATGAAAACTTCCCTTGCGTTTCTTGCCAATGAAATAGAGTACGATGTTCCGTCCCAAGATTTGAGCTTCAGCCTGTCCAGAATGCCGGCATTGCCTGAAAGCGGATTCGTGATAAGTGATGTTAGACGCATATAGAACAAAAAACAGCCCTCTATCTCCATACACAAGAGGGCTGTTTTACTTTTACAGATGGTCCGGTTTTTTGGAATTCTGGTTTTTTCCCGCCTGCCGGTTTTTTTCGGCAAGCCGATTCTTTTTCTGATTTACGGCGTTATTGTCCAACGGTTTTTTGTCATCATCTTTCATGCGGCAAAGCCTCCCTTCTGTCCGTTAGGATGCCCGCCCGCATTGAAATTATGGCTTCAGGAAAAAAATCGCGAGCGTACCCGGCCCGGAGTGCGCGCCGATCGCAGAGCCGATTGAATGAAGAATGATCTCTTTCGGATGGAACGCTTCTTCAATCATTTCCTTCATCCGAAGCGCCGTCTCCTCGTTATCTGCATAGCTGATCCCCACGGTTTGATCCGCCCAATCGCCGCCTTCTTCCTTCATCATTTCTATAATCCGTTTAAACAGTTTCTTTTGTCCGCGCAATTTTTCGAGCGGCACGAGCCTGCCGTCATCCACATGCAGAATCGGTTTGATGTTCAAAAGCCCCCCGACAAAAGCGGACGTTTTTGAAATTCTGCCGCCCCGCGCGAGATAAGCGACATCATCGACCGTAAATATATGTTTCGTCCGTGCGCAAAAGCTCTTTACAGACGTTTCGATTTCTTGTATTGTATTCCCGTTAACACAGAGTGTTTGCGCGTGCATCACCGCGAGGCCGCAGCCCAATGAAGCGCATTTGGAATCTACAATCCGTAAATCAAAATCGGGAAATTCCTCTTTTACTTCATTGGCAATCATTACGGCCGTCTGATAGGTGCCGGAAAGACCTGAGGAAAAGGCGATGTATATCGCCGGTTCTCCCAGTTCCGCGTATTGTAAAAATACTTTTTTTATCGTATCCGGTGATGCCTGGGATGTTTTCGGAACTTTCCCGTCCCGCATCGCTTGAAAGATATGATCCGCCTGAATGGTGACCGTGTCCTCATATTCGTTTCCGTCAAGTGTTACGTGCAGCGGAATGAACCCGATCCGGTTTTCTTCAATATAAGATTTCGGCAGGTCAGAGGCGCTGTCAGCAATAAGGTGAACTGTCATCATAATTCCCTTCTTTCCGATTGGTGAGAGTGATGCCAACTATATCATATAAATGTGGCAAAATAGTGTTCAAAACTTTGTTTTAAGGGAAAAGCTAATAATGAAAATGAGCGGAGGAGCAAGCCATGGTACTAGAACAAGCAAAAAAATTAGCAATCGTCGTCATCGGCGCGTTTCTGTATGCGGCGGGACTGAATTTATTCCTGATACCGGCGAATGTATATGCCAGCGGTTTTACCGGTGTCGCCCAGCTGCTGTCAAGCGTCGTTGATCAATACGCCCCCTTTTATATTTCGACAGGAGTTCTCATGTTCCTCTTAAACATTCCCATCGGTGTGTTAGGGTGGCTGAAAGTCGGCAGATCATTCACCGTATACAGCATATTAAGCGTAGCGATGACGTCCGTCTTTATGGGAATTCTCCCGGAAATGAGACTGTCGCACGATATTCTTCTGAATACCGTATTCGGAGGAGTCATCTCAGCTATCGGCATCGGTTTAACGCTGAAATTCGGCGCTTCGACAGGCGGTCTTGATATCGTGTCGATGGTGCTGGCCAAATGGAAGGATAAACCGGTCGGCACATATTTCTTCATTTTGAACGGGATTATCATTTTGACGGCAGGATTATTGCAAGGATGGGAGAAAGCATTATATACCCTTGTCGCTCTGTATGTCACAACAAGGGTGATTGACGCCATTCACACCCGCCACATGAAACTGACCGCCATGATCGTTACGAAAAAAGCCGATGAAATCAAAGAAGCGATTTACGGGAAAATGGTCCGCGGCATTACGACGGTGCCGGCAAAAGGCGCTTACACAAACGAACAGAAAGAAATGATGATCATCGTCATTACGCGGTACGAATTGTATGACCTTGAGAAAATCGTGAAAGAAGTCGACCCGAAAGCCTTCACAAACATCGTGCAAACGACGGGGATCTTTGGTTTCTTCAGGAAAGACTGATAGGAGCGGATAGAATGAAGTGGCTGTTTGGCCTGTTATTACCGGTCATTTTACTGATCGGATGCAGCAGTCAATCCGGGCAAAAGGAGCCCGCTGAGGAGGTATCCGGAGAGATGAATGAACAGCAAGCGGAATTAGCCGTAAACCCTGTGCAGACGGATCAGCAGATCGAATTTCAAATGTCTTTAAAAAACAAGAGCGGCAGCCCGATCGATTTCACATTCAGCTCAGGGCAGAAATTCGAATTGACCGTACATGACCAACATAACAAAGAATTGTACCGCTACTCAAAAGACAAAATGTTTACTCAGGCGTTTCAGACCGTGACTTTAATGCCGAATGAAACGTATGACTTTTCAGATGTGTGGAAGAACGTGCCCGGTCCGGGAACATACACGGTGACGGTGACGTTTTTAGGGAAGTCCGATCAGATCGGAAAAAGACTGAAAACGGTAAAAACATTTGAAGTAAAATAAAAAAGCGGCGCCCTCATCTAAACAGGGCGCCTTTTTTTATTGCAATTTCTCCAGCTGATCCTGAAATTGGTGCAGCTGCTGACGTTCTGCATCCGTCGAATTGGCGTACGCGGAAGATACGGCATTTTTGGCGCGTGAGACAGCTTTTTCCTGATCACCGTCTTCGAAACCGTTAGCAATCATGACGGCCTGCTGGACAAATGACTTGGCTTGAGAAAACAGTTCGTTTCTCATTAAAAGTCAACCTGCCTTTCAGCCGAATCTTTTGCTGCATCATGCTGTGCTTCCTCTAATGTAGACCGATATGGAAATCTTGCGTCATGAAGACTGACAGAGTCCTTGCCTTGCTGAATAAACCGTTTTGATTTGTTTCGTTTACCCATTGCAATGTCCCCCTTCCATATTTAGACGAGATGAGTCGTCTGTTTTAGTATGGGCGGAAGGCTTTGTGTTATGAGCGGCAAAACCTCACAGGGAGAAATAGGATTTTAAAAATTCGGCGATTCCGTCCGCTTCATTTGATCCCGTGACACGATCGGCGGCCTGTTTGACTTCATCCGTGCCGTTTCCCATCGCTACGCCGCACCCGGCAAATCGGAGCATTTCAAGATCGTTGTCTTCGTCGCCGAACGCGATGATCCGTTCTCTCGGCACTTGGTAATAGTCGCTGATTTTCTTCAGGCCGACCGCTTTATTCATCCCGTGTTTAATAATTTCAATCACATGCCAAGGAGCCGCCCATCTTCTGTGGTCAATGACCTCGGCGTGCACATCGGATAAATGCGCGCGTATGTCCGCGACGTCCTCTTCCTTCGCGTGAATCAATACGGACGTCACATCCTCTTGGACCGTTTCGCGCAGATCGCCGAATGTGACATTCGCCGTATTCATATGAAACGCCTCAATTAAATGCTCATCATGATAATGGAAGTACACATCATCAATGATCTCAGCGAGCACATTATGTATTTGATAGGTCTCTGTAAGTTCGGCAAGCTGTCTGACCACATCGACAGATAAAGACGTGTGGTAGCGTCCCCATGACTCGTCTTTCGGGTGGTGGACAAACGCCCCGTTAAAATTGACAATCGGCGTTGTCAGCCCGAGCTCGTCATAATACATCGAACTGGAACGGAAAGGGCGGCCGGTTGAGATGCAGACATGATGGCCCGCTTCTTTCAGCGTCTGAATCGTCCGTGCCGTTTCAGGGGAAATGGTTTTATCATCTTTTAATAAAGTTCCATCCAGATCTAAGGCGATGAGGTAAGGTTTTGTCTCCATAAATAACTCCTTTTGTCATGTAATTTGCTGTTTTTCTCTTATGTACAGTGTAGCTTTTTACCATCTTTATTGTCTACATGTTACACTTATGATTATGGTTATCCTAAGGAGGGAGTCAACGTGATTCTTATTGATCATCAAACCGTATCAGGCATTCCGTTTTTACATATTGTAAAAGAAGAAAATCGGGACCGTCCCGCTCCCCTTGTTTTCTTTATTCACGGTTTTACAAGCGCGAAGGAGCATAATCTTCATTTCGCTTACCTGCTTGCTGAAAAGGGTTTCAGAGCCGTGCTGCCGGAAGCTCTTTACCACGGTGAACGCGCTGAACAGCTGTCAGCAGAAGAGCTCGCCGTCCATTTTTGGGACATTGTATTAAATGAAATCGAGGAGCTTGACGCGCTGAAAAAGGATTTTGAAGCGCGCGGTCTGATTGAAGACGGGCGGATCGGTCTTGCGGGCACGTCAATGGGCGGAATTACGACATTCGGCGCGATGGCCGCGTATGATTGGGTCAAAGCCGGCGTCAGCCTGATGGGAAGCCCGAACTATACGGCATTTTTTCAGCAGCAGATTGACCACATTCAAAAGCAGGACATCGACATTGACGTCACAAAAGAACAGGTCGATGAACTGTTTGCGCGGCTCAAACCGTTTGATCTCAGTCTGGAACCGGAAAAACTCCGGAGCCGCCCGCTGCTGTTCTGGCACGGCGTTCAAGACAAAGTCGTTCCGTATGCACCGACCCGCGGCTTTTATGAAACGATTAAACCTCATTACAGCAGCCGGCCTGACCATCTTCAGTTTCTGAAAGACGAACGGGCTGACCATAAAGTCCCGAGATACGCCGTTTTAGAAACCGTCGCCTGGTTCGATAAGCATTTATAAAGCACAAAGGTGTTAACAAAACCCGCTTTTACGTTATACTGAGGAAAAAGGAGTGATGGAACGTGGAAGAAGCATTAAAAGAAAACATCATGGGCGCCTTGGAGCAGGTTGTTGACCCTGAGCTCGGCGTCGATATCGTCAATCTCGGCCTTGTATACGCCGTTGATATGGATGACGACGGCCTGACGCACGTTACGATGACACTGACATCAATGGGGTGCCCGCTCGCTCCGATCATCGTCGACGAGGTGAAAAAAGCGCTCGCCGACATTCCGGATGTAAAAGAGACGGAGGTCCACATCGTCTGGAATCCGCCGTGGACAAGAGACAAAATGTCACGCTACGCAAAAATCGCATTAGGGATTCAGTAATAAGAAAATGCACCTCGGATTTTAGGTACATCCTAAAGTTTGGAGGTGCTTTTTTTTGTCTGCATATAAGCGACAGTGAGGGTTTGTTTTGGATCGCAAACAAACCTTTATATATAAAATTTCATATGAGGTTTATCTTTTTTGTAATAGGACAGCCTGTCTTGGAGTGTACCTGTGTGGAATTCAAATTTATGCCCATCGGGATCAGTAAAATAAATTGACTTTTGATCTTGTTTATCTCTTGGACGTCCATTTAATATATTTACATTTAGATTTTTTAATCTTTGATGTATTGCATCAAAATCTTTTGGATCAATTGAAAAAGCCATATGTGTGTAGGATTTATGTATTTCATTTCTTGGTATATCCGCCTCTAAGTTAAGTGCAAGCCAAAGCCCGTTCAGATCAAAATATGCTGTCTTTTGCCCTTTAACCAGGAGTTGTGCATGAAATACTTTCTCATAAAATTCTATAGATTTTTCCAAATTTGAAACAGAAAAAAGAAGATGATTGATTCCTTTTATGTTTATTTTCCCCACCTCATTTAACATGTTTGTTTTAAACAATCCCTTTGGTAATACATCTGCGTATATATCGATTATATACTGACCAAAAAATCATTTTAAGGATTTCTGTGTATTTTTATGCCCGGTGTTTTCCGGCTGACCGTTTCGAGCTGTACTAAACATGATTCTGTCGGGCGCCGTTCTGTCTGCTTTGTCGCTAGAGACCGGCGTGCGGAAAGAAGGGCAAGTCACTAAAAAACCCCGAGTTTCCCGCCATTCGGGGTTTTTTGCGGTATCGGGTTAAAAAGGAAAAAAACGGACGTGAGGCATGATATAATAGACCGGCTGCATGCGAGGGAGGAATCCATGAAGAAAAAATTACTTCTCATTATCCTTAGCATTCTTGTTTATACGGCGCTGTTCGCTGTTTCCGCTTTTCACAAAGAGCCGGAGCAGCAGGCTGGGACAATGACGGATGTCAGCCGTCTCATGCCCGTGAAAATTAAGCAGACGGTCAAAGGAAAAGAGAAAGAAACATTGGTCGAAACCATTAAGGAAGCAAAGAGAAAGCATCTGAAGATCTCAATCGCAGGCGCCCAGCATTCAATGGGCGGCCAGACGTATTATGAAGACGGTATCGTTCTCGACATGACGGGCTACAACAAAATACTCGGTCTCGACCGAAAGAAAAAAATCATCAGGGTGCAGGCGGGAGCGACGTGGAATGATATTCAGCGCTATGTCAATCCGTACGGGCTCGCGGTAAAAGTCATGCAATCGCAAAACATTTTTACGATCGGCGGCTCACTGAGCGCCAACGCCCACGGCCGGGATATCCGGTACGGTTCGCTGATTGATACAGTCAAATCGTTTCATCTTTTAAAGGCGGACGGCAAAGTCATCACCGTTACTCCTAAAGATGACCTGTTTTCAGCTGTCATCGGCGGCTACGGCCTGTTCGGCGTCATCCTTGACGCGGATATTGAGCTGACGGATGATGAGCTTTATGAAATGAAAACGAAACGCATGAACGCTGATACATACAGTCAATATTTTACGCAGCATGTTCAGCGCAACCCCGCCGTGCGCATGCATCTCGCGCGGATCGCAACAGGGGATAAAGGCTTTTTGCACGATATGTATGTGACTGATTACACACTCTCAGACAATCAGAAAGAATTAAAGCGGCACAATGAACTGAAAGAAGATGAGCATCCGGCGCTGACGAAATTCGCGCTCGGCCTCTCCCGCCGGTATGACTGGGGCAGAAATTGGTTCTGGTCAACTCAGCAGTCTTATTTTCTCAGCCAAAACGGCGTGAAAGTCACCAGGAACAATGTCATGCGGTCAGAGTCGAAATTTTTGGAATATGAAAACACGGACAACACCGACGTGCTACAAGAATACTTCGTACCCGTCGGCGAATTTGCGCCGTACATTCATGACTTACGCAAGACGCTGTCACATGAAGATCTCAATCTCGTAAATATTACGATCCGCTACGTGCAAAAAAATGAAAAAGCCGATCTGTCATACGCAAAGGAAGACATGTTTTCACTCGTTCTTTTAATCAATGAAGGGTTTTCAAAAGACAGCCAGGCGAGTGCGGCGCGGATTGTCAGAAAAATGACGGATACGGCATTGCGCCACCGCGGCAGTTATTATCTCCCGTATATGCTGTATCAAACGAAAGAGCAGATGCGCGAGGCATATCCGAAAAGCGATATGTTCTTTCAGAAAAAACACAAATATGATCCGGATGACTTGTTTATGAATTATTTTTATCAGAGGTACAAATCATGAAACACAATCATTTAAAATGGCTGATCCTGTCTCAGAGCAGTGTCTTTTTTGCCGGCAGCCTGATCTTTCCGTTTTATATTTTATTTATTAAAAACATCGGTTCCAGCTACACGCAATTCGGTCTCTCATACGGCTTGTTCGGGCTCAGCGGCGCATTGATTCATCCGCTGCTCGGCCGGCTGTCGGCAAGACTGGACCCCCGCTGGTTCCTTATGGCGAATTCGTGGGGGATGGCGGTGCTTCTTCTGACGCTCCCACACATTACCGGCGTGCACCAGGTTTATGTTGTGCAGGTGCTTTTGGGCCTGTTCGGCGCGATGCAAAAACACGGCGAGAAAATCATGATCGCCGATTACACCGACGGCGGGGAGCGGGGAAAAAAAGTCGGCAGCTATCATTTCTGGACGGCCGTATTTTCAGCTGCTGCCATTATTCTCGGCGGGTTTCTCGCTGATTTCTTTACGGTTTATATTATTTTTTACGCCAGCTCCGTGCTGTTTTTTATAAGCGGGCTGATGATGCTGAAAAAAACAGGCTGATCCGATCAGCCTGTTTTTCTTATGGAACTCCCTCGATCGAGAGGGGGTTTTTTTGTCAGCGAAAACAGATGGGAAATGAATGAAAAAATATTAAATATACAATTGAATTAATTTTTATTCATGTTATAATGTTAAATAATTTCACAAAAACCAAGAAGGTGAACCCGTTGAAAATAGGTATTATAGGCGCTACTGGTTATGGAGGCGCCGAACTTGTCAGGATTCTTAACCATCACCCTTATGCAGAGGATTGTATATTATATTCATCGAGCGGCGAAGGGAAAGAATATGCCGCTTCATATCCGCATTTGAGGAATATAGCGTCACAATCACTTCAGCCGCTTCATATAGAAACGATCCGAAACGAAATTGATGTCATGTTCATAGCCGCGCCGCCCGGCGTCTCCGGAGAGTGGTCGCCCAAGCTTGCGGAGGCGGGCATCCCGGTCATTGATCTATCCGGCGATCTGCGGATTCAAAACCCGGCCGTGTATGAAAAGTGGTATAAGCGGAAGGCCGCTCCGAAAGGAACGATTCAAAGCGCGGTTTACGGTTTAGCTGAACTGCAAAAAGAAGAGATTCAGACTGCAAAGCTGATTGCCAATCCGGGATGTTTTCCGACGGCTGTGCTGCTCGGGCTCGCCCCGCTGGCAAAGAATAAGCTTTTACAAGATTCATTTCTGATTGTTGATGCGAAAACAGGCGTATCCGGCGCCGGCCGAAAAGCATCCATGGGCACTCATTATTCTGAGCTGAATGATAATTTCAAAATTTATAAGGTTAATGAGCATCAGCATACTCCGGAAATTGAACAGCAATTAGCGGCTTGGCAGCCCGGCACAGGCCCGATCACGTTTTCCGCTCATTTGGCGCCGATGACAAGGGGCATTATGGCGACGATGTATACGGAGGCTCCCCCGGGTATGTCTGCTGCACAGGTAAGAGAATTGTATTCCGAATTCTACAAAGATTCATATTTTGTCAGAATCAGGCCGGAAGGTGAATTTCCGGCGACGAAAGAGGTATACGGCAGCAATTTTTGTGATATCAGTGTCACCGTGGATGAAAGAACAAACCGTGCCACCATCGTTTCTGTCATAGATAATCTGATGAAAGGCGCCGCAGGGCAGGCGGTTCAAAATTTAAATATCATGAATGGCTGGCAGGAAGAAACGGGACTTACGATGACGCCAGTCTATCCATAGAACGAAAGAGGGATTCGAAAATATGATTCAGCTAAGTGAGGAAATCACGAAAATAAAAGGCGGCGTATCCTCGCCGAAAGGGTTTGAGGCAAAGGGCGTGCACTGCGGTCTGCGCTATTCAAAAAAAGATCTCGGAGCGATTATCAGCGAAGCGCCTGCAGTCAGTGCAGCGGTATATACGCAGAGCCATTTTCAGGCAGCGCCGCTGAAAGTGACGCAAGCCAGCCTGAAAAAAAAGGGTGTGCTTCAGGCGGTTATCGTCAACAGCGCGATTGCCAATGCCTGTACGGGAGACCAAGGATTAAAGGACGCCTATGAAATGCGGGACGGCTTCGCGAGCCAGCTCGGCATTGAGCCGGAGCTTGTTGCGGTTTCGTCAACCGGGGTGATCGGCGAGCTTTTAGACATGAAAAAAATTCAAGCGGGCATCGAACAGCTCGGTCAAGCACCGTCCGTGTCCGGAGCATTTGAAGAGGCCATTTTGACGACGGATACAGTGACGAAACAGACGTGTTATGAACTGGTGATCGGCGGAGACATCATCACGATCGGCGGAGCGGCGAAAGGCTCCGGCATGATCCACCCCAACATGGCGACAATGCTCGGCTTTGTCACAACGGACGCGGCCGTGGAAGAACAGGCGCTCAAAAACGCGCTCAGAGAGATTACGGATGTTTCATTTAACCAAATCACCGTTGACGGAGAAACATCGACGAATGACATGGTGCTTGTGATGGCGAACGGCTGCGCGGGGAATGATTGCCTGACGGAGGATCACCCTGACTGGCCGGCTTTTAAAAAGGGGTTAAAGCTTGTATGCGAAGACCTTGCCAAAGATATTGCCAGAGACGGTGAAGGAGCGACGAAATTAATTGAAGCCAGAGTCGAAGGCGCGAAAAATAACCTTGAGGCGAATATTATCGCCAAAAAAATCGTCGGTTCAAGCCTTGTGAAGACCGCCGTTTACGGCACAGACGCCAACTGGGGGCGCATCATCGGCGCAATCGGGCACAGTGCGGCAAGCGTAACGGCCGAACAAGTGGAAGTTTTCCTCGGCGGCCAGTGTCTGTTTAAAAACAACGAACCTCAGCCGTTTTCGGAAACCGATGCTAAGGAGTACTTATCAGGTGATGAGATTACGATTGCAGTCCGCCTGCAGGAAGGCTCCGGCAGCGGCCGGGCATGGGGCTGTGACTTAACCTATGATTATATCAAAATCAATGCGAGCTATCGCACATAACAAAGGGGAGCGGCATGAAGAAAACCATCGTTTTTAAGTGCGGCGGAAGCGTAATCCGCGAGTTATCCGCCGATTTTTTTCAAAATGTAAAAGAGCTTATGCAATCGGGCTGGAACATTGCCGTCGTGCATGGAGGCGGCCCGGACATTTCAAGAATGCTGAAAACATTGCAGATTGAAACGGAATTTGTCGATGGACAGCGGAAAACGACCAAACCGGTGCTGGAAACAGCGGAAATGGTCTTGTCAGGGACGATCAATAAATTTTTCGTAACCGAACTCGCGAAAAACGGGCTGAAAGCCGCGGGAATATCAGGAAAGGACGGCGGTCTCCTTCAAGCATCTTACCTTAATCAAGACAAATACGGAGAAGTCGGTGAAATACAAAAAACCGATCCGTCAATCATTCACGCATTAATGAAAGAAGGCATCATTCCCGTTATCGCTCCGCTTTCCATGACAAGTGATTTCGAAACGCTGAACGTCAACGCAGACGCCGCGGCATCGGCCGTTGCTTCAGCCTTACACGCCGACAAACTTTTATTTGTCACGGATGTCGAAGGAATTATGGACGGAGAGAACAGGCTGGATACTTTGACGCCGCAAGAGATTCAGGCCCTCATAGATGACGGCGTGATTTCAGGAGGGATGATTCCGAAGGTAAACTCGGCATTATCGGCACTGAGTGAAGATGTCGAGGAAGTGATGATCGTAAACGGAAAAGGAGCGTTTTTCACCGATCAAGCCTTCCAAGGAACAAAAATCGTCAAAGAAAAGGAGAGCGTGTCATGAGCAGCCTATTTCAAACCTACAGCCGCTGGCCTATCGATATCAAAAAAGCGAAAGGGACAATCGCAGAGGATGAAAACGGAAAAACGTATCTCGATTTTATTCAGGGCATCGCCGTTTCCAATCTCGGCCATTGTCATGATGAGGTCACAGAAGCGGTGAAAGAACAGCTTGACAGCGTATGGCACGTTTCCAATCTGTTTGAAAATGATCTTCAGGAAAAAGCCGCGGCAAAGCTTGCCGGACATAGCGAGGGGGATCTCGTTTTCTTCTGCAACAGCGGAGCCGAAGCGAATGAAGGCGCCATTAAGCTTGCCCGTAAAGCAACGGGAAAGACAAAAATCGTAACATTTCATCAATCCTTTCACGGACGGACCTATGCGGGGATGGCCGCCACCGGACAAGACAAAATCAAGACCGGTTTCGGACCGATGCTTCAAGGCTTTCACTATCTTCCGTTCAATGATCCGTCGGCATTCAGCACGCTTTCAAAAGAGGATGATATCGCCGCCGTCATGCTTGAGACGGTGCAGGGAGAAGGGGGAGTCAATCCCGCCGATCCGGAATTCATCGAAGCCTTACAGACATTTTGCAAAGACAAACAGGCGCTGCTTATCGCAGACGAGATTCAAACCGGAATCGGCCGGACGGGCAAGGCATTCGGCTATGAGCATTTCGGCATCTCTCCGGACATCATCACTGCTGCGAAAGGGCTTGGAAACGGTTTTCCCGTCGGAGCCGTGATCGGCAAAAAGAAGCTTGGCGACGCCTTTACGCCGGGTACGCATGGTACGACTTTCGGCGGCAATAAGCTTGCCATGGCAGCTGTGAAAGCAACCTTGGACATTGTGTTTCAGCCGGACTTTCTCCAGGCGGCGGCAGACAAAGGATCATTTTTAAAAGCGCAGCTGAACCGTGAACTGACAGGGCCTTTTGTAAAAGAAATCCGCGGAAAAGGGTTATTAATCGGCATTGAATGCGCAGGTCCCGTGTCTGGCATCATCGGAGATCTGCAGGAACGCGGACTTCTCGTGCTTCCGGCTGGACCGAATGTCATCAGGCTGCTCCCGCCGCTTACGGTTTCTGAAGAAGAAATGCTGTCGGCCGTCAGTATGCTGAAAGCAGCGATCGAAGCGCATTCGGCAGTGAAACGGTAATTTTTTTCGATATAAGAGTATAAAAATTCATATTTTTAATTAATTATTCATCAAGAGGTGGGCTTTAGATGAAAGGCTATTTAGTATTGGAAGACGGAACATCATTCGGCGGTGAACTTGAAAAAGAGGCCAGCTGTGTTGGCGAAGCTGTTTTTTTCACCGGTATGACGGGCTATCAGGAAGTGCTTACAGACCCGTCATATAAGGGCCAGATCATCGTCTTTACGTATCCGCTGATCGGAAACTACGGAATTAATGAAAAAGACCTTGAAAGTAAAATTCCTCAAGTCAAGGCTGTTGCCGTCTATGAAGCGTGTGAACATTTTTCTCACCATGAAGCAGTCTCAAGCTTGAGAGAGTATTTAAATAAATGGAACATCCCGCTCTTAACCGAAGTGGACACACGGGCCGTCGTCAAAACCATCCGCTCCGGCGGCACGATGAACGCTGCCGTGTCAACAACAGGAGAGATTCCCGCAGCATCCGGAACAGAAAACCCGGCGGAGCTGGCGCAGTCTGAAGACATCACGTCAATGGGGAACGGAGACCGGCATATTGCGCTGATTGATTTCGGTTATAAAAAATCAATCGCCTCATCACTTGTAAAGCGCGGCTGTAAAGTAACGGTCATTCCGTATCAGCAGATGAACGCTGTTTACGACATTCAGCCTGACGGAATCGTGCTCTCAAACGGCCCGGGCGACCCGAAAGCGATTGCGCCGTACATGAACCGGATTACATCATTACTCAGTGATTTCCCCGCACTCGGCATTTGCCTCGGGCATCAGCTGATTGCCCTGGCTTTCGGAGGAAATACGTATAAGCTGCCGTTCGGCCACAGGGGTGCCAACCATCCCGTCATTGACCGGAAAACGAAACGGGTGTTTATGACAAGCCAGAACCACAGCTATGTCGTTGATGAAGCATCAATTGACGAAAACGAGCTGTCCATCAGATTTCATCATGTCAATGATACATCAGTGGAAGGGCTCATTCATAAGCGCCTTCCCGTATTAAGCGTCCAGTTCCACCCTGAAGCTCACCCCGGACCGGCTGAGAGCGAGTGGATATTTGATGAATTTCTAGAGAAAGTGATACCAGCAAGGAGAGAAATCGCTCATGCCTAAAGATACAACCATTTCCAGCATATTAGTCATCGGCTCCGGCCCCATCATCATCGGCCAGGCGGCAGAATTTGATTATTCAGGAACGCAGGGCTGCATGGCTCTGAAAGAAGAAGGATACCGCGTTATTCTAGTCAACAACAACCCGGCAACGATTATGACGGATGAGGCGTTTGCCGATGAAATATATTTTGAACCGCTCACAACCGACAGCATCGAGGCCATTATTGAAAAAGAAAAACCGGACGGTCTGCTTGCCAATTTGGGCGGCCAGACGGCATTGAATTTAGCCGTTAAGCTTGAAGAAGCAGGCGTGCTGAAGAAGCATCACGTCAAGCTTTTGGGAACATCGGTGGAAACCATTCAAAAAGGCGAAGACCGGGAGCAGTTCCGCGCCCTGATGAAAGAGCTCGATCAGCCCGTTCCGGAAAGCGAAATCGTCGACAACGAAGAAGACGCCCTCCGCTTCGCTGAGTCTATCGGATTTCCGGTCATTCTGAGACCGGCGTACACGCTAGGCGGAAAGGGAGGCGGAATCGCCAAAACGAAAGAAACGTTTCAGACGCTTATTAAACAGGCGCTGTTAGCAAGCCCGATCAGCCAATGCCTCGTCGAAAAAAGCATCGCCGGTTTTAAAGAAATCGAATATGAGGTCATGCGCGACAGCAATCATACATGCATCACCGTCTGCAATATGGAAAACATCGATCCCGTCGGCGTGCATACAGGGGACTCCATCGTCGTCGCACCGTCCCAGACGTTAACGGATGAAGAATATCAGATGCTGCGTTCAGCAAGCCTGGCGATTATTTCGGCGCTGGATGTGGTCGGCGGCTGCAACATTCAATTTGCGCTGGATCCGTTCAGCAAACAGTACTATGTCATTGAAGTGAACCCGCGTGTCAGCCGCTCTTCAGCTCTCGCGTCAAAAGCGACCGGCTATCCGATTGCCAAAATGGCGGCGAAACTTGCCGTCGGCTATACGCTTGATGAACTGAAAAATCCGCTGACGGGCTCTACTTATGCAAGCTTTGAACCGGCGCTTGATTATGTCATCGTCAAATTCCCGCGCTGGCCGTTTGATAAATTTAAACATGCCGACCGCACGCTCGGAACGAAGATGAAAGCGACGGGGGAGGTCATGGCGATCGAAAGAAATATGGAAGCGGCCATTCAAAAAGCGGCGGCCTCCCTTGAGCTGAAAACGATCGGCACCCGCCTGCCTGAACTCGGCGGCTGTACGATCAATCAGCTGTGGGAATTAGCGGTAACGCCGGATGACCGGAGATTTTTCGTCGTCATGGAACTGTTAAGCCGCGGTGAAACGATAGAAGACATCCATGCCAAAACAAAAATTGACCCGTTTTTTCTCCATGTATTCCGAAATATCATCACATTGGAAAACAAGCTGATGGAAGAAGGGGATCATCTGTCTGTCCCGCTTTTAAAGCAGGCGAAGGTAAAGGGCTTCACGGATGTCATGATCGCATCTCTCACGGGAAAAACGGAAGAAGACATCCGTGCTCTCAGAAAGAAATCAGGCATCGTCCCGTCGTTTAAAATCGTAGATACATGCGCCGCTGAATTTGATGCCAAGACGAATTATTTCTACTCCACCTACCTCGGGGAAAGCGACGGAGATATCAGCCGAAAAGAGAAAAAACGCGCCCTCATCATCGGCTCAGGCCCGATCCGCATCGGTCAGGGAGTGGAATTTGATTACAGCGCCGTCCACGGCGTTCTGACCCTGCAAAAGCTGGGGTATGAAACGATTATGATCAATAACAATCCGGAAACAGTAAGCACGGATTATGAAATCGCCGACCGGCTTTATTTTGAACCGCTGACGACAGAACATATTTTAAACGTGGCGGAACATGAAAACATTGATTTTGCCATCGTCCAGTTTGGGGGACAGACCGCAATCAATGCCGCTGAACCGCTGGAAAAAGCGGGCATTCCGCTGCTCGGAACATCCTTTGAAACCCTTGATGCGCTGGAGGATCGGGATCTGTTTTATCAGCTGCTTGATGACCTTGACCTGAAACATGCCAAAGGCGAAACCGCTTATTCAAAAGAAGAAGCAACGGAAAAAGCAAGCCGAATCGGCTACCCCGTGCTGATCCGTCCGTCTTATGTCATCGGTGGGATGGGCATGATTATCGTTGATTCAGAAGCGCAAATGTCAGAACTGCTGGAAAATGAAGCGCGCATGCCGTATCCGATTTTGATCGATCAGTACATTACAGGAAAAGAATTGGAGATCGATCTGATTTCCGACGGACATGAAGTATTCGTGCCGACTTACACAGAGCACATTGAGCGCGCCGGCGTCCATTCGGGCGACAGTTTTGCGATTCTTCCGGGTCCGTCTGTCACACCTGATATGCAGCGGAATATAAAAGAGGCCGCCGAAAAAATCGCGGTAAAACTGGCTTTTAAAGGCATCATGAACATTCAGTTTGTCATTGATGACAAAGGGGATATTCTCGTTCTTGAAGTGAACCCGCGGGCAAGCCGCACAGTTCCTGTCGTGTCTAAGGTGATGGGGGTGCCGATGATCCCGCTTGCCGCCAGATTGCTGGCCGGCGCTTCCCTTAAAGACATCAAGCCCGAGGTTCAAAATCAGCACGGAACGGCAGTGAAATTCCCGGTTTTTTCTTCTCACGCCATTCAGGATGTGGACGTAAAGCCCGGGCCGGAAATGAAGTCGACCGGAGAAGGCATGTGTGTCGCGTTTGACGCAGAAAGCGCCCTGAAAAAAATCTACGCGCACGTCTGGGAGAAAAAAGGCAGCATCTATCTGGAAGGCTGTGATGCGGAATTGGAACGTCAGGCTCAAGAGGCGGGATTTACCGTATGCAAAGATGCGTTCCCGGCATGGGCAGAGCGAAAGGATAAAGCGGTCCATATCAATTTCAATCACTCTGAAGAAGCGCGTAAACAACGGATCGAAGCCATGACGCACGGTGTGACGGTCTTTACTGAACCGGAAACCGTAAAGGCATTTTTAGCAAGCGGCTCCGGCAAACCTCAGCCTGTATCGCTCAAAGATCTTTATCAAAAGGAAGTGGCATCATGCACACAATAAAAGCGGAACACACATTAACCCATTTGTACGGCAAAGATTTTCTTTCCTTAAAAGATGTCAGCCCGTCAGACATCAATGCGCTTCTGACAGAAGCTTCATTATTAAAACAACATCCGATACAGCCGATTTTCCAAGGGAAAACATTGGCGATGATTTTTGAAAAATCTTCAACCCGCACACGCGTGTCTTTTGAAGCGGGAATGGCCCAGTTCGGGGGAACGGGACTATTTCTTTCAAGCAGCGACCTGCAGCTTGGGCGGGGGGAGACGGTCGCGGATACGGCGAAGGTGCTGTCCGGATTCGTTGATGCCATTATGATCCGCACCTTTGAACATGAAAAAGTCGAAGAGCTTGCCGAGCATGCAGACATTCCCGTCATAAACGGGCTGACCGACCGGTACCACCCGTGTCAGGCACTCGCGGATCTGTTAACGATACAAGAAATAAAAGGAGAACTGAAAGGAGTAAAAGTTGCCTATATCGGTGACGGAAATAATGTGGCGCATTCACTTATGATCGGCTGCGCAAAAATGGGCTGTGACATTGCGGTTGCTTCGCCGAAAGGCTATGAAGCAGAGGAAGAGGCGGTGAATGCCGCAAAAGAAGCGGCGGCTGTTTCCGGAGCGAAAATCACCCTTACCGAAAATCCGCAGGAAGCGGTGCGGGATGCAGACGTGATTTACTCCGACGTCTTCACGAGCATGGGGCAGGAGGAAGAGACGCAGCAGCGGCTGAATGTGTTTGCCCCGTATCAAGTCAACGCCTCACTCGTCAGTCTCGCCAAACCTGACTATACATTTTTGCATTGCCTGCCCGCGCATCGGGAGGAAGAGGTCACGTCCGAGATTATCGACGGCCCGAACTCTGCGGTATTCCAGCAGGCGGAAAACCGGCTTCACGCGCAAAAAGCGCTCCTGAAAGCTCTTCTTTACAAACAGGATGAACAAAAAAACCGCTGAATCTCATTCAGCGGTTTTTGATATTTCTCCGCATACAAGCGCATACTACATAAAAAAGAAAAAGGAGGAAATGACGTGGGACAGCAGCATCAATTCCGCCCGGGACAAAAAGCGCCGAATAACGGTGTGTACGTTGAAATCGGCGAAACGGGAAGCATGGTCAAAAACCCGCAAAAAATCAAGCTTACGGTGGGAGAAATGTTCCCTGAAACTTCAAACCACAACAGATTGTGGACGTATCAACGAAAACCGTGAACACAAAAAAACCTGCTGAATAGCAGGTTTTTTTATTTAATGCTGGCTTGCATCCTGTTTGACAGGCATGATCTCCGCAAGAACAAAGACAAGCACCGCAATAACTACGGCAATAACGGATGATTGCTTGAAATTGTACGCCGCGCTGTTCATGGAGGCGACCAAATAACAGGCCATATGTGTTAAAAGGAACGTCCAAATAAAACCGATAATAAACCGCACGTTTCCACCTCGTCCTTCATTTTATTCTACGTTGTATCATACCATACATAAGGCGCGGGCGGAAGGTCATTTTCTCATCAAAAAGCGCGCCTGAAACTGACATGTGCCCGCCTGTCCGGCCGTCTGAAGGAAAATTCGGTTCCTGTGCTTGGGATAATAGCCAAAACATAGCAGCAAATAGGAGTTTATCCGATCCGTTTTCATTCTTCTTACATATGATAGCCAATAGAGAGATTAGGAGTAAAAGGAGGCGGGCAGGCATGGGGATTACGGAAAGATTTTTCCAATTCGGATCTGAGCCGAACGTCATCCATCTGCCGTATCGGCCGAACGGCTTCTGTATCTTTATTCTGGGGGACAGAACCCACTTTGTCAGCCGGGACTCAAGCTTTTGGCTCGAACATGAAGGGAGAAAGCAGCTGTTACATGTGCTGCTTGACAGAGGGTACACCATTTTTAACAGCAATTTATACGGACGGCATTGGGGTTCGGAAAAAGCCGCTCTTTACGCCAGACAGCTGGTTCATTATGTGCTGAAACAAGAAACCCTCAATCCGAAAATACACTTGCTCGCAGAAGGCATGGGCGCCCTTATCGCCGATCAATTGCTGCAGTCTTCACCGGAGCATATCCGTTCAGCCGCAATGTTAGATCCTTGTCTTGATCTTCAAGCCCATTTTGAATCAGAGAAAGAAAATAAGTTTTTTTATAAGCAGTTTCTGAGGGAAACGGCACAAAGCTTCGGTGTTTCTGAAAAAGAGGCAAGCTCACTGAGCTATCAGACCATTACCGGCTGCCGCACCAGCGTGCCGGTACATATATGGCAAAGAACGACCGGAGCGCCGTACCCGTACACCCTGCATGCGAACGCGTATAAAGAAGCCCGGGAAAAGACCGGAAGCAAGACTGATATCACGTATCACCTGCTTGAGAACCCTGCGCGTATGTACAGAGCCATCTGCCGGTTTTTCCGCAGTCATGAAAAAGACCTGTAATGAATAGAATACAACAGCCATCTCTTTTCAGAGGGCTGTTTGGCTTGTGTGCGAATGAAAAACCGGAAAGGCGGCAGATGTGATGAAGACAGCGCTGATCATTGGAGCAGATGAATTTCTCGGCCTTTCATTGTGCGAACGGTTGATGGATGAGGGTGTGCATGTCGATGTCATTTTGGCAGAACCGGAGGACAAAACGAGGCAGCTGTATTTAGAAGAACGTTTAATGTGGCTCGCGAGAAACGGGCTTTTTCAAATAATAGATGAAATCGGTGAAAAGGAATACGATCGTATCTGCGTTCAATACGGGAGCGGGTGTCTGCCTGAAGAAAGGGCTGAGCCTTTATATTGGATTGTTTACAGTGAGGATCACGGAGACTGGAAAAAAAACGGTCAGCGGGATACGGCAAAAGCGATTATCCTTCCTCCCCTTTACGGTCCGTGGACAGAAGCAAAAGAAGATGGCGAAAGCAGGATCTTTTTAGAAGACGCAGTCTGCGGGCTGATGAATCAGCTTGAGGCTGACGGCACAGAAGGCGAAAATCAGATTATTACCCTGGAAATAAAAGAAAAAACGCAAAAAACGGAAGCGGAAGAAAAAATTAAAGAATGGAAAAGACAATTTTCATCAATATTCGACATTTTTTAAGAAATACCTTCCATGTTATGTGCATTACCGCTACAATAAACGTATATCAATTATACATGTTATGAGTTTGAAAAGGGGTTGAACATGGCTTGATCACCAGGCTTGTCATGATCTTTTCTGTCCTCCTTTTATTGAGCGGATGCGCACAAACTCCGTTTAAAGGAAAAATTGAGAAGGTCGGAATGCTTTTTCCCGATACCATCAGTGACTTGGTATGGGGCACAAAAGGTTACAAAGGTTTATTAGCGATACAATCTGAATTTAACGTTGACGTTTATTATAAAGAAAATATCAGATCCGATGAAGATATTTTAAAAGCGATAGATGATTTTCATAAAAAAGGAGTCAATCTTTTATACGGGCACGGAAATGAATACGAGGAAATCTTCAATATGATCAGCAAGGATTATCCCGACATGGAATTCGTCGTCGCAAACGGAACGGCGAAAAGCGATAATGTCACAAGCGTTCACCTTATGGGTGAAGCAATGGGCTTTTTCGGGGGAATGACGGCCGCCCATATGTCAAAAACCAATGAGGTCGGCGTCATCGCCTCCTTTTTGTGGCAGCCTGAAGTAGACGGCTTTATCAAAGGGGCGAAATATGAAAAACCCGATATCACCGTCAATACTGAATTTACGGACCACTGGGATAACGGCAATGAAGCGCTGCATCTTTACGAAAAGTTAAAAGCGGAAGGCACGGATGTTGTATATC
This sequence comes from Bacillus sp. GZB, assembly GCF_001975995.1. Lineage (NCBI taxonomy): Bacteria > Bacillati > Bacillota > Bacilli > Caryophanales > Bacillaceae > Bacillus > Bacillus sp. GZB. Next base: position 235,150 of record NZ_MTQG01000010.1, read on the forward strand.
CGGCCGGAGACGGGTATAATGTTCCTGTCATTCAGCAAATCAAAAAAGACGGGCTTTACGCCATCGGCTATGTGGCCGAGCAATCGAATCTCGGCAAAAACACGGTGCTGACAAGCACGGTGCAAAACGTAGATAAAGCCTATACATTAATTGCCGAGCAATATAATAAAGGTACGCTCAAGAGCGGAGATCACAACTTTGATTTCAGGGAAGGAGTCGTTGAAATGGGAACGTTCAGCCCTCTGGTGGACAAAGCATTTCAAGACAAAATCTCAGACCTTGTAAAAACGTATAACCGAACAAATGAACTGCCGTCAAATGAATAGAGGTGGATACACATGCAGCATGAAAAGTCTCTTGAATTTATGCAGATCGCGATGAAATACCTGCCGGAAGCAAAGGCGGAGCTTGAGAAATCCGGCATAGATCTGTCTATGGAAATGATTCAGCCGTTTATGGACCTGTTTACATCGGTCATGGCGGAAGCGTATGAGCTTGGCAGATCTGATGCCGGGGAGCTGAATAAATAAAGAGAGCCACTTTTCATGAAGTGGCTTTTCACATGATTTTTTTCTTTATAGCGGACACCATCGGCGCGAAGTCTTTAAATACGGGCTTTAATTGATCCAGAGAGTTCATGATGGACCCCAGCTGATTCATCACGTGGTTGTAATCGATCTCTTCTTCGTTTTCAGCCTGAGGCTGCTCAGGGGTTTCTTCCGGTTCTTTATCCCGGTCTCTGGAATCGCCGAACATCATTTTGGAGAAAATATCCATAGTGAAGCCTCCTTTCGTCTTCCTTTTATTCTATGAGGAGCAGCGTCCGATAGTTTAGACGAATATATTGCCAACAGAAAAAAAATAGGGTAGAATTAGTACCTGATACTAATAATTGATCATAACTAATTAGTTTTAAATTCATTATAAAAAAGGAGTCTTTTCCAATGAAAGCTGGAATTCTTGGCGTCGGCCGTTACATCCCGGAAAAAGTGCTGACAAATCATGATCTTGAACAAATGGTAGATACATCGGACGAGTGGATTCGTACGAGAACAGGTATAGAAGAAAGAAGAATCGCCGCGGAAGATATGTATTCATCCGGCATGGCCGCTGAGGCTGCGCAAAAAGCGCTTGATCAGGCCGGCATTTCCGCTGAGGAGCTTGATATGATCCTCGTGGCGACGGTTACTCCTGACCAGTCTTTCCCGACCGTTTCCTGTATGATACAAGAGAAGCTCGGGGCCAAAAAAGCGTGCGCGATGGATATCAGCGCCGCATGTGCGGGTTTTATGTACGGTATCGTAACCGCCAAACAATTCATTGAATCGCAAACATACAAACATGTCCTCGTGGTCGGCGTGGAAAAGCTTTCAAGCATTACCGACTGGGACGACCGCAATACGGCTGTGCTGTTCGGAGACGGAGCCGGAGCGGCGGTCATCGGACCGGTCAGCGACGACAGAGGCATACTGTCATTTGAGCTCGGAGCAGACGGTACAGGCGGCCAGCACTTGTACTTAGATGAAAAAGGGCATACAATCATGCATGGAAGAGAAGTATTCAAATTCGCCGTCCGGCAAATGGGTGAATCGAGTGTAAATGTCATTGAAAAAGCCGGCCTCTCCAAAGAGGACGTAGACTTTTTGATTCCGCATCAGGCAAACATCCGCATCATGGAAGCGGCACGGGAACGTTTGGAGCTTCCGGTTGAAAAGATGTCTAAAACAGTCCATAAATATGGAAACACATCCGCAGCATCCATTCCGATTTCATTAGTAGAGGAACTGGAAGCAGGCAAAATTAAAGACGGCGACGTCATCGTCATGGTCGGTTTCGGCGGAGGATTGACATGGGGCGCCATAGCAATACGCTGGGGACGATAAAAAAAGTGAGGTGCACACAAGATGAGTAAAAAAAGAGTAGTCGTTACAGGGCTTGGAGCCCTGTCTCCGCTTGGCAACGACGCCGAAACAAGCTGGAAAAATGCAATCGGCGGCGTATCCGGAATCGGACCGATCACACGTGTGGAATCGGACGAGTATCCGGCGAAAGTAGCTGCTGAACTGAAAGATTTCAATATTGAAAATCACATGGATAAAAAAGAAGCGCGAAAAATGGACCGCTTCACGCAATACGCTGTCGTAGCCGCGAAAATGGCCGTTCAAGATGCTGGTCTTAACATCACAGACGAGATCGCGCCGAGAGTCGGCGTTTGGGTCGGGTCCGGAATCGGCGGTCTTGAAACGCTTGAATCCCAATTCGAAATCTTCCTGACAAAAGGGCCGAGAAGGGTCAGCCCGTTCTTTGTTCCGATGATGATTCCTGATATGGCGACAGGCCAAATCTCAATCGCTCTCGGAGCAAAAGGAGTCAACTCCTGTACGGTGACGGCATGTGCGACGGGAACGAACTCTATCGGTGACGCGTTTAAAGTCATTCAGCGCGGCGATGCCGATGCGATGATTACGGGCGGAACAGAAGCGCCGCTGACAAGAATGTCATTTGCAGGCTTCAGTGCAAACAAAGCCCTTTCTACAAATCCTGATCCGAAAACGGCAAGCCGCCCGTTTGATAAAAACCGTGACGGCTTTGTCATGGGAGAAGGCGCGGGGATCATCGTGCTTGAAGAGCTGGAGCATGCCCTTGCCCGCGGTGCGAAAATCTACGGGGAAATTGTCGGCTACGGCTCAACGGGTGACGCCTACCATATTACCGCGCCTGCCCAAGACGGGGAAGGCGGTGCGAGAGCGATGCAGGAAGCAATCAAAGATGCGGGCATCAAGCCTGAAGAAATTGACTACATCAACGCTCACGGCACAAGCACGTACTACAATGATAAATACGAGACAAAAGCCATTAAGACCGTTTTCGGTGATCATGCGTACAAGCTTGCCGTAAGTTCGACAAAATCAATGACGGGTCATTTGTTAGGCGCTGCCGGAGGAATTGAAGCAATCTTCTCCGTCATGGCCATTAAAGACGGCATTATCCCGCCGACGATTAACATCGAAACACCTGATGAAGAGTGTGATTTAGATTATGTACCGGACAAAGCGCGCGAGCAGGATGTCAACGTCGTTCTCAGCAACTCGCTCGGCTTCGGCGGACATAATGCCACTTTGATCTTTAAAAAATATCAATAATACAGTTTTGACCGGCTGCCTGAAAAAGGTGGCCGGTTTTTTTGTGCGTGCATATGATAACAACAAGAGGAGGCGAACCGGTATGAGCGTCAAGCAGACATATCAATGGATGGAAAAGGCGGCATCCGTAAATGATCTGGCCCCGCATCTTTTGCCGCTTTTTTCAGGGGCCGATAAGAAAGAGTGGAAGCCGATACTCGGGATGCTGCAAAACCACGGCATGTTCCGCCATTTGAAGGATGGCGTCAGGACCAGTAAACGGCTGAAAGAAAAAGGATGCTACAGTCATATTCAAAAGGAGGAAGCCTATTTAAAGGAGAAGTGGAACGGGCCGGACGTGCCGATCGTAGTTTTGCCCGTCGATGAACGAAACCGGAAAATCCGTCAGGAATTCGGATCAAAATCCGGTCTGGCCTTTCGGGACAAAATGTTCCTCTTTCTATCGTCGGATAGTTCCAATTCAGCTGTATCCGCCCTTATGACACATGAATATAATCACGTCTGCCGGTTAGAACATGTGACAAAGGACGAAAAAGATGAGACATTTCTTGATACAATCATGATGGAGGGGCTGGCAGAATATGCTGTATATGAGCGGTTCGGCTCAAGTCTTACGGCGGAATGGACGTCATACTATACGCCTGAGCAGCTTGATTTTCTGTTTGAAAAAAGAGTCAAGCCGAACCTCCGCTTAACGAGAGACAGCAGAATGTTTTCCCAGCTGTTATACGGAAAAGGATACTTCCCCTCAATGCTCGGCTATGCTGTCGGATTCAATATAGTAAAAAAATATTTAACCGACCATCAAAAAACAGTAAAAGAAGCATTGGCCATCCCTTCAAAAACCTTTCTGGAGGCAACGCATTAATAGATTAAAAGAATGGAAATTATTTAAGGATATTACATTTATCCTAAAAAATTCTTGCTTTTGTAATAATGATGTAATAATATACAACTATAAAATTTTTCGACTATTCTATATTTTGTGATAGCGAAACGTATGTTTCCCTCTGCTTCAGCGGAATGAGAAAGGGGCGTATCATGAGCACACTATTAGAAGTGAATAATTTAAAGACCTATTTTTTCAGAAAGAAACAGCCGATCCCCGCAGTCGACGGGGTTGATTTTCACATTAACAAAGGCGAAACCGTCGCTCTTGTAGGAGAATCCGGCTCGGGCAAAAGCATCACCTCGCTTTCTATTATGGGACTTGTCCAAGGCTCGGGCGGAAAAATTATGGACGGCTCGATTAAGCTTGAAGGCAGGGACCTGGCCTCCTTCACCGAAAACGAATATTGCAAAATCCGCGGAAATGACGTCTCTATGATCTTTCAGGAGCCCATGACTTCCCTGAATCCGGTGCTGACCATCGGCGAACAAATTACCGAAGTGCTTGAATACCATAAAAAAATGAATAAAAGAGAAGCGGCTAAAAAAGCCGTTGAGCTTCTGGAACTCGTCGGATTCTCCAGAGCGGAACAAGTGATGAAAGAATATCCGCACCGTCTTTCCGGAGGGATGAGACAGAGGGTGATGATCGCCATCGCGCTCAGCTGCAATCCGAAGCTTCTGATCGCTGATGAGCCGACGACGGCGCTTGATGTGACGATACAAGCCCAAGTATTGGAGCTGATGAAAGACCTCTGCAAAAAATTCGATACTTCCATTCTGCTGATCACTCACGATTTAGGTGTGGTTTCCGAAGCCGCCGACAGGGTGATCGTGATGTACTGCGGACAAGTCGTAGAGAGCGCGAGTGTGGAGGACTTATTTTTAAACCCTCTTCATCCGTATACTGAAGGGCTGTTAAACTCCATACCGGTGATAGATGGAGAGATTGATACATTAAAAGCGATCAAAGGCAGTGTCCCGACACCGGATAATCTTCCGGAAGGCTGCCGATTCGCCCCGAGGTGTTCAAAAGTGATGGACAAATGCAAAACAGGGCAGCCGGAGCTGATAACGCATGAAAGCGGCCGTTCTGTAAGATGTTTTTTATATGAGGAAGAGGGTGCCCAATCAAAATGACAGCTGCAGGCCAAGAAACGATTTTAGAGCTGAAAGACGTAAAAAAATATTTCCCGATCCGCTCCGGTTTTTTTCAAAGGAAAGTCGGTGATATAAAGGCTGTTGACGGCGTTTCTTTTTCACTGAAGCGCGGGGAGACGCTCGGCATCGTCGGTGAATCAGGATGCGGCAAATCAACGGCGGGAAGGACGATGATCCGTTTATACAAGCCGACAGACGGCCGAATTCTTTTTAAGGGTCAGGATATCTCAGGCTTATCTGAAGAAAAGCTGAGAAAAAGCGTCCGCAAAAACATCCAGATGGTCTTCCAAGATCCCTTCGCATCCCTTAACCCGAGGAAAACGCTGCGTTCAATTATTAAAGAGCCGTTCCAGACTCACCATATGTACAGCATGAGCGAGCGGAACGAGCGAGTGGAGGAGCTGCTGGCGAAAGTCGGCCTTCATCCGAGCTTTGCAAACCGCTATCCGCATGAATTTTCCGGGGGGCAGCGCCAGCGGATCGGGATTGCGCGGGCTCTGACGTTGAATCCCGAGCTGATTATTGCGGATGAACCCGTTTCCGCACTCGATGTCTCCATTCAGGCCCAGGTCATCAATCTGATGGAAGAACTGCAGGAAGAATTCAACCTGACCTATTTGTTTATTTCTCATGATTTGAGTGTTGTCCGCCATATCAGCGACAGAGTCGGCGTCATGTATCTGGGAAAAATGATGGAGCTGACCGATAAACACGAGCTGTACGGCAATCCGCTTCACCCTTATACGCAAGCGCTTTTGTCTTCAGTGCCCGTCACGAGAAAAAAAGACGCCGTCAAGCGGGAACGAATCATCCTGAAAGGAGAACTGCCAAGCCCGGCAAACCCGCCGAAAGGCTGCGTGTTCCACACGCGGTGCCCAATGGCCAAACCGATCTGCAAGGAACAAATCCCGGCATTTGAAGAAGCCGCTCCCGGCCATTACGTCGCCTGCCATTTATATGCCTGAAATGACAAGCATCGAGAGGGGGTATGCCGGATTACATAACCAGTTTGCTGCATATATATCACAAAGGGGGAATTGATATGAAATTACGTAAAAGCGCACTGATGATGCTAAGTGTTTTTATGGCGCTCGCCATCTTCCTGTCCGCCTGCTCCGGCTCAAAATCCACAAGCACCGAATCCAAACCGGCAGGAAAACCGCAAAAAGGCGGAGATTTGGTTGTCGGGTCAACCGGGGAACCCACACTTTTTAATCCACTTTATTCTACCGATGTTGCAAGTTCTGATATTGAAGGAATGATTTACAGCACATTATTGGAAACTGATGAGAAATTAAACGTCAAGCCGTCGCTGGCTGAAAAAGTAACAGAAGCTGACGGGGGATTAACGTATGATGTAAAACTGAAAAAAGGCGTTAAATTCCATGATGGAAAAGAGCTGACGGCCGATGATGTTGTTTTCACCTACAGCATCCCTCTTAACAAAGATTACAACGGTGAGCGTGGCTCGGGTTTTGAGTCCCTTAAATCCGTAACGAAAAAAGGAAAATATGAAATTCAGTTTAAAATGAAGAAAAAAGATGCCTATTTCTATAATGTCGTTCTCGACAGTTACGGCATTTTGCCTAAACATATATTGGGTAAGGTCCCGGTTGCTGATCTGGGAGAGAATGAATTTAACCGTAAAAATCCAATCGGCTCCGGTCCGTTTAAGTTTGTTGAGTGGAAAAAGGGCGAGTACGTCAAACTGGAAGCAAATGATGATTACTTTGGCGGCAGACCTTACCTTGATACAGTGACAGTAAAAACAATACCTGATTCTAACGCTGCCGTGGCTCAGTTAAAAGCGGGGGATATTGATTTCTTCGTTGTGCCGGGCACAGATTTTGATACGGTTAAAACGTTTGGAAATGTGAAGGTCAAATCTGATCTTGGCTTAAACTACAGCTATATCGGCTGGAATGAGAAAAAAGAGATCTTTAAGGACAAAAAAGTGCGTCAGGCATTGACTTACGCTCTTGACAGGCAGGCAATGGTGGATCAAGTGCTGAACGGAGACGGTAAGGTAGCAGATGTTCCTGAGAGTCCGCTGTCATGGAATTATCCGAAGTCTAAAGTGCCGACATTTGATTATAATCCGAAGAAAGCAAAGCAGCTGCTAAAAGAAGCCGGATGGGAAGACCATGACGGTGACGGCTACCTTGATAAAGACGGAAAAAAATTCTCGTTTGAAATTAAAACGAACCAAGGCAATAAAATTCGTGAAGATTTAGCTGTTGTCGTTCAGCAGCAACTAAAAGAAGTGGGAATTGAGGCTAAACCGCGAATTGTTGAATTCAGTGCGTTAATTGAACAGACAAGTGCCCCTAATTGGGATTATGACGCTCTTCTTCTCGGATGGAGTCTTGCAACGTTCCCGGATCAGTTCTCTATCTTCCATTCAAGCCAATCGAAAAACGGGCTGAATAATATCTGGTATAAAAACCCGAAAGTCGACAAGCTGCTTGAAGAAGCGAAGACAATTACAGACAGAAAAGAATACCAAAAGAAATATGAAGAGATATACAAATTGATTGCTGAAGATCAGCCGTACAGCTTCTTATTCTATTACAATTACCACAGAGCGATGCCGAATAATTTACAAGGCTATGTATTCCACCCTAAAAATGACTTGTACAATATTGAAAAATGGTGGCTGGATCAAAAATAGCAAAAGCCCTGGAGAGGGAAGGAGGTTCCTTTCCTCTCTTATCCTATTTAAAAAGGGGACAAGAATATGGTTACATATATTTTACGGCGAACATTAATGTCCTTGCCGATTCTCTTAGGCATTACAATTTTGTCGTTTGCCATCATGAAAGCAGCGCCGGGAGATCCGATGTCACTTATGATGGACCCTACAATCAGTCAAGCGGACAGGGAGAAATTCATTGAAAAATACGGGTTGAATGATCCGGAACCTGTTCAATATGTGAAATGGCTGGGGAATATGCTGCAAGGGGATTTCGGGACTTCTATCGTCAAGAAAGGCACTCCAGTTTCTGAACTTATTTTATCCCGTTTACCGAATACGATTGTGCTAATGCTTTTCTCAACCCTTGTCGCTCTTCTTATTTCTATTCCATTTGGCGTTCTGTCAGCGAAGCGTCCTTATTCAAAATTGGACTACGGGATAACTGTTACTTCATTTTTAGGGCTTGCCATACCGAATTTTTGGTTCGGTTTGCTTTTAATCATGGTTTTATCTGTAAATCTGGGGTGGTTTCCCACTGGCGGAGTAAGCACTTTGAATGCTGACTTTAACATATTTGACCGATTGCATCACTTGATTCTGCCTGCTTTTGTGCTCGCCACGGCAGACATGGCAGGGATAACGAGATACACAAGATCCAGTATGCTTGATGTGTTAAAACAGGATTATATACGAACGGCGCGTGCGAAAGGATTCCGAGATAATAAAGTGATTTTTAAACACGGTTTGAGAAACGGACTTCTTCCTGTCATCACTATTTTTGGTCTGATGATACCGTCATTTATCGGGGGAGCGGTAGTGGTAGAACAGATTTTTACTTGGCCGGGTCTCGGCAAATTGTTTATTGATTCAGCCTTTTCGCGGGATTATCCGGTTATCATGGCCATGACAGTCATTTCAGCTGTTTTGGTTGTAGTGGGGAATTTAATTGCGGACATCTTATATGCGCTGGTTGATCCCCGCATTGAATATTAACAAAGAGAGGTGAGAGTCAAATGTTACAGCCAAATACCGGCACACCCCCCAGCGAAGTAAAATTAAAGGAAAATATTCAATCCAAACCGGAAACAATGACGAAGATTTTTTTCGAAAAGTTCTTTCAAAATAAACTAGCTGTAATCGGAGCCGTTATATTAACCATCATCATCTTGTCAGCCTTATTCGCTTCGGTAATCGCTCCTTACTCTCCGGAGAGTCAATCTCTTATCAATCGTTTGAAGCCGCCGAGCTTAAAACATCTAATGGGAACTGATAAATTCGGAAGAGACATCTTTACGAGGGTTCTGTACGGGGCGCGCGTCTCCTTGCTTGTCGGATTCGCTTCTGTGATCGGCGCGATTACAATCGGGACAGTTGTCGGAGCCGTTGCCGGATATTTTAAAGGGATTGTCGATGCCGTTCTCATGAGAACCGTTGATATCGTATTATCCATACCTGATATATTTTTGCTTATTACACTTGTTACGATTTTTCAGCCCGGAATGGATAAATTAATTTTAATTTTCTCCCTTACAGGCTGGACAACAACGGCACGTCTTGTCCGAGGGGAGTTTTTATCGCTTCGTTCCAGAGAGTTTGTATTAGCTGCAAAGACGATCGGTACAAAAAATCATCACATCATCTTTTCTCATATATTGCCGAATGCGCTCGGACCGATTATTGTCTCAGCCACATTAAAGGTGGGAACGGTTATTTTGGCGGAATCTACATTAAGTTATCTCGGTTTCGGGATTCAGCCGCCGATCGCAAGCTGGGGCAATATGCTTCAGGATGCACAGAACTTTACGCTTATGATTCAGGCTTGGTGGTATCCGTTATTCCCGGGTTTGTTGATCCTTCTTACCGTATTGTGCTTTAACTTTGTCGGAGACGGGCTGCGTGATGCGCTTGATCCGAAAAATGTGAAATGATCTCCCGGACGGAACGGGAGATTTTTTTGTTGCAATGCAGTCGGAAATCCAGCTCCGTATTGCGGAAATCTCATATTAAAATGGAATAATTTATCTACCCCTTGCCTATACTGTGGACAACAGTTTTTATAAAGTGAGGGGTCGAATATGTTATTTCTTCATGATGTATGGGTCAATTGGTTTGAAGGGGAAGAAAACGGCTACAATGTATGCCATTTTCACGAATGGCGGAAGGAAGACACGGTTGAGCTTTTGGATCAGACGCCGCTGCTCAGAGTGCCGTCGGTATTATTTCATTACATAGAAAACGACTTATCAGAGCTTCCGAAAGAGCTGCTTGACCAAGTCCACCAAAAGTCATACGTGCGAAAAAATCATGAGCGGACAAAGCTGGAGTACTGTTTTGTCGTGACAGACGGGATCGGCATCATTGCCGTGGATACGATCGGATATACCATTCCGGTCAGAAAGAGCCGCCTGATTCCGAGACAGGAGCAGCTTGTTTATGAAATGGTAAAGGATGTAGAACCGGAATCGTTTCAATTTGTGCCGGCGCAATTGGAGTCTTCAAAGGAATATCACATTTTGTCATTGGCGCCGGAGCACGTCAGAGGGCTGACGAGAAAAGAGCGGCAGATCAAGCAGCTGATGTTTATGGCGCTCGACCAGCTGAAAGGGCTGAAAAACCGTGCGGAAATTGTGTATTGGTACACGGAATGGAATCCGCATATGTATGAGCAGATCAAACGGATGAGCTTTGAAGAGATCTGGGACATGCTTTACAATGAAACAATTGAAGGCTGGTCGGATAAACATCTTGCGTTCTGTGAAAATTTGATTAAAGGGCAGCCGTTTTTCGAAAAGCTTTGGGAAATGGAGCAGGAATCAAAAGTGAACTAAAAAAAGAGGCGGGAGAATCCCCGCCTCTTTTCTTTATCTTCTTTTCCGTCCGAGACCCATGGCGTTTTCCATTTTCTTCACCATTTTGCCGGCCGTTTTGTTTGCGCGCGCCGCTCCTTCGTCGAGAATGCGGTCAAGCTCGTCGCTCTCAATTAATTCACGGTAGCGCTCTTGGATCGGTGTCAATGCGCCGATAACGACTTCGGCTAAATCGCTTTTGAATTCACCGTACCCTTTGCCTTCATATTTAGCTTCTAATTCTTCAATTGATGTGTTTCCTAAAATAGAATAGATCGTCAAAAGATTAGAAACACCCGGTTTGTTTTCTTTATCATACTTTACAATGCCTTCAGAATCAGTCACGGCGCTCTTGATTTTCTTCTCGAGCTGCTTCGGCTCATCAAGCAGCGTGATAAATGCCTTTTGGTTCGGATCTGATTTGCTCATTTTTTTGAGCGGATCAGCCAGTGACATGATGCGCGCGCCTGATTCAGGAATTTTCACCTCAGGAATCGTGAAGATGTCATTGTATTTTTTATTAAAGCGTTCCGCCAGGTTGCGGGTCAGTTCAAGATGCTGTTTTTGATCTTCTCCGACCGGAACAAGATCCGTTCCGTACAGTAAAATATCGCCGGCCATCAGCGGCGGATAGGTTAACAGTCCTGACACGACGGCTTCTTTGCCCTTTGACTTATCTTTAAATTGCGTCATCCGCTCAAGCTCGCCGATATATGCGACGCATTGGAGCATCCACCCCGCCTGGGCATGAGCGGGAACCTCCGACTGGATAAAGAGGGTCGCTTTCTCGGGGTCAAGTCCGACGGCCACGTAAAGAGCCGCGAGATTGCGAATGTTCTTCCGCAGTTCAAGCCGATCCTGCGGAACCGTAATCGCATGCTGATCGACAATGCAGAAGTAGCCGTTGTAGTCATGCTGCAAATCGACAAATTGTTTCATTGCGCCGATGTAGTTGCCGAGGGTAACGGAACCGCTCGGCTGAATGCCAGAAAAAATCGTTTTCTTCATAGTTCTTACCTCATTTCTTAAAACATAATAAAAAAAGCCCATTCTTCCCGTAGAAAAAAGGGACGAATGAACCGTGGTGCCACCCTGATTATTCCATTACAATGGAATCGCTCGAGACGTTGGTAACGGAGGCTGCTCCGGCTGGGCCTACTAACGTTCGGTCAGCTGCTCAGAAGTCCATTCCACATTGCCCGTTACCTGCTCCCAGCACCGCAGACTCTCTTCAAACGGGTGAAAATGTGTACTATTCTTCATCATCGCAATCACAACAAATGTATTTGATTGATCTATTATAAATCAATTATAGCCAAATGTCATCAGAGGAATACAAGCTTATTTCCAGTTTGCTTAAGGGATGGAAATCCTCAAAAAGAACTGAAAATGCTTAAATGATAACGTATATCAACATTTCGTATAACGAATATTATATGTAAAAAGCAATATGAACTGGAAATTGCAATAAAAAAATTTAGTTAGGTCATGCTTTAAACTATAGAAGTGTATCACCTTTTTGACAGAAAAACTGACCAAATTTAAATATTTTAAATTGAGAAAATAGTATTGCAATAAATTATTCATTTCATTATAATGAACTTGTTCACTCTATTGTTACAGCTTCTTTACATAAAATAATCAGAAAAGACGGAACACAATTAAAGTTTAGAAAAATATTAAGTTATTTTGTCTGATATTTCTGAGTATTTAGTAGTAAAGGCTGAAAAATTTGATTAGGGGGTTAGTGCATGAAAAAGCGTTGGTCTATTGTAGGTTTGATGCTTATCTTTTCGCTTGTATTAAGTGCGTGCGGCGGATTCAGCGGTGGATCAGGCGGCGGTAAAAAAGACACCAAAGGACAGACTTCACTTAATATCAATATTAAAACCGAGCCGTTCTCACTGCATCCGGGTTTAGCGAATGATTCCGTGTCAGGAGGCGTAATCCGACAGACTTTTGAAGGATTGACACGCGTAAACTCCAAAGGTGAGCCTGAAGAAGGAATGGCATCTAAAATTGAAACAAGTAAAGACGGAAAGACCTATACATTTACGATTCGTGACGGTGCGAAATGGTCTAACGGCGACCCTGTGACGGCGCAGGATTTTGAATATGCGTGGAAATGGGCGCTTGACCCGAACAACGAATCACAATACGCTTATCAGCTCTACTACATCAAAGGCGCTGAAGCTGCCAATACAGGAAAAGGCAAAATTGATGATGTAGGCGTAAAAGCCGTAAATGACAAAACATTAAAGGTTGAACTGAATAACCCGACACCTTATTTCACGCAATTAACTTCATTCTATACGTATATGCCGGTCAACAAGAAAATTGCGGAAAAACATAAAAACTGGAACACAAACGCGGGCGAAAATTATGTGTCAAACGGCCCGTTCAAAATGACGGCCTGGAAACACAGCGGTTCCATCACGCTCGAAAAGAACGATCAATATTGGGATAAAGACGCTGTGAAATTGAAGAAAATCAACATGGTGATGATTAACAATAACAACACCGAACTGAAAAAATTCCAGGCCGGTGAGCTTGACTGGGCAGGAATGCCGCTCGGCCAGCTTCCGACTGAATCTCTGCCGACATTGAAAAAAGACGGATCTCTTCATGTTGAACCGATCGCAGGCGTGTATTGGTACAAATTCAACACCGAAGAGAAACCGCTGAACAATGTCAACATCCGTAAAGCCCTTGCTTATGCGATCGACCGCTCGTCCATCGTGAAAAATGTAACGCAGGGCGAACAAATCCCGGCCATGGCTGCGGTGCCGCCGTCAATGAAGGGATTCAAGGATAACACAAAAGGTTATTTCAAAGACAATGACGTCAAATCAGCTAAAGAATTCTTAAATAAAGGACTGAAGGAATTAGGCGTTAAGAATGCCTCTGACCTTCCGGCGATCAAACTGTCCTTTAATACAGATGACGCGCATGCGAAAATCGCGCAGGCCGTACAGGAAATGTGGAAAAAGAACTTGGGCGTCAAAGTTGAGCTTGATAACTCCGAATGGAATGTTTACATCGACAAGCTGCACAGCCAGAACTACCAAATCGGGCGTATGGGCTGGCTCGGCGATTTCAACGATCCGATCAACTTCCTTGAATTGTTCCGTGATAAAGAAGGCGGAAACAATGATACCGGATGGGAAGATCCTGAGTTTAAAAAGCTGCTGAACCAATCTCAACTTGAAACGGATCCGGATAAACGTATCGAAGAGCTGAAAAAAGCAGAAAAGATCTTTATTGACGCAATGCCGGTCGCGCCAGTTTATTTCTATACGGATCCTTGGGTGCAGGATAAAAACCTCAAAAATGTGATCTTGACAGGAACAGGCGAAGTTTACTTCAGAAACGCTTCTTTTGAATAAAAGACGGTTCTGAAAACAAAAGACCCAAGGTATATGGGGAGGATGTCCCCATATACCTTTCTTGCTGATTAAGTATAAAATTGTAAAAAACATGGAGGTGTTCACCTTGCTGAAATATATCGGTAAACGTTTCATTTACATGATCATCACATTGTTTGTGATTGTGACCGCCACATTCTTCTTAATGCAGGCAGCGCCGGGCGGACCATTTTCCGGCGAAAGAAAGCTGCCGCCTGAAATTGAGGCAAACTTAAACGAACACTATGGCCTGGACAAGCCTCTTTTCGTTCAATATGCCAGCTACTTAAAATCTGTGGCGATGTGGGACTTCGGACCTTCTTTTAAATATAAAGGCCAAAGTGTTAATGATTTAATCAATTCAGGCTTCCCCGTTTCATTCACTCTCGGTGCAGAAGCTATTCTCCTCGCTTTAGCGTTCGGTGTGCTTTTCGGGGTGCTTGCTGCCCTGTACCATAATAAATGGCAGGATTATACCATTGCGATTTTAACGATCTTTGGGATCTCAGTTCCGAGCTTTATATTGGCGACGATTTTGCAATATATTTTCTCAATTAAATTAGAACTGTTCCCGGTCGCAGGGTGGGAATCCTGGGCATACACCTTTCTGCCCTCTATTGCGCTCGCTTCCATGCCGATGGCGTTCATTGCCAGACTCTCCCGTTCAAGCATGATTGAAGTGTTAAACAGCGATTACATACGGACTGCAAAAGCTAAAGGACTTTCCCGTCCGTCAGTCACCGTGCGCCATGCGCTGCGAAACGCGCTTTTGCCGGTCGTGACATATATGGGGCCGATGGCGGCATCCATTTTAACGGGAAGTTTCATCATTGAATCCATTTTCGGAATTCCCGGATTAGGCGCGCATTTTGTAAACAGCATTACAAACCGTGATTATACGGTCATTATGGGAGTTACCGTGTTCTTCAGCGTGCTCCTGCTTTTATGCGTATTAATTGTAGACGTGCTGTACGGATTAATCGATCCGAGAATCAAGCTTTCCAAAGCAAAGAAAGGAGCCTAGACCATGCAGAACATTCCTAAAAATATGTTTGAACCAGCTTCAGCTAATGCCGGCGATGCCGAAAAAATAAATAAAAAAAGCCTTTCCCTCTGGAAAGACGCCATGCTCCGCTTCCGCAGCAATAAGCTTGCGATGGTCGGGCTCGTACTGATCGTTCTTATTATTCTGATGGCGATTTTAGCGCCTTTCTTTTCAAGGTATGATTATGCCACTACCAATCTATTAAATGCGGATAAAGCACCGTCGAAAGATCATTGGTTCGGCACGGATGACCTTGGAAGGGATATATTCGTCCGTACATGGGTGGGCGCGCGGATTTCCATCTTTATCGGTGTCGCAGCTGCCGTGCTTGATTTATTAATCGGCGTAATCTGGGGCAGCATTTCCGGATTCCGCGGCGGACGCACAGATGAAGTGATGATGCGCATCGCCGACATTCTGTGGGCTGTTCCTTCCTTATTAATGGTTATTTTGCTGATGGTTGTCCTGCCGAAAGGATTGCTGACCATTATCGTCGCCATGACGATCACGGGCTGGATCAATATGGCGAGAATCGTCCGCGGACAGGTGCTGCAATTAAAGAATCAGGAGTATGTGCTTGCTTCACAGACACTCGGCGCCAAAACCGGCCGGCTGTTGTTTAAGCATATCGTCCCGAACGCGATGGGCTCTATCCTCGTAACGATGACACTGACGGTTCCGACGGCGATTTTTACAGAAGCGTTTTTAAGTTATTTGGGCCTCGGCGTACCTGCGCCGCTTGCGAGCTGGGGAACGATGGCCTCAGACGGATTGCCTGCATTAACCTATTACCCTTGGCGTTTGTTCTTCCCTGCCGGCTTTATCTGCCTGGCGATGTTCGGCTTTAACGTTGTCGGCGACGGGTTAAGAGACGCGCTGGATCCTAAGTTACGCAAATAAGGAGTGATATGAGTGACACGCTTGCTAGAAGTAAAAGACTTAGCCATTTCATTTAAAACATACGGCGGAGAGGTACAGGCAATCCGCGGCGTGAATTTCCATTTGAATAAAGGAGAGACGCTTGCGATCGTGGGGGAGTCGGGTTCCGGAAAAAGTGTGACCTCCCAAGCGATTATGAAACTGATCCCGATGCCGCCGGGCTACTTTAAAAGAGGACAGATTCTTTTTGACGGACGCGATATCGTGCCGATGTCTGAAAAAGAAATGCAGGCTATCAGAGGAAAGGACATCGGAATGATTTTCCAAGATCCGATGACCTCTCTGAACCCGACGATGAGAGTCGGCAAACAAATTACGGAAGTGCTTTTCAAACATGAAAAAATCTCAAGTGAAGCGGCGAAAAAGCGCGCCATAGAGCTGCTTGATCTCGTCGGAATTCCGATGCCCGAAAAACGGATCGGCCAATTCCCCCATGAATTTTCAGGCGGAATGAGGCAGCGTGTCGTCATCGCGATGGCGCTTGCGGCAAATCCGAAACTGTTAATTGCCGATGAACCGACAACGGCGCTTGATGTGACGATTCAGGCACAGATCCTTGAGCTGATGAAAGATCTGCAAAAGAAAATTGATACGTCTATCATTTTTATCACGCATGATCTCGGCGTTGTCGCCAATGTCGCCGACCGGGTCGCCGTCATGTACGCAGGTCAAGTCGTCGAATCGGGCACGGTGGATGAAATCTTTTATGATCCGCGCCATCCGTATACGTGGGGACTGCTTGCCTCAATGCCCAGCCTGGACAGCACCGATCAGGAAAAACTGACGGCCATCCCGGGCACGCCGCCTGATCTGACGAATCCTCCGAAAGGGGATGCATTTGCGCTCCGCAGCTCATATGCGATGAAAATCGACTTTGAACAGGAACCGCCGATGTATAAAGTGTCAGATACGCATTTCGTGAAATCGTGGCTTCTGCATCCTGATGCGCCTAAGGTCGAGCCGCCTGAAGCGGTGAAGGCTAAAATCCGTCAGCTTCCGAATACGTATCAGCATCCTGTTTTAATGAAGGAAGGTGAAAAAAATGACTGAGAAGCTTCTCGAAATCAAACACTTAAAACAGCATTTTTTCACGCAAAAAGGAACGGTAAAAGCCGTAGATGATTTGTCATTTGATATTTATAAAGGCGAAACGCTCGGCCTTGTCGGAGAATCAGGCTGCGGTAAATCAACGACGGGCCGCAGCATTATCCGGCTGTATGAGGCAACCGGCGGGGAAGTTCTCTTTAACGGGGAAAATGTCCACGGGAAAAAATCCCGCAAGAAGCTGCTGGAGTTTAACCGGAAAATGCAGATGATTTTCCAGGATCCGTACGCATCTTTAAATCCGAGAATGACAGTCGCCGACATTATTGCCGAGGGAATAGATATTCACCGCCTGGCAAAAACGAAAAAAGAGCGGATGCAGCGGGTTCACGAACTGCTGGAAACGGTCGGTTTAAATAAAGAGCACGCCAACCGCTACCCGCATGAATTTTCGGGCGGACAGAGACAGCGTATCGGAATCGCCAGAGCGCTGGCGGTTGATCCGGAGTTTATCATCGCGGACGAACCGATTTCGGCGCTTGACGTCTCCATTCAGGCGCAAGTCGTCAATTTAATGAAAGAATTGCAGAAAGAAAAAGGGCTCACTTACCTGTTTATCGCCCATGATTTATCAATGGTCAAATACATCAGCGACCGCATCGGCGTCATGTATTTCGGAAAATTGGTGGAGCTTGCGCCGGCGGATGAGCTTTACGAAAACCCGCTTCACCCATACACGAAATCATTGCTGTCCGCTATCCCGCTCCCTGATCCGGACTATGAAAGAAATCGCACGCGAAAGAAATACGATCCGGCAGTTCATCAGCTGCAAGACGGAGAAAAAATGGAATTCAGAGAAGTGAAACCGGGACATTTTGTCATGTGCACAGAAGCTGAATTTAAAACCTATCTATAAACGTATCATCCTCCAAGACTCAGTCTTGGAGGATTTTTTTGCGCACATTCAAGTTTATTAAGCCTGCTCCCGTTTTTCTATAATGGAAAAAAAGGGGGAGATCAGTATGAAAACCATTTTGTGCGCCATTTGTGCGGGACTGTTTATCAGTGCAGCCGCTTATCCGGCCCACGCCGCTGCGAAAGAGGAGCAGCCGCTTGTAAAAATAGCGCTGGCCGAAAAAGAACTGCCGAAATCAAATGCACGGTTCGCTTATCCGTCAGGCCTGCATTTTTCACATCCTGATAAGGTGCGGGGCATTTACGTCACAGGGCATTCAGCGGGAGGAAGCAAATTCGGGGAGCTGACAGACTTTGTGGACAAAACGGAGCTCAATACAATGGTGATTGATGTCAAGGATGACAACGGAAACCTCACCTTTAAGCCGGACGGCCATTCTGAGTATGCCAAAATCGCCAAGCCGTACATCAAAGACCCAAAAAAGATGATGAAAAAGCTGGAGGAAAAAAAGATCTATCCGATCGCGCGTATTGTCGTATTTAAAGACAGCGAACTCGCGAACAAAAAGCCGGAGTGGTCTTTTAAAGAAAAAAACGGAAGTGTCTGGAAAAACGGCCGCGGCGAATCGTTCGTCAATCCGTTTATGAAAGAAGTATGGGATTACAATGTAAAGATTGCAAAACAAGCCGTAAAGATGGGTTTTCAAGAAATTCAGTTTGATTATGTCCGTTTTCCTGAAGGATTTGAAAAACGTGATGACGAACTGACATACGGTCACGGCGATTACGGAAAAACAGCAGACAGCAATGTGCAAAAACGCGTTCATGCCGTCACCGATTTTGTCGGTTATGCGAAGAAAAAACTCAAGCCGTACGGTGCGGATGTGTCGGTTGATATTTTCGGCTATTCAGCCACGCTGCCGGAAGCGCCTGGTATCGGCCAGAATTTCAGCAAAATTTCAGAACAGGTCGATGTCATTTCATCCATGATTTACCCGAGCCATTGGACAAGCTATTTCGGCATTGATAAACCGGATCTTGAGCCTTACAAAGTCGTCAAAGAATACGCAAAGGTGGAAAATAAAAAACTGTCTAAGCTGAAACACCCGCCTGTATCGCGTCCGTGGCTTCAGGACTTCACGGCATCATATCTCGGCAGCGGAAATTATCAAAAGTACGGGAAACGCCAGGTGGAAGACCAGGTTAAAGCGCTGCATGATGAAGGAATTGACGAATTTTTATTGTGGGACGCGGCAAACCGCTATACCAAAAACGTCGATTACACACCATTTTAAAAAAATTGAAACCATGTTAAAGGATCACACGTCTTAATAGATGTAAGATTGTTTAAACAATCGGAAATGGGGTATATCTAAAAGTGTGAAGACAACGAACCCATAAGGAGCAAATGAATGAACTGGTACGAAAAGCTGAGTGAATATTTTCCGATTGAAGAAATGAAATCAAAAGCGCATATGGAAGCTCTGTTAAAGGAGCAAAGCGATGTTTATCATAAAGAAGAGGGGCAGTACCACGTGCTGATGTATGCGGAATTTGACTCTTTCATCTTTATTGATTACCTGTTTGTGTCAAAGAAATCCAGAGGACAAGGCCTCGGAAGCAAGCTGATCGGCAGGCTGAAAAAGAAAAACAAGCCGATTCTGCTTGAGGTGGAGCCTGTTGACGAGGATGACACGGATACACAGAAACGCTTGCGTTTTTATCAAAGAGAGCATTTCAAGCACGCGCAGTCAATCGGGTATCGGCGCCGGTCATTGGCTACGAATGAAGTGAACAAAATGGAGATTCTGTACTGGTCACCTAAGACGGAATCAGAAGAAGAAATGTTTGAAGCAATGAAACAGACATATGAAAACATTCACACTTATAAAGATGAAAAATGGTACGGAGAATCATACGAAAAAACGGATGAAGTTCTCAAAGTCATTGATGAGAAAAAACGAAAAAACATTTTCGATCAGCTGAGCTAATTGAGAATGGGGAAACATCCGCCAGCCGTAAATTTGCCGGATTGACACATTTTTTTCTCAGGAGACTGTTCACACTTACTTTTTTATAGTATAATACCTATAAAGATTCCTTTTTTAAAGTCATTTCAATTTGAGAATACAAACATGTTCATCCTACTAATTAGAGGAGTGAAGATTAATGGTTACATTATACACATCACCTAGCTGTACGTCATGCAGAAAAGCAAGAGCTTGGCTTGAAGAGCACGAGATTCCTTTTGTAGAAAGAAACATTTTCTCCGAGCCGTTATCAATTGATGAGATCAAGCAGATTCTGCGTATGACTGAAGACGGTACGGATGAAATTATCTCTACCCGTTCTAAAGTATTCCAGAAACTGAACGTAAATGTTGAATCTATGCCGCTTCAAGACTTATATACTTTAATCAATGAGCATCCGGGACTGCTCCGCCGTCCGATCATCATTGATGAAAAACGTCTGCAAGTCGGCTATAACGAAGATGAAATCAGACGATTCCTGCCAAGAAAAGTGCGTTCTTTCCAATTAAGAGAAGCACAGCGTCTTGCCAACTGATATAAGCTTACGATAAGCATGGAAAAAGCCCAAAACCATCGCGGTTTGGGCTTTTTTTATTTTTCAGTCTGCTGGTAAATCATACTGGCGAGGATAACAAATACGACGGTCAAAATCGGCAGCATCATTTGTATAATGCCGTGTTCTGCCATGAAAAATGACAGCTTGCTGTCTCTGGCAATCATTTCACCGCCGGTAAATGCGAGAAGACCGCTCCCGGCATACATCAATAAAGGCATTTTTTCCATGGCGGCATGAACGAGCTTGCTGCCCCAAATGATAATCGGCACCGAGATGAAGAGACCGATCACTACAAGTGTCAGCTCACCGTGAGAAGCGCCGGCTACTGCGATGACATTGTCAAGCGACATAAAGATATCAGCCAGAACGATTGTGCGGATGGCTTTCCAAAGAGAAGAACTGCTTTTCACATGCTGCGCATCTTTCTTCTCAATCAGAAGCTGATAGCCGAGATACAATAAAAATACCCCGCCTGCGCATTGCAAAAAAGGAACATTCAATAAATAGACCGCAGCGCTCGTCAGAACGATCCTCAAGACGACTGCGATAAATGTTCCGAAGATGATCGCTTGCTGTCTTTGTTTATGGGCCAGATTCCGGCTGGCCATCGCGATGACGACGGCATTGTCACCGCCGAGAATAAGGTCAATCCCGATAATAAGCAGAAGGGACAGCAGGTAATCGTGCGGCATGGTAACACCTCGCTTATAGATCGATTGCTTGTACAGCTAATATATGAAGCAGTGCGCTATTTATGATGGGAACCGGGAGAAAGCCTGTTTTTCGCTGTGAAAATGCTTTTTTATTTCTTTTATAACTGTTTTATCATAAAATAGAAATATAAAGAATTTGCGCTGTCTTCTATAAGGTTAAGATGTGGACGGAATGGGTAAAGTGTAGTAAAGTACTATTCATCGGGAGCTTAGATGTCCCTTCAACATCTTATAAAGAAGGGAAGGTTGGCAAAATGGAAATAGAAAGAATTAATGAGCATACTGTAAAATTTTATATGTCTTATGGTGATATTGAAGATCGCGGTTTTGACAGAGAAGAAATCTGGTACAATCGCGAGCGCAGTGAAGAACTGTTCTGGGAAGTCATGGATGAAGTGCATGATGAAGAGGAATTCGCTGTCGAGGGTCCTCTTTGGATTCAGGTTCAGGCATTGGACAAAGGACTGGAAATAATCGTAACAAAAGCCCAGCTTTCCAAGGACGGACAAAAACTCGAACTGCCGATCCCGGAAGATAAAAAACAAGAGCCGGCAGATGAAAATCTCGATGCTTTACTTGATGATTTCCAGAAAGAAGAGCAGGCCGAGAGCCGGGAAGATAAGGAGCAAAAGCTTCAGTTCACTTTGCGGTTCGATGATTTTGAGGATCTCATCTCGCTATCAAAATTGAATCTTAACGGAATTAAAACGACCCTGTATTCGTTTGAAGACCGATATTATTTATATGCAGATTTTTATGAGCAAACTGATGAAGAGGTTGAAAATCAGCTAAGCATCCTGTTGGAGTACGCGCACGAGTCATCAGTCAGCATTCACCGTCTTGAAGAATACGGAAAATTGGTGATCGCTGATCATGCGTTATATACAATAAAAAAACACTTTGCATCATAACAAACCGATTTCTCTCAGCAGAAATCGGTTTTTTTTGTTCTGAATGACAGGATGAACGGCTGAAAACCGTATAATGGCTCTCATCCGCAAACAGGATTATATCTTCTTCCTGCTGAATACAACAAGATTCAGGAAAGGAGAAGATGCAACATGTTCAGTGCTGTGACTGCCGATGGACGGCTCATTCAGCTGGCCGGAAGCTATTCAAAGGAAAAAGCGGCGGAGCTGAGAAAGAAACACTGGTTCTGCCCCGTTTGCAAAAGTGAGCTTGATATCAAACTGGGACGGGAGAAACTGCCGCACTTCGCTCATAAAAAAAGCAGGCTGTGTCCCGGGGAATCCGAACCTGAAAGCGAATACCATCTTGAAGGAAAAAGACAGCTTTTTCTCTGGCTCAAGACACAAGGGTGCAGTGTCAGCCTGGAACCGTATCTGACTTCCGCGGGACAGCGGCCTGACTTGACGGCAGAAAGCGGAGACGAGAGGCTGGCTTTTGAATTTCAATGTGCGAACCTTTCGGCGGACTCTTTAAAGAGCCGGACGGCAGGCCTGAAAAACGCCGGGTACCGGCCGGTCTGGATCATCGGGGCAAAACGGTTAAAACGGATGGCCGCGCAATTTTTCCGGCTTTCTGCTTTTCACTGGCAGTTCTTTGAAGTCAATTCATTTTCCTCCTTACTGTTTTACTGCCCCGACGCCCGCTCCTTTTACAGGCTGCATTCCATCACTCCATTTTACACCGGCTATTCTTATGCCGGCTTAACCACAATCCCT
Organism: Bacillus sp. GZB; assembly: GCF_001975995.1. Classification (NCBI taxonomy): domain Bacteria; kingdom Bacillati; phylum Bacillota; class Bacilli; order Caryophanales; family Bacillaceae; genus Bacillus; species Bacillus sp. GZB. The sequence continues at coordinate 258,214 of NZ_MTQG01000010.1, forward strand.
CTTCACAAAGCAAACCTGAAAGACATTTGTCATCCGGAAGGGCGGCACAGCGTCAGACTTCCCTCGTGGGGACGTGCCGTAGCCGGCTTCCGCAACAAAAGCGGGCGGTTTTTATCTGAAGATGCCGGTCTTATCCGGCGTCTTTTTTACGAAAGACATCAGGTTGCATTTCCATTTCTCCCATCTGAAGTGTTTATTCCCGTTTCAGCGGGCTTTGTGTTTGCAAGTCCCGTTTTTGTGTGGCAGGGCCATTTATACTTACGGCTTGCGGAACTTTCTAAAAAAGGCGCGCCGATCCGATTATCCGGCATGGTTCATGATTTACGGCAAAAAATCAGGCATAAGGAGATCCGGATGCGGTATGGTTCCCAAGATAGCCTTATCAGAATGGCGGTAAAACAATATGCTGATTTCTTATGCTTGCAGGATTTTTTAAGGGAAATTGAGAATGAAGTATATATACCCTCATCTCAACGGAAGCTCCCTCAAACGGCAGAAGAGCTGCGCCGGCGGGATCTGCTCTTTTTTGGGGAATGAGAATGCTTCATTTCGTTCACCCTAACGTCAAGGTGGTGGCGAATGTGAGGGGCGTACAAGCATTTTGTTTTCGTTTTTTCACTGTATTATTGGTATGCTCGGTCTTATATGCCGCATATGATTTGACAAAAGGCAGTGAAAAGCCGGAAGATAATCACAACACAAGTTTTTGGAGAAACAATCGTTTTTTCAATTGGCTTGAAGTAAAGAAAACGAGGGGGATCACCATGACTGAGGAAAATAAAGCAGCACAGCTGCCTGACAGAAGTGAAGTAAAGGCAGAGCATACATGGAGACTAGAGGATATTTTTCCTAGTGATGAGGCCTGGAATAAAGAATTTCAAGCAGTTAAAGAATTAATTCCGAATTTATCTTCTTTTAAAGGCACGCTTGCTCATTCGGCTGATAATTTATACGCTGCGCTTACGGCACAGGATGAAGTGACGAACCGCCTTGGGAAACTTTATGCATACGCGCATATGCGCTCAGACCAGGATACGGGAAATTCTTTCTACCAAGGGCTGAACGACAAAGCCGCAAGCCTGTATTCTCAGGCTGCCAGCGCGACTGCTTACATTGAACCGGAAATTCTGGCGATTCAGGAGGACAAGCTGCACCAGTTTATTCTGGAAAAAGAGGAGCTTAAGCTTTACTCCCATGCAATTGAAGAAATTACAAAACAGCGTCCGCACGTGCTGAGCGAACAAGAAGAGGCCCTGCTTGCGGAAGCCTCAGAAGCGCTGTCGTCGCCTTCCAATACATTCAGCGTTTTAAATAACGCCGATATTACGTTTCCGTCGATTAAAGATGAAAACGGCAAGGAAACTCAAATCACACACGGCAACTTTATTAATTTCCTGGAAAGCAGCAATCGTGAAGTCCGTAAAAACGCATTTGAAGCCGTATATAAAACATACGGACAGTATAAAAACACGATGGCGACTACACTCAGCGGCACTGTGAAAAAAGATAATTTTTACGCCCGTGTGAAAAAGTATAAATCAGCACGGGAAGCGGCTTTATCCAATAACAGCATCCCTGAAGAAGTTTACGATAACCTTATTAAAACGATCAATAAACATCTTCCGTTATTACACCGTTACATTGACCTGCGGAAAAAGGTTCTCGGCCTTGATGAAGTCCATATTTATGACCTTTACACACCGCTTGTAAAAGATTCGGGAATGAAGGTCACATATGAGGAAGCGAAAGATTATATGCTCAAAGGACTTGCTCCGCTGGGCGAGGAATACGCGTCTATTTTAAAAGAAGGACTTGAAAACCGCTGGGTCGATGTATACGAAAACAAAGGAAAACGCAGCGGTGCTTATTCGTCCGGTACATACGGCACGAATCCGTACATCTTGATGAACTGGCATGATAATGTCAATAATCTGTTTACGCTCGTTCACGAGTTCGGCCATTCCGTGCACAGCTACTATACGAGAAAATATCAGCCGTATCCGTACGGTAACTACAGCATTTTTGTCGCTGAAGTCGCTTCAACGACTAATGAAGCGCTGCTCGGTGAATATATGCTGAACAGCTTAAAGGATGAAAAACAGCGTCTGTACCTGCTCAACCACATGCTTGAAGGATTCAGAGGCACAGTGTTCAGACAGACGATGTTCGCTGAATTTGAGCATCTGATTCATACGAAAGCGCAGGAAGGCGAGCCGCTAACGCCTGAACTGCTGAACGAACTTTATTATGATCTGAATAAAAAGTATTTCGGTGACAACATGGTGATTGATAAAGAAATCAGTCTGGAATGGTCAAGAATTCCGCATTTCTATTACAATTATTATGTGTATCAATATGCGACAGGCTACAGTGCGGCCCAAGCGCTGAGCAGCCAGATCTTAAAAGAAGGCAAGCCTGCGGTGGAGCGCTATACCGAATTCTTAAAAGCGGGAAGCTCGGAATATCCGATCGACATACTGAAAAAAGCGGGAGTCGATATGACATCGCCTGAACCGATCGAGGCGGCCTGCAAAATGTTTGAAGAGAAACTGAACGAAATGGAAGAGCTTCTTTCGAAAGTGAACCCTTCGTAATTCAAAAAAGCCTGTGCATAAGTTGCGCAGGCTTTTTCTAAAACCCTTTAAACGTTTTTCTGTGATTCAGCCGGTACAAGGCAAACAATATGGACAGAAACAGCAGGGGAGATGTAATGTAAATCGGCAGCATGTGCATCATGGCCAGCAGATTTAAAAAGAAGAAAAACACAATCATTCCGATGATCAATACGGTGCGGAGCATTGATTTCCCTCCTTGTTTTTCATTGATATATTCTATGAAAACAAGCAGTCAGTTATGTTTTGTGACAAAAATATGAACATTAATCTTATGGCTTGTCAAAACTCGACAAGATTTGATATGATAAGGATGTGAAATTGATCACAAACAAACATTACCCCTTTGTTTGACCGTGAAAAATTTCTCCCATCCCCTTTGTTGTCGTTAAGACATATGAAACCGCGCTTATCCCGGCGCGGTTTCTTTATTTGCACAAAAAAAGCCGGCTCCGTAAGGAATCAGCTTTTTTTAATGATCACAACAGGTGACATCCTCCTGGGTGCCGGAAAGAGACTTCCAAAACAGACCGTGCTTTGCTTCCACTCTGGCGACCTTTTTCGCGAATGCCAGTTTTTTCATTTCTTTTTCAACTTCTTCTAGACTCAAATCATAAACGAGTGCGATTTCTTTCGATGCGACAAACCGGAAATATTCAATGAAACATTCCAAAGGCGGCGTTTCAGAAGGCTTCGGTTCATCCCCGAGCATTTCGAATAAGATCTCTTCGTACACGTCATAAGAATAGTTGCCGGGAACCTTCAGCCCTTCATCATCATGCAGGCTGTTAAAGAACGTCAATGTCGGGTTGACGGTGACATCCATTTCCGCCGCGATTTTCATATCGCACTGAAGCGCTTTTACCGCGCTTTGCGAATGGAGGTCGCGCTTGAATTCTTCAACATCTAATTTCGTCTTTTCGGCAATTTCTAAAAGAACGTCTTCATCCGTAATATTCTGCTTGGAAACAAACAGGCTTTCCTGCATGCTGCGGAGAAACAGAATGCCCGCTTTTCTTCCCTGCAGTTCGGCCGCTTTTAAAGCGAGTGCGGCAAGGTAGGGCGATGAAAGAGGCTGATCTTGCTCAAGCCAAAGGCTTCCGTCACAGGGCATCCCGGAACGGTTCGCAATTTTTTCCCAAGCTTCGGCAAGAAGGTGTTTTTTCCGCTTTTGCTTATTCAGCGATGTAATGCTCGCGGAAACAATGATCCGCAGCGTAAAAAAACGTCCGTATTTGATTTTTAATTTTTTTATGGCGGGCTCCAGCGACCAGCATTCAGGACATAAAGGGTCGACAAACATGTAAATTTCGAGCGGTTTTTTTGGATGTCCGTGGCAATGGGCGAAGTATTGCTCATGCTGATAATTCGTCAATATGATCGATCCTCCGCTTCTGACTGGTTTACCATATGCCTGGCCGTTAGTTCCAGACGCCCGTACAGAAATTCACGAATATCGCCCTCCAGCCCGACATCATCCATCGCTTTGCTCATACAGCTTAGCCACGCATCAGCCCTCTCGTCCGTAATCGGAAAGGGGAGATGCCTTGCCCTGAGCATGGGGTGTCCGTGCTCTTCAGTATAAAGAGGAGGTCCGCCCAAATACTGGGTTAAAAATTGCTTTTGTTTTCTGGCCGTTTCAGTCAAATCACTTGGAAATATCGGCTTCAGCAAGGGATGAGACGAGACACGCTCATAAAAAGTATCAACAAGTTGCGATAGAAGTTCCTCTCCAATCGCTTCATATGGTGCGTTAAACGATTGTCCCATGTTGACTACTCCTTTATATGGCTAATAGGAATCATAATTCCCATTGCGAATTTATCTTTCAGTTTTACTATCTTCAGTTACTGTATATTTTAGCAATAACATTTTATTTCTACAAACAAAGTGCCTTTCTGTCAGGCGCTTGTATTTCATATCATATCACATCGCCTTCATTCATGTGTAAGATTTCACTCCGCAAAAAAACCAGAGGGCGAAGGAAGCCTCTCTGGTTTACGCGTAATACTGTTTGGTTATGTTTTTAACATATTGCTGTGTTTCCTTAAACGGCGGAATGCCTCCGTACCGATCTACGTTGCCGGGGCCTGCGTTGTAGGCGGCTAACGCCAGAGATACATTTCCGTCGTATTTCGTGAGCATCTGCTTTAAGTACTTTGTACCGCCCTCAGCGTTCTGGACGGGATCAAGCGGGTTTGACACCCCGAGTGATTCTGCCGTGGAAGGCATGAGCTGCATCAGTCCCATTGCCCCCGCACCGCTGACCGCTTTCGGATTAAAGCCTGATTCCTGTTTAATAACCGCGCGGATCAGCTTTTCGTCCACTCCGTATTTTTCGGCCGCTTTCTGAATGGCGCTGTCTATTGAAAAGTTTCCGGTGCTGATATCAGAAGTCGCATCCGGAGACTTTATGCCCGGGGAAGCGGTCTGTGAAGCAGCCGCGGAGCCGGATGAAACGGGAATTCTCGGTGAATATGAAGCGTGAGCGGTCCGCACACCGTTTAAAATTCCTGATTCCGGCTGCTGCCGGACGGCTGTGTCCGTATACTGGCTGAGAAGCGCGCTGAAATTGGCAAGCGGGCTATCTGAAGATTGTCCGCCTGAAGCCGTGCTTGTATGAGAGATTGATTGCAGCGCCATTGATTGCAGCTGGAGAAGGGCCGCCCAATTCGTTATATTCACTGTGTCATTCCACCTTTTTTTGTTTCTGTTCATAAAAACGCTGGATTTTATTTTTCGTGATCCGCTCTGGGATGCCGAATTGCTTGAGCAATTGTTCAAACGCCCGTTTTCCTTCATCCCAGTCAGCAGCTTCGAATTCCAATTCAAAGTCTTCTTTCTCTAAATATCGGCTGTGATCTAAAATGATTAAGCCTTTTTCTGATTCTTTTTCCGAGCGTGCGGTCGACAGCGTCCCGAAATAGCAAATGTGTTCTGAGTTGATTCCGAGACCTTCCAGCTGACGTTTGACGGGGCCTTCCGGAATCTTGAAGACGTCAAGATCAGGTGCCGCAAGCTCTTGGTGGGTTTCCAGCAGACCGACCGCGGCAGGCTCTTTTAACGTCAGAACGAACGCGCCGTCTTTTTCTCGGATGCGGAGTGCTGATTTTTTTTGTTTCAGGGAAAAATCTTTCGTGTCGAAATAATGATTGACCTGCTGTTTAAAATCATGTTCTTTCATGCAGAGTGCTTCACTCAGCTTCAGAAATTCTGATTTTGTCAGCAGGTTTTTGAATTCAATTTCTATTTCTTGGGTCATGACAGTCTTCCTTTCAGGACGAAAAATTGTATAATTCCCATTATCTCTTTAGAGGTTACGTTTATCAATATCGACCTTGATATGATAAAATAAATGCTGTACTTTGTTAAAAAAGGAGAACATTATGCAAAAGAGAATTGAAATCCAAAATGCATCATTAACAGAAGACGCGCTCCGCTTGAAGTGCGGAGAGGACTTAAGCGGAGCGGAACGCAAAGCCTCAGGTCAAATGCTTGTTGATTCCGATCACTTTGCTTTTGTATACATACTTGAATCAGCTGACTCTTTTGAATATGTCTTTATAAAAGAACATATCTGGCCGGATCTGAAAAAAGCCTTAGACCAAAGAAAACCGGCGGTCCTTGAGGCCGGCGGAAAAATGGTTGAACTTTCAGGGCTGCATGAAGAACTCGATTATCTTCTTGAAAATATTAAAGATAATGCAAACTACGGAGATATGGAAGAAAAAGTGAAAAGCGTATTTCTTTAGAACAGGTTCGGAATTGGGGGATGTACGATGGATGACAAACAATGGGAGCAATTTCTAGCGCCATACCGCCAGGCTGTTGAAGAATTAAAGGTGAAGCTGAAAGGCGTCAGAACCCTTTATGAGTATGAAGATGACCACTCACCGATTGAGTTTGTGACAGGCCGCGTGAAGCCGGTGGCGAGCATACTTGAAAAAGCGAGACGAAAAAGCATACCGCTTCATCAGATTGAAACGATCCAGGATATCGCGGGGCTGCGTATTATGTGCCAATTTGTCGATGATATCCAGATCGTCAAAAATATGCTGTTTGCCAGAAAAGATTTTACCGTTGTCGATAAGCGGGATTACATAGCAGAGCATAAGGAAAGCGGATATCGGTCTTACCACCTTGTCGTTTTATATCCTTTACAAACAACGTCCGGAGAAAAGCACGTTCTTGTGGAAATACAGATTCGGACGCTTGCCATGAACTTTTGGGCAACCATTGAGCATTCACTGAATTACAAATACAGCGGGAACATTCCCGAAAAAGTAAAGCTGAGGCTGCAGCGGGCCTCAGAAGCCGCATCACGGCTCGATGAAGAAATGTCAGAAATCCGCGGAGAAATCCAGGAAGCCCAAGCCGCGTTCTCGCGAAAGAAAAAAGCGGGAGACCACCAGTAGGAAAGGAGGGGAATGGCATGAAATTTGCCGTTTCTTCAAAAGGAGACGAGGTTTCAGATACACTGAAAAGCAAAATACAGGCGTATTTACTCGATTTTGATATGACCTTGGATGAAAAAGAGCCGGAAATCGTTATTTCCGTCGGCGGTGACGGAACGCTTCTTTACGCATTTCACAGGTACAGCGACCGTCTTGATAAAACGGCGTTTGTCGGAGTTCACACGGGGCATTTGGGTTTTTATGCCGATTGGGTTCCGCAGGAGATAGAAAAGCTCGTTCTGGCCATTGCCAAAACGCCGTATCATACCGTGGAGTATCCCCTTCTTGAGGTGATTGTCACTTATCATGATGAAGAGCGTGAGGAGCGGTATCTGGCTTTGAACGAATGTACGATCAAAAGCATAGAAGGCAGTCTCGTCGCTGACGTGGAAATTAAAGGCCAGCTGTTTGAAACGTTCAGGGGAGACGGTTTATGTCTGTCCACGCCTTCCGGAAGCACGGCTTATAATAAGGCGTTAGGCGGCGCAATCATCCACCCTTCCATCAGAGCGATTCAGCTTGCGGAAATGGCCTCCATCAACAACAGAGTGTTCAGGACTGTCGGCTCGCCGCTTTTGCTTCCCGATCATCATAACTGTGTCATCAAACCGAGAAACGACGTCGACTTTCAAGTCACAATTGATCATTTAACCTTGCTGCATAAGGATGTGAAGTCCATTCTATGCCGTGTGGCAAATGAAAAAGTCAGATTTGCAAGATTCCGTCCTTTTCCGTTTTGGAAAAGGGTGCAGGATTCCTTTATCGGAAAAGGCGAATAGAAAGAGGAAACGGATTGGACAACTTTTTTATCCAAAAGAACATGACTGCCCGGGAAGCCGGCATGACGGTAAAAGAATATACGGCGCAGCTCGGCATTTCAAAGCGGCTTCTCGCTGACATTAAATTCGGCGGGGGAGACCTGCTTGTGAACGGAGAGCATGTAACCGTCCGCACCGTGTTAACGGACGGAGATGTGCTTAAGATTGAATTTCCGAAGGAGCATGTGAGTGAAACGCTTTTGCCTGAGCCGGTTCCGCTTGATATTCTTTATGAAGATGACCATGTGCTTGTGGTCAATAAACAGCCGTATGTCTCCTCAATTCCATCAAGAGAACACCCGTCGGAAAGCATCGCTAACGGAGTGATCAGCCACTACCGAAAAAGCGGCGTGCAATCAACGGTTCATCTTGTCACCCGCCTTGACAGGGATACATCGGGGGCGATGCTCATCGCCAAACATCGGCTTTCCCATTCTCTTTTGTCGGCAGCGCAGAAGAAGGGGCTTGTCAGCAGGCGGTATCTCGCTGTCGTACACGGGATCATGCTGCAGAAGGAAGGAACGGTGGACGCGCCGATCGGAAGAAAACACGACAGTATTATTGAGCGGATGGTAACGCCGGAGGGACAACGAGCGGTGACGCATTTTCAAACGGAAAAAGCGGGACATGCGTTTACGCTTGCAGCCCTGCGGCTGGAAACGGGGCGGACGCATCAAATCCGGGTGCACATGAGCTACCTCGGCCATCCTTTAGTCGGTGATACACTGTACGGCGGAAAAAATGAGGGAATTGCGCGGCAGGCTCTTCACAGTGAGCGGCTTTCATTCGTACACCCCATGACCGGAGAAACGCTCGTTTTTCACGCTCCGGTGCCTGACGATATGAAAACATTAATTGAACACATGTAAAGCCCGAACCGTTTACCGGTTTCGGGCTTTTTTTCATGCCTCCCTGCCGTGATCCTCGCGAAATCGTGAAGCGTCATAGGGCATTGAGCTTTCCACAGAGACGGTTTCATGCTCCGGAAAGCGAAAGCCTGTCAGCTGATTGCCGAAGACGCATCCTGTATCAATGTTGATCGTACGGTTGATGATCCGGGGGCGTTTTACCGGGGTATGCCCGTAAACAATCCATGCCTTGCCTTCGTAAGCGGCGGCCCAGTCTCTTCTGACGGGCCTGCCGTCGGGATACGTTTCACCCGTGATATCGCCGTACAGAACAAATTCTTTTACCTTACGCGAGTATTTACCGATATCGTCAGCTTTTATGCCGGCGTGGGCGACAACGAGATCGCCATTATGTAAAATGTCATAAAGCGGCGCTGACTCATATAATCGGATGAATTGTCTGGAGACTTCCGTTCTGTCGGCGGGAGACAGCTCTTTCAGTTCGGCTGCCGTCGTTTCCAGTCCGTGCATCACTTTTACGGGGTTTCCTTTTAAGTAACGATACAGTTTGTTGCAATGATTTCCCGGGACATAACGGACGGCTCCTTTTTCATATGCTTTTGCCGCAAAACGCATCACTTCTACGGATTTTGGGCCTCTGTCCGTTAAATCCCCCGCAAAGACAAGCGTCCTGCCTTCAGAATGAACGGGCGTTCCGTCTTTGACTTCATATCCGAGCTTTTGCATTAACGCGATCATTTCGTCATAACATCCGTGTATATCGCTGATGATGTCATAAGCCATTCGTGTCAGCCTCCTTATTAACGGTTTTTTATTTATTATGGGGCTAATTCCTATACCTAATTACGCTGTTTTTGCACAAATTAAAAAAAGAATTAAAGAAATAAAGCCTTATCACTTTTTTTTCGCGTTCAGCCTTGTTAGAATATGCGTTATGTTTTTAAAAAAAAGTAAGGTTTCGCCCGCTTTAAGCGGGCTTTTATAACCCTTGTTTTAAGGAGGTATTTACGAATGGAACACACATCAGTCGCATCTTTAGTCGTCGTTCTGATCGTCGCTTTTTTGACGCCGCTCCTTTTACATCGGTTTAAGCTCAGCATCCCCGTCGTCGTCGCGGAGATCATCATGGGGCTTATTATCGGAAAAAGCGGCCTGAATCTTGTCGTTCAGGGAGATACGTGGCTGGAGACGCTGTCTGTTCTCGGCTTTATCTTTTTAATGTTTTTAAGCGGCTTGGAAATTGATTTTTCTTCATTTGAGAAAGGGAAGAAAAAACAATTCCTTCCGAACGGCAAGGAGGCGCCCAACACGTTTTCTGCCGCACTGATTATCTTTTTCGGCATCTTTATTTTATCATTGCTGCTGTCCTATGCCTTTGTATTAGCCGGTTTTATACAAAACGCATTTTTAATGACGCTTATTATTTCGACGATATCACTCGGTGTGGTGGTCCCGACTTTAAAGGAAGAACGGATCATGAACTCCAATATCGGCCAGATCATCCTGCTTGTCGCTGTTATCGCGGACTTGGCTACGATGATTCTGCTCGCTTTCTTCTCTTCTCTTTACGGAGAAGACAGCGGAAATATGTGGCTTCTGTTGATTCTCTTTGCCGCGGGGGTCGTGCTGTATTTCTTCGGCAGGATCTTTAAACACCGTTCATTTGTGCAGTCGATGTCCAAAGGCACCGTGCAGATCGGCACGAGAGCCATTTTCACACTGATTATCGTGCTTGTCGCTTTATCGGAATCTCTCGGGGCGGAAAATATTCTCGGCGCGTTTTTGGCAGGCGTTCTGGTATCGCTTCTGTCTCCGAATAAAGAAATGGTGGAACAGCTGGATTCATTCGGCTACGGGTTTTTAATTCCGATCTTTTTCGTCATGGTCGGGGTGAAATTGGACATTTGGACGCTTTTCCAAGATCCGAAAACATTAACGATGATTCCGCTGCTTCTGCTTGCGCTGTTTATCAGCAAAATGTTTCCGGTGTTTTATTTAAAGAAATGGTATGACAAAAGAACCGTGTTTGCTTCGGGCTTTTTGCTGACGTCCACGCTGTCGCTTGTTATCGCGGCGGCTACGATCGGAGAAAGGCTCCACATTATCAGCGCCAATATGTCCGGCGCGCTGACTTTAGTTGCGGTTATTGCCAGTATCATCACGCCGATCGGCTTTAAGAAATTATACAAACGGCAAAGTGCGCCGCAGGAAAAAAAGCGCATTACATTTATCGGCGCCAACCAAATGACGCTTCCGGTTACGCTGGAATTGCCTGAGGAGGAATATGAAGTACGGGTCGTCCATGTGTATCAGGAAAATGCCGGGGAAACACTTGCGGAATCCGTTTTTTCGGTTGACACGATTTCTGATTACGAGCCCGGCACGCTTGAGTCGCACGGTATTTTCAAAACGGATATTCTTGTCGTGGCGACGGGAAATGAAGATGTGAACGCCGAAATCGCCTTAATAGCGAAAGAGAAAGGGACTGAGCGTATCATCGCAAGCGTCGGCTCGGTTGAGCATGAAACAAAACTGAAAGAAGAGGGCATCAGTATTTTTTCTATCCTTCTGTCTACAAAGACGCTCTTGCGCGCATTAATTGAGGCGCCGGGCGTGATGAGCCTCCTGACGAATGAGGAGTCTTCGTTATATCAGATCAATCTGGAAAACCCGGCGTATAACGGCATCATTCTGCGGGAATTTCCGCTGATGGGCGATGTGATTTTCGTCCGGATTTTCAGAGGTGTGGACAGCATCGTTCCGCACGGAGACACGCGGCTGAAAACAGGAGACCGTCTCATCGTCACGGGCTCGCGCAACTACGTGTCGGAACTGAGAAAAATTCTTGAAGCTTGACCAAATTGCAATTCGTGATAATATAGAAGGCATAACAAATAAATCATTAATCGTATGACCACTAGGGGTGTCCTTCATAAGGGCTGAGATAAAAGTGAGACTTTTAGACCCTCATAACTTGAACAGGTTCAGACCTGCGTAGGGAAGTGGAGCGGTATTTTTTTGGGGTTCCTTTTATCCATTTAAATTCCAAACCACTTTTCCGATGCGGGAAAGTGGTTTTTTTATTTTAACAGGGGGGAAGACATGATAACATTTTCTAAAGAATGCAGACTGGCGGCTGCCGAATGGTGGGACGGAAGTTTTGTTCATCCGTTTGTAACGGGAATCGGTGACGGAAGCCTGCCGATAGACCGTTTCAGCTATTACGTGCTGCAAGATTCCTACTATTTGACGCATTTTGCAAAAGTTCAGGCGTTCGGCGCCGCATATGCCGAAGACTTGTTTACGACGGGCAGGATGGCGGGCCACGCTCAAGGGACATATGAAGCGGAAATGGCGCTGCACCGCGAGTTTACGGAGCTTTTAGGGATTACGGAAGAAGAGCGTGCGGCATTTAAACCGGCACCGACCGCCTATTCTTATACGTCTCATATGTACAGATCGGTGATGAGCGGCAATTTTGGAGAAATATTAGCTGCGCTTCTGCCCTGTTATTGGCTTTATTATGAAGTCGGCGAACACTTAAAAGAGTGCAAACCGGAGCATCCGATTTATGAAAAATGGATCGGTACATACGGCGGAGACTGGTTCAGACAGCAAGTCGAAGAACAGATCAGCCGTTTTGACGAGATTGCTGAAAACAGCACAGAGGACATCCGTGCGAAAATGAAAGAGAATTTTGTGATTTCAAGCTATTATGAATATCAATTTTGGGGAATGGCCTATCAAAAAGAAAGCTGGTCCGAGAAGGGCGGGAAAGAGGTGGAATCTTTTGGAGCTGCACGCGGTAACTGATAATCGCAAACCCGTTGCCGAGCTGGCCGAGGATATTCTTTCGATTCAGCGCGAAGTAAGCTTTATCCATATCCGTGAGCGGGATAAAACAGCGGGAGAGATCATGCAGCTTTTGTCCCTTTTGAAAAAGGGCGGTGCGGATAAGGACAAATTGATCATCAATGACAGGGCGGATATCGCGCTTTTTGCCAATATACATCGTGTTCAGCTTCCGTCCCGCAGCTTTTCCGTAAAGCAGGTGCGAAGCAGATTTCCCCATCTTCATATCGGACGTTCGGTTCATTCGCTGAAAGAAGCCATCCAAGCTGAAAAGGAAGATGCGGATTATGTGGTGTTCGGCCATGTATTTGAAACCGAATGTAAACAAGGACTTGAAGCAAGAGGCATCAGCCTGCTTTCAGAGATCAAACGCACGCTTTCCATCCCCGTCATCGCAATCGGCGGAATGACACTGCAGACGATCGGACACACAAAGCAGGCGAAACCGGACGGAATTGCCGTCATGTCAGGTATTTTCTCAGCTGAAAATCCTGAGGAGGCGGCAAAACGGTATGCACGCGCGGTAAGGGAGGCCGATTATGAAGAAGCACTATGATACGGCGGTGATCGGCGGCGGAATTATCGGATGCGCCATTTCTTATGAGCTGGCGAAGACGCAGCAGAACGTTGTCTTGCTTGAAGCCGGAGAAGTCGGCCGAAAAACGACAAGCGCTGCCGCGGGAATGCTGGGCGCTCATGCGGAATGTGAAAACCGGGATGCGTTTTTTGATTTTGCCATGCACAGTCAAAGGCTGTATGAAGCTGCGGGGCAAGAGCTTGAGGAAGCTTGCGGCATTGACATCAGGCGCCATAGCGGCGGAATGCTTAAACTGGCGTATACCGAAGAAGATATCGCCCGTCTACGGAAGATGGATGATCTACCTTCCGTCACTTGGCTTTCAGCGGAAGATGCCCTTGAAAAAGAGCCTTACGCTTCAAAAGACATTCTCGGCGCAAGTTTTATAAAAGACGATATCCATGTCGAACCTTACTATGTTTGCAAAGCGTATGCAAAAGGAGCGCGGCGCTATGGCGCTGATATATATGAGCATACACAAGTCACCTCCGTAAAACGGGTGAACGGAGAATATTGCATCACAACGTCCGGCGGGGATGTTTACGCTGACAAAGTCGCAGTTGCAAGCGGTGTATGGAGCGGCCGGTTTTTCAGCCAGCTCGGCTTGGGACAGCCTTTTTTTCCTGTGAAAGGAGAATGCCTTTCCGTGTGGAATGACGATACCCCGCTGACCAAAACTCTTTACCATGATCATTGTTATGTTGTCCCGAGAAAAAGCGGCCGGCTTGTCATCGGCGCCACGATGAAACAGGGCGACTGGAGCGATACGCCTGACATCGGAGGAATTGAGGCCGTCATTGCAAAAGCGAAAACCATGCTTCCCGCCATCGAACATATGAAAATAGACCGGTTTTGGGCGGGTCTCAGGCCGGGAACAAGAGACGGAAAGCCGTTTATCGGGCGGCATCCTGAAGACAGCGGCATCATCTTCGCCGCCGGCCATTTTCGGAACGGCATCCTGTTGGCGCCGGCAACGGCTGAAATGGTGCGGGATATGATCATGGAAAGACAGATTAAACAGGAATGGGAAGAAGCGTTTCGAATCGATCGCAAGGAGGCTGTTCATATATGATCCTTCAGCTGAACGGAAAACAAATTGATTGGAATCGAAAAGAGGGGACGGTTCAGGATTTGCTTGAATCGTACCAGCTTGACCAAAGAATCGTAGTTGTGGAGAGAAATAAAGAAATCATTGAAAAAAAGAATTATGAAAATACGAGTTTGTGTGACCGCGATGTCATAGAAATTGTCCATTTTGTAGGAGGCGGATGAGGATGTTAACAATAGGCGGAAAACAGTTTCAGTCAAGATTGCTGTTAGGAACGGGAAAATATCCGAGTTTTGAGATTCAGAAAGAGGCGGTGGCCGTCTCGGAATCAGATATTTTAACCTTTGCGGTGCGGCGGATGAACATCTTTGAAGAGTCTCAGCCTAACTTTCTCGAACAGCTTGATTTGTCTAAATACACGCTTCTGCCGAATACGGCCGGCGCCGCAACGGCTGAAGAGGCGGTCCGAATCGCAAGGCTTGCCAAAGCTTCAGGGCTTTGTGACATGATAAAAGTAGAAGTCATCGGATGCAGCCGGTCACTTTTGCCTGATCCGGTTGAAACGCTGAAAGCATCAAAACAGCTGCTCGAAGAGGGATTTATCGTGCTTCCGTATACGTCAGACGATGTCGTGCTCGCAAGACGTCTTGAGGAGCTCGGAGTGCATGCCATTATGCCGGGCGCTTCGCCGATCGGTTCCGGTCAGGGAATTTTAAATCCGCTGAATCTTTCCTTTATCATTGAACAGGCGAAGGTGCCGGTCATTGTCGATGCCGGCGTCGGATCTTCAAAAGACGCCGCCTACGCGATGGAGCTCGGGGCAGACGGCGTGCTGTTAAATACCGCTGTGTCAGGCGCTGATGATCCGGTCAAGATGGCCAGGGCGATGAAGCTTGCCGTAGAAGCGGGCCGCCTTTCTTATGAAGCCGGGAGAATTCCGGTGAAAGATTACGGAACTGCAAGCAGTCCGCGAGACGGTCTTCCGGTATGACGGACAGATATTCCAGACAGGAGCTGTTTCAGCCGATCGGTCCCTCCGGCCAAGAGAAGCTCCGGTCGTCTCACGCCGTGATTATCGGCGCGGGTGCGCTTGGGACGGCAAGTGCGGAGATGCTAGTCAGAGCAGGGGTCGGGAAGGTAACGATCGCTGACAGAGATTATGTGGAGTGGAGTAATCTTCAGCGCCAGCAGCTTTATACTGAAGATGATGTCAGACAGGAAATGCCGAAAGCCGCGGCGGCTGAAAAACGGCTTCGATCTATAAATAGTGATGTAGGGGTCGAGGGATTTGTCATGGATGTCACTGCGGAAAACGCACCCGGATTGATTCGTGATGCCTCCCTCATCGTGGATGCCACTGACAACTTTGAAACGAGGCTGATTGTGAATGATGCGGCTGTACAGAAAGGGATTCCCTTTCTGTACGGCGCCTGTGTTGGCAGCTACGGGCTCTCTTTTACCGTCATTCCCGGTGTCACGCCGTGCCTTCACTGTCTGCTTGAGACATTGCCTTTAGGCGGTATGACATGCGATACGGCGGGAATCATCAGCCCGGCTGTATTGCAGACGGCCGTTTTTCAGGCAGCAGATGCGCTGAAGCTGTTAACGGGCGGATCTATCGAGCATGTTCTCCGCTCCTTTGATTTATGGAAAAATGAACGGTCAGAAATAAACGTCGGCCGTCTTAAGTCGGCTGATTGCCCAAGCTGCGGCACAAACGATTTTCCGTTTTTATCTTATGAAAATCAGACAAAAGCGGCGGTTCTGTGCGGGCGGAACACGGTGCAGATCAGAACGGGGATCTCCGAACAGTTTGATCTGCAAAAACTTGCGGGACAGCTCAGACAGGCAGGGCTTGATGTTTCAGCCAATCCGTATTTAATTTCGTTTTGCACAGACAATTTCAAGATGGTACTGTTTCGTGACGGCAGAGCATTAATACACGGCACAAGTGATATCAGCAGAGCGAAATCCTTTTATCATAAATGGATCGGATAATGCGAAAGGAGAGAAAAACATCATGAGCATATGCAAAGCATTGACGATTGCCGGATCAGATTCAGGAGGCGGCGCCGGTATACAGGCGGATCTCAAAACCTTTCAGGAGCTCGGCGTTTTCGGGATGTCAGCCATTACAGCGGTAACCGCCCAGAACACTTTGGGCGTCCACGGCATTTATCCGCTCACCCGGGAAGCGCTGGGCAGCCAGATTGACGCGGTGGCGGAAGATTTGCGGCCTGACGCTGTAAAAACGGGAATGCTGTGGAGCGCGGAAATGATTGCGGAAATTGCGGAAAAAACGGATCAGTACGGGCTTGATCATGTCATCACCGACCCCGTCATGATTGCCAAAGGAGGCGCTTCCCTGCTGCGTGAGGAATCTCAGGCCGCGTTAAAAGAGCTGTTAATTCCGCGCAGCTATGCGGTGACGCCGAATGTTCCGGAAGCTGAGGTATTGACGGGAATGGAAATCCGCACGTTTGAGGACCGGAAAAAAGCGGCCGAACGCCTTTGCAAGCTTGGTGCAAAGCATGTCATCATAAAAGGCGGACACCAGCCTGAACAGGGGAGGATCGTTGATTTATTATTTGACGGTTCGTCTTTTACCCAAATCAGCCACGCTTATATTGACACCAAACACACCCACGGAACAGGCTGCACGTTCGCAGCCGCGCTGACGGCGGAAACGGCAAAGGGGAAAAACATTCAGACCGCGTTTGAGACAGCCGTCAATTTTGTGCGGGAAGCCGTGGAACATACGCTCGGCATTGGAGAGGGACACGGCCCGACCAATCATTTTGCCTTTAAAAGGAACAGTCTGCAGACGAGATAAAAAAGAGACCGCTTCAACATCCGCGGTCTTTTTCCCATGCTTTCAATCTGGACAAGGTTATGATATGATAAAAATTAAGATCAGGTACTAAAACTATGTCTTTAAGACGATTACAGGAGGCTTTATACATATGAATTTCTCACTTGAAGGCCGCAACATCGTTGTGATGGGCGTTGCCAATAAACGCAGTATCGCATGGGGAATCGCCCGTTCGCTGCATGAAGCCGGAGCGCGCCTCATTTTCACTTACGCGGGAGAGCGCTTGGAAAAATCAGTTCATGACCTTGCGGCTACATTAGAAAGAAATGATTCCATCATCCTTCCGTGTGATGTGACAAATGACGCTGAGATCGAAACTTGCTTTGCGAGCATTAAAGAGCAGGTCGGCGTGATTCACGGCATCGCGCACTGCATCGCGTTCGCAAACAAAGAAGAGCTTGTCGGCGAATATTTAAATACGAACCGCGAAGGATTCCTGCTTGCGCATAACATCAGTTCTTACTCTCTGACAGCGGTCGCAAAAGCGGCGCGTCCGATTATGACTGAAGGCGGAAGCATCGTTACACTCACTTACCTCGGCGGAGAGCGCGTCGTTTCAAACTATAACGTAATGGGTGTGGCAAAAGCGTCTCTGGATGCGAGCGTCAGATATTTAGCCGCTGACTTAGGAAAAGAAAACATCCGCGTCAACAGCATTTCAGCAGGACCGATCCGTACGCTGTCTGCAAAAGGAATCAGTGATTTCAACTCTATCCTGAAAGAAATTGAAGAGCGCGCGCCGCTGCGCCGCACGACAACACCTGAAGAAGTGGGCGACACGGCTGCATTCTTGTTCAGTGACCTGTCAAGAGGCATCACGGGCGAAAATCTTCACGTTGATTCAGGATTCCATATTACCGCACGTTAAATAACAAGCAGTCCCTTTCAGGGATTGCTTTTTTCTTTCTTCTGATTTTAATCATTCCGTCATATAAATAAAACATGACAGAATCGGAGGGATGAAGATGTCAAAACAAAACAGAAACGCGGAAAAAAAACCGCTCATGTATATTGTTCAGGCGGATTATTCAGACACGCAATCATCAATGCAGGACATATTAATCAAAAAAAGGAAAGCGCCTCAGCCGCCGGAAGAAGAGCCGATGCATGGAAAGCGGGAGGAAGAATGTCAAACTCAGCCTGAAGGAGCAGTGGCTGTCGAGCCAGAAAAGCAAGTACCTGAACAGCACAGCCGCGCAGAAGAAGCCGTTCAAGAAGTTCCGGCGCAAGCGGAGCAGGACACTGCCAAGCCTGACGCCGCTAAAAAAGAGCCTGATGCCGCTAAAAAAGAGCCTGATGCCGCTGAAAAAGAGCCTGAAGCGGTTCACAATGCCGCCCCAGAGGAAAAGGTTCCGCCAAAGCGCGTGAAAAAGCCGATGAGCAGAATGTCCATTCTTGAAAAAATTGATTTCTTAACGAAGCTGCCGCATAATATGCCGCGGACCCTTTGTCTGATAGAAGCCAACGGGAAAACCTACAGAGGCGTAATCGTCGGCAGAAAAAATAATGCGATCTTCCTGCGGACGACAAGCAACGGAGCGCCGGCAGAACTCGCAATAGACGATATTACCTCGCTGCATCCGCTTGGATTTTAACCATACAAAAAGCTGCCTGAATTCTTTCATCCGGCAGCTTATTTTTATGCTTTTTGATTTAAGAATGTGTGCGGTTGATCAGTCTCGGGTTCAGGCAATTGATGGCGCAGAAGCTATGGAGATCGACTTCAACGCAATAGTTCGTTTTTTCTAAACGGAATACATCGCAGAGAGAGTCTTTATCTGTAAAATCAAGAATGTGCTTATGCTCGTCAAAAGCAATAAGCAGGCTTAATGTGGCACAGCCGTCACAGACCCTTTCAACTCTGAAAAAAACGGTATTAAAGCACGGACCGTTATCCAGCTCGCCGACGTTTCCGAATGCGGTGAACGGTTTCGATTTTGAGGTGAAGATGGCGAACGGCACTGTATCGCCTAATGTATAAGCCGGAGATAAAAGGTTAGAATAACAGCCTGTCGGGCAATCTTCTTCAACCGCATTTTGCAGGTCTTCAATATTTTCTACCGCTTCACGCACACAGTATGTTGTATGCTTGCTCATAATATCCCTCCTGACTTCACGTTTTAAATGGTACCGGTTTAAACGATAGCGGAGAGTCAGCCGCCCGGAAGTCCGGGCGGGCTGATGATTGCATCTGTAATAGAAGGTTGGAAGGGGATTCTTCTTTAGGAAAGATGCGAATCAATGACTATCCGTGATGCTTTTTCTCTTTGTGCGGCGCAGGCCGGTTAACAAGCTCGGGTGAAAGGCACTGAATGGCGCTGAAGCAGCTCAGATCAACTTCAATGCAAAATTCTGTTTTTTCTAAACCGAAGAAATCAGGATCACAAGGATGGCAGACGCTGAGGGTGTCGCCGTGCACATCTACGGGGCGCAATACTGAAAGCGTCGCGCAGCAATCGCATAGTCTTTCTACACGAAAGAAAATGGACTCAAAGCACTGGCTGTCATCCGCAAATCCTCCGACGTTCCCGAATGTGGAGAACAATCCGCCTTTTTTATCAAATACGAGAAACGGAATGGTGTCTTTACCTGCAATCGTCGGGCTCAAAAGATTCGTATAGCATCCAGTCGGGCATTGTTCTTCAACAGCCTCTTGTTCTGCTAAAATCTTCTCGACTGCATCGCATACACAATTTTCATCTCGGCCATGGTGTTTTCCGCAGCTCATGGATTTCAGCTCCTTCTTTTAGGGTATTTGACTTTTGTCTTTAACAACATATGTACGCGAGCCTCACTTGGTGTGGGTGAACGTCTATATATTCATCATATGCGGAGAAAATAAGAAAAAGCAGAGCATTTTTAGCTCTGCTTTTTCTTTTTAGAGGACGAGGGTGATGACTAAGATGGCAATCAGTGTATTTGTTGCTGTTGAGATCAATGTTGCGATATCGGCATCTACTGTTGTCACGTTTACGCCGCGGGAGTTTTCGATGAGCAGTTTTTGACGGTTGATTTGTTTGTTAGCTGTTAGCTGCAATAAGTCTTGTGCGACCAATTCAGCGATGACTCCGTCAGCGATTGAAGTGAGAGTGGCCGTTACGACTGCTGCATTAATCGCTGTCATGACTGAAGTGACTGCCTGAATATCTGTCGATGTCACGTTAATATCACAAGAATCTCTGATAATAATCGCTTCTTCAGAAACTTGTTTGTTGAGATTCGCCTGTGCCAGGTCTTGGTCGATGAAGGCATTATCTTCGCCGAACCCGTGTCCGTTACAGCAAACATTACATCTTCTGCCTTCTTTTTCTTCTTTTTCTTCTCGCGGATGTTCACATTCAGGATCAAGTGCAACCCAAGAGTATGGTCTGCTTTCCATATCTATTCCTCCTTTTCTTTTACTAATATTAAATGAGCCGGCCCCTTACTTTGACTCAGGCATCTATCCTGATAAAAATCACTATTTTTAGTTATTGACCGGGATTTTGGCGTCTTTGCCGGAGCTGTTCGATTAATTGTTCTCTGCGGGTTTGCTGCTTTGTCTGCTGTTCTTGCGCTTTCTGCTCTTTTTTCTGTTTCTGGCTTTCAAGAAAAGCTTCTGATTTCGCCTGCATGTCTTTCACTAATGCGATCAGCATTTCTTTTTCTTCATCAGGTATTTCCCGCATTTTATCTTTTGTCACGCCGTGTTTTTTGAAGACATTGCTGACAAGCACTTTTAAAAGCGGATCCACTTCTGGTAGATTTGCGAGTTCTTCTTTGAATTTTTCGTTATCTGCCATTTGTTCTCACCTCTATTTTAAAAATTTGAAAAGAAAGAGTTAAAGGATGTCTAGTTCAGCAAAAAGTATATTTAATAGCTGAAACAAAGTTTGTACAAAGGCCATGATATCGTCTGCTGTCAGTGTGATTTTAATATTGCGGCTGTTAATGACTTGAATGAGGGTTCGCTTTTTTATTTGGCAATCCTCGAGGATCAGCAGTTCGGTTGCCATTTGATCGGCTGTGTCTTCATCTGCGATCACGAGCTGTGTCGCGAGGATAATCGCCGCAGTAACTGAAGCTTGTATAGAAAGAGCAGCCGTTATATGTGTTGTATCTATTGTGACATTTTCGCAATCAATCACTTCGATCTTCTGCTCGAATTCGTTAGATAATTGTTCGAATATTTGCGGTTGCAGTGTTTCGACTTTTTCTTCAAACGACATAACCTTCACTCCTTTCTCATTCATACTCTATATAATGCAAATGAAACGCCGAGCGGAATAAGAAAAACAACTAAACCGCACCTATTTTTTTACCGGACAAGGTGCGATTCATGAAGATCAGGGTTTTCGCATATGTATAAAGAGGTCAAGTTTTGAAAAGGAGTGAACAGGTGGTTATCAATTGGCTTTCATTTATTCTGTTATCGTTTGCCGTTTTCCGGCTGGCCAGGCTTTTCGTATTTGACACTATTATGGCGCCGCTTCGGAGCCTTTTTCACGAGGAAAAAACAGAAACCGCACCCGACGGCACGACAGAAACCTACATTGTCATAAAAGGCAAAGGGATCAGGGCATTTATCGGTGAACTTCTCAGCTGCTACTGGTGTACGGGCGTATGGTGCGCCGCCTTTTTAATTGCCGTGCAGATTGTGATACCCGAGACCGCGCAATGGCTGATTTTACTGTTAGCCATAGCCGGCGCAGCCGGGATCATTGAAGCTGCGGTTTCTCGTCTTCTGCAGGAATAAGGCGGTTCCACCAGCAACTTACCGTCACCTTCGGCATAAACTGGCATATATGACATAAGGAAAGGAAGGATCACCATGAGTCAATCAAGCAAACCTTCCCAACACTCTCCATACAAATCAACTGAGCATCAGCCTTACGAAAAAAAAATTAAGAAAAAAGGCTGCGGCTGCGGGCAAAAGAAAAAACCGAAATAGCCGTTTTCTAAAAAACCGGAACTTCCGGTTTTTTTGTTTTTTGCCGAACGCCGGCCCCTGTTCGGCATAGACCATAGGAGGAGGGGATGTTATGAATATATTTGAATCATTCATAAACGGTAAATACCGCCGGCACAATCAAAATCAGCGGGAGCATGACAACTATATCTTATCTATTGAAAAACAGCTCTCTGAGTTTGATGAAGCGGGATCGCGCTTTGAGGAATGGATAGATGTGTTTGCCGCCGAGACAGAAGCAAAACTGAAGAAAAATGAGCATTCTCAATAAAATGAAATGAAATCCGCACCGGCCCTATGCATTTATCCAAGCCAAACAAGTCGGCTCACATAGAGTATACAGAGTAAAGGAGGTGCTTAAATATGGGATTCGGATATGGCGGATTCGGCGGCGGCTACGGCGGTTACGGCGGCTGCGGCGGATACGGAGGCGGCTATGTCGGAGGCGGATACGGCTCAACATTTGTTCTTGTTGTCGTATTGTTCATCCTTCTGATCATTGTCGGTGCATCCTTTTTTGGCTAAACCTTAGCAAGACCTTGGATAAGCGCGGGACCGTTCAGTCCCGTGCTTCCCTGATGTATGAAGGAGTATAGAGACGGGGCACTCGGAATTTTTTCCTTGTCTTACGGGCACATGTTCCGCTCTTTATTCATACAATATCGTATTACTCCACAAAAGGAGGCACACCATGGATAATCAATTTTTCAAAAATATTGAGAAGAAAACAGGCGTCAGCATGAAGGATGTCATGAACCTTGCAGGATCATTGCAAAATGCCAATTTCAAAGATGAAAACACGGTGAGAGGCGTCATTCAGAAGGTGTCCCAGCTGGCTAACAAGCGTGTTCCGAAAGAATTGGAAGACAAAATCGTTCAATCTATTACAAGCGGTAAAGAGAAACTTGATTTTGGCACCATTTCTAAAATGCTGAACAATAAATAGGCGTCAGCCGGCCTTGCTAAAAAGGCCTTTTTATGTGAGAAGAACCCGGCAGTGATCTGCCGGGTTCTTTATATCCTGAGTACGCTCCGTCTGTCCGTCCGAAGAAGGGGCTCGAGAAATCTTGAGCTGCGCGCTGTTTTTCCCCGTCTGTACGCGGGACAAGATACATATAAATGCTGCATGGCCCTTGTCATAGCGACATACAGAAGCCGTCTTTCTTCTTCGAGCGGAGCGGGATCGCCCTGTCTCGCCGTCTCAAGCGCGAAGTCATGGGGGATCGAGCCGTCAGCCGCGCCTAAAATATAGACCGTATTGAATTCAAGACCTTTAGAGCGGTGAATGGTCAGCAGTTCGACGCCGTTTTCATCGGTTTTCAGATTCTCAGCGGCGCGCATATGATCGACATGCGCAAGAAAATCGGGAATCGTTTTGAATTTTTTGGCGGCCACTTTGACATCCCTGAGATCATCAGAGCCTTTTTCCAGTTTGTTTCCCTCATTGCCCCGTTTTTTTAAATACTCGGAAAAACCTATTTTGCTTTCTGCAAAGGTGATGGCTTCAACCGGCTTCATTGTCCGGATGCTTGCGAAAAACGGAACGATCTGCTTGATCTTCCCTATTTGAAAAGGCTTCAGGTCAGGCAGTTTCGTCAGTGCCTTAATCATCGTGCAATCTTCCGTGATTGACAGCGCCTTTAACGTTTGCAGGGCGGATTGCTTTAAAAATAAGGCGGGCAGCAGGTCTTTCACCGCATCCGGATCATCTTCATTCTGACTCGCATATAAGTAGGCGAGGATCTGGCGTACGATTCTGCGGCTGTAGAACGTCTGCACGCCCCGGTCGGCATGATAAGGAATCGATGATTGGTGCAGTCTTTCATATATGGCCCGTCCGGCGCTGTTTGTCCGGTAAAGCACGGCAAAATCGTCAGGACTCGCCCCGTTTTGAATTTTCTCTTTCATATCCGAAACGATCATGGTCGCTTCTTCTTCTTCATCGTAAGGATAAAACATCACGGGATTGTGAACGCCGTCTTTGACGGCAGAAAGTGTTTTTTCATACCGTTTTTTATTTTTCTTTACGACGGCATGAGCGCTTGAGACGATCGGATGCGGCGATCGGTAATTTGCCGTTAAGTAAATGGTCTTTGCTGCCGGATAATCTTTCTGAAAATCTAAAATGAAAGACGGGCTGCTGCCGCGGAACGCATAAATGGATTGGTCGTCATCACCCACGCAGCACAGGTTATTCTCTGGGCTTGCGATCATTTGCATAATGTTGTACTGGACAGGATTGATATCTTGAAATTCATCAATCAAAATATGAGAAAATCTGTTTTGGTACTGCGCGAGAATATCAGGCCGGCTTTGAAACAGTTCATAACAGCCTTGAGCCATGTCATCAAAATCAAATTGCCGTTTTTCCTGCTTCTGCCGTTCGTAATGTTCGTAGAGCCTGTACACTTTTTTCTCCCAGTCGTCCGCAAGCGGAATGGTCTCATGGGGGAGATACGTGTTTTTCCAGCAGCCGATAAGCTGAAGCGCCTGGTCGACGGGAAACTCTTTTTCATCCAAGTTTTCTTCATAGAGCGCCTTTTTCACATATTGCTCTTTTTGCCACTCCATTTTTAAAAGCTGGCTGCCGTTCCATTTTGAAGAATCATAATGATAGAGTATTTTATAGAAAAAACTGTGGAATGTTCCGGTCACGAGACGGGAGACTTTTCCGGCTGCCAGACCGTACTCATTCGCCATCCGCTCTTTCATTTCGGCGACGGCTTTTGTCGTAAAGGTCACAAGCAGCATATTTTCAGGTGAAATGCCGAGGTGTTCAATCATATGGGCGGCGCGTGCTGTCAGCACCCTTGTTTTTCCGCTTCCCGCTCCGGCAAGCACTAATAAAGGCCCGTCCGTTTCAGTAACTGCCTTCATCTGTTCACGGTTCAGGCCGATGCCGGGGAACAA
The DNA here is from genome assembly GCF_001975995.1 of Bacillus sp. GZB. Taxonomy (NCBI): domain Bacteria; kingdom Bacillati; phylum Bacillota; class Bacilli; order Caryophanales; family Bacillaceae; genus Bacillus; species Bacillus sp. GZB. The sequence continues at coordinate 283,174 of NZ_MTQG01000010.1, forward strand.
AGATGTATCAGCCGCCTCGGATGTTGGTGAAAACGGTTCGGCCGCAGGCACTTTTTTCGGGCTTTTCCATTCTGAGACGATCGGTTTCGGATTCTCTGAAATCGCTTTTCCTTTCGGCAGGCGGAACATGCCGGCTTCCTTATACTCTTCTTTTTCTTTCTCCGCTTGTGGTGCCTCGGCCGCGCATGCTTTTTCACAGGCGGTGAAGTCTCCCTTTTGCCGGTGATAAAATGCCGGCTGCTCTAAAATCGAAAGCCGCATCAAGACGGGCTGCTCACAATGTGCGCAAAAAATATTTCCTTTCTGAGCTTCTTCAAAAAGGAATTGGTAATGTTCTCTAGAATATGTATGTAAATGTATCGTTCGGTTATTCAGTCGGGCGCATTTCAAAAAGGGGTCCTCCCATTAAAAGGTGTTCATCCATTTGATAGACAAAGAATATCATAACAAAAGAACAGCGTTTCAAAAAGTAAGATTAAGGGAAATGAAAGCGAAGGGGAGGGGTACATATGATTTATGCAGGACGGATTCAAAACCAGCAGTATTCTCAATACGCAAACCGGGCAGCGGGTTATAAGTCTGATTATGCCGGCATTACGAAAGCGGCCACCCTTGCCAATGACAGGGTGTACAGAGAGGTGGAGCGCCGCCAGGAAAACACCGCAGCCGCAGAAAAGAAAGTACATGAGGAAAAACGTAAGCGCTCTCTTTCCCGTCTGCCGCAAATCATGGGAAAAGGCCGGTTGATAAATCAATACGTGTGAAAAAGCCCGGATATATCCGGGCTTTTTTGAGTCGTATATATGAAAGATGCGGAAAGGAATGATTCAATTTGAGAAAGCTTTCATTATTAATTGCGGGGTTATTTCTATTCGGCCTCTTTACTGCCGGAATGAAACCGGCACACGCGGCGGAGAGCTCCGCAGCAAAAGATGTCACTCTCACACAGCTGGCGCCGCATGTTTGGATGCATACAAGCACCGGTACGGCAGACGGAAATCCCGTCCCTGCGAACGGATTGCTTCTTGAGACTTCCAAAGGAATCGTACTGATTGATACTCCGTGGAATGACAGTCTCACAGAGCAATTAATGACACAAATAAAAAAGCGGTTTCCCGGCAAAAGGATGACCGATGCCATTGTGACACACGCCCATGACGATCGCATCGGCGGGCTGAACACACTGTACAAATACAGCGTAAAGGTGCACAGCACGAAGCTGACCGCCAACTTCGCCCGAGAGCAGGGATATGACCGGCCGCTCGGAGATTTGAAAAACGTGACAAAGCTGCAGTTTGGCGATATGAAAATTGAAACGTTTTATCCGGGAAAAGGGCATACAGAAGACAATATTACCGTCTGGCTGCCTGAGGATAAGCTCTTATTCGGCGGATGCTTAATCAAGGCTTTGGAAACAAAGGAAATCGTGCCTACTCCGGGTTTTTATCCGGATCAGTGGCCGCGCGCCGTCCGCAAAGTCATGAAAAGATATCAGGACATCAGCATTATCGTTCCGGGCCATGGCAGTCCGGGGGATGACCGTCTGCTGCCGCATACGATAAACCTTCTGAAAGAAACGTAATAAAGAAGACCGGCGCTCCCATTACGGAGTGCCGGCTTTTTTTATCTCTTCCTGATTTTCATAAAACTGAGGAAAGCAAGTGCAAGCGCCAAAACGGTATATCCCGCTATCGGCCAAATATGCTGATGAAAGGAAGAATAATCTCCGGATATGACTTCCTGGGCCAGCTCGATTATGCTGAATCAGTTCTTGTCGTAAAAGCACTCCTGCCATATCAACAGGAGTGCTTTTGATTTTATCGTTTGTGTTTCTTTATCATTTCCAGATGGGGGATGCCCGCATCGAGAAATTCTTCGCCGGATGTGACGCGGTATCCTTGTTTTTCGTAAAACGGAACTGCCTGCGTCTGCGCATGTAAGATAAAGCTGTCGGCGCCCTTGGCTGCCGCCGCTTTTTCAAGCGCCTGCATAATGATGGCTCCGACGCCTGAAGAACGATGGCTTTTCATCACGCAGATGCGTTCTAATTTTCCATGCCCGTCTTTCATGCGCCATCTGCCGGCTCCGACCGGCTGGCCGCCGTCATATATGACTATATGCTCTGACGTGTCTTCGAATTGATCAATCTCTTCTTCTTCCGGAACGAGCTGTTCTTTAACAAAGACCTCTTTTCTGACGAAAATAGCGTCGTTCAGCTGTTTTTCAGTTTTTGCGATGATGGATTCCAAACAGTTATTCTCCTCCGCCTAATAAAAATGTTTCGTACACAGTCCATGAGCCGTTATCCAGCTGATAGAGCAAGTGAAAACGGTCGATGACTTCTTCGTGGGAAATGTCCTGCATTTTCAGCTGTCCGAGTACGTCGGAATGTTCATCTGACGACAGCTTCTGGCCGACCGTGACATGCGGAACGAAGCTGTATTCCGGCTCGCCGGATAATGCTCCTGAGTAGCATTTCTCACTCAGAGATTTTAATTCCTCCGACGGCTCTGCTTTCATATATATCACATTATTCACAGGAGAAAACGAGCTGTATTTTGTGATTTTCAGAACGAGCGGATGCGACTCTTTCGCCGTCTGTCTCAGCTGTGATACGACCTGCTCGATTTCCTGTTCTGTCGCTTCAAACGGATCTCTTAGCGTCAGGTGCGGAGGAATGAGCGCGTAGCTCGGGTCGTAGCGTTTCCGGTACGAATTTGCGAGATCCTGTAATTTTTTTGATGGAAATAAAACAATACCGTATTTCATGAAAGTTCCCTCCTTAAATGAATGGTTACAGCATTTTTTTCAGCGCCGGCGTGATGAGCGGCTGCCAGTAGGTCCATTTATGATCCCCGTCGAAGGTTTCATACGTGTATTCGGACTGTTTGCTTTCCAGCAGCTGTTTGAGCTCTTCGTTCGGCGCGGTGAAATCAAGAACCTGGCCGTCCGTCGTGTGAACGCCGGTTTCTTTTTCTCCGATTTGATGATAAACGGAAATCTGTTTGAGATCCTCCGACTGCCGGACGGCATCCAGCACGTGTCCGTCAACATACGGAGACTGCATGATGACGTTTCCAAACATGTTCGGATAGTCAATCGCCGTCATGAGCGAAACGGTTCCGCCGAGGGAATCCCCGATCATGGTGCGGCCGTATCCGACTTGATAAGTCGGGTATTCTTTGTCGATAAAAGGAACGAGCTCATTTGCGATAAACCGCTTATATGAGGCGAACTTAGAGCCTTCTGGATGGTATGTGTTTCTTCGCTCCCGCACGTTTTTATAAGGGACGCCGATAATGATGCAGCGGTCAATTTCCCCTTTTGACATAAGCTCTTCCGCCTGCCGCCCGATTCTCCCTAATCTGAAATAATCATGGCCGTCCTGAGCGATGACCGTATGATATTTATACAGGGGGGAGAAGGTGGCGGGCAGGTAGACCAAAACGGTCATTTCCTCTTCAAGCTCATGGGAGAAAAGTTTTTTCTCATGAATGATTCCGTTTTTTGATGCCACATCGCATTCCTCCAGGCCGCTTCTTGTCTTGATGGTTTTTTCCTATTGTACCATGAATTATTAGAAATTTCTTTCTTCAGATGCACTTCTTGCGAGAGTTCAGATAAATAAAAAGTTATTGAAATTCATTTTATAGTGCGTTAATATAGAACAATCAGAAAATACAAAACAATATTCTTATCACGAGAGGTGGAGGGACTGGCCCTTTGAAACCTCAGCAACCGGTTTGCTTTGCCGCGGGAAGGCAAAGTGCCAAGGTGCTAAATCCAGCAAGCGATTCACATGCTTGGAAGATAAGAGGAAGAGAAAAGCTCCTTCTTCTTATGAAGAGGGGGCTTTTTTATTTTTGAAAAAGGATGGTGCTTACTGATGACGCAGCATGTTGATACAAAATTAGCCCAAATCGGAAATAGAAGCGAAGAAGCAACGGGAACGGTCAGTCCGCCGATTTATCTGTCCACCGCTTACCGCCATAGAGGAATAGGAGAATCTACAGGTTTTGATTACGTGCGCACGAAAAACCCGACACGCCAGCTCGTCGAAGACGCCATCGCCGTGTTGGAAAACGGTGCGAGAGGATTTGCTTTCAGCTCGGGAATGGCAGCCATTCAAACCATTATGGCTTTATTTAAAAGCGGGGATGAATTGATTGTATCCTCCGATTTATACGGAGGCACGTACCGTTTGTTTGAAAACGAATGGAGAAAATACGGCTTAAGCTTTATTTACGATGATTTCAGCGATGAAGACTGTTTACGCTCCAAGATAACGGAAAACACGAAAGCGGTATTTGTTGAAACACCGACAAACCCGTTAATGCAGGAGGCGGACATTGAAAAAATCGCCCGGATTACGAAAGAAGCCGGCCTGCTTTTAATTGTGGATAATACGTTTTATACCCCGGTGCTACAGCGCCCGCTTGAACTGGGAGCGGACATCGTCATTCACAGCGCCACAAAATATTTAGCGGGGCACAATGATCTCCTTGCCGGTCTGGCTGTCGTTAAGGATGAAGAGCTCGGCGAGATCATGTTTAATCACCAAAATGCGATCGGCGCGGTTCTCCCGCCGTTTGATTCGTGGCTTTTAATGAGAGGGATGAAAACACTCGGACTCAGAATGCGCCGTCATGAAGAAAACGCCCGTGAACTTGCAGAATTTTTAGAACAGGAAGAAGAAATCGCCGACGTGTTATATCCCGGAAAAGGCGGGATGCTGTCTTTCCGGCTGCAAAAAGAGGAATGGGTCAATCCGTTTTTAAAGGCGCTGAAAACGATCTGTTTCGCAGAAAGTCTCGGCGGGGTAGAAAGCTTTATTACATACCCCGCGACACAGACGCACATGGACATTCCGGAAGACATCCGTATCGCAAACGGTGTCTGCAACCGTCTGCTGAGATTTTCAGTGGGCATTGAACATGCAGAAGATTTGAAGCGGGATGTAAAGCAGGCATTACAGCAAGTAAAAGAGGGGGCCGTGTCATATGAGTAATCACAATTGGACGCTGGAAACCCAGCTCGTGCACAATCCATTTAAAACAGACGGAGCCACCGGAGCCGTCAGCGTCCCGATCCAGCATGCTTCCACATTCCATCAGTCTTCATTTGAAGAATTCGGGACATATGACTACAGCCGCTCAGGCACACCGACAAGAACAGCGCTTGAAGAAACGATCGCAGGTCTTGAAGGCGGAACGAGAGGTTTTGCTTTCAGCTCAGGAATGGCGGCGATTTCAACGGCGTTTCTGCTTTTATCCCAAGGCGACCATGTCCTCGTCACGGAGGATGTGTACGGCGGAACATTCCGCATGGTGACTGAGGTTCTGTCCCGTTTCGGAATCGAACATACCTTTGTCGATATGACGGACACAGAAGCTGTCGCCCGCGCCATCCGGCCGAACACGAAAGCCATTTATATGGAAACACCGTCAAACCCGACGCTCGGCATCACGGATATTAAGGACGTCGTCAAACTGGCAAAGGATCACGGCTGTCTGACATACCTTGACAATACTTTCATGACGCCTGCTCTGCAGCGTCCGCTTGATCTCGGTGTAGATATCGTGCTTCACAGCGCGACGAAATTTTTAAGCGGCCACAGTGACGTGCTGTCAGGCCTTGCCGCCGTAAAGGATGAAGAGCTCGGCAATCAGTTGTATAAGCTGCAAAACTCATTTGGAGCGGTGCTCGGCGTTCAGGACTGCTGGCTCGTATTGAGAGGCTTAAAAACATTGCAGGTCAGGCTGGAAAAAGCGAGCCGGACGGCTGAACGGCTGGCTGCCTTTTTTGACGGGCACCCCGCCGTCAAAAACGTTTACTATCCCGGCCTTGACGGACACCCGGGAGCCGATACCCATAAACGTCAAGCGAGCGGAGCGGGCGCCGTCCTGTCTTTTGAATTGGAAAGCAAAGAAGCCGTCAAAAAGCTGGTCGAAAACGTATCGCTTCCGGTATTTGCCGTCAGCCTCGGCGCCGTCGAATCCATTCTCTCATATCCTGCAGCCATGTCGCATGCCGCCATGCCGAAAGCAGAGAGGGAGAAACGCGGCATCACAGACGGCCTTCTGCGCTTGAGCGTAGGAGTCGAAAACGCCGAAGATTTAGAACGGGACTTCGAACAGGCATTGAAAAAAATAACCCCCGCCCAAGTGAGATCATAAACGAAAAGGGCGCCGTCAATTTTATGACGCGCCCTTTTTTTATTTTAGATAAAAAAAGTGTTGACGAATGAGAAATCAGGATATATAATTGTAAATGTCAGAGAGACAACAACATACCCAGCAACACATACATATCATGATTCCGTAGCTCAGCTGGGAGAGCGCTACCTTGACAGGATTGTGACATCATATTGCGAGGCGTTAGTTCAGTGGGAGAACGCTTGCTTGACAGGCAAGAGGTCACTGGTTCGAACCCAGTACGCCTCATAGGTTGAAGGCACTTTGTTTGACAGAGCAAAGTGTTTTTTTGTTTTCCCTTTTTCGCTCCCCTCACCTAAACAAGTTGGTTTTGGCGACGGATTGGCGACGAAAAATCTGATGTTTGGTGATCACATCTCATGTCAACCCTATCAGTGACAGCTGGTAGGGGACACTCAAAGAAGGTTGTACATCACCTCCTTTGGTGGGTAGACATAACTCATTACCCATTCAATACTTCTGCCAGTTTGGCAGGAACCTCTTTTTGCATGTTAGGTAAAACGTGAGAATAGGTATCCAGCGTAACACTTACCTTAGAGTGACCAAGCCGCTCAGCGACAATTTTAGGGTTTTCTCTTGCCAGTAGAAGCAAGGTGGCGTGAGTGTGCCGCATATCATGGAACCTTATTTTCTCTAGTCTAGGGACGTCGATATTATTTACATCTTTCATCTTGTCCGCTAAAGCATTGTACTCTTTAACAAGTCTGTCAAAAGAGCGGTTTGTGTTTCTGTGGAGTAGGGGTGTTCCTTTAGAACTCGGTAAAATCAAACCGTGGTCCTTATATTTGTCTCCCGCTGCGAATCGCTCTCTTGCCAGCATTTCTCTGTGCTTTTGAAGTAATTGTAGAGTTTCTTCCATTAAAGTGACTGCTCGGGTTGCGGACGCCGTCTTTCCTCTAGGTTTTAGTTCTCCGTCTCTTGTCAGGACCTGTGTTATTCTTAGTACCCCTTGCTCTGTATCCAGATCCTTCCAACGCAACCCTAATAACTCGGATTGTCTTAAACCAGTGGTGAATGCTAAATGGAAGAGCATAAACATCCTGTCTTTCTTGGCGAAATTCAGGAACCTCACTACGTCTTCTTTAGACCACACCGTCATTTCAGAACGAGTAATTTTTGGTTTGATCACAGCATTAGCAGGATTTTCGCGGATATAGCCCCTCGTAACAGCTCGATCTAATGCAATTCTTAGTGGATCAAAGATCCTCTTGACTGAAGAGGCTTGTAAGCCCTTTTCTTCTAAAAGCTTATCTATAAACCTTTGTAAACGATCTGTAGTGACCTTCCCTAAAGGTAGCCTGCCTAGTTCAGGTAATATATGTGTTTCCATATTACCTTTCTCCGTTTTGAAAGTGTCACCTTCCAATTCGGTCGCACGGATCTTTAGGAACTCCGATAAATAGGTGCTGAGCGGCACTGTGGAGGGTTCTAGATACTCGTTTTTTTGAATCTCTGCAATGAGTTCGATAAGAGCTTTCTGCGCCGCCTTCTCTGTATCGAATCCTCTCTTCTTCTTGCGTTTTCGTTTCCCTGTAATAGGGTCTGTACTTACCGTTACTTCGTAAAACCACTTCTTCGTCTTTTTATCTTGCTTAACTGAACCTCTCATAGAAAGTTCCTCCTTCGTTGGTAGATGCAGGAGGGCTTTCGCTGGAATAATATTAACATTGCCCTCCTGACAGAGTCAATTAGAAGCGTGGTCAACTGACTCTGAGTTCTCTTACATCGAGAGGTAACTACTACGTGTGAAAACATGCGGTGTCGGAAATATCAACTAGTAGGTAGTGTTTTGTGGCAGGGTTAGGTGCAAGTTAATTACGGGAAAGCATGATTACCTTTTCTTTATGTTCCACCAGTCAGAAAGAGCACAAACTACTAAGGGTGTTCCAATAAAGCCTACTAAAGCTAAAGTAGGAAAGTAATTAATCCACAAACCCAAAACCGTACATAGTCAATACATCAATAACGCACTCAACACTTTCCCTGACGTACTGACCGCTGTCTCCTTGTAAAATCAGAGTTACCCCTTCATCGTTTTGTCGTACACTGGTGATATCATCAGCCTTAATGTACGTAGGTTTTCCTGTCTTCTTGTGGGTGAGTTTGATAAAAAGTGGTGTAGTATTTTCCATTTCCCTTCGTCCTCCTTATGCTAGAGCCTTATAGTTATTCAGTAGGTCGGCCATTGTTTTATCGTTATCCGCTAAACTCTGATAGACTTCCAACTCTTCAAGCTCTTTTCGGCGGTTCTCCATTTGGATCTTTAGAGAATTTTTCTCTTTTTCCTTTTCTAAACGTTCTTTGTGACCTTCTAAATCTACTCTTTGGATGACCCACCTGTCCGCTAGTTTGGAGTTGTTTTTGAACCCGACGACTGTACCCGCTCTGACTCCATTCCTTGTATCTACAACAACGCTGTCACCTATAGAAATGCCTTCAAGACAGTTTTTGAAATCGTAATGTTTGAGTGTAGGATCGAACTCTACTACGACAATTTCTCTAATTTCCTGTGGATTTGCTGACATAATAAATCTCTCCTTTAGATTTCTCTAACTTCAAAATAGTTATCGTTCAACAGGCTTAAATAGTTGCGAAAAATTTATTGGCTGCACAATAAAAGGTGACCCTAAGGCCACCTTACGCTGCTTGATCTTCATCTTCGTCCTCATCTTTTTCTGTAAACAACCCTAACTCGTATTCGTGTCCTAATTCTTTCTCCATTTTCTTTTTGACTTCCTTGGCAAAAGTTTCTCTCCAGTCTAGATCACCGTTGGCAATTTGACTTAATTCCTCAGGAGAGAAATTCCCACCCCAATACGGAGAGGCTTCAATGTCTGACTTAAACTGTACGCCTAAATGTTCCGTAGGGATTACATTCTGCATGATTTCAGCTAATTCTTGTAGAGCCGACCACTCGACTGTTTCAGGAGCTTCAAATACTAACTCGTCGTGTACCTGTAACAGGAGATTGACATCATGTTCTTCTAATTTAGATTGATAACCGTTCTCCAACCATTCAGTACGGTCAAAACATACAGTTCCATCGGGGCGCTTAGGGTAAAATAACTCGACCATAGCTTTTTTAACCTGGTCCGCAGAGGTACCCTGGATAAGTACGTTCGTTGATTGCCTTTTGCACTTTTCGACTAGCCAATGCCATTTGCGTTTTCTCCATAGATCGCTAGAGTAAGCCTCTTGCAATGTTTCTCCGAAGCGGCGTTTTCTCCCTAACCAGGTTTCCACATAACCGCTTGCAAGAACCTTTTTATGGGTTTCAGCCTCCCAGCGGAGGTAGTAAGGCAATCCTGCTTTAAATCCATCGATTAGAGCTTTGGCCTCTTCTTTGGTACCTTGAATTTGATCAGCTAGACCGATCTCTGTGATACCGTAAACTGTTCCGAATACAACAGACTTAGTTTTTTTACGAAGTAATTCAAAAAAGCTTGCTAAGGTAGTTGTAACGTTATCGTCCAAAACATCAGAATCTAAATTCGTGCTGTAAGTGGCGTTATATTTGGCGATAGCAAATTGAATTTCCTCAGTGTATTTCCAATTATCCATGGCTTCTTTGAGATTTCTTTCTGTCTCTTCGGCGGTATCACCTTTATAGTTACGGATTTGTTCAAACATGTTATAGTCAAACCCATGCACTTGACAAGTTACTCGGCTATGCATGTCTAGTCCCTTACTGTATACCTCTATTAAAGAAGGTTCTTGGGTAAAGATTGCTAACCACCGCAACTCCTGCTGTGAGAAGTCGATTGATACTAACGTGCGGCCCTCATCGGCTCTGAACCCGTACCGTATTAAGTCAAACTTAGAAGGTATTTGTTGTAAGTTTGGATTGGAGCAGGACATACGGCCTGTCCGAACCAATTGGTTATAAGAACAGTGAATTCGGCCGTCAATTGTGCCTTGGGGTTCTTTAGGGAGTTTATTGCAAAAAGCGTCAATCAACTTAGATAGCCCCCTATACTCCAGTATTAGAGGTATGACAGGGTGTGCGTTTTTGTTCCTAGTAAGTGTCTTCTTATCTGTTTTGTTTTTAGGTACCTGTTTCTTACTTTCCTTGTCATATTCCATGACCGGCTCTAGGATCTTATTATCGACATAGAGCTTACGTGAAAGTTGAGCGGGGGAACCTAAGTTAAATTCCTCGGTTACTTCGTAATGATCTTTATATTTAATCCCGTTCTTTTGTCGAGTTTTAGTTTTCTGTAACACAATTGTCGACCCAAGATGATCGTAGATACCTTGCTTTATCTCTGCAAGTTTCTTTGATAGGGCATACCCGATATCTTTTTCTAGGAAGTCCCCATCTACTTTAATACCTTTACGTTCTGCGGTGGCGAGGACTGGGATTAACGGCATTTCTACTTCTTTAAACAGCTTCATCACACCATCGAGACCGAACGTAGGGTCTTCTAATATAGATTTTTGATATTGGAAAACTGCTTTGGTCATAAAGGTATCGTGACAAGCATAGTAGGTTGCTAAATTGTGCGGGACTTCATCGAACGGGATCTTGTCGAACATACTACCGAATTTGAAAGTAGGCAATTTACGTTCATCTTCCATTAATCCCCGAGCTACCAGGTCAGGTAATGCGTATGTTTTGTACCATTCTTTAAGACCCTTAGGCATATTTTCATTTAGGAGGCCAGCAGCAACCATAGTATCCCAACAAACATTAAATGTGATATCAATATCACACCAGTTATAGAGGACATGGATATCAAACTTTGCGTTAGCTAAGACAAGCTTCTTGTCTTGCTGTAAAAGCTGCCGCAATGTGTCTACTGTCGGGGTGTGGTCTAAAGAAGGGACATCTACAGATGACGGGTGTTTGAATGGTTTGATCGGTAAATCGAAGTGATTGTCGTCCATAAAGCCGATGGAGATTGATATAATCTCATCCTTAAACGGGTTAACCCCATAAGTCTCTGTATCAATGAACACGTAAGGCTCTTGATACATAGTCTTATACATCGTGTAATGTTGTACGAATTTCTCAAATAATTCAGGTGTATTAATTAAATGGTAGTTGTCAGGAACCTTTATCGAGTTTGCTATATCAATTATCTGTTGTTCTTTCTTGGTGACTTTTTTGGCTTTCTTTTTTGGCTCTGACTTTTTGGTGCGTGTCTTTTTTGCGCTTTCTTTCTTTTCTCGTTTGTCCAGCGCACCTAAGATATCGTCTTCTACGGTGTTTTGGTCACTCATTATAAGACCTCCCATAAATAAAGGGGCGATATACTCGCCCCGTTGGTTAGTTTGATAGCGTTAGTTCGGTAAATTGAATCTTTCTTTAGAACGGAAGCTTGCGGCCGGATGTTTGTCCTTGCTGCCCATGGTTTGCAGAAGGGAATCCATTTTGTTGCTGGAATTGGCCTTGTTGCTGGAATTGCTGGCTTTGTGGAGGGAACTGTCCTTGCTGTTGCTGGTACTGCCCTTGCTGGAATTGTTCCTGCTGTTGCTGCATTTGCTGGAACTGGTCTTGTTGTTGTGAAGCACCTGCAAGTAAAGCGTCCATAAATCCTTGGATAGCCTCGGGAGTATGCGGTGTGATTTGATCTTCTAGCGACGGTACTTCAATACCCATTTCATCAAAGTTAGGGATTTGTAGTTCAGGTTTATCTTGACCGTTTGGTTTGTAAGCTCGGGCAGAATAGCTAGTATCGGAAGCACCTTTCCCGGAGCGGTAAATGGTTACGAAATTCTTAGTGGGGTCGATCTCCTCAAGGTTGAACTCTGTGTTGAGTTTTTGGATATGTGTTTTAGCAAGAGAGACAAACTTAACTTTTTGATCTTTTGGATCAAATACACGGAATTTAATTTTGAATCCCGGGTATTTCCCTGGATTCGCTGCGCATAATGGGCAAACATCTTTACCAGGGCAACGTACATATTTTGGGTTTAGCGTCGATTCGTAGTGTTCACGAATTCCGACCAAGTCGTCATACCAGTCAATGAATAAAAGCGTTAAAGGCTTGCCGTCCTCGAAAGTGATGAATTGTGTTCCGCCGCTCAGAATTGCGTCTAATCCTTTTACTGCTGTCATAGTTAACTTCCTCCAATGTATGTGTTTATTTTTTGAGCTTTTGAGGTCTCTGCTCTCACGCTCACAATAATGATCGTTGCTTCTGCTATAACAGTTGCGGATTTTAAGAAAGTTGTTTTAACAAAAGAGGGAAGGGGTACAGTTCACCAAAAACAATCACAATTGTGGGGGTGGGAGCCATTATATTTCCTTGGACTAAACATACTCACAGCCCGCAGATGGGGAATTTAAAAAAACATCTAAACTTTTGAAGAGATGGTGCGATATACCACAAAAATAGAGACAAGTCAAAGGGTGTTTGCAAAAGTTGTTGTGATGATGTATAATGATCACGTGATATTAGAACACCAGTAACCCAAACAATAGTTATCGTTTTGCGTAACCGATTAGTTGCGTTCTGTAACAAAAATGTAATGAAAAACCCAACTGTAAGACATTTACATAGGTGTGTTACGATGATATACTTTTGTTTAAGATGTAGAGATTCTTAACAGGGACACCTGTAGGTCTTAGGACCCACAGATATCACGTAGTTTTTTGAATGCACGAGTAGTATGGGACTTATTGATCTGTAATTCTTCTGCTATTTCTGCTAAACTTAAAGACATAGACACGTGGTTTGAAAGCATGAATTCAATTGCGTTTTGCTCAGTGGGAGTAAAACGATGTCTGTTTGTCTCGAAATCATGTTTCACGTTGAAGATATCGTAACCATGCTCGTCCGAACTCACAACAAATGTGCTGGTGGTTGAGTTATTGTCATCTTGTTGATCTTCTGCCCTAATCCCATCACAAAAGAAGACCGTAGAGGAATTCTGTTCTATCTTTCTATTAGTTTTCCGGTAGTAGTCTACTACTGTTCTTCTAATAATAGTGTGGCAAAAGGATTGTAGATTGTCAGGCGTGACTTTTTGTTTTTTTAGGGCACTTAAAATTTGAATAATGCAGTCTTGTTTAACATCATCTTTATCTTGTAACTTGATCTTGAATAACTCAAAGTTGAATACTTTTTTCATATATGTAGAGTTTAATAGATCCATGATGATTTCATTGATATTGTTTGAGTTAACGGTAGCTGTTGACATAGTTAATTTCCTCCAGTAATTTGAAAGTTTTTGGTTTTTGGGCGTACTTAAAGAAGGCCCTGCCGAATGCCAAATTTCGACAGACCTTTGTAGTCAAATCTTCACACCATCTATAGGTGGCAAAAGTATGACAAGAATCATTAATTTTTAGAGGTCGTACCCTAACAAACTCACAGGCTTACTCTCTAACTTATCTAGCCAACCTAGTTTGAGCAGATCGTTTGAATCAACTTTCGTGCCTCTGCTAAACTGAGAAGGGTAAAGGGTTTGATTAACGATGAACCCCGCTCTCACTAGATCGTTTGTGGCTTGTACAGTGGCGTCCCAACCGGCTTTGTCGTTATCAAAGAAGGTATCAACAATTTCTACTCCTGCTAGTTGGAGTTCCCTAATCTGATTCTTGAAAAGAATTTTACCGTTAGTTGCTACGGCTGCTATGCCTACCTGGTAGTTAGACATAGCGTCAAGAGGTGACTCCACCATCCGTACTCTTTTGATACGGTTTTTTGAGGTTCTAAGTTGATTAATGAAGTTAAGGCCGAAGAGTATATCCTTTTTTATGGGGGACCCTTCATTGATGAACTTAGCACCTTGGTATGAACTCCCTATCTTTCTTTTTTGGAGGAAACGTAGTTCTCCAGTTCTGGTTCTTTGTGGGAATACGATACACTCATTATCAACATCTACTTTAATACCGTAGGTGTTCAATGTATGAGGGGTTATTCCACGCTGGTTGATTAGATACGACGTAGCTACATCGTATGTCCATTTATTCTTAGATGGTGAGTTGTCGAACTTATAAAGTTCACTCTCGTTGAGGAAGGGGATAGTTGTACGCTCTCTCCCATCGTTTATAATCCCATCTACGTTTACAGGAGCACGTGTCTCTTCAAGGATATAGTCAGACAGTAAGATCTTGATGCCCTCACCGTCGTCTAAACCAAAAGCGATCTCTACCGCCTTATCTAGCGTCCCTAAGTAACCGCAATAGAAACAATTTGTATGGTAGGGGGGTTCTTTGGATATTCCAAAGGACGCCCTTGTTTCTGCATGGTTAGGACAACAAGACATGACCCAATCACCTGTATCGTTTTTATGAGAAAAAGCAGTAGGGTTTATACCGAAACTTGAAGAGTGTTGATACTCAAACCTCAGTTCATCGATAATATCCCAGACATCGAGTTGGACGTTTTCTAACATCTCTAAGCTTCTCTTGGACATTTAACTCACTCCTAGAAAAATTGCTCTCCAATTTCACCGTTAAGTACATTTACAAGACCAGTGTCAAAGTTATACCGGACTAAAAAGCTCTGGTTACTTGCATTCCCTCGGTTTTTGATTACTTGGACTTTAAAAGTATTATCGTTTATTTTAATGATCGAGATCCCTTTACTGGCGTCTTGGAAAATAGCATATGTTTCGCCAACATCCTCGCCTTGAACTTCACTATTCTCCAAGCTTTTCTTAACTCTCTTCGCAGAGTCACGGTTTGCTTGGGCAACAATGTACCCTGGAATCCCTGTACCTAAAATCATTTCCCTGACTTCTGCGGAAACATCGAATAATCTTTGTCGGAGATCTCCGTTCCCGAGTGAATTATTCAATCTAACCTTCGATAACTGGTCTAAAACAAATCGATTGTGGCCTTCTGATTCGAGAATACGTTGGATTTCTGATATAGTGTACGGCCGTCCTCCATTACTTTGAACATCATAAACTACCATGTCTTTTTGCTTTTGTTTTAGGCAATCAAGAAAATCAATGTACTTGTCTTTTTGTTCTTCCGTCATTGTCCCGCGTTGCATTGCTAAATTAGATACCCCGGCAAGGACATTATCCCAGTTCCTTGCAATCTCTTCCGCTCTTTGTTCAAGTGCAAAGTATGCCGGGAAATCCCAATCCAAAGAACTATTCCACTGAGACTGTAACATGAAGGAAGTCATCAAAGTCTTACCCATATTGGAAGGGGCGAAGACTAAAAAGTAATCCGTCTCCTCTCCGCCACTGACCATTCCATTAGTTGCCAAGTCTAAGGGAGCAAAGCCTGTTGTGTATCCGAGGATGTCGTTCTCGTTTCTTCCATGGATAGAAAGGTATTTGTCTTTACGTTGCTCTGCCATCCCTATGTATGAATACCCTCTACTTTGACTGCCTACCAACTTCAAAAGATTGGTGGATTGGATTTTCATCTCTTGAAGAGCGTCAATAGTTTTCTTTTCGGCCACTAATTCTGCTGATTTTTTCAAAACAGGTTTATATTGCCTATGTAGCCAATCCTCCCTTAAAGAATCGACGACAATCTCGACTTTCTCTATTTCGACTGGTTCAAATTCTTCGAACTTGTTCATGACAGTTTCAAGGGTTGGTAGCTGTCCGTTGGTTTTTTTAAAACTGCTTATGAAATTAAAAGCGTCTTTATGGACAGGGAAATATTCCTCATTAAACCCATTCTTATCTACAACATCCCAATCTTTTGTTTCGAGGGAATAATTCAATAATTGCAATTCTTCGATACTCGGCATAAGGCGGCCCTCACTTTCTCTATGATCACATTAGTTATCGGAGGAGGTACCTAGCTAGTTGCGAAAAAATATTTTTTTTATTTTTAATCAAATAAGAACGTATGTTTGGTTTTTGATTAAAAAGGGGAAGGCGGCCATTTAGTGGGATTGGTGTATACACACTGTGTTTCGGTTTTGTTTCAAAATCGTAGGTTCATTCCTATACGTGTGATGTAATTTCCCTATTGGGCTACCTTCCAGTAATAATCTTTTAATATTAAACTATGTTGGTTTATTGACGTATTCAAGTTTTTGAAGGGTTTGCTGTTTGAAGTAGTTTTTATGAAGCTGGCAAAGTTGATCCAAAGATTATCTCTCCTTTGTAACTAACTCGATGAAATAATTATAACACATTAAAATGGTATTGTAAATACTAAATAGGTATGTTGTTTCGGTTCTTTTGTCCTACTCTTTAAGGTTTCTCCAAGTCTGCCCGTTAGAATCATATTCACTATTCGGGTTTCTTTTTTGGGAATAGTACCTAAAAAGATAAGGCTCTTATTTGAGCCTTGGTACAATCTCAGATATATCAACTCCTGCGTGATCGAGATTCTCTATGACCATCTGTTGGGACCTTGTGTCTGAGAATCCTCGATTAAAGGGAACTTCCCAGTAATGAGGGTCATTTATCGAAAATTCTTTTGTTCCTTTATCCCATTCAATGACCCTTAATTCAGTTAATTTATCTAGTTCTTCAGCTATTTTCGTCTTGCTAACCCCACATAATTCAAAATCCTGCATGTTTTTAATAAGTGCTACTTTTTTGTTGTAGGGGAATGAGAACGTATAAATAAAAGTAATAATTTTCAACTGTCTTTTTGTGAAATCCCTTTTTAGCATTTCCCTGCTTATGTGTATTTCACTCGCTACGATATCAGGGTTTCTGTTCATGTATTGGCTGCCTACAATCCCATTAAATGCCCGATCGATTTTTTCGTTAGCTTCGTATGACCATTTCTGCAATACTTACCACCCCTAAGTTTTATTCTTGGGTTTATGGGACTATTCGGGTGATACTATTGAACTAAAAGATAAAGGAATGAACCAATTTAAACAAAATTTTGAATAATTGTCAACTATATTTTAGAAAAAATGTGTAAAAGTATATAAAGATCCCCTAGATCTATCCTAAGAGTAGGGGATCAAGGGATCTTTTAAGGAATTATGATTGTTTTTTCTGTCCTTCTGTTGCGGCCACCTAACTGAAAAACAGTAGTATTGTATAACAGCCGGGAAGTAATAATATCTCCTAAACAGTCTTCGCTCTCCAGTTGCGGGATACCTAAATTGGAAGTGAAGAAGGTCGATAGTTTATTCTCTTTCCGGTAGTCGATGAGATCATAGGTTAAGTCTCTCACATACTTAGTGAGCCGGCCGCTGCCAATATCATCAAGAATTAACAAGGGGACTTCTTTCATTTTTTGCATGTCTTTTAGAATTTTCAAACTGTAGTCTTCGTCGTTCAGTTGATACACTTGACGTAACTCATTAGCCCAGGTACCGTACTTGATGTAGAGGACAAGCGGATTTTCAAAATCAAACATCAAAGGATTCATTACATTGTTTAATAAAAATTCCATAGCAAAAGAGATGGCCGTATAGGTTTTTCCTGTACCTTTCTGGGGATGTACAAAACCTAAGTTGTTTCCTTTGCTTACTTGCTCATTGACTGTGTCGAAAACGCCTTCGAAGTATGATTTAAAGCGTTCATTATCTTGATCGTACGCAAACCTCCCACGATTTGCATTTCGGTATTCAGGAGGGATACCTGATAAGGAAAATGCTTGTTCTAACAACACGTACCCATTACATTCAGGGTTGACGTCATAATCAGAGGGGAGGGGGGTTTTTCCGCTTCTTCGGCCGCACCAATCCTTCACTAGGCAGGAAGCACATGTGGTATAAGGATCTTTTTGTTGAATCATTAATCGT
Organism: Bacillus sp. GZB; assembly: GCF_001975995.1. Classification (NCBI taxonomy): domain Bacteria; kingdom Bacillati; phylum Bacillota; class Bacilli; order Caryophanales; family Bacillaceae; genus Bacillus; species Bacillus sp. GZB. The sequence continues at coordinate 301,028 of NZ_MTQG01000010.1, forward strand.
TTCCTCCTAACATCTTTTTAAGCATTTCTTCACTTGAGAGTGTCTCTGTAGGCTGTACTAGAACACTGTCGGTTTCTCGCTTTTTCGGTTCCTTCTTCTCGATATAGAATGGCTTCTTACCGTTAAGGAGGTAGGTCTGAACCTCCCCAATCCGGTTAGATGAAAGGTAATCAAGAGTTAGGTTGTCATACCCAATATCAAAAACACCGTCTATATATTTTTTTAGAAGCTCTTTGCCACCAGTGTTTCGGATAACGTTTCTCATCATTCCGGTGTGTTTCTTTATATTGCGTGGGTGGGCATGGCCGGTCTTATCTAAATACTTGTCGTAATAATATTCTTTAAACTGTTCGACGCCCCAGTCGGACACCGTCATTAACCCCCAATGGTTTTTCTTGTCTCCTACAGGGACATTGCGTTTTCTCCTTGAATTCTGTGCATTTTCTTCCTCCGCTGCTGTTGAAGAAATTGTTTGTTCTTCTTTAGCGGTAGGCTTTTGAAATTTCATGTTTCTAGGAAGTAGACCCACTTCTAAATCTCCCCCTCTCAGGACATGTTTTAAAAGCTCGATTAACTGTTTTTCAGAGTCCTCCTCCGTACTCATGTCTTGTAGTCGGTAGCCGTTCTCCTCCATATACTTTAGAATTTTATCTTTCGCCGGAAGTATTTTCCTCCAACCATAGAGGTGAGTCAGCTTAGACATGCTTCTCCAAAACATCTCAGATACGAGTAGGAGAGGGACCTGGTGAACGTCCTTTACGTGATAGTGGTTACTCCTTCCTCGTCCACGAGTCTCTTTTTCGATTAGCCCCTTACTGACTAGTTCGTTTATATAAGAGACGACACTGTTGACGGAGCAAGAACTCGAAATAGCTAACTTATAAGTGCTGGGAAAGGCGTAATGCCCTTTCTCATAAACGTGGTTTAGAATATTTGAGTAAACGGTTTTTGCGTCATTGCTTAGATTGAGGCAGTTCTCGACCATACTAGGTGTTTGAATATGCCCTTTATTAAAAGAATCACGGTATATGAATTGTTTTTCATCTGATACGCTTACTTTGGTTGACAACAGTTTCACCCCCTCGTTGTATTTATCGTGGTGGGTAAGGGGATAGTTGCGATAAAGTCAAAATGAAAAAGGCAACCCCCATGGGGTTGCCTTTATTTAGTCCGATTCACACTATTTCCTTTTGTTTAAGGTGATCTGCAAAATCTGCAATATCGTCAATGCCTGTCTTTTCATCGTACCAGGAAACCCATTCCTGTAACTCCTCATCAAACATTTCTACAAATGTCACGTTTGCGTAATCTCCTTTGATCCTATTGTTGTATTGAAATAAGTCATAATCACCTAAAACTTTACTGACTAGTAAAGCCTCCTCTAAGTTTTTCACTTCAACTTTGAAAGCTTTGCAAGGCAATTGCGGTATATGGCATACTCTTAATATATTGTTCACTATTGTACCTCCTACACAAATAATGGCGAATGGTTAAATAAATCTTTCGGTAACGTTTACCATTTGAGTTATCTTGATGTTAATCGCATTCCTAGAAAGCAGGTAGTCTATTCGCGGCTTGACCTCATCTTCTTTAAGCCAAAGGTTTTATGGTTGTATAGATAATAAATTTTGTACATGCTTAACCTCTTCCGGAAGATTTAGTTTTGTTGTTTAGCAACTGCCAATAACTTAGAAGGGGTAATTCTCTTTTACCTCACCAATAAGTTCTAAAATCTCTTTCTTGGTCGTACTGCTGCCTATGCTGTTAAGGATTGTCGAAAGTAGAGAGGAGGCTGTATTTAATTCGGAAGTTAATACTTGTATCTTCTCTAAAGCAAGGTCTAATTCGTTTTTTCCTTTTTGTTTCCTCTGCCATCCGTCCGTTTGCTCAAGATCTTCAACATAAAGGAGATCATGGTGGATTTTGCTTAGCACTTCTAGACGTTGGTTGTTGCCTTCTCCTTTGTGTATCTCATATCGAATTAGCCCAAAAATATAGTCGATAAATTTTCTTCGTTCGAGATGTGTTTCGTCTTTAATCCACGCGCCCAACTAAACCAAACCTTTCAATAATTGGTGGCTAAAATAAATTGTTGATTCACTTTCACACACGTCACAGGATACTTCATTGAAGTTTTGGAGTCAACCTACCTCGGATAATTTCAACTCGAATGTAATTCCAGTACCGTTGATATCAAGGGGCTTGGCCCCATCCTTAGACATTGTAATCCAGTAGTCCATTTGCCAACCATTATAGTTTTGTTCTGAACTACTATAGCCAAGACCCTTCAGTAATTGTTCCAACGTATAAGGGTTGAGAGCGGTATCGCTTAGATCGATTTCTAATAACTCCTCAGTGTCTTGTGAAGTGGCTGCTTCAACCTTATCGATAAACTCCTGAATGACTGGAGTATACTTCTCCTTCACTTCATCAGTTAAAATCCATGTACTCATTCTAAATTACCTCCCTGGCGGCTTTTTGGTTTATCTCGATAAGTAGGTTGCTGACCTTTCGGTAATCGGGCTTATCAGGCAGAGGTGATCTTTTGGAAATTTTCTTTAAGTTATTGTCTAATTCCTCGATCATTTCCAATGCTTCCTCAAAAGTATACGCTCCGTTCCTACAGTCTAAGAGTAGTTTCCTGTTTGGTCGGTGGGTGCTGAAATCACAAGTTTCTAGAATTTCAATAGCGCTCGTAAGCAAGCGGACACTGTGCATAAAGAGTTTTGTATCGTACCCAAACTTTCCGATTAAATCCTGCCTGCCTGCGCCGTTTGAGTTTTTTGCTTTTAATTTCTGGATTTGTGAGTAGGCATAGCCACCGAACTTTTTCTGTATGTTTTTAGAGAGGAACAGATGGCGATTATCTACTAGAAGTTCACCCAAAGAGGATATCCTAATATAATCCTCACGGTTAATAAAAAGAATTTCAATGTTGTTAGGGACACCTTGCATAGCGTCTCTAACAAATTTGTTAATGTGTATGATACTGATATCTACATCATCTTTTGTGTTTTTGAAATTCTTTCCTCCGGTATTGTTGTACTCGTTGAATGACTCTAAGCCGAAATAATACTCGATAGGGGGGACACAAATCCCTTTGAAATCTCTATCAGAAGAATCGGTATTTGTCCCGTAAGCATGACTACCTGTAGGTGCTAGAAGAATGGTTCTTTCCTCTAACCACCCTACGTTGGATTGGTGTAAATCTACTTTAGTCATAATGGTCCTCCTTCTTTCGATCTTAATGGTGCAATCAAATAGGTTATATGCTTACGGGTCTTGAAATAGCCAAATCGCCTTGAAGATAGAAATCTATACCGTCGTCAACTGTCTTGAATGGTGGTTTCATCTTATCTTCGATACCCCATAGATCAAGTTCTCCAACGGCTTCGACCATAGCAGATATTTCATCGGGGGCATTGACAATAACAACTTCAAGGTCTTTCTGAAATCTATCGACAGCTACCGCATACTTGCTCATAGTAATCTCTCCCTAAGTAAATTCTGTTTAGTTATTTGGATTGGACCGCCTGACGTTAGGCACACTTGCAATCTCTAGTTTTCTATGGGACTTTCTAAAAATGTAATCTAGGTTTTCACCTTTCTTTATGGTCCCATCCTGTTCAAGGTGTTTGTTAGGTATCCATACGTTTTGGTTAGTGTCATTAATTAAAAATCGCTTCGCTTTATACTGTTTGTAATTACGCTTAATCAGTCGCAGCGGGATACCGTTATAACTCTGTTGTTCTGTATTCAGTTTCATAGTGTACCTCCGAGTTAAAGGGGAGTTAGCCCTGTGGTGAATTAATACGGCCGCCTAAAGACCTTTTGGTGAAGTGGGTTGCCCGCCTAAGCGGAGGCGCCATCAAGAACACTAAGGATTTTCTGTGTCCCTAACGGTTGTTCTACTGTGCTATCAATAACAAACTGTTTTTCCTCTAGAAGCTTTTCGATTCTTTCGTCGATAGTGCTCCGGCTAATGAGGGAGTAGACGTTAATTGACCCTGTAGCTCCTCCGGTTTGCCCGAACCTCCAGGCCCTACCGATACATTGAGAAATGTAACTTGGAGACCAAGGCTTGCTAGTGAAAATGACATTGTTGGCCTTGGTACCAGTCCAGCCTTCCCGGCTTGCGGATTCAGTGCAGATAATTACTTTACAGGAGTCGTCTTCTTGAAATTTATCGACCATCATTTGTCTCTCTGATACCTCTTGACTGCCTTTAGCCTGGGTACCAACATCCCCAGTGATATAGGAGGGGTTATATTGAGAGAAGTGCTCCACCATAACGTGAGTCATTCGTTTAGACCTTGTAAACACTATAGCTTTCTCTCCGCGATCTGTAATCTCCTCAAGGAGATTCTCCAGCTCTGTAAGTTTTCCACTACCTTTTTTACCTGAATCTCCGCCCACAATTTCAGCTGATTCTGCAACCTGAGCTAACCGAGCGTGCTTCGCTAATTCAGACGGTACGTCTTCAAAGAACATGTCCTCAAAATCAATACCCTCATAATCACCTTTTTCGATAGCGTTATACAGCTTTCTTTGCGGTGGAGTCATCTCGACATAAATAGGTTTAGATACAACAGGGGGGAGGTCTTTTAGTACATCTGTCTTCAAACGGCGTAACATGTTCGATTGCAAGATTGTTTTAATTTCCCAAAGATTTTTATATCTAGCTATGTTACCCCAACCATCCAACTCACAGAATTTATTGCGGAAATGGAAATAGTTATACCGAATTGCCCCCATCCAAAACAGCATGTTGTACATATCGATTATTTCATTTATAACTGGGCTGGCAGTAATTGCATACCTTTGTTTGGGTCCGATCCTGTGGATGAGTTTTCCAAGAGAAGTGTCAACATTTTTAATTTTGTGACATTCGTCGATATACATAATGTCAAAAGGTTTCGCTTTATTGATGGAGATGAAGTGTTGGATGTCTGTACGGAATGTCTCGTAAGAAACCACTACCAGTCCGACGCTATCATCTCTTTCTAACAGCTCGTACTTTTTGACTCTCTGTTTTGCTTTACCTTCAACCGTAACTACATTTAAATGCGTGAACTTTTCTGCCTGGTTTTTAACATCGTAAATGAGACCAGCTTTGGTAACATATAGACCCCACTTAGCGATACCGTTTTGAATTTTTGCGTCGTGTTGGCACAGTATGGGTGGTGTTTTTCCTACACCTTCTTGATCTGAGATCAAAAGGAAGTCTCGTTGTAACATAAGATTAAAGGTCACTATCTGATGTTCTCTGAGCGGCAACTTTGGTTCGTAGTCGACTATGCACTCGGTAGGGATATCTCTTGTGTCAATGCCTCTGGCTAGAGTGCCCATACTATCTGCATTACTTTTCCAAACAACCATGTAGTCCTTTGTCTTCTGAAAAAACTCACCTAAAGCGGAGTAGGGGAGGCCGTAACACATAGGTTCTTGAGCTTTACCCCAGCCATCGATTGTCATGATTATGTTTACGATTTCGGGGTCTAATTTCCTTAATTTTATTTTTAAATAGTCTTGATTATGGGATGTAAATTTAGATACTTCAATCATATGATCACCTCACCTACAATAAGTGGTCGCTTTTAAGCTGAGTTGAGTTGCGATTTTAGGGTGCTAATCTTTCGAGTTCTAAAAGCTTTTTGACTCGTTCGATTTCCTTATCCGAATGGACCGTCCCGCCGCTATTGAGTTGGATATACCATTCCAAAACTTCTTCTCTTGTTTTGAGGCTGTTGACGTGGATTCGCAGTCTAGCAGAGTGGGGGAGTCTATCTTCGAATTCATGGTGATAGTGACCGAAAACTTTTATCTCGTTGTTTAAAAACCTGAGGCACGCCGTAATACGTTGAAGTCCATCTACGCAAACAAACCACCCATCACCACCGCCTTGCCAGTTTGGGTGGTTGAGGTAAATATCTAACCCTGATCTTCCACCCCTGAGTAAAAATTCAACAAATTTTGTTTGCTGTTTTTCGTTCCAAACATGGCCTCGCTGGAAGTCAGGGTTAAGTTCGAGTCCGTATTCCAAGTATTCATCAATTGTTGTCTTGAGATAGTTTAATCCAACATCAATAGCGTACCCACCACTACTAATGAACGGCTTTATATCCCTGAAACGCAAAATAATCGACCTCCTGTTGTTAAAACCCTAGATTATATAATCTAATTGCGGGGACAAAGGGAACTGTATCAAGTAAGTTTATTAGCCAACTCGAATGCTAAACTTTTAATGTTATCGAGGCTTCTTTGCTCTCCTTCTACTAAATCGATTAGATTGAACAATGCTTCCTCTAGTTCTTTATTTTCGTCCCCAAATTTTCGGATGATGTTCATTATTTCTTGGGTGATTTTAGTAAACTTAATCTTTTCGATGTTGTTTGTATCCATTAGTGAACCTCCGTATTTTACTCGTATTGAAACCCAAGTGTTTCAATGTATTCTTTGAAAGATAACCCTTCTTTTTGTGCCTGGTGGGAAATAGCCATATAAAGCTTTTTATCACGCTTGTATAGCCCTGAAATTTTTTGCTGCCCTTCATAAAGTGCGCCTAATAGTTCCTTGAAACGGTTCGGAGAAATGGTGCTGCTATAGGTATAGTCAAGCCCCCAACGAAGGAGGACCTCTGAGGGTGGCCCGTAAGTTTGCAATTTCCTATACCTGCTTGGGTAGTCTTCTTTTAAGGTGGAAAGATTAACTCTAAGTCCAAACTTTCTCTGTAGAGACCTTTTAAACTGCTTTTCAGGGTTATCTACCTGCCTGGGTACCAGCAATTCCAGTTGAGGGTCAATGTCGAACAATGCAGATCTTATCTTATGGTTGATTGTCTTGTCCGTTGCTAGGCGGCGGAGAGCGACATCTAATATTTCGTCAGCATGGATAACTTTATTTTTGTCTGCGTACCTAACAAGGCGGCTAGCAACGTGCTTCAATATTCAGCGTCCTCTTTTTTACGTTCGATTTGAAATATATCTTCAACAGCTACCCCGAGGTATTCAGCAATAGCCATAGCCACAATCAGAGATGGGTTGTAGTTTTCTGACTTAATAAAAGTCACTGAGCTATGGGCGACACCTACATAGTCAGCTATCTCTTTATGCACTTCCTGGAGGCTGACAGGTTTGTTTCTTTTGATAGTTAACTCTGCTTGTTTGATTCTTAAATAATGTCCCAAGTTGTTCTTTAATTTAAATGGGTATTCTTTTCTAACCAATTCGATTTCCTCCTGTGACCTATTTGAGACTGTGGGGTGAACAAAATGAGTTTACAGCTATCTTGAGTTCTTTGAGTGCAGTCTCGTCGAAAAGCTCTGAAGCTGTTTCGTTAAATGTAAACTCTCCTGCATTGTCGTAATAACCTATCAATACTTGCAGGACGTGCTCATAACCCCAATAATATTGTTTACCTAGCTCGTTGTCATTATAAATTTCAGCACTTATGTAGTCGTAATAGAAAACTCTGTGGTAGGGATTCTTTTGCATCACTGAAGCTTCCCCTTCTTGGTTGACGCTAACAAAGACGTTATTTCCTGATCTTTCCTTGATGTTACCCTCTAAAGCGACCGCATTACCGTTGAAATTGTCCACGGTCAGTTGGCCTTTGCCGGCGATGTTAAATACTTCACTCTGTAGTGTCATTTTCACCCTCCGTGGGAATTAAACTGCGTATAGGTACGTAGATTCTGAATTGAACTATTCTTGAATCTGTTCACTTAAAACGTCTAAGTTATATTCGTTCTCCATTAACTCCTTTAGGTACATCATCAAAACAAGGTCCATATCGCTTGAGTTTGCTAAAGTTCCTATCATCCTAGTTACTTTGATGATCCCATATTTACCCATGAGGTTTTGAATAACACTGCGGGCCTTATGTTTAACCTCGAATCCGGTAACTTCTTGGAAATAAGCGACCAGTTCGTCTTCCTCCTGGTTCGGTATATGTCCAAAACCATGCTTCATCCAAGAGCGTAACATACCCACACAATAGCCAAAGGTACGTTTCGATCTCTCTTTTTTCGAAGTAACGTGGAGACATTCAGCAATCCAAATATAGGCGTCTAACTCACGACTACATAAGATTCGATAATATTCCGCTATGCCTTCTTTAATTTCCTGTTTTGGAACTTCGTCGAAAAGGTCACCGTACATTGAAACTAACTTGCTTATTGCGTCACTTGAGTTTATAGGGGTTCCGTACTTCTCAGTATAGTAAGAAGACATTGTTGAAAATTGATCTTTTGTCATAACTTTTTGCACCTCTTAAATTATGGTCTTAAACCAAAATAGTTATCGTTTTAGCAGTATGGCTAGTTGCGGCCAAGTTGGTAATTTTATTATAACATATTATAATAGTATTGTAAATACTATTATTTTGAGTTTTTAAAGGAGAAGGTGTGACCCTTCTCCTAACAAAGATAGATTACTCATTATCCTTTAATTCAAATATCTCTTCGACAGGTAAGCTAAAGTATTCACCCATTTTCAGGGCCACTTCCAAGGATGGTTGATTTACGTTTCTTTTGATAAATCTAACCGTATCAAGAGATACCTCGCAATACTCAGCCAACTCTTTTTCGACGTCTGCAATTAAAACCTTTCTCCCTGTCTCGAGAGCTTTTTCAGCTCTTTTGATTGAGATGAAGTGTTTTAACTTGTTTTCACTCTTGTAGCTGTATTTTTTTGTTTTTGCCATGGGGTGACCTCCGATCTTCCGTGCTACTTTGGTTTGTAACCGTCTTTATATGTTTTAACATATTTAAGATTGTATTGTAAATACTATAAAGTACGTTACAAAAAAAAAGAGGAGGCATTAAGCCCCCGGTTTTAAATAGCTCTTGTAACAGTTTGGCGAGACTCGAATTCTTCTACTGCGGAGAGGATTGTTCTTATTTGGCAGCACAACACATCTACTTTCCGCCCTCTATCTTGCACCTCACCTGATGAATTAATTCTGTCTAATGTTCTGTCAGCAATATATTCCCTTACACGGCCTAAGTCTTGAATAAGGCTTTCCAGGCTCCGGTTAAGTTCCTCAGCTAGTAGGTTTACTCTAACTTTTTGAACGTCAGTAAAAGACATCTCACTCATTTTATTACCACCTTTATTATCCCATTATATACTTGCACCATGCGGGCAGTCTTTATTTCACCCCGACCATCTGTGAAAATCTGCTTAGCCGGATCGTACATCACGCCGATCCCGTCACTTATGTTCAGACGCTCTTCCTCAATCTTGCCCTTATAACGACCTTCTAAAGTAGGGAGGTCATCTATTAACTTAAAGTTGACATTGTGTAAGTAAACTCCCACGCCGTCCTGGAGAGTCAAGCCCACAAGGTCACCCTCTTTATTCATAATCTTGTACGGCGGTCCATCAGATACCAAAATCTGAACGCTGGTATCTCTTTTAAGGTTTGATGGTTTGCTCATTTAATTCGCCCTCTCTACAATTTATTGCTTTAAGTCTCCGCTATTGCGGTGGATTCGTCAACCCGATATCATTTGCTTTTCTGTTAATTGATCCGTCTCTCAATGTCATTTCAGTTACAATGGTGGTCAGCAGTTCGCGACCTTCTTTTTCCGTGTAGTATTCAATTTCGTTTAGACATTCCTCAATGTCCATTTGCTTCTTGCGGATAAGCCTCATATTCTCATATGACGGATGTTTCTTCGGGTACTTATTTTGAGTGACGGGGAGGAAGAGTCGCTCATGGTACAAACGACTTAGATCGACTAATAAACCTTTCCGCTCTTTTTTATTTACTCCGTGTATCCAAGCATGATTGTATTCCACTTTCCGACCTTTAACGATATCGGAGAAGTCGCCATCCCAAACTGTCCATTTATACTCAGGTAATAGATGTCGGAGGATGGCTGCACCGAAAATTGCAGTTTGCCGGCATGCGTTACCTCCCCATTGTCTATAGGCTCGTGGATTCGCTTTTTGAAGTATACCGTGGAGAGTAGGGACGAATACGTTTTCCATTAGATTTTTAATTTCCAGCTCTTTTTTATTTAAGTTCAACAATACCACCTCACCCTTCGAAGAACTCATCGTGCGCTTTTTTCAGTTCCTGGTATATGTGTTCGGGCAGGTGAGGCTTGAAAAACTCAACATCCATTTTATTACACCCGATAATAGTATTCTTATGTAGGTTAACCCAACCTTCGTCGATAACCAAGTCATCTATATGGTAAGCTTTTATGGAAATAGGCTCTACAGAAAAGTCATCCATGTATATTGTCAAGGCTTGGCCCTCGTGCATAAAGGTCTTCAAGTAGACCCAGTAGGCGTATTGGTGTTCTAGGCGAACCCAACCATTAGGTAGGTGGCTTACCTCTGTATTTTGATCATCGTTTCTAAGCATATTATCCACTCCAAAATATATTTTGAATTCAATCTTATGTACGGGCACGGGTTGCTTAACCCTATTCGTGATATTTCTTGACCACTTTGATTGTAGAGTGTAACTTGTGTTCAATTCCTTCAGATAAGTCCTTACGTAAACCTCCCAAAAACAGTCTGAATTCCTTTACTGTACCTTTGAAAGATAATAGCCCTTGATTCAAATTACCATCTCCCTATGAATAAATGGTGGTTAGAATACCATGGAAGCCATACCCCTGTCCTTTCTGTACCATTTAGTAGGGGTATGGTCATAAGATTACCTAATCAGAGACTCAAAAGAGCACAACATAACACCCAGCCTGCCACAAGATTTGAAAACTAGACGGAATATTCGGATATCTATGGCAGCAGAGACAGCAGGTTTATCAAAATGTTCCTATCTTCCCGTGTTTTTCGATTACCACTTTCTCTGATTCACTTAGCCCGCTGGTAGAGGGGAGGTGGTTGTCTACAAGGTAAGAATTATATGAATTTGCCACTTTGTTTCTTTCATAAGCTTTTATAATATTTTCAAATGTGGATTTAGAGATATACAATTCGTCTAATGACTGACCTACACGCTGTGTGATGCAGACGTTGCCGTCGACAATAGAGGAGGTAACCGTACCATACTGATCTCGTCCTTCCCACAGGTCTTCATACTGATCGGAGTAGTCACCCCACATTTCGGAATACATTGTTTCGTCAAAACCTTCTATCCAATCATTGCTAAGCGGGACATCCCCGAAACTCCCTGCGAAATCATTGATTGTCGCAAAGGCTTGGAGTATAAGCTTGACGGTTCGTTGCATGTCTTTAAATACTACGTATTCTTTCTCAGTGTGTTCGTTCAGATAGCCAGCAGAAAGATTGACAGCATTTACGTTTAATTCAGCAAATGTACATGCGTCTGAGATACCACCTTCTGTTGCTTCCCAGTTCATATCCTGAAGAGCGGAACAGTCTTCGAAGAATTTCCCAACTGCGTTTGAGCAGAACGCTTGACTGTAATTTCCTACTACAATATCCTTGTTACCTCTTCTATCGACTACAATAGCTAGATCTGACCCTTTTATCCACTCGGGATCAATATTTTGAGAACCTACGCAACCAATCTCCTCTTCACGAGAGAAGGCAACTTTAATGGTACCTTCGAAAGCTGTTTTATCCACGTTTCTAAGAACAGCCAATAAAATTGCAATCCCTGCTCTGTCATCGGCTCCGAGAATACCTTTAGTGGTGTAAAAAGTCCCGTTTGATTCATAAACTACCCGCTCTTTTGCTATATTGCTGACGCTGTCCATGTGAGCTGAAAGAATAATTGTTGCGCCTTTCCCGGAACCGACTTTTTTCTCAGCGAGAAGGTTTTTATAGTCATCGAGCCATACCTTATCACAAAGACTTTTCAATATTGGTTTCACGTACTCTACTACTTTGTGCTCTTCACCTGATGGGGCCTGGATATTTAATAGTTTGATTAGTTGTTTTTTCATTTTTTTCATTGAGCATGTCCCCTTAACGTTTATCTTATCAACTATAATAATTATAACATATTTTAATGGTATTGTAAATACTATTTTTATATTTGCGGGTTACTTAAACCTTGTAATATTGATCTCTCCAACGCTGAGAAATCAACCGATACAATTCTTGGCCCGGACGAAGCGCTTGGCCTTGAAGCATTGAACTTGAATGTCCTTGTCCCTCGAAGGTTATGTGGTTCGTCAGCAAGCAAGGTATGGTGTCGAGGGAGACACCTCTTTCTTGCGGTCTTTCATATACCCCTTGGAGATTAAATACCCCTTCGGTAGTGATATTTTTACTTGATCGCTGAAGAAAGTGAGGAACTCAGGATCATCTACGTAAGGGAAGAAGGCTTCACCATCTCCTGAAATTAAGCCCGTCCCATCGCATTCATCGCATTCCTTATCATCCCACGTAGTCCCGTCTCCCTCACAGTCGTCGCAAGTAAGCTTAATTCCTGGGTTTGACCACCCAACCTCAGTGAATGTTGAAAAAGAAGACATGTGAGACCCATACAAGTCTGTATACTCTTTTCTGAGATCGTCACACTGAACAAAGTTATCGAATTTTGCTTTAAGACCCTCAACCAAATAATTCCTAGTTTCATTGTTTGTATAAAATGGTCGGAAGCCTACCATTATGTATTTATCGTCTGCCACCTTGACAACACGGACTAAAAGCCTTGCTTCAAAGCGAGGAGAAAATAGATCGTCATTTTCAACTGATGTCAGGTACGCTACGGCAAGCGTGGTATCAAGTAGGTTAGGCGGTAATTGATTAATGCAGTCGCCGGAACCGTTCCTAGATGTATCCATGCAAGATGTGTTATTCCAGCCTGTAATCCATTTGCTGCCGCCCCAATTGTAAGGAGCATAATAAGACATTCCTGCGATATGGTGAGGCAAGATTGAAAGGTGCACTTTATAGTCTTGAACCACCCCTTTCTCTAGTTTTTTAGGGCACTTGTTAGTGAACCACTTAACCACACCACTCGTTTCGCCGAATAACTTCACTAGCAGTTTTGAAAGCTTTGGTGAAGAAAGACCTTTTATATCCCTGGATTTAATGAAATCAGTTACCTTCCCTGGGATAGTATTGTTCAAAAGGTGATCGTTTGTAATGTTGTCGTATAGCTTGCTTGACAGCATGTATTCCTTATACGCTTTCTGCTCTTCCTCGTAGCTGTATTCGGATAAGTAGGCTTGATGTTTCGCTGAAACTTCGGGTGACAGATGGTCTATAAAGTCTATAGTCAAATCTTTTTCTATGACAGGGTGAAAGGAAATATGACCTTTTTCTCCTAACATCTCTTCAAGATATTGTTCACGTTTTACGTACAAGTCTGAATTAACACCCGCTTCACGAATAAGGTCGGACTTGTTAAGTATTTCAATAGCTTTCTCCATTGATTGTTGCATAAGGTTACCTTTAAACATGTTTGAATTTCCCCTCTCAGTTTATCCTTCGATCACGGTAATGATCGTGCCAACTTCTGAGATAGTTGCGAAGATTTTTCAAAAACTTTCAAATGGTATTTAAAATACTATTTTGTAATCAAAAAAAAATAAGCCTCCTCTTGAGAAGCGGGAGGGAAGGGCAGATACCCCTCACCCTTTAGTTAAGGCTCCGTTGAATTTTCTCCATGTACTGGCTATCTCCATTGTTGTCTTGTGGTCGAATACGCTATTGGGGGACGGATCTATAATTTCGTTGTCATCATCATCCCAAGAAATATCGTCGCTTGTTAAGATTACTTGTTCGTGCTTTTTGAAAGTCTCGTCCTGGCTTTCAGCCATTAGCGATTTATTTAGTTGGCAGTATTCTTCTTTCGAAAGGAACTGATTATTTTTATTGTAAACAATAACGGATTCCTCCCAAATCAATACTCCGGCCCGTTCGCCATTCTTTGCGGGGAATTCTACGAAAAGGTTAAAGCAATTCCCGCTAGTATCCAAAAGAATACCTTGAGGAAAGTGAGATTGAATGCGGTTAAAAGTTTTCTCCGAACTCATGTAAATACCTCCGATTGACTTAATAAGTTAATTATAACATTTAATAATGGTATTGTAAATACTAAATTATATTTAAGATTTTATCCTGTATTGTCAACGCCTTATAGGGTAATTTACTAAATCGTCCGTAACTTTTCCTTTAAGTGTTAGGTTGATTCTATTATAATAAAGTAGGCGAGTGATCCCTGGATTACCGTCTCCTATTATTAGGACATGTTTTACCTTCCAACCAAAGCCACGAAAATATTGGCGGTCATCTATGGGCGGGCTATTTGATCCGCCTAATAGATGTTTTTCGGCAAACTGAAAGGCCCGCCTAATAGTATGTAAGTTATTGGCATAGGTACTATTAGTTAAATTCAGCTGTTGCTTCGGCTATACCGTTAAGTCGGTTAAGTAGAGATGAATCCGAAGCTCAAACTATACTAGAAACGCTTTTTAGTTATCCACAACCATACATAAATTATAGCACACTTATCCACAGGTGTCAATGTTATCCACAGGCGTGTGGATAACTGGAGACGTTCGGCAAATTGCCGGACGTCTTTTTTTTACCCTTATATAGAAGGAAAAAACAATTATAACTAAATATAAAAATAGTATTGACAATACTATTTGCGAGGTTTATAGTAGATTACAGAGCAGGACGAAAAACGTATTTACTAGTTTTCCCGCCGGGTTTTGTGTCTCTACAGTGCTAGACCAAAATAAAAGAAAAAGAGGTAAGAAAAAATGAATAATATTTCTATTTTAGACTGGGAACAAACTTTTCAAAATTCAAAATCAATGTACCGCACCGTACTTACACACAAAAGGAATGTGCTCCATCGAATTAAAGAGTACAAACGGTTAGGGATTTTCAGCGGTACAGATAGAGAAGACTTACTTTACTACTACAATCGGGACAGTTTGAATACCGAGCGCCATCGGAAAAATGCATTAAAGTATTTCATTAAAATAAGCTTATTTAATTCTTTATTTTCCGGTGTAGGGTTTAACAATGCAGGTGCAGGAATAAGAATCCCTCTAACTGTTGAACAAAGTTATTCGGAGGCTGACGACATCTTAGAAAGTGGCAACATTACTGAAGAATATGCAAATAGTGAAATCTATTACAGTGAAAGAGTAGAAAACAACTTTATCGGAACTTACCCCGTAATAATAGAACGTGTGGAGGACTACGGGGATTTCTTAAAAGTTTTAGTGGACGATATTGTTTTGATGAATAAGTCTATAAATTTTTCTATTAGTTATGAGGAATGGAAAACAGGGTACAAGGTGGACGGAAAAAGGAAGGTAAAGCTAAATAAATTTTTAAGAAAACAAGGGTTTTCCCAATACACACTAGACTATTATAGTCAGCAGATTAAAACAGAAAAAAGCCTCTATCTAACGGTGTCTGACAGGGTACAGCATATTGCGGGAATGTCTTTCTATAGTACAGGTGACTGGAATAGCATGGGCGGAACTTCATGCCAAGACCCTCGAAACGAGTATGAAGAATGCCTAGATTTATTGCCTAGTATGTACGATAACAAGTTATTTATTGCCTTTCTGCATGAGGATGTTGAGGACGTAGCGGATACATCTGAAAAAATGTTAGCCCGCACAATGTGCAGACTTATAAATATAAATGGAAAACAATTTCTAATAGGTTCGCAACTTTATGGGAACAATGAAACTAAAGACGAATTAGACAAGGCATTGAGTCTATTAAATTCCTATAATGTTTTCAGTTTATCTCAGATGATTGAAGGCACCACGGTTCATATCGAACAAACAAACGGACAGTTTTTACTAGAAGGGGAAGATGAAGTCTATTTATGTAATGACTTTGAAGAGCTTGTAAACTGCGAGTGTCCGGCTTGTGGCGGAAGTGGTGAATACACAGTCGAAAATAATAGAGGTAGTTCAGTAGACATAGAATGCCCCGTCTGCGGTGGTAGCGGTGACTATGAAACTTTTGTGCACGCTTCTGTGGATACTTATGTCACTGTTAGTGATGAAAGAGAACTGGAACCCTATAGCGAAGGGTACACCCATTTCGGAAACTCTATAAAAATTAGGATAGATGAAAAAGTGTTGGGGCTTAAATAGCCCCGATACATCCAGTACAAAAAGAAAATAAAGGATGGTAAACAACATGAATAAATTAACATTAGATCAAGCGGTTAAAAAATGGGTTTGGGAGTTTAATGCTATTCCGTTACAGCTTATAGAAAAAGCTTATCCAAACTTTTTAGATGAGGTAGAAATACTTACTACAGATAAAGTATGCGGGCATTGTGAAAGTGAAGACATTGTAAAAAATGAAGACGGGGAACCATATTGCCAACATTGTAATAATGATGATGATATATATGATAAGTATGACCTTCCTATGTGGGGGACTGTGTGGACATTCGGGGACAGTCTCGACAATGATTGGATAAGAAACAATCTTGATGTTGTGGCTGACTGTGGTATTTGGGTTTATGAATCAGACGAACTAGGCATATTCTTTGGAATTGACGGGGCGGGCTATGATTTTTATGAGCAACATTGGAAACCTCTCTATAAGGCTAGGGGCTTAAAATGGCATAGTGAAGAAAAAGAGAACCCGTCCCCCATCAACTTTAATAAAATGGATAGTTTTGTGGATGTTGTTGAAATGTTGACTATTCTTTTATCAGAAGATTGGGAAATTATTTCGGGCGAAGGATGGATTAGGTTAAAGCGAAATGAGGAAGAAGGGGAAGACTATCTATTTTATAATGTAGAGGAGGTTAAAACATTTTTAAATGAATTTAAGGAGGGTATCTGATCAGATGTATAAAGATGAATTTGTATTCCCTATCAGTTCGGGCGGGAGTGTCACATACTACAAGACAGACGCCCCTATAAGTGTATTAGCTCGAGTAAGGGAGGTAATGCACGAACTAACGGACTTTATAGAGTACATAGAAGGGTACGGCTATTATATACAGGAATACTATTCAGGTTTTACAATAATGTTCGATTCATAAGGAGGCTTAACCATGGGATTACTGGGAGATAAGGGATGGCAGGCGCTAGAATACTATAATCTGTATTTAGATTTAAAGGTCGATATTTCCGAAAGGGTGCAAAGCCTAGAGTACATAAAAGGTGAAGGTAACGTAACAGGTGAAGCTTATAGTTACAAAGAGGATAGACTGAAAGAAAAGGTTAATCAATTAAGGTTTGTTTTAAATGAGCTTAAAAACGCTGGGGTGTCAATGGAAGACCTTATATTATTATCTTGTGGCGTAGATAGTAAAGAAATGTTATAAGATGTGAAAGCCCTCACAGGGCTTTTTGTTTGTCTTTCTTTATTCTACTCGGCGGGCTATCTCCCCTGATCACACGATAACACTAATAGTATAAGGGATAGTAACAGTAGTATAGGAGAACAACACACACAAAGAACCCTATAGACATACACGAATAACCCCATAGACAACCCCTGTATAGAGAGAGATAAACAATCCTATACAAATACACCAACATGTTTTAAGACCCCTCTAAACGAATGTAAAGCACTTTAAAATAGATGTCCTATAAATAAGAAGAATAAACACATACACCAAAACAATACAAGTGCAGACGTAACAAGCCCTTTTTACTGTATTCAATATGGTTAGATACCTTTATTATCTGATGATTTTTATATACGTTCGCCGTCCCTCTTTGCTTCGATAAAAATAAAACATTGCGTACAAATGTAGAACAAGAAAAGCAAAAACAATAAACGCCGCAGAAAAGGACGATAACAAATAATCTTAAAGTCGGATCTGTTATACAGGGGAAGCAGAGCACAAATAAAGTGGATGACAGTCCACGACATAGGTTTTATTTCTTTTGATTAGCTAGAGGATTTCAATTGACCCGTTTATTGAGGGATGAAATACGTCATTTTATACTGTTTGACTTAACATAATAATTAATTATGATAAGTCAGAAGCAACATAAACCCCTACCCGGTGCCGAATGGGTTGCGTTTTTGTCGCTGCGCGCCGGTATGGTTCGTGAGATCTGTGGGAAATTTTTTCGGATGTTTCTGTGCGTACACGGGCCGCTGCAAGATATAAGGATTGGAGAGTTGAGGTGGCTGAGGTACCCATGTGATCTTCTTTTTATTGGGGAGGGTTCTGACACATGGGGTTTTACCTAGTCGGGGTATAGGTAGTTGAAAATTTTCGAGAAAATTTTTTGTGAATACTTGGTGTGCGTACAACGGGTAATCGCAATTCTACCAAGGTTTAAAGCGATTACTATGATGGTTACTTATATTATCAAATGAAGAGGTGAATCAGTTTTTTAGATGAGCGGCTATACAGGCCATTTAAAAGATCTACTTAGGAGGAGATTGAGTATGGAGAAAAACTATGAACCGCGTCCACTCGCTGAGTTAGGTGATTTAATAGGTCAGGCAGTCCTTATTGTATGTGAGCACGGAGCTTTTGAAGGAGGCCTAAAAGACATCTCAGAGGAGGACATCCATATTGAGGTCGGAGAAGGGCAGGTAATTGCTGTGGATCGTGCAGTATTAGATGAGGACTTAACTGAGCTTTACGTTGTCGAAGTCTGAGTATCTGTTTGGCAGAACCTCTCAGCGAGAGGATTACGCATTTCACATACCGACTTTACGATAGGAGGTGAAATACTTATGTCTATGCCAGCGTTAACTGAGGGTACTATTAGTCGTATAAGCGTTGAGTCTGCTCCGCTGCCTGGTCCTCATCCTGACCCTAATATCGGTAAGAGAGCCAAACCCCTAAATGGGGTTTATTCTTCCCTGACAGGGATAATTTATCCATCAACCGAGAACTATTCAAATGCGACTACGCACCTTAAAGGATCTAAAGATTACTTGCTTATGTTCTTCTATGACGACGGCTCTTTATTCTGCGCAATTGAAGCGGATATCGGTGATATGTCTGTTTTAGATGGCACGCAGCCGGTACCTGAAGGTGAAGGGACTCCGGCCGCTCCGTTTGGCTGCAATTTACAAGTGGCAGATAACAGTATCAAAGGGTTAGGTGACGGAAGTTATGTTATTTATCATGAATTGCCAAATCAAATAGGGGATGTAGTAGTAACATACGATTTTCTTAATGAGCCTGACTCAATGTCTATTTACTGGAGTGGAGAAGAAGAGACTCCAGTAGCTTCCACAAATGGTAAAGTCTCTAAAACAGGGAGTTTAAGTTTTTATTACGATCCGGCGTATAACCCTACAAAGGTAGTTGTTAAGGTCAATCAAGAAGGGGCTAAAAGTAACTCTACTGCTTGGAAATATAAGATGTCTTGCCCTAAAAGCAGAAAATAGTTTTGATCAGGTAGCGCCTTGCTGATTAGCGGAAGAAAAATTTTTCGGCAAGGCGTTTTTAAAGATAGCGGAATAAAAAAAAGACCCACCCTTAATGACCAGAAAAATTAGAGGGGTGGGTCTATCTATGCCCTTCATGGCACCCTCTGATCTTGTCGACCCGAAGGGAAGGTCTAAATGATCAATTACCTTAAATAGACCTCTGCATGGAAAGCGTTTAAAAACCAAGCAAAGTTCTAGGCTCAGGGCGACCTATAGTCCGATTATATTATCTAATGGTAAAGAATTCAATAGAACGCTAAAAATTGTCAAGTTGTCCTTAGAAAGTCCTGCTCATTTTGGTTTTTCTAGTTCTTTTCACTTTCAGTTGCTTTTTATCCAAGCTTTCAGAACTTGCTTGAAGATGTAATACTTCCACTTGATTCTTCAAAATTTCTAAGTCTTTTTTTGTAAGGTTTGCAGGTACCGAAATTTTTGCTCTTTTTCCACCCGTAAGAGAAAGATCGAATGTCTGATGGCATGTAAGCTTCGACACCTCGTGAAAGAATTTCTTTTTTAATTCATCCTTTTCTTCTTCATTCATCCCCAGTAGAGGGAGATAAACAGATATATTTTCTGAGTCGATACCGTCTTGCAGGGCTTTTGAGTATGCTTTTGCCGCCTCCACAGGACTAGGGTAAGTAATGTATTCTGACCCTTCGTAATGAAGTACCAATTCTTCTTTCATTGCTAAACCTCTCTTCTTTTACACGAATATATGTGAACGGATCTTGGATATTGTATAATACTGATTCTAAAAATAAAAGCTCTATAGTGAAAAACTTGCCCTCAACCACCCTCTTAAAGTATTCAAAGGATAGTTTTGGGCAAGTCTAATTTTTTTAGAGGCTTTGTCATTTTAACTGAACGGTATTTTAGCGGACTCAAACGCCTTCTTAATAGACTGCGCGTCTGCTCTAACTTCTCTCTGAGCATGGTTTGTGTCCCGCAAGTCCAACAGGTGCTTCCATTGACGCAATGGCCGGCAGTTGATGATTTTGGTTGTCATCGCATTTGGTAATGTAGAACGAGCTATCTCTTTTGCCCGACTTTTACGGACACCGAAACTTACCAGCTTGTCTCTTAATTCGGCGTAGTCAGTAATAGTGCCTTCAATATTAGAGTACACTTCCTCTACTAAATTATCATAAGCGGACTGGGCTAGTCGTTCTGATTGACCCGTCGCAGCGGCATACTTTTCTTCCAAGTTGTCAGGGTAAACACCGCTCTCGAACCCTAACATCTTTCGGTATTCTGCATTCTCCCGGTCTACATAACGTTGAGATAGCTCCGTTCCCCCGGCCATGTCTGCATGTCGCCAAATCTGTAGTCCGGTTGCTCTATCGACCTTCAAATTCATCGTTATAGTAGCATGTACGTCTAGTTCGTAATCTGTGAGACCTTTCTCCTTTAAATCGGTGTAGTCTTCGGTAAGGATGATGGGATTGTACAGCTCAGGTTCACCTTTTGCAGTGTACTGATTTTCTTTAGGATCGAGTTTTGTCTTATCATTAATGAACCATTTCATCTCAGGGACACGAACCACGAGCCTTTTGAACAATTCGAACAGGTTAGTGCTAAATTCATAGTCATTGGCTTGATTATTAATATCCAGGAAAGTAAGCATGTTCATTGAAACGATTACGCCAATCTTACTATCGGGGTTTTTCTTAGGGTCAGGGGAAGTCCAACGGATGTAGTTGTTAATTTCTTTCATGGTCATAAGATCTGACATAGAATTCATATACTCTTCTGCACCTGTAAATCCAGCTATACCGAATACGATATTTCCTGTGCTGGCAATAGATATATGCCCAGCCGCCATTATACCTTTGATGAAAGTGTGAGATTCCTCTCCTAGCTTATTGTATGACTGATAACACTCTCTGGCAGTCATTTCAACTAACTTGTGGTAATCTTCTGTATAGTGGATTAATCCGACTTTCATTTCTTATCACTCCCATGCTCTTTTAACCATTCCGAATACTCACTCTTTACTATTTCGACCCTTTTTCTGTGGGCTTTCAACTGGATCTCGTTTAGGTCGGAAATTTTTTTATGGTTGTCAGAGAGTTCTCGATGATATGAGATTACTCTTTCCAACTGTTTTTCCAATAGCCCATGCTCTGTAATCCAGCCTTCCATCTGAGAAATGTATAATAGATCCTCTTCGTGATGACTCATTGAATGTCACCCTTCAATGTTGTATTTGAGACAATAGCTAAGGTCACTTTCTCATCGAATTTGTCGGCCATACTAATTACCCCTCCGGCTAAGAACTTTAATAGATATGCGGCAGGAGTCATCCATAGCTTCGATAGAAAGGACAGCTTATTTACCCTGTGCCTACTTGAGAAAAATACCATTTTGTTCACACTCCAATTACTTAGTTTAAATCTACACAATAATGATCGTTACATCCTGTATACCAGTTGCGAAAAAAGAAAAGAGCAGATATTAGATCTGCTCTTTTTGATCGGTGAAATAGAAATCTTCATCTTTTACTGGTTCTACAGTTGCTTTCTTATACCCGTTCCCTTTCATGGAAAAGAAATCATGGGATTTGGTTTTTGTGTTTAGCCCATTTAGGACAATGGGATTAATTTCTTCTTCTTCGAAGTATGGATCAAATCCCAAATTCATGAGAGCCTTGTTTGCGTTATAGCGGATAAACTTCTTTACGTCACTTGTTAGGCCGACCTTGTCGTAAACATCCTCAGTATACTCTAATTCGTTTTCATAAAGAGTTAGCAGGAGATCTTTTGCAAACTTATTTAGTTCCTTTTTTGTCTCTTCATCCTGCTTGTTGTATATCTCTTGAGCGAGAAGCCCTACATACACTCCATGAATGGCCTCATCCCTAATAATTAAATTTATAATCTCTCCCGCTTGCATGAGACGTCCTTGACCATAGAAGTAAAGAGGGTAGTAAAATCCACTGTAGAACAAGAAACTTTCCAGGTAGGTGGAAGCAACCATTGCTTTATAAAGGGAGAGTTCATCGCCTTCTCTAATGCTGTTGTAAATCTCCACGATTATTCCAGCCTTTTTTTGCAAATACTTGTTGTTTTTAACCCACTCGAAAACCTCGTTAATTTCTTCCGTGGACGCTAAAGTCATGAAGATATTGGAGTAGGACTTTGCATGGACGGCATTTTCCATCATAGCCATGAAGTTTAGAACGGCTTTGCGTTGATGCCCCTCGACATTTTCCTGGATTAGCGGCATACCTGTATTACCTTGTTCTGTATCTAGAAGAGTGAGTCCAGCCAGTACCTTCATATAGGTGTCCTGCTCATTCTTTCCGAGGTATTTCCATGTAAGCAAATCTCCGGTTAACGATATTTCTTCAGGCAACCAAAATTGCTTGACGTTTTGGTTATAGAACATTTGGGTGAAATCATCTTCATGCTTTGACCAGTTTGCTGCGTCATAAATTTTTGTCAATTATTTGCCCTCCTCTTCAACAAATACTTCTTCATCCGATACAGCTTTGAACACCCACTCATGCGGAAAATCCGTCTGACTCAACAACCAATGATCGATTTCATGCGTTACACATGATCCATGAATTAACTCATCCTCGTTATAAATCACGTAACCTTCGATTTTAACCTTTCGCATATATCTTCGCCTCCTCTTCGTTTAAACAACGCAGGACAAGCAACCTTCCTGACCAGTATCCTTTGTCCGGGCATAGTAGATTGTCTTGATACCCTTATGGTGAGCGTATAAGTCAATTTTGTTAAGGTCACGTGTTGTCATGGTATCTTTTAAGAAAAGTGTCAGGCTAATCCCCTGATCGACATGCTGCTGGATAGTAGAGATCATGTCCACCAATTTAAACATATCCATGTCATAAGCCTCTTTATATAAGAACCAGTTGTTAGGTGACAGCCCTGGCATTGGGTAGTAAGTTTTTGAATTTCCATAAGTTCTTTCTTCGATACGCTCCATGATAGGCATAACCGAAGCTGTTGCAGATTGTACATAAGAGATAGAGCCAGTAGGGGCAATACATAGGCGATAGCTATGGTACATCCCGTGCTGGCTAACGAAATCCTTTAACTCTTTCCAATCACTCTTCGTAGGGATTTCCATACCTTCGAATAACTTTTTGACCTTGTCTGACTTCGGAGTGAAATCATTATCAAGATACTTGTTGAAGTATTCACCCGTTGCGTAAGTTGAACCCGCATAACCATGGTAAGTCTCACCTTCGTCACAAGCGATCTCGGAAGATCTTTGGATAGAGTAGAAGTTAACCATCATAAAGAACGTATTTGCAAAGTCCCTAGCTTCCTCACTCTCATAAGGGATACCGTTTTTAGCCAGGTACCCATGAAGATTCATTGCCCCTAGCCCGATAGACCTCATGAGTTTATTTGCACGTCTGACTGCCGGTGCATTCCGGATGTCTGTAGAAGTTGCTACTTTTGTTAGTGCGTCTGTTGCTAATCTCACCGCTGATTTAATAGACTTTCTCTCCATTACGTTGATGATATTTAGTGACCCCAAATTGCAGGAAATATCCAAACCGATATCGTCTTCTTCGTCGTAGTCTGTGTAAGTAGAGACGTTTGACGCCTGTAGCACCTCAGAGCAAAGGTTCGAGAATTTCACTTTTGATACGTGGTTATTAGCGTGTTCTCTATTCACATTGTCCTGGAACATAATGTACGGATAACCTGACTCAGAACGTAGAACGGCGAGCTTTTCAAGCAATTTGCGCGCATTCACTTTTTCTTTTTTGACGCGAGGATTGTCGACAAGCTCCTCATACATAGCCGTCATGTCCATTTCATCCATATACTGGCCGTATTCTTTATATATTGTATGTGGATAGAACACGTACATTTCTTTATCTTCTCTCGCCAATTCAATGAATTTGTCAGGGAGGACGACCCCAATAGATAGCGTCTTAACCCGTACATCTTCATCGGCTGATATTTTCTTAGTGTCAAGGAAATCGTTAATATCTCTATGGAAGATGTTTAGGTAAGCCGCACCCGAACCTTGGCGTTGCCCCATTTGATCTGCATACCTAAAGGCGTTATCTAGAAGTTTCATCACGCCGACGACACCTTTTGTGGCATTCTCTACATCCTTAATAGCTTCGCCTTTTGCTCTTACTTTCGATAGGTTGAGGGAAACACCTCCACCTAACTTAGATAGCTGCATTGCTGTTTCA
The DNA here is from genome assembly GCF_001975995.1 of Bacillus sp. GZB. NCBI lineage: Bacteria > Bacillati > Bacillota > Bacilli > Caryophanales > Bacillaceae > Bacillus > Bacillus sp. GZB. The sequence continues at coordinate 325,520 of NZ_MTQG01000010.1, forward strand.
ATTGCTTTTGAGATATCGTTAAGCGAATCTCCAACCTCCAATAAAAAGCAACTGACTAGTTCCCCACGTCTTGTTCTTCCGGTATTAAGGAATGTAGGAGTTGCGGGTTGGTATTCTTGATTAATCATTAAACGGACATAGTCTTTTGCTTTTTCAGCGTCACCGTCTGCAAAAAATAGGGAGATGATTACAATACGGTCCTCATAACGTTCTAAAATTTTCTTTTTGTCATTAGTCTTGAGAGCATAGTCGTTATAGAATTTGAACGCACTCATGAAAGAGGGGAAGCGAAACTTCTTCTCATAGGCGAGGTTGTAGATATCAACCAACTCTTCCTGCGTATACATCGAAAGTATGCTTTCCTCGTAGTAGTCGTTTTCCACTAAAAAGTCGAGCTTCTCTTTTAGATCATGGAAGAAAACAGTTTCTTGGTTAACGTGATCTACGAAATAGCTTTTTACAGACTCTCCATCTTTATCGAATTGGAACTTGCCATCTTTCTTTACCATAATCTCATTATTCAATCTAATCCAACTAGGTACTTTATCTTGTGTCAACTTTCTGCCCCCTTTTGAATTTGAGTACCAATATTATAAGAAAGCAACAAGTAATATTAACAAATTAACTGCAAATTGTCTTATGCATTGTATTAATCGTTGCGTGTGGGTTGGTTGTTGTGGTTATAAATAAAAATGCCCTATTCCAGCAACCTGTCACGGCTACGCTGGAATAGAGCATTTCAGTCTTTGTCGAAGGAGGGGCCGAAGCCCCTTGAGAAGGGAAATGGTGGCTAGTTGTGGAGTTGAACCACTTGGCGGGGAAGCGACCACACTTTAAACGGAATTGAACCGTAACCCCGCTTTACACCGTTGACTAACCAGTCAAAAACACTAGAGTAAAGGATCAAACTCTAGCCCGTAAAGGGGACTTTTTGAAGTACACCCCTCACTCAGACTCCCCTCCAAGGACACCTCAGACAAACCGTTAACAGTGCTTTCGGAATCGAACCGAAGGAATGAGGGAATATCTATCGACGTACCGTACACTAACGGATTCGAACCGCGAACGATAGCAGAGCCTTAGTCAGGGGTGAACACCACTCACAACCTCAGATAGGTTGTATTTATGGTATACCACCCTGTAATTCTATTACCCGTCTATTTTAGATTTTTTGTAAAAAGGTTTAGGTAGTATGCTGAAGAACCTACAAGGATAGCGAATGGTACAAGTGTTATATCAACACCAAATACAATCATGTACCCGAATAGACCTGTCCAAAAACCATTACAGAATGGGCAATCTAGGAAAATCTCAAATAACTCATGTCTTTCTCGAAGCCAATGACGAGTATACGAAAATTTAATTTCAAAAAGGAAAGATCGGACAGCTAAAGTTATTAGTAATAAAACAACTAACTCTAATCCTAAGTTCAAGCTAGTCACCTCCTACGCCTTAGTTATCGATGTTCACCTATTCAAAGTTGCGGTAAATGACGTACAAAAGTTAAAAAGACGCACAATTTTCTTATATTGATAGTGAATAATCATTGAAGTAATCTAGATAGGAGGTTTTGACCGCGGTGGGGACTAAGGATGAAAGACTCTATATCCGAACAACTGCAAAAAAGAAGAAGTTTATTGAACAGCTTGCAGAAAAATATACAAAAGGGAACGTTAATGCTCTTTTTGATAAGCTGGTCGAAGAACTTATGGAGGAAGAAGGTGAGGATTGATGGGGGAGCTAAGGAAACGAGGAGCGCAAAGTAAAATAGAAAAGTATGACCTGGTAGCCCATGCAATCAGTCTTCTAACAGTCACTCCAAAAATGAGTTATAAGTCTGTTGCAGAAGAATTAAATACAATCGGTGATGTGCCTGAAAGTGATCTAATCTCCGTTCAAAATGTTTCAGATTTTGCTAAGAATTATCCAGAGGTAAGGAAAGAGATCCTTTTAGCTAATCGTCAGCATATGAGAAAAATGGTCATGGAAAGTGCTGAATTTGACATGTTAGGTACGCTAAAAGACATGGCAGCAAGGTTGACTTTTATGATTGACTCTGCGGAGATGATGGCATTAGAAGAAGGTATGCTCCCTGATCCTAAAGGTTATAAGGCCTTATCAAGTGAATTGAGAGAGACCTTAAAACAAATAGAAGGGATTCATAAAGAAGTGTATGACATGGAGGTAGTCAGAGAATTTCTAGTAGAAGTGATCAAGACTTTGAAAGAGGTTTCTCCTGAGGCTCTCCCTTCTTTTATAGCTAAAATGAAAGGAAAACGTGAGAATAGTCACATCGTTAGTGAATTGCTAAAAGGAGGATTATAGCATGGCGGGAAATCTAGTAACTACTGTAGGTGTAATGGGTTCAGGAAAAACAAAAAAGTTGATCCAATTGTACAGAGAATTAAAAAAGAGCGGGTTGGAAGTCAAAATTTTCAAACCTACTAAGGATATCCGTTCCGGTAATTTTAATGTGGAGTCGAGGGACGGAGATATGGCCCCAGCTCAACCAATACAAAATATTAAAGATATTTTTGAGTACGGGGGTGATACGCAGCAGGCTATCCTGATAGATGAAATTCAATTTTTTGATCAGACGGACTTGGTACATTCCTTGGTGTCTGTTTGTTTATTAGGGATTGACGTTTACTGTTTTGGTTTGGACCTTACATCTGACGGTACTACGTTTGGGCTAGTTGGCGATGTTATGGCTAAGTCGGATGAAGTCATTAAATTAAAAGGAGCATGCGCAAGATGTGGCAGCCCAGCTAGAGTAACTAGATACAAAGGTCAGGATAAGACTACTGATATCAGAATAGGTGATCTAGATGTGTATGAACCTGTTTGTATGGGTTGCTTTTATTCGTCGGATGTTAAGGGGATGAAAAGCAGTGACAATGATTTTAAAGACCCTTTATATGCCTTTAAAGTTACAGACGGAGAATCAGGGTTTTCTATGGAACTCCAAGTTAAAAAAAGTAGGTTGATGAAGGCTGGATACACCTACGAAGACGTGGCTGACATAGTTACTGAAGAGGGGGCTAAAAATCTGCTCGCTGACTTAGGTATTGTAGAAGAAGGGAGGTAGGTGACAGATGAGTGATTTACTAAGTGGTCTCTTCGATGACGTCATTGCAATGGCAGAGTCTGAGAACAACTCTATGGGTCTATGGCGTGAAAAGCCAGTAGGACTCGTAGAGTTTTTTATAGACTTCCTAGGGGAAAAACCTTTCGACGGTAAACAAACCGAACTACTGCATACTGTGGAAAAGATACTGGCTAAGGATGAATTATCGGAGAATGATAAATTAAAAAAAGTTACAGAAGTTGCGGCCATGTGGGGTAAAGGTTCAGGGAAAGACTTTATCATCTCTGGGATTGTCTCGTATATCCCTTATAGATTAAACTGTATGAACAATCCTCAAGCATACTTTGGTTTCGGCCAAGGGGAGCCAATTGATATAATCAACCTCGCAAAAAACGCCAAACAAGCGGAGAACGTATTCTTCACTAAGCTAAAGGCTCGACTCAAGTCGTGTAAGTGGTTTAAGAAGGTTGACCGCAAACCATTGGCCTATAACGAATACCAAGAGAAGAAGGATACGATCGTATTTTACAACGAAATACGTGCTTTTTCTGGTCACTCGGAGGCAGGTTCTTTTGAGGGCTTTAACCCGCTTGTTGGAATTTTTGACGAAGTAGGCGATTTTGAATGGGATCTTGCAGAGTTCTGCTATGACACTATAAGATCATCAGCAATGTCCCGATACGGTAAAAGGGCGCTTTTGATGTTCATCTCTTTTCCTCGGTCCAGTGAAGATTTTATGATGTACAAGTACAACCAAGGACAGGACGATGATTTTGAAGAGGTAATTTCTTCACGCGGGGCTTCGTGGGAAATCAACACTAACATTAAACGGGAAGATTTAGAAATGGATTATAAAAAAGATCCCGAAGGCAGTAGAATGCGTTACGAATGTATCCCACCAAAACAACGAGGCGGTTTCTTTCAATACCCTGAACGGATTGACGATTGTGTCAAAGTAGGAAAAGGAGATCCGTGTATCTTAGAACAAACTGTCCTTACTACTACTTTAGATAATGGTGAGGAACGTCATTTTGTCGGCTACAATGTAGAGCTGATTAAGGAGACATTGGAGTTAGACCAATCTAAGACATACTACTTGGGACTCGATGGTGGTATAGATAAGGACATGTACACACTTTCCCTGTTTCATGCAGAGACTATCTATGACGAGGTGGTAGAGGGTGGAGAGTCCGTCCTTAAACCAAGAAACAAACCTGTAGAGGATTTATTGATTAAGTGGAAGCCTGACCCAGTAAACAAATTGCCTGTAAATGTACAAAACACTATCGACATTGTCGAAGCGATTTGTGAGAGCGTCTATGTGAAAAAGTCACTCATGGATAAATTCAACTCGGGGGCTATGGTTCAAAAGCTACAGGAATTTGGGGTCGAAGCTGAAGATAAGGTCTTCTCAAACCCGTTCCAGTTGGCTATATACACTCAGCTAAAAAATCTTGCTTATACGGGGCACTTGGAACTTCTTGACCTAGATGAAGAAGGAAGGGACAAAATGGATAACCCTAACGATAACCTAAAACACATCCTATTAGTGAATGGTACAAAGATAGATCACGAAAAGGATCGTGAAAAAGATACGTGCGACGCTCGTGCAACAGCAGTGTACCTATGTGCAACAGATGATCCAGCAGACGACACAAATTACTCAATGCCTGCAATTGTTGGGGCAAGTAGAGCGTATTAATTTACGCTCTTTTGTTTTACCCAATTAATAAAGTCTAACCTATTGACCTCACTACTCCTAGCCCTGTAAACCATGCAACGCAAGCCTTCTAGATCCACTAAGATATACCTTTGTGGGTTTTGCCCTTCTGTAAAAGTCAGCACTAATTCGATTTTGCTTCTGTCATCGACAGATCTAGTTAAGCTGAATGGGTTACTGACGCCAAGGACGTGTTTAGCGATATCATGAGCCAGGAATAGTACAGTGCCGTCAACGACTTCTACTGCTCTTATAGAACGTACCTTACCGCAAGCACCTTCATAAAAAAGTTCCCCGACCTTAGTTAGCTCTAGATTTTCAGTATTCATAGACGTCACTCCTTTATTCGATTCACTAATTAATGATCGTTATTAAATGCCTCAAGTTGCGAAATAAAGCTTTTAATTTAAAAGCAGTTGCTGATTACAAAGTTTTTGGTACCTACTTTTTAATTTAAAAGCAGTTGCTGATTACAAAACTTTTGGTACCTACTTTTTAAGCTTAACTTACCGGCAGTTACCCAAAATTTGAGGCCGAAGTATATTAATTAAATAAAACATAAAAATTAAAAAGAAAATAAATACTAAATAAACAATATTACAGACTTTCTAAGTTAAACGTAAAAAGTGTTTGGCTGCGCCAAGAGACTTCGCTTCGCTCGTCTCTATTACGTTTCTTGTTAATCTGTACGTCACCGTTCTTATAATGAGCTTTAGCCAAGTAGCTTATCCAGTTAATTTCTTGGTCGGTATTGCGAGAAAGGTGGTGGAAAAGGTTGTCATTTTTAAATAGAGTAAGAAATTTCTTTTCGAAGGCTGCTACTGTAGTTTCCGCTCCCTTTTTGTCTAATTCATATAGTTCTAGTTCAGAGAGTTCAACTACAGAGAGGCCTACTCCAAACAAGGCGTTCGGTGGTAGCAGGAAGACAGAATCTCTAGATGAGGGTAGCGTGTACCGGTACGGTAAGTACACAAAACTAAGCGAGAACGTTTTTACAAGAGTCTCCCCCAAGCGTCTTTTGTCTATTTTAAAGCACAATCACCCTGACGTATCCCAAGCGATTTGGAACTTTAAAATTATAGGTAACTCAGGATACACTGCCAGGGTAACTAAGCTAGACGGGAGATCGGAGCATGAATCAGGACAGAAACTAATTGATAATTTCATAAGAAAGCTAGATTTCTACAGCAGTGACGGTTTTGAAAAGTCCAGGAGCTTAGATAGGCTTATCGATCAAATGTTTGATTCCGCTTTAGTTCGAGGGGCAATTTCCTTGGAGATGGTAATGGACAGTGAATTTACAGATGTAATGTTTTTAGCCAATGTTGACCCTGACACGATTGATTTCAAAGTAGAGCAGGGAAGACTTATCCCTTATCAAAACAATGTAAAGCTAGACATACCTACTTTTTTCCACGAAGGTCTAGATGAATCTGAGGTAGATCCTTACGGGACGTCCCCTTTCCTGTCAGTGATTCAGACTTTAGCTTTTCATCAGCAGGTTATGGAGGACATAAAAATGGTAATCCATAATCAAGGTTACGGGAAATACGATATCAAAATCGTTGAAGAGGTTTTATTAAAACGAATGCCTATCCAAATCCGTAACAACGAAAAGAAAAAGCAACAGTGGCTTAACGAACAATTAGACTTGATTATCAGCATGTACCAAAAATTGGACCCTGACGCTGCATTCGTGCATTTCGATAGTGTTGAAGTTGATATGGTAGACGGGGCAAACGCAACGCTTGATCCTCAAAAAATAATGGCTGTTATTGATACGCAAATTCTTGGTGCCTTGAAACAGTATTCAACATTAATGGGTAGACGATCCCAGGGTCAGACGGAGCAATACGCTAAACTTGAAATTAAGATCTTCATGAAGTCAGTAAAACGAGTTCAATTTATGATTGAATCTATTTTATCTCGTGCTTTGACAAAGCTTATCAATATCCACGGAATGCAGGGATTTGTATTCTTTGAGTTTAATGACACAGAGATCCGCACAGAGTTGGAGAAGGTTAATTTCGAACAGATAGCGATTCAAAACGCACAGAAAAAACGGGATAACGGATGGGTAACTCAAGACGAGGCCAGTATTGAAGTGACCGGTACTAAGGCTGCGTCTGATCCTGATAAAGAAATGCTGGGGGTCACAACATCAGAACCTAAAGGATCTCCTGATGAGCGGCAACCGGATGATCCGCAGAGCGGTGACAGCACTTCTAGCGACTAGTACGCACAGTTGTTAGAAGTGTTTTATTTATTCCTTATAATTTTGTCAGTTCGGTAACAAATACCAGGAGGTGTTAAAAATGCCAGTGCCAACAAAAGATCAGTTAAGGAGAATTAATAAACTTTCTCATTCTACTTTAGATGAAGACCAAGTATATGTTTTCCGCAGCCTGTCTGCTGACACGTTACCTGTACAGCGTTTCGGATGGTTCGGAGAATATAACATTATCATGAATGGTAATATGCTCAACTCCCTAAAGAAGGATTATAAGGCGGGTGTGGGTTTGCTGGCTTCCCATGATAACGGTAGGTTGCCTTTCGGACGTACTTTTGACGCTGAGGTGACTGTTGATCATGTTAATGGGGAGCCGGTAGAGACTATGTATGTTGATCATTACATAGTAACTCATATGAAAGACGGAGAGGGAAATAAAGTACCTCTGCGGACAGAGATCAATGGAATGACTACTCAAGATATCGTTAACCACATAGATGTGGGCCATACCTTTGATACCTCGATAGGGTTTGCTATTACAGAATCTAAATGTTCAATCTGTAACCATGACATACGCGATTACGAAAAATGTTCTCACTTGCCGGGACGAACTTACGATGTTCAGGTAGGAGAAGAAGTTGAGCAACGTCGCTGTGACATTGTAGCCAACAAAGGTGAAGGTTTAGAGAATTCCCTAGTGTATTCAGGTGCAGTTAATAGAGCGATAATCACCCATGGCCATTTTTCTGAGGGGGGTCAATCATTCTCAGAAAGATTACAAGGGTCTGTTAAAGAAGACGAAACTACTTTCTATAATGTAGACGACATCAAGACAGTCCCTTTACATTCTCAGATATTATGTAGGATGTCAAAAGGAAATATGGAGTTGTTTACTACGACTTCCGAACGTAAGGATATTAACTACCTGAAAGGAAGTGAAGAAATGCCTACTAATAACCAATCATTATCGGCAGCGGACGAACCTAAAGATGTTGTCTCACTAGCTGAGTACAACAAAGTTGTAAGTGAAAAAGAGGATTTATCTGCCAAGCTGTCAGAGGCTGAGGGCAAACTCACTAAATTTGAAGATAAAGTTGAAGCTTTAGACGAAAAATTGAGTGCGGCTGAGCAGATGAATGTTGAACTGAAGGCTAAATCTGAATTAGCAGATAAATTCACTAAAGATTTGATTGATTCTGTAGTTGAGGCTGGAGTTAAGGCCCGAGGGAATGCGTTTAACAAAGACCGTTACCAAAAATACGCCGAAACTTTAAGTGTCGATGAGCTAAAAGAAGAACTTACAGCTTTTCAATCGGAATTCCCAGGTTCTGTTGAAGAAGCTAGAGTAACTTCTGTCGAACTTCAAGAAAACAACGATCAGACCGAGATCCTCTCTAAAACAAGAATGCGAGAATTAGCGGCCAAGAACGCTATGGAGATTTACCGAACAAAAGGCGGTAACTTAGAAGAACTGACTCGCGACGAATTCGCTAAGTTGCAGTCAAAATCACAATCAGAGTGAGGGGGAAATAAGAGATGGCAGGTAACGTAACTGGTTTTCAGAGACCTTATACATTCCGTGCTAACGAGACATTTACAACAGTTGGCATTGATCAAGCTGTTGTTTATAGCGGCAAAATGCGTGAGGTAGAGGTTCCTAAGGAAGATAATTTAATCCCTGTAGGCATTGTCTCTTATCAATATGAGGACCGAGATGGCGGGACAGTAGCTGTTCAGTTAGACCGTATTGCTCAAATCGAAGCTGTAGAACCAATTGCCTTCGGTGAAGAGGTTATTGTAGCCGCTGGAGGCAAAGCAAAACGGGCGGCAGGTCTAACAGAAGGAACCGTCGCAAATATTCTAGGCGAAGCACAAAATTCAGTGAATGCGGGGGATAAAGTCCAAGTCTTGATTCGTCCTCGTGCTAAAACTGTTTAAGGGAGGTAACAATTAATGCCAACACATGGTCAGCATAATATTAAGAACACACACTACGATCAGTTTTTGACCAACATTTCTGTTTCTTATACGGATACACAGAACTTTATTGGTGAGCAGGTAGTACCGATTGTCGAGGTCCAGAAACAATCAGACAAGTACATGGTTTTTGATTATCAGGACCACATGGTTGCGGATGACGACATCCGAAGAGCGCCTGGTACAGTCGCTTCTGAAATGCGTACTGGATGGAGCGAGGACGCTTACTACGCAGAAGGATATGCAAAACGTTATGCACTATACGATGAAGAGATCGCAAACGCTGACGAAGACGCCATCTTCAACTTGAAAGAGATGGCTGCAAAACAGGTTAAAGCGAAGTTGCTTCTAAATAAAGAGATTAATACGGCAAATCTGATGACAAATCAAAACAATTTCCATAAGGACCTTAGGGTATCTGTTGGCGAATCCGGAACAGCTGACTTGATTAAATGGTCTGACTATGAAAATTCCGATCCAATGAGGGATGTCTTTAAACTTCGAGAGAAGGTAGAGCGTCTCGGCGGGATGGACATGAATACACTTGTGTTATCAAAACCTGTGTACAACATTCTAAAATTCCATCCGAAGTTGAAATCTACCTTGGCTGGTTTTACATCTCCTGAGATGGTATCTGATGAAGCCATCAAACAGTTACTTGGGGTGGACAACCTAATTGTAGCTAATGCTCGTAGAGCGACAAGCAACCAACGTCGAGTTGGGCAAGGTGGTATGACTAACTACATTTGGGGCAACAATGCCGTTCTTATGTACTTACCGAAGGGAGCAGCACGTGATGTCCCTGCCGCTGCCTACACGTACCAATGGACAAACCCGCAAGCCAATGTTGTAGGTAATCAAAAGACTCGTGAATACTACTCAGAAGATTCTAAAACCCTATGGATTGAGACTGAGGAATGGTACGGTCAAAAGATTACATCCGATCTTGGCGCTATCGTACTACCTGACATCGTTAACCCATTAACGTAATAGAATATGACATTCTTTTGACATGGAAGAGGTGGGCAAAGGGTAGACTCCCTACCCACCTCTTTTTTGATAACGATTGAACAAGGAGGAATAACAAATGGCGACAAAAACAGAAATGATTGAAGAGCTTTATAAAGCGGGGGTAGATACTAAAACAAACCTAAAGAAATTGGAGACTGAGACTTTAGAGGGAATGGTGCAGGAGCTAGAGGCGTCGACAGAGGTTGGTGACGAAACAACTGAAACTAACGAGGTTTCTGAAATCACCGAAGACGCCCCTACGAGCGAAGAAAGTGAAGAATCCGATGACAAGGTTGTAACTGAAACAGTCCATCAGCTGGGTATCTTTACAGAATTTATTTACCATGCAAAAAACGAAAATGTCTCATTGAAGGTTGAAAATTTAGGTAATGGGGATGTTTACGTAAATGCAGGTAAAGTTCAGGTGGGTGACAAGGGCCAACGTCTTCTTAAAGGTGAGGGAAAAGTCTTCAAAGATGTTGCTGTAGTCAATTTAATGGCCGCAAGTCAACCTGAGGTGAAAATTTCCGAATTAGAGTAGGTGGTTTAGATGGCTTTGAACATTGTCATAGATCCCGTGACTGACTTATCCTTCATCGAATCGGTCCGTAGGTTGTTAGGAGGAGTAGATTCTGAGACTTTGTCTGATGAAGATATCTTAGATCCGGCATTCTTCGATTTAGCGGAATTGGAGGTTCTAAGTCTAGTCCCATGTCTGGACCGTACTGATGTACCCAAGGCAGATAAAGAAAAAGCACGAATTGCCATGATCCACTTAATAGCTTCAAAGTTATGCTCTACTGTCAAAGGTCGTGTGGAGTATGAAGTGAAAACAATAGACGTTACCTGGAGACGATCTCCTGTTAAATACGACGATTTACAGGACGATCTTCTTGCTACAGCGGACAGTCTTTTAAATAGTATCGAATGCTACACAGGTACCGGAACCACCAATACGTTTGTGGTTGCTCCTTCAAAAAGGGCGGTGAGAGAACGTTATGAGTAAAGGTTATAAGTCTACAATAATTCGAAAGTACGGAACCGCTGTTCAAGTTCAACGGTATATTGACGGTTCACCTGAAACACTCATGGAGACCAAAGCTCTTTTAGGGAGAGCAGCACGATCAAACTCTAATTTGAAGATGTCTGAGAGCCAAAAAGAAGGAATTTTTCTTCCTGATTTTGATATTGATTCAGGGGACTTCGTCCTTAATAAAAACCACAGAGAAGATTATGTCGTCGTCACTACACACCAAGAGTACGACGGCAACAGAGCTTTATCTATAGTCGCTAACCTCATGAAATGTAATCACAAGATAACATTGAGAGGGAATTCTAAGACTGCTGATGATAGAGGGAACATTAAGACAAGTTTTGGAGAAAAATACACGGGCATACCGTGTTACCTAGAGGATGTGGGGAGTGAATTAAGACAGTTTGACCCTGGACTTAATCCTGAAACCGAACATCGTATATACACGACCGCTTTAAATATAGATTTGACTGATCAAATTACGATTGGTTACAGATCAAAGACCCTCTCACTAAAAGTAGTGTCTTTAGACTACACCTCGTTCCCTAATCTAGTGGTTATTGAAGTTGCAAAGGATATCAGGAAGTGATTGTATGGGTAGGTTTGTAAGTTTCAACCAATCTGATTACATTAGAGCAATAGAAGCGGCCGTAAAGATAGCTTTAGATAAAGTGGAGAAAGAGGTATTTGAATCTATCCTAAGGAATTTTGGAGCACTCACTTTTAGGGAGCTGGATTCGAAATACGTAAGTGCAATGAAAAGTTCTATTAGATTTGCGTCTGTTAAAACCTCGCACTCAATAACCTCTCAATTTAGGGCTGGCTACGAAAGCCAGCCCAATCAGTCTTTTAGATTAGTTTACTACGAATATGGTACTGGCTCCTTAATGAACCCCCCTAAGAGCTACAGCCCAACCGATGATCCAAATTGGAATATCGCTCGTCCTAAGCGAGTGGGCGAGAGAGTGTGGACACGACCTTTCGGAAAGTGGAAGGACGCTGGAGGAAATGAACACTTCTCCAAGACGAAAGGGAAGCCCAAACCTTTATCTGCCATGTCCAGAAGAGGGGAGCCGGTAAAAGCTAGCCACTGGTTTGAACGAGGTTTTTGGACAGGTGCTAAGCATTTGGATGAGTATGTTCTCGAAGCTGTTAAATCTGTGCCGATCTCTTCTTATATTAGTGTTGCAAACATCTACAAAAGGATGTGATTGGATGGCCTTCTTGTACATCTCTGATGTCTATGCTTGTATCCATAAGACATTGAGGGAGGATGAAGTCATTCGGAAATTAATGGGGTTTGATGAATCAACCTCCTCTACAGACATGGCTTTACGAATTCAAAAAAGAAAGAATCCTGTTGAGCTGGTTGACGGTAAATTACCATTAATCACGTTTTACAAACTGCCGGGGCAAAGGGAGTTAACGAATTACTTATCTTACGTTACTGCATTTGACTTCGACATTTACACGAATGATGACGTAGAGTCGGCCATCGAGATAGCAGATCGAATTAACTTTCTCTTTGATGGTAAATACCTACCGTTGTCTAAAGGAAGCAGTTTTAAAGGTCATTTTGTAACCTCGGCGGAGGATGGGACTGACCTTGAAAACACCTACAAGTATTTTACACAAGTAGAATTTACATTCGGAATTGAGGGGTGAGCCAAATTGTCACAGTTTGATAAGTTCTCCGGTAAAAATAAAAAGATGATTATTAAGGGTGCAGGTAAATTCATGGCTAAAATCCCAGGTTGTGATGACTTAATCACATTGGGGCACATGACTAATATGCGATTAGATATTCAGTTAGATATGGTCGATGTTGAAGGTGGGGATACATCCGCTCCAATCGACACACTGCTGCGTAAAAAGGTCATTGATATTACAGCCGAGGACGCTAAATTCGACATGAATATGGTCCGTTTGGTGTTAGGTGCCAAGCTACGAGAAGGTGTGAGTGGCCTGCCTTACGAACTTAAAAACGAAGCTGTTACAGCTACTGACGATGGTGCGGGCAAAATTACAGTTACAGTGTCTAATCCTATCCTGACTAGCTCAGGGGCACCAAAAGTACAAGCGTTCAACCAAACAGCAGGATCTTTTGTATCAGAGAGCGATATTAAATCTTCCGGCTCTACAGTTACGCTGTCTAGTGGCGCTGTAGCAGGTGATGAGGTTGTTGTTTATTACCCGGTATCTGCTTCTTCTATTGATCCTGATGGATTTGTGTGGGTCTTAGAAGAGAAGCATGACGTCAAAGGAAGCAAAGTTCAATTGAAACACCCTTTGTTTGGTGGGGCATTAGGGTCTGCTTCAAGTAAAACTGAGCACGTCTCTATCCGCTTAACCAAGGAGAACAAACTACTAAAGAAAGTAACAGGTAACCCTGGTGAAGGAGAGTACGTCATCGATCCATCGACTGGTGAGGTAACCTTTAACGACTACTTGGATGGTGAGCAAGTATACGTGAACTATAAACGTCCTGAGGTGGTCGACGTAATGGCTATCGGAGCGAAAGATTTTCCTCTCACTGTTTCAGTAGTGCACGATGGTCAATTTGAACAGAAAGATGGTTCTATTCAAGGGTACCAAACTGAGTTGTACGCTTGCCGTGTAAAATCCAACTTTACATTGGACGCTGCCCGACAAACTGCCGCTACTCATTCGGTAACGCTAACAGTAATTGATCCCGAACGTTCTGATGAACGCCTTGGTTCAATGAAACGTTATCAAATCAATGCAGATGGGGACATCTGCTAAAAGTAATCAAAACCCTGCATACGGTGCGGGGTTTTTGCTTTTCTTGAGGGTGTTACGATTTGTACGTACTTCCTTATATTGATCCTGAGAGCATTTGAAACTCCCCTGCTTTCGCTCTTTTGTGATAAATGGGGGATTAATTAATAGGAGGGAATAGATATGGCTGAACATCGTAATATTGCAATTCCTAACAGGACCGGAGAACGACCGGTTGTAAAAAGCCAACAAACAACAGTTGATATACAGAATCAAGAAGGCGACATGCAAGCAACACAAGTTAAAGAAGAGACACCTGCGCCTCTATCCAAAGAAGAATCAGAGATCATCGAAAAGGTATTCTTTGAGGAAGACGAGTCAGTACGACTCAGGGACGGTATCAGTTATAAAATTCCTCCGCTAGGGCTACTTGACGCTAAAAATTTAATGAAGAAACTAAACACTATCGATACAGGTGTAATTATCACTAACTTAATTGCGGATGATGAGGGGAAAGATAGTTATGAGGAGCTTCTTGATGTACTGCTTATGGCTTTTAAACCGTACTACCCCAATATGACTGCCGAGTATCTTGGGAAATATGTTGACATTGTTTCTGCTAAAGAGATTATCGACATCATGATTGGTCTGAATGGGCTAAAAAAGTCGTTATAGACTCTGAGGAGGAAGAAAAAAATTATGATGAACAAGCTCATGTCGATTGGGCGGAAATATTTTTCAATTTAGGTCATTACCTAGGATTCAAAAAGCAAGATGTTTGGGAGCTAACTTTACCTCAGCTGAATTACTACCTTAAAAAGTGTCGTAAGCATATCGAGTTTACTGTGAAAGTCAACTCTATGGCTTTTTCAGGACTGTTTGGAGGAGGTTCTTCAAACTCCACTGAACAGACAGGAACGTATGTAAATGAGGATGGAAAACAAGTTATTGACGGGTACGAAGTAGCTGATGTTGAGGACATGGAATGGTTAGCAAGTATCTTGTAATTACCCCTGCTTTTCTAGCTACTGGAAAGGCAGGTTTTAGTTTATAGACGGGGTGGTGAGGAAAATGAGTGATGAAATGCAAGGAAAAGGAATGGGTATTGGGGCAGATGTTGTCCTTGAGTTCCATAAGTCTATTGCTAATATACAAGCATTTGGTGAACAGATGGAGTTGCTTGACGCTCGTTTCGGAAGACTGGACCAACGTATCGACGCCATGAAAAATTCCCTGTCTGCTCTTTCTACTCAGGCCTCCAAATCTACAGGGAGTAATCTTAGGAAGCAGCTTGAACAAGAACTAAGTAACATCGTGGCCGCTAACGGAGCAGCTTTATCTTCTATAGGTACAGCACCTCTCCGAATTAGGCAAGATACAGTCCGTAACTTGTTTGCGAGAGTGGACGCTGAATTGAATCGGGCAATCCTAAAACAGATTGGGAACATAAATGTAAAAATAGACCCGAACTACAACACTGGGACAATCCCAATCGGAAAAGATGAGTTCGATGAGCTAAATAAAGAGATTGCTAGGTTAGTAAAGATCCAGGTTAAGAACCTAGTCTCGTCACTTCGGAAGAATGGCGGGGAAATGATTAATAAAGATCACTTATCAGGCCTTGAAATGGACGTGTCCAAAGAGACTGTTAAACATATTCTGCTTAGTATAAAGGAACAGCTAAAGCCTTTGTTGCTAAACCCTGATGTAGATATTGATGGGCAGACATTAAAGATCTCACAGCGCGACATCTCACAGATGGTTTCGAAGATAAAGGACAAGGTTAAAGAATCCTTGAATTTTAACTTTGAAGGGGTCGTTAAGAAGGACAACAAGGTAGAGGATGAGATTCTAAGAACAACTAAGAGAATCGACAATGTCGTTGAAAACTACGCTAAATCCATGCGTAGTGGTATCGAAAGAATTGATCCCCGTACAGTAGAAGTCCCGATGAAGACTTTGTCTAAGAGATTGCAACAGTATATCGCTGATGACTTGAAGGTGTCGCCAGCAGAGTTAAATAAAACACTAGGGACAATTGATACAGGATCTGCACGCAGTTATGAGTTGCAGAGACAGTTCGGAAGTTTGGAGAGAACTATAAACAGTAAGATAACATCGGGTACTAGTAAACTGATGACTCAACTAAAGCAATCAGTTCGTGCTGTAGAGATTGAACCAAGCGACAGCATTAAACACTACCTGATCCATGAGATTAATAAGTTGAATAACGACATTGTCAAAAAGATTAGAGAGTCTATTGACAAACAATTCGAGTATATGAGATCAGAGGTAGGTTCCGTTACTGCTGAGCCAAGAGCAATTAACCGGAATGGACGTTTACGCTCTATGTC
The DNA here is from genome assembly GCF_001975995.1 of Bacillus sp. GZB. Lineage (NCBI taxonomy): Bacteria > Bacillati > Bacillota > Bacilli > Caryophanales > Bacillaceae > Bacillus > Bacillus sp. GZB. Next base: position 341,672 of record NZ_MTQG01000010.1, read on the forward strand.
TAACAGCGGTAGTGGTGGAAATGTTTACAATAACACGGTAATAAACAACAACAGCACTAAGAAGGATTCCGCCCCGACATATTCTGACCCATATGCTCGACGAGACGACCACTTCAATAATTTTGGTTTAGAAGGGGCAGTGACAAACACTGTTCGTCACATAGTAGCAGGTTCGATGGTAGGTGCTCCTATGATGGCGATGTATCAGGCTGTCGAGACATTCCGAACTTCCCAAGAAGAGCAACTTAAAATCATGCAGAACATGTCCCTAAAAGACGCATACACTAACAGTAATGGACAAACAGACTGGGGTTCAGTCGATACGGACCTTAAAGAAATGATGGGCGACGTCAAACAAATGTCTAATTTCTATGCGCTAGACTATGGGAAGATGTCTCAGGTAGCAGCGGTAGCTTCTCGTCTGACAGAGGATAAAGAAGAGGCCAAAATGTTTACTGACCAAGCAGCAAAAATTTACCGATTAGATAATGAGTCTGATTTGGTTGGAACTATTGCACCGGGTTTAGAGGCAATAATGGCGCAGTTTAAGTTATCTGTGTGGGAGCTAAATGATGTCGTGTCCGCTTTCGCGGTGGCTACAAACAAAACTAAGTCTACCTCCGACGAAGTAATGAAAGCAATGACACGTTCAGGATCTGCTTTAAATGCTTCGGGAGTATCCGCAGACCAAGCAGTAGCTTTAAACGCCATCGCCATCCAAAGATCAGGGCAAACAGGTGAAGTAGTTGGTAACATGTTCAAAACACTAGCTTCTCGAGTGACCTTACCGAAAGTTGTAGACGACTTGGAGGGCAAAGGTATTGATGTGTATAAAACCAACGACCTTGGTCTAAAAGAGCGACGAAGTCTGATTGACATACTTAAAGATACTGCCAAGGTTACTAATGGTGGCCGTACAGGTGAAGACGAAATTGCCAAAATTATGCTAGATGAAGGTGGCGGCTACCACTACTCTAAAATCATGTCCTTTTTAGATGACATGAATGCTATGGGTACAGGAGATTTAAATTTCTTCAACATGATGAAACAAATTGAAGATTTTCAAAAGAATCCTGATAAATTGGCGACAATGCTATCGAAAACGATGGACGCTCCTACGGTAAACATGGAACGTGCGGGAATTTCGATGAACAACGCTTTAACGTCCATCCTTGAAGAGATGAGTCCTGAAATTCAAATGTTATCAAAAAATATTACTAACTTAGCTCATGGTTTGGAAGATAATGCTGAAACTATTGCTAAAGTGATAGGTGTTTTAACCAATGCGCTTATTGGCTTCGGTGCCATGTACGGAGTTAAAAAATTAGGCCAGTGGGGAAAATACGATGAGCATAAAACCAATGCAGAGATGAGAAGGAACTATTTTGGCGAAACTGGGTTATCAGGTAGGCAGAAGTACGGAGCAACCCGATTTATGGATGAATACATCTTAGATAAGTCCGACACTGGAAAAAAAGCATCACAGGACATGTCAGATAGAAAATACTTTAATGCTGCCATGAAGAATGACACTTTACGCCCTTACTTCGAAGAGCTGGCAAACATGGACAGGGATAGACAAAGGGAGATTAGGCAGTATGTAAAAGATAATGGAAGGGCCGGTAATATAACAGACCTTTTAAGTATTATGGATGAGTCAAGGGGCTACAGGCAAAATAAGCCCGGAATGACTGTTGATGAAGTACATCGCCGCTCCTCCTTTAATGCGGCCAATCTAATGAATTCCAGGAAGATGGAGGCGATCTTTGATAGAGAATTTGCAACAGAGTTAGTAAATTCTCTGCAAGATCGTAATAAATTCGATAACCTTGGTAGGAAAGATCAAAAAATTGCCGGGAAGCTGGCAGACATGGACGACAGTAAAAGAAAAGACTTCGAATCATTCCTTAGTGAGAATTACACAGGCACAGGAAAAGCTATCAAGGATATGGATGAGCTGAACCAAGCAATGCAGAAGTATGAAGAACGGACTCGGAGAAATGCCTCGGCTACAAGACAGGGGACGGAGTCCTACAGAGATCTTAGTCGAGCAGTGCGTGATGTAGGGAATGAGGCTGAAAGAGCTTCTAGAAATAGAATGGACTCTTTTTTAAACATGCTGGATTCTATTCCGGATAGAGCAAAGGGAGCCGGTGGGGCAATTATGGGCATGGCTCGTAATATCGGAAGCTTCGCCAAGCAGCTTGGTGTTGCTCTGGCTGTCGGAGATGTTATCGGAGAAGTAAGTCAGAATTCTTTACTTACCGATGGACAAAAAGATATCCGTGATTACAGGAACTCGAAGAATGATGCCGCTAAGGAATACGCTTCCTACGAAGAAGGTGGCGGATGGTTGGGGGAATTTACGAGCCTCTCGCAATTCAGTAAAGGTATCATGCTTGACTGGAATCAACTAAAGGATATGTTTCTTGGGAACACTTCTGTAGGTAGGGACGATGTCGAAAATTTCAGGGGTGAATTTGAAGGTTGGATGAAAGAGAAATATGGAACATCTGACTGGAAAAAGGCGGTTAATAAAGCGAACGAAGAGGCGAAAGCTAACGACAAGTATGCTGCCCCTGTCACCCTTGACGATTTGACTAAGAATTACCTTGATGAGTCCGGTTCTAACAATAAACTACAAAAAATGGAAGAAAAAGAGTTCATAAAACAGTACAAAGAGTATGCTATTTCAGAAGCAGAACAGTCCGATCGTAAGAGGAAAGCTGAGGAAGCTCGGAAAGCATGGGAAAATCAAATGTACGATGACGGCCAGCTACAGTGGTTCTCTGTAGATCAGATGAAGACTCGGATTGATGAGAGAGTTCAAGGTGTACAGAGTCAAAATTCCTTAACACAAATGAACGCACTACTGAATGGGATGAAATCAGATTCCGAAGAGTATCTGCAAATTCGACTCGAAGCTATACGAAAAGAGAGAAGAGCGTATCAGGAAGAGATTGACGCACTCAACCAATTTGTCAAAGAGCGGGAGGAAGCTTTACGGGATCTTCAATCAAAAGGAAAAGGGAAAGGTTCTAAGGAATACACTTCCGCAAAAGACGCCTTAGATGAAGCAAAGTCCAAACAGAAGGAAGTAAATAAAGAGTTCGAGCCTAAGATGAAGGAGCTGGCCCTTGACGAGCAACGCACAAAAGTTGAGGGGTATCTGACAATAATGCAGAACAATGTATCTAGATCGTCGGCCCAAAAACAGTTCATGGACACTCTAAATAACATTTCCATGAATACCGATACCCCGCAATTCTATGACGCACAGATAGGGAATAACCAGTCTTTAATAGCTTCGCTTCAATCTGAACTGTCAAATTTAGAGGCTCAGAATATGGCCGACCCTGACAACAAGCTCGGGGACGCTATGCAGAGTTTACGTCAACAAATTGCAAGTGCTCAACTCGAAGTGAAAAATTTGAGGCTACAGAGACTACAGGCTTGGAAGACTCCGTTCAATAACTCAATGGATGACATGGAGATTAAGTACATGCAGGAACGTGTCAATCTTGGGCCTGGCGTGTCGGACGATAGTATTTTATCTCGAGATCTGAGAATTAGGGAACTTCAAGAAAGAAAATCGCTTGTAGACAAGACCCTCGCACAAAGGAGAGCGGATCTGGGTAACTATTCAAAAGGTTCATCTGAATACGAGCAAGTTATGAAAGACATCAGGGATCTGACAAAACAGTCACTTCAAGCTCAACTCGGTATCCACCAAGAGTTGAAGTCCCAAATAGGAGGGACATTTAACCTTCCTGACGGGGTCAGCGCAATGTCTCAATATGATTACATGGCCCGGAAAGGATCTCACTCCAACTTCACCGTGCAATCGGGAGACATGTATGTCAACATAACACTGCCCAACGTCACCGATAAAACTGGCAGCAAGCAGTTATCTGATTTAGGTCAGTCATTGGGCAAAGGTTTGGCTGATGGCCGTTCCCAAGCCCTACGCACACAGTTAAATAGCGGCCCCTTAGGTTACAGAAGTTTTTAATTTACAAGACCCCATCTAATTTTAGGTGGGGTTTTCTTATAATGCTTTGGGGTGATTTTATGGCTCAACAAAAACCTAATAAAACAAATGACGATGTTTTTAAGCGAAAGTTATTTTACGATAACGGAGTTCGTTTCGTTCAAGTTAGAGGGAGACTCACGGGGGAATATAAACCTCCGGTACCAACAATGCTGTCAGGGGTAAACACGAACGTCCAATCCTCCGCAGGATTAGTGGGAAAGGGTACTTCATATTACCAAACTACACTACAGTTTCTTTTTTACAGTAAGGAGGAGTTTGCTGACTGGTTGCAGTTCATAGGCGCAGAGCACAAATACTATGATGAAAAAGGAACAATATATGTCGGAGTAGTAACCGGAGAGCTTGATATAGAATCAGTCGAGTTTGAATCAAAATACCTTGTAACTGTCAGCCTGGCCCTCATTAGAAAACAAGACTTTGAATTTAGACATGAATATCCATATATCGATATAGAAAATCATTGGGCGCAACAGTATATCGATGAAATGCAACAAAGGGGTTTGATTGCTACTTACGCTAGTGACGGTACAGAGGTACAGTTTTTCCAGCCTGAAGTTTGGATAACTAGAGCACAGACAACAGCATTTATGACAAGGACATATAAATACATTGAAAAAATACTAAGGGGGTACTGATGTGACAAAGAAGTGGTTAGATGTCCGCCCTAAAGATTGGTTTTACAGATCTGTTTTGGAAGCTGACAAAATTTTCTTGGACTCTAAAAGAGAAGAAACCTTATTTACCCCTAAGTTGTACAACAAGTTTGTCACAGGTAAATCTAGAAAGGTGTATAACTTTACTACGACAGGAGGGCAGACGAAGTTCCATATAAAAGGGTATAAGCCTGATTCAAGAGAGACTGTCGTTGTATATGTAGACGGTGTTCCATATAACCCCACTAAACTGGAGAAGGATTATGTCCATGTGGGATTCCCTATGGAAGGTAACAAACAGGTAAGTATTTGCCTTTCAGGGGTTGTGCAAATGCACCAAGGAGACCACACACCGAAAAACTGTCAAACTTATCCACTGACTAACACTTGTTCATTAGCTTACCCGAGCAAAAAACTTGAAATGTCCAAAAAATATGTTTTTGATTTGCGGTATTCACTTAATGAAGTAGCAGTCTGCATGAGTAAGAAGTTAACAAGAGTCAATGTCGATAAGGCGGAGGGAGAATCAATTCAAGCGGCCCTTGTTAGATCAATAGGGAATAAAGATGATTGTTTCACAATCATAGATGGGATACTTTACGTTTCATATAATCTTAATCAATTTCCGATCTATGTTAACTACAACTATAAATCGGGAGCTGTTGTGAAAAATAGACAAAAAGAAAAGGTGGTCCCGTCTTCAAAATGTGTGATGAATAACGATAGATTCTTCCCAAACATTACTGTTTCAAGGGCGGAATTCTTTGTCATTTTACAACGAATGAGAAAGAGTCTGTATGGGAAATACACAGATCGCGGTTATCATCCAAATAGTGTCGACAAGACAGAAAGACACGTATCTGACAGGAAAAAAATTATCGGTAAATGGTACTCGGAAGATGTTTTAAACATATTGGATGAGAAATTCAACGATGGGTGTTACGTTTTTCCGTTATACGAGGATAACTCATTCCAGCCCGAAGTCTGTGTGACTAAAGCGGAAGCTGTTGTCTACCTTCATAGATTTTCTGAGTGGGCCTTAGAAAGATTCAGATAGGGGGATTTTAAGTGACAAACGTTTTTGATAAAGACACTCCTGCTAAGCAATTACTGCATGATGTTATGAGGAGAGTTAATGCTCTAGGTCATGAACCAAGAGTTGTTATCGAATTAGATAAAGTATCGTACGTACCCGGTATGCGAAGTAAGTTCGAAGTATGGGATAGAATACGATCCGCCTCCCTTGAAAAAGTACAGTCGAATGCAGAGATGACATCCCCCTTAACGGAAGAACCTACAACAGTAACCTCAGGGGGAGAATCAGGAGACCGCTTCGAGTACATAAAATGTGCTTTTAATAGGTGGGTGAAAGCATACAGATTACCGAACCAAGCTTATTATTTCTTTCTAGCTGTAGCTAAGCATGAGACTGCATTCGGGACACTAGGGCAAGGTAAGCCTGAAAAAGGTAGTTTCATTGTCGGCTACGGTTGTCCTGGTGCCTGTGACTACACATACTCTGGTATCGATACTCAAGCAAAATTCGCTGCCAAAAGATATGCCGACGCAATGGGAAGTAGGTTTTCTAAAATAAACTCCAGTAATAATATGACGGCAAGCGATATCGATTATTTCCACGAGGGGGGAGATAAAGGGTACGGAAAATGGGTGTGGTCTGCTGACGGAGCTAACTGGAAAATCAGAGTTAAGCAGTATTACGATACAATCAGAAGCCAGGCATTACAGGGGTCAAGTAAATGGGGCTGTAAAGAAGCAGGTTCGATAGGCTCTGCTAGTAGTTCTTCTATAAGCGCCAATACAATTAAGAAAGAATGCCCAACATGCGGAGAAGACGAAGTGTATTCTATTGAAAATGAAGGTGTACAAATTTACAATTCTACGTCCGACTCATCCAAACCAGTATTCCCTATTGAGGGTATGAGTTTCTCCGGAGACGCGAAGCTTTCATCACCACACGGCCTACGCGGAGGGAGAATGCACAAAGGCATTGATATCACCAGTAAAAGCAGTGGGTCAGCCGGTGTTGATGGCCGATGGGTAGTTGCTGCATGGGACGGCACTGTCCAAAGAGCATATAAAAGTACCACTTATGGGAATGTTGTAATGATGAAGCACCCTAACGGATATGGGACAGTCTATGCGCACATGAAGGACGGGTCCCTGCAAGTACGCTCCGGTCAAAAAATCAAGGCGGGGACGCGAATCGGAAAAGTGGGTAATACTGGGGGTTCTTTTGGTTCTCACTTACATTTTGAAGTTTGGAAGAACCAGTGGGTCTATGGGGGTAACGGACACCTTGACGGATACCCTATTTTGACCGGTGCTCAAAAAATTGCCGCAGGTGGTTCGGGGGGAATTGAAAAGGAGATTGTCCATAACATTAAATTTAATAAATGTTTTGATAAGAACGCCGACCTTAGCAGTAACTGGATTGGTAAAGAAAATATAAAACACTTTACCTCGCTCACAACAGGAGAAAGGTATATCGGCTTTAGCGGCAACGTGAAAAAGGGGCAAGTTAAAGATTTCGGGTATAAACATAATTTCTCTGCTGATGGGTACTATGAGTTCGCTTACTTTGCAAACTTAAAGGATGAGGATTCAGTAACAGTGACATACGACGGGCTGGTTGTTAAACGGTACACCAAATCTAACAACACTGCTAAACCAACTTACGAGTCACCCATATATGGTAAGTATTCAGTGAGTGACCAGAAAGGTGTTAATTCCCATATCCTTGATTTCACTATAGATAATGTAAGCGGCGAAGCAGAGTTCGGCATCAAGTGCTTTAAAGTGGTCGAGGTTGAAAATGCGTATGTAAAAGAGAGCATTGTTGCACGTAAGCGTGACGTGTGGTTAGATACGGGAGCATTTGCATACGAAACCACTTTTGCTATAGAGAACGACATAACTGAATGGGAAGTAAACACTCATTTTGATAGCAGGGTGGGGACCGCAAAGTTTACGCTTGACAATAAATTGGGTACGTACTCTCCGACCTACACTAGAACAACAGTATTTCCCGAAAACAGAAAGCCTTCTGATATGTCATATTACGAGCAAGGGGCTGTAAGGCATGTCCTTAGTGAAGCAACTCCTGTACGGATATATGCGGGGTACGGTGAAAACTTAGTCAGGGTCTTTACGGGCCGGATTAAAGGTGAAATAGAGGAAGACTCTGAGGCAAGTACGGTTTCAATAAATTGTGTAGATATGTACGATGAGTTGGAGGAGCATGTTTTTGATAGAATTTTAACATTCCCTAGACGAGAGGAAATCCACGGAGATGAAAAGGACCCAGCGGTCATGTGGGTAAAATCTGCAATTGTACACAATATCGTTAACGAATCCGGACTCATTGGGTGGAGAGTAGTAGAGGACGACTTAGAGTATCCTGACGCAGTCATAGAAGAAACTTATTATATTGACATTGACCGTGGTGGCAAGACTGCCGTTGTTTGGGACTCTAAAAAGAGAGAATATGTCAAGAAAAAGATCTCTACTGTCAAAGACGCATATGGCTATAAAAATCCATACGTACAGGCGATAGACTTTACTGAAGGGACGAGAGCTTCCGACGCTATCCAAGAGCTGATTGGCGATTTAATGTACCGTGCGTATTGCGACAGGTACGGCACATTTCGTTTGGAGAACATAAGGAATTTAACAGCAGCTGACGCAAAATGGGAATTCACTGATAGCGATAATCTCCACTCCCTGACCTCTTCCGTTGACCACTCTCGTGTCCGAAATCACCTTATGATCGTAGGGAGTGGAGGGCAGATTGAACATTTTGTTGACCACGATTTGTTAATCTCCACTAAAGGTAAAATGAGGACTGCGAAGGTGGTCTCAGAGTGGGTAGATGAAAGTTACGGATCTACCGCTAGGGGCATGAAAGAAGATATTGCTGAAAAATTGTTTTTTGACATGAAGAGGCAGGCTAGGACCTACAACGCTGTAGTAAAAGGTAACCCAATGATCGAAGTGTTAGATGGAGCCTACATGTATGATGCAACGACCTCGACCGCCGGTTACTACATCGTTAAAGGAAATAGGCTTGTCGGAAATAAGGAAGGCATGGTTAACTTCTTAGAAATGACTTGGCAAGATACGGATTCATATTATAAGGATAAGCCGATTTATAACATCCCTCCTGAAACTTCGCCTGAGGACGTAGAAGGTGAAAACAAAGTTGCTTGCGGCCAAACTGTAAAATCAGGGAGTGGTTCTTCCTCGTTCACACACAAAGTGACGAAAGCCGGCTACGTTTACGTTTCGTGGGAGATGTACGAAGCAAAGGATAGGATAGCTATTTACACAGGCAGCAAGAAAAGGTTTTCACTTGATAAACCGGTTAGCCACGGAGACGGTGGGCCGATTGGGTTTTATTACAGACCATCGGATGGGGAAATTAAAGTAAAGATCAACGAAGGAGGGGTCAGTTATGGGACCGGGTGGAAATACACTTTGTACTGTCCTGGAACTGCACCTAAAAGTGTCACCAGTAAAGCAAGGGTAGTTTAATTAGGTACTGTCTAGCCAGGTATTCCTACGTTCTGTTAGGAATACCTTTGTTTTTTCTTATAATGCTTGGAGAAAGTTGGTGAGTAGATGGCTCAAAGTAACTACATGAATGTAAACGATGTGTACCCGATTCTTGACTTAATAAATCGAAAGTTAAATCAAGGTAAAGGGATATCCCATCAATTTGAAAGCCCTCTGTTGAAAGGAGAGGTGGATGGGGATATTTCAGATTCAGCAACCTTAAATGCTTATGAATGGCAAGTAGAAACATTTCAGGTTGAACGGGATACTACAAACATTATTGACCCTAGGGTTATAAAAAAAGTGTTCATAGTATACCGAAATGGGGCAATTGATACCATTTCTTTAGTTCGTGGGCTAGATCCGCCTGTACCTGAAACAGTCCCTGATCATGAATACATCAACCATTTAATGATTGTTCAAGTGGATATAGCTACGCAATTCCTTGAAAGGACTCAGGGCATAACTGCCAACATTGTAAGAGAAGGCGGCTACAGGGATTTTAAAAAAGTCGACCTGACATATTACGAAGATAACCAGTGGATCGAATTAGACGTAGAACAGGACGATACTGAAACATTTGATGATCCTAACGAGTTTTATGACGGTGGAGGATCTGACCAAGGTTATGACACAGAAGTTGATGAGGCTGAGGATTATGCGGATACAGAATATCTCCCTGAAGACGACATTGAACCCCCTGAAGACGGTTGGGCTGACGGATTCGATCCTTCCGAACCCGAGGACATACCTTTAGATATCGAGATTGAAATGACTGAGGATTTTGCTGGTTCGGAGTACGAAGAAGACCTGTATGGAGAATTCGATGAAGAAGAAAGTGAGGTGTAACCAATGTCCTTTGGTGCAAATATAATTGTCGGCGGTGAGTTAGATAGAGTAGGTCAGGTCGGACACCTTAATGGAGGGCGTTTAGATTACCCATTCATGCCTACTAAGACTGTACCTTACACTGAGGGGATTTTATTGGAGATCCCGGGGCAAGTTGGGGAATTTGTTACAGAATACACGCCTCCAATAGATATAGAATTGACTAGCATTGCTGTAGGTGCAAACAGATACCATCCGACCGACAGCTGGAGCGTGTTTGTTAAAGATGATCAACCTATCAATTACATCTGTAAGAATATCTATACCAAAGATGTACCGGAAGGAATTCAGCTAATGGCAGTAAAGTCAATTAAAGCTGGTGAAACCATAACTTTTAAATTCAATAATCGTGGCGGGCAGTCTAAGTATGCTTGGGTCAATTACCAAGGACTCAGGGATGACATAACCGCTCAAGGGGGTTAATTCTATGCCTTTTGTCGAAGAAACACTTAGACATGATAGTTTCTTAGATGATTTGTTTGATAAAGTGTTTAGACGCTTTAAAGATAAATCAGGTAACTATTGGTGGCAAGACTTTAATAAGAACGCTGCTAAAGTTGACCTTTATAAAATCAGTTTTGAAAAAGGTCTGTTTGTAAAAACTAGTAAAGGGTACACTCCTCCCGAGCTACCGACCGAAGGAATGCTATGCATAACAAGACACCTTATCTTTAGAAGATGGGACAATCAGTTACTTGCTTTTGCTCAATCAACAGGAGCAGTGAAAATTTCAACAGAGGACCTGCCGACAAATAAAAAGGATTTACTTAAATGGTTTGTGGATTTTTATAAGGACTTTGTTGACTACACAACCGTTTATGCATACACATTGGATAAGTATGAGGGTTATACCCATTTTATTAGCGGAGGAAAGGCAACGCCAGTAACTGTTCTAGGTGACGACAGTGGTGCTGGGGTTCATAAAGCAAGTTTAGATATTGAGTACCATAACAAAAATGACTACCACCCTGATATGAGACAGTCACCTATAATCACTATGAAACTAAAAGGCGATACTGGAGAACATGTAGCGTCCATTGGTAAATTGAACTACAAAACCAACACAAACTGGTGGGCCGATTCTTTAATACAACTTAGAGGCGTTTTTGATGAGACCAGTGCCTTCTTCACATTGAAAGTTGACTCTGCACCGATGTGGGAGGATAACGGAGTAACCTTGGTCCCTTTCTTTTTCGGTAACCTTATAACCAAAAACACAACTAGGTCCAATGAAACTCCGATAGCTATGTTAGGGGGGACGCAGGTCGGGAAATTCTTCGACTTCGATAACGTAGAAGAAAAGACTGATACACTTCAGCCGATTACCCGCAATTACGTTCACCATCCTTCAAACGGAATTGATTCAGTTATGGTGAAAAAGACAAAGTATGGTTCTAGATACCAGGAACATTTTCTTCGTTGGAATGCTCCGCCTAACCAAATGCCTCCTACTAGAGAAGAGTTAAGAAAGGTTAAAAAATCTTTAGGAACTGACCAAGAAGAAGAGTTTGCAAGAAAATACCCTAGAGCATGGAACTACCTACGTTACGGTTACTATAACTACGGTTTCCATCCTTCAAGATATAGTGAAAAGATCCACTCATCTAGGGCGACAGTTATGCACCCTGAGGACGGCGTCATAGGGCATATACCTAACATTGTATTAATCCCTCTTATTAATTTAATGGAAGGGGATAGGCTGAAATTTCCTCACTGGTGTGGGGATTGTGATGAATTGCCGTACAATCCTCAGACCCCCACCGAATCAACCCAAAGCCCTTGGAGTCCCCAGCCAAATGACGAGGAACCTACCGATCAGGGAAACCAACCGGAGGAATACCGGTTCAATTATTTATGTGATGGTTCGGTGCCAGTAAATACAATTAGCAATGTTTATTGGAAACCTTCCCCCGCTACTCAGGAGTACATGCTAAATAATGAGCACGGTATTGGCCGGGAATTGAGTGTTACGTTTTGGGAAGGGCGAAACGATTGGATAGACTTCTTTTATGACGATTCCTCAAAGTACAAGCTTACCAACTCTAAAATAAATGTAGAGGATTATCACAAACTTCTATGGAAGACCATCTCCGACGCCCAGGCTGGAAAAGTAAATTTAGACAAGACATGGTTAGAATTTAGGGACTGGTCTGCTGATAATTTATCGTGCTTGTCAGATCTACAAAAAGCCTCGATCTATATGTCAGTAAAGTTACAAAAACCAGTGAGCTTTTTCCCTGGTTCGGAGGGGTTTTTGTCAGGAGATACATTAGACAAGATGGCCCCATTGATCAGCAAAGTACCGGGCGAGGTTTATGACTGGATGGATTTCAACAACGTATATGCGGAAGATGAATCTGACAGTGGGATAGTAGGTGCTTGGGTTTTGGATAATGCGGTAACTGTGTCTTACACAGATGGTACAAAAGAGAACATTCTTTCTACATTCCGGTCACTAGTTAATTTCGAACCAGAACTCTTGAAATATCCTTTATCAGCAGCCAAGGCACACAGACCTTATGACTACATTAAATCGGCAAACGGTTTCGGGAATCCTGCGGTAGGTGGTGAGTATTTAACCTACTATAAAGAAGAAATGACAGATGATAATTTTGTTCCATTTGTAGCAGCAGAGGTAGCAATTCACGAGATGGGTCACGCTGTATCTAACTATGGCTTGGATAAGTTAGGGGTTAAGTTGCACGAAATGGATGAATGGTTAAAAATCAGCGGTTGGGTTAGAAAGTCTGATGGTACTTTTGATGAACTTACCAAAAGCAGTGCAGGGACTGTCTTAGACAATGGCAAGCTGGCTCCCGTATCTGACTATGGTTGCATTGGGCCAGCAGAGGATTTTGCGGAAGCCTTTATGATGTATGCCATTAACCGCCCTTTCTTGCGTGACAAGTTCTCGGCAAAGCATGACTTTATTATGGATCAGTTAAAGGCAATGGGAATAGACCCTAACCTTTAGAATAGGGGGATTACGATGATACTTAAAATCACAAGAGGTAAGAACTTCGCTTTCATTGACAATGAGGGCGAAGTCCTACACCAAGTGAAGATAAGCGGAAACAACGATGTGATTGTGAAGTCTCTGAATAACATTATAAATGTAAAGACAGGTGTTCGATTTAAAGGCGAGCTTGTAGGAATTCCCGATGAACTGGTTTTGAGAAAGGAAGGCCAACCTGTTGAAGTAAATAAGGCGAGTAATATTTATTTATCAGAGTATTTGACGAGAGATTTAAAGTTGCAAGGTTTTGATGTAGAAGTAATAAAAGAATAGAGGTGGAAGTCTATGGCGATTACTCCAATTCCTGATTTAGCTATTCCGCAAAACGTAGGGTACACAGATACCGATTCAAACCCAATCATTCACTCCATAAGATGGAGACACCTACCTTCAAGGCACATATTCCCTGATGTGCATGATGTAATAACTTACCACCAAAAAGGTCCGCTTGTAATAGATATACAACTTCATAGTGTATCGTATCTTGATATTTATTGCTTAAAGAGTGCGGGAATCGTGTCTGCCAAGGCCTTCTTGCGATTCGTTACAGAAACAGATAATACCTTGGTCGAAGAACCTTACCTCACTGGGGAGGGCGGTAAAACAATTTCTTTGGAGAGTGACCCCAATAATCCTGACCTTCTTGTAATGAGGGGTATCGCCTTTACTCAGAAGGATCTAGGAGACGGTACCCCTATGTACGACTTCATGAGTATGACAAAGGAAGGTATATACGAGGTATGGTTAAAATGTGTTACAGACACAGCCAAAGAGCTTCATATTCGTATCCCATTTCAATGGGCAAACCTATACGGTGAAGACCCAAGTACGGGAGGAGGGGAGGTTCCATCAGAATCAAAAGATCCACCGAAAGTGGAAGGACCTCTTCATGTACAATTTGATGAATACTATTTAACAATAATTGAGGGGGACTCACCTTTCACCAAACGACCGTCTACTCAATTTAGGATGGCAGCCATAGGGATTCTGCAAAACGCCTACTGCTACGAAAGGATTGCAACACCTCCGTTGGAGATCATAGATAAACCTGCTGAAGACCCTTTAATTGGAGATGAACCTCCGGAGCCATGTGGGCTAAAGATAACACCTCAGCATTTAGAAGTTATGCTTGGAGAGAAAGTTAAGTTTTCTTTAATCCACTCAAATAAATCGGGAGTTTTAAAGGTGGCCGTTAAAATTGACAAAACAGCTTTAGAGGACCTAGGGGAGAGGGAGTTTAAGACCCTGCGGCCTGGGACGTTTTCAGTAAAGTTTATTGTAACGTATGAAGATGGTCAGCAATGTACGGTAACTTCAACTGTTGTCGTAAAATCCAAACCTAATGGAAGCGACGGTAACGGCGGAAATGGAGGGTCAGGGGAAGATGGTGGACCAGGCGATACCGGTACTGGTGGAGATGGCGGCACTGGCGGAGGCGGCACTACTGACCCTGAACCTGATCCAAAACCAAATGACCCGGCTCCAACCGCCTATTGCAGCGATGTCATCAATGGTGACTCAGGGTACAACAGTAGGAAGTTCGATGTCACAGAATCAGGAGTATACTATATTGAATATAATTTCTTTAGTGAACCTGATGAGATGTTTATATACGTGGGCGGAGTATTAAAACATAGGACAGGGTTTCACGCATATTCAGAGAAAAGCCCGTTCGGTTTTAAGTACAAACCTTCTGATGGAAAGTTAAAAATTACAATGAACAGAGAAAACGAAGGCACTAGATGGTCATATACATTGTACTGCCCTAGTTCCGTTCCGGATGAGGTTAAGGCCAATGCATCAATTGTTTTTTAACGATAGGTCGTTAAGCGATGGTTTGTGGAAACTATAATGTTTGAAGAAGTTGACCGCAACTTGGGGTAAGTCAATAACGATAAATATGGGTGAAGGGGGCGAGGACATAACTTCCTCGCCCTTTTCGCGTAAAAACTATTGAAAGTAGGTGTATGTATGCCGTATATCGATAACGCTCCTGCGCTCTCCCCCTACAAAATTCAAGAAGGCGAGTTACAAAAGGGCTTCAAGAACCTGTTGGTTAAGCATGGTTGGACTGTAGCGTTAGAGTTTAAAAAAATGGTTACCTCAGTTCATTTTGTAACGGAGCACGACATAACAGGTCGCCATAATGACAGATTCTTAGTAGCAAACCACGTTGTTTTAAGAAATGCAAGAGGGGACTTGTTGGGGGTAGCTGTTGTCGCTGATTGGGAAGACTACACAGATCATGTGAATGGGTTCCCATACTACAACGTCTTTAATTCAGCAGATTCAGAAAAAGAAACCCTTATTACTTACATGTCGGAAGCATTTGAGAAGCATAAAAAAGAAACCACTCTTTACTTCTATATGTTGGATAAGGTACCTAATATCGATGAGAGTGGCGTCGTATTCACCCCATGGGGGACTGAGTCAGAAGACGAGAAACGTCTAAGAATGGTGCTTGACGTGGAAGTTACAGGTGTCGGCTTTAAATCAACTAACGCTGGATCAGAGTTTGTAAAGACTGCTGACCCGTTAGTTATGCAGTCTCCTATAGTAGAGACAGCGCTTCGTGCGAAATTTTTAGAGAACCTTGAATTTCCTTTTATGGACACTAATTGGTGGGGAGATTCTGAGATAAGTGTTAGGGGGCACTTGGATAGCAAGAGCATGTTTTTGACTCTACAAGCCGATGTAACTCCGATGTGGGAAGACAATGTTGTTCCATCTGTACCTTTCTACTTTGGTGACATTGAGGCAGTGGATGAAGGCGATCCAGCAGTTGCGATGTTTGCAGGGACAGTGCCGATGGGTTCCACATCTACCGAGGTATCCCACTATGATTTTGACGATATTACGTCAAAAGGTGGGAAACATATAATGCCCTTGCTTAAAAAGTATCCGTCAAACCCGTCAAATGGAATTGATTCTGTTTTAATAAACAGAACTAAGCTAGGGGCTAGATACCAAAGTTACTTCCTTTCATGGAGTACCGCGGCTCAAGATATGCCCCCAACCAGAGATAACGGTAACCCTGACGATTTGAAAGATTACCCACGTGCGTGGGGGAGAAACGGATACCAATTCAATCCTTCTAGATATTCGGGAAAGGTTCAAACTTCTCACATTTACCTTATCCACCCTGAAGAAGGGGTGCGGGGACATCTAAGTAAAGCAGTTGGGTTGAATGCAACAAACCTAAATTCTAGTGAGCTGCGTATCCTCAGAGACAGTTCACCTGATACGGTCTATGACGTGTACCAGTGTGTACCTATAAGCGCCGTATCCCCTCTGACAAAAAGACCAGCAACTCACTTCCGACCTATGGGTTTGGGGATTTATAAAGAAGAATTAAAGCAGAACGGTACTGTTAAACCTAACCTCACAGACAAAAAGACGCCAGGGAACGTCAACGAACTTAAACTCATCAATCCTCAGCCCGGTCAAGTTAAACTGTCGTGGATTAACCCCAGCGATACCGATTTGGCAGGGGTGGAGATATTCCTTAACGGTGAGAAGTACGTTGAGGGTGTAACTGGTGTGACTGAATACGTCTTCAAGGGATTAAATGCAGGTGAAGTTACTTTTAAGGTTGTTTCTGTAGATTATTCAGGGGATAAGTCAACAGGTAGCGAAGTCACTAGTGATGTCTCATAGTAGACAACCAATGGTTATATCTAGACAGGTGTTCCCTATAATAGGTTTACCTGTAGTGCTAGAGGTATCTAAATTTTAATACCTCTAGCATTCTAATAATTAGAAGAGAAGGTGAAGTTAATGCCGTATATTGACTCGACCCCCAAGGAAACTCTTTTAAAATTCGAGGAAGACAATTTACAGGATGTTTTCGGTAAAATGCTTGCTGAAAATGGGTGGGTCAAGGCCAGGTCTTTTTATAAAGCTGTAGTAGACGCACGAGCTTATGTCTCAGGTTCTAGAAAAGCAAATTACGCTATTGCTAAACATGACATCTTTAGGAATGCTGACGGTAAGCTACTCGGTTTTGCAACAGTAGCTCAGTTTTATTTATCCTACCTGACTGATAAAACAGATCCAATCAGGAGAATAAATGATGAACAAGACCCTAAAGATATAAATTTTGGTAAGACACCTTCGTGGGAAGAATGGGTTAAGAATAAGTTTGCTGAAGCGTCTAGCAAAACTAACCTATATTTTTACATGTTAGAGAAGTTACCGAATTCTAATTACGCTTCTAACGATAGTATAGTATCTATCATTACTGCCCCTGGTATGGGAGGAACTGCGTACAATTTTTCACGAGACATTGACCGACTTAATTGGTACGAATGGTGGTACGGATATTCGAGTGAAGACAGCGCAAATGATCCTGAAGGTTCTGATATGGAATTTGATGGACATTATACATCAGCGTCACCTTACCATGTTATCCGATCTGCTCTGGATATTGAGGTGCTTGGGACCGAATTTTCAAGAGGTTTAGAGACATCCTCATTAGAACTTGCAATCACAAAGGCAGATCCCCGTGTAATGCAGTCACCGATGGTTAAAACAACATTGAGAGCACAATTTCTAGAACACATAAATAATCCAGTTTGGCATACCAACTGGTGGACGGATTCAGAGATTAGGGTTAGAGGGTACGTGGACAGCAGGACAATATTTCTAATCCTGCAAGCGGATAACGCACCTGCGTGGGAGAGTAATTTAGTTCCTACTATCCCTCTTTATTTCGGGAGAATAAACTCTACTGAAGGAGAAGGTGACGAAGGGTACGCTTTATTCGGAGGAACTGTCCCTCCAGCTAGTAAAACCACTGCTGCGAATGAGGCCACGGCTTTAGCTCGGGACATTACATCAAAATCGACTCAGATACTAGTCGACAATGGGGAAAGATTACCTGAAGCACCGACCTACTTGGTTATAGGAAACAAAGGGACAGGAGAAATTGTAAAACTGCTTCAAAAATCAGGAAATCTGTTGCTTGTAGAGAGGGAACAGCAAGGCACAATAGCACATGCAATCGACACTAAGAATACAGTTGTGCAAAAGCTCACCACAAACAGCCAAAGTGCTGACAACGAAACTATCGTTTCAACTTTTGATTTTGACGATCCAGGGGCGAAGGTTGGCGAGACGATTCAACCGTTGCTGAAACTTTACCCGAATCACGCGTCAAATGGTGTAGATTCTGTTATGGTTTCTCGCTCTCGTTTTGGTGCCCGTTACCAAGCTCACTACCTCTCGTGGGGCGCACCGCCTAATCAGCTACCTCCCACAAAGATGACAGCTCGAAACAGGAAATACCCTAGGGCTTACGAGTCTATGGAAAACACCAGTAATTACAAATACCAATTCAATGCTTCGCGATATTCGAATAAAATTCACTCTTCAAGGATTGCTGTAGTCCATCCTGAGGAAGGGGTGAGAGGGTATTTAGACAAATCAATTGGTTTCAATGCACAAAGTGTTAACGCTGCTAATTTAAGAGTCAGAAAGACTAATTGCCCTGAAAAAATTTACGAGATGTATAGGTACTTGAGTATTGGGGCTGTCTCTCCGCTTACAAAGGTTCCTGCTACACCGTTCCGTCCTGTAGGGTTAGGGATATATGCCGAGGACTATAACCCAAACGCAGTGCCTCACGACATCGAAAACGATATAACACCTCCTGATGAAGTCGTAATCACAAAGTCAAGTAGCCCCCAGGCTCAGACAATAATTTTGGAGTATACGTTACCAACTGACGCAGACTTGAGTTATATCAATATCTATGTTGACGGATTGCTTTATGCAAAAGGTATAACAGGAACTAATCGGTACATGGTGACGGGATTGGCCACAGGATTTTCTCCTGAAATAAAAATTACAACCGTAGATCTAGCTGGCAACGAGTCAGTTGGTGTAGTAGCCCCGACAGTGGCAGTTTCTTAACAACAAAAAGAGGTGATCAAGAATGTCGAAAATAAATGTGGATGGGTTCTTTGATGTGGATTTGTCGGTTCAATTACTTCCGACTGATCTAGAGGCATTGTTTAATGCGGGGGGATGGAGCACCTTAGGCAAATACCGATCATTTGCGCCCTTGACTAATAAAAATGGAGTTAAGGACCCTTATCGTAAAACTTTTGCAGAGACCTACTTATTTGAATCAAAGGGCAGTGATAATCAGCACCGTTACTTTGGGTTTACAGCAGGTTACGGTGGAAAAGTAACCCCGTTTGGTGAGGAGCCAGTTATCTCTAAGGACACGTTTTTAGGGAAGTTGAGTGATGTTACACCAAGTGGTGCAAAAAAACCAAATACAGTTTTTGAAGTAAAGGTTAAACCGGCAGTACCATCCAGCGTCATCTTGTACCGAGAGAACGGGGAAATGTTGAAACCGACCGAGACTCCCTATGTTGTGGACGGGGAAAAAGGGACAATAACCTTTGAAGAAAGTCAGTCAGGCGTACTTAGATCTACTTACGCACTGACTGACAATGCCCCCGACGTCGTCAAAAGGTTGTGGTTTTTTACTTTCGAGGGGTTTATTCCAACTAAGTTAATACTTCGATCGGAAAATCCAAATCAGGCAGAACTGTTAGATGAAGCAGAAAGAGTTTTTAGATTTAAAATCTTGCCCGGGAATCAACGGATCAGGGAAAACTCTTACAAGTTTTACGAAACTGTTGACGGTACTGATCCTATCGATCCTTCTGATTATACGGTCAACCATGATGAAGGTACTGTAACATTTAATGAGGGGACAGAACCTTTAGCGGTATACGCTGATTACGAAATCGAAGCGATTAAAGATTCTAGCGGCAGTTACGGTGATATAGAAGTAGTACCTTTCAACCCAACAGTACCGACGGAATTGATGGGTGCTGCTTATAATGCAGTCCGTTTTATTTATCCATCCATCCCTACAGCGATTTCCTTCATACCTCAGGAAGAACTGGGGTTAGGGTGGGGACGAGATTCTCAAGTCTATTTTTGGGGGAATATTACTAAAGACCGTATCGTATCTTACTTTAGGCTGGACCCTGCCCCTGACCCCGAGAGCACATATTTCGCACCATTGTATATTGGACGTCTCTCCACTATCGGGAAGACTCCTAGGTTAAACAACGTACTTATCGGAGGCTCTAGATCCGAAGATGAAATAGAGTACAGCTCAGGATTGAAGATCGGGAGAAATAAAGTGGATTATGGGGTCAATACATCTAACGGAAACAGTTCGGTTATGGTGCAGCGTACTGTAGGAGGGGCGATGTACCAAAAACATTATCTTGCATTTATTACACATGACGCTGATGTTGACCCGAGTAACGAATCTCGATTTAACCCGTCAGTGTACTCAGGTAAGTACCATATTTCCCCGATGTATATTGTCCATCCCGCTGACGGGTACGTTGGGAGGCTAGACGAAGTTTACGCTATCCATCCTAAGAATATTGCTCAGCTCGATGAATTAGAGGTTAAAGAGACATCGAACAGCGAGCACGTTGGTACAGGTGATGGAGTCACTAAGGAATTTCATTTATTCCATAAACCCGTAATAGACGGTGACATTGAGATTCGTCTTGTCAGTGACACAGGATGTACAACCCTAACTCAAGCTGAATATGTAGAGTTTGATCCTAACACTCCTCCCGAGGAAGGAAAGTTTACAGTAGATGGGTCTAATAAAAAACTAATTCTAGGGGCAGCGCCGATTGACGGCATTGAAGTCATTATGGACTATAACTACGAACAGACTTATCGGTACACCTTAGCCGATACCCCAAGAACGCCGTTTCTCTTAGCAAATATGACTCCTTATGCACCGATTGGGCTTGGGTTTTTGAAAGAAAATTTATAATAACCTCAACAGAATAAACTCTTGGTTCGACCACTAGTGTGGAAGCAAGGGATATTCTTTGGAAAGGTGGGTGGTGGACGATGAGTAAAAGCAAGCGCTATTTACTCAGTTTCACTACCCTTTTTTATACTAAAAAGGGTTATGTACTAATGTTTAACCGCCACGAAAACATCTCCAATACTAACCACGTACCTGTATCTTTCGAACCTTGGAATAGGTATAGCGCTTGGGTGGCGAGGGACATCAAACTAGGTACTAAAGTGAAACGAAAGGTAAATACTGATTCCGAAGTTAGCGTTGAAATGGAAAGTATAATTGAAGGGTCTCAACCTACAATATTGAATCTTGGGAATGCACATTCTATAGCAGATACCGACAGTGAAATCGAAAAGGGAGCCAAGACCTCCAACAAAGGTTCTTTATTTAAGCAGGAGGTCAGCCATCCCCTTAATCAGAAATATGTATTACTCGCAGACCAGGTAGCTGCGAAGAACATAAAACAAACTTCCTCAATGGGGTTCCAGACGGAAGGTGTTAAACAAGGTGACGGCCAGATAATTGAACAGGACATAGTCGATTACCTTAAACTCAACCTGGAAGCGAGATTGCCGTCGGATTTGACGGGTTTCAGCCCAATACCCTTTTACGGCTTTGATCAGTCACCTGATACTGGACTATCAATGTTTACTGGAGATAAGCCGCATGAAGTAAACGATCTACTTGTGGTAAGGGTTGGGGAAGTTCAGTCAGATACAGAAAAAACTGTATTTGTCGTTGATAGAATGGAGGCCATTACTCACCGGCTATACAGTAGTAATCTAGAGGCCGTGTACAATGCTGGGTCAAGATTTAATACCATAAAGACGGAGACTGCAAAGGGGTTTGAGAAATCTGAAATAATTGAGCTGAGCATATCCGACTCAAGGACGTTTATCCATCGATCGGAGGTAGATGAATTAAAGGGAGGCTCCAAGTCCATACCTATAATTCTAAGCAGTGTAAGTGGAGTAGTTAATTCAAGGATTTCACCTCTATTGGCCTTTGAGGATAAGGGTTCTTTCTCCGACCTTGTTAAAGTTGCGAGATTCAACGAACCATTCACCACGCCAATAGGGATCACCTATGGTTTGGAAGAATCAGACCAACAACAATCAAGTTTAGTAAAGCAAAGTGAGAAACTTTACACTGAGGGGTTAGATGTCAATGTAGTCAACTACACAGGTCCGCCAAAAGACATGAGTGAGTCACAAGCGACAACGCATGTTTTGTGGAGTGAGCAAAGGCCGACAAAGTTGGAAAACTCTTCAACTTATGTGCAGCAGTCGGGTAGCTCGAAGATCTCGAAGGGTTTTGAATATAAAAAGATCTCATCAGGTAGTGGTGAGGCATTAGATAAAACTCAACCTAAAAGGGCGGGTTCAATAGAAGACACTTATTCAATGAGTGACGGAAACAATGCCGATAAAGGTGAGATTCTCATCGGAAGTAGAGGAGAAAATAAAGTAACTGCCGGAGTAACCCTAAAAGCAGAATATACAGAGCTTACGGAAAATTTTCAAGATGTGGAGCTGTATATCAGAGAGGCAGGGGACTTAACTGACCCGTTTTTTGATGTAACGCTTGAATCCTCTGAGCACATGAGTCAAAACTCTTCTGGCGATGGGTTACTTGAGTCAGGGATTATAGGGGAAGCGGCAAGTAGAGAAAATGAAGTTCTCATTGACCAAGGTGAGAATTTTAATGGCGCATTAGAAAAGGAAAGTAAAATTGAATACGGTTCGTTAGTGGATTATACGGATGAAGAATTTGCAAGTGAAGTAACTACAGAGGAAAAGGCTCTGCCTCAAACAAGGGTATTTGATTGGGGGACATTAGAGTTTAACTCCAGCTATGCTGCTGATAGTTATCATGGTATAGAAATTGAGTCGGGTTTGTCATCTATAGTAGACGAACAATACCTCGAAAGTGAGCTGAGTAGGTGGGATACACCTCATAAGAGAGAACCATCTGTCGACGTTGTTATTCAACATAGAGAAAAAAATGAAGAATCGGAGATCGTGTCGGAAGCACCCCTATTCTCGCAAACCTCTGCGTATGCCGTTGAAGACGCTCAGGATACCTTCACCACCTATTTAGAGGAGAGTTTAGTATCAAACAATGTACTTGATACTTCGCTACTTGAGACAGATTCCCTCAATACCCGACTGTCCGATTCTTGGATTGAGCTGGAGAGTCAAGATCAACTTTACTTGAAAAGCTACTCAAGTGAAGCGGATATAGGTAGACAACCTTTAGCGGTAACTAAGGGCGATAGTGATGTTCTTATTGAAAACGCCAAAAATGCAATACTGGGCTATACGGAATTTGAGGTAACGACTGAGTCTCAAGATATACCATCTCCTGGAGAGAGTATACGCACTACCGTGATTGAAGGTTCAGGGAGAAGTACAAAACGAAGCACAACAAAAGAAACGATAGTAAGATCTTCCGTTGAAGCTGAATCATCCGAACCGAGTGAGAATGTGGAGGTGGATGGGGATGATGTAAGTACCCTGAATCAACTAACTTTAGTTTCGAGTATAGAGGAGGAAGTAACCGAAGCTTCTCATGTAAGTAGTTTAGACGTCCTCTATGAAGATCTAGATAGCTACTACTTAGATGAAATTGAGAAAACTTTATTATTAGATCCTACCCTAGAGGCTGTTTCAATACAAGATAGCACAGACATCACCTTAGACAGCTACAAAAAAGCAGAGGGTAAGGAAAGTGTCGTAGACCTCTACAATCAATACCACTTAACGTTATCCAATTTAGAGGGAACAGAAGACTTCACTCTTGACTTTAGCATTCTGGGTCAGACTAAAAAGGATTTAGACTTTGTGATAGTGAATCCTAATCACGGTAAAACTGAATCCACATCCGATATTACATTAGAATCAGGAGACAGATGGACACGAGAGAGTGAAGAAGTAGACCTTGTAGTCGAAGGAACTGATAGATCGGGTGCAACAAAAGACGAAGAAATCGAAGCGGTAGATTTTAGTTTATCAGTTTCAAAGAAAGAGTCAGAAGTCACTCTAGTTGTGCAAGATAACGCTAACCCTAGTATGGAATTAGACTCGTTTGTTGAAGAGCATTCTCTGTTTACATCGTCTTACACATTTGAGGATGGCGTATTAAATAAAGATGAGATCGTCGAAAAAGGTAGCCGCCGGTTAATAAGTATCACAGAGGAGGAAGAGTCTGAGAAAAACACTGAACGAATCTTAGGGCTTTACGAAGATGACGAAGCAGATAAGAGTAGGTCGTCTATAATGTCTATGGATATGGAGAACACGGCAAATAGTTCTTCATCATACCGTATTACAATCGAGGATGAAGAAAACAGTAAACGAGAATCCGCAGGGGAAATCCATATAAATGTTGACGAAGTAACAGACAAAGCCAAATCATTCTTGATTTCTGTCTCTGGTGAGGACGAAGGACAGAAAGACCGTCTATCTATCTTAGAGTTAACTAGAGAAACTTTCTCAGAAAAACCAAATAGGGAGTATTCAGTAGAAGAAGTTGATGATGATTTAGGTATTGGGTTATTACCTCCTGAACCGCCTTGGAAAGATCCTGGAACTGACTTGAATAAAAAAGGTAAGGTTTGGCTGCTAATGGGTAAGAACTACCCAGCGTGGAATAATTGGGACAGCAAGAAAACTAGATAGGGGGAATTTGAATTGAGTATCCATAGAGTACAGAGTGGGCTTATTTTCGACGACAATTTTGAAACACTTGACACACGTTGGACTGTGTCCCCCTCTGACTCCTATGATTACAGTGAAGTGGATAAACGGTTAACTCTAAACCACAACCCTACTGACAGAAGTACCAATGCTTTATTCGCTCTACCTCAAAACGAGTCTGAACTTCTAATCCAGGTCCATGCTAACTATAATCCTCAATATTTAGGAGATGAGGGAGGGTTAGTCATTTGGAAAAATGCTCTTGAGAAAGTGGAGTTCTTAGAGAGTGAGGATAGCGTTCAGTCGGGAGCCTACAACATTTGGCGTGCCGTAAAGAGGCAGAACCTTTGGACGTTTTTCGCAGAGAAGAATAAAGCATGGGAACTCTTCGACTCGACAATTTGTATTGACCCATCTATGGCGGGAGTAGTGTTGAAAGGTACCCCAAGAACTGGATATACTCCCCTCTCCATTGATAGGGTCATTTTATGTAGGGGTACTCACATTAGCGTAGGAAACGTTAGTAGTATGTGTAAGGTCGAGTTGCTTGACGCTGATTCAATGAGTCCAGTAAGTAAGCAAATTGTTCCGCAGGGGTATTCAGGAATTGATATTGAATTGCCTAGCGTACCTTTTAAAGGGAAAATCAACATCTATGACAAAGATGGAAACGGAAATTATATATTGGTAGATGAACAGGCAGAAGTAGCAGAAATGTACGGAGGCGACGTATTCCTTAGAGGTACAGACCTGAAAGTTTCTTGGAAGGGGCATGACCTAAGTGAGATTAATCCGACTAACATAGGCCCGCTTAAAAACGGAATTAATGAGCAAAAGATGACAATCATTAATGATACCACTGGAAATATTGCAGAAAATGTACGGATAAGTATAGCAGCTTATGGAGAAGAGTTTGGTTGGGAGTGGTGTGACCTTGCACCTGATAACTCCGGTACTCCAGGGACTTATGAGGACTCTTCTCTTGCAGTAGGTACATTAGCGGCCGGACAATCAAAAGATTTTTGGGTGAGGATAGCTAAATCTACGGTTGCGGTCGATGAGGATATAAAACAGGGAATGCGCCCGACGCACTTCTTCTTAGAAATCAATAACGATTAGGGGGAGAGGATATGGGTACCAAAATGACATTACACAGGTATAGCCCTGTAACGAAAGACTGGGAAGAAACACTTCTATTTGTGGATCAGAATTTCCTTGATACTTACGGAAAAGTTAATCCCACCATACCTACAGGGCACACTTACGAAATAAATAAGGGACTTCTAAAAGTGTACCTAAACGGGAGACGATTAAATGAAGGTATTTCCTACAATGAAGTTGATGATCAACATATCCAGTTATTGCTCGGTGCCGATGATAGTGGGAATCAGCTCAACCTTAAAATAGGCGATCAGATATTTATTGAGGTGTATAAAAACCAATATTGTAGCAGAGGACAGGCAACAGTCAGCGGCACCGAATTCTACGAGTTAAAGAAGGAAATAACAGACGCTCGTAGATTTAAGGATGGAGATGAACCGTCTAGAACTCTTGATGAACGGTTAGATGAGATACAGAGACAGCTAGAGGTCGTGTACGGAGGAACTGCTGAGGTAGACATAGCCTATGAGCACAATTCAAGAGATCAGATCACACGTGAAATAATTACCGGTGACTACTCCTTGGTCCGGGAATTTACTTACTACGAAGATGAAGATCCACACATAAAAGGTGAGATGAAGACCGAAATCATATACTACACCGATAGCTCAGGAAGCCTGCTAAACAAGGTGACTAAAGGGTATTCATACGATCCGGCAACAAGGAGACTATTACGTACTTCGGTCAGAGTAGACACTTAAAAACAATATAAAGTAATTTAAACCCTCCTACTTAGGAGGGTTTTCTGTTAAGGGTTAATATTATCAGTTTCATTCTTATAATGTGTATATCCTGCTGAAAGGGGGAACGAACTAATGGATTACATGGGATATAACAGGGAACAACTCAACTCAAGGAGAATCAGAAAAGTATCGAGAAAAGTAATGGTTTTTATTATCCCTTCCCTTGTAAAAGTGGGGCCTGTTCAGACAGAAGTCCGTTTTCCTTATAAAGGGAGGCTAATAAATTCCTACGCCTCATGTGGAACCTCAGGAACCACACCTACCACAATCGATATTGAGAAATGTGCTCAAGAGGCTTATGACACCACACCTAGGTGGGAGAGTGTATTTCAAAACAAGATTTCTATTAATGCTAACAACAAATCAAATAGGACTTCTACAAAACCCTACTCTTTTAAACCCTCTTTTGAAACTGTGTATGAAAATGACCATTTTAGGGTTAATGTCATTGAAGCAGGAGAAGGTGTAAGAGATATAACGGTTGAGTTAGTTGTTGAATTAGACGTGGAGGAAGAATAGCCATCCGCAACTATAGAGGTGTGTGCAGCGATCATTAGGCTGTAGACACTATATTTTTAATTTAGGGGGTAATTATCTATGGCAGCACCGCAGGTCAATTGGAGAAAGCAAGATAACTCAGGAGCAGTAAGTTCTTGGAATATTGGAACGATAGACGCAGGAACACCTTCATCAGATTTCGGAGTTTTAATTTGGAACAACTTTGGCGGCACGACAGACCTTTCTACGATGACGAACTGTACTATTACTACCAAGGATAGTGCTGGAGGCAATACAGGGGAACTGGTAACTAACCAGTGGGTTCAGGTCACTGTAGTTTCTGCGGGAGAGACAGGACGGACAAACATTGGGGGACTCACTACACACCCTATCCAAGCAAGTGGAAATACCACAAACGATGACGGTACATTCTCCCCTAACGCTAACGAAATTTTGGGAGTGAAGAATAGCGGAAACAAGGAAAGTGCGAAAGGTAACTATGCAGAGGTTATTTTACGTGCAGATGTTCCAGGTAACGCAACAGCAGGAAACGTGGCCTTCTTAACACGTGTGGCTTACCAGTACGTTTAAGATCAGACTTCAATGCAATGAGGTAAGGGGAGATAAAATGTTTATGCAGAGTGAACTATATTCAAAATCTCCAGTGGCGCAGGACTTTATTTGGATGGCTGAGTACCCTGACGGTACTCACCTATCTGAATTTGACTTCGCTACTAAGGAAGAAAATAGTTTTTATGATATCGACAGGGACAGACTCTTTCGCTTTGGACTCGTAGGGCATGGTCAGAAAATCTACTTTGAACGGGATGGAGTCCTAAATGTGGCTGGTCGTCGTATCCACGTGGCCTATGAAGTGGACGGCAAAATGCTGCCTTTGAACGGAGTCTTTAAATACGATATTAACGATATCATAACTTATAAGGACGCTCAGGCGTCGGGGCTAACTTCGGGTTTTAAAGGACAAGGTACCTTTTCTAACCGCATTCTACAGTACAATGTAGGATTTAAGACCAACTTAAATATTGACGGTGTCTCGTTCCATTTTAAGGCTATTGTTCACCTGCCTTTAAATGAGCCAGCCTACATTACTTTTTGGCTTGTAGCAGACAAGGATTTGGACGGCAAATTTATTATCGTCAGCAATGGAAGAGACGTGCTAGAAACACAGGCACCTTTAAAACAAAATGTCGGGGGTGAACTAAAATGGGTAGTTCAGTAAAGCTGACTAAAGAAGAGTTACTAAATATTATTTACGGTGTTAACTATAACTTAGACGGAAGTATCGTTAAAGATTCAGAAAGAATCCGCAACTATACTATGGAGGTTATTGGCGATAAGACACACCTAAAGACATACAACTACCCCGTACAAATACTAGTGGACCGTAATTGGGAAAACATATCCGAGGTCGTTAACCAGGAAGATTTAGGACTTCTTTATGACGTGTTTCAGGAAACCCACATGATCAGTGAGATTATTCTAGATACTGACGATCCATCTCCAATATCAGTGCGCAGTAGAGAACGCGTTAGCAACCTACCTGAACAACTAGATGAAGCAGGAATACATTACCCGCGCGAATTTACTTGGGTAGATGGGGCGTCTAACACAAGCGGGGTCATAATTCTGCCGAAAGACGATTATGACAAAGTCTTTGTAGCTACAGATCCTGACAAAGACGGTAACCCTGAAATTTTATTTATTGGACCTAAAACTCAAGATAATCAAGAACGGCCATATTATCTGAAATCGGAGGGTAAAACTTACATTTATGTGGATCACTTTTCCGGCGGTGGCGGGACACAAAGCGATCCCTACATCATTTCAACAGAAGGTGATCTCTCGTTACTAAGCACCAACCCAACAGCGTATTTTATCCAAGATCGAGATATAATAATGACTGCTCACCAAACAGGTGCAGGGTTTAACCCAATAAAGAATTTTTCAGGCTACTTTGATGGTCGGGGGTTTGAAATTAAAGATCTATACATTAATTCGTCTGGGGATAATGTTGGTTTGTTTGCAATTCAGACGGGTGGAGTAATTAAAAGAGTTAAACTTACCAATGTAAACGTCAACGCTGCTGGGAATTATGTAGGTGCGTTGGTAGGTCGCTCTGGTGGAGATGTATATGATTGCGCGGTTATCTCGGGAACGGTTGAGAATAAATCCAAAAATGGCCTGTACACCGGGGGCTTGGTTGGCTATAAGGATTCAGGAAGCATACACAGATCTTACTCTCATGTCCAGGTAAAGTCAGGTGGGGAAAGCTTAGGCGGATTTATCGGCAGGTTGGAGAATGGCAATATTTTCAAATCATTCTCAACCGGTAAAGTTATTGATGCCACCATAGCTCAAAACTTATCGAATATAGGTGGATTTGCTGGTTCCTATAAAGCAGGAACCCTTGGAGACGACAATTTCTATGACACAGATAAGTCAGGGGTTACAATCTCAGCCGGGGCGGCCCAGGGAAGAAAAACCTCTGATTTAAAGAGAAAAGATACCTTTGAAGGTAAAGGTTTTGATTTTTGGAACGAGTGGCATATGGGTGACTATAAGGTGAATAACGGCTACCCTGAAAACAGACGATTCATTAGGTATGCAAAAGGTAAGGGGACAATAGAGGAGCCTTTCCTTATCCAAAATTCCTTTGACTTAGAGCAGGTAAGGCACTACTTATACGCAAACTTTCGGTTAGAGACAGACTTGGTACTTGAATACCCTACCGTAGGCAAGGGGTGGCTCCCTATCGGCCACGAAGGTAAAGAAATTGGATGGGCGCATCAAGCCTTTTACGGAACTTTTGACGGCAACGGTAAGGCTATTGGAAACCTTTACATCAACAGGCCCGATGAGAGTTACTGCGGTCTTTTTAAGTATGTAAATCAAGGGATCATTAAAAACCTTGAGTTGGTGGATATTAAAATTACTGCTGGAGGCCCATCGGGTACATTAGTCGGTTCTCTTTACTCATCCCAAAAGGGAGATGGAAGAATTGAAAACTGTAAGGTTACTGAATTCCAAAACTTTAAGTTGGACTTTAAAGGGATTGGTGGCGGCCTAGTAGGTAGCTTGGAGACATACGCAGAAGTTAGAGATTGTACGTTTAACGGGACTCTGACTATGAATGCCGATTATGCGGGGGGAATCGTAGGTCAAATGGACAGCTACGCCAAAATTTACAGAAGTTCCGCTAGAGGTCAGTGGATTCAGTACGGAGGCATTTTGGGGGGGATTGTTGGTAGGTATATTAACTGGGCTACAGGCACTGTTATGGAAGACGTAATATCAGCAGCCGACATGGCAACACAATGTTCTAAAAGTGGAGGGGTGTTCGGCTATTCTAACACCTATACTAACGATAGCACGTTTACGTTCAGGCGTGTATTAGTTTTAGCTAAAACCGTAGCAGGAAATGCAATGTACTACAAGGCAGATTTTTATTCGGGTTATTCCTACAAATACAAAGTAACTAGGGAGCAAGTATATTACGACCAGCAGCGGTCCGGTAGTGGAGCAATGAAAGAGTTTGAGATAACACCTAAATACACAGCTGAAATTAGGCACCCCGGAACATACCCACCTACGAGCTGGGACTTTACGAGTACCTACTTCTTCGATGGAAACTACGACGAAGACCCTAATCTACTGCAATTCAAGGAACCCGAATTACCGATACTAGGTTTCCGAAATCAAATAGGTAAATACTATACTGATGAGAAGGGTAATGTTTTGCGTTACCTAGATTATGGTACGTTAGTGGCCGGAACAACTTCACGTTCTTTCCCTGTATGGTTGCAGAATAATGCTGACTTTCCGGTCGTCCAGCTAAAGACTTGGGTTGATAGTGAGACTGTAAAAAACGGTATCACAGTTGAGCTTAGCTTGACTGATAACCCTTTTGTCCCAACAACTGATATTGCTTTCAGCGGGACAGTCCCTATCGGAGATTCTAAAAAATTCTTTGTTCGCTTTAGCTCGGATGTGACTGTACAGGAGGGCGGGACTTTCGATTTGAAGGCAAAGGCTAGTCCTGCTTAACGAGAAAGTCATCTCAATACAATGGGATTGGACGTGATATAGATGTATCCTTTGAATGGGTTGATACTACACTTACATGCTGCTTTAGCGGACAACGGCAAGAGTCAGGGTTTCAATAGCCGCACTACAGTGACATGGTTTGATTTGACGTATAAAAAACATAACGCGACTTTAACTGATTTTGATTTCTCAACGGACAGAGGTTGGACCGGGGAGAATATAAATGGAGACCCTTACTCGCTTAGTCTAAATGGTTCGTCTAACTACATGACTGTAGATAGATTTGACGAGCTAATACCGAGAAATGGAGGATTTACCCTTGAGGCTTGGATTAGACCATCCAACACAGGGTATATCCTTTCTTTTGGTAAAGGCGATGAACAAGGGTTCTCTTTATATTATGATCAAAGTTCCAATGAGTTTAGGGCACAGATTACAACGGAGTCGCATAACTGTCGCTTTACTTTTAATGGGGTGCCAGTTAAAAAATGGACTCACATTGCATTAGTTTTTGACGGTGAGAGACTTTGGGGATTAAGGAATGCAGCTCCCGAGGGGTTCAGTTTACCTGAGGCAGGTAACTACAAGGCTAACTCTTATGACCTTGTAGTTGGAAAAGATTGTGCCGGAAACCAATCGTATTTTGAAGGACAGCTATCCGTCCTACGGTTGTACGAAAGATCCCTAACGTTCGACGAGATATCTGATAGCTATAACCAAGGGATGTTAAGCGGTAGCCAGGAAAGTGAGATAAGAGGTAAGGGTTTAATCCTTTACAGGGATGAACTTCAAAGTACACTCCGAATAGGTATAACTGGTAACCTGGAAAGCAAATACCAAATAACAAAAAATAAATTTGATGATTTATCGTCAAATGCAAACGTCAAGGAATGTAGTGATTTAAAAGGAATAGTAGTCGTAAATCCCATTACCTATGTGCGGGGGAAGTACGGGACTCAAATTTTTACAGGGGATGATCTACAAGGCTCCCTAAGTGTGGCTAAACACAATAATCTGATTTCAAGCATATCCGTCGCACCTATTGCAAGGTTTAAATCCAGGTACGGAGTTAACCCACTACATGTAGAGAATTTAAAATCTACACTGAACGTTGTTTCACCTAACCTGCTTTCAGACATTACAGTAAGTTTGCAAGAAATAAAGATGGCCGCTAGGTACGATTCTCAGCAGGTAAGTAGATCAGATTTGGGTGGGGAAGTCTTAGTCAAGACTGGAGCAGACTTACCATCGGTAGTTGGTGTAAACCTAATAACGAATAGGTACATGGAAATAAAGTACGCTGTTGACGGTATAACAAAAGGTGACATGCTGTCAGAGATTGCAGTTTATTCCACTAAGGATATGCAGGGTGTTATTAAGGTTAATACAAGAGCTTTAATCACAGCCGCTTATCAGATTCAGGGCATATACTTAGATGACTTAAAGGGAGACATCACTGTACCGGCCAAAAAGGATATTCACTCGACTATCTCAATAACCATCGAGTCAGCGATGAGAGCTAAATACGACTTAACCCCTACCTACTTAAATGAACTCCCGACATATTTAGGTATCAAGGAATTCAGTGATCTTCCTTCTGAAATTTTTATAAACCTAAAATCACATTTACAGGCAGAGTACAGCATAACCCCTATCTATTTTGGTTGGTTAACTTCTAAGCTCAGCATTAAAGAAGTTTCTGATCTGAAATCTATGATCAGATTGACGCCAAAAGGCGGTATGGTGGCTAGGTACGACTTGAGAGAGCGACCAAAAGTTATAAAGACCCTTTATTCTGTGAGAGACGCTTTTGTACGATCGTATCTTCCTAAGATCAATTACGGAACCGAAACGCAGATGTATGTAGGAAAGGTTGAATCACCTTTCCCTGAGACGTTTAGGTCTCTTGTTGGATTCGATATTAATGAAGTACCTCAGGCCAACACAGAGATTGGTAAAGCAACCCTCCGTATCTACAATGACGGGAGAGGCGTAAGCCAAGCAGTTCAACTAAATGAATTAATGGACCAGTGGAATGAGCTTAGTGTAACCTGGGATTCTCAACCTAGGGTCGCTAAAGAAGGGTTCTCTACAACCTACGTGCTCAACAATACGACTGGAAAGTACACAGAAATTGATGTAACTCCTCTTGTTAAGGATTGGCATAGCGGCAAAAAAGCGAATTTCGGTTTTATGCTAAAGGCGGTAAATGAGCTAGGAAGCCTCATGAAAGGCTTTTATACTAGAGAAAACACCGAAAGACGGCCTGAATTGCTAGTCGAGTATTATGACATGGTTGTATACACAATCGACGATAGCCATCTATTATCTGAATTGAGCATTAGGAATTCAACAGAAAAGGACTTAAAATCTCAAGTAAAGGTCAAGCAGTACAACTTTTGGGAAGAAGTCCCGGGAGACATGTATATCAAGGCTCCAGGAGACATACCCTCACGAATTGTAGTCAGTCGTCCCCAATTAAGTGGATCTGTAACACCTCGATTTGGAGGGCACTACGATTTTAAAGATGGGCGTATTTCCATTAGACAGAAGAGTTCGGTGGATCTATCGAGCTTTATTGCAGCCAATGAGAAGGATAAACTCGGTGAAGTCTATGTCCTGTACAGAAATGATCTAAAAGGTAGTCTACAGGTCAGAGTGTGGGGAGACCCAGATCAGGACGGAGGACAGCTAGTTTCAGGTCTCAGTGTATCTGAGGCAAATAAAGATTCAAGTATCTACGTACTGAATAGGGAAGATTTCGATTCACTATTAACGGTACGGGTAACATCTAACGGAGAAAACACTAGTGATAACCTGACTGCTGATTTTAGGGTAACAAGAAATTTTGAACTCTATGGATCACTGGAGATAAAAGAGAGTGCTCAGTTTATTTGTTCAATTGTAGTACGGGCAGAAGGTGAAGGAGACCAACACTCTTCCGTTTATGTCCGTTATAGAAATGATCTTCCAGGGAAAGGTAACATAGGAAACCCTAACTTAAAATCGCATATTAAAGTGTATGAAAAATCTTTATTAGGCGGGCAAGTTGTCGTTCGAAGAAGCCCCCATAACGATTTGGTTTCTGCAATAAATGTTCCACAGGGGGACCGAGAAGAGTTACCTTCAACTGTAAATCTACGAACGAATGCTGATAAATATTCCACGGTTACTATTCTCTCAGGCAATCTTCAATCTTCGTTGACTGTTCCCAACAATGGGTTTAAAAACTTAGTTGGCGCACTGTCAGTGCGGGTGAGACGTGTATCTGATTTGATGTCTTATCTAGGTATAGCTTCTGGTAACCTAGGATCTAGTGTTGGCGTCCGTGTTAATGAGGGTCACGAGTTATCTAGTAACATTCTTGTCCGGTTAGCTCAGAACTCTAACCTGTCGATCGGTGGGTTTATTAAGTATACGGACAGTCTACCTTCCAATGTGTCTGTGAATAAATCCAGGTATCAAGATAAATTAGGCTTAATTGATATCAGAAAATTGGATTCGTATGATGTAGCGGCTTCCGCAGAAATTAAGGCATGGAATGACCCTTGGGGCGACGGAGGCCAATTATGTGCTTCAATTTCAGTGCGTAATTGGTGTGCCGGCGACCTACCATCTCAGGTGTCTGTTCGATTCTTTGGAGCTGTTGATATCTATGGCTCCCTTACAATAAACCAAGTAAGTGAATTAACCGGATCAGTAGAAATACAGTCATTCGGCGAAGGTAATCTTGTTAGTGCAATTGATGTGTATGAATACTCCGAATTAACCGGGGTAATCAGAATTAGGGTTAGTGACAATTCTGATCTTAAAGCGATATCCGTGATAAAAATATCTAACGATTTAAGTGCCGGTATCGAGGTAATAACAGCTTACCCTTACGCCTATATTATGTGAATATAAATAGCCTTACCCTTCGTAGGTAAGGCTATTTTTTAATTCAATTAAAC
This sequence comes from Bacillus sp. GZB, assembly GCF_001975995.1. Taxonomy (NCBI): domain Bacteria; kingdom Bacillati; phylum Bacillota; class Bacilli; order Caryophanales; family Bacillaceae; genus Bacillus; species Bacillus sp. GZB. The sequence goes on from NZ_MTQG01000010.1 coordinate 376,831, forward strand.
TATAATGCTATCAGGCAAGAGGGTGAAATTTTTTATAGTTATTTGATTTGTTTCCTCTTGTAACCTTGGCATAAATCTTAGTTGTTGAGATGTCCTCATGCCCTAAAAACTCTTGGACAATGGCCATGTCACATCCATTATCCAACAAGTGTGTGGCGAAACTATGCCGGAAAACGTGAGGGCTGACAAGGTTTTTGTCTATACCAGCTTTCTCTGCGATATTTTTTATATTGAGGAATATAGCTTCCCTTGTTACATGCCTAGATTTATCAAACCTATGCGGGAAGAGGAACCCTGAGGTTATGCCTCGATCTTCGATGTATTGCTGTATGAGTTTGACACAGCTTTCGTGTATTGGGTTGTCTCTTTCCTTGCTTCCTTTACCGCGCAAACGGATATACCTTCCTTCAAAATCAATATCCTCGACACGTAAGGCAGCGACCTCAGCAACACGGCCACCTAATCCATACAAAAGCTCGGCATAAAGGTGACTTCTTACTCCACTTTTGCTTGCAGTTTCCAAAAGACGTAATACGTCCTCTTTAGAGAGATATTTAGGTAATGATTTTTCGCGAGAGCCAACCTTTATTCCGTCAGTGGGGGAGGTTTGTACCACACCTTCAACCTCATTTAGGTACTTGTAAAAGGATTTAAGCGAGTAGAGGGCACGGTTAATGGAATTACGTTTTAGGCCATTTTGAGATAGGTGGGAAATAAAGGATCGAACATGGTCCGGAGAGACGTTTATCAAATCGACATCTATGTAGTCGATAAATTTGCTAAGATCCCTCATATAATTGGAAATTGTGTTGTTAGATAAGTCTTTTTCTACTCTCATGTGTGTTTCGAATCTGTTTATGTAGCTCAAAAAATCAACCCTTTTCACTTAACATAATACTATTATATAAAAGATTATGTTAAGTGTCAATTGTTAGCAATGACCACACCAGGTCTTATATATATACATTTAGTGTTAAAGGTAGGTGACGGTTGAGATGAAAGACAGCTTAATTTCCGCTATTGCTTCTGTTCTAGGCATGTTTGTCACAGGGGGATTCGGTTACCTGGTGGCACATAACTCTAGCAAGAAGGACCTGACCATCAATGATCGTCAGTTACTTTCTGAGGATGAGAAACAGTTTAGGACGGAGTTAAAAGAGATGATGTTAGCCTACCAAGATCAGGTGAAAGGCCTAACCTCGGAGGTGGAACGTTTAACAAAATCTAACCTTTCTTTAGAAACTCAAGTGCAGCAATTAACTACTCGGAACGAAGCATTAGAGAGACAAGTACACACCTTAACTATGGTCAACAACCAACTAAGAGAAGAGTTACAAAGGAGGGAGTAGCTTGAAGAAAGACAGTAAAGGTAGCTATTGGAAAGATGGGTTGTCGGTAAATGAGACAAGATTTTCAGTTTTGGTTGTGATGGCATTAGCAGGATTCGGCTACGCTCTCTATTCTCATTTTGATACAGGAGACATTACAGCTAATCTATTAGATCTAGTCAAGGTTCTTATTTTTAGCATAGTAGGCATGAATGTGGCAGACTTTGTCACAGAACCTTTTCGCAGTAAACGAGAAGATAACAAAAGCCCTACCTATAATGTGGATACTGATCAGGAAGAAACTGTTTTTAAGACAGATCCTGACAATAACAAGTAGAAGGGGTTATGCTATATGGGTTTTGAAATGAAATATGATATTATTTCAGATCTACTGCCTTCAGGAACTAAAAGACGTCCTGGAGGGAAGATAAATGTAAAATTCCTTGTAGCGCATGATACTGGTAATCCAGGATCAACAGCTAAAGGGAATATAAATTATTACAGAAACTCACCAGATGTCGCGGCTGGCGCTCAAATTTTCGTTGATGACGTTGGTATTAGGGAGTGTATACCCGCTGTACTCGGTACACCGGAGAGGGCTTACCATGTCATTTATAATGTGACCACCGATAATCAAATGTACGGAGCTGACGCAAACGACGCGGCAATCGGAGTAGAGCTTTGTTGGGGGAAGGGTATAGATGGGGAGAAATCTTACGCACGCTATGTTTGGATTTTAGCGTACCTTTGCTACAAGTTCGGACTAGACCCTAAGAGGGATATTGTAGGCCATGAGATTTTAGATCCCAAACGGAAAATTGATCCATCGAACGGCCTGAAACATATTGGAAAAACATACAATCAATTAATCAGCGATGTGGCTGCTGAGTACAGTGAATGCTCCGGTAAGACCGCAAAGCCACAACCTTCGACAGCGAAGATCGGGAAAACATACAAAGTCGTGTCGGGAGATACTCTTTGGAGTATCGCAAAAAAGTACAACACGTCCGTCGCAAAACTGAAAGTATTAAATCCTGAAATTGATGTTCTTGCTCTCCAGGTAGGCAGTACATTACTAATCCAGGAAGGTGAGAAAAACGAAGGCGGGACAAGCCCTGTTTACGGCACAATCTCTAAGAGTAGTCCTACAATCTCTCACCTAGCGGTTGATTTTAAAACTACCGTAGGTAATATTGAAAAACTTAATCCAGGAATCGATCCAAGAAAACTCCAAATTGGACAGAAAATACTCGTAGGCTATACAAACTCCGCCTCTTCGCCACGAAACGTAGAAAAAAACACACCTGCAAAAAAGGTAGATAGCCGTTTAGCTGAATACCTTAAACAAAAACCTGTAAGGCCTTATCCCGGTTCTCCTGTCAAACGTGGAGCGCGCGGTAAAGACGTTGAAGCGATTCAGCGAGCTTTAAAAGTAAGTGTGGACGGTAACTTCGGAGCGGGGACAGAGAAAGCAGTAAGGAATTATCAATCAAAGTTTCCTTTCCTAGGGGTTGACGGGATCGTTGGATATAACACTTGGAATGTAATGTTTTAAGATTAAAACCACCTCTATAGGTGGTTTTTTAATCTTTGAAAAAAAAATTTAAAGGCTGCTATAAACATTCAGGAAGTGGTGTCGATATATTAATTGTCAGGACGAACAACAAATTCTAAGGAGGGGATACTGTGGCACTTGTGTTGTCTAGAAAGTTTGAAGAATCCGTTGTAATCAGTGACTCTGAAGGCAATGAAATAAGCATTAAGGTTATTGAAGACAAAGATTCACGTAACCAAGTCCGTTTTGTTATAGACGCTCCAAAGGAATTTAGAGTTCTCCGGGCGGAAGTCAAAGAAAGGGAAGTCTTTGATTTCTAAAATACCAAACATTACACGGAGGTAAAGAAAATGAGAATTAATCACAACATCGCGGCTCTTAACACTAGCCGTCAGCTGAATGCAGGTTCAAGCTCTGCCGCAAAAAACATGGAAAAATTATCTTCAGGTCTTCGTATCAACCGCGCTGGTGATGACGCAGCGGGTCTTGCGATCTCTGAAAAAATGCGTTCTCAAATCCGCGGTTTAGACATGGCGTCTAAAAACGCTCAAGACGGAATCTCTCTTATCCAAACTGCTGAGGGAGCATTAAACGAAACTCACAGCATTCTTCAGCGTATGAGCGAGCTTGCAACTCAAGCGGCGAACGACACGAACACTACTTCTGACCGTGACGAGTTACAGAAAGAGATGGATCAGCTTTCTTCTGAAGTGACAAGAATTTCTACAGATACTGAGTTTAACACAAAGAAATTGCTTGATGGCACGGCTGACAAACTGACTTTCCAAATCGGTGCTAACGAAGGTCAAACTATGAGCCTTTCAATCAACAACATGAACGCTGATTCTTTAAAAGTTATTGGCCAAGTTGGCGAAAAGACAGCACTTGATGGAAACTCTGAACTCGAAGTAAGAAACGATCAAGGCCAAGCCGTGAAAATTTCATTCGCTGCGGCTGGAAATGCTGATGTAGATAAAACAACTGCGTCTTATGATGAGACTAGCAAAACAGTAACTGTAACATTAGCGCAAAAAGCTGATGGTACTATTACTGCATCACAAGAAGACGTTCTAAATTCTTTAAATAAAACAGGGGCTGTTAAAGCTACTGCTATTGATGGCGCAGACTTAACTAAAAAAGCTACTGCGGGAGCTGACACTACAACTTCTACTACAGTAAATAAAGACGCTACAAAAGGTATCGATATCTCATCTTCTGCTAAAGCTGCGTCTTCAGCTCTTACAACAATCAAAACAGCTATCGACACAGTATCTAGCGAGCGCGCTAAACTTGGTGCGGTTCAAAACCGTTTAGAGCACACAATCAACAACCTTGGTACTTCTTCTGAGAACCTGACTTCTGCTGAATCACGTATCCGTGACGTAGACATGGCTTCTGAGATGATGGAGTACACGAAAAACAACATCCTTACTCAGGCTTCTCAAGCAATGCTTGCGCAAGCTAACCAACAACCTCAGCAAGTTCTTCAATTGCTTAAAGGTTAATAATAAAAAAGACTACCAATTTGGTAGTCTTTTTGTTTTGGTTATCTTAGAATCTCAAAACGTTTTAAGAATCCATTTACGTAGTTGGCACCACGGCTGGCGATGATTCCCATGAGAACCTTACTTACAATTACACCTACGCCGTCTAAACCAAAAGGTTCAAGATTAAAGACAAAAGCGAGTAAAATACCAACAGCTATGGATAGGATATATGTTAGCTTATCCTGAATCAACCCCTCAGGGAAGAGGTTTTTAACCACCTCTGTGATTGATTCAGTCAAGATTGCAACAAATAATAGAAGAGTAGCACTAGCAAATAGAGTTTCCGCCATGTTATTTTACCTCCTGTTGAATGGAATTGATTAGATCTTGTACTTTTTGGCCTTTCGCCTGGAATTCAGTTTTGCGGGTGCGGGCCTTTTCTTGGATCTCTAAGTGACGTTCAACAATCTCAGTTGAGGATTGCTCAGCATTCTCTAATTCAGACACACCGTCATGGATACGCTGAGCCAATTCAACCAGTTTATCTTCGGCTTCTTGGATCTCTTTTTCAGCCCAATCTACACGCTCAACCACATCACCTAAAGTAGTGATATCCCTTTTCTTACCCTTGATTTTAGAAATGACTTTTTTCATTACACATACCTCCAAAGGGTTTTAATTACTAACGTCTGCACGTTTTACACTGTCAGCCGAGTTAAAACCGTTAGGGAAACGTTTTTGAAGTTTTTCAATGTTTTTATCAAGAATCGTTTCCATATCGAGTCCTAAAAGAGTAGCCAGTCCTACAACATAGTGCATTACATCGCCAATCTCTTTTTCAGCCTCCTGCTTGTCTAGGGGGTGCCCGTGAAAGACACTTTTCTTAAAAAGGTCAGTAACCTCGCCAGCCTCTCCCGCCAGACCCATAGCGTAATTGGCAGTGATAAGCGGTTTTGTCATTGTTACCACATCACCCCCGACTTTTACTTGAGAACCAATAGAGGGCATTGTTCTCAGCGATAGCTCTTGAAACTTCTTGATGTCCATTTTTTAACATCCTCCTTTCACAATAGTGATCGATCTTAGTTGGCCGATAGTTGCGAAAATTTAATGGCACTGTATTTCTAAATTCTTTGTCTTGGCCCACAATTCAATGAAAGCTCTTTCTTCAGTGTTAGGCCGTCTGTTGAATTTTCCTCGAACTTGGCGGATAACGTCGCCTCGGACCTCAACAGTAACTAAAGATTCGTCTAGCTGCTTAGTATCCCGAAGAAAGAGTATCTTGCACTTCCTTTTTATGATGTCGTCTACATAGGAGGAAACACAGTGGGATAAGGATTCACCTTCTTTTATCACCTCTCTAACATAGTTTGGTCCAACAATAGAGAAGGTCTTGCCGGTAAAGGCCAGTCCTCTGTAATCCGGGTGCTCCGTTACCTTTACAAACTCTTTTTGTTTGTACTCGCTTTCTCTTGTTTTATAGTTTGCTAAGGCTACGTCATGGTCCTTTTTCAGTGATTTAGGGTATTTAGTGAACGACTTTTCCATAGCATTACTCATTCTTGCTAAGTCACGTAAGAGAGTAATAGCTTCGGAGGGATCGACGATACCCTGCTCAAGTTTGACTTCTCTAGTGATATAGAGAATGGTACGTCTTAGATCTGAATAGTCATAATCCTTGTTTAATTCGATTAGAGTTTCAGCTATATTGTAGACTTTGTCTATGTCACTCTCTTCGTCGAATATTTGCATTACAAGTTTGACGCTATTACCGTCGAAATGCTGGCACAACTGCCTGATCCGTTCATGTTTAAAGGTGGGATAAGTCCTCATACGGCTTATAAAATCAAGCATGAACTTTGGAACTCCTAAAAGTTTGTAGGGGGACATTGTTTCTTTTGATCTCGTGAGAGTTTTGTGGGACATCCAAAAGTCATCAAGGTGATTGACCAAGGGGCTTAGTCCTATTGTTTCAATAACAGGGTAATTCTTTAAACGTGTAAGGCCTCTGCCCCACATTTTGTTACGCTCATAACCCATACAGCTTAGGCGGTTATAGCAAAATCTATATAGCTCTTTATTGCGGTCGGTTGAAATTGCGTCCAGGACTCTTTCTGTTGAAGCTCCTTTAAAGAATGGGTTTATATTAGAGTCTGTAGGCGACAATTTTTGTCCGTTCTTTGACAAATGAATTATCTTATCCTTTAAGCTAAAGGATAAGGATCTAACATTTTTCAATACGGGTGTAAATTTCTTTTCAGGTAAGTCAAACGAGATTAAGAATTCCTCTCCTTTGATGTGAAATTCTTGATCTGTTTTACTGATGACTTTGAGTAAGGTATCTGTATACGTGTAACCCGTATAGATGTAGTTGATTTCCCTTGTCTCAGTAACCCCACAATTTGGGCAACATCCTGCTTCTTCTTGATACTTTACTTTCCTATTGTGTCCACATGTGCAGTAAATGTCCTTATCTACTGCACGACCATTTGAAACAACTAATTGTACTCGGTAATCCAACTTCATCCCTCCATTAATACTGGCCGCAGCAGTCAATTAGAGCCTCATTTACGCGTTTCATTGCTTTTTGTCTAATGTAGTAGAGAATGCGTGGGGTGTAGGTGGCTATTGCGTAACCGCACACATCCAACAGATCCTTGATATCGTCGATATGCATTATGCAGTTTCGTTCTTCCATTTCTTCTGCTATTAATTCAATTTCTTTTTCATATTTTGATATCCGGCGATCGTCAAAATCATTCTCCACTTTACTGCGAATTCGTTCTATCGCTCTATTTATAGTCATTGGATAAACGCCAAGGGTCTCGGCGATCTTTGAGTTGTTTAGCCCATCCATAATGAGTTCAGCCACTTTTGATTCAAACTCATCTAATCCTGATTCTTTTAAAAGACTTTGTACGTAGACTTTGTCATGGACCTCTTTCTCATAACCGATCGTAGAATCCTCAATGTCGAAATCTTGTAGGGAGTCTATATAAGTAAGGTCTTTTGCAAACCTCAGGACTTCCTGGATCTTGTATGAAGGGACCCCTAAGATATCGGACATTTCATCAGGTTTGGGAAAGTAGCCTAATTCATTCTCTACTTGCTCCATTTTCTTTACTAAGCTGACAGCACTTCTACTCAATCGGACTAGGCGTGAATCGTTATACAGAAATTGATTAATCTCCCAAAGGATGGGGCGATACGCAAAAGTAGTAAAGCGGACACCCCTTGTAAAATCAAAGTCTCTTAGAGCTGTAAGTATGCCTATGTAGGCGTGTTGCAATAGCTCTTCTTCTGAAATGTTGAAGCGATCTTTAAGGGATTCAACATTACCCTTGTAATGGGCAATGATAGAGAAGATAAAATCTTTATTCCTCTGTAACAGTTCAGCTAAGAGGTCTGAATCATCAAGGCAAGCCTTTAAAAGGTCATTGTTGTGGAGGTCAGGAAGACCATCTTTTCTGAGTTGCTCATATTTGCTTGAGGTCATTTACTTCACCTCAAACTTTCTCTCTTGTGGGATTACTTTAATGAAGTCCAAAAACTCTCCGGTACTCTTGTCTAGGACTCTACCATCATCGGTTACAGCAAGATTCTTTTTCAGCTCGGCCCAATTTACATCAGGCTCTACTGCTGGTTTTAACAAATTATTTTCTTTTGCGTACGTTCTGTAAGTCGGAACGTCGGCCACCTCGAATTTATCAGCTTGCGCTCGGGATTTAAGAGTAACCCCATACGGTAGTTTGATGGAGGTGAGTTTTTTCTGCTCTTTCTCTGTTTTAGCGGTGTTGTATTGATTAATGTGGTAAAGCTGTAGGTGTGTGGCTAAGTGTTCCTCTTTTGCTTTTAGAGGAGTCAGCACGTCTCTTAACCATTCTTCAACTTCTGTAATTTTAGACCGCCAATTTTCGATTTCTTTTTCCGCAACCTCTTGAAGTTCCTTGATAGATTTTCTTGTTTCCGCTAGACCGTAGGCGTAGCGAGCTGCTTCATCCAAGTTCGAAACTTTTACGTTGGTGTTATCTCCTTCGAACAATTCGTCAAAATCTACAACGTCCTGCGAGTTGTAGATTTCTTTGGATAACTCTTTAATGTTAGGCATTGACATCTTCCCCCTAAATATGGTGTGTTACTTTCCAAATTAGTTATCGAAACGAGGGGTGAGTTAGTTGCGGCGTGAGTCGTAGGACTGTATTTGACTTTCGACATGTACTGGTAAATAGGGAACAAGGGAAGGCAAGTAAGGGAGGACTGCCGCTCTTCATGTGCCACCTGAGCTAAGTGCCGCTTGAAATAAAAAAAAATGGAAATGGATTATGTAGTCACTAAGCCGGCAGACCAAAATAAAACTCTCAAAATATAAGCTTGTCGGGGATAAAAGAGGTAATAGACAACAAAAAAAAGAGGGTGTAGACCCTCTTTATTTTGCGAATGGGGATTTAAGTTTTCTTTTCATTGCCTTGGTGGGTTTGCAGAGAATGGTACGGTATGGAGCGATTACCATAGGCTCGCCGGTTTGTGGGTTCTTTGCTTGTTTCGCGGCATAATCTTTCGGCTCTAAGTTAACAAAATCAATAAGGTAAACTTTATCCCCATCGATGGCAACCTTGTCACCAATTATGTCGAAAGCAGTGCGTAGGGTATTCTCCACAATATCTTGTGTATAGCCGAGCTTTTCTGCTACGTCTTTCTTTAAGTCTTTAAGGAAATAGTCTGCCACAGTAGTCACCTCTTTCGTTTGTTTGACGTAAACATTATAAGAATATAGGTACTGAAAATAACATTTTGAGGTTGTCCTACTATTTACCGTAGCGGATTATTTCAACTTTCTTGACCTGCCTCCCTAGTTGGTTTGCTTCTTCAACTGAACCCACAAGCATGTCAATTTTGTTACCTTTAATGTAGCCTCCTGTATCCAATGCTATTGCCCTGACAGGTTGCCCACCCATATCAAATTGTACGATGGACCATGTGGGTATCACAGTCGGATCTGTAGCAACTACCCGCATTCCTTGATAATAAACTGTGTTGGTGACATCTATACCTGTTGCTGTCTGTCCTGTGCAACCTGAATCACACATTGCTACATAATAAGAAAATTCTATGTTTAACGTGCCCTTACTTGTTGCGGGTACGGTAGACTTGCGTGGTTTAGGGACTCTTGGAGGCTGCTCACTTTTTGGCGTTGTTTTCTTTCTTTTGTCTGGCAGTCTTGTTTTACGTTGTTGTTCAGCTTTTACCGCAGCAAGTTGTTGTGCCCTTTTTTCAGCAAGTTCTCTTTGTCGTCTCTCTTCTTTAATTCGTTCGCGTTCTCGTTCTTCTTGTTGTTTTCTAAGTTCTTTACGTTCTCGTTCATCTTCTCGCTTTTTAAGAGCATCAAGTTGTCGATGGAGTACATTGTAATCATTCACCTCTTTATAATTTTGTTGTGGCAGGGGGAAATCTTTCTTAGCTTCCTTTCTAAAGACTATGGGACTGCCTGAGGTTTTATTTTCAACCTCCTTGTCTTCTGCTTTTTGCTGTGCAAATTGGGCAGAATTAAGTCCAAGGCTCGTAGCAATTACCCCTAGCAGTAAAAGGTTCTTCAACGCTACCAACTACCTTTCGTTTGTTAGTCTTTCGAGCACCATGTCGATTTCACTGAAATAATTTTGATCGTATCCGTTGTAGAGGACTAGATCTGTGTCAAAACTATCAACATAGGACTCTGTCTTATCCTCTAAATATTTTAAGGCTTCTTTCCCGTCATTCTTTACTATGACTTTTTTTCGTTCCTCTTCATCAGATTCGATACGGATAGTTAAAGCCCCCATTGACTTAAAGAAAGTGAATTCATTAGGTTTTCTTACATCGGAGATAACAAATTTCATCTTGTTATTGCCTTTTATAAAGCGATCAATGGCTTCCCGAAGCCAAACTTTAATCCAAGTATGGGGGTCTTTTTCACACATGGTCTCGCCAATCAATATAAGTCCCGACCTGTCTTTTATATCGCAGGGACCGTAGATGATTTCGTGGACCTTTTTTACAGGGTGGGCTAGAGGAAGTTTCATATAACCCTTCGAATTGACGATTTCATCTGCAAGGAGATCTTTCCCGCTACGGGCTTTGCCTGAGATAGTGATGATGGAGGCTTTTAACATAGATCTAAGTATTGGGTAGCAGTGCGAGAAACCCTCTAACTGTGTTTCGCTTAAATCATTAAAACTTTTTACCGGATATGCATATTGGTTAACGCTGTCAACTTGCCCGGTTTGTAAGTTAATACCGATACCTGATTGTGTAGTACCCCCAATGAAGTCTACGGATTCTGAAACACCAAAAACCAAAACAACCTTTTCGCCTGACTGAAAAACTGATCCTACTTTTAGATCCATTACAGCACTTCCTTTCTTTTGTGGGTCACCGTAGTGATCGAGATGACGTACTGTATAGTTGCGGGTTGTAGAAAAGTAAAGCAAAGAAGAGGCAGACTTAACTGTCTCTTCTTTGCTTTAATTCATAGGCCCATTCAAAATCCCTTATATCGAGGGCGTAGTTTATTAAATCATTAAGATCTTCTCTAGTAAGGTTATGAGTATAGTTTTCCTGAATAGTTTCTTCCAACACCTTGTATTTAGCGGTACCTATCCTTGCCTTCAGTATCAAGGAAGAGGGGAGGAAATCAATTAATTTTCCGTAAAAGTCGACAGTTATTTTAATGTAGGTTTTTTTAACGACTTTTCCGATACGGCCGTGGAATTTATGACCATACTCTATGACCTCAACTAGATCACCGACCCTGCATGTGTGAGGTAACATTAATCTAACCTCCTTGTTACTGTGTGTGCTGCAATCCAGTTCTTTTTCCAAACGCTCTAGCCTTTAATAAGACGTTTTGAAGAATGCGGCTTACGTGAGTCTGAGAAACACCCACCCGCTCTGCCACTTTTACCTGGCTTAATTTCTCATAGGCGTATAAATGCCATACATTCTTCTCTGTATCAGTAAGTCCACCCTTTAAGTAAAAACTCTCTATAAGCTCTTTATTTAAGACCTCCTCCTCTAAATCAAAACCATCAGGAACAGCTTCGCTGTAGATTTCCTTAGTATCTTGGTTGTTATCGGAGGGGGTAGAAAAAAGATATAGGTAAGAGGGGGAGTACCCTAAAGCCTTTTTGACATCCTCCTTGCAAACATTAAAATGAGCCGCAATAGAAGAGATCGAGTCATGGAGCATATCGGCTTTAATTATCTTTTGTCTTAGGTCATGTATGCCGCGACTTACTTTAATTTTAGAGTTATCTCTTAGTGCTCTTTGTATCTCCCCTTGAATCAAGGGATGGGCGTATGTACTAAAGGCATACCCATAAGAGGGGTCGAACTTCTTTCTTGCTTTACATAAACCGATGAATCCAATTTGGGTTAAGTCTTCATACTCAAGGTTAGTATTCCTGGATACAATCGAGAGCGCCCCAGGTGAGAACATTTTCTTTATAGCGTAGGGGACAAGCTTTCCATATTTAGCAATAAACTCGTCATCTTCTAAAGCTCTAAAGCTTTCATCGTTGTTATTCATTACACCACTCCTTCAGCATTAGTTATCGCTGATAAAAATGCAAAAGTTGCGGGAATAAAAAAAAAGACAGGGTGAACCTGTCTTAAACAAAGATTTGAAAAACCATTTCTACTTCGGATTTAGTTGTTTTTGCGACTTTCGGGTACGTTGTATTTTTACCGTCGACAGCCCTTGTGAGGGGAGCCGAAGAACTCATTGGTGTACGTGAAACTAACAATACTTTACACGCCATAATTTTTTCTTTTTTATATTTCTTCTGCGCCGGTTCATTAAGGACTACTTCCACTTTGCTGATGTTCCCAAAGTTAGTCACGGTTCCGCCAGGGGTTGTATTAAAGCCTTTAATTGAAACACCTTTTCTATAGGAATCCCAAGTAATTACGTACTTTTCTTTGTCTTTAGTCGTAATCTTGTACGGCATGGCGCTCTTAACAAAATCGTAAGAGGTAGTTTTTGATGAAAATTCATGTACAATGACTCGCTCAATATCGCCCAAGGATAGCTGCACTCTTTTATTTCCACAGGTACTGGCTACAGCAATAGGGGCTGGTGCGATGTCGGAAAAGTTTCCGGTAAATTCAATGCAATGTAGACATCTCTCTATAGATTCAACAATCGACACAAAGTTGAGTTTTTCGAAATCAAACTCTGTTAGGCTAAGGTCATAATATTTTTGCTCCAACATTTCAAGTTCGTTCTGTAAGATACACTTTGTGTCAGAATCACAATCAGCATTTTGGATGTCGACTTTCATTCTTTCGATGGCCTCTTCAAGGGTTACCATCTCTTCGTAAAGATCTCCAAATCTAACCGCCATTGGTTGTCCTCCTTATTTCTTTTTAGGTGCTTTTGTTGGGTCTAGCGTCCAAGCTACCCAATCCTGGATGTCTGATAATTTACTAGCTTTAAAATACTCCCTACATTGACGAAAGAATTTTTGGACATCCTTGTTTTGTTCGCTTCCCAATTTACCCCATTTTCCTGTCACGTATCTTGTAGGTAAACGTGTATAACCGTATTTCATGGGGATTAATGCGTAGCGGTTTTGAATCTTCAACTTATCGAATTTACCGTCTAATTGGGCAAGAGTCACTTCGTTAGGGAAGCGTGGGTGAGGAGGGTACTGAGAGTTCTTCATTTTTTGACGTTCATCAGAAACCAAGATTATAGAATTCTCTACAGGTTTTCCATTTACAATGCTTTTGTCAATGACCTTATCTATTGTTTTATACATACAAGTCATTCCAGCTTCGTGCCAGTCGCCGCCTCGTGCCCATTTACCTCGGTTGATTTTGCTTATAGCGCCGTCCAGTTTGCTTGGGGCGGCTTTATTCAATTCTACGGTGTAGTAGATAGGCCTGTTCTTTCCCCCTATGTCTGTAGGGTCTGTATAAGTCACTAGAGATACTTTACAAGGTATCTTAGCCATTTTTGCATAACGTTCCACTTCACGTGCAAAAGCAATTAGTAATTTACGAACTCGTCCGCCTTTTTCAAGGCCTCCACCTTCAAACATAGAGTCAGAGATATCGCATACCAGGATAAGGTTTACCCCTGTCACTGTAACAGGCGGTTTCCAAGGATCAGGTACCGGTTTAGGGAGCACCTGCGGTTTTCCTGAGTAGGAAGGGCGCAAGCATTCGCGCACGCACTCTCTTAATTTATCCATTAGTCTGTCAAGGTTTTCTCCTGACTCTAAGTCAGAATTCATTATCTCATCACGAGCATATTCTAATTCATCCAAGTAGTAACGAAGGGCATCAACAGAGTAGGGATGACCATGTTTCATACCTTTACGCAAGTCTTTAATGAAACCGTCAACTTCTTTGACGTATTTCATTACAGTCCTAAGTTGGGCCATTTAGTAACCTCCTATCTAGCGATTTTGCAATGACATTATAAGAAAAGGTGTACCTTAATGGCACACCTCTTTGTACAATTATTCAGTTCTCATCATTACGTTCTTTAAGTTCTCTTCGAGTTCGCTACTGGGCCTGAAGCCCACATCTTCGCTGAATAGTTTACCGTCTTTAAAGATGAGGACAGTGGGGATGGTAGAGACATTCAACCTAGTTAAGATATCAACACCTGTTTCTGAATTGACTTTAAGGAATTTGACGTCAGGGTATTGTTCTGATAGATCAGCCAAAACAGGCGAGATTACTTTACAAGGGCCGCACCAAGGAGCGTAAACATAAACAAGAGAAACGCCATCTTTAGTCTCTTCATTGAATGAGTTTACGTCAATAGCGTCAAGCATGTTAGCTTCCACATCCGCAGCCGACTTTTCGAGCGACAGTATAAGTATTGCCGTCGTCCCAACTTTGAGCAATCTTCAATGCTTCACGGGCACTGGACGCCCAAAGTTCCCCCTCAACGTAGTCTCCTTTTGGGTCATGTCCAGATACATGGTATTTACGTTTTCCTAACATTTCTCTTCCTCCTTAGATCTAAGTTCTCCAAGCTCTGTCTCAGCAGATATGAGACGATCAACTAGACCATAAAAGTCTAGGTCATCCATTATAATGAAATCCCGTCCATCGCCGAACCCGACAATGTACAGAGGTATTTTGTTTTCCTCTATGGCTTCTAATTTAAGCTTATCGAAGGTGTCTTTGTGAATGGTACGCTGCTTTGATGGGGTCGCCTTATCCTTGGCTTCAACTAAGAACATACTGCTAATGGTATCTCCTTTGGCGTACCACTTTGAGCCTGAACCTCTTCGGCGGTGGGCCAAGTCACCCGCATTGCTGAGATTAGCAGCGATACGGTTATTCTGTACTTTATCAATATTCCGATAGTTCATTCTAGGTCTGTTATTCAATGTTAAACAACTCCTTAATGGAACGTAAGAAACTCAACTTCTCCTCGTCGCTTTTGTAATAGTAGTTATGCTTGTGGAGTTCTATGCTAAGGTGGGATAATTTAGCCACAACCCACACAGTACCATCACCACCATGCCTGATACTGCTTAACTCTATACCTTTTGACGTAAGGTAATTGAGCAATTCCTCGTAGGTTGGAGGGGAGGACACGGCTTCTATATCTTCTTTAACGATATTGTATAAGTCCTCAATAAACTCATAGGCATGTTCATTAACCTGGTCACTTTGACTGATCGCCTCTTCGCAGGTGATTTCGTTATCCTTCATAAACTTTACAACGCAGTTTTTGAGTTTTTGTTGCATTATATCACCCCAATATGGCTTTAAGCCCTCTCACAGGCTGTTGTATTTTTCCTGTCTTTATAGGTAGCTTGTAATCCGTTAGACAACGAATACACCGTTTTAATAACGAGTTTTCTACTAAGATTGCTTGCTTACCCTCTAGAGAACACTTGGGACAACAATAAATGAGGGAAGCACTGAACTCTTTCTTCACCCTGAACCCTCCTTCTTATAGAAGCAGAACGCCATTTTGTCATTACCGTCCATCACTTCGGGACCTCCTTCTTCGGAGGCCACCACCCACGAACTAAGTACCCGCAGATAGCCGCGGTGACCGATATAAAATTTATCCTCAAATTCGGATTGTCGAAATAATACGCTAGAATTATTCCTATGGAATCGGAAATAACCGGCAACAGAATAATGATCAATATTCTAAATGCATGCTTCACCCCGCACCCTCCTTAAAAAATGTCTTTTCACACTCTTCACATAAAGGCGGGTGAATGGGAAGCCCCATACACCCACACTCCCGACCGTCACAACACACGGTTACGTCTGCATTCGTCATCTTTTCACATTTGATACAGTGTGCTATCTCACTCATTCCGTTGGATTCTCCACCAATGCATTACCTTCGTCTAGATTAAGCTCAGTTGCTTTTATTTCTTCCCACTCATCGACCACTGACTTTGGCTCAAGACCTCTCAGGACGTAGGTCAGCATATAGTCAAACTTAGCGTAGAGTTCTTCGTCTTCGAGGACGGTATTTTTCATGTTTTGCATTCCTTGTTTTTTAACAACTTCTTGACCCGTAGCTACATCGATCATAGATAACCAGGTAGAACCGACGATGATGTTGTGCATTTGACCCACCTGGATAGCATTCTGTGCAAGGTCAAGCCCTTCACCGTATACAAAGTCAACTGAAGCTGTGGCGCCGTCTCTGCCGCCAACCTTTGACTTGACCTGTTTGAATTTAATCTTCTGCCCTGTGTACATAGCCTCTCCTGAGTTTTCCTTTTGAGAGTTGTATGCAGGGTTTTTAAAGTCTGCGCCACGAGTTCGGGCCACCTCTACCCGCTGTGCGGCGGTAAAATGAACTTTTCGACCCCCAGGAGTTCGATAGGGGTTATACATGTCACCGATGTTGTCACGGACTTGATTTAACATCAGTAGATGGGCGTCCGCTTCATACAGTAGACCGCTATCTACCACACTACGAAGGAACATCGAGAGAACACCTGAAATTCCCCCGACTCGGGCAGCTTTATCCCACTTCTTATCGTTTTCTCCTTCGGTTTTTGATACGAGTGCACCGATTGAATCAATGCCGATAATTCCTATTCTGCCTTTTAGGTTAGGGTGGCGAAGTATCCATTCGATCCGCTCAAATATGTCCTCCGCATATAGAGGTTTTCCTTCCTGAGGAGCGATAATATGGACTTTAGAAGTATCAACTCCTAATAGCTCCATGTGTGCTTTTGCGTCTGATGAAGAGTTCTCGGGATCAGCAATAACATGGTAGTCATGAAACCCTTCACGGTGCCGACGTTGAGATTCAGCGATAGCGGAATAAAGCAATGTGCTCTTTCCTGATCCTTCTAATCCGAACCACTCCGACATCCGACCCCCAGCAAGTCCACCGCCTAAAGCTACATCTAATGTCATTATCCCAGTTGAATACCAAAGCTTAGGTATGTCTTTTCTATAGTCCGATAGCCTTTGTGCTGGATTACTACGAAATTTTTTATTAAATTCCTTATCCATCAGACTGAATAAATCATCAGTACCGATAGAATCTCCTGTGCTTGGTTTTCTAGTATTCTCAGACATGTAGTCACCTCCAATTTTTAAGATACTGGTTGAAGCAAGTTAGACACACAAGGCCAACCACAGGCATTAATTCCATATCCGATCTAGGGTGTTTTTCTCTACACTTGCAGCATTTGTGCATTTTAGGTCGTCTTCGAAACAACTTGACACCTCCAAATAATCTATTCAGAAGGAAAGAGCCGTCATAGGTTGACGGACTCTCCTGTATAAGCGTAGTGGTAGTTTCTTGAAACGTAGTATCTAATGCCGTCATCATCATGAGTTTTGATGATGACGACGTCTTTGTATGCGTCTGATGCAAAAGAATGAAGTGGGACGTCGACATCTTTCATCTCTTCGATCATTTCATTAATTTCTTGGTCTGTAACCTTATCGTCGGGGTGGGTGATAGTTGCTACATCTGAGAATGATCCAGGGAAAACTAAGTCTTTTTCCGGGACGTGGAACTGATCTCCCAATTTGAGTAGTCCCCTAAGCGCGTTAGCGATAGCTTTCTGTTCTCCTAATTTTTTAGACATACGGTCAATGCACCCATCCTTGTGTTCTAATTCTTTCTCTAACTTATCAATGCGTCTCAGCAAGACTGTTTCTTTGCTGTCGTTGGTCGTGTTATGTGCTTTCTCCTGTGAAGGGGGAGGTGTTTTGGTCTTTTTAAGTAGCTCTTTTGCAGCCCCCTCATCCACACTTAACTTACCTCCGTCAAAGCTAACAATACTTCTGATTCCGTGCGCTTCAGGTGAGTTGGAGATTTGAGAAAGTAAAGAGGATAAGACAGGATCGTTCCGGTACTGTTTTAGAATTTCTAGCTGCTCATCCTGACTAAATTCAACACCGTTAATCCCTACAAATCCGTTTTCTAAGTTGACGCTGACTTGGTAGTCATCTTGGTTGAGTAGAGTGGTAACAAGGCCGTTTACTTTCTCTGTAATGTTTTTCATTGTGAGTTCCCCCATATCATTTGTTATTATTACTTACACTTTTAGTAATCGCTGTATAGGCTTGTATTGTTGCGGTTTTCTTCGCTTGCGTCGTAAACATCGGTCCATGACAACAACTTAGCAAACAGAAATCTATATCGATCAGCACTAATAGACTTATTTGCGAATTTCCTGTTCAGGATAGCTATATATTCTTTAATCCTGCGGTCGAAAAAATCATCAAAGATGTCGTTCATCGTAAGGGCCTCCCGGCTCTATTGGTGATTGCACGGGAAATAGAGAATTCAATCTTTTCCCACTTGTAGATCATCCCATTAAGTACGGACAGCTGTTCCTGAGAAACTGTTAGTCTCTCTAAGACAGTTCTGTAGAGGGGGTGACTACCAGCAACAGCTGATTTTTGCTCACGACCGCCTTGAGCGTGTGCAAACACGTAATCCTTTACATAGTTAGCACAGCGATCTAAAATGTTGAAATTCGCTTCTCGAATACCTCTGACCCAATAGGCGTAACCAAGTAAACGAAGCCACTTCTCTAAATACTTAGATAACTCGTGATCTTCTAGATTGACAATCCCTTGTTGCTCCATCATCCTATCCCACTGATCCGGAAGAGTATCCCACTCGTGGGGGAGTCTATCAGGGAAAAGCACCCCTGAGTTAGTTAGGTGGCCGAGATCAGGTTCATCAATCTTGGAAAATTCATTGGCGATAAAATCCTCCAACAAGATGTGTTGCTCATTGGTTAGACATTCAAAGGGATTATTCACACCATCACCCCTAGGCATTGACTTTTCGTACTTGGACTTGTTCGGATGTTTCTTCGTAGAGGTAACCTAGGAATTGATTATGAGTTAACCGCCCTTCTTCGACTTTCTTGATGAGTACGTCTTTTTTACCTGCTGCTTCGGCAGAAACCCCTAAGTCAGCAGCAAGCCCCTCTTTATCGACCTTTTTAGTTTTTCGCTCATTTAGAGTGATCTTTAAATCAGAGCTTCCGTCTAAAGGAAGCATGTGTTCTGTTAATTTATTCTCTTTCATTGCTAACCGGATGGAATTCTTTAAAAGGATTTTTTCTTCCTCAGCCGCAGCCTGTTGTCTATTAATTTCAAAAATACGGAGAGCTTTCTGCTCAATAGTTTGCAAAGATTGATTATTTACTGCCATGGTTACCCATCTCCTTTTTTAATGTGTTCGAGGTAGCCGGTATAAGCTACACCCAAGGCGTCACTTACATCTAATGTTTCAAAATGATTCATTGTAATATCGAAAACTTCTGCCAAGTGCTCGGCTACATCTTCTTTTTCGGCTTTCCCATTCCCAGTAATGGCTTTCTTAACTTGCGAGGGTGGGTATTCTTGGATATGGTTTCCGACAAGTTCGGATTCTAGCGCACCCCTTGCTCGGAAAACAGCTTGCGTGTCGTTATTGAAAGGTCCTGTGTGACCTCGCTCTAAAAACACGATAGGGAATATAGGGTCGTATTTTGCTCTAAGCTCCTTGGCCTTTGCCTGAATAAGTGCAAGCTTAATTTGATAAGGTGTTCCAGCAGGCCAGGTTTTAGTTCTCCCTTTTATAACGCCCATCTCTGCAATGCGTGGGGTTTTATACCGAACGTCCAGGACTGCGTACCCTGTACCATCAAGAGAGGGGTCAAACCCAACCAGGAATCGATATTTCTTTTGTTTGTCAATACTCGGCGTTTGTTTCTTTTTGTTAGGCATTCTGCACCTCCTACACAGTAATGATCGCTGTATGGGAGGGGCTAGTTGCGGCGATTTTGTTTCTTCTTTAGCGTGAGATAAATATCTAATAGATTCACTCCAATTAGGAGTGAGTACACCACAAATAAGAAGTAATCAGCTTCTTTAAGTCGCGTAAGTGCAAAAAGCAAGAGTAGGATGATCCAGTAAGTGTAGTACGGTATTGGAAAGACTTCCGCGAATCTTTTATATTCCTTGTAGTCAGCCGCTAGTTTTTTAACGATTATTTTAAGCATTATCATCAATCCTCCATCTGAGTGATATGTAAATCCGCAGCAGGGTCAGCTCTGTTACAGACAAAAGCATAAATAAGGATGAGAAAACAGGGTGTCCTTCATAGAGGGAGAATGCAGTAGCCGTGCTAAGCAAGCTTAGAATTACAGACATAGTAGGGATACTTGTAAATTTCATCTAGTCACCTCCGTTACAAATTATTGATCGCTATGTTGCCGTGTATAGTTGCGAGCAAAATAAAAACCCCAGGCACGGCCAAGGGTTTTAAGGGTTATTCTGTTGTTTCGGCGGAAAGTGGGGCGACTTCTACTGCGGGAGATTGCTCGGATTCGTTGCCGCTACCGTCGACAGCACTCAGACTAACTAAGTACGTTGTTTCTCCGTCAGCTGGTACTAATTCGATAGAAACAGCGTTACCATCATACAAGACACCTGTTACTTTCTGTACACTGTCGACATAAATGTTGTAGGAAACAACGTCGGTAGATGTGCTCGGGTCAAATAAGATCTCTGCACCTCCAGCCAATGGAGTTATTGTTTTGATACTTGGCGGCTCAGGCGGAATCGTGTCTACAATAGTTAGAGGAACATCTACTAATTGCTGCCCGTTTCGGACTGTTATATTTACTTCTCCTCCACCCAAAGCAGTCACTACCCCTGACTCGTTAACACTTGCTAAGGAGATGTCATCAACCTCATAAGTTGTACCTGTACCAACTAAATAAATATCAACTAACCAGTTGTCTCCAACAGCTTCTTCTCCGTTAGTTGTAAATGTAATCCCGATAGGTGACCCTACTAAATCAACAACCGTGTACTCATTTGAATTCGATGTCGAAATTACTTGAAGTCCCTGCGTATCTGAACTGTCATCTATATCGAATCCACCACTTGTCTTTACAATTTCAAAAGTTTTGTCTTCACCTAGATAACCTGTTATATCTATAGAAGTAATAAACCCCTTGTTGTCAGCCAGTTCATTAAAGTCCCTAAAGAACATCACGGGCTTTCTCGGGGAAGTCACGTCTTTAGTGGTTCCGTCACTGTAGGTGGCGATCACAGACAGGGGAGCTGTGTCTTCTGCGTTCATCGCTAGGGTGGAAGGAGTCACTGTAAGGTAAAGAAGTGTAGCGGCCGGCGCAAATTCAGAGTTAAGAAATGTTGTTAGTTTTTTATTTGTCTTTTCTAGCCCCTGTTGCAGAACAATCTCGGCCTCCCCTAATTCTTTTTCTTCTGTTGTAGCATCAGATAAAACGGATTCAATGTCATTTCGCTTCTTCTCTAACTCTTCTAACTCTAAAAGAATATCTGCAACTTTCATTATGTTTCCTCCCTTATAAAATAGTCCCTACCATTATAGGCAGAGACTAATGCTTGTTATTTTCGTGATGAACTCATGACATCTAAGGCTGATATTAGTAATCCGACAACAACAAAGAATAGCCAATAAACATTAATGGAATAGTTAGTGTGGGCCACCTCATTGAATCCGCTTAACAAGACTTGGTCTAGATTAAATTCGGTAAGAATCCAGGCCGCAAGCAAGGTATAAATAAAGTACATCGGTTACCTAGCCTCCTTAATGTAGTCTCTAACAAGCTCCCTTTTATCGATAGTACCACCGCCAGTCAGATTACACATGGAATAGAAGAAGTCCACTGTGTTTCTCCTTTTATAAACCCTCGGGATTGTTATTCTAACCTTAGGATCTTCTCTGTTTACCCAAAAACCGTTTAGCCTCTCTGTCACAAGTGTTAACCTCCATTGAACTGTTTGTATCTATCACAGAGCCTATTAAAGCCACAGAAATTCTTACAGTAAAAATCTTGGTACTGTGCGGGGAAGGACCCTTGGCGTTGATATGCAAGCATCTGCATGTATTTGAACTTAATAACATTCTTAACTTCAGTTAAGCGTTCTATAGGGATCTCTACCTCAACGACCCTCCCAAATCTGACAAAGTCGTAACGGTACTTGTATGGGAGTTCCCCATACATTAAGAAGCAAGCCATGCCGTAAATAGGGAGCTGTGGCTTTGCCATTATGGCGTTATGGCTATATGGCTTAGATGTTTTATAATCGGTCACTATGAGACCTTTATCATCTCTTTCGACTTTATCGATAAACCCCTTTATAGGGACGACCCCGTTTTGTAAGTCGATCTTGAATTTTGCTTCTAATCCGATCACTTTTGACCAATCCATTGCAGGGATGTTTTTTATATAGGTCAACCCTTGATCGTAGTATTCATCTCGCTTTTCCTGACTAGGGAATTGAACCAGGGGGAATAGTTCGTCATATATAATCAACATCTGCTCTAAAGTGAGCGGCTCTTCTCGCTCCATTAGCTGGTTAGCGAAACCGTTGAGAATGCCGTTAATATCACCATCATCAACGAAGTTGCTAGGCTTAAATGGGAGGGAGTCCTTATAGAGGTTTGTTCTTGGATACATCTCGACTAAGAAATGCATTAGAATCCCGTAATCGGCGTAAAAAGACTCTACGCCTTCTTGTCCCGGTCTTTCTTCGTTCACATACTGGTGAAAGAAAGAGAGGGGGCATTGGGTAAACCTCTCCAATGCCGAGTTTGAGAGTTTTCTAATTTCTCTCATATTAGCCCTCCTTAATAAAATGATTCGAAGTGTTCAATTTCTTATTTTCCGTCATCTTCTAAGGCTTTTTTGAAATTGAACTTTTCCCGGTTTTCTCTCTTAGACATAAGAAAAGAGAAAACCATACCGGATAATAAAGAGAGGATTGTCAGCCCTAAATAAATAAGGGCTACATAAAGTATCTGAATGTGAGTTAGTCCTAACCCTTTTAGCATGATAGAGCAAAGCCAAACCATAAAAGCAGCAACACACGCACTAAAGAAAAGTTTTATAGGATTTTTCATATGGTCACCTACTTAGTATTGGTATCCGCTGATGAAGTCTGTGTGGACTAAATTCTTTCTGCTGGCTATGTAGTCAGCTAGATGTACAACATACTGGAGGGGTGTCTCAGGTCTGACCCCTCCGACAGACGTCCATTCACCTGATATGATATTCCCCATATGACGCTCAATAGCTGTCATGATCGTGTCGAATTCAGGGGTTTTAGAGTAGTCGCCGACGTATCCGGGAGATTTATAATTTCCGTAGTATGACCGTGGCATAAATGGGTGCATGTCCATATATCGATCATCAAAGTCTAAGCCGTATTTGATGATGTCGTGGCCTATCATCGCTGCAAGTGCCATATCAGTCTCTTTGTCATTTAACCCAAATGTCCGTGATAAATCGTAAGCTACTTGACAACCCATTAGGACGTGCCTGACTAGACCGCCTTTGTCGGTTGACCAGGGGGCGTGCCATTTTCCTGAAACTGAGGCAGGGATGATGAAGAAATAGTCGGGGGCTTTCTCCAACATGAATTTTGCGAAATTCTTAATTTCAGAGCTAAGAGACATTAAATCTAGGTACTTTTGAAACTGTGTCAAACCTTTTTCTCGGTAGTTCTTCAATTCGGCAGCAGATACCTCTACATTTTCACCACGAACGGTAATTGTTAAGTTCTCCATTCTTCAACCTCTCCTTATCTAACAATTATTTTTTATACGCTGGGTGATCCTCAATACGGGTCCACTTTTCAGGTGCTGGGGGAGTAGGGAGGGGTAAATCTCCGTTATCTTTGAGATCTTCTTCGCCCTCTGTTGTTAAACTATCTTGGCCCAAGAGTGTAACAGAAACTGTCACGTACTCTACACTTGAAAAAGGAATTACTGAGGTTTCTTTTTTAGCGTTTTTACGGACGACGGTTTCACCGGTATCGACCCATTCTTTAAATTTTCTTTGAAAGTAAAGGTCAGCTTCTTCTAAAGTGAGGGGTTGAGTGATCTCTTCCGTTTCCTTGTCAATTTTCTTTACTAAACGTTCCTCCACCCAATCGACTTTTTTTGAGAGTCCGCTTTTAAAGTAGAGGACTGTTGAGATTTGGAATTTATTTAATTTCACGCTTTACACTCCTTGTGGCCTTAGTGACTCCCTTATAACTAATGTTGGCTCCAACTTTTTCAGCAATATCCAAAAGCTCCAGCGCATCAACCGAACCACCGTAGTTTTCTTCTATTTCTCGAATAACCTTATCTAAAATGGTTTGGTTTTGTGGGAGGCTGGTTTGTTTACCAATTAACGTATACTTGTAGGTCCCTTTGCTTACCCTACAGACAGATATTTGGTACCCTTGCTCTACTAGTTCATGAACTCTCCGCTGATAAGACATCGCGATCTTAGCCAACTCGAAGTTATAGGCGCCCCTCGATTCTCTTTCTTTCAGCAAATCTAAGATTTTACTTTGTTGTGAACCGAGTCGCCTCAATGCAGATTTATATAACGACATCCAATTACCCTCCTAACGAATGGCCTTCCGCTTAAAGCAGATATTATTTTGTTTTAGTACAGAGAGAAGCTGAGAGGTAGAGACTTTGTCGTACTCTGCGACTAGGTCAAACAGTCTCTCATAAGCACTTACATGGTTATGAGGAGATTCGAACCCAACTAAGACATAGTTAAATCGCCCTTTACCTTTATCGATTACTTCAATTAGGTAGCCTTCCTTACGAAGTGAGTGCAAGATACTTGAAAATCTTAACGCGATTTTAATTAATTCAGTGTTTTCGACACCTTCTTTTCCTGACTTTTTAAGCATATCTAACACCAAAGTTTTCTTGGCATTTCCGTGGTAAATGTCTGTTTTCTCTGATCCATTACTACCCATGCTGTAGCCTCCTTTTTACTCCTTACGACCTAGTAATCGAAGGTGCCTAGCATAAAGTTGCGATTGTTTTTAAAGGGGGTGTTGGGGTGTTACGGAAAGAAAGGAACCAAGGTCATGCTGTTCCGGTACCCGTGCGGAAAGGCTGGAATTTAATTGAGAGTGCTCATTTTTCCGAATAGCCAAAGCACTGACCATGTGAGTAGCGTTAACAACACTTGCACTTCCTTTTATCGAGAGTGACTCTGAATTTCGAACGGATACCTTATTTGGAAGGTCAGATTTTGCTGATAACCTTGCAGCGATAGTTGACCGGACTTCGCTCGATCCTGGGTTAACAATTAAAGCTTGAGCGACAATGTCAGTAACCTTTTTGAACGTACCGTCTTCATGTTCATCGAAATAATAAATACCTTCTATTAGCTGTGCGTAGGCTGATCCTCCAAGTACGTCTATGTCGTGGTGTTGCTTGGTATCCGTATGTTCGAAGACCAGGACAGTTCTGTTGTTTTCATAGTCGTGGATTCCCCCGAGCTTACAGATAAGTGGGATGTGTTTGAAAGATAAAGCTTCTGTAATCATGGGAGGGAGGTCACTGTAAAACTGGTCATGCTTAGTTAGGTATGCTCCTGGAAGTAGGGCGATTGAATATCTCTGTCCATCCACTATGAACTCCAATGTTTCTTCGCCTGTAAGTGCAGCCTCAGAAGGAAGTTTTTTATTACAATAAACCCTGGAACCGTGGGGGTATAAAGCCAAACTGAATCACCTCTATGAAAAAGGGCCGCCAAGGCAGCCCTTATAATTAATCCTCATTTATTACACAGTCTTTCGCATTCTTGTCGGGACGTAAGCGTAAAAACTGAGGATGGCGGAAATAACCGTCTTTAGTTCGTTCCATAGCAGATATCTCCATACACGTTCCGATATACTTATCGGAATTTTCTGTCATGTCTTTGCGTAATTCATCTCTAATTCCTGAGCAATGCCCTACATGTTTAAGTTCGCCCTTATCATCGTATTGAGCAAACTCAATTGCTCCAATCCAACCATAAAAATAAAACCTGGTTACTGGGTCTACTTTTATACCGTTTGACCAACACTCTTCCTGAGCTTCTTGTTGCCCGTTTAAGGTGTATAGAATTCCATCCTCAGCCTCCCAATAAGGCCAATTATCTAATTCTTCGCCCGTATATTCACGGACCGGTTCTTTAAAGCCAGTGATAATTACATCGGAAGTAATCTCTTGTTTCACTTTGATCCAATTCCATCTAGGTTTCTTATCAGGGTGGTACTTACCGTTAATGTTTTTCAGCATAACTCCTTCACCACCACGTCTCATAATTTCTGCGTTGTATTCCTTTTTATTATGTTTGACGTACTTTGATATTGAGATATGAGTAGTGTCAGGGTGGTCAGTGAAAATCAATTCCATCTGCTCTTCTAAAATACCCCTACGATCAATCCAAGGAAGGTCAGTTAACCAATTACCGTCCATATCACGTAAGATATCATAGGCCACAAAGTTCACATAGCCACGCTCTTCTTGGCGTGCAACTGCTTTTTCAGGCGACGAACCCATGATCGATACAACATCACTGGACTTACCACCCTCAATATAAACTTCTCCGTCTAAGATCAGTAGAGGATAGTCAGACAAGACTTTATTTAGATGAGGTACATTCGCAGTTTTTTCAACAGGCAGCTTAGTGACAACTGAGACATGTCTAGAAAAGAAACGGCCACCTATAGAGAGGTAGCGAGAGCCATCGTACTTTTCTTCTGCTACATAATTATCGTTCTCCCACAGCTCGTCCATTTTGCGTTGATCCTTTACAGTAGTTCCGCCCATAGGTAATAAAATTTCATCTAACGGATACCCGTTATTCATCTTTAGCACCTTCTTTAAACAAGTTTTTGAAAATGTCCTCAAGTACATTAACGACAATAGAATTACCTGCCATTATGTAGATTGTTGACTTGGAAATACCGGCACTGATTAGCTTTTCGTAGTCTTCGGAGTCAAAGCCCATCAGTAATAGGCACTGTTTCGGGGTGATTCCGCCAAGTTTTCCTTTATGGGCCAAGACAGTGAAATTCCCTCCGCCAGTGCCGTAATAAGAAGTGATAGTGGGGTGATGCGGGTTTGATTGAAACCGTAAGCCTGAAGTTCTGTGGCTGATAACTGTACGATCGAAACTAATCTCGCCTTCAATTTTTACAGAGGGGTCTTGAATTTCCCCTTTTGCAACATCGATGGCCCGCTGCTGACGTTTCGTAATGTTTCGTGTGTCATCAACATCTAAAAAAATCCCACCAGCACGAAGTCCCCATTAAAATAGGGCGAGGAGAAGGGAAGAAGAAGTTACCATCGTCGATGTCTTTCCGAATAGATACCACAAAAACACGGAGCCTCTCCTGGGGGATATTAAAATCTTTTGCGTCCAAAACACTTCAGTAATTGTTGTAGCCCATTTTTTCTAGTCGCCTGAGCATGTCTTCGAAACCTTCTCTGTGCTTGCCGATAAGGTTCTTTACATTCTCAGCGATCATGTACTTGGGCTTACTGAATTCAGCGATACGCAAAGCTTCAAAGAGGAGGCTTGACTCACCGCCTTTGAGTCCCTCACCATGTACTTTTGCTACAGACACGTCTGTGCATGGGAAACCGTAAGTCATGAGATCGAATTCAGGAAGTGTGGATGGGGAAACCGATCTAATATCGCCTAGATTTTTCGATTCAGGGATGTTGTGCAACGTCGAGTATGCTTTAGCTATTGCGGATTTCTTTTCGCAAAAATTAACTATTTCAAAATTCACTCGAACTTTTTTGAGAGCTTTCTCAAATGCACCAAGGCCTGAAAACAAGCTTAAAACTCTGATTTTATTCAAATAGTGACAACCCCCTTCGCACCGTAATGATCGATACATGTGCGGAGGGAGTTGCGGTTTAATTGGAGGGAGGGGAATTTATACGAGAGGAAAAAAAAAACAAAAAAAAGAATAAGGGGAATCCCCTTATCCGTAAAATGAATGCTTTAAATTAATTAAGTTTCTGCCCTTTCAGCAACCTTGTACGTATCGTTTTGCTGTTGGAGATAAGAAGCACCTATACCGGCGACGCCAAGTACCAGTGCAGCACAGATTAACAGTTTTTTCATATTGACTCTCCCCTTTTAATTTGTATTCTTGCCTCATTTGCTAAACGATAAAACTCAATTGCACCCCACGAATCTTTTTTTCTTGCGAGTAGTTCGGCTACTGAAATCGCATAACTTTCCATGTCCGGGTACAAGCTTTTATTCTTTTTGAAGAACTGGAATGTTTCCCTTACTAGGTCTAGATCGTCAGAAAGGAATAATCCCTTCACCATTTTTAGCTTTTCCATCACCACTTCGTTTCCATTACTTTCGGCTAAATATTTAGACTTATTGTAATATTCCCAAGCTGTTTCGGTATCATTTTGCTTTCCTTTTAGAAAGGCGATAACGAATAGGGTTTTTGCAAAATAGTCATGATTTTCCGGTTCAGTAATTTGAAGTGATTTGTGGAAATTGATGAATGCTTTGTCGGGTTCTTCAAGGTGATTATAACATAAACCCTTGTTGAAAAGTGCGGAACGAATTAAATGATTTCTGTCTCTTTCGTGGTTACCTAATTCTTTAGCGTCTTTGTATGCTTTGTATGCTTGTTTTAAAGCTTCATCTGTCTTCATACTGTCCAACAGATTCCCGAAGATCACGAATTGACAACGAACATTCATAACTCCATAGAAGGGTTGTTTTTTAAAAATTTCATACGCTCGTAATGCATTGTTCATTGAAAAGTACGTTTGCTTCATGTGATAACACACTTCCGCCAATTTAAAGTAGAATTCAGCTCTTTCTACTTCAGCGTTTTCGGAATCAACAGTATTCAGAAAGTTTTCAGCTTTCCGGTAACAATCGAGGGAGTATGTAAGCTCTTTCTGCCTGAAGTAATACATCCCCATAAAGAAATAGTAGTAGTATTCCAACATACCGGTTAAGTTTACTTCGCCCTCATACTGCTTCAGCTTTTTAAATCTGTCGTTGATTCCTTTGGCAGCATTCGGAGTCTTGTACGCTATCATCATCTCGTGCCTGAATTCTAACAATGAGTAGTATACAAGAACATCCTGATTTTCCTCCATGTACTGTAATTCTTTTTCGACCTCTTCCTTCATTCGGTTGGCCCGCGACTCCCAATCCATTTTTATCATGTTGTACCAATGATTCATTTTTGTCGCCACTAAATCATAAGGGATGATTTGATCGTTTTTCAAAATCCACAAACCCCTTTCTTATGCTAAGTCTATCTAATTATATAGTTACATTCGAGGAAAGAAATGTAAAGTGAAAATAAGCGTATATCGTCACAATTTTTAAAAATCTTGAATAGAGAAACATCGCATGGAAAACCGTTATTGAAGACCTAGGACTTTACATCGATTTTATCCCATTTTTTGTAGAACTTTTTAACCATTTGATGAAAAAAATGTTTATTAATGGGTGTTTAGTGTGTTAGTGTTTTTTTGGGGGAGGGTTGCTTATAGGATTATAGAATTAGTGCTTGGAGTTCAGTTGTAGGTGTAAGTTAACTCTTGGACAAAACTAGGTTAAGGGAGAGGGAAAAAAATGAAAAAAATGATTCTATTGTTTGTGATCGCTATTGCAACTATTGGATTATCTTTGCCGCAACAGGTAGCTGCCCAAGACACTCAAGACACTAATCCTAAAGAGCAGCTCGGTTTTACCAAGGAGCAGTTAGACAAGGTTAAGCAAAACATGGAAAGTGAAGGTGTAGTATCATCGGATACTCAGAGCAAGCTTTTGGACAAACTCTCTAAAGGAGAAGCCCTAGACTCTTTTGTTTTGCCGGAAGAAAAAGCTGTTGACACAATCAAAAAAGACACGGATAATGGTTATGAAATAACTTACATTTTTGCCGATGGTTCCTATACTCAGGCGGCTGTAGATGAGCCGGATTTCTCTGTAGCTGGCGTAGGCATTAAGGATGGAAAGTGCCAAGGTGGCTCAGGTTACCAAAACTGCACAAGCAGAAAAGTTTATTACAACAATAACGGTACATTCTCTTTAAGCTTCAAGGCCAGTTATTCATTAGTGCAGGGTGGATTTGATTCAATTACAAGCGCTGGAAAGTGGAACATATGGACAGTAACTGGTAGCTACTCTAATCCGAAGATGAGAATCATTAGGAAAAAAGAAACCGATTTCAAAAAAGCAGAGGCTAGGCTATCAGCTACATTAAACATCGGTGGAGGAATCGGAAGTATAACACGAAGTGTTTCCCTCATCGTAGGTAAAGATAAAGCTAAAGCACAGGGCAACACTTACTACTAAGATTACTTGGGGGTTATCGAATGCCAGCAGGAGATATTGTGTATCAAGTATTTGCTTACGGTGTACCGGCTTTGATTATAGTAGGAATCGCAACGTTTACAATAAAAAGATATAGAAACAAAGGCCAAACTGACTGATCAAAAGAGGGGTTCCTAGAACCCTTCTTTTTTAGTCCCTCTCTGTTTTCCTTTTATATGGAGAAACTGTTGAAAATTAAAATAACTTCCTGTAAAATGAAAAGATCAGGGTGCTACCAACACCCCGGCTCTGTACAAAAAGCTACCCATCAAAGGGCTTGCTCAGCGGTTATTCGTGATAGACCTGTCCCTTCAGGTTCTGAGGCTCAAGGGAGGCTGTAAACGGCCCATCAAAGGGCTTGCTCGATGTATTTTCTACGTAGACCTAACCCTTCAGGTTCTCAAGCTCAAGGGAGGGTCTATTTTTTTGTTCCGAGGGAAGAAAAAGGTAGAGTTTGAAGCTTAGTCCATAAATATGGTACAGTAAGGATAGACTAGAAAACTCGTAAAATTTGCCATAGTTTTTTCTTAGGTTTACCGTAAGAGGCAGTTGATGAATGGGGTTCTTCGAAGCTTCCGGAAACTGGTTTATGCGATAAATTCTTAACTATAGCTCTAAGTAAGATCGTCTTTAACTAGACGGTCTTATTTTGGGCTATTGGCGGTATAACGAGAAAACAAAATAACAGGGGGAAAGATATGTCAGTAAATACGTATTTAACAACATTATCGAGCAATCTTGTCTTAACATCGACTGAAAATGAAAATATTAAGAAATCGATTAACGCCTTGAGTAAAAACCTTAACTATTATTTCGACAGTAACGATCTCCATGAACATTTCCAGTTTGGGTCAAGTACAAGAGGGACGATCCTCCCGAGAAGTGCAGACTCAGGGTCTGACGTTGACTACATGGTTGTTTTCAAGAACCCGGATGGGTATAAACCTCAAACATTGTTAAAATATCTCAAGGCGTTTATGGAAAAATACTACTCCAGGTCTGAAATTTACAGAGACAGCCCTACAATGGTGCTTGAGCTAAACCATATAAAGTTTGAATTAGTGCCTGCAATAAAGGATGATTGGGGGAATTTATCCATCCCGGCCCCTACTAATATTTTATTTGAATGGACTTCAACAGACCCTGTAGGCTTCAATTCAGAACTAATCACTGCGAACGTCAACAACAATTATCAACTAAAACCATTAATTAGGTTGATGAAATACTGGAATACTGATAAATTGAAGGGCTACTATTCGTCTTATTTATTAGAGAAATGGTTAGTGAATCGGTACAATTATTTCACTAAATCATCCTTAAAGGAGTATGTGTACGATAGCATAGAAGGTCTATACTACAACTATGATGCTAGTCAGACTTTTAAAAATAGGCTGGACTACGCCAAAAAGGTTGTAAGTAACTGCAAGTCGTATGAATTAACGGGTTATCCTGGACTAGCAGAGACAGAAATCAAAAAACTATTCCCTGAACTATAGGAGAGCAGCCTGTGAGTGAACGTTTCGATTCGTTAGATAAATACTATAAGATTATAAATAATTTTGACTTAGCCTCAAGGGTTCTCTTTTGGGTTAATACTATTCTGACTGTTGTAGTTTATTTTTTAGATGGAAATGATCAGGTCAAGAGTATTTTAACGGGGTTATTCATAATCACAACACTACTTTATTTTATAGTGGACAACTCTTTAGGGATTTTTTTAATCCCGGGAGCAGAAGAGAAAAGGAGAACCCACCTACTTACAAACTCTTTCGGTGTACCTTTAGACAGTGAAAGAACAAACAAGTATTATAATAACACCTTAGAGCCGTCGCTACTAAAGTTGGGAGCGAACATATTTGAAAATTCTCTGTTCGCCTCTAGAGTAACCTCTGAGATGGCAAAACAAGAAAGGTGGAAAATTCTTTTCTTAGCGTTGGTTTGGTTGGTCTCATTAATAATCAGGAATACTGATATAGAGTTTATTTCAATAGTTGCTCAGACACTTTTTGCCAGCACATTGCTTTCTGCATGGTTAAGGTTAGAGGTGCTTCGTAAAAAGAACCACGATATCTACAAATGCTTGTATGATGTTTTTCTCTTACGGAGCAGGGGCGGTGCGAATGAAGAGAGTATCTACGCCCGCATTCTTGATTGCTGTGTTCAGTACGAGTCAGCAAAAGCATATTCAGGTGTTAAGCAGTCCTCTAAAATCTTTTTTAAGATTAATGGTGAGGTAACAGAAGAGTGGGAACAAACCAAGCGCAACTTAAAGATCGAAGTAAGAGAGGACGAAGTCGAATGAAAAGAACGCCTTATTTAGGCGTTCTTTTCAATATCTATATAAAGTTCGTATTCAGCGTTCTTTCCTGTTAAAGGGGTGGTGCGGCTTCCAGCTATACGAAGCTGCTTAATCCCGTCTTTTTCAACTATTTCTCCGTCCCATGCACCGTTAACCACGTAGAATTTAGTACCCACCTCAAGGGTGCTTATCTTAGTTAATGTTCCTCCATACCTATTCATTAAATCACCCCAAAATGTGCTTTAATAATTTCAAAGTCAATTGGACGGTAGTCGGTCAATTCAACTGATACACATCTATATTTGGTTTGGTCAAGCCCCTCAATCTGGGAATGGACGTGACCATGTACATTGCCTTTAATTAACCCGGTATACGATAGTTTGGAATGAACTTCGTCATCAAGGGGGTAGTGTGATAGGCATAAGTCATCCAGGAGGATGTCGTCCTCGTAAACTTCATCGAAGTATTTAAGCCATTGGGTCTTAGAGGTCCGGGAGTCATGGTTGCCGAGACGAAGTATTTTATATCCGTTTAAATGAGGTAGGATACTGTCACGAATAGCTCTTCCTCCAAAGGATACATCCCCTAAATGGTAAACGGTGTCCTCAGGGGCTACTGTTTCATTCCAGAGTTTGATGAGTTCCTTGTTCATTTCATCCTTGTCCTTAAATGGGCGGTTCTCATAAATAATAATGTTACTGTGGTTAAAGTGTGTGTCGGCTACAACCCATGTCTTAGGCATTCGAAGCCCTCCCTTATTTATTGTGTCTTATTCTTTAAGCCATTTGTGCCCTGGTCTAAAAAGTGCCGTGTACATACGGACAAACTCGTGTTTTATTGACTAGATCTATTAAATCATCCAGTGCTTTTTTGGCCCCGATATAATGAACCGTTTCTTTTTTTTGCTTTACATCTAGCCATCAACCACAATTTCGTTACCTGTACGGAGAAAATTGATAAACACACCTAAGGCTTTGAAACACCTAACAATTTGTACAAGGTTTTTTTATCAACGATATTCACATTTCCATCTCCATCTCTAATTGTAAAGTGAGTTTTTTCCAAATCACAACTCACTCCGTACAGTTCTACAATTTCTTTTACGGTTGAATCGACATCATTGTTCATCGTCAACGCCCCTTAACCTAAAAACTGATTTTTATCAAATTTGGTCCCTGGCTCCCTTAAAGCCTTCCAGCGTTATATTCGTCCCACCAATCCTGGTACATATCGTGGATCTCTTCATGACAGTGATCGCACATCCAATAGTAGTTGGAGAGTTCGTTTGCATAGGAGCAGTTCTGATGAATCAATGTTAGGTGTCCTCTATGACCACATCGAGAGCACTTCCGGGTGAAGAAATACCATAGATGTCTGCCTTTAGACTTCTTAATTGCAAGGGTGTGAAACTTAAACCAAATGCGGACAAACCGCTTTTTATGTTGCCAGGCATGAGAAGAAAAGAATCCTGTTGTGTACATTGCTAGAAGTAACCCGGTAGCACTTATGCCTAAAATCCAAGAAAACAGGCCCATCAGCATTAGAAGCTTGTCCCACAATTTAATCACCTACTTTTGAAAAACTAATAAGATGTTGGAGTCAGGAAAACGAGTTCGGCGGCCTTTTTCATCAAATAGTTCCACCTTTCTAGATAAGTGACGGTTATGTCCTTCTTGTAAATAGTGGTTGTATGTTACCAGCTCTAAATCAAGTAAATCCTTAACAGCTGCTATATACCCTTTAGGTGTAAAGAGACCATACTGCTCTTTAACTTCACGTTGGTAATCCTTATCTCCCCAAGTGTACGTGTAAAGGAATTCCATAGCGTCGTTCATCGGCATAGCAACTGAATCGTAGGCCCCTACGGTCAATACGATCTTTCTTGCTTTAAAATCCGTTGCGAATTGCTTAGCTTTTTGCACGTCTTTAGGGTTTTTAAATCTAATTAGGACTTTACTGTTGTCTTCCATTTTCACACCATCTCTGATGATGATACGCCCACCCTTAGGGATAATGTTATATGCACTTTTTAACGCTTCGTACACCGCTTCAATAGAGTAGTCGTTGTATGAAAAAACCTCGTGTAGTACAGATGAGAATATTACTGTATCCACTTCACCGACATCAATTTTCTTTTGAAGTTCTCGTGCGTCAATTTCGAAAACATCATGGTAAAAGCTTAAACCCTCGTTGTAATCACGTATTCTCTTATCTACACCAATCACGTTCACGCATGGCTTGTGGGAGCGGATCAACTTGCCTAAAACGCCTCCGCCAATGCCGACATCTAGGACGGTATCTCCGGCGATATACTGAATCATTTGAACCTTGTCGTCGGCACTTGCATTCATTTGCTCTAAGTATTTTTTCGTTATGGCGATCATTTAATCTCCCCTCTCACCGATAGTGATCGCTGTAGGGGGGTAAGTAGTTGCGAAAAATGTTTGTTGGGTGGGTATTGACTTTAAGACTCTTGTTGGTTAAATTGGTTAGCGCAATTGAAAGTAGGGGTGTCTGAACTTATGAATGACTTTGAGAGGAAGCTTTATCAGATAATGGTTAACATGCGCCTGTACGGAAAAATACCATCACTAGAAGAGTTAAAAAGAAAGACAGGCAAAACAGAAGCGGAGATAAGGGAGGCAACCAAAAGTTTAATTATAAAAGGCAAACTGTCATGGGATAAAAATAAAAAGGTTTGGAAAATATAAAAACCCTTCTCGGAAGGAGTAGGGCTTTATTGGTCATAGGGGCGGTATTTTTTTCGGTTAGCCTCCGATTCTTTCTTTTGTGCTTCGACATGACTTCGGAGGTATAGACTTATCAGGCCTACTTTTTTAACTGGTTTGAGTTTGCCTGAGTCTACAATCTGACTCAGGCGTTGTTTTGAAATATCAAGTAACTCCCGGACTTCGACTGCGGTTAAAACCTCATCCTGGATAAATTTTATTTTTTCATCCTCGGTCATTTTTCCTTTCCCTCCATGCAAGGATAAAGCCTTTTAAAATAGTAGCGAATACTGCGGTATATAGGAGCACACGTGCGATTTTTCCAATGGGGCTGACCGCTCCGGCATCAATCGCTACAATCCCAGCCATTAGTATGATCAAAGTGACTAAATCTGATGTACTGTAGTTTTTTAAAAAATTTTTCATATACACCGTGGACGTGGTATAATATTTGAGCAAGGGGATTTCTCCCCTTCACTCACTTTGTATCAGCGCTTCTTGCTTTGCCGGCGGGAGCGCTTTTTCTTGTTCTTTTCTCGCTTTTCATTCTCCTTCTGCCATATGTCGTAGATATGTTTTACGATGGAGACGATTGAAGCGATTATTAGAACTATGTTCCTTAGATCGTCCACTTTAGCACCTCCTTTCTATACTTTAATTATACCAAATCTCTTTACCTTAGTCAAGAGATTTCAGGGGTGAAATAACCTTAAATTCTCACCAAGACCAGGTTTTTCTTGTATAATAAGATAAAAAAATAGGTGGGATTAGGGCAATGGACTTTAATTTTAATTTAAAAGATAAAAAGTTTTGGCTAAAGGTTATAGTAGCAATACTATTGATACCTTTTGTATTAAATATGACGTTGTTTCAATTTAATACGAGATTTACATACCAAGGGGGAGACTGGCTTTCGTTTTGGGGGAGTTACTTAGGGGGCTTCTCTAGCGGCATTATCGCTTTAATTGTAGCCCTTGCAACAATCAGAGAAGACAGGAAGAAATATTCGTACGATATGGTCTTAAAACAGTTACCCGTCATGGTCAGAATCAAAATGGAACTAGAAAAAATAATCAACAATGTAGATAGAGCCACTACAGTTAAGAACGACACTGAAGAGTCGCCTTTATTCCCCGAAGTAAACGAATCCCTATACATGGTGGATGTGGAATTGGTCGATAAGGAGAAGTGGGATTCCTTAGATAAGTTACAAGATATTGATTTACAGGTAAAGCTTTTAGAATTAAGGCAGTTTTATGAAACGTTTTCAGAATCCCTTCGTTATGACATGGCAGCTAATAAACAAGACCTAACTTGGCGGAGGAAGGCTTTAGAGCAAAAACGCAAACAAGCTGTTACAATCATGGACCCTATAGAAGAGTATAGGTTGGGTAATGAAATAGCAACGCTAGGTAGGGATATAGACTACCATTGTCAAATTAGAGAGACGTGCTTCAATGCACTGGAGGAGGGGTATCGGAATAAAATCGAACAAATATTAAAAGAGTTATTAAGTGCAATGAACGAGATCCAACAAGAAAAGAAGAACTTCGAAGAAGATTAAAAATAATCACAAAGAAAGAGAGTGTCACTGTTGGACACTCTCTATTTGATTTACAGCAGTAAATTTACCCTCCAAGTCTGCTAACTTTTTGTCTAACTCGTACTCGTGAGAGTAACGCACCTTTTGTTTCTGGCCGTTCAATGTTTCTGAGGTTCTCATGAAAAATTTAGTGGAGGGTACTTCCCCTACCCAAGCCAAGTAAACCTTATCTAACTCTAAACAATAAGCTAAAAACCCCTCTATCTCCTCGTGTCGGTATTTTCTTTCATAATAACCTTTAGACTTAGTTGAATTTGAACTTACTGTTTTAAACACCATTAAACCATTTTCTTCAGGTTTATAGAGTATCGTTTTGACCTGCATGCGGTAGAGCTTTCCATTGTAATCCATTACTAAGTCGTACCGTTTGTTGTCGGTTGTCGGTACGGCAACGCTTATCCCTTTCTTAGTTAAAGCTGCTATCACACATGCCATTGATATGTCACCTTTTATATTGCTGTCCATTGTCGCCACCGTCGCCACTCCTTTTTTAGATGTAGTTCTTGTCACCGCCATTAAATCACCCCCTTTCAAGGGGATTAGCGAAAGCCCTGCTGTATCAGCGTTTTAAGGGGTGTTTTGTGGCGACCAAACTACATACTTACTTTGGCGACGAGGTGAAACAGTGGCGACCAAAATGGTGACGATATTGGTGACGATATTGGTGACGATCTTTATATAAGGTACTACCTACTGATTTTAAATTTCGATAAATCCTTGATACCACTGACTTTCCCGCATTTTCTTAGGTACTCTCTGGATAAGTTAAACCAGCAAAAATACCTTGTCACTACCTTGACAGGGTAGAGGTCGCTGGTTCGAGCCCAGTCGGAATCATAGCCAAAACCCTTGCTACGCAAGGGTTTTTTATTTTTTATTGAAACAGCTCTAGAGGCTTACATTATTCCAGTAAGAAGAGCAAGGAAATGGCATTGATTGCTATTATGCACTGAAAACCAAAAATTCGTCAGACCGTTCCTAATGAGTTCTCCAGATAGTAACTGCGGATCGAAAACAAAGTGAAACTTGAAGCGGTATTAAGTAATAAAAAGGTCCCTTGAATTTCAAGGGACCTAAAGTTTCAATCATCACTCTTATACCTTTGGGGGATCTTGTCTCTCCAATCGAGTATAAGTTTTTTGAATTTTTCTGTCTCCATGGAGCTTCTATCGTTTTCATTTTCTGTATAAAGGTGTTCTATGACTGTTTGATCTTCTTTTATATATGCAATGGTTGTATTTAGTTGAATCTCATATTCTTCAGAAGAACCATCCAATACATCTTGAATCATTTTCAAGTATTCATCAGCTTCATCTACCGAAACAATGTCTTCTATGAAATCAGAAAAGTATTCTAACTCTGCGGGGAGAACTACTCGTAAGTATCCTAAATGGTCTCTTTTACATTCAAATGAATATTCCATAATAAAATCAATCATTCCCTTGGTTTTTTATATAAAGGATATGCAGTAGCTATTGAGCCATCTTTATTAATATACATCTCTACATCTAATACAGCCGATATGGTTTAGCGACTTTTTGTTCATCAGAGAGATGGGAAAAATCCCATAAAATGAGATTAGAAGAATATAAATTAAGTCCATTATTATGGTTTTTTTTTATTACCCTCTTTTTCTGCAGTTTATACCACTTCAATTTATCTGTCATCAAAAATGCGGTCGAACGATTCAGTCCATGTTTGTTTTGAAGACATACGGCATTTACGGACTAAAAACGAAAGCGGAGCGAGAAGTGAAATTGAAATTATAAAAGAAGCCCTTCTTATAAGAGGGCTCTTTTTCTAACTATGTTGTTTTAAGGTGTTTTTTAATTTGTTCAGTGACTTGCTTAAGCCATTCTAATGGTGTTATATCATCTTCTGGAAAGTATATGCCATCCGCTGCTTCTTCTATAAATTCATTCTTATCTGCTTCAGAATAATCACTATTTACAAACTCAGTTAGTGCTATTAAATCTCTTTCTTTTAGTTTTTGTGATGCTTCATTTAAATATTCATCAAGTGCATTTTCCGGAGACTCTATATCTTGGTGGAAATGTCCACCGAGAAATCTAAATACAGGATCAGAAACTTTAATTTCAATCATTGCTTACCACCACCAAGAATCGTTATCTTCAAATATAAGAGATGGTAAGTATATTATTCTATATAACTTTCTGCTATATCAATATCATTTGTCATTTTTAGGCCAGGGTATTTTTCATCTAATTTTCTTAAACAATCAATAAGTTCTTTACTTTGCAAACTTTCAGCTAAATCTTCAAATACCTCACTGACCCAATATAAATCTGCTTTATTACAATTTTCTAGATAGCTGATTGTATTTTCTTCGTTTTCTGAGAGCACTTCAATTATTTCATCCCAACTTTTTTGAATGCCATAGTCATCATTAAGATTAAGTTTTTTTCTTTTAATTAATATATCTTTCATTTTTTTCTCTAAATTCATATTGATTCTCTTAACTAAGAAGGGCTAATATTTTCATATTGCTTTCCCTATTGTTACATCTCCATCATGGAAAAATTCAATAACATAACCAGATTCGCTGAACATGAAGGTATCTGAACCTACAGCAGTTACATCATCAATTACGTTTAAGGCGTTGTCTAAGCTGGTTTTTACAGCTGGATAATCACCGTAAGCCCAAAGGAGAATAACAGTTTTATTATCTATTTTATTCTGAACTAACCATTCATCAATATCTTCAGCGTAATCAATAGATCTGTGATAAGTTACTTCATCCCATTTAATTCTTCCCCATGATGTGAAGGGGAAACTTTCGCCAAGTTGCTCATGA
This sequence comes from Bacillus sp. GZB, assembly GCF_001975995.1. Taxonomy (NCBI): domain Bacteria; kingdom Bacillati; phylum Bacillota; class Bacilli; order Caryophanales; family Bacillaceae; genus Bacillus; species Bacillus sp. GZB. The sequence goes on from NZ_MTQG01000010.1 coordinate 416,302, forward strand.
TATTTACGTGTCTCGGAAATAGTGAGGACTTCTTTGTTATCTCCAAGAGCTTCTAGACATTCTTCGTATAAGGTCATATTAACACTTCCTATTTATTTAAATGTTTTAAAAGGGATTTATAAGTATCTTCGTTTCCGTTAAAAGGTATATAATATTTCTTTGCCTTATCTCCTTTTCCATTTCTATAATCCTCAACATTTATATGAGGTCCCTTTTCGGGGTCATAATCTAATCTCCAAAGGACTTTATTATCTCCAGACATTCGGCCAGTAACTTTACCAAAGCCTGCGCTTTTAGACAAAGTACCTATAAAAGGTTTTGAATCTATTCCTAAATCACCAATTAGATTTAGCGCCTCATTTCTAGCTTGTTCATATGTGTCTACCTTTGGAAGCGCAACTTCTCTTGATTTTTTGGAAAGGCCTTTTTTAACTGTCTTGCTTTTTGATGACTTACCATTGATTGATTTAAAGAGTACACTATCTTTAGTGGAATCGGCTACTCTTTTTAGGAGTGGTGTATTCTTCACATTAATAGTATTCTCAGCATCTTGAAGGATTCCTTCTAATGCAGGAGTATACCGATTGACAGGAGATTTGTAAAACTGTTTTACAGACTTTCCGCCTTTCTTAATTGTGCCACCAGCTTTAGCAAGATCTTTCGAGCCTGTTGAGACAGAGGACTTTCCGCCTTTCAATAACAGAAGGCTTCCGCCCAAGTAAGTAACATAGTGCATCCGTGTATATGCATCCCCGTGAATCATCTTTTTATCCCAATCATCCTTCAATGTGTCAACCATACTTTGAAAGACACCTAGATAGTCGTATTCCAGAACAGTATCCAGAACTTTTTGAGGATCTTTGTTTAAGTTGTCAATTGTCCAACCGATATTCCGTCCGAGTTGAAGTGCTCCTTCACCGGTATCCTTGGCAAGATCGTATACACCAACAAGCAGACCTTTGGCGCCATCACCTATGATTTGCAATGCTTCTTTTCCTTTATCCATGAAAGCTTTACGCTGTTCCAGAAATGAAACAAATTCAAGCTGTTCAGGGGTGAGATTCTCATAGCCGATCTTTTTCGCGATTTCCAAATATTCATCCGGATCGCTGACACCATCGGCCAGCTTTTTCTTCAGATCCTTGATCTCCCGCTCTTTCGCTTCTTCCTTTTTAATCGTCAAATAAGCATCCGAATGTCTTGCAATCTCGCCTTTTTTCTTATGGATGTCGCTTTCACGGTACGCTTTGGCGTTGTAGTGAAGCGGCGTGGCGCCTTTTCCTTTGCCTGTGGCGTTTTGAAGCTGTTGAAAGTCGGCTTGGATGAACTGTTCGTTCGCTTCGGTTTCTGCGTATTCTTTCGTTAGATCGTGATCAAGTTTGCCGAGTTTATGTATCGTTTCGCTTCTTTTTTTGTCAGCTGAAGAAAGCTTCTGATCTGTGCTTTCGGTTGAAAACAGATCAAGCGAGATGATGTCTTCGATCTCTCTGAGGATGGACCCCATGTCCTTTTTTTGCCCTTCCATAATTGCCTTTGATTTACTGAGGGCGTGGGTGAGCTCATGCTCCAGAAATGATTCCTCCACATGTGAACCGGAAAGTCCGGCGTCTTCGACCTTGCCGGGGAGGCTTGTGAGAAATGCGATTCTCATATCGATCAGATCAAGCCAGCTGTCTGTGACGCCGGAGTGGTCTTGGAAAAAGGCTTTGATGTTGTCTGCGCCCCGGCCGGAGAAATCATTGTCACCAAGATCAGCCATGCCTTGAAACGCTTTTTTCAGATTGACCATCTGGCCGCGCAGTTTTTTGTATTCACCCGCGCGCTGTTTGGCAGCGGCCAGCAGGGTGGTTGCTTCGAAAACTTTCATGACCATATCCTTTCATTCGAAATACTTTAACAAGATATTATCATGTAGGAATGAAGGGGAAGACAAATAAGTATTTTGAAAGTGCAAAATGATTAATTTGTTCTGGGTAAATTTACTTATTTTATGATCGGGAATTGGGGAAGAGTTAGCTTCAGGTTGAATCGGTTGTTGGAACATCATGTGATGCATCTCCTTTAAAAAACATACACACATATTAGAGGGCTGAAATTCACCCGTATGAATTGGGATACGGCGGCCCAAACGGCTTTTCGCATGGAACCAACATGAGGCAACTGGTCAACAGCTTTAGAAACTTCATCCTAACAGGGAAGTGCGGCAAGCATTGGGAATATAAAGGAATATAAGCTTACAGCTATGAAGGATGTATGAAAATCCGTCAGACGGCGAAGGGAAGGCAAATCTCCATGTATTGTGACGGTTATAATGCGGGTGCATGGAACTTCCGTTCATCCGGAGTTATGTGAGAGGGACGAAAAGACTTTTTTTGAGGAGGAAGCGGAATGATTGAATTTACACGGCCATCACCTATGAAGAAAACATGCACGATGCACCCGGAAAAGGAATCTGTCAGATCGGTTTCGTTTACTGATTTTAACGGCAATTCTGTAACAGTAACCCTTTGTCAAATGTGTCTGGCTGAATTAAAAATGAAAGCCGCGACTGAATACAGGAGCATGACAGAGGAGCGGGCCAAACTGAATCGTTTCAAGATTGGTGATCATGTGTATTTAGAGCATTTGGGAGTAGTCAGCGAGATAAAAAACATGGAAGGCGCTCAAGTGGCAAACAGGACAGACGCAGACGGAGTCCGGAAGGCTACCCCTAAGGAAATCGCAGAATATAAAAAGCAGGGGAAGCAATGACGGTGAAAAACGATTCAGTCAATCATTTATCAGTTGTTTTACTTACAGGAGCGGCGGCCGGATGTTTACGGATGCGCGACTTACACGGCCGGAGCCTCCACGGTGAAGTGAAGGAAAATTCAAACCAAGAATGTGAATTGATCAAACGCAGTTTCATGAATCTCCGAAGGCTTTCATCCGAAATTTAGGTGCAGTATGGAAAAAAATTTATGGAAACTTGACATAATGCTGTCAGGTCCCTATTGTATGATTAAATGAATGGCCAGTAAAATGATAGGAGGCGTTCAATATGAAATTGCTGCAAATTAGACTATTGGTTAATGACTTTAAGAAAAGCGTCGAGTTTTATAAAGATTCATTAGGACTTCCAATAAGTTGGTTAGAGAAGGAAATGGAATATGCACTCTTCGATAATGGAGAAACGAAAATAGAGCTTTTATCTCGAGAAAATATGGCTGAAATAGTTGGAGAAGAAAGAAAATCTTTAGACGGAGATGCGCAATCAAGTTTTTTGCTTCAGTTTAAGGTAGAAGATGTTGATAAAACGTATGACTATCTGCACAAGCAAGGGATTAAATGCGTCAATGAACCGCATGATCGTCAGGAATGGCGTGCACGAGTGGCTCATTTCAGAGATCCAGATAATAATCTTATTGAAATATATAAAATGATATAATTTTTTGACTGGCAGGATTAAGGTAATGCGTTTGTTAACTTACCTTATGATTTTTATAGTCTGCAAGAGAAACATATATAGGTCCAAGACGGAAAGCCTGCGGACACTGATCATTGCACAGCATCACTGTGCTCTGACTGGTGTCCGTTTTTATTTGCACGGAGGGATAACAAATAGATGATGAACACGAAGCGGAAATGCAAACATTCAGACGGCAAGGGCGGCGCATTTAAGCGCAAATAAGGGGATGAATCAGAATACAGGATTTAATCATTCAAAGGAAATATATTGACTTTCATCCTGTTTGTAATGTTAATTAGAAGATGTATACAAAATCATTTTAATGAGGAGGTCTGGATGTGAAAAATAAAGCGAGAATACAATTTGGAATATGCATTGGACTTTTATGTTTAAGCTTTACCGGTTTCAATCCTTTATTCGGCTCAGCGCATGCTGAAGCGAAATCTATAGAGGACGCAAAAATGACAAGCTGTATAACGAATCAGAAATTTGTTCAGCTTGAGAAAAAATTTGATGCCAGGCTCGGCGTTTATGCGATTGATACAGGTTCAAACAAGACAATCGCCTATCGGCCGAATGAACGGTTTGCTTACGCATCAACCTATAAAGTTCTGGCTGCAGCTGCTGTTCTGAAGAAAAGCTCAAATGAAAAACTTAATGCCATCATCCGCTACAGCAAAGACGATTTGGTTACATATTCTCCAATCACAGAAAAACACCTGGATACAGGCATGAGCCTGAAAGAAATCTCAGAAGCCGCTGTCCGTTACAGCGATAATACCGCCGGGAACCTATTGCTGCAGCAGCTTGGCGGTCCCAAAGGTTTTGAAAAATCACTGAAACAAATTGGGGATCATGTAACGAAAGCTGATCGATTCGAGACGGATCTAAACTCTGCGATTCCCGGGGATCGTCGTGACACAAGCACCGCAAAAGCACTGGCAACTGACCTTAAGACTTTCGCTTTGGGTAACACTCTCACGGCTGACAAGCGCACGATTTTAACAGATTGGATGCGGGGCAACGCTACCGGCGACGAACTGATTCGGGCAGGCGCTCCTGCAGGATGGGAAGTCGGCGATAAATCCGGAGCCGGAAGCTACGGCACACGAAACGACATTGCGATCGTTTGGCCGCCTGACAGAGCCCCAATTGTTTTGGCAATCCTGTCAAACCGGTTTACGGAAGATGCCAATTATAATAATGCTCTTATCGCTGAGACTGCAAAAGTCGCTCTAAATGCTCTTAAATAAACATTGCCGTTCATTTTTTATGGACGATTTTTATATGTTGAGAATGCGGTATGCCGGTTTCGTTTTTCGATAAATGTTATAATGTAAAGCCATAAAAAGATGGGAAGAGGGGGAATTTCGATGCATTACATAACGGCATGCTTAAAAATCATCAGTGATAAAGACCTTAATGAAATAATGAAAGAGTTCAAAAAACTTGAGGAAGAAACGAACAAAGAAGAAGGCTGTATTCAGTTCCATGCTTATCCGCTCGAACCATCAGAACGCAAAATCATGCTTTGGGAGATTTGGGAAAACGAAGAAGCTGTTAAAGTCCATTTTACGAAAAAACATACAAAAGACGTTCAAAAACAAGAATTAACGGAAGTAGAATGGTTAATGAAAAGCAATGTGAATGAGTAAAAGGCTTTGTCTGTTGTTGGCTGACTTTGCCGGCAACAATCATCAGTTTCATTCACTAAAACCCTTGCTGTGCAAGGGTTTTTTACTTTAAAAAGTTCTTTATATGGCAGTCTTTTTATGGGTAAGGAACAGATTTGGAATGAAGATGGCCGCAAGGATGATGACGGATACTAAGAATCCGGCATGGTAGCCTTTTAAACTGTTCGGAATCGTTGGCTGCAATCCATGTATGACAGTTGCGGTAACGGTTGCGATCACAGCTGACCCAAAGCTGGAACCGAGGTTTTCAATCATATGAATACCGACACCTGCTTCCGGAAGCTGTTTGCTGTCAAGACCTGTATAAGCGTCACTCATCAATGGGAGCATAATTCCTCCAAAACTGGTGCCGCGGATAAATAATACGACGGAAATCCAAATCATACTTGTGTTATCGGTGATAAAAATAAGCGGGATAGATCCGATCAGCGAAAGAACAAGACTGACCGTAACCACGTATTTCGCACCGATCTTATCAATCATTTTTCCGATCAGCGGACGAGTCACGAGCATTCCGACTCCTTGAGGGATTAAAGCGAGTGCTGCTCCGGCTGCCGTGAAATGACGAATGTTTTGAAAAAACAGCGGAAGTATTAACATCGGCCCCATGATGGCAACATTCGCTAAGAACAACCCGATCGAAGATGATAAGAAGCTCTTGTTTGCAAACAAATTCATAGGCAGCACGGTTTGGTTTTTCTGGATCAGATTATATACAAGATAAATGACTGCTGAAACAAGACCGATGCCCACCCATAAAATGGTGTCGCTATTGTTAAATGATGCATGATCCGCCGCTTTCGTAATACCGTACATCAATGCCGCGCTCATTAATGACAAATTGATAATCCCGAAAATATCGAGTTTGCGATCTTTGTTGAATGGTTCAAAGTCTGGAATGGTTTTCATCATAAGCGGTGCGGCAACCAAAACGATGAACACGTTGATGTAAAAAATCCAATGCCATGAAGCGCCTTGGACGATGAAGCCTCCGATGACAGGTCCTAAGATCGGGCCGAAGATCATAGGGGTGCTGACGATTGCCATTACTTTTCCCAGGTTTTCCGGACCTGCCGTTTTAACCAAGAGTGTTGACATAAGCGGAGTCATAATGCCGGCGCTGAATCCTTGAAGCAAACGGAAGAAGATGAAGCTGGAAACGTCACGGCTCATTCCCGCAAAAACAGAAATGACACCAAAGGCGATGACTGAGCCGATGAAGATTTTCTTACCGTTATATTTATTCATAAGCCAGCCGGATACGGGTACTGCAATCGCAAGTGCTAAGACATAGCCTGTAACGGACCACTGAATGGTATCCAATGTCGTGTTGAAGTCTTTGGTCAGTTTGTCGATGGCGATGTTTACCATCGTAGAGTCAAGCATTGGAGCGATTGCTCCCAGTGCAATAGCCCAGGCGGCTGTGAGAACTTCTTTTGGCAGCCGAAGTTCCTTTCTTTTATGTGTTGACATAGTATTCTCCTCTCAAAATTGCTGTCTTTGTTTCCTTGTCAACAAAATAATAGAGTGATTTTGTTTCTTTGTCAACAATAAGAGGGATATAAAAAGGCAGCCCGTTTTCATGGAGCAGGGCTGCCTATGGTTTTATTCATATTTATTCCGATTTCATGTCTGCACCAAGTTTCTTTATTTCTGAACCCAAATGCCTGCTGTATGTTTCCACGAAGTTCAGCATCGTGTCAAATTGTTCATCAGTTACTTGTTCAAACACGATTTTGTCCCGTTCTTGAAACTCTTTGTGCAATTCCTCGTGAATTTTATAAATGACTTTTCCTTGTTCGGTAAGCCTGAAATAGATTTCTTTCTTGTTAAGCGGCTTCTGATAGCTTTCGATAAGGCCTTTATTGATAAGCTTCTTCGTTAATTTACTTATGGCGCCTCTTGTCATATAAAGGGACTCCGCAAGTTTTGTCACATTGGCGTCTTCAATTTTTTCGATGAATTCGATGCAATGCACTTCAGAAGGTTTATGCCCCTTAAGGCTTTCTTCCATCTTCAGCCTATTAAGCCACACCATCTTGTTAAAAAAGTCCCTGAAATCCGTGAGGAGCTGTTCTTTTTTGTCCATGTCCCGTCCTCCTGCTCGGTGGTGCTTACACAATATTATAAAATGTTTGTTTCTTTTTCAACAATCGTAAAGTTATGATTTAGGAACTGAGAGATAGTGCGCAGAAATAAGAAGGAGGGGGAAGAGAAGAAGTATTCTATTTAAAAAGCGGTTTTTAACCGAAACGTGGGTTTTTGAGTATTTTTCTTTCCGTATTCGTTACTTGCTCTGTTTCATAACAGGCCAACACTACAGCCTTATAAAAAAGCAGGCTGCGCAATGAGCCTGCTTGAGATTCGCATCAATCATTTTCCTGTTGCGGCATCATGAAAAGCGTCGATTGCGGTTGTGTATTTCAAGACGTTTTTAGACACTTTGGCGGTTGCGCCTAATGGATACGCGTCTGACAGAACGCTGGAGTGAGCTTCGGGTTCCCAGTAAAATACGCCGGTTCCTTTGCCGTTCGGAACGGCTTTCACCAGTTTTATGGTGTCTTTTATGGTCCAGTAGGAATCTTTCGGATTGTTTTCATCTCCGCCCAGTTCAACCACCATGACTTCCTTGTTGTAGCGTGAGGCGATGTCATTCAAATTAGATGATAAATGGCTGGTGAGCTCCCAGTACGGCTTACCTTCCCAATAGGGATAGAATGAAACGCCGATGATGTCGGTTTTTCCGCCGTTTTTAAAGAATTGATCAAACCACCATCTGAATAGGCTGTTGTCCGTGCCGTGTGCCAAATGGCTGATGACCTTGGTGGCCGGGCTGACGGATTTCACGGCGTCATAGCCTTTGTTCAGTAAGGCGGTCAATTTGCTGAAATCGTTCGTGCTGCCGTCGGGCAGTAAAATTCCTGAATTCATTTCATTTCCTACTTGCACCCAATCAGGGGAGATGCCGTGATTTTTAAGTTCTTTCATGACATCGTACGTATGGTTATACACGGCTGCCTGCAGCTGGCTGTTTGAATAGCCGTTCCATTGGTTCGGCTTGATCTGGTGGCCGGGATCAGCGAACACATCACTGTAATGGAAGTCAACCATTACCTTCATTCCTAACGCTTTTGCCCTTTTTGCCGCTGCAAGTACGCCCGCTTTGTCACTATAGCCGAGCATGGTCCATGTTGTGCCGTCTTTCAGCCAATAATAGCTGCTTGGCGGATTCACAAACACTCTCAGTCTCACGGCATTTATTCCGTGATCTTTAAGAATCTGCAAGGCATCTTTCTGTTTTCCGCCGTCATCCAGCCAGCGCACACCTTCGTCCTCCATTTGTTTCAGCCATCCTATATCAGCGCCATAGGCAAACGGGGCTTCCGCTTTTGCTTTAGGAGACTTCTCAAAGAATGTAAAAGCAGTGAAAATGAGAGAAAGACAGATTGCGTTTACAAATACACGTTTCAATCGGTTTTTGAACATCACAATACCTCCTGATAAAAAAGATTGTTGATTGATTTCACTCTGAATGTTTCAGCTGCCATTCTCCAATAACGTCGTGAAACGCTGAAACGCCTGAATTCCTTCGGGTGTCATTTTAAAAACGCCTGCATCGGTCAGCGCGCGTAAAAATACATTCGCGGTTTCTTTTTGTAAAACAGCGGCTGCATTTTCCGGTGTCACGTCTTCATCCGCTTTGATGTTTTCGGCCCACGGAAGATGAATGTCTTTGATGTCATGAGGTTCATTCAGTAAATACTTTTTCACTTCTGCCAGCTCATCTTTCAGGCGGGGAGGTAAAACGGCGAGTCCCATCACTTCAATCAGACCGATATTTTCTTTTTTGATGTGATGGACATCTTGATGCGGGTGAAAAATGCCATCCGGATAATTTTCGGAGGTGCGGTTGTTTCTGAGAGCGAGATCGATTTCAAAATCCGTTCCCCTGCGTCTGGCAATTGGAGTGACGGTATTATGGGGTTCATTCGTTTTTGCGATGATGCTGACGGTTTCGTCTGAATATTCCCGCCACTTTTCAAAAACATACGCAGCGGCATCGGTCAGCAAATCCGGATCTTTTGCGCGAAGGCGGATCACTGATACCGGCCACTTCACGGCTTCGGCCTGAACGTCTGGAAAATGACGCATATGAAAAGGGTAGAGGGAACCCGCTTTTGCCATCGGAAACTCATGGGCGCCGCCTTGATAATGATCGTGAGAAAGAATGGAACCTCCTACGATCGGCAAGTCTGCGTTTGATCCCGCGAAATAGTGGGGGAAGATTTCCGTTATGGCCAGAAGCCTTCTGAAGCTGTCGCGGCTGATGTTCATCGGCTTGTGCACGCTTGATAGAAAGATGGCATGCTCGCTGTAATACGCATAAGGGGAGTATTGAAACCCCCACTGTTCTCCCGCTAAGTCAAGCCTGATGATGCGGTGATTTGAACGGGCGGGGTGATGCGGTGTTCCGGCATACCCCTCGTTTTCCATACAAAGCAGGCATTTCGGATACCGGTTTTCCGGACTGTTTTTTACCGCGGCGATGTCTTTAGGGTCTTTTTCGGGCTTTGATAAATTAATGGTGATGTCCAATTCCCCAAAAGGTGTTGGTGAGCGGTACACGATATTTTTTCGAATGGCCCGCGTCTTAATATAGTCGTTGTTTTGGCTCAGTCGGTAAAAGTAATCTGTTGCTTTTTTCGGGCAATCTGATAACAATTTGCTGAATGCGGCGTTGATCAGAGAAGGGGCCGGTGTGATCACGTCCATGATTCTGCTTCCCAGCATGTCTCTTTCAGCCGGCGTATCGTTAATGATTGACCGTTTTACCGCGTCTTTCACCATTTCGTCCAAATAGTGAAGCCTGTTTTGTTTCTTGATATGTTTCGGTTCTGCATAATCCGTCAGTCCGAGCAGATCGAGAAGTCTGTTTCTTGTATAAATCACATCTGTTTCATTTATGTCGCCTAAGACAGTGCTTTCTTTCAGAAACCCTGCCACTGATTCAAAAACTTCAATGACCGCCGCCTCCATTTCATTTGTCCTTGTATCCGTTTGGATGTTGCCGATGCCAATTCCATGCTGACGCAATGATTTCCGATATGTCCGTTTGTTTCGGATTCCAGCCCAGAATGTTCCGCGCTTTATCGCTGGAAGCGATGAGGGTGCTTGGATCACCGGGTCTTCTTGCGGCCGCTCTTACTTTTATGTCTCTTTCGGTCACTTGCCGGGCCGCTTCCGCCATTTCTGATACGGAAAACCCGCTGCTTGATCCTAAATTGAAAATGCCGCTGTCTCCGCCGTTTTGCAAATATTCCAGAGCGAGAATATGGGCATCGATTAAATCGGAAACATGGACATAATCGCGGATGCACGTGCCGTCTTTTGTATCATAGTCAGTGCCGAATATCAAAACCTCCTCGCGCTGACCGAGCGCGGTTTGTAAAAGGATAGGGATAAGGTGGGTTTCCGGATGATGATCTTCTCCGATGGAACCGTCCGTTTTCGCGCCGGCAACGTTAAAATACCGAAGCGAGACATATTTTATGCCGCAGGCGGTTTCACACCACTTCAGCATTTTTTCTGCCATGAGTTTTGATTCGCCGTATGCGCTTTCCGGCTTTTCCGGCATGTCTTCTGTGATGGGCACTTTTTCAGGTTCGCCGTATACAGCGGCGGATGAAGAAAACACAATGTGTTTCACCCCGAATTCCTGCATGACCTCCAGTGTAATTTGCGTACCGTACACATTATTATTGAAATATGAAAGAGGGTCTTTCATTGATTCGCCGACAAGGGATTGAGCGGCAAAATGGAGAACGCCTGTTACGTTCTCCTTCGCAAACACAGAGCGAAGAAACGGTTTGTCACGGATATCTCCATGGTAAAAAACTGCTTTTTCATGAACAGCTTTCCGGTGGCCTGTCTGCAGATGATCCACAGCTATCGTTTCAAATCCTTTGTTTAATAATTGATCAACCGCATGAGAACCGATATAGCCGGCTCCGCCGAGAACGAGAATCGCCATGATTTATTTTTCCCTCCATTCAGCCGCGCCATCGCTTATATCCGCGATGTAGAAAGAAGCTTCAAGACCTGTCCTGCTGCGGTAGTGAGATGAAACGGCCCGGATAAAGCCGGCGGTTTCTTCATTTTCCACAATGGCTATGGCGCAGCCGCCGAACCCCGCGCCCGTCATCCGCGCTCCGAGTGCTCCTTCTTTCCAGGCTGCTTCAGCGAGCGCGTCTAATTCGTCACCGGTCACTTCATAATCATCGCGTAACGAACGGTGGGACGCATTCATCAGCTCGCCGAACGTTTTCAAATCATTCAATTTGAGAGCCTCCGCGGCTGAGAGGGTCCGCTCGTTTTCGTTGACCGCGTGCCGGGCTCTTTTACGCAAAGTTTCACAGGAGAGAAGGGATTCGAGTTCGTTGAATTCTTCTCCTGTCAATTCCGCAAGTGATGCGATATTCCGATATTGCCGCAGTTCTGAAAGAGCCTCGTCACATTCGCTGCGGCGTTCATTATATTTTGAAGCCGCCAGCTCCCGGCGCTTGTTCGTATTCATAATGACGATTTTATATCCGTTAAAAGCAGCCGGAATCATTTCGTGCTCAAGCTTATCGCAGTTTAACAGAATGGCCATGTTCTTTTTGCCTTTTTGCACTGCGAATTGATCCATAATGCCTGAATTCACGCCGATAAAATCATTTTCGACTCTTTTTCCGATAAGCGCCAGTTCAGTATCGGAAACATCCAGGCTGAATAACTTTCTTAAAATGGAACCTGTTAACATTTCAATAGAAGCGGAGGAGCTTAAACCGGCTCCGTTTGGAATCGTACCGTGAAAAAGAATATCCATTCCGCTGTCTATTTGGCCGCCGGCTTTAAGAAGGTAATGGATCATCCCCTTCGGATAATTGGCCCAGCCGTCTTCTTTTTTGTATGCTGTGGCGGAAAGATCAAGGCAGACAATGCCGCTGTCAGGAAAGTTTTCTGAGTATAACCGGATCTGGTGATCTCCGCGTTTTGCGCATACGGCATATGTTCCGATCGTGATCGCGCATGGAAGAACGTGGCCGCCTATATAATCCGTATGTTCCCCGATCAGGTTGATCCGGCCGGGTGCGAAAAACAGTTCTCCGTTACTTCTCTTGAAAATGTCTTCGAATCTTGATTTTAAAAGTTTGGCATCCATGATAAACCTCCGATTCTATTTTGAGGTATGCTCCAGTATGAACTGAATGGCTTTTTGTGAATTTCTGGTGAGGCTGATATATTCCGCTCCTTTCGTTGCGATGAGTTTCACTTGCAGGCGGTCCGCATCTTCTTTAATGTCATCATAATAAGAGCCGACTTGCGGAGCCAAAATGATCATATCGAAGTCTTTCATGATGTCGTAATGGGATCCGTAGGCGCCTGCTGAGGCGGTAATCGGCACGTTATATTCTTCGGCTCCTTCTGTCAGTGCGTTCGCAAGCATGGCGCTCGTTCCCGCTCCGGCGCACAGCACTAACACATTGGTGCTGTGTTCCAAGGCGGATGAGGATTCCTGAAGATTTGTGCTGATGACGGAGGACGCGTCTTCGGAGGCGCCGGCCATGGCGGGCTGTAATGTTTGCGGCGCGGTTTCAGGCTCGGTGTGTTGGGCTTCTTTCGCCGCTAATACTTTGTCATAAGCTTTACAGAATGGCAGGTATATCAGGAAATCGACAATGATTAATACAGCCGTCAGCACAAAAGCCGAGAGCCCCATGCCGGTTCCGAGAATCAAGCCGGCGGGCGCCGGGGTGGCCCACGGAAGAACATACATAAAACTGTTCATTCCGATGACATCCACGAAAAATTTAAACAGACAGACATTCACCATCGGCGTTACAACAAACGGAATGAAAAAATAAGGATTTAAAATGATCGGCGCAGCAAAGAGCAGAGGTTCGTTTACTGCGAAAGACACCGGAACCGCGGATGCTTTTCCGACTGCTTTCAATTGCTTGGATTTCGCGAAAAGAAGAAAGATAAACGGAACAACAAGGGTTGCGCCGGTCCCTCCCATTGTGCCGACGAAGTTCCCGAGTCCGACGGTCAGCACGTTGGACGCCTGCTCACCGGCATTATGAAGCTGAAGGTTCGCCTCCACATTTGCGTAAATAATAGCTGCGATGGCCGGTTCCACAATAGAAGGACCGTGAACGCCGACAAACCAGAACAGCGCCATCATTCCCCAAATGACACAAATCCCCAGATAACCGTCTGCGGCGGTAAAAAACGGCGATAAGAGAGAGGAGAGAGCCTCTGCAAAAGATACGTTCAGCGTATTCCTGATCAATAAATCAACGATCACCATGGCCAGAACGGAAAAAGCGAACGGAAAAACATCTTTAAATGTTTGTGAAATGGTACCCGGTACTTCTTTAGGCATTTTAATCGTAATATTTTTCAGCACGCAGAATCTGTAAACGTTCACTGTTATGAAAGCGGATACAAAAGCGGCTAAAAGACCTTTTGTGCCGAGGTATTCCGTGGAGAATCCGCCATCGATTTGAGTGACGCTTAAAATGAGAAACCCGACGACTGAAGCAAGCATCGCTGAAACGGGGTTGATCCCTTTGTTTTTCGGCATTTTTCGGTTCATTGATTCACTCAGGCATTTCGCACTTGTTGCCGCAACGATCAGACCGAGGGCGCCCATTGAATAGTTATAAACTTTCCAAAGCCATTCAGAAACACTTTTAGGCCAAGTGAAACCCAACACTTCCGGCACAGCGGCGGTGAGGATGAAAATGCTGGCGAATAAAATAACAGGCATGGCCGTTAAGAAGCCGTCGCGGATCGCGCCTAAATAAATGTTTCTTGAGATTTTTTCAAAAAACGGTTTTCCCTTTTCGATTTGCTTGATGATACCGTTCATTTTTCCACTCCTTATCGGCGGCTTCGGTAGAGTTCTATAAAATCCTGAATAAGATCACGGAGCAAAAGGGTTGTCATCAAGTGGTCCTGACCGTGAACGAAAATAAACCCTAATTCCATGTCCTTGCCGTCAGCTTCTTCAGCTAACATTTTCGTTTGCGCATTGTGGGCGAGGGTTAAATTTTCATCGGCGCTTTTCAATGCTGCTTCCGTGTTTTCGAAGTTTCCGGCACGGACTTCTTTCAGGACTTTCAATAAAGTGCTTCTGGCGTCGCCGGCATAGGCGACGATTTCAAAACCGAGCATCTGCAATTCTTCCTTTGTCATGAAAAAAACCTCCTAAAGACGGCACACATGATGAAAAGAGACTCTTTTCACCATGTATGATCGTTAAATGATTGTTTTTGTTTCACTTACAAGTTTGTACCAGTAGGCCGATTCTTTCGGATACCGTTTTTGGGTGTCAAAGTCGACGTAAAAAAGACCGTAACGTTTGTTGTAGCCGTTGGTCCATGAAAATAAATCCATTAAGGACCATAAGAAGTACCCCTTTACATTGACTCCGTCGGTAATCGCTTTACTGACGGCTTCTAAATAGACTTTTAAATAGTCGATTCTTGCCTTATCCATAATGATGCCGTCTTCAAACTCATCTTTATAGCCCATGCCGTTTTCGGTAATGTACATTTTGTTATATTGCGGATAGTCCCGTTTGATGCGCATCAGCATGTCATACATGCCTTCAGGATAAATGAGCCAGTCCCAATCGGTCCGCTTCAGGCCTTCTTTGTAAATTCTTTCGCCGATTCCTTTTACTTTATAGACCGAAGTGCCCTTATCGCCCGTTCCGTTATGGTGAATAACGGTTTCTCCGTCGTACGCTTTGACGAAATGGCATTGATAATGATTGATGCCGAGATAATCATTGCGCGTTGAAGCTTTTTTCATCACGTCAAAGTCACTGTCTGAAAACTCGTATGAAGCGCCGTTTGCCTCACAGATTTCATCCAGAGCCCGCATGGTTTCCTCGGAGTAATAGCCGAGGTAGGTGGCGTCGAGGAGAAATCTCACTGATAACGCGTCATCCAGAAAACAGGCGCGGCGGTCTTCTTCTGAGTCGCTGGCGGGATATTTTGTTTCCAATGAGTGGACGACACCGATTTCTCCCGGATAGCCGCCGTCTTTAAAAAGATTGACGGTCATCGCATGCGCTACCATCATATGATGGAGGCATTGAATGACTTTTGTGATATCACTTTTAATTGATGGCGGGAAAACCCCGAGTAAATACTGGTTGGTGGCTGTGGGATAAATTTCGTTAAACGTGCTCCAATATCTGATTTCGCTGAATTCTTTAAAGCAAAACTCCGCATAGCTGACGAACGCTTCTATTGCAGCGCGGTTGAGGAAATCTCCCTGGTCAAATAATCCTTTCGGTGTATCGAAATGATGCAGCGTGACAAAAGGGGTGACGTTGCGTTTATGGCACTCTGAGAAAATACGATGATAGTAATCAACACCTTCCTGATTGATTTTGCCCGTGCCGTCAGGGAAAATTCTCGTCCAGGCTATAGAAAGGCGGATGCCATTTATTCCGAATTTTTCACATAGTTTAATATCTTCCGGAAACTGGCGGTAAAAATCACTTGCCGGATCAGGGCTGAATCTTCCCTGTTTTTCAAGGAATTCATCCCAGGCCACAGGCCCTTTGCCGCCTTCTTTTGTGGCGCCTTCCGCTTGATATGCCGCAGTCGCCCCGCCGAAAATAAAGTCATGAGGTAATTTGAGCATTACTGAATCCTCCTTCGCCAATGTGGGAATTGAAGTTTGTTAATGTTTGTAATTGTTATCTTTTGTTTAATAGTAAACGCATACATTTTTGTTGTCAATAGCTTCATAAAGAAATAACATCTGTGTTCATAGGGCTTTTATGAGTTTCTTGTTGTTTTATATGTTGATTATGTTGTTTGTTAGTGTTTGTTTTTGTTGACCGGAGTGCCGCGATGTGTTAGATTGTGTGTAAAGTTGAGGGGATGATTGAACATGTTAAAAAAAGAGCGTCTTTTAAAAATCATCGACATCGTAAACTCGCGGGGGTTTATTACGGTGAGTGATATTATCGATGAACTGGATGTTTCTGATATGACAGTGAGAAGAGATCTGGACGAGCTGGATAAGGCCGGAAAAATCGTACGTATTCACGGAGGCGCACAGAGCATATCTTATTCCATTGATCACGAATTATCGCATAATGAAAAACTGGGTGTTCAAATGGATGAGAAGGAGAAAATCGCGGAACTCGCAGCTTCATATGTAAATGACGGCGATACCGTTTTTTTAGGGCCCGGCACGACGATTGAACTTTTAGCCAAACACCTGCTGCATAAGCGAATCAGGATTATCACAAACAACTATCCCGTATTTGATATTTTAAAGCATGGTGACACTGCGGATACCATCCTGATTGGCGGCGATTTCCGGAAAAATACCGGTGCCTTCGTCGGGCCCATCGTGAACGGCAATCTGCAGAAATTCAATTTTACGAAAGCCTTCATCAGCGCCAACGGCATACATAATGATGAGATTTCTTCTTACAGCATTGAAGAAGGGGAAGCCCATCAAATTGCGCTGAATAATTCGCGGACGAAATTTTTGCTGGCGGATAATAAAAAATTCAACCGGGAAGATTTTTACGTGTTCTATAACTTGCACGATATGGATTATCTGATTACGGATGATAAAGTGATGAAAGATGTTCAAATTCATTACGAGCAATATGTAGATGTCAAAATCGCAAAAAAATAAAAAGGCGGGCGGTTCGATGAAAGGGGTTATTTTTGATTTCAACGGCACGATGTTTCAAGATTCGCATCTGCACGAAAATGCATGGTTTTTCATGGTGAAAAAATACGCGCCGAAAACCATTTCTGATGAAGACATTTTCGTTAACATTCACGGGAGAACAAACAGTGAAATCCTGACGTATTTTATTTCCGGCGATTTAACAAATGAAGAAATCAAGAAGCTGTCTTTTGAAAAAGAAGCCTACTACAGAGAATTATGCCTTGAAAACAAAGATGAGTTAAAGCTGACGAAGGGACTGACCGGCGTATTGAACCATCTGAAAAAATCAGAAACGCCAATGACCATTGCCACGGCTACGGTAAAGGAAAATGTCGAGTTTTACTTTGACGTCTTTCAGTTGGATCGGTGGTTTGATTTTGACAAAGTCACGTTTGATGACGGGAGCTTCCCCGGAAAACCGGCGCCGGATATTTTTCTCATCGCATCGGAAAAGTTAGGCCTCAGGCCTGAAGAATGCTTAGTCATTGAAGATGCCTTTTCGGGGCTCACAGCGGCGAAAAAAGCAGGTGCAGGCAAGATTATGGCCATTGACCCGCTCGGAAAAAACCGCGCGCTATTTGAAGAAAAACAGCTGGCGGATGACGGGATACTGACAGATTTCACCTCGTTTTTTGAGGTGATTGCCGGACATTCTGTTTGAGAGATCAGCCGGTTCTTCATGCCGATATGGCTGTACAGGCTGCGGACTCCGTTCGCAACACGGGATGTTTTTGTGTTCGGCGGTGTCTGCTTCTCGTGAAGAAAGGGGTTTCGCTTTTTAATCGGAGTCACTTTTAAGACAGGGGTATCCCCTGTTTTTTTAATTCCTCGTATTTACAAACAAGCGCTAAGGTGCTTATTGCTGACTGTTTATATGTTTTACGATAAAATCCTGAGCATACAAGAAAACCAGCCATCCTGTAAGTCCAAGCCCTGATGCGGCAATGAAAGACAGTGAATGGCGAAGGGCGATGCCGATAATGACCAGCATAATGACTGTGGAGGGAATGCCGGAAGCCACGCTGAATGCAAAGTGACTTAATGTCTCCTTCGTTTCGCCTTGGATGTACAGCCAAACCATGCTCAGCATACTGACAATTGGTAAAGCCGCTATCATACCTCCATAACTCGGGCTTCTTCTTGATATTTCAGTGATAATCCCAATAATAGCAGCGGAGACAATGATTTTAACGATCGTAAACATCTTCAGCACGCTCCTTCATCAAACTGAATGCTTTTAAGACAAGTGTTCTTTCTTCATTATTCATGCTGTCAAAAAGAAGCTGTTTAAGCTTTTCTTCATCAAGACCGGAATGCCGGTAAAGGACATCCGCCCCCAAACTGGTAAGTTTTAAAATGACTTTCCGCTCATCCTCAACACTTCTGGTTTTATAAACGTACTTTTTCTGCAGCAACCGCTTTATATGTTCCGAAGCGGTATTATGTGATACTTGAATCGCTTCGGCAATGTCTTTTATTCCGACTGCCTTCTCTTTTTGAATGACTTGCAGAATCCGTACACCTTGGTGAGTAATTTTTTCATGGTGCTGATAACGGAGACGGTAGTAAATATCTGTCCAGAGGTCATTTAATCGCATGATTTCGTTTGACATCATCATCCACCTTCTATCGTTTATTAAGATTATATCTTATATTACGATATATTTTTGCGGATTGAAAGCAATTTTTGAGCATGAGGGAGCGGCATTCGTTCTGTTTTTAGAAGATTGGAAGAGACAAGCGGCCGCAGCTTCAACGAATAAACTTGTTTCATATACTCTCAATAAGTTATTTCCTTTATTTTGGAAACGCCAGCTTAATACCTTCCGCATATAAATAAGGGCGCTGACAATATGATAAAGAACCAAAGTATATATTCAAATGCAGTTTTTTTCAGCAGGGCAGTCTTGTGCTGATAGAAAAAGATACGGGGGGATAAAAAGCGGGTAAGAAGATAAGGAAAGGAGAGAGACGGATGGAACTTGATTTTGTGATTCGTCTGGCGGTTGCGGGTCTGCTTGGGGCTCTTATTGGATTGGAGAGAGAATTCAGGGCGAAGGAAGCCGGTTTGAGGACGCATTTTTTAGTGGCCGTCGGCAGCGCCTTGATGATGATCGTTTCCAAATACGGCTTTTTTGATTTGTTATCCAACAGCCATACGTCCTTTGATCCGAGCCGGGTGGCGGCGCAGGTCGTCAGCGGCGTCGGATTTTTAGGAGCCGGCACGATTATTTTGCAGCGGCATGTCGTGCGGGGGCTTACGACGGCCGCGGGGATTTGGGCTACGTCGGGCATCGGGCTGACGATCGGGGCAGGTATGTATGTCATCGGCATCAGCGGCACGATTTTGGCGTTAATTGGGCTTGAACTGTTAAATTTTCTGTTTAAACCGGCGGCGCATTCTTTGTCTGTCAGTTTCAGGATTGAGGAGAAAGCCGTCATGCATGATATTTTAACTTCTCTTGAGGAAAAAGGAATTCTTATTACGTCCTATGAATTGAATAAGGCGGTGCTTGAAGTGAAGGGAAGGGTGAAAAGCAAAAGCGGGAAAGCGGCGGTAATGGAAAAAGTTCAAGCCCTCCCGTATATCCTGTCGGTCAAAGTTGAATAGCAGACAGGGGAAGCCTCCTGTCTGCAGTCATTTCTTTTCAAACATTAATACCAAGGATAGAACGGGATATACGGCCGCGGATAGTATGGATATGGTCTAGGATAATAATAAGGCGGCCGCGGATAGTATGGATATGGTCTGGGGAAATAATAAGGCGGCCGCGGATAATGATATGGCACCCGTTCGTGGCTCTCGGCTGTGTATTCATGATAGAAAGGATCGTACAAGAGGAAAACCTCCTTTTCAAATGTTTGGTTCCGTTTACCTTATTCCTGTATGCCCGGTATGGTGTACGTACAACGCAAAAAAAAGACGCCGGTTATCATCCGGCATCTTTTTTTACACTTTCACATCAATTGAATGTCCGGCAGTCGGGTGCTGGGACGGCAGCATTTTCACTGTTTCTTCCGCCGCAGCCTGTGCTTGCTGCATGACCGTTTTTGTTAAAGCGATATTTACATTCTGCGCCAGAGATGCTTGGTGCATAGCGATTGATAACGCAGGGATATCCATAGCTCCACCTCCTTATCCCTTCATATCGGCGGCATGCTCTGATTATGAAGGAGACTGGCGGTTTCTTTTTACGGCCCATTCTAAAAATGCGGCAGCGCATACCCCGAGGGTATAGGCGAAAATGTCACTCCAGACAAATTGCCAGCCGAGGATCAGCCCGCCGAGCGTGCTGCTTCTGATTGCGTCAATCCAAGGCGCGTGATACAGCTGGCTGCATTCAATCAGACAGCAAAACGAGAGGCTCAAAAATGCGGCTGTTTCCGTCCGGATGTGCCGAAACAAAAGCCCGAATCCTGTAAAAATCATTGCCGCCCACAAGGCATCTCCTAAATAAGCTTTTATGATGCCGGGCAATAGGGCGGTGATGTATGCGGTTCTGGACAGCAAACCGAGGGCGATGATAAAAACAGTACATATTCCGTATGTCAATGGATGTCTATTCACTTCACACTGTTCCCCTTTTTTTGTACTCCCATGTATTGTAAGGAACGACGGAGAAGCTGTCTATGAAAAAACGGCCCGGGAGGCCGCTTTTTTTGCGTTATCTGGCTTTTAGGTTGACATGGTCTGCTTTTTGGTCACTGCCGATGACGAAGCGGAGCTCATACTGCCCCGTATGGTAGACGTAATCTGTTTCGCCCGTTTTTGGCACTGTCAGGATTTTGTCAGCGCTGCCGATTTGTTTGCTTAAGACGTCAGGTGTGACGCTTCCGAGGTTTAAGCGCCGCTCGACCCCTGTTCCGAAATAGCGTATTTCCGAGATTTTTCCGTTTTTATGATAGGAAAATCCATAACCGGGGTTTCCCATGTTCCAGCTGTATAAATCAAATGGATTGCGGCTGTCTGCTTTTTGTTCCGGCTCGCCGATTTTATCGTAAACGTCCTGTCTTGTGCTTTGGTTGATTTTCAGGCCTTTCACATTTTGCGGCATTTCCCCTTTAAACGCCGATTGGTAAAGGCTGTTCACCAGTTCTTGTGCACGTTGGTTTTCCGTTTTTGAAGCGGCTGCGGCATGGACGGGCTGTGTATCTGAAAATGCTTCTGCGCCGAATGCGCATCCCGTGAGCATCACTGCCGATAATCCCGTGGCGAGTGTTTTTTTCTTCAACATATGTGAACGCCTCCTTTTTACCGCTCATACCCGTATGTTTCCTGAGATAAACGAGATGTTTTAGTGAAAGGCCGGCTGGGAATCATAGAGGATGTATAGAGGGGTACAGAAAGGGGAAAAGAAAATGGCTGATACAAAGAAGGTTACAATCAATGGGGTTGAAATGGAAGCGCCGGACGGTCAAACCGTTTTGCAGCTTTTGAACAATAGTTCAATTGACGTGCCGCATGTGTGTTATCACCCGAGTCTCGGGCCGATTGAAACGTGCGATACCTGTATCGTCAATGTTAACGGGGAACTGGTGCGTTCGTGTTCCGCGCAAATAAAGGACGGAGATGTCATCGATACGCTTTCGTCCGATGTGAAAAAAGCGCAGATTATCGGCATGGACAACATTTTGCACAACCATGAATTGTACTGCACGGTCTGTGATTACAACAATGGGAGCTGCGAAGTACATAATACCGTAAAGGAAATGAAAATCAATCATCAAAGCATTCCGTTCGATCAAAAACCGTATCCTAAAGATGAATCAAATCCGTTTTACCGATATGATCCCGACCAGTGCATTTTGTGCGGACGCTGCGTCGAAGCCTGTCAGGACGTACAGGTAACCGAAACCTTAAGCATTGATTGGGAGCGGAAACGCCCGCGGGTCATTTGGGATCAGGATGTGCCGATCAATGAATCATCATGTGTTTCCTGCGGACATTGTTCGACGGTATGTCCGTGCAATGCCATGATGGAAAAAGGCATGGAAGGCGAAGCGGGGTATTTAACAGGCATTAACCAAGAGACGCTTCGGCCGATGATTGACATCACAAAAGGGGTCGAAACCGGGTACGGATCGATTTTAGCCATATCGGATATGGAATCGGCCATGCGGGATGAAAGAATCAAGAAAACGAAAACCGTATGCACTTACTGCGGTGTCGGCTGCAGTTTTGATATATGGACGAAAGGAAGAGACATTTTAAAGGTAGAACCTCAGGCCGAGGCGCCCGCAAATGGCATTTCGACGTGTGTGAAAGGGAAATTCGGCTGGGATTTCGTCAATAGTGAAAAGCGCCTTACCAAGCCGCTTATCCGGGAAGGAGACTCGTTTCGGGAGGCGGAATGGGATGAAGCGCTGCAGCTGATCGCTGATAAATTTACCGATATAAAAGAACATTTCGGCCCGGACGCACTTGCCTTTATCACATCTTCCAAATGCACGAATGAAGAATCATACGTGATGCAGAAGCTTGCAAGAGCCGTCATCGGCACAAATAATGTCGACAACTGCTCACGCTACTGCCAGTCTCCCGCCACGGCCGGATTGTTCAGAACGGTCGGATACGGCGGTGATTCAGGGTCGATTACAGATATAGAAAAAGCTGAGCTCGTGTTGATAATCGGTTCAAATACGTCTGAGTCTCACCCCGTCCTGTCCACACGCATTAAACGTTCTCATAAACTGCACGGACAGAAGCTCGTCGTCGCTGACTTGCGAAAACATGAAATGGCCGAGCGCTCCGATGTGTTTTTCCAGCCGCGTGCCGGATCAGATATTGTCTGGCTGAATGCCGTATCGAAATATCTGCTTGATCACGATTTGGCGGATGCTGCATTTCTGAAGGAGAGAGTGAACGGATTAGATGAATTCGTGAAAAGCCTTGAACCTTATACAATGGAATATGCGGAAAAACATACCGGTGTGGACAAGGATACCCTAATCAAAGTGGCCCGGATGATTCATGAAGCCGGCAGCGTGTGCGCACTGTGGGCGATGGGGGTCACCCAGCATATCGGAGGAAGTGATACGAGCACGGCCATTTCCAACATGCTTCTTGTGACCGGAAATTACGGCAAGCCCGGCGCAGGCTCATATCCGCTTCGGGGCCATAATAACGTGCAGGGAGCCAGTGATTTCGGCAGTATGCCTGACAGCTTCCCCGGCTATGAAAAAGTAACGGATGAAAAAGCCCGCAAAAAGTATGAGCAGGGCTGGGGAACAGACCTGCCGAAAGAAATCGGAATGACAAATCATGAAATGATCGAAGGCATCCACTCAGGAAAACTGAAGTCCATGTACTTAAAAGGAGAAGAAATGGGGCTTGTCGACTCCAATATTAACCATGTTCATGCCGCATTTGAAAAGCTTGATTTCTTCGTTGTGCAGGATATCTTTCTTTCGCGTACGGCCGAGTTCGCCGATGTCGTGCTTCCGGCAAGCCCGAGCCTTGAAAAAGAAGGGACGTTTACGAATACGGAACGGAGGGTGCAGCGCCTTTACAAAGTGTTTGAACCGCTGGGCGATTCAAAGCCTGATTGGCAGATCATTACGGACATCGCCAACCGTCTGGGCGCTGATTGGCACTATGAACATCCGGCAGACATTATGGAAGAAGCGGCAATGCTTTCGCCGCTCTACGCAGGCGTCACTTACGAACGTCTCGAAGGCTACAATTCACTGCAATGGCCGGTTGCAGCGGACGGAACCGATTCACCGCTTTTATTTACGGACAAGTTCCCGTTTTCAGACGGCAAAGCGATTCTATATCCCGTTCAGTGGACCGAGCCGAAAGAATTTGATGAAGAATATGATATCCATGTGAATAACGGGAGGCTGCTCGAGCATTTTCACGAAGGGAATCTGACTTACCGATCAAAAGGAATATCCGAAAAAACACCGAGTGTGTTCCTTGAGGTCTCGCCCGAACTCGCCGAAGAAAGAGGGCTGGAAGACGGAACGCTTGTCCGTCTGACTTCACCGTACGGAAATGTGAAAGTCAAATGTGTCATCACAGACAGGGTAAAAGGCAAACAAGTCTATCTTCCGATGAACGATTCAAAAGACGCCGCCATTAACCTTTTGACAAGCAGCTATGCCGATAAGGATACCGATACACCAGCTTATAAAGAAACATCAGCGAAGATGGAGATTTTGAAAAAAGAAGGCGTTAATCCGCTTCCGAAAATCAATTTCCGTTACGGAAACCCGCAGCCGCAGATCGGTGTCCGGGTTGATCGGAAATGGGCGCGTAAAGATTATGTATTTCCGGGAGACGCCGTAAAAAGGGGGAAACAGCAAAATGGCTAAAGCAATCAGCGGCATCCGAAAACAGACCGTCACAGAAGAAGACAAACGAAATAAGGACTTAGAAGAGATCGAGACGGCTCTTTTACGAAATAAAGACGCGATTTTGGAATCTCTGCACATTCTTCAGCACATGAACGAGCGCGGCGTTTTGGCGCTTCTGCGCGGTCTCTTCGGCCAGGGAGACAAAGTGATGGATATCCTCGTGAAGAAGGCGAATACTCCGGAAACGGCCAATATGCTGAAAAATCTCCTGCTGTTAAGCGGCGTTCTCGGCATGCTCGATGTAAAACAGCTTGAGCCGTTTATCGTTAAAATCAATGCGGGGGTCACAAAGGCCGTCGAGGAAAAAGACAGCGGCAGGAAGACCGGGTATTTTGATATCGTCCGCGCTTTAAAAGACCCGGAAATCAACAAGGCCGTCACTCTGCTGTTTTCTTTCCTGAAAGGCATGGGCGCTGATACGGACGATATGGAAAGAAATACGCAGCCTCCTGAAAACCAAAAGCAGCACCAGAAACCGCAGCCGAATGAGTGAACATATCTCCCGAGCCTGGCCGAAGGCTCGGGTTTTTTGTGCGCTTCTGCTGTTTTCTTGGGAGAAATTTCACCTCCGGATTCATGACTTTTGTTGTGTTATGTTAATAGTTAAGGTTATGAATAGAAAAAAATTGAAAATATGTGCTAGGATAAAATTCAAGGTACGTCAACTATTCAAATATGAAACAATCAGGAGTGATGAAACATGAGTAAGCTGAGGAGCACGAGAGAAGCCATCCAAAGAACCCTGATGAAAGGAAAAAACGGCCTGGACGTATACAACCCTTTTCCTTGGTACGAAAAAATGAGACGGGAAAGCCCTATACACTTTGATGAAGAAACGAAGGTTTGGAGTGTGTTTTTATACGATGATGTCAAAAAAGTCATCAGTGATAAAGAGACGTTCTCAAGCCTCATGACTGATGTGAAAAGCTCGATTGCAAAGTCCATGCTGAATATGGACCCGCCGAAGCATACCCAAATCAGATCCGCCGTCAATCGCGCTTTCACTCCCCGCGTCTTGAAGGAATGGGAGCCGAGAATTAAAGACATTACCGATCATCTCCTGAAACAGGCAAAGAACAAAGGGCGGATTGATATCGTTAAAGATCTCTCTTACCCTTTGCCGGTCATGGTGATTTCAGAATTATTAGGCGTTCCGTCCGAACGTATGGATCAGTTTAAAAAATGGTCGGACATTCTCGTCAGCATGCCGAAAGATGCGAGTCCTGAAGCGGCGGAGAAAAATCAGCAGGAACGTGACCAATGTGAGGCGGAGCTGGCGGCGTTTTTTGCGGAAATAATAGAAAGCAAACGAAAACAGCCCGGCCAAGACATTATTTCTATTTTGATAAAAGAGGAAGAAGAGGGAGAGAAGCTCACGGCAGAAGATCTGATCCCGTTTTGCAACCTGCTTTTAGTGGCGGGAAATGAAACAACGACTAATCTCATTTCAAATGCGGTTTACAGCATATTAGAGACGCCCGGCCTTTATGAAGAGCTGAGACAGGACCCTTCTCTCATCGCGCAAACGGTGGAAGAAACGCTGCGTTTTCGCGCTCCCGCTCCGTTTGTCAGAAGGACGGTCCGGCACGACACTGAACTGCGCGGACGCCGCTTGAAAAGCGGGGAGATCGTTCTCTGCTACGTTGCATCTGCCAACCGTGATGAAAACAAATTTGAGAAGGCGGGCGTATTTGATATTCATCGCCAATCGAATCCGCACCTTTCCTTCGGATTCGGCGTACACTTCTGCTTAGGCGCTCCGCTTGCCAGACTTGAAGCGGAAGTGGCGCTGAAAGGAATTGTAAAAGCCTTTTCACACCTTGAGCCGGTCCGGATTGAGCCGATCCGAAACAGTGTCATGTACGGGCTGGAGTCTTTAGAAGCGGAGATAAACGAAAATGAGGGAGAAGAAAAATGATGAGAAAAACACACATCGCCATTATTAATGTGGCCGCTCACGGTCATGTCAATCCCACGCTGCCCGTAGCCGAGGAACTTGTCAATCGCGGGTATAAAGTGACATTCGCTACGACTGAGGAATTCGAAGCTTCCGTTGCCAAAACGGGCGCCATTCCCGTTTTATACCGCACAAGCATAAAGGCGGACCCGGAGACGATAAAAGAACGGGTAAATAAAAATGACGCGTTTGTGATGTTTCTGGAAGAAGCGGTTGAAGTGCTTCCGCAGCTGGAAGAACTGTACAAAGACGACCTTCCTGACATCGTCCTGTTTGATTTTTTAGCTCTTGCCGGAAAATTGTTTGCGGATAATAGCGGCATCCCGGCCGTAAAGTTCTGCCCGAGCTATGCAATGAATGAGTATTTTCAATTAGGAAGAGACGAAGAAACACTGGAAGCGGCCAAACAGGCGATAGAAGAATATCAGGAGCAGATTGAAAATGAACAATTGAAACGGATGACAATGGAAGAATTTTTTATGCCTGAAAAACTGAATATTGTCTTTATGCCAAGGGCCTTTCAGCCGAAACAGGAAACCTTTGATGAACGATTCTGTTTTGTGGGTCCGTCTCTTGGAGAACGCACAAATACGGGAAGTCTGGAAATTGATGCAGCCGATGACCGTCCGCTTATGCTCATCTCACTGGGAACGGCGTTTAACGCCTGGCCTGAATTTTACCAGATGTGTATTGACGCGTTTCGGGACTCGGACTGGCGAGTTATTATGTCAGTCGGCACAACAATTGATCCGGAAAGTTTTTCGGATGTCCCCGATCACTTTATCATCCGCCAGCACGTTCCTCAGCTTGATGTGCTGGAGAAAGCAAAGCTGTTCGTATCTCACGGCGGGATGAACAGTACAATGGAGGCGATGAATGCGGGTGTCCCGCTCGTTGTCGTTCCGCAAATGCACGAACAAGAGGTTACCGCAAAGCGTGTGGATGAATTGGGGCTTGGCGTGCATCTGCCGCCGAAAGAAGTCACTGTGGCCCGTTTGCAAAAAGACGTTCAGAACGTATACAGCGATAAAAACATCCTCAGCCGCGTGAAAAGCATGCAGCAGAAAATAGAAGAAACCGGCGGCCCCAAACAGGCTGTTTGTGCCATTGAAGAATTTTTGAAAAAGGCGGCCGTCGAAAATTGATTGAGAAACAGGCAGCGCACCGGAAGACGGCTGCCTGTTTTGTTATATGTTTTTCTTCATGCCGCATCTCCGGCATTCCCTCAAAAATTTTCCGCCCTTCACTGAGCTTTTAAACAGCGTGTAGTCGCAATTGTCACATCGGCCGCTGTGAACATCAGGATATTCATTGAACTCATAAATGACCGAAGTATCGTATCCTTTTGTCTCGAACTCTTTTTTTGTTTCCATGATTGAAAGTCCCTCCGCGAATCAAATCGTTCTGCCCGGTTAATGATACAGCAACTGCACGGGGGATTCAACGGGAGCATAGCTTGATTTTCCCGGCTGATTGCGTAACAATAATAGAAATAAATGACGGCCTGCCATAGGGCGCCCGGCATCTGAAGGGAAGAAGAAAACAGCGATGGGAAAAGGATTGAACGGGAAACGGATTGCCATCGGCGGTTCGCGGAAAACAGAAGAGATCACAAAATTAATAGAAAAGCAGGGCGGAACGGCGGTCGTCCGTTCCCTCCAAGGAACCGTATACCTGGCGGAGGATCAAATTGAACCCGACGTAAGAACATTTGCCGGGCAAAAAGCCGACTGGGCGATATTCACCACAGGCATCGGTACGGAAACGTTATTGTCGGTATCGGAAAAAATCGGTCTGAAAGAAGAATTTTTAGCGGCCGTTCATGAAGCGAAAATCGGCTGCAGAGGCTATAAAACATATGCGGCCTTAAAAAAGCTCGGCATCACGCCGCATGCCTCAGATAAAGACGGTACAACAAGAGGGCTGATCCGCTCCTTGGAACGATTTGACTTTAAAGATAAAAAAGTCATGATACAGCTTCATGGCGAAAAAGCGCCGGTCTTAACGGAGTTCCTTGAGAAAAACGGAGCGGAGGTATTCCCTGTTCTCCCGTATCAGCATATTCCGCCTGAAAGGGAGACGGTCGATAAACTGCTGGGAGAGCTGTTAAACGGAGAGGTCGATGCCGTATGTTTTACGACAGCCATTCAAGTGCGCTCTCTCTTTGATTATGCAAAAGAAAAAGAGTTCACAAAAGAATTGCAGCAGGCATTCGAAAAACAAGTGCTTGCCGCCGCAGTCGGCAAAGTGACGGCTGAAGCGATCCGGGATGAAGGGGTAAAGAGGCTCCTTGCTCCGGACATTGAGCGGATGGGAGCGATGATTATTGAATTATCCCGTTACTATGAATCTCTGACCTTGTCATAAATAATCATTCAGCAGGGAAAAAGCCTACGCTTCCCTGCTGAATTTTTTTAATTGCCAGTGTTCCGTGAAAAGGGAAGGATATGTCAAGGCGCTGAGTATGATACATGTAAGAAGAGCGGAGGCCATCGTTGTAAAAACGATCAGCAGCTGAAAGCGCACCGCCTGTATCGGATCAGCCCCCGCTAAAATCTGCCCCGTCATCATGCCGGGAAGCTGAACGAGACCCAATGTTTTCTGGCTTTCAAGCGTCGGGATCATACTGAGCTTCATACTGGACGTCAATATCTGCCGGACGGCCTGCTTAGGCGTTCCTCCGAGAGAGAGAATCAGTTGGATTTCTTCTTTCCGCAGATCCGCTTCCGAACTGAGCCGGCTTAAAAACAGGCTTGAGAGCACCATGGAGTTTCCGATGACCATGCCGCTTATCGGAATGACATATCTTGAAGTGAACGGAATGATATGCAGGGTCAGTAAAAGTCCCTGCGTCACAACTTCCGCGATCGCCAGTGTCAGAAAAACGCGCCAAAATGAGCCGATCCGCATTTTTTTCCGTTTGGCGACATTGTGCGAAGCGGCCGTGAGCATGAGAAGCACCATTAATATGATAAATATCGGGTGATCACCGCGAAAAATCAGCGACAGCACATAGCCGATGATAAGCAGCTGAATGACGGCCCTGACGGTTGCGACGATCATATCCTTTTCGACGCCGGCTTTAAAAGATTTAGACAGGAATAAAGCGATAATGACAAATATACTTGTCAATAACAGAGAAAGATCATTCATATCAGCACCCGCTCCCTTGTAAAAGCGCCCGGGCCTTTTCATGTTTCGGTTCCTTAAAGAACGTTTTCGTTTCCGCGGTTTCTAAAAGCCGTCCCTCATCTATAAACCATACTGTATCGGATAATCGTTCCGCTTGTTCAAGGTTATGGGTGATCCACAGGACCGTCAGCTGTTTTTGCCGATGGAGTTTCGTAATCAGTTTCTCAATGATGAGAACGGATGACGGGTCCAGCGCCGAGGTGATTTCATCCAGCAGCAGGATGGACGGCAGTCCGGCGAGGGTTCGCGCTAATGAGAGCTTCTGCCGCTGCCCGCCGGATAATTCTTTTGCATTCCGATCCAGAAGCCCGCGCGGAAGATCTGTAAAATCTGCGAGCTCTTCAGGCGTATAGTGCTGTGCGCCGTGGAGTTTTTCTGCGAGCAGAAGGTTGTCCCGCACCGTGCCGTCCATGACGGGAGCTGATTGAAATGCAAGGCCCGCGGTTTTTCTGAGCTCTCTGATGTCCCAGTGTCTTATTTCTTTTCCGAATACAAGCACTTCCCCTTCATCAGGTGTATTCATCAGATTGCACAGCGACAGCAATGTGCTTTTTCCCGCGCCGGAAGGCCCTATCAACGCCGTGATAGAACCTTTTTGAATATGTCCGGTTACACGGCTTAGGACCTCAAAGGACGTATTGTTTTGTTCAAAGCGTTTGCCGGCTGACAGAAAAGATATTGCCGGAATTTCTTCTTTCATACAGGATGACACCTTTCGTAAAAAAATCAGGAACCGGTGAGATTGGCTGACGTTTGCTCAGCCGTTTTCTGGTCTGTCTGCCGGGAAGCGAATGTATGCATGACCATTCCCGCAATAATAATGAACAGTCCGGCAAATGAAAGAAGTGACGGAAACGCCGCGGATAAAAAGACAATTTCGCCGATCAGTGCAAAAAGAACCTCTCCGGATTGCGTCGCTTCAACAGCAGCGAGCTTCTGCGGCTCATTCCTCACCATATCGGTGGCGCGGAAAAATAATACTGTTGCGATAACGCCAGAGCTGAGTGCGACGATAAAGGATTGGAATGTCTGTCCCATTGACGGAAGCCCGTCTCTATGCCAGCCGAAAGCGGCGATCAAAAGCCAAAACGGAAGGCTTGCGAGCGTCATGCCGAGCACCCGCTGAAACGTATCGAGTTTTCCGCCGTATTGTTCCAGCATTTTGCGGTTGCCGAGCGGATAGGCAAAAGCGGCGATGACGACCGGCACAACGCTGAATAGTATCGTGCGGCCGGACAGAGAACCCGCATGCTGAAGCTGAATCAGCCCGGCTCCGATCAGGATGATGACGGAAGTAACCAGCGAAATCAGCGGGATCTTTTGTCTGGCGGAAACCGGGCCCGTAGGTGAATGTTTTGTTTCGTAGAAAAACGGCGACAGAAGCACACCCGCGACAATTGTAATCTGCCACGTGCCGGCGATCAGCCAGCCCGGCCCATATGCCGCCGCAAACGTAATCGGGGCATAAAAAAGCACGAACCCGGTAAAACTCCACTTCAGCCAAAAAAACGGTTTTTTTCGGATTTCATGCCAGAGCGGCGCCCATTTTCCTTTCGCATAAACGATCAAAAATAAAAACGGAATCATAAAAAGAAAACGCAGGGAAGAGCTCCACATCCAGCTTCCGCCGGAAAGCTCCATCGCCCTGTTTAAAATAAATGTGACTGCGAAAAACAGAGATGCCAATATTCCGATCACGATGGCTTTCATTAAATCCCTCATTTTGACACATATTTTTTTATACTATACTATTCACCGGCAGGCTTCGCAATGGAATATGAGAAAATAGCGTTTTAACAAATGATGAATGGGAAACAGACATATACGGAGGTGAACACAATGCAGAAAGAGGATATTCAAGTGCTTTATTTTGAAGGTGACGGCCGCATTCCGAATAACCCGAATCTTCCGCTTGTTATTTATAAAGCGGTATTTAATGAAGAAACGGTACAGAAAGCAGAGTCCGTCCTCCGCCGGCACGATTGGTCGAACAGCTGGACGGGCGGAGTATTTCCGTATCACCATTTTCACAGCACCACGCACGAAGTTCTTGTTGCGGTAAAAGGAAACGCGGTTTTGAGGTTCGGCGGGGAACAAGGAGCAGACGCCGTTCTTCAAATGGGAGACGCAGCGGTCATTCCGGCCGGCACCGGACATAAAAAACTGTCGGGCAGTTCTGATTTTACCGTGATCGGGGCTTATCCGGGCGGCCGGCAGTACGATACAAAAACGGAGAAAAATGATAGAACTTCAGAAGAAATCAGCCGTGTCCCGCTCCCGGAATGCGACCCCTTTACGGGAAAAACGGGCCCGCTTTTAAAATTGTGGGAAAAATGACAGGGGAAAAGCGGATGGTCTGTAAAAAAATAGCCTAAAAGAAACGTTATTACACCCCCGCCATATAAATAATTTCATAAACGAAACAATTCACGTTCAAATTTTGTTCAAAAAGTGTTATTATATAAGAGTAAATCAAATTGGGGTTTTTTATGTTTGCTATTTTCAGAGAGGAAAAAGAAATTTTGACTTATTCAATTGTTTTTGTTGATATAAAAATAATACTGGATATGGCAAAGTGAAAAACTGGGTAGTAAACATTTATTTTTGTAAATGATTGTGCATGAATTCACAATCTTGCTTTTTCATGCTTTTCTGCATGAAGGGGGAAAGGCTACCCTTTCCAAAAAAATCAGCATACTGCTTATAGTAAAGGAGAATCGGATATGCCAGAAACAATCGATCAAACAAATGCATCTGTCAGCCAAGGCCAACGCGATCTTATTGATCAGCTGCTAAAACCTGAAGTTCAAGAATCACTGACTGTTTTAGTGGATCAGCTTCCAAAACTGACTGAGTTAGTAAATATTTTAACGAAGTCTTATGATTTTGCACAGTCTATAGCGACAGACGAAGTATTGAAGAGCGATACAGTGGGTGCGCTTACAGAAATTCTTGAGCCGGTGAAAGAAACAGCGAAAGAAGTGGCGGCTACTGCGATCGAAGCAAAAGACCGCGCGGATGCAAGCAATGAAACGATCGGACTTTTCGGCCTGCTGCGCATGCTGAAAGACCCTCAAGCTCAAAAGCTGTTCCGTTTTGCTAACAGCTATCTTGAAATCATGAACGAAAAACAAAAATAATCTCAGATTCAAATTGATATAAAGGACGGAGGATATACGATGTCAAAACATATTGTCATTTTAGGCGCTGGTTACGGCGGAGTTCTTTCTGCTTTAACCGTTCGCAAACATTACAGTAAAGATGAAGCACGCGTAACCGTTGTGAACAAATACCCGACTCACCAAATCATTACGGAACTGCACCGCCTTGCAGCCGGCAACGTGTCTGAACAGGCTGTTGCTATGCCGCTTGAAAAACTTCTGAAAGGAAAAGACGTCGACATTAAAATCGCAGAAGTCAATTCTTTCTCAGTTGATAAGAAAGAAGTTGCCCTTTCTGACGGTTCTAAGCTGACTTATGACGCGCTTGTTGTCGGACTTGGTTCTGTTACGGCTTATTTCGGCATTCCTGGACTCGAAGAAAACAGCATGGTGCTGAAATCTGCTGCTGATGCCAACAAAGTATACAAACACGTGGAAGACCGTGTGCGTGAATACGCTAAAACGAAAAACGAAGCTGATGCAACGATCCTTATCGGCGGCGGCGGCTTAACAGGCGTCGAGCTTGTCGGTGAGCTTGCTGACATCATGCCGAACCTTACGAAAAAATACGGCGTAGATCCGAAAGCAATCAAACTGAAATTAGTAGAAGCAGGTCCGAAAATTCTTCCTGTTCTTCCTGATGACCTTATCGAACGCGCGACAAAAAGTCTTGAAAAACGCGGCGTTGAGTTCTTAACAGGTCTTCCTGTTACAAATGTTGAAGGAAACGTTATTGATCTGAAAGACGGTTCAAAAGTCGTTGCCAACACATTTGTATGGACAGGCGGCGTACAAGGCAACCCGTTAGTCGGCGAATCCGGCCTTGAAGTGAACCGCGGCCGTGCGACGGTTAACGATTTCTTACAATCTACTTCTCACGAAGATGTATTCGTTGTCGGAGACAGCGCTGTATACTTTGCGCCGGACGGCCGTCCGTACCCGCCGACAGCGCAAATCGCTTGGCAGATGGGTGAACTTGTGGGTTACAACCTGTTCGCTTACTTAGAAGGAAAAACGCTTGAAACATTCAAGCCTGTAAACTCTGGTACGCTTGCAAGCCTCGGACGTAAAGACGCGGTTGCCATCATCGGAGCGAACTCTACTCCGCTGAAAGGTCTTCCGGCATCTTTAATGAAAGAAGCAAGTAACGTACGTTATTTAACACATATCAAAGGATTATTCAGCCTCGCTTACTAATCCTTAAGATCACACAGAAGACATTGCCGGACTTTCTCGGCAGTGTCTTTTTTTTTGTATGAAAATGTTAACGGATACAATTTTCTGAAAAATAAAATAAAAATGATTGATATGTGAGAAAGAGGAAGCTAAAATAAAAAAGAATCATTTTGTTAACGTTAACATTTTTAAGAGGGAGGATGAAAATGTGAAAGCTTTTATGGGTGATGATTTTTTACTGGATAGTAAAACGGCCGTAAAGCTGTACAGGGAATACGCCGAAAACATGCCGATCATTGATTATCACTGTCACTTAAGCCCAAAGGAAATCTATGAAAATAAAACCTTCGCAACGATTACGGAGGCATGGCTTTACGGTGACCACTACAAGTGGCGGATCATGAGGGCCAACGGCATTGAAGAGCGCTGCATTACCGGAAACGCTTCAGATGAAGAGAAGTTTTTCGCCTGGGCAAAAACGGTGCCGATGGCGATAGGCAATCCGCTGTACAGCTGGACGCATTTAGAGCTGCAGCGCTGGTTCGGCATTTATGACGTATTGAATGAAAAAACGGCCGCGGCCATTTGGAAAAAAACGAATGAGCTCCTGCAGGGAGACGGGTTTGGCGCAAGGGATCTCATTCTGAAATCAAATGTCAAAGTCATTTGCACAACTGACGATCCTGCCGATGCGCTGACATACCACGAACTGTTGAAAGAAAGTGATTTTCCGGTTCAAGTGCTGCCCGGATTTCGGCCTGACAAAGGACTGGACATCAGCAGCCCGGGTTTTGCCGATTGGGTCCGTTCGCTGGAGAGCGCTTCCGGAATGGCTGTCACCACCTACCAATCGTATTTAGATGCGTTAGAATCCCGCGTCCGCTTTTTTCACAATGCCGGGGGCAGAGTGTCGGATCATGCGTTAGATCAAATGGTTTATGCCGAGACGACCGAAGAGGAAGCGGCCCGGATTTTTGCAGCCGGATTAAGCGGAGAGCATGTGTCTTTTGAAGATGAAAAGAAATTCAAAACACGGACGCTGCAATATCTTTGCGGTCTTTACGCCGAACTGGACTGGGCGATGCAGTTCCATATTAACGCGTTAAGAAATACCAATACAAATAAGTTCAGCAGCCTCGGTCCTGATACGGGATATGACTCAATTAATGATGAACGTATCGCAAAACCGCTTGCCCGGCTGTTAGATTCCGCCGAAAAAAAGCGGCAGTTGCCTAAAACGATTTTGTATTCTTTGAATCCGAATGACAACTATATTATCGCCAGCATGATCAACAGCTTTCAGGATGGGAAAACACCGGGGAAAATTCAATTCGGCACAGCCTGGTGGTTCAATGACACGAAAGATGGAATGCTCCAGCAAATGAAAACGTTATCAAACATGGGCCTGTTCAGCCGTTTTATCGGGATGCTGACGGATTCAAGAAGTTTCCTGTCCTATCCCCGCCATGAATACTTCAGGCGGCTTGTCTGCACGCTGATCGGCGGCTGGGCGGAACAAGGCGAAGCGCCTTACGATATGGAGCTTTTAGGAAAGATTGTCGAGGGGATTTGTTACCGGAATGCTGAGGAATATTTCTGCTTTTAAAAAATGGAATGAAAGAGGTGGCCTATGAGTAATATGCCTGTCGTGACAGCACCTGCCGCAAAAGTGAAGGAGCATAAGCTGAGTCTGAAAGAAAAAGTATCCTATGGTTTTGGAGATTTTGGGAACGGATTTATGTTTGATCTCGGGCAGATCTATTTGCTGAAGTTTTTCACAGATGTCGCAGGCATTCCGGCAGCGTTCGCCGGCAGTATTTTTTTGGTCAGCAAGCTGTTTGCGGCTTTGACTGATCCGATTGTCGGCTCGGCCATTGACTACAGAAAAAAGATCGGACCCCGGGGTAAATTCAGGCCGTACTTATTATTCGGAAGTATTATTCTTGCGGTCATGACCGTATTGATTTTTGTGTCACCGGACGTGAGCGTCACCTGGAAGCTTGTGTACGCCTATGCTTCTTACATGCTGTGGGGGGTCGCTTATTCTTTCGTCAATATTCCGTACGGCTCCCTCGGCGCGGCCATTACACAGGATGCGGAGGACAGAACGGCGCTTTCCGCATTCCGCCAGATCGGCTCCCTCGGCGCGCTGCTCATTACAAGTGTCATCGTCATCCCGATTCTCGTTCATTTTGATAACGTTCACATCGGCTACCCGGCAGTCATGGGAATGATGGCCGTAATCGGAATCGCGGGATTTATGATCTGCTACCGAAACTGCAAAGAAAGAATTATCGTCCGTGAAGCGCCGAAAGAAAAGCTGTCCGTTATGTCGGTTTTCAAATGCTTTATCGGCAACAAACCGCTTCTGACCGTCGTTTTCATGACGATTTTCTCAATATCGGCATATAACATTAAATCCGCTATGCTTGTTTACTTCGCCCAGTACAATCTCAACAATGCGGAGCTGATGTCCTACATGAGTTTTATCATCATCGGTTCTTCATTTTTAGGTGTTTTGTTTATGCCGAAACTCGTCAAACGTTTCGGAAAAAAGCAAACGGTGATGATCGGTTTTGCCGTCAGCGCCGCGGCTGATGCGCTGAATTTCTGTCTCCCGTCAAATGTATATATCTTTACGGCGTTAGCGAGCATTGCTTTTATAGGGATCAGCATACCAAACGGCATTACATGGGCGCTTGTGTCGGACATTATTGATTACGGAGAGTGGAAGACGGGTGAACGGAAGGAGGCGACGACATATTCGCTTTTCAACTTCTCCAGAAAACTCGCCCAATCTTTATCAGGTTTTCTTTCAGGCATCGGGCTGAGCGTTATCGGCTATATCCCGAATGCATCTCAGACAAAAGGCACGCTGATCGGGATTAAAGGGCTTCTGCTGCTGTACCCGGCTTTCGCTTTAGCGTGCGCCATGCTGATTATCGGTTTGATGTATAAGCTGACGGACCGGCAGCATGCCGAGCTCGTTCAGGACTTACATCATGCAAAACCTCAACTTTAGTGATTTTATGGACTGTCCGTTAATGGTACAATAGAAATAAATGACAGCATACAGAAAGAAAGGAAAAACGATGGTAACCATAAAAGATATCGCAAAACTCGCCAACGTATCCCACACAACCGTATCCCGTGCGCTTAACGGCAGCCCCTACATTAAAGAGCATACAAAACAGAAAATATTAGAGCTCGCTTCACAGCTGAATTACACACCGAACGTAAATGCAAAAAGCCTTGCCATGCAAAAGTCCCATACGATCGGACTGTTTTTTACAAGCATCACAAACGGAACCTCACACAGCTTTTTTTCCGATACCATCAAAGGTGTAAACCGCACAATCAGTGAGGAATACAATTTGTTCGTCCGCGCGATTGACGACCTGAAAAGCTTTGAAACCATTACGCCCATGAGATATGACGGAATCATTTTAATGAGCCAAAGCGACAGTGATAATTCATTTATTTATCATATCCGAGAGAAAAACATCCCGCTTGTCGTGCTGAACCGGGACATTGATGACCGGAGCATCACGAATATCCTGTCAAACGATAAAGAAGGCTCCAGACAGGCGGTCGACTGCCTGATCGCAAACGGACACAGAGATATCGCGATCATTGAGGGAAAGGAAGGATTCAGGTCAACTTCTCAGCGGAAAGAAGGCTATTTGACATCTTTAATTGATCATTCTATTCCGATTAAGCATGAATACAGTGTAAAAGGCCGCTATGATATGGAAAGCGGCAGTCAGGCGATGGAAAAACTCTTGGCGCTTCAATCACCGCCTACGGCTGTTTTTTGTTCAAACGATGATATGGCGATCGGGGCGATGAATGCCATTTTCGCCAAAGGCCTGAACGTTCCGGAAGATATATCCGTTATCGGGTTTGATGACATCGGCATTTCCCAATACATGACGCCGAGGCTTTCGACAGTAAAACGCCCGGTTGAAAACATCAGCATCCTCGGCGCAGAGAAGATCTTGGCGCTAATCGCCGACCCGGATACGGCGGCGGAAAAAATATACGAAAACACCGAGGTGATGATAAGAGATTCAATTAAAAAACTCACATAACGGCCCGTCTGATTATCCGGGTTTTCGTACGGGAAAATGTTAACGCGTGCATAAACACAGAAGGAGGCGGACAGCTTGCGGCAGCTGAATAAAAAGATGTGTGGTGAATACATTCAATATCCTGAAAAAGTCCTTCAGTTCGGCGAAGGCAACTTTTTGCGGGCCTTTGCAGACTGGCAGATCGATCAATTGAATCAATTGACGGATTTTAACGGAAGCGTTGTCGCCGTACAGCCGAGAGGCTCTGAGAAAATCAAACGTTTAAACGAGCAGGACGGTTTATTTACGCTTTTTTTGCAGGGGATAAAGGACGGGAAACCGGCTGAAGAACACACGATCGTCAAATCCATCAGCCGCGGCATTGATCTTTTTTCTGACTATGATTCCTTTAAACGGCTGGCAGCACAAGAGGAGCTTCGTTTTATCATTTCCAATACGACAGAAGCGGGAATTACGTTTGAGAAAGGCGACCGGCTTGAGGATAGACCTCAAAAAACATTCCCCGGGAAATTAGCGGCGTTCCTTTATTTCCGCTATAAGGCATTTGCGGGTGACGCCGAGAAAGGGTGCATTGTGCTTCCATGTGAACTGGTCGAAGAAAACGGACGGAAACTGAAGGCTGCCGTGCTTCAATAT
Organism: Bacillus sp. GZB; assembly: GCF_001975995.1. Lineage (NCBI taxonomy): Bacteria > Bacillati > Bacillota > Bacilli > Caryophanales > Bacillaceae > Bacillus > Bacillus sp. GZB. Next base: position 454,776 of record NZ_MTQG01000010.1, read on the forward strand.
GCCGGGCTGTGGGAGCTGGAGCCTGATTTTACTCAATGGATTCATGACGCGAACATCTTCTGCAATACCCTCGTGGATCGGATTGTTCCCGGATTCCCTGTTGATACCGTAGAAGAACTTACCAATTTTCTTGAATACGAAGACCGTCTGCTTGTGGTCGGTGAGCATTATTATTTGTGGGTGATAGAAGGGCCGGAACAGCTTCAGAATGAACTTCCTTTTGCTGAGGCCGGGCTGAACGCACTGATTACGTCTGACCTTACGCCTTACAGGACAAAAAAGGTGAGAATCTTAAACGGCGCTCATACGGCATTGGCGCCAGTGGCTTTACTATACGGACTGCAAACCGTCCGGGAAGCGGCTGAGCACGAGGTGACGGGCAGGTTCATCGAAGAGCTGATCAATGAAGAAATCCTCCCTGTGCTGCAAATGGAGGGTGTCACCCAATACGCGGCAGATGTGTTACAGCGGTTTAAAAACCCTTATATCCAACATTATCTGCAAAGCATTACCCTTAACGCCGCCGCGAAATTCAAAACAAGAAACCTGCCGACGCTGAAGGCTTATATCGAACAGGAGGGCCGGCTACCTGAGAAGCTGGTATTTTCGTTCAGCGCCATGATCTATTCATACTGGAACGGACCGAACAAACCGGCTGACGGCGAGGAGGTTCTTCACCGTTTTCAAATGGCGCGGTCCCGTTGCAAAGATGATATGTTTCAAGCGGCATCTGCCATATTAGGAGAAGAGCGATTGTGGGGGGAGAATCTGAATCATCTTCCGGGGCTGACTGAACGAACGGCTTTTTTTCTGTCTGTCATTCATAAGCGGGGTATGAAGCATGCGTTACATGAATGCTGCGGCAAAAAGGGGGAAGTAAAATGAAAGAGGTCATAAAAATCCATAAAAACGATAACGTGCTTCTCGCCATGCGCCATTTTAACAAAGGGGAGCGGCTGCATACAGACGGACTGACAATTGAAGTGAAGGACCCTGTAAAGCGGGGGCATAAAATCGCGCTGCAAAGCATTGAAGAAAACGGCAGCATCATTAAATACGGTTTTTCGATCGGGCGTGCAACAAGACGGATTTCGGCCGGCGAGCATATTCATACCCATAATCTGCAAACGAATTTATCCGATTTGCAAGAATACACGTATTCACCGCGCTTCGAGGACAATCCTTTTACAAATGAGAACCGGACATTTAAAGGCTACAGAAGAGAAAACGGTACATCCGGCGTCCGGAACGAACTGTGGATCGTGCCTACAGTCGGCTGCGTAAACGGCGTCGCTGAGAAAATCCTGCAGCGCTTCGTAAAAGAGGCGAAAGATATTGCGCCCTTTGACAATGTGCTGGTTTTAAAGCACCAATACGGCTGCTCCCAGCTTGGCGATGATCATGAGAATACGAAACAAATGCTGATGAACGCCATCCGTCATCCAAATGCGGGCGGTGTGCTGGTTTTAGGGCTCGGCTGTGAAAATAATGAGCTGGCGGCGATTAAGGAAACACTTTCTGAAGTGAATGGAGATCGGGTGAAATTTCTCGAATCACAAGCTGTCACAGATGAAATTGAAGCGGGTACTGCGCTTCTTAAAGAGATACACCTTGCGGCAAAGGGAGATAAACGTGAGGACATTCCGCTGTCAGAATTGAGCATCGGATTGAAATGCGGCGGGTCGGACGGTTTTTCCGGCATCACCGCAAACCCTTTATTAGGGAGATTTTCAGATTACTTGATTGCACAGGGAGGGAGCACGGTCTTAACGGAGGTGCCTGAGATGTTCGGCGCTGAGACGATTCTCATGCAGCGTGCGGCGAGTGAAGAAGTGTTTCATAAAACAGTCCGATTGATCAATGATTTCAAGCAATATTTTATGAAGCACGAGCAGCCGATTTATGAAAACCCGTCACCAGGGAATAAGGAAGGCGGCATTTCAACGCTCGAAGACAAGTCGCTCGGCTGCACCCAAAAAGCCGGTCTTGCACCGGTTTCTGATGTGCTGACATACGGTGAAACACTGAAAACAAAGGGATTGACACTGCTCAGTGCGCCCGGCAATGATTTAATAGCTTCTTCAGCGCTCGCCGCGGCGGGCTGTCACATCGTTTTGTTTACAACCGGAAGAGGCACGCCGTTCGGCACATTTGTCCCGACTGTGAAAGTATCAACAAATACCGATTTATTTCAATCAAAGCCTCATTGGATTGATTACAACGCGGGCAGATTGGCGGAAGACCAAACAACAGAAGATCACATTGTAAGAGATTTTATTCAATACATTATTAAAGTTGCAAGCGGAGAATTCGTCAATAACGAAAAAAACGATTTTCGGGAGCTTGCAATCTTTAAGTCCGGTGTGACGTTATAAGGGAAAAGGCGATCTGACAACAGACCGCCTTTTTTATATTAGTTTTATTCCGCTGATTAAAATAATCGCCGCCATCACAAACTGCAGCGGGCGCGGTGAGAATTTCGGCGAAAAGAAGCTGCCGAGAAGCACACCCGGCACAGAGCCGATCAACAGATTCAATACAAGCAGGTAATCGACGCTTCCGAAGCTTGCGTTTAACAGACCGGCAGCAGTTACGAGCAAAAAGGCATGTGCGATATCCGTTCCCACCACTTCTGCCGTTTTCATTCTGAACAGGTATAGCATGGCGATCGCAAATAATGAGCCGGACCCAATAGATGTCAGGCCGACGATGAAGCCGAAAATGACGCCGATCAGTATCATGAGCGTCCGCTTTTCTTCAAGCGTTTTTTGCTGCCAGCGGTTCGGCCGCAGTTTTTTATCGAAAAAAAGGCGGGCGATAATGGAAATGGCGACAAGGGTCAGTACGTAGCCGAGCGCCTGTTTGATAATCTGCTCCTGATGCTGGTGAAAAGCGGGAAACAAGTGAAGAACACCGATGGCGGCTGTTGCGCTGGGAATGCTCCCGAGCGCCAAATAGCCGACAAGTTTAAATTGAACGGTGCGCTGTTTCCAATGAGAAACGACACCGAACAGTTTGGTGATGGAGTTATATAAAAGGTCAGTGCCGACGGCGATTGAGGGGTTGATCCCCAAAACGATCAGTAAAGGAGTCAAAAGCGCCGCTCCTCCCACACCCGTCAATCCGACCAGCGTTCCGACAAAGAAACCCATAAACACAATGCTTACAGTCATCTGTGTGCCTCCTGAATAATCCTACTATTTTTATCAGATTATATATGATTAAGAGGCGGTAATCAATTAAATTTTCGGAAAATTTTATACAGAACAAAAAAATCCGCCAGCCTGCTGTTATGTCGCAGACCGGCGGATGGCCGGATTATGATTTTTGCTGATAAAACGGAAGTTCCGTGTGGCCCATTTCTCTGACATACACGAAAAGATTGCCTTTATGATGAATTTCATGCTCCATGGCAAGCTGAAGGAGAGCGGCGCCGGTTACTTTTCTGCCGAAAGAGGCGGTCAGGTCAATTTCGCGGTTCAGCTGCTCTTCAGTCAGCTGTGACAGGATGTCTGTCGTTTTTTCAGTACATGCTTCCGCCAGTTTGACGAGGTCTGTTTCCGCTTCTTCTTTCGGTTTGTTCTGGATGGCTGATCCGTTTCCGTCGTTAATGACGTTTGCAAACATAAGAAAAGAATAAACGATGTGTTTTACAAGTTCCTGAGCGGACATTGATGTCTCTGCCGGTTTGTAGTCGTAATGCTCGCGGCTGATTTTTTCGGCCAGTTCAATCGTCACGTTTCGATGTGACAGAAAGTGGCTGACCAATTGATTTTGTGCTGTCATGTGAAAACCCCCATTTAATACAGAATAAAAGCTGCAAGGATATGCTATATCAACGGCACGGAAGAAACAAGCAATAAGCTTGTGACGGAGATAAATCGTTGCGGATATCCGAAATTCGACAATTGCGGTCTTTTTGCGTTCTTCTTTTTCTAGCAAATATGATAAAATATGACATATCTCGGTCATTCCAAAAGGGGGGATTTATTGAGGATGAAGCAGACTATTCCGTCCTCTTTTGTCGGGCTCAAAATTAATGAATGGTATACCCATATCCGGCAGTTTCACGTCCTTGAGGCGGAGCGCGTCAAACGTGAAGTAGAGAGAGAGATCGAGGATATGGAAGAAGATCAGGATCTGCTGCTGTATTATTCATTAATGGAATTCAGACACCGTGTCATGCTGGATTACATCAAGCCCTTAAAGGAGGACCCTTCTCAGCCTGAGTTTTCAGAATTATTGGAAGACATTGAAGGCAACCAGTATAAACTGACAGGACTGCTTGATTACTACTTTAATTTTTTTCGAGGAATGTACGAATTTAAACAGAAAATGTTCCTAAACGCCATGATGTATTACAAACGGGCTGAAAAAAACCTTGCACTCGTTTCTGATGACATCGAGAAAGCTGAGTTTGCTTTTAAAATGGCCGAGATATTTTACAACCTGAAACAAACCTACGTCTCCATGAGTTATGCCGTTCAAGCCCTTGAAACGTACCAATCGTATGAGACGTACAACGTCCGCAGAATCCAATGTGAATTCGTTATTGCAGGGAATTATGATGACATGCAGTATCCAGAAAGAGCATTGCCCCACTTAGAACTTGCTTTAGATCTTGCAAAACAAGAAGGCAATCCCCGTCTTATCAGTTCAGCCTTATATAATCTCGGAAACTGTTACGAAAAAATGGGAGACCTCTCTAAAGCAGCCGAATATTTTGAGACATCCGTTTCCATTTGCAGGTCAGAAAAGTTCGATAATCTTCCGCATTCTATTTACTCATTAACACAGGTTCTTTATAAACAGAACACTACAGCCGAAGCAGAGAAGCAATACCGCCTCGGGCTCAGTATCGCCCGCGAATACAATGATGAATTGTTTGTGAATCTGTTCCAATTTTTACATGCGTTATACGGCAAGGAAATGGATAACGCATCCGTCAGGCACACGTTTGATTTTCTGGAAGAACACATGCTGTATCCGTATGTGGAAGAATTGGCGCATGACGCTGCCAAATTTTACATGAAACACGGACAGCCTGAAAAAGCGCTCACGTTTTATGAAAAAATGGTGCACGCCCAAAAACAAATCCAGAGAGGAGATTGTCTATATGAAATCTAAACTGTTGTCAGGATTGCTGCTTGTTGCTGTCGGGTTCAGCTTTACACAGGTGATCGGCCATGAAAGCCATTTGGAAAACCAAGCGGACGGCACATTCCATATTGCCGCGCGCAACCAAACATAACATAAAGACCCTTCTTTGGAAGGGTCTTATTTTTTGCATGCGTATCCATTCCATTTTTATCCGAATGCAGAGTCTATATGCTCAAGTTATCTGTCCTACGAATGCCACCTATTGATGAAAAAGGCATAAGGAGAGATGAAGAGTGGGGATTGAAGTGAAAAAACGGCTCGTATCGGCTGATAAATATGCGTTAAAATGTCCGAATCCGATGACACCGGAGTATATTACCATTCATAACACGGCAAACGACGCATCCGCCGCTAATGAAATCAGCTATATGACGGGAAACAGTGAATCAACGAGCTATCATTTTGCGGTTGATGACAAAGAAGTGATCCAGGGAATTCCGTTGGACCGGAATGCCTGGCATTCGGGAGACGGCACGAACGGTACCGGAAACCGAAAGTCGATTGCTATAGAAATCTGTTACAGTAAGTCAGGCGGCGAACGGTACAGAGCCGCAGAAGAACTGGCGATTGCGTTTGCGGCGCAGCTTTTGAAAGAACGGGGCTGGGGGATTGACAGAATCAGAAAGCATCAGGACTGGAACGGAAAGTACTGCCCGCACCGCATTTTGTCTGAAGGCCGCTGGGATGAAGTGAAGGCGAAGATTGAAAAGAAATTAAGCGGGAGTATGCCGGCGAAAAAAGCCTCTATTTCTTCTTCCGCGTCTGAATACCATGTGAAAAAAGGCGACACCTTATCGGAAATCGCCGCATCGCACGGTGTCAGCGTAAAATCGCTGCAAAGCATCAACCATATCACCGATCCGAATCACATTACAGTCGGACAAGTGATCAAGCTCGCTCAGACGGGTTCTTCTTCAAAAAGTCAGGCTGTGTCTTCCTATCCGCTTCCATCCGGTGTGATCAAAGTGACGAAACCGCTGACGAAAGGGACAAACGTAAAACAAGTGCAAAACGCTTTATCCGCTCTTTATTTTTATCCCGATAAAGGAGCAAAAAATCATGGGGCGGACGGCGTTTACGGCCCGAAAACGGCAAATGCTGTAAAACGTTTTCAAACCGTCAGCGGATTAACGGCAGACGGAATTTACGGCCCGAAAACGAAGGCGAAAATAGAAGAAAAACTGTAATCAATAAAACGGAAGCTCCCCGGGCTTCCGTTTCTTCTTACATACAAACTGCGGCAAGGGCCTTTTGAATATCATAAATGCTTTCATCTTTTTTAAACTGCTTTGAGACAGCGGGAAGTTCCGCGCCTGAAATCCAAATTTTCAGCTCTGAATCAAGGTCAAAGCGGCCGGCGGTTTCTACGCTGAATCTGGAAATGCTCTTGTACGGAATGGATTGAATCTCCGTTTTCTTCCCCGTGAGTCCCTGTTTATCAACAAGGATAAGACGCTTATCCGTAAAGACAATGATATCTCGGACAAGCTTAAATGCGGCGTTGACATTCTCACCTTCCAGCAGAATACGGGCCAGTTCTGCTTTTGCTTCAGCCGTCGATATTGTTGACGCATTGCCCAGCAAGCCATTGATGAACCCCATGATATATCCCCCCTGTTACGTATTCTATCAAATCATACTATAAAAAGGTTTCCATTCCCAGATGAGTAGAGTAAACTGGTGCTGACTGGAAAAGGAGAGCATGTTACACATGAAAGATAGATATGACAATTTCGCAGCCCTTTCAGCTGCTGAATCAGAATACAGTATTATTTATGAAGAAAAAGAGGGAAGTAAATGTATCGTCCTCGCTCCCCACGGCGGCAGGATTGAGCCGGGAGTCAGTGAGCTGGTGCGGGCATTTTCTGACCAAAGCTCAATTTATTTATTTGAAGGAACGAAGCGGTGCGATAACCGTTCTCTCCATTTGACAAGCACACGCTTTGACGAACCCCTGGCTTTAGAAAAAGTGACCGCCCATCATTACGCATTGGCTTTTCATGGGTATCATGATCTGAAAAAGGCAAATACACTCGTCGGGGGCGCGGATCTGGAAAAAGCAAGACTGATTTGTGATCTGCTGCGTGAAGCGGGGTTTGATGCCGAGCTGACAGAGAAGAATGATCGGCTGGCAGGTGTAAATCCCGGCAACATTGTCAATCGGACAAAAAGGAAAATGGGGCTGCAATTGGAAGTGAGCACGGCGCAGAGACACGCGCTGTTCAGCAATTTTGGCTGCCGGGGAGAAAAATATACGCCAACCGATCTGTTTTTTCGGTATGTAGAAGCCGTGAAGGCCGGTTTTTATGATAAATGAACAGGGGGGGCCCGTTCTTACACATTCACTGGAGCTATGTGGCGCAAGAAGTGCTTGGCTGGCAGCACGGTGAGAACAGCGTCAAGATGCAAAAACCTTTCCTGCGATTTAAAATGCTGACACTCTGCCGGGGGAGTATCGCTAATTTTCAATAAAATACGGCGTTTTTTCTTCAGCGGCATGCAAGTGTGTCTGTCCGCTTTCATAATACACATTCGGCCGCTTGTCGGATAACAGACAAGTGAGCCGCTTCTGAAATTGAATACCTGCTTTACGCCGTTCAAACAGCTCCAGCCTTTTTTCCGCAAATGATGCCGTCACCCGGAAAGCGGCTGCGATTAAAATGACGGCGTGGCTCCTCCGCTGGGGAAGCTCCATGTTTAACAGCATAAAGGTCGGCACACAGAAGTGGTACATAAAATGGTTGGCCTGAAATTCCTGCAGTTCCCTGAACAGCTTGTTCATATGAAAATGGTTGCCGGTATGCTTCAGCACATGGCACAGTTCGTGCGCAAAATCCTGCCATTGCTCTTCGGGTGACTTTTTTTGATTCAGGACGATGCTGTACATGCCGTCCCGCTTCAGCATCATACTGTGCGTATCTTCAAAATGAATCCAAATGTCAAGCTCCTTGGCAATCATCTGCATATCAATATGGAGAGGGGCGGTCATTCCCATGCGGCAATATAAGTTTTTGACGTATTCCTCAAGATGTGTTAAAAAATCGCCCAATTGAATACACCCTTTCGAACATATGTTCTTTTTTAAGCGAGAAAGAAAAGCCCTGATCGGACTTTGAATCAATTCCCTTTTCTTTTAAAAATAAACATTCAGCTTTTATATCGGCTGAACGTTAAGCAGTTTAAAGGAAAAGAGCGGATTATTTATGTTTCGGCCTGCGGTTTTTCTCTTTTTCTTTTAAATAATTAATGAATTCAATGGCCTGCTGCTTGCTTTCCGGGGAAAAGTCCTGCATGTCCCGATATGCGATCTGCAGGTCGGGATCGGCAAACATGTCTTCATCTGAAGGTTCTTTTCCGGTTAACAAATAATCAGTCGACACTTTGAAATAATCCGCAAGCTTTTGCAGCGTGTCGTAATCGGGTTCAGATCGGCCGTTTTCATAATGAGAATATCTGGCGCGCGAGACACCGATATGATTTGCGACTTCTTCCTGCGTTTTCTTTCCTCTGAGACTCTTTAATCTTCCGCCTATCATCCGAATGACCTCTCTTTTTTCAACACCCTAAGTTACTTATGATTATAGATACAAAATGTATCAAAATAAAGCGATGATAAAAAAAGTATCAAAAAGGTCTTGATGATACGAATTGTATCGTATATAATCAACATCATAGGGATACGGAATGTATCAACATGCGATAAAAAATTGATCAGGAGGGTGAGAGATGAAGCCGATTATCATCCGTTTCAGCAGCAATCCGGCTGACCAAAGATGTTTAGGAAAAGCAGGCGGCTCGATATCTTTTACCGCTTGCGGACTTCCGGTATTCCGATTTGATAACCGATTGCAGTATGAACGCTATATAAGTCTGAAGACAAACGGAGACGTCCAATATGAATCGTAAAAGCTACCCGTTTTTCATCTATTCCGGATTATTTAATTCAGAACATTATGACAAAATAGGGTCCGCCATATGGCTGTTTTTATGGTTCATCAGCTCAACGACAAAGGAACACGTAAAAGACGACGTAAAGTGGGGGATCGTCCTCGGTCATAAGCCCTTAAAAGCAAAAGAAATGGCCGATGTATTTGCCGTCAGCGAAAAAACCGTCAGACGGTGGCTTGAGGTTTTGGAACAGCATGAATATATCAAAACCGTCCGCGCCCCTTACGGACTCATCGTCTCCGTAAAGCACTCGAAAAGATTCACGCCGAAAAAGACATTGACCCGCCCGGAAGCAACTGACCGGACAATATCGGCGGATCACCGGGACAAAAATGTCCGGAGAGAAATAGATATAACAAAAAATCATACTGCTGAAGAAACGATTAACGACATTGCCGCCCATTTTATCAGATTAAGGTCTGCACAGGAGGGGCGGAGCGTATACCCGTCGCCCCGGGATTATCAGGCCATCGCCCGTATTGTTTCCCTCGGTGCGTCAGCACAAGAAGCAATCAAATGGCTCGGCGAATGCTTTACCGCTTTTGAACAGCGGCGCACATCTTCAGCTGAAACGATCAAGGCTTTCAGCTATTGCGCCAAGTATATGGAAGACCGCTTGAATGCACGAATTGCGGGAAGGACAATCACAACAAAAAAAGAGAGGAATACGATACATGACAAAACGAACGATCGAGCAGATACTGGCCGACCTGAAAAACGGAAAACGTCCATTACTGGCGGACAGACCGGAAGAATCAGACGAAAGCCGCTTTGACTGTCCGCTCTGTAAAGATCAGGGCGGTTATCTCAAAAACCAGCTGGGCATGGATGTGTGGGTTAAGTGCCGCTGCACCGCCGAACGAAAAGCAGAGCGCATCCTCAGCGCAAGTGAGATTACAGGCGCCTTTCGAAAGCTGGATTTCAAAGGATTTATCACGCGGGGCAAGCCTCAGGCAGTCGTCGACGCATATGAGTGCGCCCTTGAATATGTTGAAAACTTCGACAAGATTAAAAACTGCCGGAAAAACAGCATTGCCCTTTTAGGGCGTCCGGGGTCGGGAAAAACCCATCTTTTGACCGCTCTCAGCAATTATGTCATGAGACAGAAGCAGACACCGGTGCTGTATTTTCCTTTTGTGGAGGGCTTTACGGATTTAAAAAATGATTTTGATCTGCTTGATGCAAAGCTTGGCCGTAAGAAACAGGCGGATGTGCTTTTTATTGACGATCTGTTCAAACCGCTGAACGGAAAACCCCGGGCGACCGATTGGCAGATTGAACAAATGTACGCCGTCGTGAATTACCGCTATTTAAATCATAAGCCGGTTCTTATCTCGAGCGAGCTGGCCTGTGACGGACTGGTGCAGGTTGATGAAGCCTTAGGCACAAGAATTTATGAGATGTGCAGCGATTATTTAGTCATCATTAATGGCAATTCATTTGACGTAAACCACAGATTAGAGGGGGCGAGATAATGTGTAAGCTGTGCGGGCCGAAGAAGGTCATTATGACGGAAACGGGTTTCGGCGCTGTCTTTCACCCTTGCCCGAACTGCAAAACAGGCACTGATTTAACGCCGGTCATTAAACGTCTTGAGCGAATGGTTCAAGACGCAAAAGCGAGGCTTGATGCACGTGTATAAATATATCAAATGGCTTTTTTGCCTGCTGTTCAGGGCGAAACGGATAGAAAAGCAAATTGAAGCATGGCATGAGGCTGATGGAAAGTGAGGATAACCATTGCAAGAAAAACACAGTCCCGCTCCATGGCGGGCCGTACACAGCGGAGAAGAAAAACCCATTTACATTTATTCCGCTTACAGCGAAGCGGATAAAGAGAAGTTCCCTTATTCAAACGGAAGGCTCATCGCGGCCGTTTTCAACTTAAGTTCATACTCACAGCAGATCAACGCGGCATTGATGGAGAAAGCCCCGGAACTTTTTGAGGCGGCCGAAACGGCTCTCCGCCTGCTCCGGGGAGAAAGTTCTGAAGAAAAAGAAGCGTTCATAAATAAGCTCGAAAGCCTCATACATGAAGTAAATATCCTGAAAAAGACGGGGGACGTAAAACATGAATCCTAAAAAACTGACTGACATTGAACATACAACATTAAAAAGCCAGCTGGAAGAAGGCAAGGTTCGGGTGATTATTGTAGACGGACTGAAGAAGGAAGCATGGCTCGCCGAAGCGCCGGAGCACGGCAAAACGCTTGTCGAAACGCGAAAAGGGGATCTGGCCCGGGTCGAATATGAAATCGGCTTTAAATTGAATTAAAAACAGAATACGTCCAAGACGGAAAGCCTGCGGACACTGATCAATCGCGTACATGCTGCGCATTGGTTGGTGTCCTTTTTTTGTTCCGAAAAAGAGGAGGATCTACATGGAAGACTTACTATTTGAATATAAACGCACGCTGAAAGAGACGAAAAAGTGGTACAAGCAGCTGGAGGAAGCCGATGAAACGATGCTTACTTCAGAAGAACTGAAAGATAAAAAAATCATCAGAACGATCATTACAGATGTGGAATATGTCATCGAATGGCTTGAAAAAGGCCGGCAGCCCGGCATAAGAAGAGCGATAGACCGCAGAGACGCTTATCAGAGAATGCTGATTAAAGATCCTAGAATCATAGAAACCTATTCGCAGGCGCTGATGTTTGAACCTTCCGCAAATGTGACTGAAGAAGACAGAATCAGACTGCGGGACGCATTAGCCGTTTTAACGGATAGAGAAAAAGAAATGCTGCTGCTCCACAAAGCGGAATGCTTTTCGTATGAACGGATCGCCGCCTTGCTGAATGTAAAGAAATCAACCGTACAGACGACGGTCAAACGGGCGCTTCTAAAAATTCAAAAACAGCAGGAACAAAGAAATCAATCGCCTGCTTCATAAGTTGTCATACGTTTGCCACCTAGAAGTGAACAGACGATCACAAAAAGCGGCCCGATTAGAAGCCGCTTTTTATTATAGACAATCATGTCGGAGGTGGCGGTGATGCCGTAGCATGAAAAACGCAAAAAGAGAACAGGCATTTACAATCTATCAGTCTCATAAAGGCCGCATCACAAATCGCGCCCTTGCCGGCAAATCAGGCGTATCCGCAAGAACGATCGGCAGATGGAAAAAAGAAGGGCGCTGGGACGAGGCGCTCCATAAGAACGCGGAAAGCGGCGGAAAAAACACCCCGGGCGAAGTTGATGAGTTAAACGAACGCCAGCGGCTGTTTTCTGCGGAATACGGACAATTAAGGAGCATCACCGACTTTTGTCCAAATGTTTATAGACACAGTGACCGCCGGAAATCCCATATACGTCCGAAGTTTCAGCACTAAAGGCGTTTGGTCGGAGTGGAGCCAAAGAGAAACAGATGCAGGCTCTCAAGCAAAAGTAGACGCTCACGCCAATAAAAAAGACATCCATGTCACACAGGCGGATAAAAATATGTGGAACGGCGCACAGCTTTCGAAAATAACAAACGATAACGGCGGCTATCTTCTTACAATTGGTGATGATGATAACTTTCTTGAAAAAATCGTTAAAAACGGCAGGGCGTTCGGCACCTTTTATTCAACCGGCAAAGCGGCAAACAGTCCGAGCAACGCTTCGACCCGCGGCATGTTTCATTTTACCTCTCTTGACAGTGAGGGAAATGGAACGTTTGGGTATGTCATTGCCGTCGATTATAAAAATAATATGTTCACGAACTATTTGGATTTGAACTTGGGCTGGCAGGGCTGGCGGCGCCTCGTTACTGAACTTGATACTGAGAATGTACCTTGGATAAATGTTCCTTATAAGAATGGCGCTAAATCAGGAGACAGGCCGCTTCAATACCGCAAAGTGGGAAACACCCTTCACCTGAACGGACACGTTCTTACGGACAGAGAAGTGGTATTCGGGAGTGTGCCATCCTCTTGTGCGCCGGCCAAAGGCGTTGTAACGATGGTTGCAGCCAGCGGCACCACCGGTTACAGCAAATTTATTATTTATTCTAATGGAGATATGAAGCTGACGGGAATTATGGCCAATATAGAAAATAACGTGAACGGCTATTATATTGACCTTGTTTTGGCACTGACGTAAAGGAGCGAGACAATGAAATTAATATTTCCGTACGACAATGACAACATTTATACAGGCACTCCGGTTGAGCTTTATCCGGATTCTGAGACAGGAGATTATTTGATGCCGGCTAACGCTGCGGACTTTCCGCCGGAAATAAACGGCGAAGGCATGTGGCGCCCATTTTTTGATGAAGAGAAACAAGAATGGGTGGAAACGGCTGACGAAGCATATAAAGACAGCTTAAAAAAAGATACGGCGCCCGATTCAAACCAGCTTGCAGGCCTCGGGGGACAGCTGGCGAATGAGAAATTGGCCAGAAAAGCAGCCGAACAGGCGCAGCAGTCACTCGGCAGGCAATTAGCGTCTTTAAAATTAGAATTATTAAACGTAAAAGGAGAATGAAAAAATGAAGAGACTTAACTTTTGGGTGTACGCTTTGTTTTATAAGTGGGCCTCAATAGAAATGGTAAAACAGGCTATGGGCTATGATGACTGCTCTGCCGAAGATCTGGCGGAAGGTGTGGCCGCGAAGTATATCACGCCTGAGGAATTTCAAGAAATAACGGGTGAAACATACGAAAACTATAAAAATGCTGTGTCATAAGCCGAACGGCTTTTTTTATTTGTCATTTTTAATAAATGAGAAAAGGAGGACGGCCGATGAAAAAGCATTCATTTGAATTTCCCGCCGATCAACTTGGCAGACCCGGCGCAGTAAAAGCTTATCGCGGTAACAAAAACGATTATGTCACGTCGGTTGCTGATTTGTCCGGAATGGCAGAGCTTCTTACCAATACGCCGCTAGAAGCGATTGAAGTTTACAGCCAATTCGGACAAGACCGTTTAGGAGCCGTCTTAATAGACAGAGCACAGGGGTGGGCTTATTCGGACCGCAGCGGAACTCTTTTTATCGAAGAGAGCGAGGATAACAATTCGTGGACAGCTTCACATTCTCTCGCAGTAAAAGGCGGAGTGCTGACCGCTTCGGGGTGGGTCTGCCTGACAAAACGATATTACCGGTTCCGTTTTGAAAATGGAAATCAAAAGCAGTCCGAATTTGTTTTATACCAATCTGTCGGTACGGGCGGTGATATGGCGTTTTCATATACAGACGTGATTTTTCATGAAAATGCAGCAGAGGCTGGCGAGGGAAGCATCTTCTCGGCGGGCGCTTGGAAAAAACTTCTCGTCGAAATCACCGGCACGGCTGAGTCGGGCCATGTCGCGTTTTGGGGGAGATCCATCTCGGGAAAAAACGTGCCGATCAGAGGAATCAGGTCTGAAGACGGAACATCAGCAGCCGGTACATCAGGCACAGACGAAGTGTGGTCATTTGATATTGCCGGTTTTAAGGAAATCATCATGGAAATCAAAAGCATTTCCGGCGGGAGCCTTTCTGTCAAAGGCACGGCATTTTCTTAAGAATGAAACTTCCGAAGGGAGGTGAGAACAATGTAAGAGGGGGGGAGCGGAAGTGCTTCTGGATGAACAAGCGGTGCAAAAAGAATTCGCAGGCATCAAAGGTGAACAAAAGGTGCTTGAACAGCGGGTGGCCGCATTAGAGCGGGTATCCGACCGGCAGGATCAGCAAATCATGACGCTGAATGAAAAACTGAACAAAATTGACGAAAACACAACATGGATTAAGCGGACCATTACAGGAGCGATCGTGACAGCAATCTGCACGGGCGTCATTGGCGGAGCCATCGCCATCATGTACAATCTGCTGCAAAAGTAAGGGGGAAACCGATATGAAATTCGCGGACAAAGGCACGGTCGTCAGGACGGTGCTTCTTTTGCTTGCTTTATTGAATCAAACTTTGCTGATGTTCGGCAAATCGCCGCTGAATATTCAGGAGGACCAGGTCAGCCAGCTTGCAGATACGCTGTATGCCGCCGGGTCGGCCGTTTTTACAATCATAACGACTGCCGCCGCCTGGTTTAAAAACAATTACGTTACAGCAAAAGGGAAAAAACAGCAGGCTTTATTAAAAATAAACAATTTATCGAAATAGGAGAGATGAGAATATGGTAAAAATCACACAGGATTTTATCCCGGCAGGAAACAATAACCGCCCAGGCTATGCAATGACACCGATTTACATTACGGTGCACAATACAGCCAATACTGCAGTCGGAGCTAACGCCAAAAGTCACGCAAGCTATGTGAAAAATCCCGATACACCGACAAGCTGGCATTTCACAGTCGATGATACGGAAATTTATCAGCATCTTCCGCTGAACGAAAACGGCTGGCATGCCGGTGACGGAAACGGAGACGGCAACCGTAAATCCATCGGTATTGAAATTTGTGAAAACGCAGACGGCAACTTTTCACAGGCCGTGGCAAACGCACAATGGCTCATCCGCACATTAATGACGTCGCACGGCATCCCGCTTGCAAATGTCGTTGCGCACAAGCATTGGTCAGGAAAGCTTTGTCCGAGAAGACTGTTGGATACATGGGATGAGTTTAAAGCGGGAATCGGTTCTGGGGAAAGACAGACGTATACCGTCCAAAAAGGAGATACGCTGTCGGCGATCGCGCGGAAATTCGGCGTCAGCGTGGCCGATCTGCAGAAATGGAATAACATCGCTGACCCGAACCTGATTAAAGTCGGACAAGTACTGATCGTCAGCCCGCCGGTTGAAGCACTGTATTCTCTCCCGGACGAGGTGATTCAGCTGACAGAGCCGTACACGTCCGGCGAAAAGGTATACCAGGTGCAAAACGCGCTCGCCGCGCTTTATTTCTATCCTGAAAAAGGAGCTGTCAATAACGGAATTGACGGTATCTACGGTCCGAAAACCGCAGATGCCGTGGCCCGCTTCCAATCTGTAAACGGGCTGACGTCTGACGGCGTCTACGGCCCCGCTGTAAAAGCGAAAATTCTGATGCAGCTTTAACAAAAAAGGCTGAGTCCCGTTCACATTGCGGGATTCAGCCTTTTTTCTTTTTTAACCGGTTCAATAGCCCGAGATTCCTCGCCCGCATCCTCAGCGAATAAGCGGAAAGCCCGAAGCGTCCGTAATCCACAAACTTTACGCGCCTGACAATTTTCTTCACATCATCACCTGTCGCATCTCTTTGTTGGTTTTATTATATGAAAGATAAGGAAAAAAGGAATAAGGACAAGAGCCGTGTCTCCTGTCCTTAGTGTAATCAAGCTTTTTTTTGTTTATACTTGTCAATCAGCCGCTCGTTTTCTTTGAAAATTCTGGCGGTATGAGGGCTGACCTGGTAACTTGCGATACTTGTCATTGAACGTTTTTTAAACATTTTAAACGGTTTCGCTCTTTGTTCCGGCTGCCCGTTTTGAAATGCCTGCTCCATTTAACCGTCACCTTCCTCTTCTATTGGCAGCATTAAATCATAAATGCTCGTTAGCGATGTGAAAAGCAAATAATCGAATTCCGTCAACAGGTTTTCCGACGTGAGTTTGATCACGTAATGGCGGTTCTGGACTGTAAACGGAATAAGCACAAGCCTGCCTTTTTGATCATAGTAGACGTCTTTACGGTTAAGACGGGACTGAACGTCTGCCGCATCAGGCATATGCTCCGTCAAGCGGTCCTTATCCGATTGTGCGGAATAGTCGCACAAGGAAGCCGTGACATTCATTTTTTCGGCATAAGCGGCCAGCAGTCTGCTGATGCCTTCCGCATAAGCTTCTGTACTTCCATAATATACATGGATCGGTTCATTTTTCAACAGATATTGATAGGTTTTCAGTTTTTCAAGATAGGAGTGAAGCATTTCGTTATTTTCTTCTAAAATTTCCCGCGTATCCGTCTCTAATTCATTGCCGGCGAGCTTTTTGATATACGCGCTCAAAAAGATAAACGCATCAATAAGGGCAAAGCAGACGGCAACAATCAAATATTGTCTCCATGCGGCAAAGAGCGATTCAGGATCATATGTCCAATAGACCATGGAGCCCAGTACAAATAGTAAATACCACGTTTTACGGATGGCAAACATTTTTTCTTTTACCTTTGCCTCATACCGCCAGGATGCGTACACATATAAAATGAGTGCGGCCGCCATCGTCCACACCATGATCTGAAAAAACAAAAGCATGAGCATCCCTCACAATTTGAAAAATGGTCTGCTATGTTCATTCTATGTCATGACATCATTTTCCTGTCACAAAAAAAACCGCTTCTGTAAAGAAGCGGATGTCATCAGAAAAAGAGATCTAGGATGAAAAAGGCGATGGCGCCGAGTGTACCTGCAATCGGCAGGGTGATGACCCATGTAATGAGCATCCGTTTAGCCGTTCCCCAGTTCACGCCTTTTACGCGGTGGGAAGCGCCCACACCGAGAATGGAAGACGAAATGACGTGCGTCGTGCTGACAGGGAGATGAATAAACGTAGCCCCGAAAATAATGGCTGCGCCGGTTAAGTCGGCAGATACGCCGTTTACCGGACGGATTTTCATAATTTTACCGCCGACGGTTTTAATGATTTTCCAGCCGCCGATGGATGTGCCGAGACCCATTGCCAGGGCACAAGAGAGCTGCACCCAAAAAGGAATGGCATCACTTTTATGTAAATTGGCCGTCATAAGCGCCATCGTAATGATACCCATCGCTTTTTGCGCGTCGTTCGTTCCGTGTGTATAGGACTGAATGGCAGCCGTCAAAATCTGCACTCTGCGGAAGCGTTTATTTGTTTTCGCCAGATTGCTGTCTTTAAAAATCAGCTTCACGATCGAATATACGATAAAGCCGAGAACAAAGGCGATGATCGGCGATAAGATAAGTGCTTCGATAATTTTAATGAACCCTTTATAATTAAGCGTCGCAAAACCTGACGCTGCAATGGCCGCACCGGCGATCGCTCCGATAATCGCATGTGAAGAGCTGCTCGGAATGCCGAAATACCATGTGATCAAGTTCCAGACGATTGCGGCGAGTAAAGCAGCAAGAATGACAACCGATCCGTTGTCTAATGTATAAGGATTCACAATATCTTTCGTAATGGTTTTCGCCACACCGGTAAACGTCATCGCTCCGAGAAAGTTCATGATGGCGGCCATGATAATCGCGTGCCGCGGCTTCAGCGCTTTTGTCGAAACTGAGGTGGCGATTGCGTTGGCGGTATCGTGAAATCCGTTAATGAAGTCAAATACCAAAGCGCAAATGACAATTAATATCGTTAAAAGTAATAGAGTATCCATTTTAACCCCTCGTTACGCGTTTTTCATAATGATGGTTTCAAGATTATTGGCAACGCTTTGGCAAGAGTCAGCAATTTCTTCAAGCGTTTCGTAAATTTCACGATATTGGATCACTTTGATCGGATCTGTTTCATGGCCGAAAAGATTTTTTAATGATTTTCTGTGCAGGTTGTCACAGTTGTGCTCATACTCTTTAATTTTGATGGCGTGAGGCTGAATGTCCTTTAAGCGGTTTTCTGCCAACAGCTCAGTTGCAATTAAAATTTCTTTCGCACATTCTCTAATGTAGCCGCTGAATTTGTCGATATGCTCGTCTGATGAAGTAATTGAGAAAATCTCCATCATGGCAGAGAAATGTTCAATTCCGTCAAGCACATCATCCAGGCTGTTTGTCAGCTGAAGGATATCTTCGCGTTCAATAGGAGTGATGAATGCTTTGTTAAGCTCTTTAATCATGACATGAACATGATTGTCACCTTTTGTTTCGTATTCTTTTAACGTATCTGCAAATTCTTTAAGTGTTGTTTGGTTTGTGACTTTAAAGTTCACAAAATACTCTGCAGTTTCATCTATATTTTTTGCGATTTCTGTTAAAAGGAGTGAGAACTTATCTTTTTTTCTTTTTATCATTAAAAACCCTCCATTGTTTGAATGAGACAATGCACACATCAAATTATTATATAGCCTTTTGTCGAAAAAAAATAGATAAAGTCGAAAAAAACGCCTCTTGATTTTTTCGTAAAAACGTGTCTCATCCTGTTTTTCTTATGTTACCCACTTTGCCAAAAAAACGTAACATACTTCGAATTCAGACATCTTGCTTAAAAAGTATAACAAAAGATGTGAATTTGCTGTCAACTTTTGCACGTGATTTTGCCGAAAAAAAACGGCTCCCGTAAAAGGAACCGTTTTTGTCAGTTTTTTCTGCTGTTTTTCAGCCAAAAATAAAGCGGCAGCCCGGCGAGGCCGATCAAAAGGGACAGCGCGCAGCTCAGTGTATCTGTAATGATCGTGCTGATCAGCACAAACAGTGAACCCGCGATGGCCAAAACAGGAATGATCGGATACAAAGGCACGCTGTAGGCGCGCGGTTTTCCGCCGCTTTTTTTTCTGAGGATAAACACGGCGAAAAAGGCCATGACGTAAAAAATATAAATCATGAAAATAGAGATTTCAGACAGCTTATCGGGATTGCTGGCGATCATAAAAATAATGGCCAGCGCGATCTGAAATGACACAGCAATCCACGGGGTGCGGAACGTCGGATGCACCCGCGAAATCTGTCCGGCAAACGGCAGCTGTTTCCGTTCCGCCATCGCAAACGAGACACGCGGAAAAGCGAGAATCTTTCCGTTTAAACAGCCGAAGATGCTGACGATGATTCCGACGCTGATCAATTTTCCCCCGATGTCGCCAAACAGCATTCCGGCAGCGGTGCCGGTCGCATTTTCACCGAGTTTGACGATATCGGTCGCAGGAAGAATGTGCAGCAGCGCAAAGTTAATGAAAAGATAAATGGCGGTGACGACCAAGAGTCCGCCCGTCATCGCTCTCGGGAGCAGCTTTTCCGGATTTTTCATTTCGCCGCCGAGTGCCGCAAGCAGAATCCATCCGTCATAAGCAAACAAGGTGGCCAGTATGGCAGCGCCGAAATTCATGTCCGACATGCTGCTTGTAACGGCTGTAAAAATATGCTGATCGCCTTTCCAAAGGCCGAACACGATCATGCAGATAATCGGAATCAATTTGCCGACAGTCGTAATTCCCTGTACGATGCCGCCATATTTCGTTCCGATAATGTTAATGATGCTTAAAAACAAAACGGCTGAAATCCCGATCAATTTAGACCAGCCGGAATCCCAATTGAACAAGTGCGCCATCAAAGAGCCGAAATACAAGCCGATTGCTCCGATAATGGCGGGGCCGTAAATGATAATTTGAACCCATCCGCACAAAAAGCCCCAAAATTCGCCGTACACTTCTTCGAGATATGTATAAAGTCCGCCCGTTTTCGGAATCTGAGTGCCGATTTCCGCAACGGTCAAGCCGCCGGCAAGCGTCAAAATGCCTCCTAACAGCCACGCGATAAGCGCGGTTTTCGCATCACCGGAGTAGGCAAGCACGGCGCCTGGTTTCATAAATACGCCGGAACCGATGATGGTGCCGATAACAAGTGAGAGGGCGATGGTAAGGCCGATCTCTTTTTTAAGTCCGTTCTCTTCAATCTGCATATCCTTTCCCTCCAGGTGTAAAATCGTCATGCTGAAAAAACTATTTTCCATATTGTAAACCCTAATTGCTGAAACACGAATAAAATAAATTTTCTGATTTTGTCGTTTTGCCTAAAAGATAAAGGTTTCTGCTTTTGAGAAGGAAAAAATACCGTTTTAAAAGCGAACATTAATGGTTTTTTAATATCAAAGGTTCGTTATTTGGGGAGCGGCAGTCTGCAGACCGTCTGTGAAGCAGATGGGTTGACTTTACGATCCGGATAACATAAATTGTATATATAAAATATCTCGAAATCGAGATAATTGACTGGAGGATAACATAATGAAAGTTAATGGAATACACCATGTATCAGCATTGACGGCTGATGCGCAGAAAAATTTAGATTTCTATCGGAACATCCTGGGACTGAAGCTTGTGAAAAAGTCCGTAAACCAAGATGAACCGACGATGTATCATTTGTTTTACGGTGATGAAACAGCCAATCCGGGATCTGAATTGACGTTTTTCGAAATTCCGCGGATTGCGCCGTTTCATGCGGGGACAAACAGTATTTCGTCAATCGGCCTGCGTGTCCCGGATGCACAAGCGCTGCAATATTGGAAAAAACGATTTGAAGAGCATCAGGTCTCTCACAGTGAGATCGTGAAAATAGCGGGCAGGGACACACTCGCTTTTCAGGATCATGAAGGACAGCGGCTTGTGCTGACAGCTGACGAAAAAGGAAAAGACATCGGTGAAGCGGTGAAGCAAAGCGGTATACCGGAAGAATATTCTTTCCGCGGTCTTGGTCCCGTTGAATTGACCGTCCCGTATGCAGAACCGACCCTGCGTGTGTTAACCGATGTGCTGGGCTTCACTGAAATCGGGAAAGAAACGCATGAAGACCGGGGCACGGTTACGGTGCTCGAATCCGGAAACGGAGGCGCGCGTACAGAAGTCCATCTCATTGAAAGAAACGATCTTCCGCGCGAGCGTCCTGGAAAAGGCAGCGTGCACCATGTGGCCTTCCGCGTTCAGAATGAAGAGGAGCTTGCTTTATGGCACCGCATCATTACGAAAGAAGGTTTCAGCAACTCAGGCATTGTAGAGCGTTATTATTTCAAAGCGCTATACTTCCGGGAGCCGAACGGAATTCTGTTTGAATTGTCAACGGACGGTCCGGGATTTATGGTTGATGAAAAACCTGAAGAGCTAGGCAAAACGGTTGCGCTCCCGCCTTATCTCGAACACCGCCGTTCTGAAATAGAAGCGCGGCTGAAACCGATTCAGTAAATCAGAAATCATGACAGATGCCTCCCGGCTTGACGGGGGCATCTTTTTTTTGCTTTTTTACCCGTTTTGTCATTCTTTTTACCTATTTGTAAACGGCAAAATAATTGTCTTTGTTTATTAATAAATTTTTCACATTTGGTTGTTACACTTGTTCAAAGTTAAACAAAAGGAGTGAAAACACAGGTGAAAATGAAAAAACGCGAGATAGACGCAGTCTTAATTCTCATTTTACTCGCTTCCGCATTCTTGAATATGTACAACATCTGGAATGACGATACGGTGAATCCTTATTACACCGCAGCGGTAACGAGTATGCTTCAAAGCTTTCATAATTTCTTTTACGCTTCATTTGACGCAGCCGGGTTTATCACGGTAGATAAACCGCCTGTTACATACCAGATACAAACGATCAGCGCGCTGATATTCGGTATGCACGGGTGGAGCGTCATCCTGCCTCAGGCATTGGCGGGTGTAGGTTCAGTTCTATTCATGTACTTATTAATAAAGCCGACGTTCGGAAAAACGGCGGCGCGCATCGCCTCATTTGTCATGGCGTGTACACCGATCGCAGTAGCGGTCGCGCGGACGAACAATGTCGATGCTTTACTGGTCTTTTTCCTCTTGTTCGCCACTTGGCTTCTCTTTAAAGCGATCAGAAAAGGCAGACTGATCTGGCTTTTGGCGGCATTTTTTGTCGTCGGAGCAGGCTTTAACACAAAAATGCTTCAGGCTTATATGATTTTGCCGGCCTTCTTGCTGTTCTATATGATTGCGGCAAACACCACGATTAAGAAAAAAATCATTTCATTGGTAAGCGCGTTAGCCGTTTTAACAGCCGTTTCATTGTCATGGCCGCTCATTGTTGACAATATTCCTGCCAGCAAAAGGCCATATGTCGGAAGCAGCCAGACAAACTCCGTATTGGAATTGGCTTTCGGATATAACGGGATTCAGCGGCTGACAGGGCAAAGTTCCGGCGGCGGCCAGGGCGGGCCGGACGGAAACGCATCGAAAGAGATGTCTTCTCCCGGCGGTTCTTCACAAATGCAAAAACCGCCTGGCCAGTCTTCAAGCAGCAGTTCAGCAAGCGGAGACAAATCACAAAACGGCAGTATGACGGCACCTCCATCTAACGGGAAAATGCCAAGCGGCGGTCAAGGAGGCCCTTCAAGCGGCGGAGATGGAGGCGGTCCCGGCGGCGGAGGAAAAAGCGGTACAGGCACCGGCTCGAAAATGCAATCAGGTTCAGGAATGTTCGGTACGGGAACCCCTGGTCCGCTGCGCCTTTTCCAAACGGAATTATCTGATCAGATCAGCTGGCTCCTGCCGTTTGCGATTTTTGGAATGGCCGGTTTATTGATCGCCGGGGCGAGAGAAAGAAGAAGATTATCAGCAGAACAGAAGGAAACGATCTTTTGGGCAGCGTGGCTTGTACCGATTGCCGGATTCTTCAGTGTGGCGGAATTTTTCCACCATTATTATCTCATTATGCTGGCGCCTCCGATCGCGGCACTTGTCGGTGCGGGATGGGTCGCCCTCGTTCATCTGTACCGCAAGCAGGCGGGATGGAAAACTTGGCTATTGCCGGCCGCTATTCTTGTGACAACCGGATTTGAGCTGTTTATCCTCAGACACTACAATGATCAAATCGGCGCAGGCTGGAGCATCGGAGCAGGCGTTCTCGGCGCAGTGGCAGCAATCGCCCTGTTCGTATTCAAACAGCGCCAAAAACCGCTCAGTTATTATGTTTCACTTGCAGCCCTTCTCGTCTTGATGGTGATGCCGATTTATTGGGCGAGCACACCGCTTCTGTACGGAGGCAACAGCTCATTGCCTGAAACAGGCCCTCAGCTCGCTTCAACAAGCGGAAAAGGCATGGGAATGGATAACGCATCTGTCAATACAAAACTGATCAACTATTTAGAGAAACATAACGCCGGAGCGGACTATCTATTTGCTACAACCGATTCCAACACGGCGGCGCCTTACATTATTAAAACGAAAAAAGCGGTCATGGCGATCGGCGGATTCAGCGGGTCTGACCCGGCCATTACGCTGACTCAATTTAAAAAGCTCGTAAAACAAGGGAAAGTAAAATACTTCTTAACATCTGGAATGGGCAAAGGCGGAAATAACGATATTGTGCAGTGGGTTGAGAAAAACGGAAAGAAAGTATCTTCAGATAAATGGCAATCAAGCACAGATCAGAAAACGAAAAATCATGATGCAGCTGATACAAAAAGCAGCAAGGCCGCGGGTAAAAACAGCCGAATGAGTGGCGGGCCGGGCGGAATGAATCAGTCAGCTTCACTATACGAACTTCAATCTGATGAATAGGAGGAAAAAACATGAGCAGACATATTCAATATTCAATAGTCGTCCCGGTTTATAACGAGGAACTCGTCATTCAGACAACCTATCAGCGCCTGAAAGAAGTCATGGATCAAACAAAAGAGCATTATGAATTGATCTTTGTCAATGATGGAAGCAAAGACCGCAGTATTGAGATTTTAAGAGAGCAAAGTCTGATTGATCCGAGAGTGAAAATTATTGATTTTTCCAGAAACTTCGGACATCAGATCGCGATCACAGCGGGTATGGATTATGCAGAGGGGAATGCAATCGCCGTCATTGACGCCGATTTGCAGGACCCTCCTGAATTAATCCTTGATATGATTGAGCAGTGGAAAGAAGGCTACGATGTGGTGTACGCCGTCAGAACGAAACGAAAGGGAGAAACCTTTTTCAAGAAACAGACGGCCTCTATGTTTTACCGGCTGCTGCGGAGCGTGACTGATATTGATATTCCGCTCGACACCGGAGATTTCCGCCTGCTGGACAGAAAAGTCTGTGATGAGATGAAAAGATTAAAAGAAAAAAATCCTTTTGTCAGAGGACTCGTCAGCTGGGTCGGCTTTAAGCAGACTGCTGTAGAATATGAACGAGATGAGAGGCTTGCGGGGGAAACGAAATACCCGCTTAAAAAAATGCTGAAGCTTTCCATGGACGGAATCACAACGTTCTCTCATAAACCGCTCAAGGCGGCAAGCTATGCGGGAATGATCATGTCCGGAGCGGGTTTTCTCTATATGTTTATCGTTTTATACATGAAGCTGTTTACGAACAGCACCATTACGGGCTGGTCCTCTCTGATTGTGATACAGCTGTTATTCAGCGGCATCGTTCTATTAATGCTCGGAATGATCGGCGAATATATCGGAAGGATTTATGACGAAGCAAAAGACCGTCCGCTCTATATCGTGCAAAAAGCGTACGGCATGAAAAACGAAAAGATTTATCGGGACCAGCATATGTCTTAACCGAAACACCCTGTCCGGCCAGCGGACAGGGTGCTTTTTTTATTCATCTGCGGCCGGTCTGCGTGTGCAGAGAGCGCATGATCAGTCCGGTTCCCGAAAGGTTCAGTAAAATGCTTGCGCCAAGCGTCATTCCCCAAGCAGCGTTTTGCTGAGGAAGCTGAATGCTCAGCTGCAGCAAGATCAGGCCGGTAACGACCAGCAAAAGTCCGGTTTGTTTCATGTGTATGTATCCTCCTTTGTACACTAGGTCATACGGCTGATCCAGGCCTAAAGTTTCATCTGTATATAAAAAATCCAAGGCGGCTGCCTTGGATTTTTGTTAAGAAGATGTTTCTTCTTTTTGAGTCAGTTTCATTTTTTTCGTCATTTCCTTGCCGTTTCTGATAATCTTCACGTCAACGGTGCTGCCGACTTTCGTATTCTTGTAGAGAATATTGCGAAGTTCGCTGCCCGTGTCGGTCTCTTTCCCTTTTAAGCTGATAATGATGTCTTCTGCTTTTAATCCGGCTTTGGCTGCAGGTGAGCCCTGCGCCACTTCGCGAATATAAACGCCTTTATTCAGCTGTTTGCCGAAAAGCCCGAGTGTGCCTTCCTGATAGTTTTGCGGCACTTGTTCCAAGTCGATCATGCTCACGCCGATATAAGGGCGCTCCACCTGTCCTTTCGTGAGAAGCTCTTCGGCGATCGGTTTTACATCGTTGCTCGGGATGGCAAAGCCGATGCCTTCTACATCACTTTCGCTGATTTTCATGCTGTTGATGCCGATGATTTTGCCGTCTGTATTCAAGAGCGGTCCGCCGCTGTTTCCGGGATTGATCGCGGCATCGGTTTGGATGACGTTGATACTTGACTCACCAGCTGACGTGGAAATCGAGACCGTTCTGTTTAAACCGCTCACGATGCCTTGTGTGACGGTGCGGGAAAGGTCTTTGCCGAGCGGATCACCGATGGCGATCACGGATTCACCCGTTCTGAGAGCGGATGAACTGCCGAAGCTTGCCGTTTTTGTTACATGTTTATCACTGATTTCTAAAACGGCCAAGTCTGTCAGAGAGTCGCTGCCGACGAGTTTAGCTGTTACATCGGTGCCGTCATATAATGACACTTTAAGGGAAGAGGCGCCTTCGACCACGTGGTTATTCGTAATAATATACGCTTGGCCGTTTGCTTTCTTAAAAATAACGCCTGAACCCGATCCCGTTTCCGCATCATCACCCGATGAATTTGAGTTTGAATCTGAGCTTGATCCGAATCCGAATAAATCGGAACTGCTTTGCTGCTTCTGCAGATTGGTGATCCCGACGATCGCCGGTGAAATGTCTTCCACCATATTCGAAATGCTGCTTGAATTTGCCGATGAGCTGTTTGCCGATTTGCCGCTGCCGGAATCAGAAGATGTCTGCTTGGCGGTTACCGATGACGTTTCCTGAGCGGGAGCCGGATTGGAAGTATCTTGAGTCTGATGGTCTCCAAGCGGCGTAAATGTATAGATGCCGAGGGCGAGCCCTCCGCCGATCACTCCGCCGAGAAGCGGTCTGAACCAGCCGAAGCTTCGTTTTTTCTTGTCCTCGTCCGGCGCGGAATATCCGGCCGGCTGCGGGTTTTCTTTTACTAAAAGGACTTCCTGTTCTTTTTGGTCTGTCCGATTTTCATCACGATAGTTATCCATCATGTTCACTCCGTTTCTCTATTTCATCATAGCATGATTTGCCTATTATTACTGACTCCATCTTAAACAAAAAGTGTGGGATAATAATGAAAAGATTGTGGGAAATTGTGAAAAAGATGAAATCGGACGGAGGCGCTGTATATTGACAATTTCCATCGGATTTGAAATAATAAATGAGATATTATGTTCAATCCTTCACATGAAAAATTCTGTCAAGCTAATGGGGGAAATCTGTTAGCTTTTTCACTTTGTCAAATAGTCAGAAAGGAGCTGTCACATGAAAGAAAAACATCACTGGATCATTTCTCTGCTTGCTGTATTGGCGGTCGGGCCGGGGCTGATGTCGAATACCGCTCTTTCGGCTGTCCAAAGCCTTGTCCGGCAGACGGTCGGCGGGGAAAACTTTGACTCTTTTCATCCGATTATTATCGGGAATATGGCATTTGCCTTATTCGTGCCGGCGGGGCCGTATTTAAGAAAAAGATTCGGCTCCCGGCCTGTCTATATGATTTCGATGGCCGCGGGTGTCATCGGAGCGCTCCTTGCTGCTGTGACAAATGATATTTATCCGCTCGCCGCGGGCCGTTTTTTACAGGGAGCTGCGGCGGGTACTATGCTGATGATTATGATTCCCATGCTGGTGCTTTCGTTTCCGATTGAGCGCCGGAATTACGCATTATTTGTGTTAATCGGCGGATTTTACGGTTCCGTCATTATGGGGACCGTTTTAGGCACGGCGGCGGCAAGCGCCGGCCATTGGCATTGGCTGTTCGGCATTTTTAGCCTGCTGTCTTTTTTCGGCCTCATTTTCAGTTATATGTGGCTGCGGGATGACGCTCATAAAAATGCTGAAAAATCTCCATTTGACGGCATCGGTTTTCTGTTAGCGGGTGTATCAGCCGTGCTGACCGCCTATACATTTATTCATCTGCCGAAATGGGGCTTTTCATCATGGCAGACATTGGCGGGATTTGGAGGAAGCATCGTCATTCTTCTCATCTTGCTGATCATGCAGTACAGAAACGAACATGCGTTGATTTCGATTAAACTTATGCTGATTCCAAAGCCGATTCTGGGTGTTTTCATGATCGCTGCGGGCAGTATTTCCATAGCGGTCAGTCTTTCGGCATTTCACGGGGAGCTTCAGACCGCATATCATATGTCACAAACTCAACAGATATTCCTTTATGCGAGCCTTTTGGGAGGCGTGGCCATCGCCGCTGTCATCAGTGCATTAGCATATGATAAAGTCGGTCCGGGCATGCTCGGCATAACAGGCTCTGTTATACTGGTGTTCGTGAATTTCCAATGGATGACGGCGGATCATCATATACCGCTTATTCTATTTGCGGGGCTTTTCGTGATGCTGGCGGCCGGGACAGGGCTTATTGTGGCAGCCGGACTGATGGGAGCCGCGTTGGGCGGACCGCTTCCGGAACTGGTGAAACGCATGACGGCAGTTCAGTTTTTAAGGCTGTTCATTTATATGGGCGCTCCTGTTTTAATAGGGTATTTTACGAAAAGAGATGCTTCCGGCACGCTTCGGGGCGCGCGCGGCACACAATCGCCGCATGACCTGCTGATGGGGACATACAGCGATTTGTTTCTTATTGCTTTCATCTTAAGTTTGCTTTTAGTGTGTTTATCATTTGTCATGAATGCGACCGGCATGGGGCATAAGCTGGCGCATAAACCGCATGCCGTCCGTAAGCAGGCGGCTGAAGAGCCTTCGCCGCAGGCTCCTGAACCGATCAGGCATCAGGTCATTCCCGATCATGAATACAGAAGTGCGGTCAGACAGTTTCAGCGTCATCATATAAGCAAAAACAGTATGTAACTTTTTCTATCAGCAAACCCTTTTCCCGGTGAAAAGGGTTTGTTTTTTCCTATAATGGCAGAATGGTATATTGCATGTTTCATCCTTTTTTAATATAATTTGTTAGAATATTCATAATTTAATATCGAAATTTTAAGTAAAAAAGGAGGCATTACATGAAACTGTATCTATCTGTGGATATGGAAGGGATTTCCGGACTGCCTGATGAAACATTTGTCAATTCCCGCATGCACAATTATGAGCGCGGCAGGGTTCTGATGACCGAAGAAGCAAACTGGTGCATCGCAGAAGCGTTTAATAACGGATGCACGGAAGTGACCGTGAATGACAGCCACTCAAAGATGAATAATCTGCTCGCGGAAAAACTTCACCCTGAGGCAGAGCTGATTACGGGGGATGTCAAGCCGTTTTCCATGATGCAGGGGCTTGATGAATCGTATTCAGGTGTGATGTTTATCGGCTATCATGCGAGAGCGTCGATGCCGGGCGTCATGTCGCACAGCATGATATTCGGCGTCCGCCACTTTTACATAAATGATAAGCCGGTCGGTGAACTGGGGTTAAATGCCTATCTCGCCGGATTTTACGATGTCCCTGTCATCATGGCTGCCGGAGATGATTGTGCCGCAAAAGAAGCGGAGGAGCTGATCCCGAATGTGACGACTGCCGCCGTCAAACAAACCATTTCAAGAACCGCGGTCAAATGCCTGTCCCCTCAAAAAGCCGGACGGCTCCTGACGGAAAAAACAGCCTATGCGCTCAAAAATAAAGATAAGGTCAAACCGCTGACTCCGCCTGAAAGACCTGTATTAGGCATTGAATTTGCCAACTACGGACAGGCTGAATGGGCCCATTTAATGCCGGGCACAGAAATCATCCCGGGAACGACAATCGTTCAATTTCAGGCAAAAGACATGCCGGAAGCCTATCAGGCCATGCTCGTCATGACAGAACTCGCCATGAGAACAACATTCTGTTAAAGGGGTGAACGGCATTGCTGCGGTATTTTATCAAACGTTTTATCGCCATGATTATGACCGTCCTCGTCATCACCACTCTGACATTTGTCATGATGAAAGTGATACCCGGCTCGCCTTTTAACGAAGAGCGGGGCACAAACGAAGCGGTCCAGCGAAATCTCGAATCCTACTACCATCTGAACGAACCTCTTATCACTCAATACGCCATCTATCTAAAATCCATTCTTACCTTTGATTTCGGTCCTTCAATTAAAAAACCGTCAGACAGTGTAAACGCTATGCTTGAACGCGGGTTTCCGGTCTCATTTGAGCTTGGGATAACGGCGATCATCATCGCTGTTATTTCCGGGCTCGCGCTCGGCATAATGGCCGCTCTCAGGCGCGGCGGATTTCTCGATTACGCGGCTATGAGCCTTGCGGTGCTCGGGATTTCCATTCCGAATTTTATTATGGCTACACTGCTGATTCAGCAATTTGCGGTTCATCTGAAATGGTTTCCGGCAGCTACCTGGACGAGTCCCGTTCACATGGTCCTGCCGACTGTTGCGCTTGCCGTCGGTCCCATGGCCATTATCGCGAGGCTGACAAGATCAAGCATGGCCGAAGTGCTGACTCAGGATTACATCCGCACGGCAAAAGCAAAGGGGCTTTCTCCCGTCAAAATTGTGATCAAACACGCATTGAAAAACGCTCTTATGCCTGTTGTGACAGTACTCGGGACGCTTGCCGCAAGTATTTTAACGGGCAGTTTCGTCATCGAGAAAATTTTTGCCATACCGGGAATGGGCAAATATTTCGTAGAAAGCATCAATCAGCGTGATTACCCGGTCATCATGGGAACGACCGTATTTTACAGTGTGATTCTGATCGTCCTGCTGTTTCTGGTTGATTTGGCATACGGCCTGTTAGACCCGCGCATAAAACTTCATAAGAAAGGGTGATCCTGATGAATCTCCCGCAAGAAACGGTAAAACACACAGAAGTGCCTGATGACTGGTTTCAGCCGGGCGCGGAAAGAAAGGGTGAAACCGAGTCGGTCAAGCGTCCGAGCCTGTCTTACAGTCAGGATGCGTGGCGGCGGCTTAAAAAGAACAAATTGGCGATGGCCGGGCTTGTGATATTATGCTGCCTGTTTCTATCGGCTGTGTTCGGTCCGCTGATATCACCGCACAGCGTGACAAGGCAGACGCTCGCCGAGCAGAATCTTCCGCCGTCTTTTTCACACTGGTTCGGAACCGATGAACTTGGCCGGGACGTGTTTACAAGAACATGGTACGGAGCGAGGATCTCTTTATTTGTCGGTGTGATGGCGGCGCTGATCGACTTTTTGATCGGCGTTATCTACGGAGGCGTCGCCGGCTACAAAGGGGGCCGGACAGACAGCGCCATGATGAGAATCATCGAGGTTCTCTACGGATTGCCGTATCTGCTCGTTGTCATTTTGTTAATGGTGCTGATGGGGCCGGGGCTCAGTTCCATTATCGTCGCTCTGACCGTGACGGGATGGGTCGGCATGGCGCGGATTGTCAGAGGGCAGGTGCTGAGGATGAAGCATGATGAACACGTATTGGCTTCGAAAACGTTTGGAGCGAAAACATTTCGGATTATTAAGAAAAATCTGCTGCCGAATACGATGGGAGCCATTATCGTCCAAATGACGCTTACGGTGCCGGCGGCGATTTTTGCGGAATCATTTTTAAGTTTTCTCGGACTCGGCATTCAGGCGCCGTTTGCAAGCTGGGGAGTCATGGCAAACGACGGGCTGCCGGCGATTTTATCAGGCCATTGGTGGCGGCTGTTTTTCCCCGCTTTTTTCATTTCCTTGACGATGTACGCGTTTAACGTACTTGGAGACGGCTTGCAGGACGCGTTAGACCCGAAACTGAGGAGGTAGGAAAAATGGCGCAGCAAGTTCTTTCCGTTCAAAATCTGCATGTTACTTTTTCAACATACGGAGGCACTGTAAAAGCCGTCAGAGGCGTCAGCTTCGATTTATATAAAGGTGAAACGTTTGCGATCGTCGGTGAATCTGGCTGCGGAAAAAGCGTGACGTCACAAGCCGTGATGGGCCTTCTTCCGAAACATTCGGCAAAGATTGAATCCGGAAGCATACAATTTAAACAGAAAGACCTTTGCCAAATGTCGGATCGGGAAATGCGGGCAATCCGGGGGCGCGATATTTCTATGATCTTTCAGGACCCGATGACGGCGCTCAATCCGACTTTGACCATAGGGAATCAGCTTTCAGAAGCGCTGTTGGAACACCGCGCCATGACAAGAAAACAAGCTGAATCCGAAGTTCTCGCCATGCTGGATCTGGTCGGTATCCCGGACTCGAAATCCCGCCTGAAGCAGTACCCTCACCAATTAAGCGGGGGCATGCGGCAGCGGATCGTGATCGCAATGGCTCTGATCTGCGAGCCGGAAATTATGATCGCCGATGAACCGACAACGGCCCTTGATGTGACGATTCAAGCACAAATCCTTGAATTATTTAAGAAGATTCAAAGAAAAACAGGCGTGTCTATTATTCTGATCACACACGATCTCGGCGTCGTCGCTCAGACCGCCGACAGAGTCGCCGTCATGTATGCGGGGAAAATCGCCGAAATCGGCACGAGGCATGATATTTTTTACCGTCCGGCTCATCCATACACAAAGGGGCTGCTTCGTTCAGTGCCGCGGCTGGATATGGAGGATAGTGAGCTGTCGCCGATTGACGGGACGCCGCCTGATTTATTCGATCCGCCGCCGGGCTGCCCGTTTGCCGCCCGCTGCCCGGACAGGATGATCGTCTGTGAAAAGGTATATCCGGCAACAACCATGAAATCCAAAAGCCATATCGTCAACTGCTGGCTTCAGGATCACCGTGCAGAGCGGCTGAAGCAGCAGCTGACGGCAGCAGAGGAAAAAGGGGGATTGAAATGAAAAAGAGATGGGCGATCGGTGTGATTGCTGTTGTTTCGTTTGCTCTGATGGGCTGTACAGCCAATGAACAGGCGGGGACAGAACCCGGCAAAGCAAAAGAACAGGGGGGTGAAACGGTGCTGCGGCTCAATAACGAAAATGAGCCGACCTCACTTGATCCGCCGATCGGATTTAATAATGTTTCCTGGCAGCCGCTGAATAACATCATGGAAGGATTGACGAGGCTCGGAAAAGATAATAAGCCCGAACCGGCCATGGCGGAAAGCTGGAAGGTGTCCGCTGATAAGCTGACATATACCTTCAATATCCGTGATAACGCCGAATGGACAAATGGCGATCCCGTTACGGCGGAAGACTTCGTGTACGCCTGGAAACGGATGCTCGATCCGAAAACGGGCGCATCTTCCGCTTTTCTCGGCTACATGATCAAAGGCGGAGAAGAATTTAACAGCGGAAAAGGCAAACACGAAGACGTGAAAGTCACGGCAAAAGATAAAAAAACGCTTGTCGTCACATTGGCGGCGCCGCAGGATTATTTTCTGAGCGTCGTGTCCAATCCGGCGTATTTCCCGATTAATGAGAAGGTCGCCAAGGCTGATCCGAAATGGTTCACTGAAGCAAAAACATTTGTCGGCAACGGGCCGTTTAAACTGACGGAATGGAAGCATGACGACAGCATGACGATGGTCAAAAACGAGACGTATTGGGATAAAAAGACGGTGAAACTGGATAAAGTCACATGGGCGATGGTCAGTGACCGGAATACCGATTATCAGATGTTTCAGTCGGGGGATTTGGATACCGCCTTTGTGCCGGCAGAGCTGAGCGAGCAGCTGATGGGAGGGAAAAATGTCCGCACGTGGGATCAGGCCGGACTCTATTTCTATCGTTTTAACGTGAAAATGGAGCCGTTTCAAAATGAAAAGATCAGAAAAGCGTTCGCGGCAGCGATTGATCAGAAAGAAATCACGGATTATGTGACCAAAAACAGTGAAAAGCCGGCACATGCCTTTGTATCCCCGGGATTTACTCAGCCTGACGGGAAAGATTTCCGCGAAGCGGGCGGCAGTTTATTAAATCCGGATGAATCAGAAGCCAAAAAACTGCTGGAAAAAGGCATGGCAGAAGAGCATTATGACAAGCTGCCCGCCGTTACATTGACATACAGCACAAAACCGGAGCATAAGAAAATAGCGGAAGCGATTCAGCAGAAGCTCAAAAGTGTGCTCGGTATAGACGTTAAGCTCGCCAATATGGAATGGAACGTCTTTTTAGAAGAGCAGAAAGGACTGAAGTTCCAGTTCTCTCAAAGCTCATTTTTACCGGATTACGCAGATCCGATCAGTTTTCTTGAGGCTTTCCAGACGGATAATTCCATGAACCGCACCGGCTGGGGAAGCGCGGCATACGACGGCTACATCAAGCAGGCAAAACAGGAAGCCGATGCCAAAAAACGTTTTGCACTCATGCATAAAGCGGAAAAGCTGCTCATGAATGAGGCTCCGATCATTCCGATTTACTTTTACAATCAGGTGCATCTGCAGAACAGCGGCGTGAAGGGCATTGTCCGGCACCCCGTCGGTTACATTGATCTGAAATGGGCGGAAAAGTCCTGATCTTACAGCGGAAACATATGCCGCTCTTTTGCCGTTAAAGGAGCGGCGTGTTTCACTTTTCAATCCGGAAAGGAGATTGAAAAAGTCATGAACCATAAACCGAAAGCATTGCAAAAAGGCGACACGGTCGGTGTGATTGCGCCCGCAAGCCCGCCTGAGAGCGGGACGCTGCAAACCGCGCTGCTGTTTTTAGAGAATGAGCTTGGCCTTCATGTGAAACTCGGCCGGGCGCTGAAGACTCGTCACGGCTATTTGGCGGGAGAGGACCGGGCGCGTCTCGATGATCTCCATGACATGTTTAGTGATCAGAATGTTAAAGCGGTGATATGCGCGTGCGGAGGATTCGGCACGGGCCGCATTGCCGCCGACATCGATTTCGGCTTAATCCGCCGCAATCCGAAAATTTTCTGGGGATACAGTGATATTACGTTTTTACATACCGCCATTCATCAAAATACGGGGCTCGTCACATTTCACGGCCCGATGCTGAGCACGGATGTCGGGCTTGAAGATGCTGATCCCCTGACAAAAGCGTCGTATCATCAGCTTTTTACAGAAACGGAATTCACCTATACGGAGGACATTTCTCCCTTAGAGGTGCTGACAGGCGGAAGGGCCGAGGGAGAGCTTGCAGGCGGCAACCTGTCGCTCATTACCTCCACGCTCGGCACGCCGTTTGAAATTGATACGAAAGACAAATTGCTGTTTATCGAGGATATTGATGAGGAGCCGTATCAAATCGACAAAATGCTGAATCAATTAAAGATGGCCGGAAAACTGTCAGACGCAGCCGGAATCCTGGTCTGTGATTTTCACCAATGCGAACCGAAAAACAAAGAAAAGTCCCTCACCTTAGAGCAAGTGCTGAATGATTACATTGTCAAATCAGGGAAGCCCGCGCTTAAAGGCTTTAAAATCGGCCATTGTTCACCGAGCTTCGCCGTTCCGATCGGAGCCCGCGCGGTTATGGATACGGCGGCCAAAGCGGTAACGATTGAATCGGGGGTTTCCGGAAGGGAGTGATCAGGCGTGAGGATTACAGATATTCAAACGGGACGGATGTCCGTGCCGCTGAAAAAGCCGTTTAAGACCGCTTTACGCACGGTTTACAATGCTGAATCGGTCATTGTGAAGCTCACTTTTGACAACGGTCTGATCGGCTGGGGGGAGGCGCCGCCGACGGTTGTCATTACAGGCGACAGCGCGGACGGTATTGAAAGCGCCGTCCACGATGTGCTGAAGCCCGCTCTGCTGAGCCGGAGCCTTTCCGGCACGGAAGCTGTTCTGTATGATATCAGCCGGCTGTTGGAAAGAAATCAAAGCGCAAAAGCCGCGGTAGATATGGCTGTATATGACGGATGGGCGCAAATGCACGGACAGCCGCTTTACCGGCTTCTCGGCGGCTATCGGAATACACTGGAAACAGATTTTACCGTCAGCGTTAATTCTCCTGAAGAGATGGCGGGGGATGCAGACCGTTATGTGAACAAAGGATTTCATATTTTAAAAATAAAAGTCGGCATAGGTGACATATCGGACGATGTTGCGCGGATTCAGGCGATCAGATCACGTGTCGGCGGAAACGTCAAACTGAGATTGGACGCCAACCAAGGCTGGACGCCGAAAGAAGCCGTGACTGCGATCCGAAAGATGGAAGACGCCGGCCTGGGCATTGAGCTTGTCGAGCAGCCTGTTCATAAAGACGATATCGCCGGGCTGAAGCAGGTCACAGATGCCGTAGACACGCCGATTATGGCGGATGAGAGCGTCTTTACCCCCCGTCAGGCCTTTCACGTGCTGCAGACGAGAAGCGCCGATTTAATTAATATTAAGCTGATGAAAGCGGGCGGCATAAAGCAGGCGGAAACAATCAATGCGATGGCGGAAACGTGCGGCGTGGAATGCATGGTCGGCAG
Organism: Bacillus sp. GZB; assembly: GCF_001975995.1. Taxonomy (NCBI): domain Bacteria; kingdom Bacillati; phylum Bacillota; class Bacilli; order Caryophanales; family Bacillaceae; genus Bacillus; species Bacillus sp. GZB. The sequence continues at coordinate 490,903 of NZ_MTQG01000010.1, forward strand.
CATGATTGAGACCAAGCTCGGCATCACCGCCGCGGCTCATTTTGCCGCGGCCAAACGGAATGTGACAAGGTTTGATTTTGATGCGCCGCTTATGCTGAAAGATGATTTGATTCAAGGCGGCATCACATACAGCGGCAGTCAGATTACGATTCCCGATGAACCGGGTCTCGGCATTACCGGTGTGTCGATACAAGAGGAGGCGAAAAGATGAGAGCAGCCGTTACAGCGGCGGCAGCCAATGTATGGACGTTGCCGTCATCTCCCCGTTCGTATGATGCGCCGATGCTCGAAAACCCGCCGCAGATCAGAAAATGGTTAGCGTCTATGGGATATGAAGAGCGGCTGCAATTATGCACAGACAACCTTGTCCAAACGCAAGCGCTTTTCGGGGAAGAGGTGATCATTCTTAAAGAGGAAGGGGAATGGGCTTTTGTCGCCGTTCCCGGCCAGCCTTCAAACAAGGATGTGTGCGGATATCCGGGGTGGATGAAAAAAAGCCAGCTTTCAAAAGACGGCTTTCATACATCTTCCCCCGCTGTATGGATTACCAAACCGACAGCTTTTTTATATCACACAAATGGCAAACCGGACTTGGAAGTAAGTTTCTTAACGCGTCTTCGGGCATCAGGACGTGAGAAAGGCTTTTTCCGGGTGATGACGCCGCTCGGAGAACGGTTCGTAAATGAAGCTGACGCAGACGAGTGCCGGCATACGGAAGGACGGGCGGCCGATGTCATCGAAACGGGCATGATGTTTCTCGGGCTTCCGTATTTATGGGGAGGACTGAGCGGTTTCGGGTTTGACTGTTCCGGGTTTATGTATTCGATATTTAAAGCAAACGGCTATACCCTTCCCCGTGATGCAAAGGACCAAGCAAAAGCCGGATGCAGCGCGGCGGTAAACGATATCCGGCCGGCTGACCTTTTGTTTTTCGCCTATGAAGAAGGAAAAGGCGCAATCCACCATGTCGGTTTGGCGCTGGGAGACGGCCGGATGCTGCACTCCCCGAAAACGGGAAAAACAATCGAAGTGCTGTCTTTGGAAGGAACCGTCTATGAAAAAGAATTATGCACCGTACGCCGCTGTATAAGTGAAAAGGGGGAATAGAAAATGACGGCATCTCCGCTCCTTGAAGTCAGCGGGCTGAAAATGCATTTTGACGCAGGAAGAAAGAAAGCCGTAAAAGCAGTCGACGGTGTCAGCTTTCACATTAAAAGAGGGGAAACATTCGGACTTGTCGGAGAATCGGGATGCGGTAAATCGACGCTCGGAAGGGTTATTCTCCGTCTGTATGACCCGACGGCCGGTTCGGTATCATATGAAGGGACGGATATACACCGTGCCGCGGCAGAACAGCGGTCGGTCTTCTTCCGCAAGCTGCAGATGATTTTCCAAGACCCTTACGCCTCGTTAAATCCGCGCCTGACCGTAAGGGAAATTATTATGGAGCCGATGGAAATCCACAATCTTTACAATACAAGAAAAGCCCGTCTGATGATGGCGGATGAACTGCTTGAAGCTGTCGGGCTCCATCCGGATTTCGGCAGCCGGTATCCTCACGAATTCAGCGGCGGACAGAGGCAGAGAATCGGGATTGCCAGAGCGCTCTCTTTGCATCCCGAATTTATCGTGGCGGATGAGCCGATTTCCGCGCTGGATGTGTCGGTACAGGCTCAGGTCGTCAACCTTTTAAAAAGGCTTCAGAAAGAGAAAGGGCTGACATTTTTATTTATCGCCCACGATTTATCAATGGTCAAGCATATCAGCGACCGGATCGGCGTGATGTATTTGGGCCGCATGATGGAAATTACAGAAAGCGCTGCGCTTTACCGGGAACCGCTTCACCCTTATACGAAGGCGCTTTTATCCTCAATCCCGATTCCTGATCCGCTTCTTGAGGACAAGCGTGAACGGATTATTCTGAAAGGGGAGCTGCCGAGCCCCCTTAACCCGCCGAGCGGCTGTGTATTCAGGACGCGGTGTCCTGAAGCGATGGAGCTCTGCGATAAGATAACGCCTGAGCTTGAAGAAGTGAAGGCGGGGCGTTTTGTCGCCTGCCATTTATACAAAAAAGAAAGCTGACTTTATATTGTCAGCTTTCTTTTTTGATTAAACCTGATGCAGAAATGACACGCAGACCGGATACGGAACCGGAATGTCGGATTGAAGCAGAGTCAATTTGCCTGTTTCCGGATCACGTTCAAACAAAACCAGATTTCCCGTTTCTTCGTTTGACGCGACAAGGAATGTCTCGGAAGGGTCAAACGCGAAATCACGCGGCCAGTTGCCTTCTGTCGACACCCATTCAATAAGAGACAATTCACCGGAATATTGGTTGATCTTATAGATGGCGATGCTGTCATGTCCGCGGTTGGCGGCATAAAGAAATCTGCCGTCTTTAGATATGCGGATCGCGCTGCCTTGCGATTTGTCCGTAAAGCCTTCAGGCAAAGCGGAAATGACCTGCAGCTCTCTGAATTCACCTAAGGTCGGGTTGTATTCAAGCGCGATGACTTCATTACTGATTTCCGTCATGACATAGGCGTATTTTTCCGCCGGATGGAAAACGATGTGGCGCGGCCCTGAACCCGGTGCGAAAGAGTGAGTTTTCACCTCTGTGAGCGAACCGTTTTTCATTTGGTAAGTATAAAGCGTATCCGTCCCTAAATCGACGGCTGCAATGTAGTTATGCTCAGGTGTATAGCCTGCGAAATGGGTATGCGGTTTCTCTTGTCTTTCATGAGGACCTGTTCCCGTATGAGCGGCTTCGGCAGCCGGCTCCTGCAGACTTCCGTCCTCATTGACGGGAAAGGCGTGCACTTTTCCGCTGTGGTAATTAGCGGTTAACACATATTCATGTTTATCATCAATGCTGACGTGGCATGGAGACGGGCCTTCAATCAGCTGGTGGTTCACAAAAGTTAATTCCCCGCTGTTCTGATGAATCTGATAGGCTGCGACACCGCCTTTTCCGTCTGCCTTTTCAATGGAATACAGCATGCTGTTATCAGAATTCGGAGTGACGTATGTCGGGTTGCCGAGCTTTGCTGCCAGCTTCGGCCGGCTGAGCCTTTTCGCTTCTGTATCAAGTTCGAAACAATAAATGCCTTCGCTTCCGCCTTTTGTATATGTTCCCGCGTATCCTATGTACTTAGCCATTCGGTTTCCCCCTTTAGAGTCTTGTCTTCTCTATATTAACGTATCTTGAAGGAAACTGCCTTGTAAATGTTTAAGATGTTCTGACAAGCGGCAAGGTGCAGCAGCGGAAGGAACCGCCTGATTTAATAATTTCGGAAAACTCGGTTTCAATGACTGTATAACCTCTTTTTCTGAGCTCGCGGTTCGTATGACGGTGCTGCGGCAGGCTGATAATTGTCTGATTGCCGATTGACAGGATATTCGGGCCGAGCGTGAATTGCTCTTCTTCCGGCACTTCTATCATCTCAAAACGTTCGGCGAGAAGATCAATTTCTTCCTGCCGCAAGCCATTTTTGCAGTATAGCGCTTCCGTTTCCGAGATCATATTAAATACACAGTCCAAATGTAAGAAATCCTCCTTGAGAGGGATCGGCACAACCGTCATCTCCGGCAGCGCCTCCCGCAGCTCCCGGACAGCCGCTTTATCCGTGCGCTTGCTCAGCCCGGCGTAAACGGTGCCGTCTGCGATCAAGATGTCGCCGCCTTCAATGTTCGCTTTTTTCAGTCGCGTATAGGGGATTTTCTTATAGTCAAGCAGGTCTTGAAACACTTTTTCTTCTCCCTGCCGGACTGAAGCCGCCATGTTTGAAATAAACGCCGTCTCGCCTAATACAAATCCGATATCCCGGGTGAATACCTGCTCAGGCAATGCGGGATCGGCAGGCAGCAGGACGACTTCAATCTGATGAGATCTTAAAATGTCAATAAACTCACTATGCTGTTTGAGGGCAACGGGTATGTTAATATTTTCTTGTTTGAAATGTTTCTGCGTTCCGTTAATAATATCCTTGATGGCCATGTGTTCCGGCCGGCATAAGATGACTGTCTGCAAAGCATCAAACTCACTGCGGCAAGCCGGTTTTCGCGTGGATTTGGGAATGGATACGTTCATGTGATATCCTCCTATCGGTATTCAATGTGCGTTTATTATTCCCGGATGTGATGAATAATGAAACATTTATGAGAGAATATCTAACCAACTTAATATTTAAAATTTTAGACAAAACGGTCAAAGTATTGTTTAATAGGGTACAGATGAATGAGTCAAAACGACCAGACACCAAAGGGGAGTTTAAATAATATGAAGTTGCCAGAATCAAGATTTTGCAAAGAAACAAGGGTTGTTAAAACAAGCAGGGTTTTTCCGCTTGATACGAATAATCACAATACGCTGTTTGGCGGAAAGCTGATGAGCTACATTGATGATATCGCTTCAATTTCCGCGGCCCGCCACTGTCGGTGTGAAACAGTCACGGCCTCAATGGATTCTGTAGATTTTTTGCGCCCCATCGGCCAACAGGATTCCGTATGCCTTGAATCTTACGTCACATGGGTCGGCACATCGTCTATGGAGGTGTTTGTCAAAGTCATTAAAGAACATCTGATGACGGGCGAACGCGAGCTTGCGGCAACGTCGTTTCTGACCTTTGTCGCGCTTGATTCAAACGGGAAATCGGTACCCGTTCCGCGGATCGTGCCGGAAACCGAGGAAGAAGTCATGCTTCACAATACGGCCGTTCAGCGCGCCGGAGAACGAAAAAACCGCTTAAAACACAGCAAGGCCCTGGCCGAGGCGCTCGGAACAGATAAACCTTGGTAATCGTCAAACCGCTTTTTTAAAAAGCGGTTTTTTTATGCTGAGAAAGGACTTTTCCTGCCGGATCCATAATCTATTACAGGGAAAGGAGACGTGGCGTGCATGATGAAACATAAGTCTTCCGGCACCATCCTGATAACCGGGCGTATCCGTCTGCGGACTATGCGGGATGACGATGAAGAAAATTTGTACAGGCTGTTTACCGACAGAGAGGTCATGAAATATTATCCTTCTCTTAAAAGCAGACGGGAAACGAAGGAATGGATTGCCTGGAACAAACGATTGGCCGCAGGATACGGCGTCAGTCTTTGGATCGCAGAGGATAAAGAGACGGGCGCATTTCTCGGTCAATGCGGAATCGTTCCGCAGACGGTAAACGGAAACACTTTGATGGAAATCGGCTATATGTTTGCCCGCCGCCGCTGGGGCCGCGGCTATGCGACAGAGGCGGCGAACGCCTGTCTGGACTACGGTTTTCACACGCAGCAATACGGACGTATAGCGGCGCTGATTGATCCGGAAAACGCTGCCTCCGTCCGCGTCGCGGAAAAAATCGGTATGGTGCCCGGTGAGACCGTTACCAAATGGGAGAGGCAGCTGACGGTTTTTGACATCACATCTGACGTTGAACGTTTCGGCGAAATGTAGTATGATACGAACAGACATGTTTTCTAGGGTTCCGCATGTTCATACATGGCCTGGTCCGAGAGAAAACACATATGCGGACATATCCCGCATATGCACACGGAGGGAAAAAAGCCCGGGAGAGTCAATCTCATGTGAGACGACTATCCGGGCTTTTTTGTATTGTCCGGATACAGAAAGGGTGAAGAACATGAAATGGGGTTTAGTGGTCATAGCGGCCGTATTTGAAGTGGTATGGGTCACCGGTCTGAAACATGCTGATTCGGCACTGGCGTGGAGCGGCACGATTACGGGAATCATCATCAGTTTTTATCTATTAATCAAGGCGACAGACAGCCTCCCCGTAGGAACGGTATATGCGGTCTTTACCGGACTCGGAACAGCGGGCACCGTGCTCAGTGAAATCCTGCTTTTCAAAGAACAGGCCGATCCGGTGAAAATCGTGCTGATCGGCGTTTTGCTGATCGGTGTCATCGGGTTAAAGCTGGTCACACAGGATAAGCCTGAGACGAAGGAGGAGAAGGCGTAATGCATTGGATCAGCCTGATAGCCGCGGGTCTTTGTGAAATGCTCGGGGTCATTTTAATGAATCAATTTCAAAAAGAAAAGAAAGTCAAATGGATTCTTTTCATTATCGCCGGATTTGCGGCTTCTTTTTCCCTGCTTTCTTATGCGATGGAGACAATCGCGATGGGCACGGCCTATGCGATCTGGACCGGTATCGGCACAGCGGGCGGCGCACTAGCCGGCATTCTTTTCTACGGCGAGCAGAAGGATGCGAAGCGCATCTTTTTCATTGCGCTTATTTTATGCGCTGCCGTAGGGCTGAAAATTCTTTCGTAAATTGATTTTTATCAAATCTTCAGTATAATCTATTAGTAAGTTACGAATTATGAAGATACGAGGGATTAAAACAGATGAATTCATATATGACACAGCGGCTGAAAGAATACCGCCGCGGGAATGAGGAAAAAGGGCGCCTGCTTGTCAGCTGCCCCGACCAGCCGGGAATTGTATCGGCCGTGTCGGCGTTTTTGTTTGAACATGGCGCAAACATTATTGAATCAAACCAATATACGACTGACCCTGAAGGCGGACGGTTTTTTCTTAGGATCGAATTCGATTGCAAGGGCATTCGTGAGAAAAAAGAGGACTTACAGCAGGCGTTCGCCTCAATCGCCCAGACATTCGGCATGACATGGAGCCTGTCTCTGGCAAGTGAGCTGAAGCGAGTGGCGATCTTTGTATCGAAGGAGCTGCACTGCCTTCATGAACTGATTTGGGAATGGCAAAGCGGCAATATGATGGCCGAAATTGCGGTCGTTATCAGCAACCACGAAGAGGCCAAAGAAGTGGTCGAACCGCTGAATATTCCGTTCCATTACATGAAAGCTAACAAAGACATCCGCGCCGAAGTGGAGCGGCGCCAGCTTGAGCTGCTGGAGCGGTATAAGATTGATGTGATCGTTCTTGCCCGCTACATGCAGATTTTGACGTCTGATTTTGTATCTGCCCATCCGAATCGGATTATTAACATCCACCATTCATTTCTGCCGGCCTTTATCGGCGCTAATCCGTATAAACGGGCTTATGAGCGCGGAGTGAAATTAATCGGCGCGACCTCTCACTATGTGACGGACGACCTTGACGAAGGGCCGATTATTGAACAGGATATTGAACGCGTCGATCACAGAGATCACGCAGAGGATCTGAAGAATATTGGCAGAACGATTGAGCGGAGCGTGTTGGCAAGAGCCGTAAAATGGCATCTGGAGGACCGTGTCATCGTTCACGGAAACAAAACGATCGTATTTAATTAATGACGGTCCGCCGGGGAGGCGGACTGTTTTTTATGGATGAAAATGTCTTGACAAGAACCTGTTTTCTTTGCATAATATAAAAAAATCATTGAGCGTTGAAGAGGATCAGTACGCAGAACTTTCTGTGACAGAGAGCAAAATGGCCCGCTGAAACATTTTGCCGCATGAAACCTGCCGAACCTGCCTTGGAGTCCTGAGGGGAAAACTCAGGCGCGATAACCTGGCGTTACAGGAAAGCGGGACGCGTGAAAAACGCGTTCAAACAAGGTGGTACCACGGAAAGCCCATTTCGTCCTTATTTTTCAGGACGGAATGGGCTTTTTTTATTGACGAGAGCCGGTTTGGATTGATTGCCACGGAGGAGAAACGATGAAAAAACAAAGAATTGTTGTGAAAATCGGGAGCAGCTCGCTCACCAACAGTAACGGAAGTATTGATGAAGCAAAAATCAAGGAACATACGGAAGCCATTTCTTTATTAAAAGAAAACGGGCATGAAGTGATCCTCATTACCTCAGGCGCGGTGGCAGCGGGTTTTTCCGCTCTCGGCTATCCGTCGCGACCCGTTACGATAAAAGGAAAGCAGGCAGCTGCCGCAGTCGGCCAGACGCTTTTAATGCAGCAATATATGGACCATTTAAAAAGATACGGTCTGACGCCGGCACAAATTTTATTAACAAGAAATGATTTCTCAAAAAGAGAGCGGTACAGAAATGCCTATGCTACTGTAATGGAACTGTTGGAGCGCGGCGTCGTGCCGATTATTAATGAGAATGATTCCACATCAGTTGAAGAGCTGACGTTCGGTGATAACGACATGCTGTCGGCGCTTGTAAGCGGTTTGATTCATGCAGACCAATTAATGATTCTCACAGACATTAACGGGCTGTACGATGCCAATCCGAATGAAAACCCGGACGCAAAGCGGTTCGACTATCTGAATGACATCACACCAGAATTGCTCGGGTATGCCGGATCAACAGGCTCAAAGGTCGGCACCGGAGGCATGAAGTCAAAACTTCTCGCCGCCCAGACCGCATTGTCGCTCGGGGTGAAGGTATTTATCGGAACCGGCTCCGGACGGGAAAAACTGATGGGAATTTTAGACGGAAAAGGCGACGGCACATATATCGGTGATAAAGACCTATCCTCAGTGAATAATACACGGCAATGGATCATGTTTCATTCTCCGATATCAGGGGAAATCATCATTGATGGGGGAGCGGAGCAGGCGATGATCCATAACGGGTCAAGTCTCCTCCCGGCCGGCGTCGCCGATGTCTGCGGCAGTTTTCCGAAAGGGGCCGTAGTGGAAGTCAGAGGACCCGGGGGTATTATCGGCAAAGGGCAGACGCAGTACTCATCCGATGAAATTTTAGAAGCCAAAGGGAAGCGGAGCGACCAGCTTTCAGGAACGAAGCAGGTGGAAGTGATTCACAGAGATGATTGGGTGAATTTATTTGACGAGGGGGAACACAAATGAGTGAAGTATTGCAAAAAGCGGCTTTGGCAAAAGAAGCGGCTGCCGAAATGGTCATGAAAACGACGGCTGAAAAAAACGAAGCGCTCCAATGTATTGCAGACGGACTCAGAAATGAACGCCGGCTGATTTTAACAGAGAATCAGAAAGATATTGAAGCGGGACGGAACAGAGGACTGACACCTGACATTATTGACAGGCTGACTCTTGATGAAAAACGCCTGCTCGATATCGCGGACGCCGTGGAACTGTTAATCGGTCTTGAAGATCCCGTCGGTGAGTCGCTGGAGACCATTCAAAAAGAGAATGGATTATCCATTGAAAAAATCCGCGTGCCCCTCGGAGTAGTGGGCATGATCTATGAGGCCAGACCGAACGTTACCGTAGACGCGGCCACACTCTGCTTAAAAACCGGAAACGCGGTTGTGCTCAGAGGAAGTTCTTCCGCCATCCACAGCAACATAGCGCTTGTCAATGTGATGAAACGCGCACTGGGGCTGTCAAAGCTTCCGATTGATGCTGTTCAGCTCATAGAAGATACAAGCAAAGAAACCGCCAAACAGCTCTTTACATTAAATGACGGGCTGGATGTATTGATCCCGCGCGGCGGTAAAAATTTAATTGATCTTGTGGTCAGGGAATCAACCGTACCCGTTTTAGAAACCGGAGCGGGCAATTGCCACGTGTACATAGATGAGTCAGCAGATCCTCAAATGGCAAGCGAGGTCGTCATCAATGCCAAAACACAGCGTCCTTCGGTCTGCAATGCGATTGAATCTCTTTTGATTCATGAAAAATGGGCCGAAGAACACGGACGAAAGCTGCTGAATCAGCTGACAGAAAAAGGGGTGGAGCTCCGAGGAGACCAGGTGATTTGCAGATTGGAACCTCAAGCGAAACAAGCAGAAGAAGCCGATTGGGGAGCGGAGTACCTGGCGCCGATTCTCAGTGTGAAAACGGTGCAGGACGTACAGGAGGCGGTCCGCCACATTCAGCAGTACGGCACAAACCATTCAGAAGCCATTCTGACGGAGAAAGCCGAGCATGCGGCTTACTTCCAGACCGCCGTTGACGCCGCCGCCGTGTATCATAATGCTTCAACCCGGTTTACGGACGGTTTTGAATTCGGATACGGAGCCGAAATCGGCATCAGCACGCAAAAGCTTCACGCAAGAGGGCCGATGGGGCTTCCGGCGTTAACATCTACAAAAATCATCATCAAAGGAAACGGACAAATCCGCGTATAATCTTTTAAGCTTATCCTTCAAAAAGGGTAGGCTTTTTTTATGCGGAAAGATTGACGCTCTCTATTATATTGTGTAATATTAAATTGCACACAATATAATAGAGGTGAATTTACATGACAAAACCATTATTTACTGCAACCGTATCAGCCGCCGGCGGACGTGAAGGGAAAGTCACGTCTTCTGACGGAGTGCTGAATCTTGATGTTGCCATGCCGGGAACGCCAAGAGCAAAAAAGCTCGAGCATGCTACAAACCCTGAACAGCTGTTTGCCGCAGGATATTCAGCCTGCTTTGACAGCGCTCTTCAGCTCGTAGCAAGAAAAGAGCGTCTGAGTATTGAAACAGAGGTCACTGCGCATGTCAGTCTGCTGAAAGATGAAGCAGACCAAGGATATAAACTAGGCGTTACGCTTGAGGTCAAAGCATCCGGCATTGATAAACAGGAGCTTGAAGCCCTTATCCAAAAAGCGCACGGTGTCTGTCCGTATTCAAAAGCGACAGCGGGAAATATTGAAGTGAAGCTTCTGGCAGCAGAATAAAAATAAGGATGCCCATTCGGGGCATCCTTATTTTTTGCCGTGCAGCGTATTCAAAACCTCATAAAGCGACTGCTTTAACTGCTTTAATTCCTCTTTTGACCGTCCCGTCTGTTCCAGCATGGCAATGGGGATATCCGCCGCTGTTTTCTGCAAGGCCCGCCCTTCATCTGTGAGCCTGATCGTCACGGATCGTTCGTCTTCAGCCGACCGCTTTCTCATGATGATTCCGTGCTGCTCCATCCGTTTCAGCATCGGTGTCAGCGTTCCGGAATCCAGGTACAAAAGCTCACCCATCCGTTTCACATTCAGTTCTTCGTGCTCCCATAATAAAAGCAGCGCCAAATACTGGGGATAAGTTACGTTGAGCTTATCAAGCAGCGGTTTGTACCGTTTCGTCATTTCCCTTGAGCTTGCGTACAGCAAAAAACAAAGCTGATTCTCCAGTTTCATATGTTCAAAATCTTTTTCTGCCATTACTTCTTTCACCAACTCTTTGTTTGTTAACGTTACTCCTATTGTAGCCGAAAAACGGCCCATTTCCTATTCCTCATGTTTAAAAATATGAGCAGGGGCAATATATACAGTAAGTACAATGAGGAGGCTGATAATAATGGCATTATTTACTTCAAAAGCGACCGCAGTCGGCGGACGGGCAGGACATATTAAATCCGAAGACGGGGTGCTGGATTTTGACATCGTCATGCCGAATGCAAAAAAAGACGGAGAAACCGGCACAAACCCTGAACAGCTCTTTGCGGCAGGGTATGCTGCCTGCTTCGGGGGAGCGCTTGAGCTCGCCGCCCAAAAACAAAAAATCGACATGACCTCTGAAATTGAAGGACAGGTCAGCCTTTTAAAAGATGAGAGTGACGGAGGTTACAAAATCGGCGTAACGCTCGTCATTGATACAAAAGATCTTGACAAAGAAACGGCGGAGAAGCTAGTGCACGCCGCTCACGAGTTCTGTCCGTATTCAAAAGCAACAAGAGGAAATGTAGACGTCAAACTTGAATTAAAATAAATCAACGAACGAATATCCCGGATTTTATATCCGGGATATTTTATTAACGAAAACATCAGTAATGATCTCTTCTCTCCCGGAATAAGAATACGATATAGCACTTTTGCATAATGACACCAAGAGAAAAGAGGGAGATATCGATGTCTCTTCCAAACATACCGAACATCACCCCCGACATTACACTCTCCAGATGTGAGACCCTGAACCTCCTTCTTTCATCCGTGGCTATGGAAGAAATCGGACTATCCCATATTCTGCAGGCGGAAGCGGAAAGGATTCAAATGTTTCTCGGCGCTTCCGGCGATCCCTCTTTGGAGGAATTGTCATCAATCAATAGAAGCACTGAACGGCTCCTGCGCACCGTCATGAAATCACAACTCCTTTTGCAGACGAAGCTTGAGGACATTATCTTCTTACAGGATTCTGAAGCCTGTATGGACCCGGACGACCCAAGCAATCCGAGTAATCCGGGCGATCCTGATGACCCGTGGAATCCGGACGACCCAAGTAATCCGAGTGATCCGGGCGACCCTGATGACCCGTGGAATCCGGACGACCCAAGTAATCCGAGTGATCCGGGCGATCCTGATGACCCGTGGAATCCAGACGATCCCAGTGATCCGGAAGATCCGTGTGACGGCCTGTTTTACGGCCGCATTGGCTGCTGTGAGTGCGGGGATTGTGAGGACTGCGGTTGGAAGAAAAAAGGCGGGGAGCGTTCATAAAAAAAGAGACGGGTGAAGCATATGCCGTATCCAAGCATTTCAAAAGCGAAACAGGCATCTTTTGAAGCCATGCATTGTCTCACGATTGCGCTGTTACATATATTATCTGTGACCGTGGATAAAAGAAGGGGTTCAAATTACAAAGAAGAAATCAGGCTGTTCTCCGCATTGTGCCGCTGGCAGATGGAAACAGGCGGCCGTCTGTTTTTAATGATCAGCTTGGAAGAAGAGCAGAAGCAGATGTATGAGCGGCACTTTCTTGAAATGAAGACAGTTACGGAACGAACGAAAAAATTCATTTTTGAAAGCCCGAGCGAATTCCGGGCGCATCCCATTACGAAGCGGGCTGTCAGGCAGCTTCAGGAATGGGATGCGGAAACTGCCGAACCTGCCGTCAGATGGGTGCGGCCTGTCATCATAACGATGAACGGCACTCCTGAACGGCCTTGGTTCAATCAACAACTCCAAAATCGGGAAAGGTGAGAAAATGAGCGGAAATGCTGAATGTAAACTGACTCTTTGCATGATTGTGAAAAACGAGGAGAGATACATCTCCCGTTGTTTATCAAGTGTACAAGACATCGTTGATGAGATCGTCATCGCAGACACCGGATCACAAGATAATACAAAAGATATATGCAAAAGCTTTCAGGCAAGAGTGTTTGATTTCGAATGGGAGAATGATTTCGCAAAGGCCAGAAATTACGCCCTGCAGCATGCCGAAGGAGATTGGATTTTAGTGCTTGACGCGGATGAAGAGCTCGATCAGGAGACGGGCCGTTTTTTAACTTCGCTGCTTCATGACGGATTACCGAGCCGGGGTCTTTTGAAAATCATCAATTATACGGGGAAGCAGCTCGATGAAAACGAAGCGTTTGAAAGCATGCAGCCGAGACTGTTCCGCAATCATAAAGGCCTTCTGTATCAAGGCAGAATTCACGAGAATATCTCGGCTTCCAATGAGGAAGAAAACAATGCTTTTTTCGCGCTCCCATGTGTGATTCATCACTACGGCTACTTGGAGCAGGAAGAAAAGATCAAGCAAAAACATAAACGGAATATCAGCATTTTAAATGAAGAGCTTTCAGAGGAAAATCCTGACCCGTGGCTTGTCTATCATTTGGCAAGTGAATGCTACAGAATAAAAGACTATGAAAAAGCATTACATCTTGTCAACGGCTCAATTTTTCAATTTTTAAGCGAAAAACGAATGCCTCCGTCTCTCCTGTATTATTTGAAATATACAATATTGCTTGAGCTCAAACGGTATGAAGAAGCCGAACAAGGGATTGAAAAAGTGCTCAAGCTATATCCTGATTATAGCAATCTTCATTATTATAAAGGCCTTGTATTATATCATTTGGAAAAGTACAGAGCGGCAATCAAAGCATTTGAAAACGGAACGCAGGTTGAAGGAGAAAACGCTGATCACTTCATTTTAAAAGGTGCCGCCGATTTCAGAGCTTTTTATTATATGGCGAAATGCCATGCTGCATTAAACCATGATATGACGGCCATCGCTTACGCCAAAAAATCGGTGAAGTTCAATCCTCAATTTAAACCCGCACAAGAGCTTCTGTCTCAATTAAAAAAGGATCAGCGGACAAACGCCTGATCCTTTTTTTGCATGTTCGATTAAGATAATCGAATAATGTTTAAAGCTGCACCGGCGCTTCCTCCAAGCAATGTGGCCGCACCCAATAATCCGAACAGCTGAAGCTGGATGGTGCTGCCTGCTGGCAAAGTCACAATAAAGGAGTTATTAAAGTTTGCCAAAGACGCGACCGGGGCGATAATCGAACTTGCAGGAGGAGTGCCGTTGATTAAAATACGCGAACTTACAAGCAGGCCGGCCGTTAAATTAATATGGTAGGAAATATAGTACCGTCCCGCCGGAGCAACGGTAAATATGGTATTTGCGACGTTAGCCGTAATATCTGCCGAAAGGTTTTGTTCATTCGGTAAGGGAATGGTCGTGCCGCCGGCAATAACTGCGACAACACCGCCGCCCGTATTGCTCGCATAGCCGGAAGTTGCTGTCAGACTTGTTCCGGTGATCCCGGTCGGTCCGGTGCCGCCAGTAACGCCGGTGATCCCGGTCGGTCCGGTGCCGCCAGTAGCGCCGGTGATTCCGGTCGGTCCGGTGCCGCCAGTAGCGCCGGTGATTCCGGTCGGTCCGGTACCGCCAGTAGCGCCGGTGATTCCAGTCGGCCCGGTACCGCCAGTAGTGCCGGTGCTTCCCGCCGCAGCTAAAAGTGTATAGTCAGCTGAGGCTCCAGGGGTTCCCACAGGGCTGTTTACGTTTGCGACGTAAGAGCTTCCGTTATACAAGACAACCTGTCCGGTTGTGTAAGTGGGGGCGCTCAGCGGATTAAAAGCAACAATTCCTTGAAGGCCCGCACCGGTGACCCCCGTCGGCCCGGTCGGTCCGGTTGGCCCCGTCGCTCCGGCCGGTCCTATTGCCCCGGTCGGCCCCGTAGCACCAGTCGGTCCCGCCAGTGTAGGGATATTTGAGATACTGTCCAATTTTGAACCGAGAAGAAGCTCCTGTTTCATTAAGCTGTCAAGCGTATCCCGGACGCTCTCATTCAGGTTAAGAATATCAGCAAGACTTGACGGGGGTCCTGTTAATCCGGGAATCGTTCCGAGCGCGTATTGGATTTTTTCCCCTTCCGCATTCAGAATATGTGCCATTCCCAGCTCTTCCATAGCAATTGACGAAAGAAGAAGGTTAATGGTATCGTCTCTGGAAAGTGTAACGACAGGGGTGATATTGGGCAAATTAGGCTGTGACACAATGTCCCTCCTTATGAGTTGGCTGAAAATCATTTTATTACGAACAAAGTTCCCCGAAATGAGCGTAAGCAGTACTGTATCATTATATTCACGAATTCTGTCCAAGTTTCTGATTCCCTTCATTAACCAATTGAGCGGGCTATACCGCTGTTTTGATTTCATCATATATGAAGGAAATACTTTAAATATAGAGAAAATACATCGCACAGCATTCGCAAATCGGTCAAAATGACAGCGGGACATGTGATCGTCTATAAAGCGATGGCTATATATCTTGTGCGTTTCCTGCAAAAACTCTCTTTTTCATTTCAAGTTTTCTGTATACAAGGGCGAGTAGCATGGATGGGATCGTACAAACAATCATTCCGATAAAGGCATACCGGGGTTCAATTTCATATAAAAAACCTCCGAAAATAGTAAATGCCGCAGTGCTCCAGCTGAGCGCAAGCGCTGAATATATGCCTTGGGCTTTCGGGATTTGCACGGGTGAAATATTTTTAATTAAGTATTTCATAAATGCATAGTGTCCCATCGCGAATGAACAGGCATGCAGCGTCTGCGCAATACAGAAAATGATGACATGAGGAAAGGCAAATACGAGTATCCAGCGTACGGTAGCACCAAGCGCCGCCAGGGCGAGCAAAGAGCCTGCTGTAAATTGATGAAAGTATCGGTCCGCGATTGCAAAGAAGATAATCTCCGCGATAACGGCGATGTTGATGATGATTCCGATGGCATATGCGGGCGCATCGATTTCCTGCAAAAAGAGATAACCGTAATTGTAGTAAGATGCATGTGCCGCCTGCAGTAAGATAACGATTGCGAGCACCAGACCGAAATATTTGATGCGGAATAAGGCAAACATCCCCTCTTTTCTTGCGCGGTCTGTTTCCGGCCGTTTTGAAAGAACAGCTGGCGCATGCATAAAGCTGAGACATGCGAATATCAGGGTGCCCAAAAGCAGTGCCCATAAAATCGCTTGATCTCCGAATATACCTGTAAAGACGGACAGGATGACGCCGGCTGAAACAAAACCCGCGGACCCCCACTGGCGGCTTGTCCCATAAGCCTTTAATTCGTTATGCTGTACAAGGACGCCGCAAGCGCTGTCTAAAGCAGGCATTAAAGCAGGGTAAAACACATGCAGCACTAATGTGACAAGAAGCAGGCTTTGAAAAGAATCAGCGGGAATATAACATAAAAGTGCGAGAAGCGTCCCGATTCTGGCGCCGTTTAATAAGGCTTTGCTGCTGAATTTTCCTGATAAATAAGGGAAGAAAAATAATGTGGAAATCCCTCTTGCCGCCAAGCCCAGGCTCATAATGAAACTGGCTTCGGATACGGAAACCCCTTTTATATGCACCATCCATCCCGTCCAATAGGGCAGAAAAACACCCCATGTCATAAAAAAACTAAAAAAATGCAGACTCATCCAGCGATATGCTTTCATTCCCGTTCCTCCTTTAATTGGCATGTTATCATGTAAGGACATAAAGACAATATGAGATATCTCATATTTTTGGGGTGGACGATGGAAATTTATAAAGGCGAGAAAAAGCGGCATCAGTTAGAAAAACACTCAATCGCGCATTTATTCTCTTTCCCCGCTGAAGAGTTTATGGAAGTGCGCGAATATGAGCGGGACGAATGGATTATTCAAGAGGGCAGGAGGCCTGACTTCCTGTTTTACGTGATTGAAGGAAAAGCGAAAATATATGTAACCCATCAAAACGGGAAAGTTTCTTTAATTAATTTTATCAACAAAAATGATTACATCGGAGAGATGGAACTATTACATGAAGTGTATTACACAAAAGGAATTCAAGCCTCAGCGAAGACTGTTTGTTTTGCTCTGCCTATTTACCGCTGTCGCGCGCAATTGCTGCAGGATGCGAAATTCCTGCGTGAGTTGGCTAAGTTTTTAAGTGCTAAGGCAACGCTTATGGCTTCGAAATATTCACAAAGTCTGGCGTTCCCGCTTGAAAACCGGCTGGCTGATTTTATTTTGCAGACGGCTTATGAAGGGGTTTATAAAGAGAAGCACGTAACGGTCTGTGATTATTTGGGTGTATCTTACCGTCATCTCTTGCATGTGCTGACGCAATTCTGCCAAAAAGGGTATTTGCAAAAAGAAGGGCGGGGCTATCAAATTAAGCAGCATGGTTCACTAAGTGAACTTGCGGAGGCGCTGAAGAATAAGTAGCACGCCCAGAAAAAACAGCCACCCGCGATTTGCGGCTGGCTGTTTTCATTATACAAGCTGAGCTTGTTTTTTTCGTGCCTGTTTCGCGGCGTCGACCATATTTTTTAATGCCGCAACGGTTTCTTCCTGCTGTCTTGTTTTCAGTCCGCAGTCCGGGTTTACCCAGAAGCGGTCAGTCGGACACACTTCAAGCGCGTCATCAATAATTTGATAGATTTCTTCAGTTGCCGGCACACGCGGGCTGTGAATGTCGTATACACCGAGTCCGAGGCCTTTTACGTAAGGATGTTCTTTCAAATATTCTAAAAATCCTCCGTGGCTTCTGCTGTGTTCGATTGTAATGACATCCGCGTCAAGATCATTGATCGTATCTACGATATCTTCAAAGTTGCTGTAACACATATGCGTATGAATCTGCGTCTCATTTTGCACAGAAGACGTCGTTAACCGGAATGCTTCTGCGGCCCAAGTTAAATATTCATCCCAATCCTGCGTTTTTAACGGCAGTCCTTCGCGGAGCGCGGGTTCATCCACTTGGATAATCTGAATACCGGCATCTTCAAGCGCTTTTACTTCTTTTCTGAGGGCAAGCCCGATCTGGAAGGCGATTTCTTTTCTTGAAATATCCACACGCGGGAATGACCAGTTTAAGATGGTGACAGGTCCCGTCAGCATGCCTTTCATGTGTTTTTCCGTCAGCGATTGGGCGTAGACCGTATCTTTTACCGTCATCGGTTCGATAAATTCGACATCTCCGAAAATGACAGGCGGACGTACGCAGCGTGAACCGTAAGACTGCACCCATGCATATTTCGTAAAGGCGAATCCGGCAAGTTTTTCACCGAAGTATTCGACCATGTCCGTCCGCTCAAATTCTCCGTGAACGAGCACGTCTAAGCCGATTTCTTCCTGAATGTCAACCCAGCGCTTCGTTTCCGCATTAATAAAGGCTTGGTACTGTTCATCAGTCCAATCTTTTTTGCGCCATTTTTGCCGTGCGCTCCGCACCTCGGCAGATTGAGGGAAGCTTCCGATTGTCGTCGTCGGCAGAAGGGGAAGACCGAGTGATTCATTCTGCAGCGCCAATCGTTCTTCAAAGCTTGCCGGACGGGAGAAATCTTTTTCCGTCAGCTGATTCAGCTCTTCTTTTTGAGCTGAGTTCGCTCCTGTTGCGAATGCTTTTAAAGCCTTAAGTGCCGCTTTTGATTCTTCGATCTGCTCACTGACGGCCGCTTTTCCGGACAGAAGCCCTTCTTTTAAGACGCCGAGTTCCGCCAGTTTTTCTTTAGCGTATGACAGGCCGTTCAGCAAATCCTTTTCAAGATGCTCGTCAGGGTGTTTCGCTACCGGCACGTGCAGAAGGCTGCTTGAAGGCTGAATCCATAACTCTTCAACATCAGCGTGGCTGAGGATATCCAAAGCCGCATCAAGGCGTTCTTCAACATCGATTTTCCAAATGTTCCGGCCGTCGACCACACCGGCTGCCAGCACTTTATCTTTCGGGAAGCCGTGCTTTTTCAGCTGCTCAAGGTTTCTGCCTTTATCATGTACGAAGTCAAGCCCGATTCCCTGTACAGGATAAGAAACGAGTTCTTCATATGCATCAACCGAATCGAAGTATGTCTGCAGGAGGACATTCAGTCCTGAAAGCTCTTTTGTGATCGCCTCATAGAGGTCTTTGGCGGCGCGGACATCTTCAGAAGAAGCTGTCACAAGGGCAGGCTCATCAATCTGAACCCATTTGACGCCTTCTGCTTCAAGCTCTTTCAGCAGCTGCACATAAAGAGGAACAAGGCGCTTTTGAATCGCTTTCGCTTCTGATTCTTCGTATCCTTTCGCAAGTGTGACGAATGTGTACGGACCGACGATGACAGGTTTTGTTTCCGCTCCGAATTCTTCTTTGATCCGGCGGTAGTCGTCAAGCTGTTTGTTTCTCGTCAGACGGAATTCAATGCTTTCGTCATATTCAGGAACGATGTAATGGTAGTTGGTATTGAACCATTTCGTCATTTCACTGGAAACGGCGTCTTTTACACCGCGGGCAATCGCAAAGTATGTATCAATGGGATCCGTGATGCTGCGGAATCTTTCCGGAATCCAGTTAAAGCTGACGGCTGTATCAAGCACATGGTCATAATGGGTGAAATCAGAGACCGGCACGATATCGATATGTTGGTCAAGCTGTGTTTTGACAGCTGATAAGAATAAACCGTCAAGCTCTTTAAGAAACGTTTCTTTATCAGTGTTACCTTTCCAATAAGCCTCAAGCGCTTTTTTCCATTCTCTGTTCAAGCCGATTCTCGGAAAACCGAGGTTCGAAGTTTTGATTGTTGTCATTAAGTTTCCTCCTTTAAGTGAGATGTAACAAAAAAGCCTCTTTCTCATGAGAGAAAGAGGCTTTAACTTCAAAATGCAAGCCTCTCTTATCTCTCAGATCACGTCTGATGGAATTAGCACCGTGCCTTATGAGACAATCGTCTCGGCGCAAAAATCACGCGCCCCATTTCACAATGGAATTACGGTCGGTTGCTGTTGGGGTCAAAAGGCCAATCCCTCGCCCAACTCTCGATAAGAGAAAATATTTCAATTTTTTTGAAAAGTTACATCATTTGTTGGTTATCTTATCAGCTTATTCAGATCACTGTCAATAGAAAATTTCACAATTTAAAAATTGGTGATATGACAAGCTGATTAATCATTATACGAGAAAAATATCAGAAAGACAGCAGCTGGGCCTGTTCGGCTCTTTCCATCAGCACTTCAGGCGCGTCTAAATACAGAAATCCGTTCCCGGCCAATGTTTTGGAGATGTCCAAAGGAAGGGTCCGCCGCACGAGCTGGGCATAGACTTCAGCCTCAGAAAGCGTCCGCTGAAACGCGTCCTGTTCAAGCCCTTTTATTAAGGCAAGCGCTCCGCTCACATGCGGGGCGGCCATTGAAGTGCCCGTCAGCTTCCCATATTTATGGTTGGGAAGGGTGGAGAGAATATTTTCTCCCGGAGCCACCAGGTCAATCTCTTTATTTGCGTTTGAAAATTCAGACGATTTACGGGCGATTGAGACTGATCCGACTGCGATCACTTCGTTGTAAGCGGCCGGATACGACAATTCCTCTGTACGCTCGTCTCCGTCGCCTTCGTTTCCTGCCGCGCAAACGACCAGAACACCGCTTTTTACCGCATTTGTGACGGCTTCTTTCAATTCAGGCACATCGCTTGGCCCGCCGAGTGACATGGAAATGATATCGGCCTTTTGTTCAACGGCGTAGTTGATGCCGTTAATGATCCATTCGTATTTGCCGCTGCCGTTTTGACCGCCGAGAACTTTAACGATTAAAAGGCTTGCTTCCGGCGCGACACCCGAAATTCCGCCGTTTGAATCATTGGCGGCAATCGTTCCGGAAACGTGTGTCCCGTGTCCGTTATAATCGGAAATCGCGTCTTCTTTGCCTCCGTCATCATCGGTGAAGTTTTTCCCGCCGACAATCCGGTCTTTCAAATCAGGATGATTGATGTCGCAGCCTGTGTCAAGCACCGCGATTTTAATATCCTTGCCTTTAAACCCTTTTGCCCACAACTCTGGCGCCTTAATCACTTTAATCCCCTCAGGAAGCTCGTTCACATCCATGATCTGTTCATCCGTGACATAAGGAATCAAATGCATTTCACCATTCATAAAAAAGCCCTCCTTTTTTATGCTTGCGAGTGGATACAAGGGTGTTGCTACTATTTTATGGCAGAGCATGCCGGCCGGAAAGAGTCATTTGAAGCATTTTCATAAAAAAGGCGTAATCTATCGTACTAAAAAATTTCAAATATATGGATAGTTTAACAGCTTTCATTTTCATTCATGACCCGCTGACGCTATAATTGGAAATGGGAAAGGAGAAGAGATATGAAGATAAGTGAAGCATTATACAACTATTTTTCAGAACAAGTGGATCAAATTGCGAAAGAGTGGATCGAAACGATGGAAGATTCGGATCCGAATTCGATTTATTCTTTGACAAATCCTGTCATCACAGAAGAACTGACGGAGCAGGATAAAGAATTTTACCGGCATATTAATAAAATGTATATTATGCCGCAAAAAGAATTTTTAGAAGAGTTCGAGCAGTGGGTGATTGAGCTCGCGAAAGACCAGAAGCATCTGGATACACCCGTCCAGTATGTGGTCCGTGAATTCATGAGAAACCGGAGACTATACATCAGTTATTATGATGCGTTTGCCGATAAACATGAATCTTCGTTTGCACAGGGAGAAAGGAAGAAATGGGAGAATTTAATTGTACAAGTATTTGATTTTACGATTTACACGTTTGTCGATCATGCCGAGCATAACTCAAAAATGCAGCTGAACGCGCAAAGAGAAATGATTTTGGAGTTAAGCTCGCCGGTTATCACGCTGAGCAAACGGACGGCGCTGCTGCCGCTTGTCGGCGATATTGACACGGAGCGCGCCAAATTCATTCTTGAAAATACGCTGAGCACATGTGCCAAACGGCTGATTGAACATCTGTTTATTGACCTGTCGGGTGTAGTGGTTGTCGATACGATGGTGGCGCATCAGATTTTTAAATTAATTGAGGCGCTGAACCTGATCGGCGTCACGTCCACTTTATCCGGAATCAGGCCGGAAATGGCTCAGACCGCCGTCCAGCTCGGCATTAATTTCTCAGATATTACGATCAAGTCCAATCTCGCTCAGGCTCTCAATTATCATCAATAACATACATAACAAAACAGGCTGCCGAATCACTCCGGCGGCCTGTTTTTATATAAACAACAATGAAATGAGCCAGCTTGCGCCGAATAACAGAAGCACGAGCAGGAAAAAGCACCAGTCGGCGCGGCGCACAGTAACAGTTCTGTAAAACGTGCGGCTTCGGCTCCCCGTAAAGCCTTTAGATTCCATCGCGATCGCCGTGCGTTCCGCCTTTCTGATTGCGCCTGCCAATAGCGGAATGGTGAAGCGCCTGAAGGCGGAGAGCTTTCCTTTCAGCTCGGAATCAGACGCCGCGCCCCTGATTCTGTGCGCCTGCCGGATGATCAGGATTTCATCTTTCAGAAGAGGGAGAAACCGGAACCCCGCGATAACGCCGTATGCAAGCTTGGGCGGCAGCTTACACTGCTGAATCAGGCTGAGCATGAACAGAATCGGATCGGTTGTGAAAAGAAACATCATCGACAAAGCGGAAAAACATAAAATGCGAAACGCGATAGAAATCCCGAGCGCCGCGTTATCACTGTTGACGGCAATCGGCCCGAGCTTAAACAGCAGATTGCTTCCGGTTGTCGGGACGTTTCCGAATACGGCGGCTGTCCATAAAGAACCGAAGGCCAGAATGACAAACGGAATCGTGAACAGCAGCCATTTTTTCAGCGGCACACGCCCCGCCGAGAGGACGCCTCCCGCAATGATGATATAAAACAAAGCAGGGGTGTACGGATTATAAATAAACGACAGCATAATGACGCATAACAATACAGCCGCCGCCTTTATTGACGGGTTAACAGCTTCCAGCCGTAAGTTCATTTCTCCGCCTCCTGTCGTGTTTCATCCATTCATACCGCAGCGGCAAAGCCAAATGCGCCTGCTCGGCGATCCCGGTGTTATCAGAAAACAAAGCGTCGGGAGTTCCCCGGAATACCAGTTTCGTGCCGCAGAGCACAAGGATCGTGTCGGCATAATCTGAGACGAGTTCCATATCGTGTGTCACCATTAAAACAGCCGTTCCTTCCTTTTGAATCTCACGGAGTATTTGCATACACTCCCGCGCCGTTTTGGCATCCTGTCCGAAAGTCGGTTCATCAAGCATCAAAACGTTCACATTGTGCATAAGCATCGTCGCGACGCTGAGCCGTCGTTTTTGTCCTTGGCTTAAAGAAAACGGATGCTGTGAGGCATGGCGTCTCAGGCCGAATCGGGTTAACAGCTGAAGAGCTTTCTCCTTTGCGGCTCTGCTGCTTTCAAAACCGAACATCAGCTCTTGAATGACGGAATCTGTGACAAACTGGTGTTCAGGATTTTGGAAAACATATCCGATCAGCCGCCGCAGCTCTTTTTCAGAATAGGAATCAATCGGTCTGCCGTCTATTTTGATGTCTCCGCCCAGCGGACGGATGAGCTTGGCCGCGGCAGAAAGGAGCGTGGATTTTCCTGTTCCGTTAGGGCCGGCAATCGCGGAGATTGAACCTTTTTTTACGGAAAAGCTCACATCCTGAAAAATGACGTCTGCTCCTCTTGAAAATGACAGCTCGTGAACGCTCAGCGCGTCTTCTGCCGAAAGCGCGGCGGGCCGGGGTTCGGGCAGAGATGGTACAGGTTCGTGAAACAGCTTTTCTTTACACAATGTAAAAGGAATGCTGATGTGCTCCTGCAATGAGATCACACGCGGAATCGGAATGCCGAGCTCTATCAGCTCTTCAATCTTTGTTTCAAAGATAACGTCCGTCTCTCCGTCCATCACCTTCTGACCCGTTTCGTCAAGGACAATCGTCCTGTCCATCCACGGCGCCCAATGATCAAGCTGATGTTCGATAACGAGAAGGCCGAAGCCTTTTTTTGCTTGAAGATCTTTGATCAGCCGCACTAATTCACGTGCGGAATATGGATCAAGCTGTGCCGTCGGTTCGTCCAAAATAATGAGTTCCGGTTCCATCGCAATGATACAGGCAAGCGCCACTTTTTGTTTTGAACCGCCTGACAGCGAAGCGATCGTTCGCGTTTTCAGATGAGTGATCTCTAATTTTTCTAAAACGTCATCGATGATTGCGTCCATATCTTCTTTTGTATATTGCAAATTTTCCAGGCCGAAGGCGATTTCATCTTCAACCGTCAGCATGCAAAATTGCTGGTCCGGATCTTGAAACACGACGCCGATGGATCTGGCGGCGGGTTCTGTCAGATGTGAAAGAGGTGTTCCGTATAAAGAAACGGTTCCCGATTGAACCCCATCGCATGCTTCCGGGTACAGACCGTTTAAACAGAGAGCGAGCGAGCTTTTGCCGCATCCGCTCGGCCCGAGCAATAAGGCCCGCTCTCCTTTGCGGAGCTGAAAGGACACGTTTTGAAGAATCGGGCTTTCATCCTGATCATAAGAAAAGGTAAGACGGCCGGCCGATAAAAGGGGCTCAGATGCCTGCATCTTGGTTCACCTGTTTCTTTTTCTTCTTGAATTGTTTTCCGAGCGCCATGCCGTTCAGCACCCCTGTGTAAGCCAGCGCATCACTGATTGCTTTGCCGAGAAGGCCGGCAAGAAGCGCACCTGAGACCAGACGGATGAGAAGCATGACGGCTAATAAACCCGGATTCAAAACAGAGTATCCGGAAACGAACAAGTCATAAATGAAGCTCGTCACAGAAGACCCCATACCGGATAAAAGAAGCACGGGCAGGGTATAAATGCGCCAGCGTGTCGCTAAAAAGACCGCTTCCGCACCGATTCCCTGTGCGATCCCGATCAGAATCACCATCGGTCCTGACGGATTTCCGAGTAAGCACTCCACAAACGCGGCGATGATTTCAGAAACGAGAGCCGCTCCCGGTTTTTGAATAATGTACGCGGCAATTACCGAGACGATAAACCAGATACCGTAAATCGGTTCGTAGCTCATCCGGCCGAAAAATCCTGCCGCTATATTGCTTGCATGAGTTGATACTAAATAAATGACAGCAAATACAACACTGATGACGGACATGACAACAATTTCTCTCATTTTCCAATTTTTCATTGTGATCTCCTGCTTTCTTATCGGATAGTCGTATGTATGAAAGAGTTGATTTTACAGGCGGTTCATATTCAGTTTCATATTGCGGTGTCCTCCCCCGTTTTTTAATGAAAAATAAAAAACTGCATATCCGAGGGAATATGCAGCAGCAGAACGAAAACGCATGGGGAAAAACCCTGCGCTCCGGTCAATCTGCACTTCCCCACGCTGGTATTATCCAGATCGGGTTATAAGGGATCAAAACACGCCTGCCGCATGTTTTATCTCAGCCGATAACAGCACCCCTAGTGCGTTTCCTATACAGTTTTTTATGATGACATCATCATAGTTGATCATGTCTGATTTGTAAACAGCCTTTCTCCAAACAGAGTTTGGAATCGGACCGGAAGATCATTCATAAAGATAAGAAGAGCCCTTTTGATCAAAAGGAAACGGAGGACATCTATGTTTGTTCATACAGTGCAGTCAGGCGATTCGCTATTTTCCATCAGCAGAAAGTACGGATACCCTGTTGACAGCATCAGAAGCGTCAACGGGCTTGAGGAAACGAATATCGTTCCGGGGCAGGCACTTTTAATCCCTCTTAATGAATATACGGTTCAGCCGAATGATACGTATGCCGTTATCGCAGGTAAGGCTTATGTGCCGCAGATGCAGCTGATGCAGGCAAACCCGGATATTCCGCCAAACCGGCTGCGGGCGGGTATGAAAGTGAAGATCCCTGATATCTCTAACTATCTTGCGGGAACCCTGCAATTTTATGTCATTCGGACGCCTGAAGCGGATAGAGAGTTAATTAATGATTTTGCGCCGTATTCTTCGGCGATTTCTTTGTTTGAATATCATTTTGGCCCGAACGGAGATATCATTAACGATTTAAACGACAGAACCGCAATAGAAACCACATGGCAAAACAGAGTGCGCCCGCTTGCCGTCATTACGAATCTGACAGAAGGGGGATTCAGTCCGGAATTAGCCCATCAAGTGCTGCAAAATCCGACGGCAAGAACGAATCTCGTCAACAATATCGTCTCCTTAACCGTAAGAAAGGGGTACGGCGGTGTAAATATCGATTTTGAACGGGTCAGAGAAGCTGACAGGGACCTCTTCACAGGATTTCTCCGGCAGTTAAAAACCCGGCTTTCAGAGCATCAGCTCGCGTTAACGATATCGGTTCCGGCGAAAACAAGTGATGCAGTGCCGTGGCTGAGGGGATATGATTACGGCGGAATCGGAGCTGTCGTCGATTATATGTTCATTATGGCGTACGACTGGCACCACGCCGGCAGTGAGCCGGGACCCGTGGCGCCTTTGACAGAGGTCAGGCAAACGATCAATTTTGCCATCAGCAGGGTGCCGAGAAGAAAAGTGATTCTCGGTGTTCCGCTGTACGGGTATGATTGGGTGATTCCGTACCGTCCGGGAACGATCGGATCCGCCATCTCCAATCAGCGCGCCATGGAAACGGCCATGAAGCATCAATCAGTGATCCGTTATTCTCAGCAGGAGCGTTCCCCTTACTTCCGGTATACTGATGAAAATGGAAGAACGCATGAAGTGTGGTTTGAGGATGTACGGAGCATGAGTGAAAAAATGGTTCTCGTTCGGGAGTTCGGACTGCAGGCGATCGGCGCGTGGCAATTAACGCTCGGTTTCAAACCGGGCCCGTGGCTGCTTAGGAACTTTTTCACGATCCGAAAAATATAGCTGCATGTCCCGCTCCGCAAGTGATTTTTTTCCTATGATAACGGGTCTTCTTTTGGACAATCTAAAATTGAACAGGAGGTCTGTCATATGAAGAAAAGGGAAGAGCAGTATATCAACGAGGCTGAGTATGTACCGCATCCGACAAAAGAAGGGGAGTACGCGCTCATGCTGCATGAATCCTATCATTTCCTTTCAGAAGAGGATGAAAGCGATTTGCCGGAATAAGGGCTTTATGCCTTTATTCCATTTATTTTATAGGCATGTGCTGAAATCACAAATTTAAGGTTGACACATTCCTTTTTTTTCTGTAATCTCAGTGTGTCAATTCAAATAAGAACTTCGTTAGGTGAGGCTCCTGTATGGAGATACGCTGCTGCCCAAAAATGTCCAAAGACGCCAATGGGTCAACAGGAATCATCGACATAAGGTGATTCTTAACGCAGCTGGATGGCTGTCCTATGCCATACAGTGCTAAAGCTCTACGATTGGAGGCCCCGCACGTTTATTTGCCGTGCTTGTTTTCGCCTTCATATCAGAAGGTTTTTTTTATGCCTCAAAACGTACACGACTGAGCATGATAAGGAGGTGCGGAGTATGGATTCTCCCCATTCGAGTATGTCAGAAGAAGTACCCATATACAGCCAGATAACCAGTGACGACATGATGAGGAGACAAACCGCCGCACTTCCCTTGACGGACGGCGCGTCTCCGTAAAGGAGGTACGAGTCCCGATGGTCCAAAACATGACCTATGACGAACTCATATTACGCATTATCATTTTATTGCGGGACGGAAAAATAAAAGAATTCCGAAACATGATAGATGAGCTTCAGCCCTATGACATGGCATTTTTGTTTAAAGAAATGCCGGAAAAGCACCGGGCCCGCTATCTGTCATATATGACGGTTGATGACATCACCGATATGATCGGAGAGCTGGAGCGGGAATTTCAGCTTGCCGTTTTGCATAAAGTCGGTAAAACGAAAGCCACTCTCGCAATGAATAAAATGGATAACGACGATCTCGCCGCATTGCTGGAAGAGATGGATGAAGAACTGAAAGAACAGCTTTTATCCAGCATGGAGGCTGAGGAATCAAAGGCCGTACAGCTTTTGATGAACTATCCGCAAGAATCGGCGGGCCGGATGATGACGAACCGCTTCGTCTGGATTCCGCAGCATTATACAGTAAAAGATGCGGTCGTGAAGCTGAAAAGCTTTGCAGAAATCGCAGAATCAATAAATTATTTGTACGTGATTAATGACAGCAAGCAGCTTGTCGGAGTGCTCTCATACAGAGATTTAATTCTCGGCGAGCCTGACGATAAAGTGCAGGATCTCATGTTTACGCGTGTCATCTCGGCCGGGGTGCTCCAAGACCAGGAAGAAGTCGCCCGGCTGATCCAGCGGTATGACTTTTTAGCCATTCCCATCGTGGAAGAAAATCATGTGCTTGTCGGTATTGTCACTGTCGATGATATTATTGACGTCGTGATTAAAGAAGCCGATGAAGATTACGAAAAATTCGCAGCCTCCGGTAAGGCGATTACATTTGATACGAAAGCGTACGTTGCGGCGTACCGCCGTTTGCCGTGGCTCATTCTGCTTTTGTTTATCGGATTGATTTCGGGAAGCATTCTGAATTATTTTGAAGATACATTGCAAAAAGTTGTCGCCCTCGCGTTTTTCATGCCGATGATCGCGGGAACGACGGGTAATACAGGCACACAGTCACTCGCCGTCGTCATCAGAGGACTGGCTAAAGAAGAAATGAATAAAAAAACCATCTTTAAACTGATTTTCCGTGAACTAAGAACCGGTATCTATATCGGCATCGTCTGTGCGATCGCGATTACGATTGTCGCAACCGTCTGGCAGAAAGACTTAACGCTCGGTTTTGTCGTCGGTTCATCGCTGCTTGCAACGTTGATTATCGGTACGATGGCCGGAACGATCGTCCCTATTATTCTTCATAAACTGAACATTGACCCGGCGATTGCATCAGGTCCGCTGATTACGACGCTGAACGATATTTTGTCCTTATTAATTTATTTCGGCATTGCAACTGCATTTCTTCATGCTTTATAAAAAAAGTCCGTCTCACAGGAGGCGGACTTTTTTGATCAGCGGTTTTTATACTTAAAATGAGCATTAAGCTGTCCTTCCAGCATTTTTTTGCGAAGCTGCGGGTCGTTTTTGAGAGCCTGTTCTTTTTTTCGCATGTCTTTTAAAATCTCAGCCGTCTGCACGCCGTCTTCCCGCTTGTTGGCAATATCCATCAGCCGCTCAACGTCCGCGAAGGAATACTTTCTCGTTCCCCGTGATGAACGCTGCGGGTAGATTAATTTCCGTTCTTCATAGTATCTGATCTGTCTGACTGACAATCCGGTTAATTCGCTTACAATGCCGATCGAGATTACTTTTTTATCTTTGTAAGATTGTTCGTCTGTCGTCATTTTTCCACCCCTGGATGTCTTTTACTCATATTATATAAGAAAAAAAGAGAAAAAACCTGACGCTTGTCAGGTTTTCTGACACGGAATAGAAAATTTTAGAAAAAAAGCGGCAGAAAAATTGACAAGGTTAATGCATGGTTCTGTGCCCCGTTTTATGCTTACTGTACAGACGCAATGAGGAGGAAGGATAGGAATGGAGAAAGAAAAAGCGGTTTCGCTGGCAAAAGAAATCATTGAATTAGATATGAAACGCGATGAAATGCTGGAGGCGTTCATGCAGCTTGCCGGGGAACACGCTTTTCCGCTGCTCAGAGCCGTCCAGAACGGACTTTACCGAAAAACATCATAATCTACAGAAGTTTTACAATGGCTTTATACATCTTTGATATAAAAGCGTTATTCTGATCATAGAATAACGGAAAACAAAGGAGGGCGCCATGAGTCGTTTGCTTCAAAATGCATTGGACAAAGAGAGAAACCATTATTCCAAAAAGCTTCTGCAGATCGGAGTCTATACGAAAGAAATACTCAATTCCATGACAATTACGGAGCTGAGAAAGGAATACGCGTATTTTTTTCGGAACATTCCCTATAAAGAACGGAACCCTTATACAAATTAAATGATGTATAAGGGTATTTTTTTATATAAAAAAGAAGGAATTCTGAAAAACGGCACGAATAGAATATAAAACAAAGAACGACTCTTATGAATTGTAAGGGTTTACATTATTTTTTTATAAAAATCTTAAATACGGGGTAGATATGATGAGATTATCATTTAACGAAGAAGAAGTGATGCGTTCGATGAATTTGTACAAAGTTTTTGCAAGGGCTTTCAAGAGTGTGTCTGAACACAGCATCCGAGACAGTAAAGAACACGGTTTTAATCCGACTGAATTTGCCGTTTTGGAGCTGCTCTATACGAGAGGACCGCAAAAGCTTCAGCAAATCGGGTCGCGTCTTTTGCTTGTCAGCGGGAATGTCACCTATGTCATCGACAAGCTTGAAAGAAACGGGTTTTTGGTCAGAGAACAAGACCCGAAGGACAAACGGTCTGTTTACGCCCATTTAACTGATAAAGGAAACGAGTATTTGGATAAAATTTATCCGATTCATTCATTGAGAATTGCGAGAGCGTTTTCAGGACTTATGCCTGAGGAACAGGAACAGCTGATAGCCCTACTGAAAAAAGCGGGAATTCACAGCCAGCATTTGCTTTTCCGTTAAAAGAAAGCGGATACAGACACTCTTCTTCACGAAGAGTGTTTTTTTTCTGTTCCGGACAGGAGAGCCTGAAGCGGTTTTTGCATAAGCTGATACAGGTCGGCATCATTATTTACCAATCATAATGTGACACGCCCCATGCCAAAATATGAGGGTGCTTTGAATATAAAGAAGGTGAACATGTGAGAAGCTGTCTGCTGTCTATATGGTACTTACTTGATCCGCTTTATTTCTTCTTTACCCGGCTGACGCTGATTGATAAACGGCAATCGAATGTATTCCGCGTCCGTTTGACTAGATATAAAGGAAAAGAAGTCATCCTGAGCGACGGAACCAGAATTAAAAAAAACGACGTGTTAGTT
This sequence comes from Bacillus sp. GZB, assembly GCF_001975995.1. Lineage (NCBI taxonomy): Bacteria > Bacillati > Bacillota > Bacilli > Caryophanales > Bacillaceae > Bacillus > Bacillus sp. GZB. Next base: position 521,650 of record NZ_MTQG01000010.1, read on the forward strand.
AAGATTCATCTTCATAATGTCAAACTCCTGAAAGAGCTGCAGCCTATTGAAAGCGCGGTCAGAAGGGGGATTATGCTATATCAGAAGGTATATCAATCCATGCCTCATTTAGCGGATTATATTAACCAGCATAAACGGAAAGACGAGATTAAGGGAGTCGTCGGCATTACAATGCTTCATAAAGGAGCGGCGAGACTCGGTTTTGATGTGATAAAACCGTCCAGCGGCTGCTACAGGCTGTTTAAGAAAGCGGCCCATATTCCCATTTTATACTTTACTGCAAAACAGCTCACCCTCAAAAACATTCCTTACTCCTGCTATTTATTTATTTCCAAAGAAAAATTGATGTGCACGTATCAGACTGAAAAGAGCTGACAAAAAGCGTCAGCTCTTTCTCTTGATTTGCTCAAGCACGATTGAAAGCGGGCCGTCCTGCGGATTCCGGTAAAAATCATAAAACGGATCTCCCTCTGTCCTTACGCGGTTCACTACTGTATCGATCGTATAATCATCAGGTGTTAAAGAGGAGTTGACTTCGCTCCAATAAAGGGGAGCCGCAACCGTTCCCAATTCGTTGCCCCGGGTCGAATAGGGGGCGATAATGGTTTTCCCTTCGGCATGCTGCAAATAATCTAGGTAAAGCCTGCCGTTTCGGTTTTTGATAAACCGCTCTGTCGTAAAAAGATCCGGCCGCGTCCTGACGCAATAATCGGCGATGAGCATTGTGAACGCACGGGTTTCTTCATAGGTGAATGCTTCCGGTGAAAGCGGGATGTAGAGCTGAATGCCTTTATTTCCGGAGAGCTTCGGGAATGACGTAATGCTGAATGAGTCAAACAGCTGTTTCAGCACATGCGCAGCCTCCACAGCCATAGGGAAATCATTCCTTGACGGGGGATCAAGGTCAATGACAATCTCTGCGGGCCTTTCGGAATGCACTGTCTGAAACGGAACGTGAAATTCAAGCGCCAGCTGATTAGCCAGCCATAAAAGTGACGGTATGCTGCTGCATACGATGTGCTCGTGGCTCCCGTCAAACACGCTTGAGACAAAGTCCGGCGTGTAGTCCGGTTTGTTTTTTTGAAAAAAAGATTCGCCGGGCGCGCCGTGCGGATAACGGATCACCGTGACGGCCCGATCTTTAAGAAAGGGCATAAGAAAATCGCTCATTTTCACCATATAACTAAGGAAATCTGCTTTCGTTTTTTCACGTTTTTTAAAAACAATCTTATCCAGGCTTGTGAACTGCAGCTTCGGCGGCAGCGTTTTAGAGTGAAGGATAAGCTGCTGATACGTGCATTCCGTCCAATCCATTTCAAACTGAAAAGACACAAAAGATACTTCACGCAGCGTGTCCTGCAATATGGTTAAATACTGCACGGTCATGCAGATAGAAGGCTCAAGTGTATACTCGCCGCTTTTTTGTTTTTTTCCGTGGGTCTCCATAATGGTTCTGACGGCGTTTTTTTCTTCCGCCTGCATGCCGTGGGAAACGGAAGCGATCGGGACGGCGGTGCCGTCTTTTAAAACAGAGGCCGTTACATACCCGTTCTTCGGGTTAAACCCGGTTAATAGCACATGTGCCGTTTTCATATGTTTATACTTCTGCCAGTCGGGAGAGCGTTTATTTTCCGCCCAGCCGCTGGAAGCCCTTTTTGCTACGATACCTTCTCCGTCATGGCGGACGACCTTGTCCCAAAGCGCATCAAAGTCAGTGTGTTCCGGAATGTATTGAATCGCTTCTTCCGCTAAGTGATGAGGGCAGGCGGGAAGATTTGCTTCGTTAAGCAGTTTGGAAAGGGCGCGTTTCCGTTTCACATACGGTAATGAGACGGTGCCGGCGCCTTCCAGAACGAGGAGATCAAATGCCAGAAAGCGGCACGGCCGTCTATCAGCGGTGCTTTCAATTGCTTCCGTCCGTTTTAAACGTCCGCGGATTTGAAGATGCTCAAAGTCCGCTCTGTACGGATTGATTAAATAGACAAGCTCTCCGTCAAGCGTAATGGGGAACCTGTCTTTCATGTGCTGAAAACACAGGGCCGCAAAAGCCGTGATTTCCGGAAATTGATTCGTCAGCGTCTGTCCGTTTCTGCTGGTTAATGTAACGCCGCTTTCGTCTATGCGGAGAAGACAGCGGAATCCGTCATACTTTACCTCATAGCGCCACTCACTGCCTTCAGGCGGTACAGAGATCAAAATCGGCTGCATCGTCAGCACCATGATTAAGACGTTCCGGCTTTTTGTCTGGTCGTCTTCTGCTTTTTGCCTCCGCCGCCTGCTGACGCGGCGTCTTTTGTCCGCGCCGGTGCAGCCTGTTCGCGATCCGGCCGCTTCGTCCGGTCAATGCTTGCCTGAAGCGCGCTGACAAGATCGATGACATCTTCGCGCGGGCCGGCAGCAGCCGGTGTCACGCCCGCTTCTTCATGTTCGAGCTTATCGTTAATTTTAGCGAGAAGGGCTTTCCGGTATGTGTCTTCGTATTGTTCCGGGTCAAACTCGGTTGTCAGCTCATTAATTAACGTAATCGCCGTCTGCAGCTCTTTTTCATTAACGGCTGTCTGCTCGGGAACGCCCGGCACATGTCCGGCATTTCTGACTTCATCCGGATAATGAATGGATTCCATCACGATGCAGTTGTCATACACGCGAAGAATCGCAAGCTGCTGTTTAGAGCGGATCGTAATGGAGGCAATCCCGATTTTACCCGTCGTCCTCAGCGCTTCCCGTAAAAGTGTATAGGCTTTTGTGCCGTTATCTCCCGGCCCGACATAATACGACCGGTTAAAATAAATCGGATCAATTTCCTGCAGCTGGACAAAGTCAACAATCTCAACCGCCTTTTCTTCATGTTCCTGTTTTACGTCTTTCAAGTCTTCGTCTGTCATAATGACGTATTTCCCTTTTACATACTCATAGCCTTTCACGATTTCATCAGGCTCCAGACTCTTTTCACATCCGGTGCAGATTTTTTCGTATTTAATCGGCGCATGGTCTTCTTTATGAAGACTGCGGAATTTTATATCTTTATCTTCAGTGGCCGCAAAGAGCTTGACCGGGATATTGACGAGGCCGAAACTGATCGAACCCTTCCACATCGTGTGCATGAATAAAAACTCCTTTTTGTCTTTTATTGTGGATAAACGGGTCCGTTCCATGTGTAGCAACTTATGGGTGTTGCGGCGCTTCATGGAGCGGCTGTTCCATTTCTTCAGGCGGAAATGGTCGGCTGAAAAGGAAATGAATTCTTGATTTACAATCAGTGAATCGGTAAGTTCTTTAAAGCGCTGAAGTCCCTGAAAATCATTCCCCGGGAAATGCCCCGCATTCCCATGTAGTGACTGAGAAAATTTCCCGCTCCCATATGAACTGAATCCGCGGTCAGCCGCTGCTTACGCGGAGGGGTAATTTTTCCGGAGAACTTAAGTGATATAACCGCCGCCAGACAAGCAATCAGGAGACAGGCCGGGCGTTGTATTGCGCATGTCATTCCCTCCCGCTATACCGATCTGAAACGACTCACATTTATAACGGGCATGTCTAAAAGATATTTCAGCCTCGAGGTTTTGTGTTAAAATCATTCTTAAGTTTCAGAATATAGACGTAAGCCGGGAGTGATAAATCATCGAAGATTTCATCATATCAATAATAGAGGCGTTTAAAAGCTTATCTTACGCCGGGATTTTTTTGGCGCTCAGTATAGAATTCATCCCGGCGGAAATTGTTCTTCCGCTTGCGGGCTATTGGGTCTCAAAAGGGGATATGACGCTTGCCGGGACCGTGTTTGCCGGTTCGCTCGGCGGTGTTTCAGGTCCGCTTGTCTTATATGGAATCGGCAGGCTGGGCGGTCGGCCGTTTTTGCTGAAATATGGAAAGTATATATGGATAAAACCCGAATCCCTGCAGAAATCAGATGATTTCTTTCAGAAGCACGGAGGTTTGGTCGCGTTCAGCGGCCGTTTTATACCGGGGGTCAGGACGCTGATTTCTTTACCGTGCGGCATTGCGAAGATGAATGTCTGGGTGTTCTCTCTATATACATATGCAGCGATGCTGCCGATTACATTTGCTTACGTATACCTCGGAATGAAACTCGGGGAAAATTGGAAAAGCGTCGGTTCCATTCTCGATCAATATATGCTGCCGCTCGGTATATTCATTGTGTTGCTTCTCATTCTTTGGATGTTTTTAAAGAGAAGAAAACAGCGGGCCAAAACAGAAAAAATTTCTCAATTTGTTAAAAAAGTTAAGCGTTGACAAATGATGAAACAGGCTTTATCATGAGCGTATAAACAAATATTTCTTGAAATCCCAAAGGGGAGTAGCGTCCGGATATTCCGGAAACAAAGTCGTCAATTCATGGATCATATCCATCGGCTTTGTTGGCATGCCAATCATTCATGTCTAGCAAGACCTTTGCCTTATATCGGCAAAGGTCTTTTTTGCGTAAAAAAACCGCCGGTATAAGCTCGGATGATAGAAAAAAGAAACGGAGGGAATGGATTGGACTTCGCATTATTATTGGAGTACGGATGGGTTCTTCTCGTTTTAATCGGGCTGGAAGGGATTTTGGCGGCGGATAACGCGCTGGTGATGGCTGTGATGGTGAAGCATCTTCCTGAAAAACAAAGGAAGAAGGCTTTATTTTACGGATTGGCGGGCGCATTTATTTTGCGTTTCGGGTCGCTGTTCGCCATTTCTTTTCTGGTGAATGTTTGGCAGGTCCAGGCCGTCGGCGCTTTATATCTGTTTTACATTGCGGTCAGCCATTTGCTGAAGCGGTATGTATTTAAAGATAACGCCGGTCAGAAAACGCAGAAAGAAAGCGGGTTTTGGCAGACTGTCTTGAAAGTGGAGCTCGCGGACATCGCTTTTGCCGTTGACTCCATTTTAGCGGCGGTCGCGCTTGCCGTAACGCTCCCGGGAACACAGCTTCCTGCCATCGGCGGCTTGGACGGCGGTCAGTTTCTCGTTATTTTAGCCGGCGGCGTAATCGGTTTAATCATTATGCGTTTTGCGGCATCAATGTTCGTATCCTTACTGAAAACCAGGCCGGGCCTTGAAACGGCGGCATTTGTGATTGTCGGATGGGTAGGCATGAAGCTCGCTCTTTATACATTGGCTCATGAGGAACTCGGTATAATTCCGGCAGATGTCATCCATTCGGCGGCCTGGAAAATCATTTTCTGGGCGGTTCTGGCTGCCATTGCGGTTTGCGGATGGTTTATGTCAGGAGCAAAACAAATAGAGTCTGGCGCGGAATCGGAAAAAAGAGAACACGCGTAAAATGATCAAAAAGGGAGTCTGACTTTTTAAAAAGCAGGTTCCCTTTTTGTTTGAAACGCTTACATTTAAGACATATGATAACAATTTTATAACAGCATTGTTACAAAAAACACAGAGAAAACCCCCTTAATTCTGCATGGGGGCACGAAATCATGTATAGTACGTCTTATTGGCTTGTCATAATTGAGACAAATGAAATCGATTTCTCTTTTTCTTCCTTTGCGAATCCCTACTAAATTAGCTATGATTATGAGTAGTTATAGGGAGGAACTGAGGTGAAACCAGTGCTTAGCCTTTTGTTTAAATTGGGAAAAAAGAAGCAAACGCTTGAAACATCTGTTGAAAAAATACAAAAAGGCGACAAAGATCTGCAGAACGATTTAATACAGCAATATAAGCCTTTTATCGCGAAGACGGTTTCATCCGTTTGTAAACGATATATAGATGAAAAAGACGACGAATTCAGCATCGGGCTGATCGCGTTTAACGAAGCTATTGAAAAGTATTCGGCTGAAAAAGGTAATTCGCTGCTTGCATTTGCAGAGCTGATTATAAAAAGAAAAGTGATAGACTATATCAGAAAAGAAGCAAGAACCGCTCAGCATATCAATATGGATGTGCAGGAAGGCGACGACCAGGAATCTTCGCAGAGCCTTATCGAAGCGGAGCTTTCCATTGATGAATACCGCAAACAGATAGAACAGGAACAGCGCCGGGAAGAAATTCTTTTTTTTCAGAAGCAGCTGAAAGAATACGGCCTGTCTTTTAAAGAGCTGCTGGAACAATCGCCGAAGCATACAGATGCGAGGCAGAATGCGATTAAGGTAGCCTACACGCTTGTTGAAAATGAAGAGCTGGCGTCCATTTTGCACCAGAAAAAACAGCTTCCTGTCAAACAGCTGGAGCAGCTCGTGTCGGTCAGCAGAAAAACGATCGAACGGAACCGAAAATATATCATCGCCATGAGTATTATTATTACCGGTGATTATATTTATTTAAAAGATTATCTTAAAGGGGTGTTGCACTCATGAGAAGAGGGATCATAGTAGAGAAAAATAAAAAATTCGTCACGTTGCTAACCCCTGACGGACAATTTTTAAAAACAAAAAATGATCACCGCACTTGTGAAATCGGAGAGGAAATTACGTTCGAAGGCGAAACGCGTATGGGAAGAAGGGCCAGCTTTTTTGATTTTCTGAAACTGCGCCCTTTTAAATTGGGAGTGTTTACGATGACTGCTATTATTTTGTTTATTTTAATTTTGCTCCCGGTTTTTTCTGATAACAAAGCTTACGCGTATATGACGCTTGACATTAATCCCAGCATTGAAATGGCTTTAAACAGCAAATATGAAGTCATTGAACTGACACCGCTGAACCATGACGCCAAACAGGTCATCAGTGACATTGGAGATTGGAAAAGCAGCGATTTTAAGGAAGTCATCAGTAATATTATTACCGATTGCAGCAAGCACGGATATGTAAAGGAATCAAAAGAGATTTTAATTTCCACGGTTTATGAAAATACAGATGACAATACATATAAAAAAGGCGTTAAAAAACAGCTGGCTGACATGACTGAAAAATATAAGGGCACCTACCAGGTCCAATCGCTTGAATCTGATATGGAAACAAGAGAAAAAGCAAAACAGGAAGGGGTGTCAACAGGCAGCTACATAAGAAGAAACGAAAAGAAAACAGAAGAAAAACAGCCTGAAAAGCAAACCGACGGCAATGAAACAGATCAAAAAGATACCGAAACAGACGCTGATCAAAGCGAGCAGCCGGACACAGAAAAGCCGGCGGCTGATGAAAAGACAGCTCCTGATGAAGAAAAGGCAGCAGAGAAGCCGGGAAACAATGAAACAACGCCCGGTACGGAAGAAGCGAAGCCGGACAGTCAGGACGGCAATCAGCAAACCGAAAAAAATGCAGCTTCCGGATCAGAGGAAAACACACAAAAGGAACAAGATGGGGAAACAGAGCAGCCCCCAACACAAAATCCTCAGGAAAACGGAAATGACAAAGAGCCTAAGCAAAAGTATTACAATCATTACTGGAATCATGATCGCAATGAACATTGGGAATCCTATCGGCATCATGAAGATTCGTCAGACCGAAGGAATCCGAACGGCTACCGGCACGGAAAGGAGAATGCCGATAAATATCAAAATTCGCCGAGAAGTCCCGGCGAATAAGCTGCATTATTGATTTTTCCCGTTTAATTGTGATTGAGCCTGCTGTACAAGACGTTTTGTCATTTCCCCGCCTACAGAGCCGTTTGCGCGTGCTGCTGTATCAGAGCTAAGGTTCACGCCGAATTCTTGAGCCACTTCGTATTTAAATTGGTCAAGTGCCTGCTCAGCCCCTGGAACTAAGAGTTTATTTCTGCTCGCCATCTTTTTCATCTCCTTTTCTCTGGCAAGATGTGTTTTCGCATTTTAGTTTCAAACGGAACGGTATTGATTATGCTGGCAATTGTTGTACAGCAAAAAAACCCCGGCGCAGACACCGGGGCGAAGAAGCGTTATGAATTATAATAAATGGCTGATCATTTTGTAGGCTGAGGCTTGAATATGGAAAGTCAAAACGGAGAGCACCGTGACGGCGATTATGGATCTGATATTGTTCCATTGTCCGCTTCCGAGTTCTTTAAAGCAGCCTTTGAGCTTGTCCGTCTGCTCTTCGACGAGCTCCTGCAGGCTCGTTTCCTTCATCGGCGGGTTTGCCTTATGATGAAGATAATCAATCACTTGGGCGCAGCTTTCATAGTAGCTGATCGGGCTGATGACGTCATCTGATCTGTCTGTGATCGTGTTAAAAGCGATTTTTAATATGCCGCGTATATGTTCGAAGTCATAAATTGATTTTAAATCACGTACAATGAGAAGGATGACAGCTTGTTCAATTGTATATTTTTTGCCGAGTAAGGGGTGGCCGATTAAATCTTTAATATCGCGCTTCACCCAGTTTTGGACGGCGGTTGATTTTAAAGACGTCAGCTCGCACAGATTTCCCAGCTCGACAATCTCGTTAGTTGAAAGCCCGTATTCCTTTTTCTCTTTTTTTCGTTCGAATCTCGTCAGAAATTCAGGGATATGCAGACGGCTTTCCGCTTCATCCAAGGTCATATCCGCTGATTGCAATAAGATTTGGAGAGGGGTTGCGTCTCCTTGGCCTTTTAACGCGTAAAGAAGCCGGACCATATCAGTTCGGGTCAGTTTAAACGTGTTCATGGTTCACCTCTGATTGATTACGTGTTACTTTCTAATATCAATGAGAATTACATTAACATCATACGTCGAAATTGTTGCATTTTCAAACAGATCATTTATAATTTAAGTAAATAAGTTCTTTTGATCTTAAAAAAGACGGAGGTAATTATGGCGAAAAGAATATTTCTGTTTATTTTAACGAACCTTTTGGTCATTACGACAATCGGAATTGTGCTTACGATTATTACAAGCGTTACCGGTGTCGGCTCGTATATACAAAATGGGCGCATTGATCTGATGGCATTGCTCGTGTTCAGTCTTGTCGTCGGTTTTGTCGGTTCTTTTATTTCTCTCGGAATGTCCAGATGGATGGCCAAAACGATGATGGGCGTCCGGGTGTTAAATCCGAAGAAACAGTCGCTCAGCTATGAAGAACAGCAATTGGTTGACCGTGTGCACAGATTGTCCCGTGCCGCAGGGATGACGAAAATGCCTGAAGTCGGCATTTATCATTCCCCGGAGGTCAATGCTTTTGCGACCGGGCCTTCTAAGCGCCGTTCGCTTGTCGCAGTTTCTTCAGGTTTATTGCAGCAGATGGATGATGCTGCGGTGGAAGGGGTTCTTGCCCATGAAGTCGCACACATCACAAACGGTGATATGGTCACGATGACGCTGCTGCAGGGAATCGTCAATACGTTCGTCGTATTCCTTTCCCGAATCGCGGCATGGGTTGCAAGCCGCTTTGTCAAAGAAGACCTCGCGCCGGTCGTTCACTTTATCGCGATGATCGTGTTTCAGATTATCTTTTCCATTCTCGGCAGTCTTGTCGTCTTCGCCTACTCGCGTCATAGAGAGTTTCACGCTGACCGCGGCGGTGCAGACCTTGCCGGCAAGGATAAAATGATTCACGCCCTGCGTACGCTGAAGTCTTATACAGGACATGTGAATGAAGAGGACCAGACGGCGGTACAGACGTTAAAAATTAACGGCAAAAAGCATTCGTCACTGTTCTCCACACACCCTGATCTCGATGAGCGTATCCGCAGGCTGGAAGCAAAATAATCAACAAAACCTCTGACAATCGTTTCAGAGGTTTTTTGTTTAAAGATCGGCAAATTACATAAGGTAATGAAAAATCTTTCTAAAAAGACCTTTAAAAATTCTCCCAATATCATTAGAATAATTACGTACTACATTTGAGAGGCAGAAGGAACTATCTTATGAAATTAAAACTGAAGAAATTCATACAGATCTTGTCGCCTGCACAGCTGATTGCATTATATTATTTTCTTGCTGTGACGGTGGCATTTATTTTGCTAAGTCTGCCGGCCGCCCACAAACAAGGGGCCAGCTGGTCGTTTATAGACGCGCTGTTTACGGCTGTCAGCTCAGTCAGTGTCACCGGTTTAACGGTCGTCAACACGGCTGATACATTCAGCACGGCCGGGATTGTCATTTTGGCTTTCGTGCTTCAATTCGGCGGAATCGGCATCATGACGCTCGGAACATTCGTCTGGCTCATTATGGGCAAACGGATCGGTCTGCGGGAACGGAAGCTCATCATGGTGGATCAGAATCAATCGCAGTTTTCCGGTATCGTCAACCTGATGAAGCAAGTGCTGTTTTTGATTTTATTAATCGAGTTTTTAGGCGGCATCATCTTAGGAACATATTTTTTAACGTATTATGATTCGTTTGAACAGGCGTACTTGCACGGATTCTTTGCGAGCGTCAGCGCCACGACAAACGGCGGTTTTGATATTACGGGAAATTCACTCGTCCCGTTCAGACATGACTATTTCGTGCAGTTTATTACGATGCTTCTGATTATTTTCGGTGCGATCGGTTTTCCGGTGCTCGTAGAAGTAAAAGACTTTTTGTTTTCAAAACAGCGCAGATACTCATTCACGCTGTTTACGAAAATTACGACCGTTACGTTCGGAATGCTCGTTTTGTTCGGAGCCGTGGGCATTTACGCGCTTGAAGCAAGCCATGTCATGAAGGGGAAAAGCTGGCATGATGTTTTATTTTTATGTCTCTTTCAATCAACCGCTACGCGAAGCGGCGGGCTTGCGACAATTGATATCAGCCAGCTGTCGGCGCCGACATTATTTTTCATCTGTGCCCTCATGTTTATCGGCGCATCACCGAGCTCGGTCGGCGGCGGAATCCGTACGACGACATTTGCGCTTAACCTGCTTGCCCTGTTTCATTTTGCCCGGGGGAATAAAGCGGTCAAGGTCTTTAAACGCGAGCTTCATCAGGCTGATGTCATGAAGTCGCTGGTCGTTACGATGATGGCGATTCTGCTCGTGTTCGGATCGACGCTGATTCTGTCCGTGACGGAGAAAAATCAGACGCTCCTCGGACTGCTTTTTGAAGTGTGTTCCGCATTTGGAACGACCGGCCTGTCGCTTGGGATTACTCCGCATTTAAGCGACATCGGAAAATGCGTGATCATGATTGTGATGTTTATCGGCCGGATCGGCATTTTGACGTTCCTTTATTTGATCGGCCGAAAAGAAATCGAAGCAAATTATCACTATCCGAAGGAAAGAATGATTATCGGCTGACACCGCTTTTTAGAAAGCGGTGTTTTTTATTGCCGTAAAATGGATGTGTGGAAACAGTTTCTTTGGAGATTCTACTTGTAAAGAGGTGACGTCATTGTTTGCCGTATTTTGGAAGTCGGTAGTTATGATAGCGGTCGGTACCTTTTTATTGCGGATTGCCGGACGGAAATCAATCAGCCAGCTGTCGGTGACCCAGACAGTCATCATGATTTCGATCGGCTCGATTATTATTCAGCCGTTTATTGAACATAATTTACGGGAAACCATTTTCGCGGCGGCGATTTTTATTGCGGTATTAATCCTGATGGAATATTTAGAAATCAAATCAAGCTTTTTTGAGTTTTTATTTTCAGGAAAAACCGTCGCCGTTGTCAGAAACGGAAAAATCATCCCGGAAAATTTAAAAAAAATGCGTTTTACCGAAGCTCAGCTGTCAATGAGGATCAGGCAGGAAGGCCTCGGAGACATTCAAGATTTTAAATATGTGCTGCTTGAGCCGAACGGACAGATCGGCTATGAACTCATTGATGAGGCCAAAAACGTGACAGTGCGCGACTTGAAAAAAATGCTTGATGAATTCAAAACAGATTTGCTGACAGAAGGAGGAAATCAAATGAAACGCAAAGCAGCAAAGAATGAAGCTTTGACCAACAACAACACACCGACTGAGAGCATGGACAAAGATGCATACAAAACACAATATGACGGTGATCCCGGACTGAGAGGCGCAAACCGCAAATCAAAACACGGCAAACAAGGAGGCGAGTAACATGACGAAAAAAAACCGCCACAGCAAAGACATGCAAAACCATAAAAAGCCGATGGACCCTAAATTGCTTGAAGAAGAGTTTGCAAGCGAGCTCGGTGATTATAACGCCGGAAAATGGATTGAAACGCTTGAACAGACGAAGCCAAAGAAAAAAGAAGACGGCAAACAATAAAAAATACCTCTTAGGCGGCAACGCTTAAGAGGTATTTTGCATTATTTCGAATAAGCACCGTTTCTTGTTCCTTTCACCGCTTCAAGCAAGCCGGTTATCCGCAGCTCAATAAACGGCTGTGCGGCCGTTTTCACCGCATTGCTGGAGAGAATGGACGTAAGAGCGGCCGTTAAAATTAAGAGCATGACTAAATTCTGATAATCAGACAAGTGATCTTCAAGCCCGATCTGCCGCAGCGTTTTTATAATGAATCCATGCAGCAGATACACGTAAAACGTTCTCGTACCCCATTTCGTAAAGAAATAACGCCTTTGCGGAACGAGCGCCAAAAAGCTGAAAGTGGCGGCAAAGGCCAATACATACCAGCCGATGCGCGACAGACCGCTCAACAGCGACACCGTGCCGAATGTGGAATAAGGCTCCGATCCGAACAGCCAAGAGTAATCAAAATCAATGCACCAGCATAGAAGGAAAACAATCCCCAGTACGCCCGCGGCAATCTGCCTGCCTCTTTTAGCCCGAAGCAAATCAAAGTGCTGTTTCTTTAAATAAAACCCGACGAGAAACATCGGTAGAAAAACAAACGTCCGTGAAAGACTCAGCGTGCTGCTGATAAAATCAAGGTACCCGATCATGACGGCAAGCCCGCAGCTCGCCCCAAGCGCCCACATCTTCGGCAGCTTTGTAAAAGGATAAAGCAGCAGATTCCAAAAGAATAAGCTGACTAAAAACCAGAGAGACCACTGCGGATCAATTGGATTGACGCTTGCCATGCTTTCATCCTGAATCAAATAGTAAAAAACTGAGTAAATGCCCTGAAAAATCAAGTACGGAATAATCAGCTTCACAGCCAGCTTCTTCACATAACCTTTCCGCTTAAAGTTTTTTGCGAAATAGCCGGAAACCAGGATAAAGGCCGGCATATGAAAAGTATAAATGAATTTGTAGAGATGGAGCATAAACTCATTTCCGTTAATAAATGACCGGAGGATATGGCCGAACACCACCAGAAAAATCAAGATAAACTTAGCGTTGTCAAAGTAACTGTCTCGCGATTTTGTCATAGCATCACCTTCTCTTCAAAAATCATCCACTGCATGATTATTTCCTGTTGGTGTTCATTTTAAAATAAAAAACAAAAAATTGAAGGAGGACAAAAGGGATTGTTAGGATGATGTAATGGGGAGGTAAGGATCGTAGAAAAAGACTTTAACTTGTCATATCATTGAAATTTTCTGAAATGTATAGGGCGAATGAAGGAAGATGAGGTATTTTGTAGAAATATTGAAGGATAGGTTTTGGAAGAAGGAGTGTACTGAATGGCTGAAACTCTGGATTTGCAAACAAAAGACTCGCTGAAAGAGCAGCTGAAGCGGATGAAAGAGGAAAATGACCGCCTGAAGAGTGATTTGAACCGGTATCACGTGATTATGAATAACACGCTTGATGCCATTTTTATATGCCGTAAGGAAATGAAAATCGTCCAGGCGAACGAGGCTGCGGCCCGGATGATGCAGATTGAGGCAGAGAGCCTCATTAACCGCTCCGTCCTGGATTTTTTATATTCCGTGCCTCAGGAAGAACTGAATAAGGCCGTGAAAAAGTTTTTAAAAAAAGGCCATCTGTGGAAAGAGGTGCCGATTAAGCTTGACAGCGGCGCGACGAAATACATTGAATTCCTCGCCAGAGACGGAATTGGGGAGGATTATTTTTTTGTGGTGATGAGGGATATCTCCTCTAAAAAAATATTAGAGCGCGAATTCTCCATGAACGAGCAGCTGTTTAAAGATTTGTTTGACAGGGCTGTCGACGGCATCGTGCTGTTTGATAAGGACGGCGGGTTTATTGATGCGAACCTCTCTTTTTGCAAAAGCTTTGAGATCGGCCAGAATGAATTGTCCCATCTGTCGCTCCGCCATTTTACCGACGGAGAAAACAAAAAGCATCTGAAAGAAATCTGGGAAACCCTCCGCAGAAAAGGAAACGCCAAAGGAGAACTGCCTGTCAAGCTTCGGTCCGGCGAAGAGAAGCTGTTTGAATTTACGATTACGTCCAACTTAATCAGCGGGTTCTACATGTCGATTATGAGAGACATAACAGAGAAACGGTTGATGGAATTGAAACTCTTTAAAAGCGAAGAGCGATTCCGCGAAATTTTTGAAAACGCCATGGACGCGATTGTCATTTGGTCTGATGACGGAAAGATTGCCAAAGCAAACGAATCGGCGTGCCGCATTTTCGAACTGCCGATGGATAAACTGGTGGAGCGGAATTTATGTACGTTTATCGTTGATCCGCAGAAAAAATATAAGCAGATTAAGAAAAAATATGAAAAATACGGGGAAATCCGTGAAGAGATGCTGTTTCAGATGGCAAACGGCCAATTTAAAGAGCTGGAATTCACATCAAAACGAACCATACTTGAAGGTCAGCATTTAACCATTTTAAGAAATGTCAGCGATCGTAAGCGGATGGAAAAAGAATTGCGGGAAAGCGAGCTGAAATTCAGAAAAGTATTCAACGGCTCAATGGACGGCAAGGTCTTATTTGACAACCAATTCCGCATTATTGACGCGAATCCTCTCGCAAGCCGTATACTCGGTATGCCGGATGAGGAGCTGAGAGCGTACACCGTTCCGGATATTCTTTCTTTATTTGATATTGAAAACGCGGGTGTTCCCGCCAGAAAGATTGATTTAGAAGGAATGGATAATGAAATCCCCTTCCTGTTAAGCAGCAGCGACAGCCGCAAACTGGAATTCTCCTTCAAAAGAAATATCATTCAAAATATGAATCTGGCCATCTTTAAAGATGTCACAGAGGCCAAAGAGCTTGAAGAGAGGCTGCGGAAATCCGACACTCTTCATGTTGTAGGGGAGCTGGCGGCGGGCATCGCCCACGAAATCAGAAACCCGATGACGGCGCTGAAAGGGTTCATTCAGCTTCTTCAAGGAAGCATTGAAGGCGAATATTCTCTGTACTTTAACGTCATTACCTCAGAATTAAAACGCATCGAGTCTATCATCACTGAATTTTTAATTTTAGCGAAACCTCAGGCGATATTATATGAAGAAAAAGACGTGACGCAGATTATGAAAGACACGGCTGATCTTTTGAATGCCCAGGCCAATCTTGTCAATGTGCAGATCCATCTGAACCTGACCGGAAACATCCCGCCGATTTACTGTGAACCGAATCAATTAAAACAGGTGTTTATCAATATTTTAAAAAACGCCATTGAAGTCATGCCGGGCGGCGGCAATATCTACGTGACCATTCAGTCTTCTGATCAAGACCACATTTTGATTTCTATTCAAGATGAAGGAACAGGCATTTCCGAAGACAAATTAAAACGTCTGGGTGAACCATTTTACACGACAAAAGACAGGGGAACGGGCCTCGGCCTCATGGTCAGTTATAAAATCATCGAAGAGCATCAGGGCCGCATTCATGTGGAAAGTGAAGAAGGGAAGGGCACGGTTTTTCATTTGACGCTTCCGGTCCGGCAGAATACGGAAGAAAGAAGGAGCGGGGAATGATCTGTTTTACAAGTGTGAAAGCGCCGTTTGGAACCGTCATCGTAACAGAGGAAGAGAGCTTTATTACCGGCCTGTTTCTCACCGGGGAAGATTTTGAGGAATGGCGGAAAGACGCGCCCGGCGTAAAGCCGTGCGAAACCGCTTTGCTGTCGGAGGCGAAACAGCAGCTGACATCATATTTTTCAGGAGAAAGAAAGCAATTCTCTCTGCCTCTGACACAAAAAGGCACACCCTTTCAGGAAAGAGTATGGAACGCGCTGACGATGATTCCTTACGGGGAATCCCGAAGCTACGGCGATATGGCTGAAGCGATCGGAAAACCGAAAGCGGTGCGCGCCATCGGACAAGCCAATAAACGAAACCGGCTGCCGATTTTGATCCCGTGCCATCGGGTAATCGGCAAAAACAGCGCCTTAACGGGATACGCGGGCACGAAGACGGATGTAAAAGCGGTGCTGCTGAACATCGAACAAATATCCTATAAAGAAAAATAAAGCGTATGGCACGTTCCGTTTTTTCACGTCCGACATATCATTTTATTAAGTGAAAAAAGTTGGCCTGATGAAAAAGGAGGACGAAGCCTGATGAAAATGAGCCGCCCGCAAAAGATAGCCGGTTATGCAGAACTGTTTTTTAAAATGCATCTCATTACAGCCGTCCAAAAAGATGAAGTGATTACATTGTGCAGACAAAAAAACCGCTGACATTGCCTGAGGCAACATCATCAGCGGTTTTTCAGCTCAGCTGGCAGTCAGCGAATAATTGTTCAATTTCTTCCGTGTAAGAACCGGTCACAATTCCTTTCTCGGTTATAATGCCGGAAATCAGGCTGCCCGGTGTGATGTCAAAGGCCGGATTGAAGACCGGAACATCCTCGGGAGCGGTGCGTATGCCGGAGATCTGTCTGACTTCATCCGGATCTCTTTCTTCAATCGGAATCTGATCGCCGTTTTCAATCTGCAAGTCAAATGTCGAAAGCGGTGCGGCCACAAAAAACGGAATTTGAAAGGAGTTTGCCAAAATAGCGAGGCCGTACGTTCCGATTTTGTTGGCCGTATCACCGTTTTTTGCAATTCTGTCAGCGCCGACAATGACTGCAGAAATATGTTTTTCCTTCATTGTATGGGCGGCCATGCTGTCGGTAATGAGCGTGACATCAATTCCGCCCTGCATCAGCTCCCACGCCGTCAGCCGTGATCCTTGGAGAACGGGTCTTGTTTCACATGCGTAGATATGAAGGCCAAGGTCTTTTTGTTTCGCTAAGTAAAAGGGAGCAAGCGCCGTACCGTACCGGCTTGTGGCAATCGAGCCCGCATTGCAGATGGTCATGATCTGGTCGCCTTTTTTAAAAAGGTGCAGCGCATTTTGGCCGATCATACGGCATGTTTCTTCATCCTCAATCTGAATTTGAATGGCTTCATGAACGAGCGTTGTCTTCGCTTCATTGATTGAGATCGCATCCCTGATCGAATCCGTCAGTCTGTCAAGCGCCCACGCAAGGTTGACGGCAGTGGGCCTCGAACTGTTTAAATACGCTTTGACATCCGCGAACTGACGTCGGAAATCTGAAAGATCGCGGGCTTCAAACGACTTGGCGGAGAGCGCGAGTCCGAACGCCGCGGTTATACCGATGGCCGGGGCGCCCCTTACTTTCAGCGTGACAATCGCGTCGAATACATCTTCCTTTGTTTCAAGTTCCGCATATTCAGTGACGTCGGGAAGCTTTTGCTGATTTAAAATGCGGATGTAGGTTTCTTTCCATTCTACAGAACGGGGGATGGCAAATTCATTGGTCATGCTGCATCATTCCTTTACACGGAGCTTAAATTGGTCCAGAACCTCGGTGATATGCTTCAGTTTTTTTCTGTTTTCGATATAATAGGCGCCGATGTCAAGCGCCAGCTTCTTCCGTTCGATTCGTTTGTCAAACGGAGTGATTTCATCTAAGTCAGCCACATGGGCGAGTCCGATCGTGCGCCGGATCAATTCGCATCCCGCAAAACCGACCGCTTCCTCAAACGCGTTTTTCAGTGTGTCTTCCAGCAGGTGTCTGCGGGAAGGCAGGCAGTCTTTCTCCCATGCTTCACTGAATGTTTTCACAAATGTATCCCATACGGCGGCAGTATGGTCATATAAAGGCTGTCTGTCGTCACCGTCGCGGCTGAGGGCGTTTAAGAGCAGATTGGCGATAAATTGGCCGATGTCAAACCCGATCGGTCCGAAGAAAGCAAACTCGGGATCAATCACCTTTGTTTCATGTTCATCGGCGAAGATGCTTCCCGTGTGCAGATCGCCGTGAACCAATGTTTCCGCAGAATTCAGAAAGGTGGCTTTCAATTCGTCAGCGCCTTCTTTCAGCCGGGAATTGTTCCAAACTTTTTCTGCGTATGGGCGCAGCTCCTCTTCAAAATCGTTTGTCTCATGGTCGAGAAACGGTTCTGTAAACACAAGCCTTTCTGTAATATTGCAAAGCTCAGGATTTGTAAACTGCTTTGCGAGCTGCTGCTTTACTTTCGCATCAAGCGCATAATCGGATGAGTAAAAAAGCGTTTTCCCTAAAAATTCACCGATATGAACCGATAAGTTCGGATAATGCTGCCCTTCCAGCAGCCCTTTTCTTGAAATCCGCAAATGGGAGAGGTCTTCCATAACCGTGACGGCCATCTCAGTATCGGAATAGTAAACGGCCGGAACGAGGTGCGGCACGTGTTCGCCCTGGCGGATGAGGGCGCTGCTTTCGATTCTCGCCCGGTCAATGGTAAGCGGCCAGCTTTCACCGACGACTTTCGCGTAAGGGATTGCCTGTTTAATAATCAGTCCTTTTTTGTTTTCTTTATCGTAAACATGAAAGACGTAATTTAAATTGCCGTCGCCGATTTCACGGCATGTCAGAGTGCTTTTGCTTTGGAACAAGCCGAGCTTGACGGCTAACGCGGCGGCGGAGCTTTCTGTTAATTGTTCATAAAGACTTGTTTTAGTTGCTGACATGGATTTACCCTCCAATTATGTAGTGGCAGTAAGAGATCGTGACGGAGAATACGCCCGAAAAAAAGCCTCCTTCTCTGAAAGAGAAGGAGGCTGAAACAGTGCAGTCCGCCTCTTATCTCTCAGATAACATCTGATGGAATTAGCACCGTGCCTTATGAGACAATCGTCTCGGCGCAAAAATCACGCGCCCCATTTCACAATGGAATTACGGTCGGTTGCTGTTGGGGTCAAAAGGCCAATCCCTCGCCCAACTCTCGATAAGAGAAAAATATATTGATTTGTATCACAATTCGGATTAATCAGTTGATGAAAATATTAGCAGGTGCCGGATATTCTTGTCAACATTTTTTTGAAAATTAATATAAATCACGCCGCAAGTCTTGGAAAACCGGAATAGTTCCCCGCACGTCCGCGCTTTCTGACACATCGATTTCCGCCCGGACGGCGCCTTCCGTCCGGTCTCCTTCGGCTAAAATCCGGCCCCACGGGTCAATAATCAGGCTGTGGCCGGCAAATTCATTATCGGGATTGGACCCCGTGCAGTTAGAGGCTGCGACAAAACATTGGTTTTCAATTGCTCTGGCGATAAGCAGGCTTCGCCAATGATCAAGGCGGGGCAGAGGCCATTCCGCAGAGATAAACAGGACATTCGCGCCCTGGGACGTATGCTTTCTGATCCATTCGGGGAAACGGATATCATAGCAGATCAGCCCGGCGCACTTGACACCGTCAAGCTCAAAGGAACCGTCGCTGTTTCCTGCTGCCAAGTAAAGGTGTTCATCCATCAGCTGAAACAGATGGGCTTTCTGATACCGCTTCACGATCTGTCCGCTGTTATCGGCGATGTACATGGTGTTATAGACATTTTCGCCTTCTTTGACCGCAAAAGATCCGGCAACGAGGTGTACGTTGTATGTTTTTGCCGTTTCTTTAAGCCATTGTTCCGAAACGTTGCCGTTTTCATCCGCCAGCTGGTCTAGCCGTGTGAGATCATAGCCGGTCGTCCACAACTCAGGAAGCACGATTACATCCGCATGGCGGCTTTCTTGCTCAATCAAAGATTCTGCTTTTTTAAAGTTTTCTGAAGGATTTCCGTATGAAATATCAAATTGCAAACAGGAAACGGTCCATTTCATTTTTTAACACCTCAAGTTTCTCTTTACTTTTTTTATTTAACCATATATGATGATGGACTATCATTTCAAGACATTTTTAGAAGGTGAAAATATGAACTTTGAAATCTCAGATGTACTCAAACAGCTGCCGGAACAATTTTTCGCATCATTGGTGCAAAAAGTGAATCAAAAGCTGAAAGAAGGCAGAGACGTCATCAATTTAGGGCAGGGAAACCCTGATCAGCCGACGCCTCAGCATATCGTTGAAGAAATGAAGCGCGCCGTCGAAAGGCCGGAAAATCATAAATACTCATCATTCCGGGGCGCTTACAGCTTCAAAAAAGCAGCCGCTGCATTTTATGAAAGGGAGTACGGGGTCACGCTTGATCCGGAAACGGAAGTCGCTGTGCTGTTCGGAGGCAAGGCGGGACTTGTTGAGCTTCCGCAATGTCTTTTAAACCCGGGAGATACCATTCTGGTGCCTGATCCCGGATATCCTGATTACTGGTCAGGCGTCGCCCTTGCGAAAGCGAAAATGGAAATGATGCCGCTGACAGAAGAAAGAGGGTTTCTCCCTGATTACAGCGTAATTCCTGAAAAGGTGCGGAGCGAGGCGAAGCTGCTGTATCTCAATTATCCGAATAATCCGACCGGCGCTGTGGCGACAGAGGCGTTTTTTGAGGAGACGGTCGGTTTTGCGGAACAAAACGGCATTTGTGTCGTTCATGATTTCGCGTACGGAGCCGTCGGCTTTGACGGTCATAAACCGCTGAGCTTTTTGCAGACCGAAGGCGCAAAAGAGACGGGAATCGAAATCTATACCTTGTCCAAAACGTATAATATGGCGGGCTGGCGGGTCGGATTTGCCGTCGGAAACGCTTCTGTCATCGAAGCGATCAACCTTTATCAGGATCATATGTTTGTCAGCTTGTTTCCCGCGGCGCAGCAGGCGGCGGCAGCCGCTCTTTTAGCGGATCAGGCATGCGTCGCAGCGCAAAATGACAGATATGAATCGAGACGCAATGCATGGATTAAAGCCTGCCGCGATATCGGCTGGGATGTGACGGCTCCGGCGGGCTCCTTTTTTGCATGGCTCCCTGTGCCTGACGGTTATACGTCACAGTCGTTTTCAGATCTGCTGCTCGAGAAAGCGGATGTCGCGGTCGCTGCCGGAAACGGGTTCGGAAAATGGGGGGAAGGCTATATAAGAGTCGGTCTTCTGACAAGTGAAGAAAGACTTAAAGAAGCTGCGGAACGGATCGGGAAACTGAATCTTTTCACCCGAAAAAGCATTGACATATCAGGATAACAATGCGATAATTCAAAATACTTTATAAAATCATTATTCTTATCAAGAGCAGGCAGAGGGACGAGCCCGATGAAGCCCGGCAACCGACTGATAAAGCACGGTGCTAATTCTTGCAGCAGGAGCTGAGAGATAAGATTCGGACATAACACGAAGCCTCTTTCTGCTCATACGGAAGAGGTTTTTTTATGTTTTGCGAAAGAAAGAGAGGCGTTCACGCATGAGCGAAGTATTGGCAACATATCTTCTGACAGACACAACGGACAGTGAAAAGCGGGCGGAACAGATTGCGGCGGGGCTGACAGTAGGCTCCTGGACTGACCTGCCCCTGGTGAAGCAGGAACAGCTCAGAAAACATAAAGGGCGGGTCGTAAAAGTTGAGGAGAAAGAAGGAACCTCAGAAAACGAAACACAATCCGCCATCACCATCGCCTACCCCGAGGCGAACTTTTCAAGAGATATTCCGGCCGTCCTGACGACGGTATTCGGAAAGCTGTCACTGGACGGAAAAATAAAATTGACTGATCTTAAATTTTCCGAAGGGTTTAAACGCTCCCTTCCCGGGCCGAAATTCGGTATATACGGCATCCGCAAACTGCTGGGCGAATTTGAAAGACCGCTTCTGATGAGCATATTTAAAGGCGTGATCGGACGGGATCTCGCCGACATTAAAGAACAGCTCAGACAGCAGGCGCTCGGCGGCGTGGATCTGATTAAAGATGACGAAATTTTCTTTGAAAATGAACTGGCTCCGTTTGAAACCCGCATTATCGAAGGAAAACAAGTCCTGAAGGAAACCCGGGAGGAGACGGGGCATAAAACGCTGTATGCCGTAAACCTTACGGGAAGGACCGCTGAATTGCGGGATAAAGCGAGGCGCGCGGCAGAACTCGGGGCGGACGCGCTTTTATTGAATGTGTTCGCTTACGGTTTAGATGTGATGCAGAGCCTTGCTGAAGACAGGGAAATCCCGCTTCCGATCATGGCGCATCCGGCAGTCAGCGGCGCGTTCACATCATCTCCCGTTTACGGCTTGTCGCATGCGCTTTTGCTCGGCAAGCTGAACCGCTATTGCGGCGCTGATTTCAGTCTATTTCCGTCACCTTACGGATCCGTTGCTCTTCCGAAGGAGTCCGCACTTGCAATCCATGATGAATGTGTAAAAGACGATGTCTTTCATCCGTCGTTTGCCGTCCCGTCAGCAGGCATTCACCCCGGTATGGTGCCATTATTGATGCGCGATTTCGGCATCGATCACATCATCAATGCCGGCGGAGGCATTCACGGCCATCCGAAAGGAGCCGAGGGGGGCGGAAGAGCGTTCCGCGCCGTCATTGATGCGGTGCTTGAAGCGCAGCCGATTGAAGAAAAAGCCGCGTCGTGCAAAGATCTTCAGCTTGCATTAGACAAATGGGGAAGGGTGGAAGCAGTATGACCCGCACGCCCCGCACGCCGCTGATTATTTGTGATTTCGACGGAACGGTCACCATGAACGACAACATTGTCAGCATGATGAAAGAATTCGCGCCTCCTGAGTGGCTTGAATTAAAAGACGGTGTTCTGTCTAAAAGCATATCAATCCAAGAAGGAGTCGGACGGATGTTCGGACTGCTGCCGAGCAGCTTAAAAGAAGAACTGACCGGCTTTATCCTGAAGGATGCGAAAATACGGGACGGCTTTTTGGATTTTGTCTCGTTTGTCCGGTCAAACGGCCTCCCGTTTTATATCGTAAGCGGGGGAATGGACTTTTTTGTGCATCCGCTTTTGGAAGGGATCGTAGAAAAGGAGCGGATTTTCTGCAATCATGCATCCTTTGACAATGAATATATTCATATAGACTGGCCGCACGCCTGTGACGGAGACTGTACCAATCAATGCGGCTGCTGCAAACCGTCAGTCATCCGGAAGCTATCCGATCAGCAGAAATTTCTCGTTATGATCGGTGATTCGGTCACGGATGTCGAGGCTGCAAAGTTATCCGATATGTGCTTTGCGAGAGATTATCTTTTGACTGAATGCAAAGAACTCGGCCTCCGGCATCTGCCTTTTCAAGATTTTCATGAGGTGAAAACAGGCATTGAAAACATCGGGGAGGTGCAGGCATGGCTGCAAAAGAAGAACGCTGGCGCGAACTTGCCGAGGTAAAACGCGAGCTGGCCGAAAGAGACTGGTTCCCGGCAACGAGCGGGAATCTTTCCATCAAAGTATCCGACGGGCCGCTGACTTTTCTCGTTACGGCGAGCGGAAAAGACAAACGAAAAGAAACAGACGAAGATTTTCTCTTAATCGATGAGAATGGGAAGCCCGCTGAGACCGGCCATTCTTTAAAACCCTCAGCGGAAACGCTTCTTCATACTTACTTATACCAAAAGACAGACGCCGGCTGCTGTCTGCATGTCCATACCGTCAATAATAATGTCATCTCAGAGCTTTACGGGGATGAAAAACAAATCACTTTTCAGGGGCAGGAGATGATTAAGGCGCTCGGATTATGGGAGGAAAACGCGTCCGTGACCGTTCCGATCATTGACAATCCGGCGCATATCCCGGCATTGGCCGAAAACTTCGCGCACCATGCGGACGCCGGCTCAGGCGCGGTGTTAATCCGCAATCACGGCATTACGGCATGGGGGCGGACCGCATTTGAAGCGAAAAGGGTGCTGGAAGCCTATGAATTTTTATTCAGCTGTCACCTCAAGCTTCTGTCACTTCGTCCGCAGCTGGTAAAATAAAAGGAGGAATAGAAAATGGCGACCATCAGAATTCATGACGAAAAGAATACGCTCATTGAAAAACAGGAAGAAGTAGCGCGCTTCTTAGACGAACAAGAGGTGATCTATGAGCAGTGGAACATTGAAAAACTTCCGTCTGGGCTTTCGGAAAAATTCGATCTAACCGAAGATGAAAAAGAACGGATTCTCGCGGCGTTTGACACTGAGATTCAGGACATTTCAGCCCGGCGCGGATATCAGTCTCAGGATGTCATTTCTTTATCAGATACCACGCCGAATCTTGATGAATTATTAAAAAATTTTCAAAGAGAACATCACCACACGGATGATGAAGTCCGCTTTATCGTCAGCGGACACGGCATCTTCGTCATTCAAGGCAAAGACGGCACATTTTTCGACGTTCGTTTAAATCCGGGAGATTTGATTTCAGTTCCGGAGAACATCCGCCACTACTTTACGCTTCAGGAAGACCGCCGGGTCGTCGCAATCCGAATCTTCGTGACGACTGAGGGCTGGGTGCCGATTTACGAGAATGAAAGTGTGCAAAACTGATAGACGTCCGAACCTCTCATGCCCCCGCCGGCATGAGAGGTTTTTTATTGTAATGTAAAGTCAGCTGTGGCTGTTTTTTAAATCTTGAATATGCCGCATTCTGTTTATATCATTACCCGAATGGGTATTATTCTCGTATTCATGCAAAGATTCCAATACGAAATGAAAAAATAAGTTATTTAGTAAAAAAATGTTTACAAATAAAGTATAATCTGTAATAATGCTCAATAACCCAATCAAACTTGTTTCCTATTCTTTTAGCGGTGAGGGGTGAAGTGAATGGGCAGTTATTCTGAACAAGAAAAATTGCTTGTATCTATTGATAAAAAAAGAAAAATGATGATAGATGCGGCTAACAGGCAAGGGTTTACAGGATATGACACGATCAGGCACAGCCAGGAACTGGACTGTCTGATGAACGCGTATCAGCAGCTGGTAAACCGTGATCGCACACATCACCAAGGAATACAGGGCCTTGTGAAGAAAATAGGCTTGTTCTCCCGCGGTGACGTCATGCCTGCATATGAAGCAAACAAATGATTGATGATAAAACAGATAACGAAGACTGAATGCGCTTCCTGATCAAGCGCCGCATCCGAAAGATGACCGCGTACAGTCAGCACATTTTTCCGCTGGCACGGCTCACGAAGCGCCTCGTACTATCTGCCGGCTATGATGCCGTTCCTCTGGTATATCCTCTTACACATATTCTTCTTTAATTAAAAAACACCCCGATCCAGGGTGTTTTTTTCATCGAGAAGCGGCAGGGAGGGTGATGGTGACCTCTGTGCCCTTATCGACTTCGCTTTGAATGTCAATTGAACCGCCGTACATCAGCATGATTCGTTTACATACGACAAGGCCGAGGCCGGTGCCTTTTTCCTTTGACGTTACAAACGGAAGAAAAATGTGTTCAAGCATATCTTCAGAAATGCCCATTCCGTTGTCGGCCACCTTAATGACTGCTTTATGATCGCGGGCTTCTAAATAGATGGACAGCCGGCCGCCTTCCTGCATGGATTCCAACGCGTTTTTCGCGACATTTAAAATCACCTGTTTAATATGGTCTTTCGTGCAGTTGACCTTGAGCGGCCGATTGACGAGAATCTCCACATTCACTTCCACATTATACAGATTCCCTTCAGAATAAATAATCGGCATAATCTCATCAAGAATATCCTGCAGCGAGTTCACTTCCAACCGTTCAGCAGTGGGTTTTCCAAGCACTAAAAACTCACTGACAATCTGATTGATCCGTTTAATCTCCTGCTCAATAATTGAGAAATACAGCTGATCTTCCTCCGATTTGTATTTTTTCTGCAAAAGCTGAATGAAGCCGCTGATCCCTGTAAGCGGGTTGCGGATTTCATGGGCGGTGCTGGCGGCAAGCGTTCCGATCAGCTCCAATTTCTGCGCTTCATTTTGAGCGCGCTCCAGCTGGGTCTTGCGCTTAAGCAAATAATATTGAACGAGGATGAACAGAATATTCAGCAGCACGGCAATACTGGACATCGGCAGCAGCACGCTTTTGGTCAGCTCATTCAGCTCAACCGGTTTCGGATAAACATTGATATTCCAATTAATATCATCCAGATACCCGCTGACCGGTTTCACACCTTCTGATTGATCAGCCCGTCCGCTGGCAAATATCACTTTATTCTGATTGGTTGCCTTGACATAAACGTCAGGGCTCAGCATATTGATCATATTTCTCAAATAATCGACTTGTATGGCGGCTACTAAATAATCCGTGACTTCCCGTTCTGCGTCTAACACCGGCACGCAGATCGTGAAGATGCGCTGGCCTGTAATTCTGCTGGAGTAGTCATTTGTGATGACCGTTTTTTTCGTTTTTTTCGCCTTCGTAAAATACGGTCTGTCGGCCAAATTCACCTTTGATTTCAGATCAGTCGTGCTTGCGATGACATCACCTTTGGAATTCAGCATATACAGTCCGCTGAATCTGGGTTCATCCTCAAAAGCCTGATCGAGAATGTCAATGATCTTTTCTTCATTGACAGGCTTATCGACAGCGATCGCAAGTGTTGTCATCCGGGCTTTTGTTTCACCGATTAAATAATTGAGCTTATTGCGGTGAAGGTTGAGCATCATACTGGCTTCCTGTATGTGTTTATCGGCTATTTTCTGCTTTTCTTTTTCATAAATGAAAAAGCTGATAATAAGTGCCGGGATGATCACCAATATGAGATAAAGCTTGATCTTTCCCCGGGCACCTTTAAATGTATTCACTCTGCATCGCTCCAACATTACACTTGAATAGAGGTATTATATCATTTTTATACTTCTTTAATAAGAAAAAATAACCAAAATGATAGAAAAACAAATTATTTTATTAAGGTCTGACAAAAAGAAGAGAAATTTTGGAAACATTTTTGTTGACATTTTTCATTTTGTTTATTAATGTTTCTCTGTAACGGTTTCTTTTGTAAAAGGATGATTGAATGTATGACGGATAAAACAGAAAACTCATTGAAATTATTTATTGTACTGTCACGTGCGTACCGATCTATTAACGACCATATGAATAAACATATTCATAAGCACGGCCTGAACCCGACGGAATTTGCGGTGCTTGAGCTGCTGTACCACAAAGGCAACCAGCCGCTTCAGCAGATCGGCGACAAAATTTTATTAGCGAGCGGAAGTATTACATACGTTGTTGACAAATTAGAGAAAAAAGAACTTCTCATCAGAAAAGCCTCGCCGACTGACAGAAGAGTGACTTTCGCACAGATTTCCGAAAAGGGAATCCGTCTTTTGGACGATATTTTTCCTGATCATGCTGACGAAATTAAAGAAATGATCAGTGTGCTGAGTGATGAAGAGATAGAAATGTGTACGGAAATGCTGAAAAGAGTGGGGTTAAACGCTAAACATTTTCATCAGAAATAAAAAAGGAAGCCATTTGAAAGGCTTCCTTTTTTATATTACTGATTTTGGTCAGTCGCGGCGTTTCTAGGCTGTATCAATACCTCGACGCGCCTGTTTTTGCTGCGCCCTTCGGCGGTTTTGTTCGACACGGCCGGTTTATACTCTCCGAAACCTTTGGCGCTGAATACTTTTGCGTCAAGTTTCGGGTTTTCTGTCAGAATAGCCATGAAGTTGACGGCCCGCATGACGCTTAAATGCCAGTTAGATTGATATTGTGAGTTTTTAATCGGTACATTGTCCGTATGTCCGCTGATAATAATGTTCCTTGGCGGATTCAGCACAAGGAGATTCGAGATTTCCTTGGCAAGCGGAATATCTTCCTGACGGATATCCGCCCGTCCGGAATCAAAAAAGATACTGTCTTTAATGGTAATTAAGAGTCCTTCTTTAGTCAGCTTTGTTTCCAGCTGAGTTTCAAGCTTTTTATTTTTTATAAATTGATTGACTTGCTTTTGCACGCCTTCAAGTTCTTCGCGGTCGGCTGCTTCTCTTTCTTTCTTTTTCTGTTCTTTATCTTTTTCCTTGTCTTTTTTTAACTGATCAACGCCGTCTTTTTCGTTTTCAGGAGGGGTGACGCTTGAATATTCAAGAACACCCGTGCCTCCGGTAAACACGGCGTTAAATGATTTAGACAGCATTTGGAATTTCGCCGCATCGACCGAGCTCATGGCGAACAATACAATGAACAGAGCCAAAAGAAGGGTGAGCAAATCCGCGTACGGGATCAGCCAAGACTCATCCACATGCTCGTCATCATGCTTCTTCTTCTTTTTTCTCGCCATTGTTTGCCTCTCCTTCTTGTTCAGCGACTTTTGCGCGTTCATTCGCAGGAAGATACATGAGAAGTTTTTGTTCGATCACTTTCGGGGCCTGTCCTTCAAGCACTGACAGAACGCCTTCGATCATGATTTCACGCAGTTTGACTTCCTGCTTTGATTTGCGTTTCAGTTTGTTGGCGAAGGGATGCCATAGTACATATCCTGTGAAAATCCCGAGAAGGGTGGCGACAAACGCCGCACTGATGGCATGTCCGAGCGCCTCGGTATTGTTCATGTTGGAAAGAGCCGCGATAAGGCCGATGACCGCACCCAAAACGCCGAGTGTCGGCGCATATGTGCCGGCTTGTGTAAAGATGGCTGCGCCGGCCTGGTGTCTGTCTTCCATCGCTTCAACTTCCTCAGTCATAATATCTCTGATAAATTCTGCGCTTTGTCCGTCAACCGCCATGCTCAGGCCGTTTTTCAAAAATGCGTCATCCACGTCTTCAATGCTTGCTTCCAATGCGAGCAGACCTTCACGTCTGGCGATTTGCGCCCATTGAGAGAACATAGGAATTAATTGCGCAATTGTCAGCTGTTTGTTTTCTTTAAACAGCACTTTAAAAAGGGCAGGCACTTTTTTGATTTCTTTTCCGGGAAATGCGATGATCACCGCAGAAATCGTACCGAACAAAATAATCAGAATAGCTGCCGGGTTAGCGAGTGCGCTTAAGCTGACCCCTTTCAGCACCATGCCCACGCTTAAAGCAATCAAGGCGAGGATGATACCGATAATCGATGTTTTATCCATAGTTTTCACCAAATCCTTTATACTAGCTTTCTATGGTTAATATCGGTGGCAGTGCATGGAACTTTAGGGTGATTGAGAAATTGTTCCCGAATTCTTCACAGTTTCTCCCTTCCGGCATGGAGAAAGAAACAAAAAAGCGGCTCCCCGCGAGGAGGGAACCGCTTTTTTCTTATTGTGCCCGGACTTTGATGCCGTCCTCTTCCATTACGACATGGAAGGCTTTTATTTCGTTGTTATCCAATAAGAGATCTGTCATTTCGTCCTCGATCAATTCTTGGATGGTTCTTCTGAGCGGGCGTGCTCCGAAAGCTGGGTGGTAGCCGATTTCAGCGATTTTTTCTTTCGCTTCGTCCGTTACGCTCAGGCTGATGCCGCGCTCTTTTAATGTGTCTTCAAGCTCTGTGAGAAGCAGGCTGACGATTTTCACGAGATGTTCTTTTTTCAGGGATTGGAATTCAATGATGCTGTCAAACCGGTTTAAAAACTCCGGTTTGAAGAACGCGCTCAGTGAATCAATCAGCGTTTGTTCTTCCAGGACGCTCTCTTCAGATTGGAATCCGACTTTCACCTGTTTTTCGCCGGTTCCAGCGTTGCTTGTCATAATCAAAACGGTATCTTTGAAGCTGACCGTTCTGCCCTGGCTGTCTGTCAGACGGCCGTCCTCCATAATCTGCAGAAACATATGCTGGACATCAGGGTGGGCTTTTTCAATCTCATCGAGCAGCACGATGCTGTACGGATTGCGGCGCACTTTTTCCGTTAATTGACCGGCTTCATCGTGTCCGACATATCCCGGCGGTGAACCGATAATTTTTGATACGGCGTGTTTTTCCATGTATTCACTCATATCGAGACGGATAATGGAATCTTTTGTACCGAACAGTTCATCTGCGAGTGTCTTTGATAACTCGGTTTTTCCGACTCCGGTCGGTCCGACAAAGAGGAAGGAGCCGACAGGTCTGTTTTTGGATTTTAAGCCGGCGCGGCTTCGTCTGACCGCTTTCGCCACTTTTTTCACGGCTTTTTCCTGACCGATGACGCGCTGATGAAGATGCTCTTCAAGTTCCTTCATTTTGACTTGTTCATCAGCCTGGAGTTTTCCGACCGGAATGCCTGTTTTCTGTTCAATGATGGCTTGAATATGCTCCGCCCCGATTTCAGGTGAAGAGGCCGGTGTTTCATGCGCCAGCTGCTTTTCCAACGCCGCTTCTTCATCACGCAGTTTCGCGGCAAGCTCATAATTTTCTTCATGAAGCGCTTTTGTTTTCTCCGCGTCAATTGCTTTGAGTCTCTCAGCCGCATCTTCTTCATTTACGGTATCAAGCTCCAGGTTCGCCTTAGAGCCGGCTTCATCTAATAAGTCGATCGCTTTATCCGGCAGGTGGCGGTCCTGAATGTAACGGGATGAAAGCGTAACACAGGCGTTTATCGCTTCATTGCTGAATGTGACGCCGTGGTATTTCTCGTATTTATCTTTAATGCCTTCCAGAATGCTGATGGCTTGTTCTATTGTAGGCTCGTGAACCATGACAGGCTGGAAGCGTCTTTCAAGCGCCGCATCTTTTTCAATCTGGCGGTACTCTTTCAGCGTTGTCGCCCCGATGACCTGCAGCTCGCCTCTGGCAAGCGCCGGTTTCAGGATGTTCCCGGCATCCATTGATCCCTCGGCAGAGCCGGCGCCTACAAGAAGGTGAATCTCGTCAATGAACAAGATGACGTTTTTCCGTTCTTTTAATTCGTTCATTAATTGTTTCATTCTTTCTTCAAACTGGCCTCTGATCCCTGTATTGGCGACTAGAGAAGCGACGTCAAGCAGGTAAAGCTCTTTGTTTTTCAATTTGTTCGGCACATCGCCTTCAGCGATTTTAAGCGCGAGGCCTTCTGCAATAGCCGTTTTACCGACGCCCGGCTCACCGATCAGCACCGGATTGTTTTTATTCCGGCGGTTCAAAATTTCAATTACGCGCGCCACTTCATGATCGCGGCCGATCACATGGTCAATCAGACCTGCTTTTGCGCCGTTAGTGACGTTTTGAGCGAGCTCGTCGAGCAGGCCTTTTTCAGGGCCGGCCTGCTGTTTATTTTGATTGGGAGCGAAACCTTGCTCAAACGGGAATCCGAATGATTGCGGCCCCATGCTCATAGACGGTTTTCGGGTTAATTCTGTATAACATGTTTCACATAAAACGAATTGTTTTTGAATGGAATTGACTTGCATGTTCAGGCGAATCGTCGCCTCGTTTTTCTGACAATGTTGACAACGCATTTGCCAAAACCTCCTCGAAAAATGTTTGATCATCTTTGACCAAATGGATTAGAAAATAAGGTCTTAACTTTGACCTTCTTTGATTAATAGTATACTCTGACCTTCTTTGACTTTCAAGTGTTTTGTTTCAAACCCTGAAAAATAAATGTTTACAGCATGATAAGTGATATTTGTGAGGTTTGATTATTTTTGACCAATATAGTCAGAAAGGAAATGAAATGCTTTGACCTTTCTTGATGAAGAGTATACGCCGGCCCTTTTTTTCTTTCAATATTTTTGCTTAGAGGAGAGAGCTGAATCTGTATTCTCCGGGGAAGGACGATTTGTTCGTCTTTTCGGGCGACTTGTCTCATAAGCATATATAAAGGCCTGGACAAATCTGCGCTTAGCCGGAGGGTGAAATGGGACAAACAAAAGGTTCTGCAAGTCAGCTTGCATTTGTATACGTAGGCACGGTTGTAGGAGCCGGTTTTGCCACGGGACGGGAAATCGTTGAGTTTTTTCTGAAGTTTGGCTGGATCGGTCTGTTCGGTATCGTGGTAAGCGGTCTGATGTTTACATATTTAGGCGCCAAAATCATGATCATTTCCAAACGGATTCATGCAGCATCTTATCAGGAATTGAACACATATTTATTCGGCCAGTCCATCGGCCGCGCCGTGAACATGTTTATGATGTTTATATTGCTGGGAGTGACCTCTGTCATGCTGTCCGGAGCGGGAGCGCTGTTTCATGAACAGCTTGGCTGGTCCGCACAAGCGGGGATCCTTCTGACGATCGTACTGAGCTTTGCCGTCATGACAAGCGGCGTTAAAGGTGTGTTCGGCGTCAATATATTGGTTGTGCCGCTTTTAATTTCTTTCTCTTTTATCGTGACAGCAGATTCATTTGTATTTACAAGCACGAGAAACGCGGACGAATGGGTATGGCCTGACAAGTGGAATTGGCTTTTGTCCGCCGTCTCTTACGGCTCGTTAAATTTATCGCTCGCCCAAGCCGTGCTTGTGCCGCTTGCGAATGAAATGTCTTCAGAGAAGGTGATCAGAAGGGGGGCTTATTTTGGCGGCGTTCTGTTGACACTGGTGCTTGCCGCGAGCTTTTTATCATTATCGGTGCTGCCGGATGTGCTGGAGTTTGACATTCCGATGGCTCAAGTCGTCTATTCGTATTCGCGTTCACTTCATATCATTTATTTGTTTATTATTTTCGGGGAAGTGTTTACGTCGGTCATCGGTAATTTATACGGATTGGAAAAACAATTAAACAGTTTTCTTCATATAAAAAGTACATATATTTACGGCGGCATTTTGGCGTTTGCTTTCATTATCAGCCAAATCGGCTACGGACAGCTGATTTCCACCGTTTATCCGGTGTTTGGGTATGTGAGCCTCGCTTTCATCGGCGCATTGATTTGCAAAAAAATCCCGAAAGAAAAATAAGGATATAAGGAAAATGTCTGTATTTTTTGGGAATTCCCCTTCTTTTTTCCTGACATTTCTGTATAATGAATTGGGAAATGATGGGGAGGAGTAAGAGATGAAAGCTCGACGTGTATTATTGGGATTTATTTTTATTTGTATCGGCATTGCGTTTTTTTTACAGAGGGCGGGAGTTATTCATATATCCGCAGGTTCGGCGTGGCCGTTTCTTTTCATTATAATGTCCGCAGGGTTCCACGCCGGATTTATTTTTGCGAAAAAAACGCCTGAACAGGCGGAATTGCTCGTTCCGGGCGGTATGTTTCTTGTGCTGGGCTGCCTGTTTTGTTTTGAAACGGCAACGGGATGGACGTATTCAGGCGTGACGTGGCCTGTTTATATATGGGCGCCTGCTCTCGGTCTGTTTGAGCTGTGGTATTTCGGCGGGAGGAAGTTAGGTGTATTGATTCCTGCTTTCATCCTGACAGCCGTGGGAGCACTATGCTTTGCCGGTATGCTGATGACGGGGCTGTGGCCGCTTTTGATCATCGCAGCCGCGCTTTTGTTTCACGCCGCTGCCTTTATGCAGCCGAAAAAAAGATCGGGCCTTCTTATTCCGGGCGGCATTTTGCTTGTGACGGGCGGGTTGTTATGGTTTGAAACGCTGACGGATTGGACATACGCAAATGTGACATCGCCTGTCTACCTCTTTGCCGTTGCGTTCGGCCTGTTTGAAGCCTGGCTGTTCGGCAGAAGGCAAAGAGGGCTTTTGACTGCTGCGGCGGTTCTGTGCGCCGCGGGCATTTTCGGCATATTCACCAATGCAAATGAAGCCATCAGCGAACGCGGCTGGCCCGCTCTCATTCTTTTGCTGGGCGCCGCTTTTCACATTCCGATTTTCGGCCCGAAACCTGTCAAAAACGCAGGACTTCTTGTACCGGGCGGCATCTTATTGATTACGGGGATCTTGTTTGTCTTTGAAACGGCAACCAATTGGTCCTACTCCGGTGTGACATGGCCTGTTTACCTGCTTGCAACGGCATTCGGTTTATTTGAGCTATGGCTGTTCGGCGGGAAACAGAAGGCGCTGCTCATCCCGGTTGCGGTGCTGACCTTGACAGCACTTTCTTTTATGATGACGAATCAGCCGATCATTCCGGTTTCTGTTTTCTGGCCTGCTTTATTTGTTCTGATCGGGATTGCGCTGATGGTATTTCCGGGGAAAAAACGCGGGGCTTAAACCCGCTTTTGCAGCCTGATACAGGGTTCAGGCTGTTTTTTTATTGTCACGGGAAACAACATTATGGTATGATAGCAAAAGTGAAAAAAGAAGAAAATCCGTATTGATGCGGGAGAGGTTCTAGCTACACCCTCTATAAAAAACTAAGGACGAGCTGTATCCTTGGATACGGTTTTTTTTATGTTTTTTAGGGCGCCTTCTCCGAAAAAGGCGCTTTTTTTATGGAATGATAGATAAGGGAGAGAAAGACATGAAAAAAGAAAAAGCAGTTGTGGTGTTCAGCGGAGGCCAAGACAGCACGACTTGTTTATTATGGGCTATGCAAAACTTTGAAGAAGTGGAAACCGTTACATTCCATTATAATCAGCGTCACCAAGAAGAAATCGATGTGGCAAAATCGATTGCCGAAAAGCTCGGTGTCAAAAATCACTTGCTTGATATGTCTCTTTTAAATCAGCTCGCGCCGAATGCGCTGACAAGAGATGATATCGAAATTGAAGCGAAGGACGGGGAACTGCCGACAACCTTTGTGCCGGGACGCAACCTTGTATTTTTATCCTTTGCATCGATTCTTGCATATCAAATCGGCGCGCGCCACATTATCACCGGTGTTTGCGAGACTGATTTCAGCGGCTACCCGGACTGCCGTGACGAGTTCGTCAAATCCTGCAATGTCACCGTCAACCTGGCGATGGAAAAGCCGTTCGTCATTCATACGCCGCTTATGTGGCTGAACAAAGCGGAAACGTGGAAACTTGCGGATGAGCTCGGCGCGCTTGATTTTGTAAAGAATAACACACTGACTTGCTATAACGGCATCATTGCGGACGGATGCGGCGAATGCCCGGCATGCCTGCTCCGCAATAAAGGATATGATGAATATATGAAAATGAAAGGAGAGCGAAACTAATTGCTTTCTCAAATTTACCCGCAGGTTCAGCATCCTTATTCGTTTGAGTTGAATAAGGACATGCACATCTCAGCCGCGCACTTTATTCCCCGCGAAAGCGCCGGAGCGTGCAGCAGAGTCCACGGGCACACGTATACAGTAAATATTACAGTTGCGGGGGATGAACTGGACGATTCAGGCTTTCTCGTGAATTTCAGCGTGCTGAAGAAATTGGTGCACGGCGCTTATGACCATACATTGCTGAATGACCATGACGAGTTTTCTGCTGATGATGACAAATATTCACTGCCGACGACCGAGGTCGTGGCCAAAACGATTTACGATAAGGTGCAGTCCTACCTCGAAACACTGGAGAATCAGCCGGTCTGCGTGCAGATTTTTGTCAGGGAAACCCCGACAAGCTATTGCGTATACCGCCCGAAAAAAGGTGATAGGAATGGCTAAAGGAATTCCGGTATTAGAAATTTTCGGACCGACGATACAAGGGGAGGGCATGGTTATCGGCCAGAAAACCATGTTCGTCCGCACGGCGGGCTGCGACTACTCTTGCAGCTGGTGCGACTCCGCTTTTACATGGGACGGCTCAGCCAAAAAAGATATCCGCTGGATGACGGCGGAAGACATTTACCGCGAGCTGAGAGAAATCGGCGGAGACGCCTTTTCCCATGTCACCATCTCAGGAGGAAACCCGGCGCTGTTAAAGCAGCTTGACGCGCTGATTCTGCTGCTGAAAGAGCACGGGGTGCGCGCCGCTTTAGAAACGCAGGGAACGGTCTATCAGGATTGGTTCACAATGATTAACGACCTGACGATTTCACCGAAGCCGCCAAGTTCGGGGATGACAACCGATTTTGCAAAGCTCGATCACATTGTGTCTTCGCTTGATGCGGCAGAAAGGCTTAACGCGGTCAGCTTAAAGGTCGTCATTTTTAATGATGAAGATCTGCAATTCGCGAAAACCGTGCACAAGCGGTATCCGAATATCCCGTTTTATCTTCAGGTCGGAAACGATAACGTCCATACGACGGACGACCGGGCATTGATCGCACATCTGCTCGGAAAATACGAAACACTCGTTGATAAGGTTTCAGCCGATTCGGATCTGAATCTCGTCAGAGTCCTGCCTCAGCTGCATACATTGCTTTGGGGCAATAAACGGGGAGTTTAATAGAAAGGGAGATTTATATGACAAGAAAAGAATCAGAATTAGAAGGAGTTACGCTCCTGGGGAATCAAGGGACAAACTATTTATTTGAATATGCGCCGGAGGTTTTGGAATCATTTCCGAATAAACACGTGAACCGTGATTATTTCGTTAAATTCAACTGCCCGGAATTTACGTCGCTTTGCCCCAAAACGGGACAGCCGGATTTTGCAACCATCTACATCAGCTATATTCCGGACGAAAAAATGGTGGAAAGCAAATCGCTGAAGCTGTATCTTTTCAGCTTCCGCAACCACGGAGATTTCCACGAGGACTGCATGAACATCATCATGAATGATTTGATCGAATTAATGGACCCCCGCTACATTGAAGTATGGGGCAAATTCACGCCTAGAGGCGGAATCTCGATTGACCCGTATACAAACTACGGCAGACCGGGAACAAAATATGAAAAAATGGCCGAACATCGGATGATGAATCATGATATGTACCCGGAGACGATTGATAATCGGTAATTATTCCGTTGTGTGATACGGAGTGTGAAACGAAGTGGAGTCACAGTAAAATCCGAACATTCAGTGCTGATTTTCAGCGGAATTGTGACCGAGTCACAGCGAAGTGTGACCAGCACTAAGCTCAATAAAAGTGTGACCTGAGGTGCAACCTGAACTGTGACTTTTATGCAGTGAAAAATTGATAGTACAGAAGCAGATTAAGGCGTACAATTTGTACGTCTTTTCTTTTTTATCCGAAAGAAAAAATGCCTATCTAGAGATCATAGGCATTAAATATTATTATCAATATCTTCATTTATTTTTTGGCTAAGTTTCTGAACCTTCTCTTTAACATTTGAAACAGCTCTTTTTTGAATTTCATCAAAGTTTTCCTGAATATAGTCCATGACACTTCTTATTAGAACTTCACTTTCAAAATTGAATATCTCATTTATTTCTGACTGTTCTTCATCTGTTAGGTGATGGTATTGAAGTTGTTTAGCATTTACTTCAGCAGCTACATCAATCCTAACTTTAGTTGTTCTGGTTGTACAATTTCATATTCACCTTCTGCATACTTTTGCTCCGCATAATGGCCTCCCCATTGACAGAGCTCCTGCAAGATAGGTTTAAGAGATTCTCCAAGTTCAGTGGATGAATATTCAACCTTCGGCGGTACTTGATTATACATCTTTCTGCTCACAAGTCCACTGGCTTCAAGCTCTCTAAGTGTTTGAATCAGCATTTTCTGAGTTATATTTGGGATCATGCGCTTTAATTCACTCGTTCTCTTTGGTCCATTCATTAAAAAGTATAATACAAGGCCTTTCCATTTTCCGCCAATAACTTCCTTTGTCACTTCAAACCCACAGCTAAATTTTTTCATGTCTAAAGCTCTCCATTCCACATTTATTACTTTTTAGTTACTATATCACAAAAAAGTGGGTACTTCCGATAATGTGCTTACTGAAGGATACTATATCTTGTAAGTTGTTCTTCAAGTACTTAAAGGTACTAGACATAAAATAAAATCAATTCTAAAGGAGTGTTAAGTATGGGTAAATTTGAAGGTAAAATAGCGCTTGTAACGGGTGGAACAAGTGGGATTGGTCTTGCTACAGCACAAAAATTTGTAAACGAAGGTGCATATGTTTATATCACGGGACGTAGACAAAACGAACTTGATAAAGCTGTTAACCAAATTGGCAAGAACGTAACCGGTGTTCAAGGTGATATTTCTAAGCTAGAAGACTTAGACAAACTATATGACATGATAAAGCAGGAAAAAGGTAAGTTGGACATTCTTTTTGCTAATGCAGGCACCGGCAACTTCCTTCCATTAGGTGAAATTACTGAAGAGCAGGTTGATAGAACGTTCGACATTAACGTTAAAGGAACCATCTTTACTGTTCAAAAAGCGTTATCACTATTCCCGGACAAAGTAGGTTCTATTATTGTAACGGGCTCTACTGCTGGATCAATTGGCAACCCAGCGTTTAGTGTATATGGAGCATCTAAAGCAGCATTAAGAGCACTGGTTCGCAACTGGATTCTTGACCTAAAAGGTACTGAAATCCGTGTAAATGTGGTGAGTCCAGGAGCTATTCTTACACCTGCATACGATGAGCTTTTTGGTGATGCACTTGAAGGAGCAATGGAAAATACCAGAAATACTGTTCCAGCTGGAAAAGTTGGGACACCTGAAGAAGTAGCAAACGCTGTATCTTTCCTTGCTTCAGACGAAAGCAGTTACTTGACGGGTGTTGAATTGTTCGTAGATGGCGGGCTAGCACAGGTATAATACAAACTGCGGCAGACCGGGAACAAAATATGAAAAAATGTCCGAACATCGGATGATGAATTATGATATGTACCCGGAGACGATTGACAGCCGTTAATTTTCAGACGGAGTACGGTCTCGGAATATAACCTAAATACCCCCGCCTTTTAGGCGGGGGTATTTTTCGTCTGTGCCGCGCAGCCAAAAAGGTGCATGATATTTGCACAGAACTTCTATAAGGAAAAGAGAGATCATTTGGAGAAAAGAAAAAGACGAGTAAACCCGGGGGGAGTGTACTCGCCGCTTCAATACGTGACGGGTGCTGGATGGCAGCTCGTCTGTTTCATTATAAAATAGGGAACGTATGTTTGTAAAGGCCTGCGCTGTTTTTTCTCATTCGGAGCGGATCAATTGTAAAGGAATGGTCAGCATGATAGCATGTCCTGTAAAAAGAAGGAGTGTTCGTTATGGAGCCGTTAGAGTTAAACGGTGTAAGACTGAAAATGTATGATTGTAAA
The DNA here is from genome assembly GCF_001975995.1 of Bacillus sp. GZB. Classification (NCBI taxonomy): domain Bacteria; kingdom Bacillati; phylum Bacillota; class Bacilli; order Caryophanales; family Bacillaceae; genus Bacillus; species Bacillus sp. GZB. Next base: position 560,205 of record NZ_MTQG01000010.1, read on the forward strand.
GAAAGTGCGGGTGAAAACGGCCGCATGATTTCATTTATATTGAAGGTGACCTCTGAAACGTATCATGATATTGCCGTTCTTTTGTATGAAAAAACATTTGATATCAAGGCGCCCGAGCGTGGGCTTGAATTCCGCGGTAAAATAACCAACTACTATACATCCGTCACTAATCTTTACAATAAAGATGAGACAGGTGATTTTTTTGTAGAAATGACCGAGATCTGAATTCATTTGAAAAAGCTGCCGGGCGGCAGCTTTTGTGCGGGATATGTAAATGGTTCGGATTGTTCGGGGGGTTTAATAGGAGTCTCTGATGATTTTATAATTCTTATGATTGACGACAGTGAGGGAATCTAATTCAAGGTCACGATAATTATCCATGATGGTTACATCAACGATGACGGAGTTTTCATTTACTTTTTCAACAATACCGGTTAATCCGTTTTTAAATTCAATGACGTTTCCAACCTTAGCAATTTTCACGAGCTTCCTCTCCTTTATCATAAATCCTGTTTGAAAATATTTTGCAGTATTTTCTTTAAGAAGTAAAGCGATATGGGTATCAGCCCGCTCAATCATTGTCCCGGCGGGGGAAAGATGGTATATTGATTTTCGGGAAAAAGCCGAGAAAAGGAGGCTGTGTTCGTTGCTGCCTGAGGAAATTTCAGAATGTATCAACCAAATGCGCACCGGTGAAATCAAAGAATTCAGGGTGCAGAAAGAACATTTTCTTGCATTTCGAGCAGTTTTATCGAAGCAGGAAGATTTTAAGCATTTCCGCGGTATTGCACAGCAGGGCGGAGATGTTGTTTTCCAGTATTTAGAACAGCCAAGAAGCTGACGGCTCCTCGCACTTGAGGAGTCTTTTTTTTGGTTTCAGTTTCTCATTTCATCTGGCTGTAACAGATGTAAACAAAATGTAAAATCCCTCCGATGGATACTTTTACTGCTATTTGGTTAATGTTGTGAAAATGACGGCTGTTTTCCTGCCAATAACAAGGCTGTTAACGAACTTCTTCCATCATAAAAGCTGATTGGGAGCACTGGAAAATCTTTAACCGTGAATTTGCGCACAGCTCTTGTTAAGGTAGTGAAGTATTTAAGGAGGAAATCGTATGACGACAAAATTTGCTGCCTTGGCTGTCTTTTTTCTATGTTTTATGCCTGCATCAAAAATTGAACATACAGAAGCTCTGTTTACTTTTGCGAAGAAGCCAAAGCAAGAACCCAGCACACTGGTTGCTGATTTAAATAAAAAAAGCTCGGTTCCGAAGCTTTCAAAAACGGATCATAAGCATTCTATCCAACCGATAAAGCTGTCATCTCACCAAGAGAAGAAAGCAGAACCGGAAGAGACGGCTTATCAGCCGCCGAAAAAAACGTATTCCCGCGCTGACAGACAACTTCTGTCACGGCTCGTTCACGCAGAAGCGAAGGGTGAGTCTTATAAAGGGAAGGTTGCCGTAGCCAGCGTAGTGCTGAACCGCACTGAAAAAAACGGCTTCCCGGATACCATTCGGGGTGTGATCTATCAAAGGAATGCATTTGAACCGGTAGCAAACGGAAGCATTAATCAAAAGCCGGATAAGGATTCCATCGCCGCCGCAAATGAGGCGCTTGACCATCCGGGCAGAGAAACGAACGCGTTGTTTTTCTACAATCCGAAAACGGCATCTGACCACTGGATCCGTTCCCGAAAAATTATCGAACGGATCGGCAGACACGTATTTGCGATGTAAGCATAGCGGGATCAAAAATATCCCGGCTATGCTTTTTTCAATTTTGAGAAATCGAAAATATTTTCAGAACTTGTCTCATATGATGATGGAAGAACGAGAGACAAGGAGAGACACCATGAATCGATTTGTGAAAGGGATCATTCTTTTATCCATCGCCGCCTTTTTCGCGGAATGTCTGGAATTTGTCGTGAATATGATACTGGCGCGGGAGCTTGGCGAGCATGGGATGGGACTTTACATGAGCATTCTGCCCACCATTTTTTTAATTATCGTCATCGCCAGTCTGGAGCTTCCGATCTCCATTTCAAAATTCATCGCGGAATCCAATCAGAAGCTGCATGAAAGCATGCTCCGGCATGCCTTCAGAATGACCGCCGTTTTTACCGCGTTTTCAACCGCGGCCGCAAGCATCGCGCTGCCGTTCATTCCTGTATTCGATACGTATCACCCGTTTATTAAAGGGATTGTCATCGGGCTGATTCCAGTCGTCGCTTTTACATCCATCGCCAGAGGTTATTTTATGGGTGTGCAGCAAATGGGAAAAATCGCGGTTGCGAATGTCATGAAAAAAATCATTCAAGTGCTTTGTCTGTTTATCTTTTTTCAATGGTACTCTTTTGAAATTGATATGGCCGTGCTCATTTCATTATTTGTGCTGGTCGCAAGCGATGTCGTGGTGTTCGTTTACTTGTATACGCAGTTTATTTTGGCGCGGAGGGCGCTTTCCGGCCATCAGCACATTCATCTGCGCGGCAAGGACGTGCGGAAACGCCTCCTGGCCGTATCCATCCCGACAACGGGACTTCGTATATTTCATGCGGTGACGAACGCCATTGAACCCTTTTTAGTGAAAGGAGCGCTGCTGGCGTCCGGGGCAGCCGGGACAGCCGCGATTGATCAATACGGCATGCTTGCCGGTGTTGCGATGACAATCGGTTCGTTTCCCGCATTTATCGCCCATTCGCTGATGGTCGTCATGATTCCCAGCATTTCAGAAGCGTATGCGCTGTCCCAATATGATATTGTGCTGAAACGGCTGAGACAAGCGATTTTTATTACATTCGGCTACGGCATTCCGGCAGTCTGGGTCATGTTTCAGTTCGCGGGCCCGCTGACCCATTTGTTTTTTCAGTCTCCGGAAGCGCAGTATTATTTGCAGCTTTTGTGGCCGTTTTTTCTTTTTCATCTGTTTGTGATGCCGCTTCAGGCCTGTCTGATCGGTATCGGCCACGTGAAAACGGCGTTTTATCATAACGTATGGAGCAGCATTGTAGGGCTTTCGATGATGTATGTGCTCGGTTCTATGCCGGAATTGCAAATGCTTGGCATTATACTCGGCATGAATACCGGCATGATTCTTCTGACAAGTTTACATTACGCGACGATCTGCAAAGACCTCGGTGTCTCCGTGTTTTTGACGGGCGGCGGAAGAACAGCGCCCCGGATCGAAAGCTGAAAAGGCTGATACATTTCAATAAGGAAGGGCAAGCTATCCGAAACGCGTGAAAGGAAGATCATATGCATAAAAACCGCCTAATTGTATGTGCAGTCCTTTTGATAGCTGCCGCCGTCTGGATGCCTGAAGCAAAAGCCTCATCAGAAAAACAGGCAGTTCCAGCCGTGTTTCTGATGAAGACGATTGAAGGAGACGAGATATCGATTCCGAATAAAGGGCAGAAAACGATTTTGCATTTTTGGACATCGTGGTGTCCGCCGTGCAAAAAAGAACTGCCTCAGTTCCAAACGTATTATGAACAGCATCAGTCCGATGATGTAAGCCTTGTAACGGTAAATTTGATGAATGCCGAGCGAAACAAAAATACCGTTCAAAACTTTGTCAGTCAGCACCATCTCACTTTCCCGATTGTTCTTGACACGAAAGGCGAGCTTATGAAGGAATACGATGTCATGACGATTCCCACGTCATTTCTGCTGAATGAAAAAGGAGAAATCGAAAAAAAGATCGTCGGTCCGATGACCGCCTCACAATTAAAAGAATGGTCAGAGAAATAAAAAGGTGCGGGAGGAATTCCTCCCGCACCTTTTTTGCATATAATGAACAGCTGAAGAAACACTAATGATAATTATTATCAAAAAGAAATTAAAACAATTATAATTGAAATCTTCCGCCGGCATGCTATAATAAAGAAAACACTGCGATAACACTGTGAAAATGCTGCCTGTCAGGCGGCTGTTTTGCTTTTATCGGGGAATTGAAGATGATTTGCGTTCTCAATTAGAGAGGAGAATTCATAATGAATGAACAAGTGATGACACAAACCCATTCACAACAGCACATACAAGAAGAGCGGGCCGGAAAAAAGTGGCTCCAGCATGCAGAACTCATTGCGGCGCTCGTATCCGGCGTCCTTATTCTTGCGGCCTGGTTTTTTACCGAAACAAAAGGCCTGTCCGTCACTTTGTATATCCTTGCCTTCCTGATCGGGGGATTTGCAAAAGCGAAAGAGGGAATTGAGGATACCATTGAGACGAAGGCGTTAAATGTGGAACTGCTGATGATTTTTGCGGCTGTCGGCTCCGCCCTGATCGGTTATTGGGCTGAAGGCGCTGTTCTTATCTTTATTTTTTCGTTAAGCGGCGCGCTCGAAACATATACGATGAATAAAAGCAGCCGTGATTTAACATCTTTAATGAAACTGGAACCGGAGGAAGCGACCCTGCTTGCGGACGGACGGGAAAAGCGGGTGCCGGCTGCTGAACTTAAGATCGGTGACATGATCGTCATTAAGCCGGGCGAACGCGTAGCAGCAGACGGGATCATTGAGTCTGGCGTGACGAGCCTCGATGAATCGGCGCTTACGGGTGAAGCGATGCCGGCGGAAAAAACAGCTGGAGATTCTGTGTTTACAGGAACGGTAAATGGAAACGGCTCCTTAACGGTTCGTGTGACGAAAACAAATGAACAGTCTTTATTCAGAAAAATCATCCGGCTGGTGGAATCAGCCCAAAACAGCGTGTCACCGGCTCAGGCATTTATTGAGCGGTTCGAAAGTGTCTATGTCAAAGGCGTGCTGTTAGCCGTGGCTTTGCTTTTATTCATTCCTCATTTCGCTTTAGGCTGGAGCTGGAGTGAAACCTTTTACAGGGCGATGGTGTTTATGGTGGTCGCCTCCCCGTGCGCGCTTGTCGCTTCTATTATGCCCGCTGCGCTTTCCCTTATCTCAAATGGTGCCCGCAACGGATTATTGGTTAAAGGAAGTGTGTTTTTAGAGCAGCTGGGAAGCGTACGGATGATCGCATTTGACAAAACCGGCACGGTCACAAAGGGACAGCCGGCAGTCGCGGCATTTCAAGCTGCGGAACATGTGAGTGAAGATGAGATCATGCAGGCGGTGTATGCGATGGAAAAGCAATCAAGCCACCCGCTTGCAAAAGCGATAGCTGAATTTGCCGAAAGCCGGGGCGCCGCGCCCGCAGGACATCTATCGATTGACGAGACGTCCGGATTCGGTGTTCAGGCTGAAATAGAAGGCGTCAAATGGATGGTCGGAAAAGCGGGGTTTGCAGGTGAAGATGCGGCAGATGCTTTTTTGCAAACATCGGGAAAAGAATTAAAGGATAAAGGTTTTACACTGGTCTTTGTTAAAAAAGATGACCGGATTGCGGGCTGCTTTGCCTTAAAGGATCAAATCCGACCTGAAGCCAAAGCCGTGTTGGCTGAGCTTGGATCACTGGGCATTAAAACAGCCATGCTCACCGGCGATCAGTCTGAAACTGCGGCTGCCATTGCCAAAGAGGCGGGCATGACGACGGTTGTTGCCGATTGTCTGCCGGACCAAAAGGCAAAAGAAGTGAAGAAGCTGAAAGAAACGTACGGCACAATCGCCATGGTGGGGGACGGCATTAATGACGCGCCCGCTCTGAAAACCGCTGACGTCGGTATTGCGATGGGCGGGGGAACGGACGTGGCCCTTGAAACGGCTGACTTAGTCCTTATGAAAAATGATCTTCACAAGCTTGTGAAAATGTGCAGACTCTCAAGGAAAATGAACCGGATTATTAAGCAGAATATTGTTTTCTCGCTCTCGGTCATCTGCCTTTTGATCTGCGCTAACTTTCTGCAGGTGATGGAACTGCCGTTTGGCGTGATCGGGCATGAGGGGAGCACGATTCTGGTCATTCTGAACGGACTGAGATTATTAAAATAAACATGACAGCCGCACATCGGGCGGCTGTTTTTTAAATGTTCGTTCACAGCATAAACGCCGGAAAACTGATAGAATGAATAAAGAGTCACTTTGGTAAGGAGGAAAAGCAAAAAATGAACAGATTAGAACGTGTTTCATCTTGGCTGAAAAAAGAAGGACATGATGCGGCGTTTATACATACAAAGGAAAACGTATTTTATTTAACTGATTTTTACACGGATCCGCATGAGCGGTTAATGGGGTTGTTCCTGTTTCAGGAACAGGAGCCGTTTTTCGTTTGTCCGGGAATGGAAGCCGGACAAGCCCGCAGCGCCGGGTGGGAGCATGATATTATCGGCTACGGCGATCACGAAGATCCGTGGGAGCTGATCAAAGCCGAGCTCACAAAACGAAATGTGCGGCTTGATTCCATCGCGGTTGAAAAGGATTCGATCTCTCTTTCCCGCTCAGAACAGCTCAAACAAGCTTCAGGGGGCGCGGCATTTGTTTCGGCAGAAGAAACGCTCAACCAATTCCGTCTCGTGAAAGATGAGAAGGAAATCAGCATTCTCAGGGAAGCGGCAAAACTTGCGGATTACGGAGTTGAAGTCGGTGTCGCGGCGCTCAAAGAGGGTGTGAGTGAAACCGAAGTACTCGCGCAGATTGAGTTTGAGCTGAAGAAAAAAGGCGTGCAGGGCATGTCATTTTCAACGATGGTGCTGTTCGGGGAAAAATCAGGACAGCCCCATGGAAATCCGGGTGCAGACCGGTTGAAAAAAGGCGATTTCGTTCTGTTTGATCTGGGCGTTATTCTTGACGGCTACTGTTCAGACATTACGAGAACATTCGCATACCAATCAATCAGCCCGAAACAGGAAGAGATTTACGAAACGGTGCTTAAAGCTGAACAGGCGGCGCTTCAATTAAGCAAACCAGGTGTCAGAATTGGCGATCTCGATTTAAAAGCCCGCGGCATTATTGAAAAAGCCGGATACGGAGACTATTTCCCGCACCGCCTCGGCCACGGACTCGGGATTTCGGTTCACGAATATCCATCAATGAGCAGCGCGAACGACACACTCCTCAAAGAAGGCATGGTGTACACGATAGAACCGGGGATTTACGTGCCGGATGTCGGCGGCGTGCGCATTGAAGACGATGTGTTCGTCACAAAAGACGGCGCCGAAGCATTAACGCAGTATCCGAAAGAATTAACGATTCTGAAATAGAAAGCTTTGTGATAAAAAAGGACGGTTCTGGAACGCAGCGTCCTTTTTTATCACCATTTAAATGAAAAAATCATCAAAATGCTGAAATGGTTTGATGTCATGCTTTTCATTCAGGGGCCGCATGGCAAGGTAACTGCCGCCGACTATGGCCAGACACAAACCGATTAAGCAAAGAATCCCCATCGCTGTTCTTCTCCTTTCAAACGAATAGGCTGTTTCTGTTTCTAGCTTACTGTATGAAACGCATTCCAGATCAAGGGAAAAAAGAAAGGGGGACGCCATGGCTACGATCAGAGACATTGCCGGCGCTGCCGGGGTTTCCGTTACAACGGTATCAAGAGTATTAAACGATCATCCTTATGTAAGTAAGGACAAAAGAGAAAGAGTGAAAAAAGCGATGCAATCGCTCGGATATTCGCGCAACATTCATGCTGTACATTTATCCAAAGGTTTTTCCGATATGATCGGCGTTGTGCTTCCGTCGGTGAATCTGCCGTATTTTGCAGACCTTGTTGCAGGTATTGCCGAGGCTGCCGAAGCGTCAGGCGTGCATCTTTCTTTATACCAGACAGATTATCAGCAGCAAAAAGAACGTTTTGCCTTATCACAATTACAGGAGCGCCAAGTGGACGGCCTGATTATCTGCTCCAAAGCAATTCCTGATGAACATCTGCTTACCGTGAAAGAACCGCTCATCCTCTGCCAGTACACTGATGCGGCAGGGCTTTCCTCCATCAGTAATCCGCATCGGGAAGCATTTCGGCACGGTCTGGATTATCTGATAGAAAAGGGACACCGGAAAATAGCGATCAGTCTGGCCAGAAAAAAGGGAAAAAACAGTCAAGTACGCATTGCCGCATACAAAGAGGCGCTCAAGAAGATCGGGCAGCCTTACAGGGAAGAGCTGGTTGTGGAAAAGGCGCTGACGCTGCTTGACGGGAAAGCCCTTTTTCATAGATGGAAGAGCTGGGATGACAAACCGACTGCGCTGTTTGCGGCGAATGATCAAGTATCCGCAGGTCTTTACCTTGAAGCCAAGGCAAATGGGACGCGCATCCCGGAAGAGCTTGCGATTTTGAGCATCGACAATCATGATATCAGCAAGATGTTAGGTATTTCCACAATAGATATACAAACAAAAGAAATGGGAAAGCAGGCTTTTCACATGCTTGAGAACAGGATCAGCGGCGGGCCTCCGGCAAGGAAAGTTCTTGATTACCGCCTTATTGAACGATCAACCGTCTAAAAAAAGAATTGACGCGCTTTCCGTTCGTTTTGTACGATATGAGGTATTGAATGACAAAGGAGCTGAGGATCATGAAGGGGTCCTTTACAGTTGAAAAGGTATTAAATAACAATGTGCTCATCGCAACACATGATAGATACAGTGAGGTCGTCTTAATCGGAAAAGGGATCGGCTTTGGAAAAAAACAAGCGGATGTCATTGAAGATAAAGGGTATGACAAGATGTTCATCTTAAAGGATGAAAAAGAACAAAAACAATTTAAAAAGCTCCTCGGTTATGTGGACGAGACACTTGTCGACATCTCCAATGACGTCATTTATCATATCAAGAAGCGGACAAGCCAACCGTTAAATGAGCATATCCATATTGCGCTGACTGACCATATCGCCTTTGCGGTAAAGCGGCTGCAGCAGGGTTTTGACATTAAAAACCCGTTTCTAATGGAAACCGAAACGCTTTATCCGGAAGAATTCCAAATTGCCCGTGAAGTCGTCGGCATGATTAATGAAAAGACGGGAATCTGTCTTCCGGAAGGAGAGATCGGCTTTATCGCTCTGCATATCCACTCCGCCCTGACGAATCGGCCCCTTTCAGAGGTCAATCAGCATTCACAGCTGATGTCCCGGCTCGTTCAGGTGATTGAGGAATCTTTCCAGATGAAAGTGAATAAAGAAAGCGTCCACTATTTGCGGCTGATCCGGCATATCAGATTTACCATAGACAGGATTAATCGGGAAGAGCAGACAAAAGAACCAGAAAAGTTAATGTTATTATTGAAAAATGAATACCCGCTATGCTACAATACTGCTTGGAAACTGATAAAAATCTTGCAGCAAATACTGAAAAAACCAGTTCATGAGGCGGAAGCGGTTTATCTCACGCTTCATTTGTACCGATTAACCAATAAAATTTCATAATTTCAGTTGAAACCTTAAAAACGTGTCACTGATTCGATCAGGCATGAGTGATTGAGGGTAAAAAACGGGAAGAACGGTCCCGTTATTTTGCACACCCTTTTTACTCATGCCTTTTTTGTTGTGTAAAAGGGCAAATGTAAACGGTTAAACTGAAGACTTGCGCCAGTGAATTCGTTGTCATGAATTTTCGCTGTAAGGTCACACTAGCTAACAGAGGAGGTACATCTTTTATGTTTAAAGCATTATTCGGCGTTCTCCAGAAAATCGGCCGTGCTCTTATGCTTCCGGTTGCGATTTTACCGGCTGCGGGGATCTTGCTTGCGTTAGGGAATGCCATGCAGAACAAAGATATGATTCAAGTCATGCACTTCTTAAGCAATGATAACGTTCAGCTTGTGGCGAATGTCATGGAAAGCGCCGGCCAAATCGTATTTGACAACCTGCCGCTTCTTTTTGCAGTAGGGGTTGCGATCGGTCTTGCCAACGGAGACGGTGTTGCCGGAATCGCGGCTATTATCGGATACTTGGTCATGAACGTATCCATGAGCGCCGTGCTTATGGCAAACGGCAGTATTCCGTCTGACAAAATTGAACGGGCAAAGTTTTTTGCGGAAAACCATCCGGCCTATATTAACATGCTGGGGATACCCACTTTGGCGACGGGCGTGTTCGGCGGTATTATCGTCGGGGTTCTGGCCGCGTTATTGTTCAACAAGTTTTATAAAATTGAACTTCCGCAGTACCTCGGATTCTTTGCGGGTAAGCGGTTCGTCCCGATTATCACATCAATTTCCGCATTAATTCTCGGTCTTATTATGTTAGTGATCTGGCCTCCGATCCAGCACGGTCTGAATTCCTTCTCCACGGGTCTTGTGGAAGCGAATCCAACCTTGGCGGCCTTTATTTTCGGGATGATTGAGCGGTCATTGATTCCGTTCGGTCTTCATCACATTTTCTACTCGCCGTTCTGGTATGAATTTTTCAGTTATAAAGATGCGGCCGGAGACATCATCCGCGGAGATCAGCGGATTTTCATGGCTCAGATCAAAGACGGCGTACAGCTGACGGCGGGAACATTTATGACGGGGAAATATCCGTTTATGATGTTCGGTCTTCCGGCGGCAGCGCTTGCAATCTATCATGAAGCGAAACCTGAAAAGAAAAAACTTGTAGCCGGAATCATGGGTTCTGCCGCTCTGACAAGTTTCTTAACGGGAATTACCGAGCCGCTTGAATTCTCATTCTTGTTTGTGGCTCCTATCCTGTTTGCGATTCACTGCGTATTCGCGGGGCTTTCCTTTATGGTTATGCAGCTGCTGCATGTAAAAATCGGTATGACCTTCTCAGGCGGTCTGATTGACTACTTCCTGTTCGGAATTCTGCCTAACCGGACGGCTTGGTGGCTTGTCATTCCGGTCGGCTTAGGATTAGCCGTCATTTACTACTTCGGTTTCCGGTTTGCGATCAGAAAGTTCAATCTGAAAACGCCGGGCCGTGAAGAAGAGGCTGCGGATGAAGGTGCGGGCGCCTCAGGCGAAGCCGGCGACCTTCCTTATGAAATCCTGCAGGCAATGGGTGATCAGGAAAACATTAAGCACCTTGACGCTTGTATCACGAGACTTCGCGTTACGGTCAACGACCAGAAGAAAGTGGATAAGGCCCGTCTGAAACAGCTTGGCGCCTCAGGCGTTCTTGAAGTCGGAAACAACATTCAGGCCATTTTCGGCCCGCGTTCTGACGGTTTAAAAACACAGATGCAGGATATTATCGCCGGACGCACGCCGCGCCCTGAACCGAAAGTATCCGCGCAAGAAGAAGTCAGCCAGCAGGTTGAAGAGGTTATCGCAGATCCGCTCCGAAACGAGCAGGGTGAAGAAGTGTTCGCTTCTCCGATCACCGGCGAAATCCATCCGATTACCGATGTGCCTGACCAGGTGTTCTCAGGAAAAATGATGGGTGACGGTTTTGCGATTCTTCCTGAAGAAGGAATCGTCGTATCGCCTGTCCGCGGAAAAGTGCTGAATGTTTTCCCGACAAAACATGCGATCGGCCTTCAGTCTGACGGCGGAAGAGAGATCCTGATTCATTTCGGAATCGACACAGTCAGTCTGAAAGGCGAAGGATTCACTTCTTTTGTTTCTGAGGGTGACCGGGTTGAACCGGGGCAAAAGCTGCTTGAAGTTGATCTTGAAGCGGTTAAACCTCATGTTCCTTCATTAATGACACCGATTGTCTTTACAAATCTTTCCGAGGGTGAAGCGATTTCCCTTTCGGCCGAAGGTACCGTAAAACGGGAACAAAAAGATATTGTGAAAATCGGAAAATAAGCATATAAATACGCCGTGCTTGTCAGATGACAAGTACGGCTGTATGATATAATATTGTGTAGTAAAATAGCTTTAATTTAAAGGAGAATGATAATCATGGCACAAAAAACATTTAAAGTAACAGCAGATTCCGGAATCCACGCTCGTCCTGCGACAGTTCTTGTACAGACTGCAAGCAAATACGATGCTGACGTAAACTTAGAATATAACGGCAAAACAGTAAACCTTAAGTCAATCATGGGCGTTATGTCTCTAGGTATCGCTAAAGGCGCTGAAATCACAATTTCCGCTTCAGGCGCTGACGAAAACGATGCTCTTAACGCTTTAGAAGAAACAATGAAAAGCGAAGGACTCGGCGAGTAATGCAAGAATTAAAAGGAATAGGCGCTTCAGCCGGAATTGCGATTGCGAAAGCATACCGGCTTGAAGAGCCGGACTTAACGGTTGAAAAGAAAAACATTGCTGATGCTGCGGCTGAAGTAAGCCGTTTTGATGAAGCGATTGTACGTTCTAAAGAAGAGCTTGAAAAAATTAAAGAGCATGCTTTAAAAGAACTGGGACAAGACAAAGCTGACATTTTCTCCGCGCACCTTTTAGTTCTGAGTGATCCTGAGCTGTTGAACCCGGTAAAGGAGAAAATCAGCACAGATTCAGTCAATGCTGAATTCGCTTTGAAAGAAACAGCTTCCATGTTCGTTACTATGTTTGAATCAATGGATAACGAATACATGAAAGAGCGTGCGGCGGATATCCGTGACGTAACAAAACGTGTGACGGGGCACCTGCTGGGCGTGGAAATTCCGAACCCGAGCATGATCTCAGAAGAGGTTGTTATCGTGGCTGAAGATTTGACACCGTCTGATACGGCGCAATTAAACCGCCAGTTTGTAAAAGGTTTTACAACTGATATCGGCGGACGCACTTCACACTCCGCGATCATGGCCCGTTCGCTTGAAATTCCGGCTGTCGTCGGCACAAAAGCGGCTACAGGGACAATTGAAAACGGTGTTACGGTAATCGTAGACGGCATCGATGGTGATGTGATCATCGATCCTTCCAGTGAAACGTTACAGAAATATGAAGAAAAGCACAGTGCTTACCTGGCGCAAAAAGCTGAGTGGGCGAAGCTCGTCAATGAACCGACTGTTTCAAAAGACGGCCATCATGTAGAGCTTGCCGCAAATATCGGCACACCTGACGATGTAAAAGGCGTTCTTGAAAACGGAGGAGAAGCTGTAGGGCTTTACCGTACGGAATTCCTTTACATGGGACGCGACCAGCTTCCGACGGAAGACGAGCAGTTTGACGCTTATAAAACGGTTCTTGAGCGTATGGAAGGAAAATCAGTTGTCGTTCGGACATTGGATATCGGCGGCGACAAAGAGCTTCCTTACCTGCAGCTCCCTAAAGAAATGAACCCGTTCTTAGGCTACAGAGCCATCCGCCTTTGCCTTGAAGAGCAAGAAATCTTCAGAACTCAGCTTCGTGCGCTGCTTCGTGCAAGTACATACGGTAACTTAAAAATCATGTTCCCGATGATTGCGACAGTAAACGAGTTTAAACAGGCGAAAGCGATTCTTCTCGAAGAAAAAGAAAAACTCGTCGAAGCCGGCGTAGCGGTTTCTGACGATATTGAAGTCGGTATGATGGTAGAGATTCCGTCTACAGCCGTTATCGCAGATCAGTTTGCCGCAGAAGTTGACTTCTTCAGTATCGGAACAAATGACTTGATCCAATACACGATGGCTGCTGACCGCATGAACGAGCGCGTAGCTTATCTGTATCAGCCATACAATCCGGCGATTCTCCGTCTGGTCACCCTTGTTATTGAAGCCGCTCACAAAGAGGGCAAATGGGTCGGCATGTGCGGAGAAATGGCGGGAGACGAAATTGCGATTCCGATTCTTCTCGGCTTAGGCTTAGATGAGTTCTCGATGAGCGCTACATCCATCCTTCCGGCAAGAACGCAGATCAGCAAGCTTTCTAAAAAAGAAGCTGAATCATTCAAAGAAACAATCTTGTCTATGAGCACGACAGAAGAGGTTGTCGCATTCGTTAAAGAAACATTCAATAAGTAATACAACAGCCAGACGGTGTAAGCCGTCTGGTTTTTTTCATATTCGGAAAAAAGGGGGGAACAATAACTTTCAACAGGAGGGATTATCATGACAAAATCATTTGCAGCGGGGGATACGGTCTATGTGATTTACCGCAATCCGCATGCCGCCAATGTTGCCCATATTAAAGAGGCGGAGATCGTCCATCACCCGTATCATGAGGGAGAATTGTCTCTGTTTTTATACGAAACCTATCATCCGCTGGCCGAAGATGACGCGGTCTTTTCGACATATGAGGAAGCGGAAGCGCTTTACAGCGAGCTTTTTGAAGAAGACCGGTATCATTGATCAAAGGAAATGTTTACAACGCATATTCACTCTCTTTTAAACGGAAAGTAACAATATGAGAATATGTAAAGGGAGTGTCTGTCTATGCTGAAGCCATTTGTGCCCCAGCTTGTTTATATTGAACCGAGAGCGCTCGAATACCCGTTAGGACAAGAGCTGAAGAATAAGTTTGAAAACATGGGGCTTGAGATCAGAGAAACGACATCGCATAATCAAGTCCGGAATATTCCGGGGAAAAATCACTTGCAGCAATACCGGAACGCGAAATCAACATTGGTAATCGGCGTCCGGAAAACACTGAAATTCGATTCTTCAAAGCCGTCCGCCGAATATGCCATTCCGTTTGCGACGGGCTGTATGGGGCATTGCCACTATTGCTACCTGCAGACGACGATGGGGTCAAAGCCTTACATCCGGACATATGTCAATGTGGAAGAGATTCTGGATCAGGCTGATGAGTATATGAAAGAACGGGCGCCGGAATTTACAAGATTTGAAGCCTCTTGTACGTCTGATATCGTAGGAATCGATCATCTGACACATACATTAAAAAGAGCCATTGAACATTTCGGACAAAGCGAATTGGGACAGCTCAGATTCGTGACTAAATTTCACCACGTCGATCATTTGCTTGATGCAAAACATAACGGAAAGACAAGGTTCAGATTCAGCATCAATGCGGACTATGTCATTAAAAACTTTGAACCGGGAACTTCTCCGCTCGACAAACGGATAGAAGCCGCCGTCAAAGTCGCTAAAGCGGGCTATCCGCTCGGTTTCATCGTGGCGCCGATTTATATTCACGATGGCTGGGAGGAAGGCTATAAGGAACTGTTTGAGAAACTTGACACGGCGCTTGATGAAGACGTTCGGCATGACATCACATTTGAACTGATCCAGCACCGTTTTACAAAACCGGCCAAACGGGTGATTGAGAAGAACTATCCGAAAACAAAGCTTGAGCTTGATGAAGAGAAGCGCAGATACAAATGGGGACGCTACGGAATCGGCAAGTATATATACCAAAAAGACGAAGAACATGACTTAAGGAAAACACTCGAATCTTATATCGAAACCTATTTTCCGAAAGCGAAAATCGAATATTTTACGTAAGGCGGAGCTGTCGGCATGACGGCTCTTTTTTTTGCTGCGCCAAATGACGGAAATGTTTGATATTTATTTCAAGATTTATTCATTTTCTTGGCCGAAAGACCGATATAACTCTCAGGAGGGGATGGTTATGTTTAAAAAAATGCATATCAAAATTGCTGTGTTTGTCTCGGCAATGCTTATCGTAACGGTTGTTTTTTTAACGGTTTCTTCATATTTGACATTAAAGCCGATGATGACGGAGGAAGCAAAACGTACGACAGAGAATGTCACCAATTCACTCGGTCAGAACATTGAGCTTCAGCTGAAAAATGATGAGACCGTATTATTGAGATTAGCAGACGGTGAATTGTCCCGGTCTTTTCTATCAGATGGGAAGAAAGAAACCGCGCGGCTTTTTAACGATGAGTTAAAGCAGATCGGACAGAATGACAAATATGTCGCGCTTGCGTACGTCGGAACCGCAAACAAACAAATGTTTACATATCCAAAGGCCGATTTTGCCAAAGACTATGATCCGACAAATAGAACGTGGTATAAGATGGCGGCTGAAAAACCCGATAAGGTT
This sequence comes from Bacillus sp. GZB, assembly GCF_001975995.1. Classification (NCBI taxonomy): domain Bacteria; kingdom Bacillati; phylum Bacillota; class Bacilli; order Caryophanales; family Bacillaceae; genus Bacillus; species Bacillus sp. GZB. Next base: position 575,894 of record NZ_MTQG01000010.1, read on the forward strand.
GTCTGGACTGACCCTTATAAAGATGCAGTGACGGGAGACATGATCGTGACGGCGTCAAAAGCCATTCAAAACAGCGGAACCGTCGTCGGAGTGGCGAGCTTAGATCTGAAGCTGTCCTCCATTCAGAGCATGGTCAACGAGCAAAAGGTCCCGTATAAAGGATTTGCGTTTTTAGCGGATGAAAATGGCTCTCTTCTGGCGCATCCGGAAAAACAGGGGAAAAATATTTCGGAAGATCAGACGTTAAAAGACATCACTACGGATAAAGAAGGTATCAAAGAGCTGCGGGGGAACATGGTCGTCTACCAAACGGTAAAAGAAACAGGGTGGAAAGTCGGAACGCAGTTTGAAAAAGATCAGCTGATGGGAGTAGCCGACAAAATGAACACGGTGAGCATTTTTATGTCACTGATCGCCCTTGTGATTACGATCGGACTCAGCTATTTCCTCGCAAAAACGATAACCGGGCCGATTCAGCAGCTGATCGCCAAAACAAATTCAGTCTCAGCGGGAGATTTAACCGTCCGGGCCCAGACGAAATCAAAAGATGAAGTAGGCGAGTTAACAAAAGACTTTAACCAAATGGTTGAAAATATGAAAGAGATGGTCGAACAGGTCAAGACCTCTTCGGAAAATGTGTCCGATACATCTGACCAATTAACCGTCATTTCACAAGAAACAAATGAAACGAGCGGACAAATCGCAAAAGCGATAGAGGAAGTCGCCGCCGGAGCGACAGAGCAAGCGTCAGAGGTTGAGACAATCAACGAAAAATCAGAAAATCTCTCGGTCAAAATAAAAGGAATCGCAGATCGCGCAGGCAGCATAAAACAACTTTCAAAATCTTCAGAGGATGCCAGCTACAAAGGACTGGACGCGCTTGGGCAGCTGCTGATGAAGTCAAACGAAGCCAATTCAGAAACGAAAAAAGTAGAGGCAATGCTGAATGACCTGGAAGAACAAACGAAAAACATAGAAGAAGTCGTGACGGCAATATCCGCCATTTCAGACCAGACGAACCTCTTGGCGCTGAATGCGAGCATTGAAGCCGCAAGAGCAGGAGAAAGCGGCCGGGGCTTTGCCGTCGTCGCGGAAGAAGTCCGCAAGCTTGCTGAACAATCAGCTCTTTCTTCCGGCCATATCAGTGAGACGGTCCGTCTGATTCAATCTGAGACAAAAGAAGCGTCACACGCGATGATTGAGGCAAGCAGAATGAATGATGAACAAAACAGCGCCATTCATGAAACGGGTGAGGTTCTCAATCTGATTACGACGGAAATGCAGTCTCTCGTTCAAGGTATAGATCATATTTACAATGACATTCAAAAAATGAGTGAAGAACAAGCCGCGATTCAAGAAGCGATTCAAAGCATCTCCGCCATTTCTCAAGAATCTGCGGCAGCGGCGGAAGAAGTGAACGCTTCTACTGATGAACAGCTCGTTACGCTTGAAAAAGTGAAGCAATCGACTGATATGTTAAAGAGCGCAAGCGAAGATCTGATCAGCGCCATTTCTAAATTCACCTTGTAACGCGGTCTCTATCAGCCTATAATATGGTAATATAGACATGAAAGAGTGATATATGAATCGCATCAGGGGAGGAAAGCGCAGTGAACAAAACGGTCGGATTTATCGGTTTGGGCGTCATGGGAAACAGTATGGCATCGCACATTTTAGAAGCGGGCTATCCTGTTTTAGTCTACACGCGTACGAAACAAAAAGCGGAAGAGATTCTGAATAAGGGAGCGGTCTGGCAGGAGACGGTCAAAGACCTTTCAGAGAAAGCTGACATTATTATTACCATGGTCGGCTACCCGAGTGATGTCGAGGAAATCTATCTCGGCGAAAACGGCATTCTCCGCCACGCAAAAGAAGGGGCGTTTGTCATTGACATGACGACATCAAAACCGTCTCTGGCGAAAAAGATTGCGGAGCAGGCCAAAGAAAAGTCCATTCACGCCTTGGATGCACCCGTTTCCGGCGGAGACATCGGCGCGAGGAACGGAACGCTTGCCATTATGGCCGGAGGAGAAAAAGAAGCGTTTGAAGCATGCCTGCCGCTTTTCTCCGTTATGGGGGAAAACATTCAGTATCAAGGGCCGGCTGGCAGCGGCCAGCATACGAAAATGTGCAATCAGATCGCGATTGCAGCGGGAATGGTCGGAGTGGCTGAAGCGATGGCTTACGCTGAAAAATCCGGTCTGAACCCGGAACAAGTGCTGAAAAGCATTACAACCGGAGCGGCTGGCAGCTGGTCATTGTCAAATCTCGCCCCCCGTATGCTGAAAGGCGATTTTGCGCCGGGATTCTACGTGAAACACTTTATTAAAGACATGGGCATCGCCCTTGAAGAAGCGGAGCTCATGGGAGAAGAGATGCCCGGATTGGCGCTCGCCAAATCATTATACGACAAGCTTTCCGCGCAAGGAGAAGAAAACAGCGGAACTCAAAGTATTTATAAGCTTTGGGTGAAATAAAAAAGATTGCCTGCAGGGGCAATCTTTTTTATTATTTATTTTCCGATGAATTGCTGTGTCCAGATGTTTCCTGATTCTACATAACCGACACCGATTTGAGTGAACTCAGGATTCATGATGTTCTTTCTGTGGCCTTCACTGTTCATCCAAGCTTTAACGACAGCTTCAGGAGTCGGCTGTCCTTTGGCGATATTTTCACCGGCAGTTTTATAAGTGATTCCGAAAGACTTCATCATATCGAAAGGTGAGCCGTAAGTAGGGCTTTGGTGATCAAAATAGTTTTTGTCTTTCATATCTTGTGATTTTGCGTGAGCGGATTTGCTTAATTTTTCATCAATCTGCAGAGGTTTTAAGCCTTGCTTTTGTCTCTCTGCGTTTGTCAATTCAACGACTTTCTTTTCATACGCACTGACAGATGAAGGAGTTTTCTCACTGCTGTTGTTTGTGTTATCTGTCTGCTTTGCATTGTCAGCCGTCTGGTTTTGATCGGCTTTCGGTTTTTCGGCAGCTGCCGGAGCCGTTTTTGCCGGTGTTTCTTTTTGAACGTCTTTAACTGTCATATCAGAATGCTTTGCGTGTTTTTGCAGCAGCTGAGTCAGTTCTTTCTCATTTTTAACGTTCAGCTTTTTCACGCTCGTTTTCATATGTAGTTTTTCAACAGCCTCTTGAAGAGTCAGATGCTGTACAGTGTTTCCTTTTTTCACAGTAACGACGTGCTGGCATGACAGCTCTTTGGCAGATGCCTGCTGAATGCCTCCGAATGTAATCAAACTGACTGCCGCGGCGGCAGATAAGAGAAATGCTTTTTTCATAGTTAATAGCCTCCCAGAGAAGTTTTTTTCTACATGAAAAATCTTATCACAGCTTTTTTGTCATAATGCAGGCAGCCATTTCCTTTGACAACAAACTCTTGTCATAATTGTAATTGAGCGCAGAAAAATAGCTCTATACCGGGAAAAACGATCTGTATTTATTTTTTAAAATCCGTTACATCTCTTCAAATTATTTGAAGTGTTAGATATATTTTAAGATAATTTGATCTTGACAGTTTTTTTTACCCGTTTTTGCTGTAACAACTTTTACAAAAATGTTACAATTAAAATCTGTTTATGTAAATATATTCAATGATTTGAGAGGTGTAACAGAAAGTGGCTGAAGTCGCGCGCGAACCAAAGAAAAAAACGAAACGTTACAGAGCGCTGAGAATGAATCTCTATTTTTTGATTGTTTTTCTTCTCTTTACGGCACTGATTTTTAAACTCGGCATCGTCCAGATTGTCGAAGGGGATAAACACCGCCAGGATGCGGAGAAGGCAAATGCAAAAACAGCCTATTATCCGACACCGCGGGGAAAAATGTATGACAAGCGGAACAGAGTGGCGGTTGATAACCAGGCTGTGCCTGAAATTGTATACGTTTCTACCTCAAAAACCTCGGCAAAGGACAAATTGAAAACGGCAAAAAATCTCGCCGCACTGATTCATATTGATACTGAATTTATGAAGGATCGAAATATCATTGATTACTGGCTTGCCGCACATCCGAAGAAGGCGGAAAAGCTTATGAAGGATTCAGAAAACAGCCTGAAACCGCAAGAAGTATACAAACGCCAGATTGAACGCGTCCCAAAGCAGGAGATTGACGCGATCAAAAAAAATAAAAAAGAGCTGGAAGTCGCGGCGATTTATACGCGTTTTTCAAGCGGAAACGCCTATCAGCCGCAAGTCGTCAAATCAATGGACCCGAATAAGCTGAACGGAAACGGAAACAGCGGGTCACTGCTTGACGAACATGAAAACAACAAACAGAAACCGAAAAGCGATCTGACATATGAAGAAGTTTCCGTCGTATCCGAGCACCTGAAAGAGCTCCCCGGCATTGACGTGATCAATGACTGGACGCGAAAATATCCGTACGACAAAACGCTGTACTCTCTGTTCGGCGGTGTGACGACACCGGAACAGGGATTGTTGGGCGAACGGAAAGATTATTATGTCACAAGAGGCTACTCACTGAATGACCGGGTGGGTAAAAGCTACATTGAATATCAGTATGAAGACTATCTAAACGCGCATAAAGAAAAAGTTGAGTATGTGGAAAACAGCAAAGGTGAAGTCGTCAGCCAAAAGCCCGTCGATGAAGGCAGCAGAGGCTACGATCTGCAGCTCTCGCTCGATATGGAATTACAGTCGAAAGTCGAAAAAGTCATTGAAAAAGAGCTGAGAAGAAGCCGCGCCGCAGGCAACTATATGGTTGACAGAGGATTTGCCGTCATGATGGACCCGAACAACGGGGATATTCTCTCAATGGCGGGGAAACGCATCGATCTCGAAACAAATAAAATACAGGATTTTGCGATCGGATCATTTACGACCCAATATGAGATGGGCTCTTCTGTTAAAGGAGCGACTGTTCTCGCGGGTTACCAAAGCGGCCTCCCGCATTATAAAACGTTTGTCGATGCACCGCTTGTATTTAAAGGCAAAACGAGAAAACAATCGTGGACACAAATGGGAGCCATTACTGAGCTGACCGCGCTGCAAAGAAGTTCAAACGTGTATATGTTTCATGTGGCCATGCATATCGCCGGCATTACCTACAGGCCGTACGGCACGCTGCCTGCCGGATTAGACGATATTAAAAAAATGCGCAACTACTACGCCCAATTCGGTTTGGGTGTGAAGACCGGGATTGATCTTCCCCAGGAATCAGCGGGCATGCAGTCAAATCCGCAAATGGTCGGGGGATTGCTGCTTGACTTTGCGATCGGACAATTTGATACATATACGCCGCTTCAAATGGCTCAATATATTTCAGCCATCGCAAATGGCGGGTATCGCGTCCAGCCGCGGATCGTCACAAGCATTCATGAACCGGACAGCAAAAATAAGATTGGAAAAGCGATTGAACAGCGAGATATTAAAATTTTGAACAAAGTAAATAACAGTCCGAGCGATTTTGACCAAGTTCATAAAGGAATGAAATTGGTCACAAGCTCACCTCAAGGAACGGCTTATTCAACATTCCAAGGTTCCGGCGCTGATGTTTCCGGAAAAACGGGAACCGCGGAGACGCACTATTACGGCACGAACAAAAACTGGTGGGGGAAGTACACGTATAACCTGACCTTTGTCGGCTATTATCCGTCAGAACATCCAAGAGTGGCATTCAGCGTCGTCGTTCCGTCTGTTCGAAATGATAAAGATCATGTAAGCAAAAACATTGCCAAGGGAGCAATTGACGCTTACAAAGAACTTGAAAAGAAATACAATAAAAAATAACAAATGAAAGGGCGGCCGAACATCTCGTGCGCCCTTTCTTTCATTCAGGAAAATTGACGTTCACAATAAGAATAGAAGGAGAATGCTTATTTTTTAGCGAATCAATCTAGTGGAATTTCTTTTTATATCAGTCCGTGTCCAGCCTGCAGTGCGAGTATAATGCAAAGGAGGGATTCTGTGGAACAGGATACTCAGCATGTCAAACAGTTTCAATCGAAAACCGATCTTCATGCCGTTTTGACGTCTAACGGGCGTATTATGTATATTTCTGCAAACTGCAAATCGTACTTCAGTTATTCTCAGGAAGAGATGATCGGGTCATTTCTCAAAACGTTCCTGCATGAAGAAGATCAATTTTTGGTTGAAAGTTACTTCTATAATGAGCATCATTTGATGCCTTGCACCTTTCGTCTTATTAAAAAAGATCATACCATCGTATGGCTTGAAGCGGGTGTGGAAATTGTCACACCGCAAATGGAGGGGACGGATCGGGAAATCATCCTCAAAATCAAGGTGCTTGAGGAGAAGACGCCCCGCCGGCCTTATATGTATGAACAAAAGAAGCAACAGGCAGAACAACAGTCGGAAGATGCGGTTGGAAACGGCGAATTCGAGCGTCTTGTCGAAATGCTGCCGAATCCTTTATATGTCAGCATCAACGGCACAATCGCCTACGCCAACAACGCGATGCTTGCCATGCTGGGAGCCGAAAGCAAAGACGAGGTAATCGGCAGGCGCTCTTATGAGTTTATTGAAGAAGAGTATCACGACATTGTGAAAAACCGAATTGTGCGGATGCAAAAAGGAATGGAAGTCGGAATGATCGAACAGACGTGGAGAAGGCTCGACGGCACGCCCGTTCATTTAGAAGTGAAGGCGGCACCGACGACATATAAAAATCAGCGGGCGGAATTGCTGCTTCTGATTGATATTTCTTCACGGAAAAAATTCCAAACGATTCTGCAAAAAAGCAGAGAGCGTTATCAGCTCCTCATTCAGAATTCAATTGACACGATCGCCGTGATTCACAATGATAAATGGGTATTCATGAATGAGTCGGGCATTTCGCTGTTTGAGGCTGAAACATATGAAGATTTAATTGGGAAAAACGTCTATGATCAGCTTCATCCCTGTGATCATGACGGCGTGAAACAGCGGATCCAAAATATTATCAACCGAAAGACCGAGTCAGAAATTATTAAGCAATCGTGGTTTACCTTTAAAAACCGGCTGATCTACACGGAAATGGTCTGCATTCCGACGACGTTTTTCGGAGAAACGGCCGTGCAGGTCATTCTGCGTGATATTTCTGAGCGGAAGCAGACGGAGGAATTAATGCTGAAGTCGGAGAAGCTGTCTATCGCAGGGCAGCTGGCGGCGGGAATCGCTCACGAAATCCGCAATCCGCTGACGGCGATCAAAGGATTTTTACAGCTCATGAAGCCGACGATGGGGGAAAACGAACATTACTTTGAAATTGTGTTTTCTGAACTGAGCAGAATCGAATTAATTTTAAGTGAGCTTTTAATGCTTGCCAAACCTCAGCAAAACGCCGTGAAAGAGCGTGTAAACTTAAAGAAAATTATAAGTGAAGTGACCGCTCTTTTAGAGACGCAGGCAAATCTTAAAGGGATTTTTATCAAAACGGATTACGAACATGACAGCATGTATATTAACGGTGATCAAAATCAGCTGAAACAGGTGTTTATCAATCTGATTAAAAATGCCGTTGAGTCGATGCCGGATGGGGGAACGGTTCACATTCTTATGACAGAAGATGAGTATTCTGTTAATGTGACGGTGAAAGACGAGGGTGACGGGATACCGGAAAACGTGCTGAAACGAATAGGCGAACCGTTTTTGACAACGAAAGAAAAAGGAACCGGCCTGGGGCTGATGGTCACATTCAACCTTATTAAAAACCATCAGGGAGCCATCCAAGTAGACAGCAAACCGGATAGAGGCACGGCCTTTCATATTACATTCCCGAAACAATAAAAAACAACGGCGTTATGCCGTTGTTTAAATAGTCTGCATGGATTCTCTCGTTTTTAAAATAAATGCTTCCAGCCGGTCCAAGCCTTCTCTCAATGTATCCAGTGAATATGCGAATGACAGCCTCACATACCCTTCACCCAACTTTGAAAACGAGCTGCCGGGCACAAGAGCCACACCTGCATCCTCTAAAAGAGCCATACTAAAATCAAACGATGACATTCCGAATGACTTAATGGAAGGGAAGATATAAAATGCGCCTGACGGCTTTACGACGTCAAGCCCCATTGAAACTAGACGGTCATATACATAGTCAAGCCGCTTTTTATACTGTTCTCTCATAATAAGCGCATCATCAACACCGTTTGTCACCGCTTCAAGAGCCGCTTTCTGAGAGATTGAAGACGCGCATGTCACACTGTATTGGTGAACCTTTAAGATGTGCTTGGCAATTTCTTTCGGTGCGAAAATGAAACCGATTCTCCAGCCCGTCATGCTGTGTGATTTTGACAGGCCGTTGATGACGATCGTCTGGTCTCTCAAATAAGACGCGATCGAATAATGCGGTCTGTCATAGGTTAATTCGCTGTAAATCTCATCAGACAGGACAAAAACATTTCTGCCCTTCAGGACGGCTGCGATGTTTTGCAGCTCTTCCTCAGACAATGTCACTCCGGTCGGATTTGACGGATAAGGAAGAATGACGCATTTTGTTTTTGGTGTCAGCGATTCTTCAATGAGCCGCGCCGTCAGCTTAAATCCGTGTGTCGTCGTATCCACATGGACCGGAACGGCGCCCGACATGCGGATGATCGGTTCGTAACCCGGATATATCGGTCCGGGGAGAATAACTTCATCGCCCGGAGATAAAATCGTCCGCAAAGACGCGTCAATCGCTTGGCTTGCCCCGGTTGTGACGATGATTTCAGTTTCAGCTTCATAATTCAAATCAGCTTTTTTCTTCATATAAAGCTGTACGGCCTGTCTCAGCTCAAGGCCGCCCGCATTCGGAGTATATGCCGTTGCGTTCTCGTCGATTGCCTTTTTGGCAGCCGCTTTGACATGGTGCGGCGTGAAGAAATCCGGCTGACCGATCGTAAGCGAAATGACATTGTCGTGCTGAGCTACAAGATTTGAGAATTTGCGAATTCCTGAAATTTCAATTTCTTTTACATTCGGATTAAGCAAATGTTCCATAATTCATCACCTTATACTATATATTGAGTTTATCCTATTTTACCACTAGCTGAGCATTTGTCATCTTTTTATTGAACTATCCCGAGTATATGTCCGATATGTGAAAACATACCTTCTTTCAGAAAAAAATAAGACAACCAGCTGAAATGATTGTCTTCATTGTATCATGATCTATCTATTGTGATATGTGGCGAATGTCATTAATACCCGTATTCAAAGCTGACGTCTTCCCGCCATAAGATGTATGGGGCGGGCTTGTCGGGATGCTCTTTCGCCTCTTTTTTCATTTGCAGGTAAGCCGTTTTGCTGATATCTTCTAACACCGTCATTTGATCTTGGTCGAATATGACTACTGTACCCATTTATTACACCCTTCTTCCTGAAAAATCCTTGACTATTTTACCACTCGATGTCAAAAAGTCAATGGGATATCAGAAAAAAGCATTTTTTTATAAAGAGTTCATGGCCAGTTGGACCGAATACATTCACTTTTTCCGTTTCCAGCCGATATATACAGTACAATACTGAATGCGGATAGCGAGGGATTGAATTGTCTTTACAACAATACGATATTTTATTGGATTCAGGCACAAACGAATTAGAAATCGTCAAATTTGAAGTAGGCGTCAATACATTTGGCATAAATGTGATGAAAGTCCGGGAAATCATTCAGCCGGTAGAGGTCACATCTGTGCCTCAGTCTCATAAAGACGTAGAAGGGATGATTAAGCTGAGAGGCGAAATTCTTCCCGTCATCAGTCTGTATTCCTTTTTCGGCGTTGATGCCGAAGGAGCAAAAGACGATAAATATATCGTAACGGAATTCAACAAACGGAAAATCGTCTTTCACGTCGGTTCCGTTTCACAAATCCACAGGGTGTCCTGGGAGGCGATTGAAAAGCCGACTTCCCTGAACCAGGGCATGGAGCGGCATTTAACGGGAATCATCAAACTGGAAGACACGATGATCTTTCTGCCCGATTATGAAAAGATCATTTACGATATTGAATCGGCATCGGGAGTTGAGACTTATCATGTCCATCAGGAAGGATTTGATGAAAGACGGGCGGGTAAAAAACTGATCATCGTTGAAGATTCGCCGCTTCTGATGCGTCTTTTGACGGATGAGCTGACTGAGGCGGGGTACAGTGAAATCGTTACGTTTGAAAACGGAAAAGAAGCGTATGATTACGTCGTGGAACTGACGGATAACGGAGAAAACCTGTCAGACCATATTGACATGATTATCAGTGACATTGAGATGCCGAAAATGGACGGGCATCGTTTGACGAAGCTCCTTAAGGATAACCCGCAAAGCTCTGATGTGCCGATTATGATTTTCTCGTCCCTGATTACGGACGACCTGCGCCACCGGGGCGAAGTAGTCGGAGCGGATGAACAGATCAGCAAGCCTGAAATCAGCGAGCTCATTAAAAAAGTGGATACGTACGTGATTGAATAGAAAAAAGCCGATGCATGACGCATCGGCTTTTTTGCGGCGGAATTAAAAATAACTCTCACCAAGTTTTTTAAATACGGGTTTATGATAAGCGGGCTGCTGCCTGTTGGCGGCAAGCGGTTTTTCCTTTAAGCCCACATATTTTTGCAATACGTTTTTCGCTTTTGTCAAAGACATTTGTGCTTTAGGATTGCGGTACGATTGATTTAACGTACCTAAATGCGGAAGATGCTGGAAGTCTTCTTTTGTTGGAGGCATGTGAAAATAGTAGTCTCCGATAGAGATAAGTACGTCTGACTGCTGTTGGCTAAACCTGGGATTATTTGAAAAGTGAAGCCCTATTTTTTTCCCTTTGCCTTCTTTCACAAGCTTTTGTAATGCCCGTTTTTTCAGCAGATAAAGGTATTTAGGGTTGGGGGCGGTTTTTGCATGGCGGTTCACAGTATAAACAGCTTTTGAAAGATTCTCGATGGTTGGCTGCAGCTCTTTCGAATAAGCGTGGTCGTCCATTATTTCTCTCCTTTGCATTGATCAAGTTCATATATAGATTATACTTTTTTAGCGTTGAAATGCAAATATTGATTATAAAAATACGCCTTTTTCTGATGAAAAGGGCGCATCTTTTTCCTTTATTAGACAGGATTCGCATGTTTTTCGGAATCAGCCTTTAATGATTGCTGCACATCGACCTCTGCTGCCTCGGCGCTGTATTTCGGAAGAGCGATAAAATAGAACACAAATACCGCTAAAATCACGATTCCCATGCCGTAATAAAGGTAATCAATATTGGTAACGAATTTCGGAAATAACAGGGCGACCAGTCCGAGTGTAATCGATTGGGCAAACATCATAAAAGGATCCTGCCAGCCGCTGACCCGGCCCATTATTTTCGGATGAACGATTTTCGGCATCCAGCCGCCGATGGCGATATTGACAGGGCCGATGCAGATGCCGAGGACGAAAGCCGCCGCATAATAAATCCACAGCTTATCCGTATAGCCGAGGACAAAAATGAGCAGTCCGGCTGCCAAAATAGGAATCGACATCAAATGATGCGGTTTGACTTTTTTTGCGATCATCGTTCCGATCACACTTCCTGCAAGCAGGCCGAAGCCGAGTGCGACGGTGAAGATGGAAGTATGTGATTCGTAATGATCAGGCGCAAGTCCGTATTTCATCGTAAACATCGGCAGTACGGCAAAGCCGCCGTTGACAAAACCAAAGATAAAAAAGCCGAAAATAAGGGAAGCAAGCAATTTGTTTTTAACAATATATACGATCCCTTCCTTAAAATCAGCGACCGAGTCTTTCAGAAACGAATCTCCCCATTTAAAAGGGCCGTTCGGCTGACGGGCTTCTTTCGGAATGCGGCAGGCGCGGATCAGAAAGCCTGATACAATAAAGCTGACAAAATCAAGGATAATGGCTCCGTGAATACCGATCGTTTTATACATAAACGCGCCTATACCGACGCCGAATACCATGAAGATGCTGAACAGGATCTGGTTAAGTCCCGCCGCTTTCGCGTAATGCTCCTTAGGCAGAATAGCTTGTACAAGGCTGGCTTCCGCCGGGAAAAAGAACTTGGTCACGGCGCTTCTGATGAACAAAATACAGAACACGAGAGGGATGCTCCCGGTGTATAATGCGGCAAACAATACGATCGTCAGTCCGGCTCTGATCCAGTCACAATTCTCTGCGACCTTTTTTCTGTCAAGCCGGTCAGCTGCGACACCGACAATCAGAAATACGAAAACTGTCGGCAGTGAATACATCAGCTCAGCCAAAGTCGTGTATGCCGGCTGGTTTGAAAAATGGTCCAGCAAGTAAAAAGCGAAAGCCATATTACCTACAGTCGTTCCCATTTGAGAAGCGAGTGCTGCGAAAAAGAGACGGACAAAATTGCGATTTTTAAATATATCCATAAACACGCTCCTTACCCTAAAGGTCCCACTGTAATATATTATCATCAGCTCGTTCCATTAACAAATAAAGATCTTTCTATCTTATAATAGTCACTCTTGTTCCATTAGGAACGGTAGCGGCAAGTTCAGTGACGTCCTGATTATACATCCGGATGCATCCTTTTGATACCGCTTTGCCGATGGAGGAAGGATTATTTGTTCCGTGAATGCCGTAATGAATTTTAGAGAGGCTGAGCCAATAAGCGCCGAACGGGCCGCCGGGCTTAGGCTGGCGGTTCACGATGTAAAATTCTCCGGTCGGCGTGGTCGTCAATATTTTTCCGACTGCGATGGGGTACGTACGGATGAGCCTGCCAAGGCGGTATAACTCCAGTTTTTTCGCTCCGATATACACGATGATGGAGTAGGGAATGGTGGATGGATCGGGAAGATTCGGTATGATAATATGCTGTCCCGCGTATATGACCGATTGGATTGAGGGATTTGCCTGAAGGAGAGCAGCAGTGCTTATTCTGAAGTCTTGCGCAATGCTTGAGATGGTTTCTCCTTGTTTCACTTGATATGTCAGCAGTTTCATCACCCTCCTTTTTGCTCTTTTCCATATACATATTACGGAGGGGGTGTCTGTGCATCAGGATAAAAGTCTTATTTTTGTTCGGTTTTCAATGTGAACAGCGTGATTTCCGGTCTGGCTAAAAATCGATACGGCAGTCTTGTCGTACCGAGCCCGCGATTGACGTAAACGGCTGTGTCATGCAGCGTATACATGCCGTCGGTATACGTTTTTCCGTATGGAGGCGTAATGAGAGGGCCGAAAAACGGGAGCTGGACCTGGCCGCCGTGAGTGTGTCCCGACAGCTGGAGGTTTACGGGATATCCGCCGATCTTGAGAGCGGCATCAGGCTCGTGGACGATTAAAATGGAAAACGTATCTTCGGAAAGGCGGGACAGGGTGCTTTCATAATCGGGTTTTCCGAGCATTACATCATCCAAAAACGCGAGTTCAATCCGGCTTCCGTCTGTCAGCTGCACCTGACGGTAGCCATTTCGAAGCACTTGAAAATCAGCAGCTTCCATCAGAGCCTTGTACGTGTTCGTACCGTAGCCTCCGTGGTCATGGTTTCCGTAAACACAAAGTTTGCCGAAGGGAGCTTCCAGATTTTGCAGCACGGCGAGTGCATGCTGATGATCATTAAATAAATGCGGCTTATCAATTAAATCTCCCGTAAAGATGAGCAGATCGGGTTTCAGCTGATTGATCTTTTCCGCTGCTTTATTCAAGTCACCGGGTGTAAACACATCACTGAGATGCGTATCGCTGAATTGAACGATTTTAAAATTGTCAAAGCCGCTGGGGATCAGGCGGTTGGTGATTGTATGACGGGTGATCTCAATCATGCGCGGTTCAATATACCGGGCATAGCCGTAACCTCCGCAAGCCGTTGCGAGAGTTGCACCCAAAATGCCGAATCCTCTTTTTAAAAATGTTCTTCTAGTCATTTTCTCCATCTGTAAAACCAACCTTTGTCAGAGTTGTTCTATTATATCATCAGCTTGGCTGAAAAATCCCTTCTCAGCATGTAATGACGCGGAAAGACATCTATGATAAGATTATGAATGATTATTCATTCAATATAAGGGGTGGGTTTGTTATGGATAAGAAAGCGGTAATCATTACAGGCGGTTCAAGCGGCATGGGAAAAGCAATGGCGAAAAAACAGGCTGAATTAGGATGGCATGTCATGGTGACAGGGAGGAACCGTGAAGCACTTGAGGAAACAAAAAAAGAAATTGAGACCTTTGAGGGGCAGGTCGCCTGTTTTCAAATGGATGTCCGTTCTGATTCCGCCGCTTCAGACATGATTACAGAAGCGAAAAAAGTCTTTGGCCGGCTCGATGCGCTGATTAACAATGCGGCCGGCAATTTTATTTGCCCGGCAGAGAAGCTGACGCCCAATGGATGGAAAGCTGTTATTGAGATTGTTTTAAACGGCACATTTTTCTGCAGCCAAGCCGCGGCAAGGCATTGGATCGAGCAGGAGCAGAAGGGCGTCATCTTAAATATGGCCGCTACATACGCATGGGGAGCGGGAGCGGGTGTCGTTCATTCCGCTGCAGCCAAAGCGGGGGTATTGTCACTGACAAGAACGCTGGCCGTTGAATGGGGGAGCAAATACGGCATCCGGACAAACGCGATAGCCCCCGGCCCGATTGAACGGACAGGCGGTGCGGAAAAGCTGTTCGAATCGGAAAAAGCCGTGTCCCGCACTATGAACAGTGTACCGCTCGGCCGTCTGGGGACACCGGAGGAAATCGCCGCTTTGGCAGCGTTTTTGCTATCCGATGAAGCATCCTATATAAACGGGGATTGTATCACAATGGACGGGGGGCAATGGCTGAATCCTTACCCGTTTTAATTTACATGACATATTTTGCAAAGCAAGCGAACGTTAAAGGTGAACGTTCGCTTGTTTTATTTTTCTATTCAAAATTATGATATAATTTTTAAAGATTAAGAGGTGAATAAGTGAAGAAATTATTAAAATGGTTCATTGTACTATTTGTAAGCAGTTTCGTTATCATCTTTAATATTTGGTACTTTATCATTTGCGCTTTTACTCCGGAGTATTATCAAAATACCAATCTTACATCTGATGAAATAATCAGATTTGAAAAGCTATATCACATAGATTTTCCTGATGAAACGAAATTTATTAAAGCCAGGGAGTATTTGAGTGGGCTCGGAGGCGATACATCGGCTGTATTATATGTGTCTCTGCCAACCAAGCTGGCGGAAACAATTTTATCTGATTATACGTATATGCCAATAAATCATACTGATCATGCCGGTTCAATGTATGGAGTTGACGTTTCCAAGAGTGCTGGCGGGTTAACAACTCTTACATTTGGCACTTTAGATAAAAAAGGAACTTTCTTTCAGTTGAAACATGATGATGATTGGATATTTAACAGTACTGATTGGAGCCATTATTTTTGGACAGCCGCCGGTTATAATGCTCTTATATTTATCCTTTTATTTGTGATGGTGAAACAAATGAATAACGTCCTTAATTAACCGGTCTGAAGAGTGATCTTAAAAAGTTTTCCCCTTTTATTTTAAACTGCTGCCATACTGCCTCCTTTTTCCCCTAATCTAAACATTTGTGGTGCTGATATAATTGTGTATAATCAGACAAAGATAGAGAAGCAGGTGATAACATGTTGGACCCACTTGATATACTGACGAATATTGATGAT
Source organism: Bacillus sp. GZB (assembly GCF_001975995.1). NCBI lineage: Bacteria > Bacillati > Bacillota > Bacilli > Caryophanales > Bacillaceae > Bacillus > Bacillus sp. GZB. The sequence goes on from NZ_MTQG01000010.1 coordinate 591,486, forward strand.
GTTATTCCGTATTACCAAGCGATTTTTAACGCTGAGGAACAAAGAGTCGTAGGCTACGAAGTGCTTGGCCGTATTTTGGCAGATGCGGAGATTGAGAGCCTCGGGCCGTTTTTCTTAGATTCCGGCATTCCGGAAGAATATAAGCTTGAGGTCGATGACAGAGTCATCAGGCAGGCGCTGGAGCGGTTTAAAGAAGCTGATCGCGATCTGTTGATTTTTATCAATCAGGATGCGAATGTATTGATGCTTGACCACGGAGAAAGCTTTCTTGAGCTTTTGAAAGAATACGAAGAGCAGGGCATTGAATTGAACCGTATTGTGCTTGAGATCACCGAGCACAATTTCGAAGGCGACATTGAACAGCTGTACCATATGCTTGCCTACTATCGTACATACGGCATTAAAATCGCGGTGGACAATATAGGTAAGGAGAGCAGCAACCTGGACAGAATCGCGCTCCTTTCACCGGACCTTCTGAAAATAGATTTGCAGGCGCTGAAGGTATCTCAGCCGTCACCATCATATGAGCATGTGCTGTACAGCATTTCATTGCTGGCGAGAAAAATCGGCGCCGCGCTGCTGTATGAAGATATAGAAGCTGATTTTCAGCTCCAGTACGCATGGAGAAACGGAGGCCGATTTTTTCAAGGCTATTATCTGCAGGCGCCGAGCGGCGATTTTATAGACCGGAGCCTGTTAAAAGCACGCTTGAAAACGGAGTTTCAGCAATTTATCACGAGAGAAAAAAAGAAGCTGGAGACAGTATACGAACACTCTGAGAATTTTTATAAGCGGGTCAATCAGGCAGTTTCCGAGCTGAAGAAAACCCATCAGGCGGACGATGAGTTTATTAAAAAACTGGCGGAAAACCTGACCGACTGCTGTTTCAGAATTTATATGTGTGATGAAGAAGGCTATCAGCTGACGGGAAATGTGTTCAAGCAGTCCGGCGAATGGCTTTATCAGCCTGAATACGTGGAGAAAAACTGGAGCTGGCGTCCGTACTTTTTAGAAAACATTATGAAGATGCGGAATTCAAGAAAAGGCTTTTTCAGTGACCTGTACAGTGATATTGAGACGGGTGAGATGATCAGAACCTTTTCATACCCGATGGATGACAATATGTATTTATTTATCGATCTGCCTTACTCTTATTTATATGAACAGGACGGGTTACTTTAAAGCGGCTGCTGTATGCCGCTTTTTTTTATAAATGTGAAAAAGTTTTAAAAAACGATTGACAATGATAGTGATAATCATTATCATTTAGTTATAGAGAGAAGTTACTCTCTGTTCCCCAACCCCTCTATCAGATCAAGATCCGAAAAAGCTTGGCGCTACCCCCGCCAAGTTTTTTTATGCTGTCTCCTCATAAAAGGGCTTCTCCTCACATACATCTGACAATGGCGGCTCAAAAAGCGAAAAATTATTTTTGAAAGGTGTATGACATTCCGAAAAAAGCTTCAAACTATTCGAAAACACAGTTTTCCCGTTTATTTTCTTATTGAAAATCCAGCGGGAAAATGCCATCCCGGTCTACTTTATGGTATGATGCTCTGTAGGACTTGTATTATAATAAATACTTGTTGATTTGAAGTTGTTTTTTGAAAGGAGTCTTTTTTTAGAATGTCACAATTAATGGGTATCATCACGCGGCTGCAAAGTCTGCAAGAAACAGCGGAAGCGGCTAACGAGCCGATGCAGCGTTATTTTGAAGTTAACGGCGAAAAAATTTGCAGTGTTAAATATTTCGAAAAAAATCAAACGTTTGAACTGACGGTTTTCCAAAAAGGTGAAAAACCTAACACATATCCGTTTGATAACATTGACATGATTTCTATTGAAATTTTTGAGCTCCTTCAGTAATTTGATTTGATTTTTCAGGCTGACCAAGCTTCCGGTCTTCCGCAAGCGGAGCTTTATTAAATTATGCAAAGGAACGTGCTTGTTCGTTTGGTTGTAGACTCTGGAAAGAGGAGTGTCCGTACATGGCTGATTCTTTTCTGTTTTATAATCTTTCTGAGGCACAGATGACCTTTCAAGACGTGACGGAGCGGCTGAAACGCTTTGTCAATAAAGACCCCCGTTCAGCATACGTGCTGTCTGTAGGGACTGATTCACAAGTTTACCGCGACTTCACAAAGTTTATTACGGCTATACACTTGCACCGTACAGGCAAGGGAGCTTGGGGCTGTTTGAAAAATCATGATCTTGCAAGACCGATACATAGCCTTCGCGAAAAAATTTCGCTGGAAACCGCGTTCAGCCAGGAGATGGCTGCGCATATCCTCGACGGCCGTCTTATGGAACTGACAGATTTGCTCTTGCCTTTTACGGATGAAGGGGCGGATCTTTCATTTGAAGTGCATCTGGATATCGGTCAAAAAGGGCTGACAAAAGAATTGATACAAGAAATGACCGGCCGCATTACCTCGATGGGCATTGAAGCGAAAATCAAGCCTGATTCCTGCACAGCATTCAGTTATGCCAATCGTTACACAAAATAATATTTCATACAGAATCCGCAAAATGTCGAATTATGCGGTTGACGATTTTTTTCTGTTTACTTATTCTAGCGGTAGAGCTGAAAGCAAATTTCACATTGCTTTCAGAGGTATTCAGTTAAAAATAGGGGGCCTGATTACGTATGAGTCTTATCAGTGAACGATTTACGGAAGAAGAACAGAAACTTCTGCTGAATATCCTGATCAATCAAGAATATGCCATTGAGCTTTTGACCAGCGAAATCAACGATATAGAAGCAGGGTCAAAAAGCGTTGATGGAACCACTTATAAAAAACTCGTAACGCTCTATGACCGTTTTCGGAACGAAAATTAATCAGCGGCCTATAAATTGATACTCGATTGCAAAGAGTATCTTTTTTATTGACGGAAACTTTTCGACAAAAAATGATAATGTTTATATTATTGCAATATAGGGAATACATGCTTTGATGAAAAATGTAAAGGGGTCGAAGTGACATGATTAGCTTACAATCAGATCAGCTTCTTGATGCAACAGTCGGACAATTTATGATCGAGGCGGATAAAGTGGCGCACGTTCAAGTCGGAAACAACCTTGAGCATGCTCTATTAGTGCTGACGAAAACCGGCTATACCGCCATTCCCGTCCTTGACGCTTCGTACCGTCTGCACGGTTTGATCGGGACAAATATGATTATGAACAGCATTTTCGGACTTGAACGGATCGAGTTTGAGAAGCTGGATCAAATTACGGTTGAGGAAGTCATGCTGAAAGACATTCCCCGTCTCCACATCAATGATCCGATTATCAAAGGGTTCAGCATGGTCATTAACAACGGCTTTGTCTGCGTTGAAAATGATGAAGGCGTCTTTGAAGGCATTTTCACGAGAAGAGTCGTGTTAAAACAGTTGAGCAGCCATATCAGATCATTGAATAAGTAGGCTTGCACGATCAGCCTATTTGTTCTTTTGCATGCCGGAAAAAGAAAACGCATACATATGAGTGGCGCTTGCCTCGGCAGCCTTTATTTTATTAGAATGGTAGATAAGAAATACGAAAAGGCATTGAAAAGGAGGACGACATGCAGCTTCAAGAGCTTCATATGCTCGTAGTTTTAGCTGAGGAATTAAACATGAGGAAGGCTGCCGAACGGTTATTCGTGTCACAGCCGGCTCTGTCCCAGCGATTGCAGACCATTGAAAAAGCCTGGGGAACAAAGATCTTTCTAAGATCTCAAAAAGGACTTACGGTAACGCCGGCAGGAGAAAAAATCATACAATTTGCAAATGACGTCACGGATCGGCAAGAAAGAATCAGAGAAAATATTGATGAACTTGAGGGTGAGATTCACGGCACATTAAAGCTTGCCGTCGCCTCCATTATCGGGCAGCACTGGCTTCCGAAAGTGTTAAAAACATATGTGGAGCGTTATCCGAATGCAAAGGTCTCTCTCATTACAGGGTGGAGCAGCGAAATGCTGAAAAGTCTGTATGAAGATCAGGTACATATCGGCATTATCCGGGGAAATCCGGAATGGAAAGGCCGGAAAGATTATTTAATGACCGATCATTTATATTTGGTTGATACGGAAATTTCCTGTATTGATGATATAGCCCATACCGATCGGCCGTTTATCCAATTCAAAAGTGACAGTACATATTTTCAGGAAATTCAGCATTGGTGGCATCAAAAATTCAAAACCTCGCCGAAACAGACCATCCTCGTCGATCAGATTGAAACGTGCAAGCAGATGGCGCTGCACGGGATCGGTTATGCCATTCTGCCGTCAGTCACTTTAGAAGAGGAAGATAAAGTAAATAAAATGCCCCTGCTTGATACAAAGGATCATCCGATCGGCCGTGACACATGGCTGCTCGGATATGAGCCGGCATTTGAATTAAAACAGGTGCAGGCTTTTGTTTCTGTCATTAAAGATATGCTGAAGCAGGAACGGCCATTTTAGAAAGACAGCAATCATGCTGTCTTTTTTTATTTTTTTATTGACAATGAAAATCATTATCATTTAAAGTGTTATATATGTTAATGAAAATCATTATCAATTACGAGGTGATCATATGCAGAAAGCATTAATGATATACGCAAGCATGTCGGGGAATACAGAGGATATTGCCGGCATTATAAAAGAAACACTGAGCGGGCATCAGATAGCAGTTGACTGTCTTGACATGGACGAAGCAGATGCGGATTCTCTCGAAGCATATGATTATGTTTTTGTCGGCACGTACACATGGGGGGACGGTGATCTTCCTTACGAAGCGGAAGATTTTTACGAAGATATTCTGCACAGCCAGCTCAACGGACTGAAAACGGCTTGTTTCGGTTCAGGCGATCACGCCTACCCGAAGTTTTGCGAAGCGGTCACGCTGTTTTGCGATGCGTTTGAACAGGCCGGAGCCAATTTATATCCGGAAACGCTGAAAATCGAGCTGGCGCCCGAGACGGCTGAAGATCAGGAATGCTGCAAAGAATTTGTCCGCGGTTTTCTTGCATGGGCCGCTCACCACGGAGACCGGTGCCATGTTTCATAAAGGCGCGACGGCTGTCATGGCATCAGTGACTTCAGGATATTTTGTCGCAGTGAAAGACGAAGGTATTTTTCATTTTTCCGCGGAAGAAGGCTGGAAAGGACTATTCCGAGTGAAAAGCAGAATTCATGTGCTGACTTACATAGGGCCTTACATATTCGCCGCTGGAGAAAAAGGCGCCGTCCTCAGATCAGCCGATCAGGGAAAGACTTGGACGGCCTCCCGATTTCCGACCAGCGCCTCCGTATGGGCCGTTGCCGGGCGGAATGACGGGTTTGTCTGTGCGCACGGCACATACTGCCTCTACTTATCTGATGATTTCGGCGTCACTTGGCATGTGGCTAAGCCCTTTTCACAATTAAAGGAGCCGCCTGTCATCCGTTCGCTTTGTTTACACGGTCAGACGATTTATATCGGCACCCGGATTCATATGAATCATGGCGGCATTTGGGCGTATGATCTGACGGAAGACCGCATCCGGTGTATAAGCCGCGAAAGGCAGCGCATGACGGCTTCAATGATGATGTATCAGAATGACTGGCTCATTGCAGCAAAGGGCGCGGCAAAGGGAGAACGGGGGGAGGTTGCCGTCCGAAACGTACGGACGCAAGAGGAGTTTGCCATTACAGCCGGGCCCGCCGTACGGGAAAAATCATTTCTCGACGTTTCTGAGGATAACGGGATTATTTATGTCACATCGTCACAGGACGAAAACGGATTTTCGCGTATTTATCAAGCTGATCTCGCCGCCGGTGAATTAAAGTGGTTTGATACGATCCGCGGTCACGGATGGCGGGTGGCCAACCGGGAAGAAAACTTTTTTTGCGCGGGCCTTTACGAAAGTAAGTTTGTCAGACCGTATGAGGCGGTACGGCTCGCACATTAGTTTTTATGCATAAAGGAGAGACGAAGATGGGGAATGTATTGCTTGTTTACGCTACAATGTCAGGAAACACCGAGGCGATGGCGGATTTAATTGAAAAAGGGCTGATCGAAGCACAAGCATCCGTAGACAGATATGAAGCGATGGATATTCATGCCGAACTTTTTAATGATTACGAGTATATTTTATTAGGCACATATACGTGGGGAGACGGGGATCTTCCTGATGAAATGCTCGATATTGCTGAAGATATGGAAAACCTGGAGTTTACGGGAAAAACATTTGCTTTGTTCGGTTCCGGAGATACGTCCTATGAGTTTTTTTGCGGAGCGGTTGACGAATTGGAAAAAGTAATCACGGCCCGCGGCGGGCGGGTGGTGCTGCCGTCGGTCAAAATTGAAAACAACCCTGAGGGCAGTGAGGAAGAAGAGCTCCGGGAATTCGGAAGACAGTTTGCCGCGCTGTGCAGCCAGCCGGCAGAATAAAGGCTTGTTCCTTTTTTTCTTGTCTTTGTATCCTTCCTTTGTTACAGTAATGAGGTAGAAAATCAGAGGAGGACAATACATATGAAAATGATGGATGCAAATGAAATTATTTCATTTATTCAAAATAGTACAAAATCAACGCCTGTAAAAGTGTATGTAAAAGGCGATCTTGAAGGAATCAGCTTTGGCGATTCCGCTAAAACATTCCTGAACGGCCAATCCGGCGTCGTTTTTGGCGAGTGGGCTGAAATTAAAAGCGCGATCGAAGAAAACAAAGACAAAATTGAGGATTATGTCATTGAAAATGACCGCCGCAACTCTGCGATCCCGATGCTTGATTTAAAAGATGTTAAAGCGAGAATCGAGCCCGGCGCTATTATCCGCGACCAAGTCGAAATCGGCGACAATGCCGTTATCATGATGGGTGCATCTATTAATATCGGTTCAGTCATCGGCGAAGGTACGATGATTGATATGAACGTTGTGCTCGGTGGACGCGCGACTGTCGGCAAAAACTGCCACATCGGAGCGGGTTCTGTATTAGCGGGCGTTATTGAGCCGCCTAGCGCTAAGCCTGTTGTCGTGGAAGACGACGTTGTGATCGGCGCAAATGCGGTTGTGCTTGAAGGAGTAACAATCGGTAAAGGCGCGGTTGTCGCTGCCGGAGCCATCGTTGTAAATGACGTCGAGCCATATACCGTTGTAGCGGGAACACCTGCGAAAAAAATCAAAGATATCGATGAAAAAACAAAAGGCAAAACAGAAATCAAACAGGAATTACGCCAGCTGTAAGGAATGGTTTGATAGAATGGGCGTGGATGATAAAATCCACGCCTTATTCTTATCTCAAGGAGGAATACATATGGAAAAAGAGCGTCTCATTGCCATCCGAAGAGATCTGCACCGCATTCCGGAGATCGGCTTTCAGGAATATAAAACCCAACAGTACCTGCTGAATCTATTGAACCAATATCCGGAGGACAGAATTGAAATCGAAACTTGGAGAACCGGCATCTTTGTCAAAGTCAACGGCACGGCTCCGGAAAAAATGCTCGCCTACAGAGCGGATATAGACGCTCTGTCGATTGAAGAGCAGACGGGGCTTCCGTTTGCATCTGAACACCCCGGTTTTATGCACGCATGCGGCCACGATATGCACATGACCATCGCGCTCGGCATTATTGATCATTTTGTCCATCATCCCGTCAAACATGATCTGCTCTTTTTATTCCAGCCGGCTGAAGAAGGACCGGGCGGAGCGGAACCGATGCTTGAAAGCGATGTGCTGAAAAAATGGACACCGGATTTGATTACCGCTCTCCATATAGCACCTGAGCTTCCTGTAGGCACAATCTCCACCAAAAGCGGATTGCTGTTTGCCAATACGAGCGAACTCGTCATCGATCTCGAGGGGAAAGGCGGGCATGCGGCATATCCGCATACAGCAGACGACATGGTCGTCGCCGCGAGCACGCTTGTCACGCAGCTGCAGACAGTCATATCCAGAAATACGGATCCGCTTGACAGCGCTGTGATCACTGTCGGAACGATTACCGGGGGCACGGCGCAAAATATCATCGCAGAGCATGCTCATCTGGAGGGAACCATCCGGACGCTTTCCGAGGAATCAATGCGTATGGTGAAAAAGCGGATTGAAGAGCTTGTCAAAGGAATTGAAATCGGCTTCCGATGCAAAGGAAAAGTTACATATCCGTCCGTTTATCATCAAGTTTATAATACAAGCGGCCTGACCGAAGAATTTATGCAATTTGTCAGCGATCATCAGCTTGCTGACGTGAGAACGGCGAAAGAAGCGATGACCGGAGAAGATTTCGGGTACATGCTGAAAAAATATCCCGGCTTTATGTTCTGGCTGGGGGCCGATTCATCCCACGGGCTTCATCACGCAAAGCTGAACCCGGATGAAGATGCGATGGAAACCGCGGTCAATGTCATGGTCGGATATTTTTCGAAGTATGCCAATTAAATCCGAAAAGAAGAATAATCTAACAAAAATTGAGCATTCTACATAACGGAGGTGTTCAATATGACGAAAAAAATTGGGATTGAACAATCTTTATCGGATGTAGAACAGGCGTTAAAACAAAAAGGATATGACGTAGTGATGATGAAGACTCCTGAGGATGCGAAGAATTGTGACTGCTGTGTCGTAACCGGACTTGACAGCAATGTCCAAGGAATTGCCGATACGTCAACTCAGGCTCCCGTCATTACGGCTTCCGGAATGACCGCCGACGAAATCTGCAGCGAAGTGGAAAAAAAATTTCATTAAAAAGAAAAAACCGAAGCTTACGCTTCGGTTTTTCTATTCGGCGGATGCGGCGTTTTTAAAACGGTCGAGCGCGATTTTTATTTCTCTCCGCAGTACGCGTTCAACCCGCCATTGCTCCATATTTTCAGTTTTGGCAATGATTCTGATCACCATTTCTGACGAGCTTAAATCCTGAACCCCGATGACGTCCGGTCCTTCCTTAATCTGCGGGAGCTCAGCGGCTGCTTTGTCACACGCGGTTTGCAGGATTTGAATGGTTTCATCAAGATTTTTTTCAAGCGGCACTTTAATATCGACAAGCGCCTGCATCGTTCCGCGGGAATGATTGCTCACATTCGTAATACCCCGGTTGGGAAGATAGTGAAGCGTGCCGTCAAAGCTCCGGATTTGCGTCGTACGGAGACCGACCTGCTCGACAATGCCGCTGTAGCCGGCAACCGTAATATAATCGCCGACGTCGATCTGTTTTTCCAAAAGGATAAAAAATCCGGTGACGATGTCACTGACAAGCCCCTGAGCCCCGAAGCCGACTGCAAGACCGACCACGCCGGCGCCGGCAATGAGAGCGCTCGGATTGTAGTGAAATAAATCCAAAATCATTACGATAAAAACGAAAATCAGGATGTATCCATAAACATTAAGCGCGAGGCTTCGCAAAGTATAAGCGCGGCCTTTGGAGAGGTTGTTTTGTTGCTCGAATTTCTGAAACAGATGCTTGATCAGCTTTTTTCCTGCCGTCCGGAAAATAAAGTACGCTAAAATAATGAGAGCCAGCTTTATGATGAAAATCCCGGCAGATGTGAGAAGCCCGGCCCAATCAAAGTGTTTTAAATCAATCATAGTGATGTCTTCCTTTCAAGTCTATTGCAGAAAAAGCTAAAAGTGATATACCCGTTTTTAAAATAAAATAAACCTTTTAATAGAAATCAGTTATTTCATTTATGATTTGTTCATATTGCCCGGTTTCAATATCATCATTTTTGTGAAGATATGAACTAAGGAATCGCCACACTCATTTTAACATGGTGATTCAGCCAAATCATATCCTTTGGAGGGAAAACAGGAGAACGTTGCCTGGCGAAACTGAAAGCCCCGGCAAAAAACCTTTTTCATAAGGAGGGAAATAAGATGAAATTACGTCAGCAAATGCCTGAATTGACAGGCGCTAAAGCATGGATTAACAAAGAAGTCACGAAGGAACAGCTGGTCGGCGGAAAGCCGGCACTGATTCACTTCTGGTCCGCCAGCTGCCGCATGTGTAAAGAAGCGATGCCTGAGATGAACGAATTTCGTGATAAATATAAAGATCAGCTGAATGTGGTGGCCGTTCACATGCCCCGTTCCGAAGATGATCTTGATCTTGAGAAAATCAAGGAAACAGCGGCTGAACACGATATCTCTCAGCCGATTTACGTCGACAGCGATCATACGCTGACTGAAGCATTTGAAAATGAATATGTGCCGGCTTATTACGTTTTTGATAAAAGCGGACAGCTCCGCCATTTTCAAGCGGGAGGAAGCGGGATGAAAATGCTTGAAAAACGCGTCAGCCGAGTACTTTCAGAATCGGAGCAGGCTTCTGAGTAATCGGGACAATCTCCGTCGGACTAATGTCTCGGTTCCGCAAACCCTTTGCCGTTAGGTAACAGGGTTTTTTGTGTCTATTGGATAAAAAATTCCAATATGACATGTGTGGCTTAAAAAATAAGAGAAACAGCCGTAAACACGCTGTACCGCTTGTTTTATCCATATCATAATCTTTTACATATTATAGTCGAAAATTGTAGATATTACGCTAATTTTCATTAAACAAGTAATTTCAAGTTATATTTTGAAATGGTTGAATAAATTGGAACTTTGTCCAGAAACCCCTATATGATAAGGGATTTTTGTATATAAAGTACCATTTTCAGAAAATAAGCAATTTTTCATAGAGTAAATAAAATAGTAAAATGATAAAATAATAGTTGATAAAATTACTTTTGTAATCTAATATCTTAATAAAAGCGTTTAAATTTTTGACAGGGGGTTTTACACATGTTTAATGAAAGAGAAGCGCTGCGCTTACGTTTAGAACAATTGAACGAAGCAGAGGTAAAAGTCATTCGTGAATATCAAATAGAACGTGATAAAATATATGCAAAACTGAGAGAATTAGACAATGCAGGCAGCCTGTCCGATACAAAAAAAGAGTTTCGTCCGGAGAAAAAAAGTGACTCTCTCCCGGTGCTTGCAGAGCTTGCAGCACAGGAAATGAGAAGCTATCAAAAGCCGCAGACACAGCCTCAATCCTCCCAGCCGCAGATGCAGTCTATTACGTCTCTTCCCGCCGGCATTCCAGACGGTTCTACAAGAAGAAGAAGAGGGACGGCGAGACCGGGATCAAAAGCGGCAAAACTGCGCGAAGCAGCGATTAAAACATTGAAACGCCACAATGCAGCGATCAAAAGTTCCGAACTGCAAAAGGAAATTGAAAAGGAAAGCGGCCTTGAAATTCCTAATATGACAACATTTATGCAAAGCTTAATTAAAATGTATCCGGAAGTGAAAAAACCATACCGCGGCCAATATATTCTTGAGGGAGAAATTTCTCAGGAAACAGCAGAAACGGCAAATGATACGGCTGCTGAATAATAAAACAGTAAAAACTGCTTGCGTTACTCAAGCAGTTTTTTTGCGTTTTCCCGCTTATTCTGCGGAAGTGACGCATCTTTTCCCGGCTTTTTTTCAAGCTTGACGACATATTTTTGGAAAGGCTTTTCGCCGTCAGCACGTTCTTTCAACGCATCCAGTTTTTCATCAAACGACTGATCGCGGGACTCTGATTGTACAATTTGTTTTTGCAGGGAGATGACTTGTTCGGTAACGGCTTTAAGCAAGTCTTCTGCCTGAACAGTCTCTTTGGAAATAGAAGGGATTTCCAGAGCTCGTTCCGCCGGTTCCGCCGTGCGGCTGTCAATATCAGCAAAATGGCCGGCAATCCAAGCATCACTTTCGTCCAGCTGCCGTTTATACGAAAGAATGGTTTCTTGAAATAACTTTTCTTTCGTTTTTTCTATTTCTACAAGCCGTTCTTTTGTTTCTAGTATTCGATCTCTCATATGATTAATTTCTATTTTAATATGTTTGAGCTGGTATTCTTTTTCTACCATTTGTGTTTGGAGCCGGGTATTTTCGTCTGCAGCGGCATGATAACGCTGTTTCATATCTTCGTGAGAAGTCCGTTCAGTCTGAATGGCGGTCTCAAGTGAGCGGATGCGGGTATGTAAGTTTTTATTTTCTTCTTCAAATTTTACATTTGTAAGATGCAGACGGTGCTTTTCTTCCATCTCATTTTTCCGCCGAAACGTTTCCTGCTGAAGCAGTTCTTGCAGAATGACGATTTTATCGAGCAGCCCGGCTCTGATTTCATGCAAAGAACGTTCCGTGTCACTTGTCTGTTTGTGTTTTTGAGCCATGGCTTTCAATTCGTCAGAAAGCTTGTGAAGCCGCTCTTTAATATTGGCGTTTTCCTCCTGAAGCTTATTATTTTTTTGATGGAAGTAGCTTGCTTCAAATTCTGAAATTAATTTTCTGCATCTGGAAAGTTCGGATTTCAAGTAAAGGTTCTCTTGAGAAGTGTCGTGGAAAAAAGGACCGGATATTTTCATAAGAACCATCTCCCTCATGATGTTAACACTACAATATGGGAAAGGAACAACGGCTATTCCTCTTATTTAAACAGACAAGCACCGTAATATTGTATTTCGGCTGAGGCGTTTGCTATGCTTTTATATAGAATGGGAGAGATGACATGAAACGGGTGAATGTAATATTAGCGGGGGGAGCTTCCCGAAGATTCGGAGAACCGAAAGCTTTTGCAAAGTGGAAGGGCGGCATGTTTTATGAACAGGCGAAAAAAGCCTTCGGCGGCGGAGAAACGGTAATTATCAGCCGCCCTGAGCATATAAAAAAGTTCTTATCAAACAGGGAGCGGCATGTTTTTGCCGATGAGCCGCGGTTTCGGGGAATGGGCCCGCTTGCCGGCATCTATACGGCAATGAAACAAACGGAAGGCGAAATATATACGGTCATATCCTGTGACACGCCGCTCGTGACAAGAAAAACGATGGCGGCGCTTGAAATGAAGCTGACCGGAAACCTGGACGCTGTCATACCGGTTTGTGAAAACAGAGAGCAGCCCCTCTTGGCGGTTTATCATAAGCGGGTGCAGGATGTGCTTTTTGATCAGCTGACACAAAACAAACTGAAAATGACAGACACGCTGAAACGGCTGTCTGTCTGTTATGTGCAGGCTGAAGACATCGGCGCCGGGCCGGAGGAGTTCGCTAATATCAACACACAGGACGATTACACCAGACTTTTGGCGCATGTCGAGTCTTCAAATCAAGACTGATCGGGAAGAAACATGGTATGATGGAAATAAAAATGCAAGGGGACAACACAGATGGAAGAGCGCTATTCGCGGCAGACAAGATTTAAGCCGATAGGGGAAAAAGGGCAGCAGGCGCTGGCTGACAGCAGTGTCCTGATTGTCGGAGCCGGAGCCCTCGGAACAGCAGCAGCAGAGGGTTTGGCAAGAGCCGGAGCGGGCCGTATGGCGATTATTGACCGGGATTATGTGGAATGGAGCAATTTACAAAGACAGCAGCTGTATACAGAAGAAGACGCGAGACAGCGCCTGCCGAAAGCAATGGCGGCCAAGGCGCGTCTTTTGGCGGTAAACAGTGATATACATATCGATGCTTACGCGGCGGAAGGTACGGCGGAAACGCTCGAACCGCTGATCGAACAAGCGGATTGCATCGTGGATGCGACAGATAATTTTGAAACGAGAATGGTCATCAATGATCTGGCGCTGAAAACGAAAACACCTTGGATTTACGGTGCCTGTGTCAGCAGTCAGGGAATGTGCATGACGATTATTCCGGGGGTTACGCCGTGTTTATCCTGCCTGTTTGAGCAAATGCCCGTGGGCGGAGCGACATGTGATACAGCGGGCATCATACCTCCGGCGGTTCATATCGTCTCCGCTTATCAGCAGGCTGAGGCGCTGAAATTGCTGACAGGAAATCATGCGGCGGTAAATCGGCGCTTTTTCACGTTTGACGTGTGGAATAACACCAATATGAGCATAAATGTGGATCAGATCAAACGGGATCATTGCCCTTCCTGCGGCGCGGAGCCCGTATATCCGTATCTGCAGCCTGAAAACAGGCCGAAAGCAAGCGTGCTGTGCGGAAGAGACACCGTTCAAATCAGATCGGAAGCCTTAAAGAGGCTGGATAAAGAAGAGCTTGTCAAACGTCTGAAGCAGATCGGTAAAGTGGAAGCAAATGAATTTCTGCTGCACATGGCGTATGAGCGCTTCAGAATCGTTATTTTTCAGGACGGACGGGCTCTGATTCACGGTACAAACGATATAAAAGAAGCAAATTCAGTTCTGGCCAGGGTGATCGGACTGTAGGAAGGGGAGATATTGCTATGCTTGAAAAAAGAACGCCGATTCAGGTGGACGAAGCAGTCCGCCGGGTGAGCCGGTATAAAAAACAGGGGGATACCGAATGGGTGGCGCTTGAGGACAGTCTCCACCGCTATTTGGCGGAGGATGTTAAGGCGGATCATGATGTGCCGGCCTTTAACCGTTCCCCATATGACGGGTTTGCCATCAGGGCGAGTGATTCAAAAACGGCTTCCCGTGACAATGCAGTCACCTTTGAAGTAATTGACCATATCGGGGCCGGCGCCGTGTCAGAAAAAGAACTCGGGCCTTATGAAGCGGTCCGCATTATGACGGGGGCGCAGATTCCAAAAGGTGCGGATGCCGTAGTGATGCTTGAGCTGACAAAAACGTTTTCTGAAAACGGGACGAATTACATGTCAGTGAAACGCCCTTTTCATGCGGGTGATAATATTTCATATCAAGGAGAAGACGCGAAAAAAGGCAGCCCGCTATTAAAAAAAGGGACGAAAATTACGCCGGGCGTAACCGCTCTTTTAGCAACCTTCGGCTATGCTTCTGTTCCAGTGGTCAGAAAGCCGGTTGTCGGCATTATCGCAACGGGAACCGAGCTTCTTCATGTCAGCGATCCGCTTGAGCCGGGGAAAATCCGCAACAGCAACGCTGCTATGGTGTATGCCCAGGTCATTGAAGCGGGCGCGGTACCGCTGAACTTAGGGAAAATTTCCGATGATTTTGATGACAGCTATGATGCGGTGAAGGAAGCTATGAAAAAAGTTGATTTTCTGATCACGACCGGCGGCGTGTCAGTCGGCGATTTTGATTTTCTTCCAGACATTTATAATAAGCTCGGAGCGGAAGTTCTTTTTAACAAAGTGGCAATGCGCCCGGGGAGCGTGACAACTGTCGCCCGGGCCGATGACATGCTGCTGTTCGGCCTTTCAGGCAATCCGTCCGCATGTTATGTCGGATTCACCCTGTTTGTCAAACCGATGATTCAGACGTGGCTTCTGAATGAAAAACCTCATTCCGGATGGACGGAAGCCGTGTTAACAAACGACTTTCCGAAACCGAATCCGTTTACGAGATTTGTGAGGGCATTTATTTATCATAAGGACGGAAAGATGATGGCGTCACCGGTCGGTCTCGACAAATCAAGCTCAGTCACATCTCTTGCCGAAGCAAACGCGTTTATCCTTCTGCCGGGAGGAACGAGGGGGTATGAAGCGGGCCGGACGGTTCACGCGCTCCTCATCCGTGATGAGAATGGAAGTGAATGGCCGTGGTCAATTCTTTCCCGATCGTCCAGATCGTAGGTTTTCAAAACAGCGGTAAAACAACGTTTATTGAACGTGTGCTGAAAGCTGCGCCGAAAGAGTGCGATATTGGATGTTTAAAACATCACGGACATGGAGGAGAACCGGAGCCTTTTTCTGACGGAAAAGACTCGGAGCGTTTTTCAAAGGCCGGAGCCGCGGTTACGGCAGTAGAAGGGGACGGCGTCCTGCAGCTTACGGCGCGAAAAAAATGGGATTTGGCGGGCTTGATCAGTCTGTATGAATGTCTGGGAATTGACGGTCTTCTCATAGAGGGATTTAAACATGCGCCGCATCCGAAAATCATTATGATCAAAGACAGCGAAGATTGGCAAAAGCTGAAGCATTTGGAGCGCGTGATCGCAGTTGTCAGCAGAAATACGGAACATATGCCGGCAGACGCAGGCATGCCCGTATTCCATGCGGACGATCCGGCTGCCATGATGTTTGTGCTTTCACAGCTGAAAGGGGAATCTGCTTAAATGGAACGTTTTCAAATTACAAGGGAACCTATCATTGCGGAAAATATCGTAAAAAAAGTTGAAAAGCGTGAAGCCGGCGCCATCACAACGTTTATCGGCACGGTCAGAGAGTGGACTGCCGGGCGGCGGACGGTACGGCTCGAATATGAAGCGTATGAACCGATGGCTGTTCAAATGCTTTCTCAAATCGGCGATGAAATCAGCGCGAAATGGGAAGGAGCCGAAGCTGCAATCACTCACCGTGTCGGCGTCCTTGATATCGGAGAAGCAGCGGTCGTAATCGCCGTGTCTTCACCGCACAGAAAGGCGGCATATGAGGCGAATGAATATGCAATTGAACGGATAAAACAGATTGTGCCGATATGGAAAAAAGAAATCTGGGAAGACGGCGAAGAATGGATAGGCGATCAGCTGGAAACAACGCCCTATCCGTACGGAAAACCGGATTTGGATAAAGGGGAATCGCGATGATTAAAGTATTATTGTTTGCCGGGCTTGCGGAGCAGGCGGGAACACCGGTCATTGAACTTGACGAAAAAGAGACGGCGGCGTCTGCTGTAAAAACGCTGCTAAAGGAACGGTACGGCCTTCAGACGATTGACAATGCCATGATCGCAATCAATGAAACATATGTAAAAGACAACAGCATCGTAACAGAAGGTGATACCATTGCCTTTATCCCTCCTGTAAGCGGAGGGTGAAAAAAGAGCCGGATGTGCATGATTGCCATCCGGCTTTTTTGTATATAGGCGCTGAATTCCGGAGAATATCTAAATGGGATTTAAAGGGATTTGCGATTGAGGCGGTTTTGACTACATGATAGGCTGAAGACAGTACCCTTACAAGGCTTTGAGCCTCCCGTCATACCGGGCTGACAATGCTTTTTTTTACATAATTATGGAACGTAAAGCTGAGAATTTGTGTTACAATTTAGCATAAATACGCAAACGGCAAAAAAATTGAAACTTCTCTCAGCCTAAAGCGTACGTATAAACAGAATAATACATAGGAGGCATCAGCAATATGGAACCAAACCTGGAAAAAGGCAATACGGCAGTAACGGAAAAGCCGTCAATTTTCGGCGTCATTACAAGTCCTGTTGTGCAGTTTAAAAGATTAAAAGAAAAGCCGGTCATCGGCATTCCTCTCCTGATTGTCATCATTCTCATCGCGGCCGGCAGTATTTTGCGCGGGCTTGGGATGAATTATGAAGAAGTGCTGAACAGCTCATCTCTTGACGGTTTGACGGATGATCAGATTGAAATGACCAAAACCTTCGCTAAATTCGGCACGATGTTCGGAGGAATCTTCGGGGGCATTATCGCTCTGTTTATCGTTCCGCTCATTTACTGGCTGTGCGTCAAAATTTCAGGCGGCGTGACAACTTACAAAAAAATGCTCTCACTCAGCCTGTTTACGGCATTTATTACCAATATCGGCTTAGTTATTAACGGTCTTGTTACTTATTTTACCGGTGCGGGCTCACTGTACGCCGTTACATCTTTGGCGAGTGTCATACCGGCCGGAGACGGCGTCGCGGTCTTTTTAAGCGCGTTTGACATTTTCAGCATCTGGAGCTATATTCTGCTCGCTTTGGGACTTCGCTATACAGGCGGCATTTCGAAAAAAGCGGCTTGGACTTCCGCGATTGTCCTTTTTGTTATTATGCTTTTGGTTTCGGCAGTCGGAGGACTGTTAAGTTCAGTGACAGCAGGTGTATAACATGAAAAAAATTTGGATCGGAATCGGCATCGCCGTAATTGTTGCAGTATTCATCGGTATCAATATTTATAAGTCTGCCGCTCCCGCGGGCGGCAGCGCCGGGAAAAAAATCGAAACCGGAACCATGGAAAACAGAGAAATCTCATCTACGGTTATGGTTCCGGGAACACTTAAATTCTCTAAAGAACAGTATGTTTTTTATGAAGCGGATAAAGGAACTCTTGATAAAGTGAAAGTAAAAGAAGGCGACAAAGTAAAAAAAGGGTCGTCGTTAGTCACGTATACAAATGAGCAGCTCAATCTTGATAAAGAACAAAATGAGTTGACAGAACAATCAAAACGGATGCAAATCGAACAAGTTGAAGAAAAACTCAGAGCATTAAACAGCAAGGAACAAGATCTGGCAAAACAAGTGGGAGAAGCGGAAGCCAAAAAACAAATTGAATCCGAACGGACGGATCTGCAGCTTCAGCAAAAAACGGCGGAAATCGAATTAAAGCAATCTGATTTGCAAAAGCAGTCTCTTGAAAATCAAGTGGCGAATCTCAATGTTAAGAGTGAGATGGACGGGACGGTTATCTCGGTAAATCAAGAAGCGGCTTCTAAAAAATCGGATATTCAAGAACCGGTTATACATATAGGAGACCCGGAACACCTGATCGTTGCCGGCAATTTGTCCGAATACGACACGCTGAAAGTGAAAAAGGGACAAAGCGTTACAATTACCTCAGACGCCATTCCAGGTAAAACGTGGAAAGGGAGAGTGGCGGCTGTCGGCCTCGTTCCTGATCAAAAGTCAAGCGCTGCTTCGGGGGAAAGCACGGAACAGGCCGTGCAGTATCCGTTCCAGGTTAAGCTGATCGGAAACCTTCCGGAGGGCAAGCCGGGGTTTAAATTAATTATGAACATTGAAACCGACAAACGGAAAGCCGATACACTGCCGTCCTCCGCAGTCAAAAAAGACGGAGATGAGCACTGGGTCTTTACGGTAAAAGACGGGAAGGCCAAACGCGTGAAAGTTAAAGTCGGCGATACCGCAAATCAGCTTACGGAGATAAAAGAGGGGCTTTCAAAGGATGATAAAGTCATTCTGAATCCGGCTGACGGTTTGACTGACGGAACGGATGTGAAAGCATAGATGATTCAGCTTTCAAAGGTGAAAAAAAGCTATCAGATCGGCAAGGAGACGTTTGATGTTCTTCGTTCAATCGACTTGACGATTGAAGAAGGAGAATATGTGTCAATTATGGGACCGTCGGGATCGGGGAAATCTACGATCATGAATATCATCGGCTGTCTGGACAGACCGACGTCCGGCAGTTACAGGCTTGCGGGCGAAGATGTTTCTTCATGCACTGAAAAAGAGCTTGCGGCGGTCCGGAACAAATCAATCGGATTTGTCTTTCAGCAGTTTCAGCTGCTGCCGCGATTGAATGCAAGAAAAAATGTCGAACTCCCCATGATCTACGCCGGTATCGGCAAAAAAGAGCGTGAGGAACGGGCTGAGTATGCACTGGAAAAAGTCGGTTTGGCGGATCGGATGCGTCACATGCCGAATGAGCTGTCAGGCGGCCAGAAGCAGCGTGTCGCGATTGCAAGAGCCATCGTGAACGAACCGAAGCTCATTTTAGCTGATGAACCGACCGGCGCACTGGATACGAAAACAAGCATTTCCATTATGGAGCAGTTCACAGAGCTTAATGCAGAGGGCGTGACCGTGGTGCTTGTCACTCATGAGCCTGAAGTGGCGGACTGTACAAACAGAGTGATTTTCGTCCGTGACGGCATGATCGTTTCCCGCGATGCTGAGCAGAGGAGAGTGGGGGAATGAGCCTGTCAGAAAATCTCCGGATGGCCCTCAGTTCCGTAAGAGCTCACAAGCTGAGATCGATTCTGACAATGCTCGGAATCATTATCGGCGTCGGTTCAGTAATCGTTGTTGTGGCTGTGGGCCAAGGCGGAGAGCAAATGCTGAAGCAATCCATCAGCGGGCCGGGCAATACGATTGAATTGTTTTACCTTCCGAGTGATGAAGAATTAACAGCCAATCCGAACGCCTTACAGGAAGCGAGTTTCACAGAAGAAGATATTAATGGATTAAAAGGAGTGGACGGCGTAAAGCAGGTTGTCGCTTCCGCTGTAAAATCCATGACGGCCCGTTACCATGAAGAAGACACAGATATTACGCTGAACGGCATTAACAGCGGCTACATGGACGTAAAAAAGCTGGACGTTCAAGATGGACGGACATTTACGGACAATGATTTTCTTTCCGGTAAAAGAGCGGGAATCATCTCAAAAAAAATGGCTGAAAAGCTGTTCGGGAAAACGTCTCCGCTCGGAAAAATCGTCTGGGCCGGCGGACAGCCCGTAGAAGTAATCGGCGTACTGAAAGAAGAGAGCGGTTTTTTATCGTTAGGACTCAGTGAAATGTATGTGCCGTTCAACATGCTGAAAACGTCTTTCGGTACTAACGACTACAGCAACGTTTCCGTTCAGACGGAGTCCGCTGATCAAATCAAATCAACAGGAAAAGAAGCGGCCCGTCTCTTAAATGACAATCACGGTACAAAAGAGGCCTATCAAGTTATGAATATGGAAGAAATCGCGGCGGGAATCGGTCAGGTCACGACCGTCATGACGACGATCATCGGTTCGATCGCCGGTATTTCTCTCATTGTCGGCGGGATCGGGGTCATGAATATTATGCTCGTATCAGTGACGGAACGGACAAGAGAAATCGGCATCCGCAAATCGCTCGGTGCCACGAGAGGACAGATTCTGACACAATTCTTAATTGAATCTGTTGTGCTTACATTAATCGGCGGCTTAATCGGAATCGGTCTCGGCTACGGGGGAGCATCACTCGTTTCCCTTATCGCAGGCTGGCCGTCGCTCGTTTCTTGGCAGGTGGTTTGTATCGGCGTACTGTTCAGTATGCTGATCGGTGTCATTTTCGGCATGCTGCCCGCCAACAAAGCATCACGCTTAGATCCGATTGAAGCGTTACGGTATGAATAACCCGTACCCCATGCAGTCTGCATGGGGTTTTTTTGTGTTTTAATGATTGAATGAATATAATAGACTTTTTTCATTTATGATAAAAAGAAAATGTCATACAATTGTCCCCCTTTTTGTCGAATTTACAGTTTACAAACCCTATGTACATACGTTAATATGAACAAATGTGAAAGATTTTGATAGTTATTGAATGAATTTGAGTGATTTTAGTTGCTAGAAGTAAAAAAAGCGTTTACAATTATCTTGCAGCCGAAATGAATACGTTTCCAAAGGAGGCGGAATATGCTCACTCCTGAAAGGTATCAGCTGATTATTGATCAGATTGAAAAGCGTGATGTGGTGAAGATTCAAGAGCTGATAAGCATGACAAATGCTTCTGAATCAACGATCAGAAGAGATTTATCAACACTCGAAGAGCGCGGATTTTTAAAGCGCGTTCACGGCGGGGCGTCTAAACTTTCCAACAGCAGGCAAGAACCCGATATGCTTGAAAAATCCTCCAAAAACCTTCAAGATAAACTGAAGATCGCAGAAGAAGCGGCATCTTTATTAGAAGAAGGTGACTGTATTTATCTTGATGCGGGAACAACTACATTGCATATGATTGATTTTATAGATCATACAAAGGACATTGTGGTTGTCACAAACGGAGTTATGCATATCGACGCTTTAATAAGGAAAGGGATTCCCTTTTATCTTCTCGGAGGATATGTGAAGCATAGAACAGGTGCAATGATCGGCGGCGCCTCATTAACGGCGGTCAGCCAGTACCGTTTTGACAAAAGCTTCCTCGGGGTGAACGGCGTGCACATTGAAGCCGGCTTTACAACACCCGATCCGGATGAGGCTCTTCTGAAGACAAAGGCTGTGAGACAGGCGAAAAATGCGTATGTTTTAGCCGATCCTTCTAAATTCGGCGAGATTTCTTTCGCAGCGTTCGCCGCCTTGGGCGATGCAGCTATCATTACCACTGAAGCTGAAGAACTTGCATTCGATAATTACCAAGAAAAAACTGTCGTAAAGGTAGTGAAACCATGATTTACACTGTAACCCTCAATCCGTCTGTTGACTATATCGTTCACGTTGAAGATTTTGCCGTAGGCGGTTTAAACCGTTCCAGCTATGACACGAAGTATCCCGGCGGAAAAGGCATCAACGTTTCGAGATTACTGAAAAGACACCATGTGCCGTCAAAAGCATTGGGGTTTGTCGGCGGATTTACCGGAAATTATATTACGTCATTTTTGCATCAGGAAGGTCTGGAAACGGCTTTTTCTGAGGTAGATGAAGACACGCGTATAAATGTAAAACTGAAAACGGGCGATGAAACGGAAATTAACGGACAGGGCCCGACGATTTCAGACGAAGTGTTCAATACCTTTTTAGAACAGTTCTCCGCTCTGGAAGAGGGAGACATCGTCGTTTTAGCGGGAAGCATTCCTTCTTCCCTGCCGCATAACACGTATGAAAAAATTGCTGAGGCATGCAGAAAGCAGAATGCCCGGGTAGTCGTGGACATCTCTGGTGAAGCGCTGATGAAAGCGACAGAAATGAAACCGTTTTTGATGAAGCCGAATCATCATGAGCTTGGGGAAATGTTCAATACGGTCA
Source organism: Bacillus sp. GZB (assembly GCF_001975995.1). Lineage (NCBI taxonomy): Bacteria > Bacillati > Bacillota > Bacilli > Caryophanales > Bacillaceae > Bacillus > Bacillus sp. GZB. The sequence goes on from NZ_MTQG01000010.1 coordinate 613,791, forward strand.
TTGATTCAGCCGAAGCTGCCGTTCCTTACGGTAAAAAATTGATTGAACAAGGCGCTGAACATGCGATTGTTTCGATGGCTGGCGACGGTGCGCTTTTATTTACGAAAGAGGCGGTTTTCCTCGCCAATGTTCCTAAAGGAAAGCTTGTCAATTCGGTAGGCGCGGGTGATTCCGTCGTCGCGGGATTCCTTGCGGGAATTTCAAAACAGCTGCCTTTGGAAGATGCGTTCCGTTTAGGAGTTGCTTCCGGAAGCGCGACGGCATTTTCTGAAGAACTCGGAACTGAAGAGTTTGTACAGCAGCTTCTTCCTGAAGTTAAAGTCACACGTCTATAGAGGAGGAAAGAAAAGTGAAGATAACTGAGCTGTTAACAAGAGATACAATTCATCTCAATATAGAAAGCAAAGAGAAAGAAAACGTTATCGATGAAATGGTGACAGTGCTTGACAAAGCCGGCAGATTAAATGACAGAGAGGCTTACAAAGCAGCCATTTTAAATCGTGAAAGCCAAAGCTCAACGGGAATCGGCGAAGGCATTGCCATTCCTCATGCGAAGACGGCGAGCGTCATTAACCCGGCCATCGCATTCGGACGTTCAAAAGATGGTGTGGATTATGAATCATTAGACGGTCAGCCGGCACACCTGGTCTTTATGATTGCGGCAACCGAAGGAGCGAATAATACGCACCTTGAAGCATTATCAAGACTTTCAACGCTTCTTATGCGTGAGGAAATCCGCAAACAGCTTCTTGAAGCTGAATCAGAAGATGCGATCATTGACATCATCAATCAGCATGACAAAGATGACGATGAGGAAGAAGAAGAGCAGGAAGAACAGGCAGCGCCGTCAGGAAAAGGCAAAATCCTTGCCGTTACGGCATGTCCGACAGGTATCGCCCATACGTTCATGGCAGCTGACGCACTGAAGGAAAAAGCGAAAGAGCTCGGCGTTGACATTAAAGTAGAGACAAACGGCTCAAGCGGTATCAAACATAAGCTGACGGCTCAAGAAATTGAAGACGCGCCTGCGATCATCGTGGCGGCTGATAAACAGGTTGAAATGGAACGCTTTAAAGGCAAACATGTTCTTCAAGTGCCTGTGACGGCCGGTATCAGACGTCCTCAGGAACTGATTGAAAAAGCCGTTAACCAAGATGCGCCGATTTACGAGGGCAGCGGCGGAGGATCTTCCGCTTCAGATGAAGACGGCCCGAAACAGAAATCAGGCACAAGTATCGGAAGTACTTTCTATAAACACTTAATGAGCGGTGTCAGCAACATGCTGCCATTTGTCGTCGGCGGCGGAATCCTCGTGGCGATTTCATTCTTCTGGGGAATTCATTCAGCTGATCCGAAAGACCCGACATACAACACGTTTGCCGCAGCGCTGAACTTTATCGGCGGCGATAATGCATTAAAACTGATTGTTGCAGTTCTTGCCGGATTCATCGCAATGAGTATTGCGGACCGTCCGGGATTTGCGCCGGGTATGGTCGGCGGATTTATGGCTACGCAGGCGAATGCCGGATTCTTGGGCGGACTGATTGCCGGATTCTTAGCCGGTTATGTCGTAGTCCTTTTGAAAAAGCTGTTTGTCTTTATTCCTCAGACTCTTGACGGATTAAAACCTGTACTGATTTATCCGCTGCTCGGTATTTTTATCACCGGTGTCCTGATGCAGTTTGTCATAAACACACCTGTCGCAGCGTTTATGAATTTCTTAACAAATTGGCTTGAAAGCCTTGGAACTGGAAACCTTGTCTTAATGGGTATTATTTTAGGCGGTATGATGGCTATCGACATGGGCGGCCCGCTCAATAAAGCGGCGTTCACTTTCGGTATTGCGATGATCGACGCCGGAAACTATGCGCCGCATGCGGCCATCATGGCGGGCGGAATGGCTCCGCCGCTTGGAATCGCACTGGCGACAACATTCTTTAAACACAAATTCTCTAAACGTGACCGTGAAGCCGGTATTACGTGCTACTTCATGGGAGCAGCTTTCGTTACAGAAGGCGCCATCCCGTTTGCAGCGGCTGATCCGCTTCGCGTCATCCCTGCAGCCGTTGTCGGTTCTGCGGTAGCGGGCGGACTGACAGAGTTTTTCCGGGTAACGCTTCCTGCACCGCACGGAGGAATATTCGTTGCATTCATTACGAACCATCCGCTGCTTTACTTAATGAGCATCGTGATCGGAGCGGTTGTAACGGCGGTTATCTTGGGAATCGTCAAAAAACCGGTTGTAGAGAAATAAGCAAAAAGCGTCCTTTACGGGCGCTTTTTTCAATCATATGCGCATAGAAGCGTTATGTATTTTGTGATGAGTTGTGATAAAGTAAAGATAGTACATGAAACCGTAACAGTGATCGTCTAGGAGGAACCACGTTGACTGAAGAACAAAAACCTACTTCTGAAAAATCGGTAAAAAGAAAATCCAACACGTATTGGGAATGGGGAAAGGCCATCATTATAGCGGTCGCTCTTGCGCTTTTAATCCGCCATTTCCTATTTGAACCGTACTTAGTGGAAGGATCATCAATGTACCCGACATTACATGACGGTGAAAGGCTGTTTGTCAACAAAAGCGTCAATTATATCGGAGAAATCGAGCGGGGGGACATCGTCATTATTAACGGCGATACATCGAAAGTCCATTATGTAAAGCGGCTCATCGGAAAACCCGGAGAAACGGTGGAAATGAAAAATGACACACTTTATATAAACGGCAAAAAAATCGATGAACCGTACCTCGCGAGCAATAAAAAAGAAGCGAAAAAACTGGGAGTCAACCTGACGGGAGATTTCGGCCCCGTAAAGGTTCCGAAAGGCAAATACTTCGTCATGGGCGACAATCGGCTGAACTCAATGGACAGCCGGAACGGACTCGGTTTAATTGCCGAAAAACGGATCGTCGGCACCTCGAAGTTTGTGTTCTTCCCGTTTCATGATATGCGTCAGACAAAATAAAAACGCCGCGCTGCCCGATTCGGACAGCAGGCGTTTTTTATTTGGCAAACGAGGCGGCGACGGCGATGAACAATACCGTGGCCAGCACTGATCCGACAATGGCCAGAACGCTGAAAAAAAGATTCACCTGCTGCTTCTCTTTGCCGCGTTTTTCAAGCATCCGTTTTGAAAAGAGATGCGAAAACGTATAAATGAGGGCGATTCCGACGTACAAGCCGATGTCACGGGCCGTAAAGCCTGTGACGGCCAGAAAAACCCCGGTGAAGAAAATCATAAGACAGTATTCTGTGAGTGTTAAAAGCTTCAACTTGTTCCTCCGTGATGAGTATGTATATATATCTATTGTATCACAGCGCTCCGGGTTTGACGCCTGCATCTTTCAAACCCGTATATTCGCAGGGAAACATTTCTCTTCCCCTTTATTCATGGTATACTTTTAATGATGATAGACACGATGGAGGATTCTAAATGATTGCTGTAAATAATGTGAGCTTGCGTTTTGCGGATCGCAAGTTATTTGAAGATGTCAATATTAAATTTACGCCGGGCAACTGCTACGGATTAATAGGCGCAAACGGTGCCGGAAAATCAACATTTTTGAAAATTTTATCCGGTGAGCTGGAGCCGCAGACCGGCGATGTCCATATGAGCCCGGGGGAACGTCTTGCCATTCTGAAGCAGAACCACTTTGAATATGAAGAGTTCGAAGTGCTGAAAGTCGTCATTATGGGACATAAACGTTTATACGAAGTCATGCAGGAAAAAGACGCGATTTATATGAAGCCTGATTTTTCAGATGAAGACGGCATCCGCGCCGCTGAGCTTGAAGGAGAGTTTGCGGAATTAAACGGATGGGAAGCTGAAAGTGAAGCCGCTATTTTGTTAAAGGGTCTGGGCATCTCTGAAGACCTGCATACGAAGAAAATGGCGGACTTAGGCGGTTCAGAAAAGGTGAAAGTGCTTTTGGCACAGGCGCTGTTCGGCAAGCCGGACGTTCTGCTGCTTGATGAACCGACCAACCACTTGGATCTGAAAGCGATTCAGTGGCTGGAAGAGTTTTTAATCAACTTTGAGAACACAGTCATCGTCGTATCCCATGACCGTCACTTTTTAAATAAAGTGTGCACGCACATCGCCGATCTTGATTTTAATAAAATTCAAGTGTACGTCGGCAACTATGATTTCTGGTATGAATCCAGCCAGCTTGCTTTAAAGCTTTCTCAGGAAGCCAACAAGAAAAAAGAAGAGCAGATTAAACAGCTTCAGGAGTTCGTGGCCAGATTCAGCGCCAACGCCTCTAAATCAAAGCAGGCGACATCAAGAAAGAAACTCCTTGATAAAATCACGCTTGATGATATCAAACCGTCATCACGCCGTTATCCTTATGTCAATTTCACGCCGGAACGCGAGATCGGAAATGACGTGCTGCGGGTTGAAGGCTTAACAAAAACGATTGACGGGGTAAAAGTGCTTGATAACGTCAGCTTTATTATGAACAGAGAAGATAAAATCGCTTTTACGGGCCGCAACGAACTTGCCGTTACGACATTGTTTAAAATCATTTCCGGGGAAATGGAAGCAGACAGCGGCACATTTAAATGGGGCGTGACCACTTCTCAGGCGTACTTCCCTAAAGACAACAGCGAATACTTTGACGGCAGCGACGCGAACCTTGTTGACTGGCTCCGCCAATACTCGCCACATGACCAAAGCGAAAGCTTTCTGCGCGGTTTCTTAGGGCGCATGCTGTTCTCAGGAGAAGAAGTCAACAAAAAATCAAACGTCCTTTCCGGAGGAGAAAAAGTGCGCTGCATGCTTTCAAAAGCGATGCTTTCCGGCGCGAATATCTTAATTCTGGATGAACCGACCAACCACTTAGATTTGGAATCCATTACGGCGCTTAACAACGGCTTAATCAGCTTTAAAGGCGCTATGCTGTTTTCATCTCATGACCATCAGTTTGTACAGACAATTGCCAATCGCATTATTGAATTAACGCCTAAAGGCATTGTTGACAAACAAATGTCTTATGACGAATTTCTTGAAAACGCGGATGTACAGAAAAAGCTTGAAGAGCTATACGCGTAATAAAGAAGCAGGGGAGACTCTGCTTTTTTATTTATGAAAAAAGTTTTCAATCTTCTGACTTCCCGTTACAATAAATGAATACATAACTTGAAAAGAGACGGAGGAATGCATCATGAATTTTTTAGTTGTCGGAGCTGGAGGAGTGGGCGGTTATATCGGCGCACGTCTTGCAGAGAAGGGAAATGACGTTACGTTTCTCGTCCGCAAGAAACGGGCGGAACAATTACAAGAAACGGGTTTGACCGTCAAAAGTGCAAAAGGTGATATTTCAATTAAGCCGAAATTAATGATGGCGGGCGAAGAAGCAGCATTTGACGCGGTTATCATCGCTTCAAAAGCGTATTCTTTGCAGGACGTCATTCGGGATGTCAAACCGTTTGTCAAACCTTCGTCGGTCATTATTCCTTTTTTAAACGGATACAGGCACTATAACCAGCTGTTTGAAGCTTTTTCAAAACGGCAGGTGCTGGGCGGCCTCTGCTTTATTGAGAGCGCCCTTAACGACAAAGGGGACATTCTTCATACGAGCGCTGCCCACCGCTTTGTTTTCGGTGAATGGAACGGGGAACGCACGGAACGTATGAATGAGCTGGAAAACGCATTTGCAGGTGTGAAAGCGGATGTCATCATCAGCCGGGATATTGAAAAGGACATTTGGAAAAAATATATGTTTATTGCCGCGCAGGCGGGAGTGACCACTCTGTTTCAACAGCCGGTCGGACCGATTTTAGAAACAGAAGGCGGCCGCAAAACGGCAAAGCGCCTCTTTGCTGAAATCGGAGCCATTTTCAAGGCTGCCGGCATCCCGAAAGATCCTGGTCTGGAAGAAGAGAGTTATCGCACATTGACAAGCATGTCTTACCATATGAAATCGTCGATGCTGAGAGATATGGAAAAGGGCAGGGTGACGGAAGGTGATCATTTACACGGATTTTTGCTTGAGAAAGCGAAAGGCTTGTCCGTTGATACACCTGTTTTGGAAACCGTCTGCGCCAACTTGCAAATGTATGAAGCGAAATAAAAAAGGAGGCCTAAGCGCCTCCTTTTTTTATTAAAATGCCCAGTTTCCGTTTCTGAAGATCGGTTCTCTTTTGCCGTCCGCCGTAATGCCGTCAATATTCATGTCTTTGGAACCGACCATAAAATCTACGTGTGTAATGCTTTCATTTAAGCCCTCTTTGACAAGCTCTTCCCGTGTCATTTTTTTGCCGCCCTCAATATTAAAGGCATACGCACTGCCGATCGCCAAGTGGTTAGAGGCGTTTTCATCGTACAGTGTGTTGTAAAATAAAATATTTGATTGTGAAATCGGTGAATCGTACGGCACTAAGGCCACTTCTCCGAGATAGTGTGAGCCTTCATCGGTTTCGACGATGCCTTTTAAAATCTCCTCGCCTTTTTCAGCTTTCACATCGACAATGCGGCCGTTTTCAAAGGTAAGAGTGAAGTTATCAATAATGTTGCCGCCGTAGCTCAGGGGTTTCGTGCTGGAAACCGTGCCGTTCACTCCGTCACGCTGCGGGAGGGTGAAAACCTCTTCTGTCGGCATGTTGGCCATGAATTCGTGCCCGCTCTCATTCACGCTTCCCGCGCCTGCCCATACATGTTTTTTCGGCAGTTCAATGGTTAAGTCTGTTCCTTCAGCCTGATAATGCAGGGCGCTGTAATGTTTTTTGTTTAAGTGTTCCACTTTTTCATGAAGGTTTTGATCATGTTTTTTCCATGCTTCCACAGGGTTTTCTTCATTTACGCGGGTCGTTTTGAAAATTTCTTCCCATAAAAGCTGAACGGCTGTTTCTTCCGGCTGATCCGGGAACACTTTTTTCGCCCAGCCTGTTGAAGCGGCTCCGATCACCGTCCAGCTGACCTTATCTGATTGAATATATTGTCTGTATGTATGCAATGCTTTTCCGGCGGCTTTTTGGAACGCTGCAATCCGTTTGCCGTCAGTGCCTTTTAACAGGTCGGGGTCGGATGAGACGACAGAAATAAACGCAGCCCCTTTTTTCGCGAGCTCTTCTTTTCCTTTTGCTTCCCATTCAGGATACTCTTCAAACGCTTCAAACGGTGCCATCTCGTATTTTAATCTGGACAGTTCATCGTCCTGCCAATTTACGGTGACGTTTTTTGCGCCTTTTTCATAAGAATGTTTGGCAAGCAGTCTGACAAGTTCCCTAACATCAGTTGAGGCATTGATTACGACATGCTGTCCTTTTTGGACATTGACGCCGACTTCTACCGCCAGCTGAGCATATGTATGTAACTTTTCAGTAAACGAACTCATCGTTCATTCCTCCTCATCGGTTTTTCTCATCATATCAAATATCGCCTCATAAAGGAAAGAAAGGAGCACAAACGAAAAAGACACAGCTTTTGCTGCGTCTTTACGGGTGATTCAGTTTTACGGCGCCGCCGGCCGGAGAATGGGGCATATTGGCCAGTGAAATGCTCATACCCCCCAAAATAATTCCGCTTAAAATGACGGCTACTGCTACGCGTCTTCCCACATCTCTAAGCATATGCTTCCTCCTTAATGTTTCTCCAGTTCTCACAATATGAGCCGGCTGGAGAAAAAAGAAGCACAATCTTATTATTTAATTGCTTTTTGCAGCTTGTCGATGACGTCTAATGAACGCCCCGTGCCGATAGCCACTGATTCAAGCGGATTTGCCGCCAAATGAACGGGAACGACGATTTCATCTGTCAGCCATTCTTTCATCCCGTTTAAAAGGGAGCCTCCGCCGGTTAACACGACGCCGCGGTCAACGATATCACCGCTGAGCTCCGGCGGGCAATCTTCAAGGGTCGCTCTGATCGCTTCAAGAATATGCAGGAGCGACTCACGCATCGCCTGCTGAATTTCATTAGACTGCAGTCTGATTGTCTTCGGCAGACCGGTTACAAGGTCACGCCCGCGGATTTCCATCGTTTCCGGCACATGTTCGATCAATGCAAAGCCGATTTCCATTTTCACTTGTTCTGCCGTACGTTCCCCGATCAGCAGGTTGTATTTTTTTCTGACGAACGAGGCGATATCTTCATCAAGCTGGTCGCCGCCGATTCTGATCGAATGGCAGGATACGACGCCCCCGAATGAGATGATTGCGACTTCAGTCGTACCGCCGCCGATATCTACGACGACGTTTGCGACCGGCTCGTCAACAGGGAGATCGGCCCCGATTGCAGCGGCTACGGGTTCTTCAATCAAGTGAACGTTTTTCGCTCCGCAGTTTTTGACAGCGTCACTGATGGCGCGGCGTTCAACGGCTGTTGAGCCTGAAGGCGTGCAGACGACGACATTCGGTTTGCGGAAGGTCATTCCGATTTTTTTTCCGGCTTTTTTCATAATGTGTTTTAATAAGTCAGTTGTCATATCATAATCAGCAATGACACCGTCTTTCATCGGCCGTACGGCGACGATTTTCCCCGGCGTCTTTCCGATCATGTTTTTGGCATCCGTTCCGATGGCAAGCACCGCTTTCGTTGTTGTATCTACAGCGACAACTGAAGGCTCGTTTAAAATAATTCCTTTATTTTTACTGTAAACAAGTATATTAGCGGTTCCTAAGTCGATTCCGATCTCAGTTGATTGAAACATGTTTTCACCCAATCCCTATCCTGATTTAATTGATTCTACATTTAAAGTTTCTGAGAAAAACCACGATTTTTGGGGGTTTCCGCCGGGAATGAAATGTTTTTGTAAAAAAGGAGGGAAAGTCTGTATCCCATATTTCAAAAGGATTTTCTTTTTGTAAAAAAACATTCAGTTCCGGATGCTGAGAAACTTTTGCTCCGTTTCTTTCGTCTACGTTTATGAAGGATTTTCCTTGGACATAAAGAAGAGACATTAAAGGAAGTAGGGGATTTCTATGAAATCGATTGGTGTAGTAAGAAAAGTAGACGAACTCGGGCGTATTGTCATGCCGATTGAATTGAGAAGAGCATTGGATATCGCTATTAAAGATAGTATTGAATTTTTCGTTGACGGAGACAAAATTGTCTTAAAAAAATACAAGCCGCACGGCATTTGCTTAATGACGGGGGAAATTACTCCCGAAAATCAGGAGTACGGCAACGGCAAAATTATTTTAAGTCCTGAAGGAGCGAAAATGCTGCTTGAGGAAATCGAGGAAGCGTTAAAAGATAGATCATAATCAGCAAAAAGGGCGGAGCATCATTCCGTCCTTTTATTATGAACTTGTGCAAAAACTCACGGGAAAAGTAAGCGAACCTGCTCAATTAATTGGGAATAGTTATCATTTTTTAGTCAATAATGCAGTCAACAATGTTACAATATATGTAGAAATGCTAGCGGCAGGTGGGACTATGGGAAAATATCAAGCGCGTATCATTTCCTTAATCTTGGCAATGATTTTTATTATGTTTTGGGATTATTTATTTTATATGATTGAACGGAATCCGATTAACTGGCCCGTTGACATCACCTTTACCGCCGTCACATTAATCAGCGTCTGGCTGCTGGCTTATTATGTGGATAATAAAAAGCAGCTGCTGGCGGAGCTGAAGGACAGCGAGCAGAAAGCAAAGGCGCTTTCAGATGAGAAAAACCGGATCATGGACAATCTGCAGGAAATCGTTTTTCAGACGGATGCACAAGGGAATATTACATATTTGAATCAGGCCTGGACGGCGATTACGGGCCACTCCATCAGCGAATGTATGGGCACGATGTATAATGATTATTTTATAAAAGAAAAACATATCATTGATTATATTATCTCCCAAATCAAGCAGCAGTCCCCGTCAGGAATGTTTACGGCCAAATATATTAAAAGAGACGGCACGATCTTTTGGGGAGAAGTCCATTATAAGCTGTATTATGACCGCAGACAGAAATTTGTCGGAAGCCTGGGGACGATGTCTGATATCAGTGAACGGAAAAAAGCGGTCGACGAGCTTCTGGAAACGAACGAACGCCTCGCCATGCAATCTCAAAAGCTGGCCATTGCCGGGGAGCTTGCGGCAGGAATCGCCCATGAAGTAAGAAATCCTTTAACGTCAGTCAGCGGCTTTCTCCAGCTGATGAAAGCCCAGTATCCGGAAAGAACGGATTATTTTGATATTATTTTTTCGGAGATTAAAAGAATTGACCTCGTGCTGGGGGAGCTGCTTCTGCTCGCCAAGCCGCAGACCGTGACGTTTACCGCTCATCATCTCAACCATATTTTGCGGCAGGTGGCGACGCTTCTTGACACGAACGCGGTGCTGTCGAACACTGTGATTGAGAAGGATTTCAGGCAGACTGAGTCCTGTATGGTCAACGGTGACGAAAACCAGCTGAAACAGGTATTTATCAATATTATTAAAAATGCAATTGAAGCGATGCCTGACGGCGGGAATATTCATATTTATACAAAACGGGATGAAGAATACGCGGTGATCAGCATACAGGATGAAGGAAACGGCATGTCGAAAGAAAAGCTTGAAAACATCGGGAAACCGTTTTTCTCAACAAAAGATCAGGGAACGGGTCTCGGTCTTCCGATTTGTTTACGAATTCTGAAGGAGCATAATGGTAAACTTAACATTAAGAGCAAAAATGGAGAAGGCAGTACGTTTCAGGTGATTCTGCCGTTAGAAGCGGCTGCTGTCCAAAAGGAGGAAAAATAACTTGCTTCTTTTTGTATACGGTTTGTTACGGAAGCGTGAAGAAAACCATGAACTGCTGAAAGGCGCTCCGTGTGTGTGCGAGCAGGCTGCGATAAACGCCGTGCTGTACGAAACGGATAAAGGTCAGCCTGCGGCGTCTTTAGCAGAAACAGCTTTTGTGTACGGGGAATTGTATGAAACAGATCATCAGATGATCCGTAAGCTGGATGCGTATTATGCTGATTTTGATCGGAAAGAGGTTGCCGTGACGACGGATGCCGGGAATAAAACCGCCTTCGCATATGTCGTAAAGCCCGACCAGTGTGCCTCATTCAGCCGTATCAAAAGCGGAGACTGGAAAGAATACCGTTTTATGAAACGGGAGGATGACAGTCCGGTTTATTATTTCGCATACGGCTCCTGTATGGACAATGCCCGGTTTAAACAGGCGGGGGTCGATCACTTTTTTGCCGAGCCGGTCGGAGGGGCGGTTGTTGAAGGGTATTCGACGAGATTCACGTTAAGGCGTCCTGACGGTTCCAGAGCCGATCTTGTTGAAGATGGGGGACGAACTGAAGGCGTGCTGTACAAGCTTCCGTTTGAAGCGGCAACCTATCTGTACAAAAGAGAAGGTGTTGATAACCACACATACCGTCCCGCGTTCATGGAAGTGTGTGCCGGCGGCCGTGTATACAGAGGCGTCCTGACGTTTCTCGTTCTTGATAAAGCTGAGGAAATTGCGCCTCCGGGTCACTACCAGGAAGAAATCGAACGCGGAGCGGACCTGTATTTATCGCCCGCCTTTTCAGAAAAGCTTAAACGCTATATGAACTCATTGCCGAAAATGTGATACTATTCCTATTAGAGATATTGTTTAAAGGAGTACTGTTATGAAAAAAGAGTTTGCCGTTATCGGTCTCGGACGCTTCGGCGGAAGTATTTGCAAAGCATTAAGTGAAGAAGGCCTTGAGGTCATGGCGATGGATATTGATGAAGATAAAGTAAATGAATACGCCAAAATCGCATCACACGCGGTCATCGGCGATTCAACCGATGAATCAGTGCTGAAAAACTTAGGGCTGCGCAACTTTGACCACGTCATTGTGGCAATCGGCGAAAATATACAGGCGAGCATTTTAACGACGCTGATCTTAAAGGAACTCGGCGTGAACACGATCACGGTTAAAGCGCAGAACGATTATCATGAGAAAGTGCTTGCGAAAATCGGGGCCGACCACATCGTCCATCCTGAACGTGACATGGCAAAACGCATCGCCCACAACATCGTATCAAATAATGTGCTTGATTATTTGGAGCTGTCCGACGAACACAGCATTGTGGAGATCGTGGCCAACAGCAGGCTTGCGGGCAACACACTGCTTGATCTGGACATCCGGGCGAAGTACGGCATTAATATCGTGGCCATCAAGAGAGAAAAAGAAGTGATCGTATCTCCCCTGGCGACTGAAATGATCCAAAAAGAAGATATTCTCATCGTTATCGGCTCTCTTACGGACATTTCCCGATTTGAAAAAAGAGTGCTTCATACAAAGTGAAAAGCCGTCCGTAAAAGGACGGTCTTTTATTATGTCAGAATAGAAAGACATTTATCATGTAAGCGGTATTTTCCGCAATTTTTATTGACTATGATCAGGCGATCCGATAGCATATTGTACCATATAAAGAAAAAGAGGAGGCCTCATTTTGAACAAAGAAACACTGGCTGAACGGCTGAATGCATCAGCCGGCAGACAAAAAGCCGATACCGTCATTAAAAACGGAAAAATCATGGATGTATTTAACCAGGAATGGATTTCTGCAGATATCGCCATTACGGGCGGAGTGATCGTCGGGCTGGGCGAATATGAAGGGGAAGAAGTCATTGATGCAGAAGGTCAAATGATCGTTCCGGGCTTTATTGACGGACATGTTCATATCGAGTCCTCTATGGTTACTCCGATTGAATTTGCTAAAGCTGTCCTCCCACACGGAGTGACTACTGTCATTACTGATCCTCACGAAATTGCGAACGTTTCCGGAGCAAAAGGCATTTCTTTTATGATAGAGCAGGCGAAAAAGGCGCCGCTGAACATCCGTTTCATGCTTCCTTCCTGTGTTCCCGCCGCTAGCTTTGAACGCTCAGGAGCCGTATTAAAAGCCGAGGATTTAAAGCCTTTTTATCAGGAGAAAGAGGTGCTCGGACTTGCGGAAGTAATGGATTATGTGTCTGTTGCGGAAGGTGAAGAGGATATGCTTCAGAAACTGCTTGATGCCAAGCGTCACGGAAAACGGATCGACGGGCATTTAGCCGGACTGTCTTCAGATATCATCAATATATACAGAACCGCAATGGTGTCAAATGATCATGAAGTGACGACAAAAGAAGAAGCACTGGACAGAATCAGACGGGGAATGTATGTCATGCTGCGCGAAGGATCGGTGGCAAAAAATACGCTCAATGTGCTGCCGGCGGTGAATGAAAAAAACGCGCGGCGCTTTTTCTTTTGCACGGATGATAAGCATGTAGATGACCTGCTTTCAGAAGGAAGTGTGAACCACCAAGTCAAAATGGCGATAAAGGCGGGACTTGATCCATTCCTTGCGTATCAGCTCGCCAGCTTAAATGCGGCTGAGTGCTACGGCCTTGAAACAAAAGGGGCGGTAGCGCCGGGTTTTGACGCAGATCTGCTGTTCATTTCAGATGTACGGGAGGCTGCCGTCACGAAGACTATGGTCGCCGGCCGGACCGTTGCCGAGAACGGACGCACGGTTTATGAACAGTCTGCCGGTTCCTATTCGCCAGACCAGGCGCTGTTGGATACAGTGCGGCTGAAAGCGCCGCTGACTGAATCGGATTTTCATATACCGATTCAAGAAGGCAAGAAAATGAATGTAATCGAAATGATACCGAATCATTTGGAGACGAGAAAAAAAGAAGTGCCTGCACCGTCTGCTGACGCGTTTCGTCCTGATACAGAAAATGATTTATTAAAAATCGCCGTCGCAGAGCGGCACAGCGGCGAAAAAATGATAGGACTCGGGATTGTACAAGGGTTCGGGTTAAAAGAAGGCGCCATCGCCACAACCATTTCTCACGATTCCCATAATATCATCGCTGTCGGTACAAACGATGCCGATTTGGCAAAAGCAATCAACAGGCTCCGTGACACCGGAGGAGGATTAACTGCCGTGAAAAACGGAGAATTGCTTCACTCCGTTCCGCTTCCGATCGCCGGGCTTTTGTCTGATAAGTCGGCGGAATGGGTCAATGACAGCTTGGGCGTGCTTCATGAAAAGCTTCCTCTGCTCGGATTCACCGGTGATTTCAATCCGTTTCTCACATTATCGTTTTTAGCGCTTCCGGTGATTCCGGATATTAAAATGACAGCGGCCGGTCTGTTTGATGTCAAAGCCTTTCAGCATATTCCGCTGCAATAAAAAAAACTGCACTCGTAATGAGTGCAGTTTTTTTTTAGACCTCCATAATGATCGGAAGGATCATCGGGCGGCGTTTTGTTTTTTCGTATAGGAACGGAGCAAGCGTATCGGTAATTTCGTTTTTAATTTCGGACCACTGCGTTGTTTTCCGATCCATTACTTTCTCCAAATGGTTCGAAATGAGCTGCTGCGCGTCATTGATCAAATCACCGGATTCTCTCATGTATACAAAACCTCTTGAGATTAAATCAGGCCCCGCCGAAACCTTAAAGTCGTCCATATTGATGCTGACAACAACGATAACAAGGCCTTCTTCTGAAAGAATGCGGCGGTCGCGGAGCACGATATTGCCGATATCACCGATTCCGCTTCCGTCAATGTAAACGGAGCCGGACGGAATTTTGCCTGCCACAGCGGCTTCTTCGCCTTTGAGGGCCAGCACTTCGCCATTATCCATGATAAAGCAGTTTTCTTCAGGTATACCGCAATCAGTCGCGAGTTTGACGTGCATTTTCTGCATTCTGTACTCACCGTGAATCGGCATAAAGAACTTCGGTTTGATCAGGCGGAGCATTAATTTCTGCTCTTCCTGTCCGCCGTGTCCGGATGTATGAATGTCATTCAATGAACCGTGAATGACTTCTGCGCCCGCACGGTACAGCTGGTTGATGGTGCGGCTTACGCTGATTGTGTTTCCGGGAATCGGAGAGGAAGAAAAGACGACCGTATCTCCGGGATTAATGGAAATCTGCCGGTGCGTCCCGTTAGCGATGCGTGATAACGCCGCCATCGGTTCACCTTGGCTTCCCGTACATAAAATTGTTACTTTATTGGCAGGCAAACGATTGATTTCGTTATGCTCAATAAACGTATTTTTAGGACAGGTAATGTAGCCGAGATTTTGTCCGATTTCAATAGCCGATTCCATACTGCGTCCGAATACGGCAACTTTTCTGCCTTTTAAAACGGCTGCTTCAATCACCTGCTGAAGACGGTGTATATTCGAAGCAAATGTCGCAAATATAATTCTGCCGTCCACTTTTCGGAAAATATCGTGAATGCTTTCGCCTACGCGGCGTTCTGACATGGTGAAATCAGGAACCTCACTGTTTGTACTGTCAGAAAGCAGGCACAGAACGCCTTCTTTCCCGATTTCAGCCATCTTTGTCAAGTTTGCCGGTTCGCCTACCGGTGTGAAATCGAACTTAAAGTCCCCGGTATGTACGATATTGCCCGGCGGTGTTTTGACGACGATTCCGTATGAATCCGGAATGCTGTGTGTCGTTCTGAAGAAGGATACAGATGTCTTGCGGAACTTCACGATGTCGTCTTCACCGATGATGTTTAATTTGGTCTGTCTTAACAGCCCGTGCTCTTCAAGTTTATTCCGAAGTAAGCCGATCGCGAGTTTACCGCCGTAAACGGGAATATTTACTTGTCTGAGCAGGTACGGAATACCGCCGATATGGTCTTCGTGACCGTGGGTGATAAACAGACCTTTAATTTTATCTTCATTTTTTACTAAATACGTGTAATCGGGGATTACGTAATCAATGCCGAGAAGTTCATCTTCCGGGAACTTGATTCCCGCATCAATCAGTACAATTTCATCCTGAAACTGCACCCCGTACGTATTTTTTCCGATCTCGCCCAATCCGCCGAGGGCGAAAACGGCAGTCTGGTCATTTTTTACAAATTTCATTCCGCTCATAACTCCAATACTTTAAAATTTTCGCTCTGCTTCTCATATTCTAAAAAAGCACCATCCACAGGCTGAACAAATTCAATGTTGTATTTCTGATCTTTCAGTTTCGTTCTGACGTCCCGTTCTGAAACGCCCTCAATGTAAAGTGAATCTGTTTTTTCCCGAACAGGTACTTCGTCAGCCTTCTTTTGATAAAATACCTTATAAATCATCCAAATCTCTCCTTAAATGCCGTATGTTAGACTCGCTTATTCTATTATATTCGAAAACGGATTATAAGGAAAGTCTCGAGCAAAAAAGGGACTTTCAAAAACCGAAAGATCCCTTCTACGCGATGACTTTTTTCCGGAGCATTCCGCCCCACTGTCTTCTGAGTTTCTTCCGTAACCGGCGCAGCATCGTATACCTCCTTTAAAGCCCTTTATAGCAGTAGTATGCGGAAAAAATGAATTTGTTTTCGTGGGTAAAACTGGAATTTCATCAAGGCGGTTTTCCGGAAGAAAAACTTTCTGTATGATGATATTGAAAAAGACACGACTGATAAACGGGAAAAAGGAGAAATTGACATGAAACCAAAACTGATCTTTTTTGATATTGACGGTACGATCTATGACCATGATAAACATATTCCCGATAGCGCAAGAAACGCCGTGAAGGCGCTTAAAGAGGCTGGCCATCACGTTTTTATCGCCAGCGGAAGGTCCCCGTTTATGGTAAAACCGATTCTGGAAGAGCTTGAGATTGAATCATTTATTTCATACAACGGCCAGTATGTCGTATTTGAAGGTGAGGTCATTTATAAAAATCCGCTTCCTGAAGATGCGGTTGCGCGTTTATTAGAGCAGGCGGCAGAAGGGGAGCACCCCGTCGTATTTATGGCGGAAGACACGATGAAAACGACCGTCCCCGGACATCCGCACGTCTCGGAAGGAATCGGCAGTCTGAAAGCGCCTTATCCCGAAGTTGATGAAACTTTTTATAAAGGAAAAGAAATTTATCAGCTGCTTTTATTCTGCCGCGGATATGAAGAAAAAGCATATGCCGCTTTTCCGGAGTTTGATTACGTCCGCTGGCACGAATTGTCAACGGATGTGCTTCCGAAAGGCGGTTCAAAAGCGGAAGGCATTAAAAGAGTGCTTGAGCGGCTTCCGTACGGCGTAAGTGACACTTATGCATTCGGCGACGGATTAAATGACCTTGAGATGATCCGTTTTGTCGGCACCGGGGTGGCGATGGGAAATGCGGTTCCGGAATTAAAAGCCGCCGCCGATTTCGTCACAAAGCCGGTGGATGAAGAGGGAATCAGCTGGGCCGTCAAAGAACTGGGCCTTTTGAAATAAAGAAAACCGGCACTTTGGGAAGTGCCGGTTATTTTTAACGGTCAATGGCAATGGCGTTTTCAGGTTCTTTGAACGGATTTTCTTTATCGATATGGTCGTAAAACATCACGCCGTTCAGATGATCGATTTCGTGCTGAAACACGATGGCCGGAAAACCTTTGAGGCGGATGTCAATCTGTTCTCCTTCAAGCGTCACCGCCTTTACGCGGATGCGGGCGTAGCGCGGCACATAGCCGGGAATGGGTTCGTCTACCGACAGGCAGCCTTCTCCGCTCGTCAAGTAGCTTTTTTCCACTGAGTGGCTGACGATCTTAGGGTTAAAAAGAGCATAGCTGTATAAAGTGCCTTTCGCATCTTCTGCATGGACGGCGATCATCCGTTTTTTTACGTCTGTTTGGGGAGCGGCAAGGCCGACGCCCGGACGAAGCTTGTATTTCTCGGCTAATTCAGGATTTTGGCTGTTTTTCACAAACTCAATCATATCAGCAAGATGCTGTTTTTCTTCGTCAGAAGCGGGAAGCTGAACTTCTTCAGCGATCTCTCTGAGCGCGGGATGTCCGTCGCGTACAATATTTTCCATAGTAATCAAGAAACTTCACTCCTAAAGCTTAATATGTAAATTATAGCGAATTTCTTTATCGCGGCGCAACGAAACAATTGGCCGGCCATAGCAGGCCGGCCGATGTTCATGTTGTATAGGGTCAGCAGCCGCAGCCTAAATAAGCGGCACCGACGATGATTAATAAGATAAACAATACGACGATTAATGCGAATGTGCGGCCGTAACCGCCGCCGCAGCCGTAACCGTAACCGCCGCCATAACCATATCCGCCGCCGCAGCAACCGCCGCCAAATCCGCCGCCAAATCCATATCCGTACATAAAAAAACCTCCTCTTTTAATTACGCTGACCCTCTGTCAGCAGGGCCGGCGTCTACTATAAACTATGTAAAAGCCAAAAAGATGTATGGTCATCCGCCCTGTTTTCTCAATTTTTTATGCAAGTATTCTTTGACAGCACCGTAAGCGTCTTTTTACCCGGTCATGTCAATTACAGCTCAGCTATTGTCAAAAAGCGTTCGGGCTTCTATAGTGGAAATTGTCAAGATTGGGGGATTTTAAGTGAATATGATTCAAAAAAAGGTATTAGCAGGAATCGGAGCGCTCGGCGCCGCAAGTATGCTGCTTGCCGGCTGCGGGGGAAAAGATCCGGTTGAATCGCTTCATGACTCGATGGAAAAAGCCGTTCAAGCGGAAAAACCGTTTCAAAAAGAGCAGAAAACATTAGAAAAATTGGAGAAAAAAGAGCATCAGCTATACGACAGCGCGGTTAAACTGAATATGGATGATTACCAGAAAATTGTCACACTGTCTGATCAGGCTCTGAGCAATGCAAATCAGCGAAAAAAACATCTGAAAGCAGAAAAAGACAGTATTGATGATTCAAAAAAAGCGTTTGAATCCGCAAAAAAAACTTCTCAAGAAATAAAGGATAAGAAAGTAAAAGAAAAAGCCGGGCATGCTGTCGCTTTAATGGGGAAAAGGTATGCATCTTATGATCTTTTGTACAAAAAGTACGAAAAAGCCATTTCACTTGATAAGGACCTTTATAAACTGATTAAAGATAAAAAGCTCACATTAGCGCAGCTGGAAGAGCAAATCAGCAAAGTAAACTCAGTTTACGAAAAGGTGCATAAACAAGCAGATGAGTTCAATCAATTTACTAAAGACTACAACAAAGAGAAAGAACTATTATTCCGTAAATAGTATAGTGAAGGCATATCGGCATGGGCTGATGAACTGATAACAACCGAGTTCAGCCGCCTGTAAAAAGGCGGCTGAAGAATTGGTATATACGTGTGTTTCCCATTGACAACAAGTAAATCATGGTATAGTATTTATTTAGGGAAATATTCACATAAAACCAATCGTTGTTTCGGCACGTTGGAATGTTTTTATTATATTGATATATATAAAACAGAATGAAAATGTGATTTTAATTATCAGAAAATTCTATCTATTTATATTTGCGGCAATATGATATTTGTACATGCTTTTTGCTTTTAAACCTTTATCCGGCATAAAGGTTTTTTTATTTTGCTTAATAATGCTTATTAAGTAAGGGTGCTGAGAGTAAACGACAATTTTAAAATTGAAGTGAAAAACGTTAATCAAATCGGAACGAAAAGAAACGGCAGAAATACGGAACAGGAGGAAAACAAATGCTTGCTTACGTCTTTCCCGGACAGGGAGCGCAGTTTAAAGGAATGGGCAGAGACTTATTCGATGAATTCAGTGAGCTCATTAAAAAGGCAGATCATATTTTAGGATACTCCATAAAGGATTTATGCCTTTCAGATGAAAAAGAGAGGCTGACTGATACGAAGTATACACAACCTGCAATTTATACAGTGAGCGCACTGCAATATTTAAAGGGTTTAAAAGAAGGTCATACACGCCCTGATGCTGTGGCAGGACATAGTCTGGGTGAATATACTGCGCTTTTTGCGGCCGGCGTTTTTAATTTTGAAACAGGTCTCCGGCTGGTTGCTAAAAGAGGCGAGTTAATGAGTGAGGCTTCCGAGGGCGGAATGGCTGCCGTGATCGGACTGGATGAGCATCACATAAAAAAAATACTTCAGAAGTATGAATTCGGCCAAATAGATATCGCCAATTACAACACATCTTCACAAATTGTGATAGCAGGGGCTGCAGATGAGATAAAGCGGGCAGCCTCTTTTTTTGAAAAAGAAGGGGCGAAAGCTTATATCGTATTGCAAGTCGGCGGAGCTTTTCATTCTCGTTTCATGGAAAGTGCACAGCGTGAATTTGCAGAATTTATCGGGGAGTTTCATTTTTCTGAATTGAATTTCCCGGTCATCTCTAACTATACGGCAAGACCTTATAAACAAGAAGATATCAAACGGAATTTAATTGAACAAATAACAAACTCGGTGAAATGGACTGAAAGCATCAGGTATCTAATGGGACAAGGCGTAACTGTGTTTGAAGAGATCGGTCCCGGCAACATTCTGACTAAATTAATTCAAACCATACAAAGAGATGAGGAACCGCTTACTATCAATGCGCCGGAAGACAGTCTCTTTTTTTCTGAATGGAACAAGGACAATTCGGAAAGCGGGAAAGAGCATAGCCTCTTGGCCGAAAATATAGAGAGCGGTGCAGCTTCACCGGTGTCCCGATTGGGTGATCAATCTTTCAAAGAAGATTACGGTTTGACATACGCGTATTTGGCAGGTGCGATGCATAGAGGGATCTCTTCCGCTGAAATGCTGATCCGCCTCGGGAAGAAAGGAATGCTGGGGTTCTTTGGCACAGCGGGTTTACCTATAAGGGAAATTGAACAGGCCCTTATTTCTATTAAGAAGACACTCAAAAATGGCCAGCCCTACGGAATGAATCTGCGATTTGAGCCGGATCATCAAGATAGAGAAAAGGAATTGATAGATTTATATATCAAGCATGACGTACGAGTAATAGAAGCGTCTTCGTATCTTTCCGTCAGCGCACCATTAATTTATTACAAGGCGCATCAGTTGAAGATAGACAAAAGCGGCAGGGTTATACCTCATAATCGGATCATTGCCAAAGTTTCACGGCCGGAAGTTGCGGCCGCATTTCTGAGTCCGCCTCCTCAAAGTATCGTAAAGAGAATGTGTCAGCACGGTATGCTGACGGAAGAGCAGGCGGGGTGGCTCAGCCGTATTCCGGCAGCAGACGATATCATTATTGAAGCAGATTGCGGAAGTAATACTGAACAGGGCTCATTGACGGCGATGCTGCCGTTTTTTGTTAACCTGCGGGATGAGATGATGGAAACACACAAATACGCAAGGAAGATAAGGATCGGGGCTGCGGGAGGAATCGGGACTCCCGAGTCTGCGGCGTCTGCTTTTTTAATGGGCGCTGATTTTATTATGACGGGATCCATTAATCAATGTACAGTTGAAGCCGAAACAAGCGGTTTTATTAAAGAAATGCTGAGTGAGACAGGAATATGCGATACTGCTTATGCGCCTTCGGAGACTCTGTTTGAGTTCGGAACAAAGGTTCAGGTGCTGAAAAAGGGCACGCTGTTTCCGGTCAGGGCAAATAAATTATTTCAAATCTACCAACAATATGAGTCTTTGAGTGAGATAGATGAAAAGACAAAGATTCAGCTCGAAAATGATTATTTTAACAAGACTTTTGATGAAATCTACGAAAGCATAATAGATAAACAGCCGAACCTGGCCCAAAAAGCTGAGCGCAATCAAAAATATAAGATGCTGTTACTATTTAAGTGGTATTTGCAAAGAGGATGTCTGCTTGCTTTGGAAGGGAAGGAAGAACAAAAGGTGAATTTCCAAGTTCATTGCGGCCCGTCTTTAGGCGCTTTTAATCATTGGGTAAAGGGCACGGATTTGGAATCATGGAGAAACAGACATGTCGATGACATTGGTGAAAAATTGATGAATGAGACCGAAAGTCTGCTAAGGCGCAGATTGGATACGTTATTTCTACACTAAAGAAGAGGCGGGTGGAGGCCAATGGTTCATTTGAATAAACAGAATGCGGATATCGCGATAATCGGGGTTGCTTGCAGATTCCCCGATGCAGATCATTATCATGAATTCTGGGAAAACATAAATAGCGGCAAAGATTCCATCCGGGAAGTGCCGATTGAACGGTGGGATCCCGAACTTTATTATTCAGCTGATATCAGTATACCGAACAAAACAATCAGCAAGTGGGGAGGTTTTATTCATAAAGCTGACCATTTCGACCATAAGTTTTTTAATATCTCTCCCCGGGAAGCGAAAAACATGGATCCTGAGCAAAGAATCCTTTTAGAAGAAACTTGGCGGTGCATCGAAGATTCCGGGGTTTCTTTACAGGATCTCCAGCGTAAAACCACTTCTGTTTTTGCGGGTATTATGAATTCTGACTACCGGCAGACAGGTCATGCTGAATCGGAAATCGACAGTTATGCCTGTTTAGGAAGTTTCGAAGCTATGCTTTCCAACCGGCTTTCATACACATTCGGTTTGACCGGAAAAAGCATGTCTGTAAATGCCGCTTGTGCATCGTCGCTTGTTGCTTTACATGAAGCGGTTAAGTCATTGCGGACAAAAGAAAGCGATTATGCAATCGCATCGGGAGTAAACTTGAATTTCCAACCCGGAAAATATATTTCTTTTTCTAAAGCCAGAATGCTGAGTCCTGACGGCAAATGTAAAACTTTTGACGCAGCGGCGAATGGGTACGTTCCCGGAGAAGGGGCAGGCGTTGTATTGCTGCAGCGCCTTGGTGATGCAGTAAAAGCCGGTCACCATATATACGGGATCATAAAAGGGACAGCTGTTAATCATGGCGGTAAAACCCGTTCCATAACCGCTCCCAGAGCAGAAGCGCAGTGCCGGGTCATCTCAGAAGCTTTATACAACGCTGCTGTCGATGCTGCGACGGTTTCTTATGTAGAAGCACATGGCACAGGTACATCTCTGGGCGATCCGATAGAAATAGAAGCATTGACAAAAGCGTATCGGCAATATACTGAGGATACTCAATATTGCAGGATCGGAAGTGTGAAAACAAATATCGGTCATACAGAAGCAGCAGCTGGAATGGCCGGATTGATAAAAGTTCTAATGATGATGAAACACCGGAGGGTGCCGAAAAGCCTGAATGTACATACGGTAAATCCAATTATACAGTTTGAAAAAACACCGTTTAGGCCGGCGCTTGATTCAAGTGATTGGAAGGCGGCAGACGGGGCTCCGCTCAGGGCGGGAATCAGCTCCTTCGGTTTTGGGGGTGTTAACTCTCACGTCATCATCGAAGAATTTATACATACAAAAGACGAATCTGACAGAAAAGGAAGGGTACCCTTCCTTTTTTCCGCTAAAAGTGAAGAAAGCATGAAACAAATGATACATCATTGGAGAACCTTTGCTGACGATTCTGAGGAATTTTGCAAAATATCAAATGAAGTGATCAGCAGCACCCTTTTAACGGGGAGGACATCGTTTGATTACAGGGCTGGTTTATTGGCAGGCAGCAAGGAGGAATTTAAAAATCAGCTTAAAGAGGGATTAAGTTTTCGGAGGAAACAAGATTCTGAATGGGCGCTTGCCATCGGTGACTTCAAATGGGAAAGTTATAAACAATTTGCCGTTTTGAAACGGGTATTCCCTGATTTAGAAAAGAACGTAAGGTCGGTGCTGAAAGATATACCAACATTGCACAGTTCATTTAAAAGAAAATGGACACCTGAGAAAATCCGCTTGTATTCTTTAGTTATCAATACGGAAATCATAAAAAGTATCCTGGCATCCGGTTTTAAGCCAAGCCTCATTACAGGCGCCGGAGACGGATATTACGTCGCTCTTGCAGCAGCGGATATCATCAAAATTGAAAAGGCCATTTCTGTAATCACAGGCGCTGAAAAACCTTCGCACATATCCTGTAAGCCGCCGTCCATTCCATTTGTCAATCCGTACACTTCAAAAACGTACCCGCCGGTTCGATTAAATGAAGATTATGTAAGGATGCTGCTGAACGGTCTGAGCTTCCCGGCTGATTTTACAGACCGCCTGTACGGGAAAACACGGCTGCTTCTTGAGCACCAATATACGTTTAAAGGGTTTTTAGAAGAGTGGGATAAAGCGGGGAAGACTCAGGAAATCGAGATTTTATCTTATATTGTGAATCGCACGGCGGATAAAAGAAATGCATTGCCGGCTGATGAGGAAGCGGCGATCATGGCTATCCTTGCCTCTATGAGAAGACTGTATAAGAGATGGGATTTAACAGATTATGATGGATTCTTTAATAATGATTATGTTCTGGAAATATTAAATTTACTTGATGAAGGAATCTTGTCTAAAGAACTTTTTCTGAGCATGTTATTGAAAAAGCAAGACGGAATTAAACAGGCTGTTGCTTGTATTAATGAGCAGCCGGCAGGTTTTTATGATAAAACTCGTTTTCCGTTGATGACAGAATACAATCAAATGGATGCCGTGTCTCAGGAGATAGCTGATCATATGCCGCTTCACACGGAAGAAAAGGGAACGGAGCCGGATGTGGATGTTTCTGATTTTTCAGTTTTTCAATTCGGATCGCTCCCTCCATCAGCAAAACTAAACAAAGCGGCTGCTTTTGAAGCGGACAAACCAGCTGATGAGGCTCTTTATCATTCATTTATGCAAATGTGGCTTTCAGGAGAAGAGATTGAATGGGCGAAACTAGGTGACTATCATAAAAGAAAAGCCCCGCTTCCGCCTTATCCGTTTGAGCGCTCTCAATTTTCTTTAAACCCTCAGCAGGTAAAATCAGACGCGGCTTTTTCAGAAAAGAAGAATCAGGCACTTTATACGCCGGTATGGAAAGAAACCGCACTTGAGAATGAAGCGGACAGCGGACAAGCCTGTACTATTTTGTTGTTCTCCGGTAACAAAGACTATTTTGAAGAGCTGAAAAAAAGAGAGAATACGTCCGCATATCTTATTATGCCCGGTGAGCGTTTAGAGCAGATAAGCGACAGTGTTTTCACGATCAACAGGCAGCGTCCCGATGATTATCAAAGTGTCATTCGTCTGTTAAAAGAAAAAGGCGCAGCGCCTGATGCAATTTTGCATACGTGGTCTGAAAAACGGCCTGAACTGGAAGAAACACTCGAATCAGGAATTTATTCCGTGTTTTATCTGACTAAGGCTTTAATCAGCGAGAACCTTATAAACAAAGTAACGTTCATTTATACATTCAGCGCAGATCAAAAAGAAAAATTGCCGTATTTTGAAGGTGTGAACGGTTTTTTAAAATCGGTAAAACAAGAATATCCGCAGCTGCATTGTAAGACGGTTTGCTTTGAACATGATTCTGCAGCCGTTTCATTTTCAGAGAAGGCTGCCATTCTTCATAAAGAAATAAACACAGCGCCTGATCGGCATCTTTATATCAAGTACAGAGGCTGCGTAAGATATGCACGGATGTTAGAAAAGCAGCGAGAAACAAACGGAAAGGCCATTCAATACCCTGAAAAAGATAAAGTGTATTTAATTACAGGGGGATTTGGGGGGATTGGCAGTAAAGTCGCTGAATATTGCGCGAAAACTGAAAGATCCACCATTATTCTATCGGGGCGATCTGCTTTAAACGGAGATAAGCAGAAACATTTAGAATACCTGAACAGCTTTAAAGCAAAGGTTTATTATATACAGGCGAATATATCCGATAAAGAAGCGGTAAAAAAAATGATTGACGGTATTACCGATCAGCATGCAGTTCTTCATGGCGTCATTCATTGTGCAGGAGTTATCAGAGACTCGCTGCTTTTTCGAAAAACAAAGCAGGAACTTTCAGAGGTGATTGCTCCAAAAGTTCATGGCGCATTGAATCTTGATCATGCAACGAAGTCGCTGGAATTGGATTTTTTCGCCGTTTTTTCTTCAGTCGTCTCTATTGCAGGGAACGAAGGCCAGTGTGATTATGCATATGCAAACGGCTTTTTAGATCATTTTGCCGAATATCGGGAACAGAAACGGCAAAATTCTCTGCGCAGCGGCCGCACGCTGACAATCAATTGGCCTTTATGGCAAGACATCGGAATGGGGGCGAACCTGTCAGGTCAAGGGCGAACGTCTCTTTTTCATGGTTCCGGGCTCGAAGAACTTCCTGCTGAAGACGGAACGCAATGGTTTTCGCGGATTGTGACTTCGGGTCAGCTGCATAATATTGCAGTCTGCGGTGATCATGAGCGCTTTGAACAATTTATGCGGCAGCGATTTTTGACGGACGAAACAGAGACAGGCAGGGCCATTCCTTTGGCTCAAGGCGATATTTTGGATCAGACAGTTTTGTTTTTAACCAATATCATCTCCTCTGAGGTCGGTGCAGAACGGGAAGAGATCGATCAAGATGTGCATCTGGCTGAATATGGAATGGATTCGGTTATGATTCATCAATGCAACACAAAGCTGGAGCAGTCACTGGGAGCAATTTCGAAAACGCTTTTATTTGAATTTCATACAATCAGAGATTTAGCAGATCATCTTGTAAAGGAATATCCGGATCGGCTGGGGCGTTTATTTTCACGGGAGGAAGAAGGAAAACAGATTCAGAGCATTACCCCCGCCAGGCCGGAACAAAACATCACTGCACCTGCGGCGGAGGAAAAAGAACATCTTGACGGGATAGCGGTAATCGGTATCAGCGGCCGTTATCCCGGGGCTGAAAATATCGAAGAATTGTGGGAGCTTCTATCAAAAGAGAGAACCGCAATCACAGAAATTCCGAAAGAACGATGGAATTATGAGACCTACTATGATCCAGACCCCGCTAAAGCGCATGAGGGGAAAATTTATTGCAAATGGGGCGGATTTTTAAAGAATGCTGAATCATTTGATTCTTTGTTTTTCCAAATATCGCCGAGAGAAGCAGAAGCGATGGATCCTCAGGAACGAATATTTCTTGAAACCGTGTGGAAAGCATTTGAAGATTCGGGATATACCATTGAAGGGTTGAGAAAGCAGACCGAAAAACATGTCGGTGTATTTGCGGGAGTGACAACCAATTCCTACAAGCTGCTCGGCGAAAGAATACCGACGGATAAAAATGATGTACTTCCAAATTCGTTCCCATGGTCTCTCGCGAACAGAGTGTCTTACACATTTGACTTTACGGGTCCCAGTGTCCCTGTAGATACGGCTTGCTCTTCATCCTTAACGGCAATTCACATGGCTTGCCAAAGTTTAACAAAGGGTGAGTGCTCGGTTGCGGTTGCGGGAGGAGTAAATTTGTATCTTCATCCTTCTGACTATTTATACCGATGTCAGATGGGGATGCTTTCAAAATCGGGAAAATGCAGAAGTTTTGGAGAAGGCGGCGACGGTTTCGTACCCGGGGAAGGTGTCGGGGCCGTTATTCTTAAACCGCTTAAAGATGCCGTACGTGATAATGATACTGTGTACGCCGTCATTAAAGGAACGGCAATTAATCACGGCGGAAAGACGAATGGCTATACGGTGCCTAATCCTGCCGCACAGGCGGATTTAATTCAAGGAGCTCTTAAAGCGGCCGGTTGGAGCGCCAGAAGTGTCAGCTTTATTGAAGCCCACGGCACGGGAACGCCGCTGGGTGACCCGATTGAAGTCCGAGGCCTGACCAAGGCGTTTAGAGCTTATACCGAAGATGTTTCATATTGCTCTCTCGGATCGATTAAATCTAACATCGGTCATCTCGAAGCGGCTGCGGGTATTGCCGGCCTGACAAAGATTATCTTACAAATGAAGTATAAAAAAATAGCCGCAACACTGCATGCTGAACGGGTGCATCCGGATCTTTATCTGGAAGAGACACCTTTTTGTCTTCAGCAGGAAACCGCCGACTGGATAAAACCCGCGAATGAAAAACATTCTGACAGCAAATATCCGCGGCGCGCGGGATTAAGTTCTTTCGGAGCGGGCGGGGCAAATGCTCATATCCTTGTGGAAGAGTATGAGTCTGCTGCTGACTGTCATACGGATTGTGAGGAAAGTGAGGAACTTATCGTACTCTCAGCCAAGCATTCACTGAGTTTACGGGAATCGGCAAAACAGCTGGAGGAATATCTTCAAAAGGCCCGTCATAAGCAGGACGAGTTTTTGCAGCAAGCGGGAACAAACAAGCCGCTTCACCTTTCTGATATTGCGTATACCCTTCTTGAAGGGCGTGAAGCCATGCCGGAAAGGCTTGCTGTCATTTCAAATAATATCGATGATCTGATGTTGAAATTAAATCACTTTTATAATGGAATTGACGATCACGAAATATTTAGAGGGAAAAAACCGAATCATAAACGCAGACAGCAGCAATCGGATCTTCCGCTCAAATCCGGCAGAACCACATTAGCCGAAATGGCTGAATTCTGGGTATCAGGAGGCAATTTAAGCTGGGAAGATTTCCGCACCGGCAGAAAACCGGCGAAAATTGCGCTGCCGACTTACCCTTTCTTAAAAAACAGACTGTGGGTGTCAAATAAGGCGCAAACAAAATCAGCAGCCGGTACAGCTCCTTTATTTGATTTTTCTGCAGGTGAGTGCCGATTTTATAAAACGCTTTCTGATTCTGAATATTATTTAAAAGATCATGTTGTGCATGGGAATATGGTTCTGCCCGGAGCGGCAATCATCGAAGCGGCCAGAGAAGCGGGAGAGAGGCTGTACGGAAAATCAGTCATAAAACTGAGTCAGGTTGTATGGCCGGTTCCAATAACCGTTGAAAAAGAAAAGACGATAATGATAGATCTGCTGCCGAATCAAAAAGACGGCAGATTTGTGGTGAAAACCGATCTGCAACCTGAAGCGGCAGTTCATTGCCAAGGAAACATTATCACATGCGGAGATAAAGATGCCTCTCATACAGAGCATTTTCAATTGGACAGCTGGTTAACCGGACAGAAAAGATTAATCAGCGGCGCTGAGTGTTATAGGACCTTCCGGCAGAGCGGTTTGGACTATGGAGCCAGTTTTCAGGTAATAAAACAGCTGTTTATCCATGAAAATGCTGTTCTTGCACGAATATCACTTCCTGAGAGCATTCATAAAAAATCCGGCACGCTGCTGGAACCGTGTTTATTGGATGGCATTTTTCAATCCACAACCGGGTTTATGTCCGGTCAAGAAGGGGATCACACCGCATATTTGCCTTTTGAATTAGGTGAGCTGGAGATTCTTCACGCACCTTCGGCAAACGGCTATGCTTACATTACAGCTGCCGATGAAAGACAACATGATGATGTCAAAAGGTTTCATATACTATTTATGGATGAAAACGGATCTGTAAGTCTTAAAATAAAAAACTTAGCGTTGAAGGCATTAAAGGCTGCACCGCAGACTCAAGATGAGCGGCATTCAGTTAAATATTACACTGATATGTGGAAGCGGGCCCCTCTGCTTCATCAGCCTGAAGCCGGCGGTTTAAACAGCTGCCTTGTGATTTCACTCCGTCGGGATATATCAGAACCGCTGATCCGCCAGGCATATAAAGATATCGGCTTGAACATGATCTTTGTCCGCCATGGCGGCAGTTTTCAAGAAAAAGAAGCTGATTCCTTTGAATTGAACAGCGTCAATCTTGAAGGCTATCAGAAATTGCTGGCGATTCTTAAAGAAAGACAAGTGACAATTGACCGCGTCATTTTAATCGGGATGAGCCCTGAAACGGGAATTGAGCATAACATTCGTGAAAAGCTGGAAGAGGCTGTTTTGCCGGTTTTCAATGTAACGAAAGCTCTGCTAGCAACAATCCCAAGACATAAAATCCTGATATCACATGTATTTTTCACAAGGGAAAATCAAATCTTACCTTATCAAATGGCAATCAGCGGCTTTTTTAGGTCGCTTCATTTAGAACATCCTATGTTGTCTGGTAAAAATATTGAAATACACAGCGACGAAATTCAGTTGCAGCTGAACACCGGTCTGCCTGAATTAAAAAACCTTGTGAAAGAAACAATCATCAGCGATGATACTTCAGAAATCAGATACAGAGATGGAATCAGGCAGGTAAAGCACTCTGCAGAAATTGAAAGTGCCGAGCCCCCCAAAAAGATGGAAGTAAAAGAAGGGGGAGTTTACCTCATTACAGGAGGAACAGGCGGTCTGGGACTGATTTTCGCCAGACATCTTGTGCGAAAAGGGAGAATAAAACTTGTCCTTATCGGCAGGTCAGAGCTTTCTGAGGAAGCCATAAGCAATGTAAAAGAGCTCGAAAAAAACGGATCAGAAGTTTTTTATGTAAGAACCGATATTTCTGATAAGGAAAATGTCAATAACCTGATAAAACTCGTCAAAAACAAATTAGGTCCTGTTAAAGGAATTATTCACAGCGCCGGTGTGATAAAAGATTCATTACTCATCAATAAGCGTGAAGAGGATCTCGATTCAGTCTTGGCCAGCAAGGTTTACGGAACGATATGGCTTGACCGGTATACAGACAGAGAACCTCTGGACTTTTTTGTTATGTTTTCATCTATCAGCGCAATAATCGGGAATGCCGGACAAACTGATTATGCTTATGCAAACCGGTTTATGGATTATTTTGCGGAAATGAGAGCGGCGGAAAATAAACCTGGAAAAACAGTCTCGATTAATTGGCCTTTATGGAAAGAAGGCGGCATGCAAATTGATATTCATTCAGAGAAGTTCCTTTATGATCGTTTCGGAATGCTGCCTCTGGAAAAACGGGAAGGCCTTGCAGCATTTGATCAAGCAATGACAGGGTGTGAACATCAAATAATGGTATTTAGCGGTAATGAATTAAAGCTGGAACGAATGATAACGATTGACAGCGGAAAAAGTGACCCGGCAATCGCCGTCGAAAATCAAGAACCGAAAGAGCTGTCAATAACTGAATCTTTAAAAAGCACTTTGACGCGCATCATCACCGGCGTATTAAAAATTGAAGAACGGGAATTTGATTTTGAACTGCCGATAAGTGAATACGGATTTGATTCAATTATGTTTACAATGCTGGGCAACGAATTAAACGAAACATTAGGAATATCAATGATGCCGTCAGATTTTTTCGGTCTTACTGATTTTAATGAACTTCTTGAGTTTTTAAAGAGTGAGTATTCCGAAGAGCTTCATCTCTGCGGTTCTTTTTCTTCAGATGAATCTGCGGCGAAAGACAGGAGAGAAAATCTGATTGAGGGCATCGCAAAGATGATGTCAAGTATTTTAAAGATTGACAGAAAGGAAATAGAAGAAGAGACTTCATTCGGCGAGTACGGATTTGATTCTATTACGTTTACCAGACTCGGAAATGAAATCAATCAACAATATGGTACGGAATTATTGCCGTCCATTTTCTTTGAATGCAATTCACTGGCTGAACTGACTGATTATGTAATCGAGCAATACGGAGAAATCCTTTTTGCTGAGACAGAATCTTTTTCTGCAGCTGACGAAAAAACATTGTACAGCACGCCTCCGCCGGAATCCTATGAACATTCCCCTGAGCCTGAAAACAAAACTAGGCAAGAGGAAAGACATATGAATGAGCCGGTTGCAATAGTGGGAATAAGCGGCCGTTTCCCCCAAACAGATACGCTGGAAGACTTTTGGGAAGGAATTGAAAAAGGGCGGGATATGATTACAGACATTCCTGAAGACCGTTGGGACTGGAAAGAGTTTGACGGCGATCCGATCAGGGACGTCAATAGAACAAAAATAAAAAAAGGCGGATTTATCAAAGGCGCGGACAGTTTTGATCCGTTGTTTTTCGGGATTTCTCCCGCCGAAGCAGAATTAATGGATCCCCAGCAAAGAATTTTTATGGAGACTGTATGGAAAACAATAGAAGATGCGGGCTATAAGCCGTCTGATTTGGCAGGGACGAAAACCGCGGTGTTTGCAGGGGTCGCCACAACGGATTATGCTGAACGTCTGAATGAAAATGGCGTCTCTGTTCAGGCGCAGACCGCAACCGGTTTAAATCATTGTATATTGGCAAATCGTATTTCTTACCAGCTGAATCTGACGGGTCCGAGCGAACCGATTGACACTGCCTGTTCAAGTTCGTTAGTTGCGCTCCATCGTGCGGCTGAGGGGATTCAAAGAGGCGATTTTGAAATGGCGATTGCAGGCGGTGTGCATATTATGACAAGCCCTACTCTGTTTATAGCTTTTGATAAAGCAGGTATGCTTTCCAAAGACGGAAAGTGCAAAACGTTTGATAAAAGCGCTGACGGCTATGTAAGGAGTGAAGGGGCGGCTGCAGTATTGCTTAAGCCGCTCAGCAAAGCACAGGCAGACGGTGATCATATATATGGTTTGATTAAAGGGTCAGCTGTAAATCACGGCGGTCGCGCCAATTCTTTGACAGCTCCGAATCCGAACGCACAGGCGGACTTATTAACCGAAGCTTGGCGGAAGGCGGGGGTCAGCCCTGCCACTGCGGGATATATAGAAGCGCATGGCACAGGGACAAGTCTTGGCGATCCGATTGAAGTAAACAGCATCATAAAGGCATTTAAAACGTTATATCAAGAATGGGACATTCCTTTTGCGAAACAGAAATGCTGCGGAATCGGGTCTGTGAAAACAAACATCGGCCATCTCGAAACCGCTGCCGGAATAGCCGGAGTGGTGAAAGTGTTACTGGCTTTTAAATATCGCAAACTTCCGGGACTCGCCCATTTTTCAGAACTCAATCCATACATCAAACTGGAAAATACGCCATTTTATATCACAGAAACCGCTCAAAAGTGGCATCCGATAAAAGATGAAGAGAACAACGATCTGCCGAGGAGAGCAGGTGTCAGCTCATTCGGATTCGGCGGTGTGAACGCACATATTGTTTTAGAGGAATATAGGGAACCTCAAAAAGAAGTGCCGGAAAACAACGGTAACACACATATTTTTGTTTTATCTGCGAAAACCAAAGATCAATTACTTGAGTATATCCGGCTTATGCTTCAGTACTTGGATCGCGTGATTGCCGGTGAAATGACCGTGAATGCCAGTGACATGGAATTTACATTGCAAAACGGCCGGGAAGCAATGAACGAAAGAATTGCCGTATGTGCAGCGAGTCTGACTGAGCTGAGAGATAAATACGTCAGCTTTCTTGATGACAGCAAGGTGCAAAAAGGCGTATTTATAAGCGAAAACACTGAAGAGCGCACAGCTGTTTCTGAATATATGATTAAGGAGGCTCTTCAAAGCGGAAAAGAGGAGCTGCTCGCACAATGGTGGGCCAATGGAGCCGAGTTTGAATGGAAGACAATCGGCAATAAGAAATTGAATAGAGTGCCGCTGCCGACTTATCCGTTTGCAAAAGAGAGTTATTGGTTTACTCCGAAAAAGAACAAAAGCGAGGTTAATAGCAAAAGTCTTCACCCATTAATCAGCGAGAATGTCTCAACATTAAAGAAACAAGCATTTAAAACTGTTATTTCAGGAACTGAATTTTTCGTCACTGATCATCTTGTTTCAGGAGACTATGTGCTGCCAGGAGCCGCTTCGCTTGAAATGGCTCTCGTTTGTGCGGAAATAAGCGGAGAAAGTAAAGTATATAAAATAAAAGACGTGATGTGGAACAGACCTATATTATATAAAGGAAAAACGCTGCACATTTATACCGACTTGGACATGAAACAAGATAAGTTGAACGTAACGATATGTAAAGAGGGTCCGGATGGCGTGCAGCAAATCTGCACACGAAGTGAAACAGTATTCGGAGACATAAACAGCAATCCTGAGTATGTCGATATTGATAAGTTCAAACGCAGCAGTGGGCCGGTCATAAGCCGGGAAGAGTGTTATCACCGCTTCAGTCGTATGGGCCTGACATATCATAGCAGTTTTCAAACGTTGAAAGCCGTATACCGCAGTGATATGGAGTTAATGGCAGAATTGGAGCTTCCGGCTCATTTAGCGAACGGGTTTTCACATTTTACACTCCATCCTTCATTAATTGACGGCGGTTTTCAAGCGGCGGCATTTTTGTTAAGAGATAATGAGAAAGAGGGCTTATTTGTTCCATATTCACTTAGAGAGCTTCACATTAAGAGGGCGCTTACTGCCCGATGCCATGTTTCGGTGAGAGAAACCGGTTTTTATACGTATAACATTGATTTTATTAACGAGAGCGGCGAAATAGCCGTGAGCATGAAAGACTTTTCTGTCAGAAAAGTGACCGGGGGAGAATTAACCGCAGGACGTAAAAATGAAGATCAGGAAATTCTCTTCTTATTAGAACAATTGAAAAACGGTGAACTTTCTGCTGACCAAGTTTATCAGCTGCTGGAGGGAAAATAGTGCAGATCAAACAAATACTTTCCTTAATTGAAGAACAGCAAATGTCTCCTGATGCAGGACTGGAGCTAATTCGCACTTACAGAAAAGAACAAATGGAAAAAAAGGCGGAGCAAGCTCCGTCCCCAACCATTTTTTTAAAGAACGATTGGGTAAGGACAAATAAGATAGATATGCCGAATCAGCAGGCACCGGGGAATATGCTGATTTTTGATCAGGATAACCGTCTTTTTCAGCATGCCGAGATGATGAATGGAGATCATAACCGTGTCATTCTCGTAACGCCCGATTCTGATTATAGAATTGAACGGAATAGATGCACAATCAATCCTTCTGATGTAAGTCATGTCGAAATGCTGCTGTCTGATTTGGCTGAAAACGGATTTACACCTGATGTCGTGCTTTATTTATGGAACGGAGAAATCAGAGAATTCACTGAAGAATCCGTTAATGAAACTCTTTGCAGAGGGATAAACTCGCTCTTTTTATTATCAAAAGCTTTAATGCGGAGAAACGAACCTGTTACGTTATTGCATATTTATTGGACAAGGGGTCTGAATCAGCCGTTTCATGAAGCTGTCGGAGGTTTCATGAAAACGGTAAACATGGAAAGCTCCAAGCTTAAAGCGAAAACCATACAGATTCGCCATGAGCATTCTGACATAAATCCTCCGGTTTCCGAGATATGGGATGCTGTAATCAGTGAAATGCAGCGCTTTCAAACGGATGAATGTGAGATTTTAATAGACTCACATACCCGTTTTGTGAAAGGGCTGCAGCATATTGATATTCCGGAACACAATAAAGGATCTGTAACGTATCAAAAAGGCGGCATATATATCATTACCGGAGGAGCCGGAAAACTCGGGCTGCTGTTTGCGGAACACATCGCTAAAGAAAACCAAGCCGTGATTATACTTACAGGCCGTTCTGTTTTAACAGCTGATCAAAAAAAACGGATCAGTAAGCTTAATGAGAGCGGCTCTATTGTTGAATATCAGCGGACGGACATAACAGATCGAACAGAGGCAGAGCGATTCATTTTCGGCGTTAAACAGCGGTACGGCAGCATAAACGGGATCATTCATGCTGCCGGCATCCTTCGTGACTCATTTCTTGTAAATAAAAGTCTCAGTGATTTTACGGACGTACTGAAACCGAAAGTTTACGGAACAATCTGGCTGGATGAGCTGACAAAAGACGAAGATCTTGATTTTTTTGTTCTCTTTTCTTCTTTTTCCGCTTACGGAAATGCCGGCCAAAGTGACTATGCGTACGCAAATCATTTTATGGACAGTTTTGCAATGCTTCGATCTCAGCTCTCCCGAAACGGAAAAACACTATCAATCAATTGGCCGTTATTGAAAGATGGCGGGATGAGTCTCGACAGCAATGGAACCAACCAAATAAAAGAAAAATACGGAATGACGCCGATGCGAACTTCCTCTGTTTTGGAAGCGTTTCTGAAAATGCTGCGGTCTTCATTTACCAGCTTAATGCCTGCAGAAGGAGAGCGGGATAAAATGATAAAAGCGCTTTCGATTCAAAGAAACACAGCTGCAGCAGATCAAGATACACTCACGGCGGAACACGATGAAGAAGAGGAATATGCTGCGAAAGAAAAAGTCAATGACTATTTAATCAAGATCATCAGCGGTGTCTTGAAAATACAAGCTCATAAAATAAATGCGAAAGACTCTTTTGAGAAATTCGGAATCAACTCACTTATGATCATGTCACTTATTTCAAAGCTTGAAGATACTTTCGGGGATCTTCCAAAAACAATCTTTTTTGAATATCAGAACATTGAAGAGCTTTCAAACTTCTTCCTAACATCTTTTAAAGAAAAAGTGCTTAAGGCCGCAGGGGCAGCTCCGGTAACAAGAGTGCCGAAGAAAAGAGAAAATCTTAGTAAAAAACAGCACCGGCAGCAGAGGGTTGCAGCTGCACCGAGCATGGTTCAGCCGGGTGAGGATATTGCCATTATCGGTGTGAGCGGAAGATATCCGAATTCCGATACTCTTGAGGAGTTCTGGGAAAACATTGCCGGAGGGAAAAACTGTATTATTGAAATCCCCGAGGAACGTTGGGATTTCAGATCGATTTACAGTCCCGACAGAATGGAGAAGGGGAAAATCAACAGTAAGTGGGGCGGTTTTATCAGCGGTGTTGATCAATTCGATCCGCTGTTTTTCCATATTTCTCATAAAGAAGCTGAGCTGATGGACCCTCAGGAGCGAATTTTTCTCGAAACCTCCTGGCATACGTTTGAAGATTCAGGATATACAAAAGAGAAGCTTAACGGTATGAAAGCCGGTGTGTTTGTCGGAGCCATGTACGGACAATATCAATTATTCGGCGCAGAAGAAACTGCGCGGGGCAATCCGATTGCGCTCAGTTCCTTCTTTTCATCTATTGCGAACAGGGTTTCATACTTTTTTAATCTCTCCGGCCCGAGCATTGCACTGGATACGATGTGTTCATCATCGCTGACGGCCATTCACTTGGCATGTGAGAGCATTAAAAGAGGGGAAAGTGAAATTGCGCTTGCGGGCGGCGTTAATGTGTCCATACACCCCAGCAAATACCTTTGGCTGAGTCAAGGTAATTTTGTTTCCACCGA
Source organism: Bacillus sp. GZB (assembly GCF_001975995.1). NCBI lineage: Bacteria > Bacillati > Bacillota > Bacilli > Caryophanales > Bacillaceae > Bacillus > Bacillus sp. GZB. Next base: position 650,366 of record NZ_MTQG01000010.1, read on the forward strand.
AGGATTGTGCAGAAGTTTCGGAGAGGGCGGAGACGGCTATGTCCCAGGAGAAGGTTCGGGAGCCGTCCTGTTGAAACCTCTGGAAAAAGCAATTGCCGATCAGGATCATATATACGGAGTGATTAAAGGAACATCTGTAAATCATGGCGGAAAAACCAATGGATTTACGGTTCCGAATCCGAATGCACAAGCTGAGCTGATTGCTGAAAATTTCAAGAAATCGGGCATCAGTCCGCGATCCGTCAGCTACTTGGAAGCACACGGAACGGGTACTTCGCTCGGAGATCCGATTGAGATCGCAGGATTGACAAAAGCTTTTGAGAAATTTACGGACGATAAACAATTTTGCGCCATAGGTTCAGTGAAGTCTAATATCGGACATTTGGAGTCTGCCGCAGGTATAGCAGCCCTTACAAAAGTTCTTTTACAATTTAAGCACCAGAAATTGGCGCCATCCATTCACTCGGAACAGCTGAACCAAAATATCCGATTTGAAAAGACGCCTTTTTACGTTCAGCAGAAAGAAGAAGAGTGGCGGAAAGAATCAGGCGCCTCCAACAGGAGAGCAGCAATCAGTTCGTTCGGAGCGGGAGGAGCAAATGCCCATGTCATTGTGGAAGAATATCAAAACCATGCGGACACACAAACAATCAGCGGTCCGTTTGCCGCAGTTCTCTCTGCCAAAAATGAAGACAGACTGATAGAATACGCCCGGCGCCTTCTGCAATTCACAGAGCGGGAGACAAAGGCCTCGGCAGCTGATATCGCTTTTACATTGCAGACATGCAGGGAACCGATGGAAGACAGACTTGCTGTTGTAGCTTCCGATTTGCCGGAACTTAAGCAGAAACTGAGAACTTTCTGTACTGAAGGAACAATTGGAGAGGGCGTATACAAAGGCAATGTTACGAAAGATTTTGATAAAGTCTTTATCTTTCATGATCAAAAGGTGAAAGATAAATTCCTCGAGGCGATGATGGAGACAAAGGACTTGAATCTTCTTGCAAAATTATGGTCTTTCGGGGCTGATATTCAATGGAGAGAGTTATATGAAGAATGTACCCCGCAAAAGGTCAAGCTTCCTTTATATCCATTTGCTGAGGAGTCTTACTGGGTGCCTGGAAGCCAAAGTGCAGTATTTCCGGAAATATTGCCGCAGCAGTCTTCACTGCACCCGCTTCTGGATTCGAATGAATCTACTCTGGAACAGCAGTTTTTTAAAACGACATTAAGAGACAAAGAGATTTGGTTAAAAGACCACATTGTAAAAAACAAGAGCATTCTCCCGGCAGCTGCTTTTCTTGAAATGGCATGCGCAGCGGGAACGCGGTCATATCGAAAGAAAAAGGTCACTCGTTTAAAAAACGTGATATTTGCCAGACCGGCCATGCTTTTGCAAGAGAGCCTGACCATTTACACTCACATTTCCGTAAAAGACGGCAGCATATTATTTAACATGTCACCTGACGAGGATGCTGCTGTAAGGACTGGATTTGTGACGGGGGAATTAGATTATGATCATCATTACAGTGATGATGATATAGAGAACATCGACAGACAAGAGATGATAAACAGAAGTGCTTTTGTCCGTGAACAAGATGAATGTTACGAGTATTTTCGGGAAAACGGGTTCCTGTATGGGCGCGCTTTTCAGCCGATTCAACGTTTATGGGGCGGCGGAACGGAAGCGGTTGCACACTTATTGCTGCCAAAAGAAGCCGCATATGCTCTTGAAAATTATACATTGCATCCGTCTTTAATTGATGGGGCTCTGCAATCTTTGTTCGGCATTACGGACGGAAGAGAAGAGGCATCTGTTTATGTTCCTTTTTCAATAGGAGAGATTACGATTCGGAAAAAAGTTTCAGCAGAATGCTGGGCTTATGCGCGTAAAACAGGCCAAAAAGGTCACTCCGAGCTTATTTACGATATTCAGCTGCTTAATGAACACGGAGAGAGACTTGCAGGTTTAAAGGATGTAACCATTCGTAAAAAAGAAACGTTTTCCGCGGAGGCACAGAATCATGCAACAGCGGATTCCAATGGAAAGAACGAGAGAGTAAAAGAGCTCCTCAGACAATTAAAAGCGGGCGAACTGACTGCGGAGGAAGCAGATTATGCGCTGGAGCGTATGCAGGATTAGTTTATCATTTTGCGGCAGTGCCATTTGTAAAGGGGATGAAGGTTTTTATGAAAGAAGCCCGTCATATTAGAAAAAAAGTACTCTCTGACATAGAAAGCGGCATCATTTCTTTGGAAGAAGGAGTAAAGCGGATACAGCAGCTTGGTTCTCATTCCGCAGGGGTTAACGGACAGTCGATATATTATCAGACGGTCTGGCAGCGGACAGATCTCAGCATTCATGTAAAAGGCGGCCGACGTGAGGGCAGCCTTTTATTATTTGATAAAAGTGAAGATGTGAGTAAAGAACTTGCTGCATTGCATGATACAAGGGTTATTTTGGTTAAGCCGGGGAAAGAGTTTCGAAAAACCGGGGACGGTGTATTTGAAATCGACCCCCGCTCTGAAAGAGATTACATAAACCTGTTAGGATGGCTTATAGAAGAAGAGAAGTCAGATATACGGGAAGCGGTGCATTTATGGTCAGACATGCCGTTTGAAAAGACAGAGAGAGCGATTCGTGAACAATGCGACAGCGGAGTCTATTCTTTGTTTTTACTACAACAGGCGCTCTTCAAAAATAACTGCCGCAAACCGATCAAGCTGTTATATGGATATTTTTCGCATCTTTCCGGAGAACAGCCTCTTTACGCGGCGGCAAGCGGATTTTTGCGGACATTGCAGCTGGAAAATCCGTTAATCTCAGCAAAAACCATTGAAATGGAGCAGTCAATAGCAGCCGTTCACGCAGCTGATATCATACGCAATGAGCTGAGTGATTTCCAGCCTTCAGATGTAGAGATCCGTTATAAAGACATGCAGCGTTATGTCAAACAGCTCAAAACGTATGAACCCGAAAAAAATTCCGGAAGCGGCGATGTGCCGCTGAGAGAAAATGGAGTATATATTATCGCAGGAGGCGCGGGCGGATTAGGATTTACCTTTGCAGAATATTTGGCTTTTCAAACAAAATGCTGCCTTGTTTTAACGGGGAGATCTCCGCTTTCAGATCATATAAGAAAACAGCTGAGACGATTAGAGGATGCCGGTTCTTCAGCTGTTTATGTTCAGGCCGATATTACCAATAAGGAAGAAGCCGAATATGTAGTCAAAAAAGCCAAAACTTCTTATGGAAAAGTAAACGGGGTCATTCAGGGCGCGGGAATCATCCGTGACTCTTTCCTTCTTAACAAGTCACGAGAGGAATTCGATCAGGTAATCAGACCGAAAGTATTGGGTACGATGTGGCTGAATGATGCTGTTGAGAAAGAAAATCCTGACTTTTTCATTTGCTTCTCCTCTACTTCCGCAGTGTTGGGAAATGTCGGGCAATCTGATTACGCGTTCGGAAACAGTTATATGGATCATTTCATGAATATGCGTTCTGCCCAGCATTCTGATAAGATTTCTCTCTCTCTGAACTGGCCGCTGTGGAAAGAAGTCGGCATGCAAGTGGATGAACGAACGGTAGAGACAATGAAAAAGGCGGGTTTTTATCCTTTAGAAAAAGAAGAAGGTAAAGAAGCGTTTGCAGTCGCATTGTCCTCCGGTTTTTCGCAATTTACTGTATTTTACGGAGATGAGCAAATTGACAATCATGTTCAGCAATTATATGAACGAAAAGAAAGCATTCAGGCAGATGAAGGAACAGGGAGAAATATCGAATCATTTGATTCAGAGAAACTGACAGCTGAAACATCTGATTTCATCATAAAAATGATTGCTGCAGAATTCAGGATGCCTGCGGACAAAATAGATGCAGAAGAGGCATTGGAAAAATACGGACTTGATTCCGTTATGATTATCAATATGACGAATGAGCTTGAAAAACATTTCGGCGCGCTCTCAAAAACGCTGTTATTCGAATATCAGACTGCGGCAGAATTGTCACAGTATTTCGTTGAGGAGCACAGGGATACTCTTCTTCATAAACTCCGGTTAGGAGAAAACGGGAGCAGCACCCCATCTCAGAAGAAAAAAGATCATAAGCAGACAGCCGATGTTAACGGGAAACAGAAAATCCAGATGAAAAATCAGGTGCAGCAGGAGAAGTATCATGAAAATGATATCGCGATTATCGGTATCAGCGGACGTTACCCGATGGCAAATGATCTTGATACTCTGTGGGAAAACTTATTGAACGGTAAAGACTGTATAACTGAGATACCTGAGGATCGGTGGGATTCGGGGCTGCACTATCAGCCTGCGGCGGGCGACGAAGTAAAAAACCAAAGCAAATGGGGGGGATTTATTGACGATGTGTATCATTTTGATCCGTTGTTCTTTAATATTTCTCCTGCCGAAGCTGAATTAATTGATCCGCAGGAGAGACTGTTTTTAGAGACGGTTTGGCACACCATAGAAGATGCGGGGTACGCAAAGAAAACGCTTGAAAGAAAAAACGTCGGTGTTTTTGCAGGGGTTATGTACGGCCAATATCAGCTGTACAGCGTTGGTCACGAAGCGGCCGTTTCTTCCTCATATGCATCAATCGCAAACCGGGTATCGTACTTTTTTAATTTCAGCGGGCCAAGTATTGCTTTGGACACGATGTGTTCCTCATCATTAACGGCTGTTCATTTTGCCTGTGAAAGTTTAATCAGGAATGAATGTGAAATTGCAATTGCTGGAGGCGTCAATTTATCCATTCATCCTCATAAATATGAACTCCTGACTCAAGGCGGATTTTTATCCAGTGATGGCCGGTGCAGAAGCTTCGGTTCAGGAGGAGACGGCTATGTGCCGGGAGAAGGGACAGGTGCCGTGCTGCTGAAACCCGTAAAAAAGGCTATTGCCGACGGTGATCAGATTTATTCAGTTATTAAGGCAACAGCCATCAACCACGGTGCTAAGACGAATGGATATACCGTGCCGAATCCCAAAGCTCAAAGTGAGGTCATTACGAGAGCCTTAAAAAAAGGGTTTATTGATCCAAACAGCATCAGCTATATAGAAGCTCACGGAACAGGCACCGCGTTAGGAGATCCGATTGAAATCACCGGTCTGACCAAAGCATTTTCAGGTGCCGAACGCGATAAGAAGACATGCGCGATCGGGTCGATTAAATCAAATATCGGACATCTTGAGGCTGCTGCAGGCATAGCGGGCATTACGAAAGTTATTCTTCAAATGAAACATAAAACGATTGTTCCGTCACTGACTCATTCTGCTGAATTGAATGAAAATATACCGTTTCAAAAAACACCTTTTTATGTACCGGACAGTGCCGAAAAATGGGAGTCATCCGTTCCCAGGCGTGCCGGAATCAGTTCTTTCGGGGCAGGGGGAGCTAATGCCCATGTTATTTTAGAAGAATTTGCGGATGAAGCTATCTCTCCTCACGCGGCTGAAGAACCTGAACAGCTTTTATTTGTTTTTTCTGCAAAAAATGCCGACAGGCTGGCAGAATATGCAAAACGCGCAAAAGAACATATAGCAGCCAGAGATTATCCATTAGAAACACTTAGAAATACAGCATTTACTTTACAAACCGGCAGAGAAGAAATGCCGCACAGATTGGCTGTTATCGCCTCTACAAAAGATGAATTGCTTAAAGGACTGACAGAATATACTCTCGGCAACGCGATGGATCATATTTTTACAAGCGGCAAAGACACAACAGAAGCTCAAAGGATGAACAAAGCTGAGATTGAAGAAGCAGCCGCAAACAGGGATCTTGTGAAGATTGCTGAATACTGGGTTGGCGGTAACGGAGTAGATTGGCCGTCACTTTATAAAGATGCCACTCTGAGACGGGTATCAGCACCCGGATATCCATTTGCCAAAGAGCTATGCAGAATAGATGCGCAAAATACGGGAAGCCGCCGGATGAACGTAAATAACGATCTGCATCCTTACATTTCATGCAATATATCTGATTTTAAAGCACAGAAGTTTCTTATCAATGTAAGCGATACCGATTTGTATATAAAAACAAAGTATCAAGACAAGGAAATGTTTCCGTTTCTCAGCCAGATTGAAATGGCGAGAGCTGCCGGAGCGATGGCTTCAGGGAATCCGATTATTAAATTAACAGAGCTCTCCTTTAGAGAACCGATGTTACAAAGCGGAAGCAATGAGCAGATCCGGATTGTATTAACCCCGGATAATCAGGGTGCATCGTATTCTATAGAAAAACAGAGCGACTCATCCATTTATTCCTCAGGGCGGCTCGAATTAGAAGGCGGAGCGTACGAGAACGGAAATATTCATCTTGAGCCGTTCCTGTCTCAGCATGCAGACCGCATACCGTACGAAGCGTTTTATCAGCGGCTTGCCGAATTCGGATACAGCTGCAGTGACAGTCTGAAAGCGGCAGAGCATTGCGTCAGCAGGAACGGACAGGTGCTTTTAAAGATAAAAGCAAAGGCCGGGCCGAAAGGGTGCATAATCAAACCGGAAGTTATTGAGAGCGTATATCAAGCCGTCATATACCTTGCGGGGGAAAATGCCGGAGAGCTCCCGGAAAACATTAAAGAATGTACGATTTTTGATCATGAGACTGAACCCGTTTATGTATATGCAGAACAAACTGAAGAAAGCGATTCGGCTTATGATGTGTATGTATTAGACAATGCCGGCGGGATTTTGATGGAACTGAGCGGGCTGGTTTTTGGCGAAAAGCCTAATAAAAATGTACGTTTTTATGAGCATAAGTGGGATCAAAAAAACCCTCTGATTGAAATCAAAGATAGGGAGCCAAAAACAATTCTGGTCTTTGCAAAAGATGAAGCATTAGCTGAAGCTCTGAAAAATCAATCAGACAGCCGTGTCATTCTCGTCACGCCGGATCAGCGGCAGACCGATCAAAATCTGCTGACATTCTGTGTAAACCCGGAAGTGACGTCAGATTACATTCGTTTATTTGAAGAATTGGAGAAAAAGGGATGTTCTCCTGATGTCATCTTGCACACGGGAGAAACATTTTACGCGGGTGACCACCTTCTCAGCGGCCTGGAATCAATTTTTTATTTATTAAAAGCCCTGAGCGCCCGCAGTGACGCCATTCTTTATCTTCATTCTCTGCTTCTTGTTCACTCTTTTAAAGAAGGCGTGAATGATCCGTATACGGGCGCTCTTGCAGGCTGTTTAAAAACGGCAAATATGTTGGTGCCATCCGCAGAGAATGTGAAGTCAATCGGCTTTTCAGAACGTATATCAATTGAAAAAATGGCTGAATTTTGTCTTAACGAAATGGTTTCAGGCATGGAGCGGCAGGCGGAAGAAGTTAAATATATAAATGACAAGAGGTATGTTAAGACATTAAAGGAGTATGTATTCAATCATACAGAGCACTCTCATCTGCTGAAACAGAAAGGGGTTTACCTCATAACGGGCGGTTTGGGCGGTCTGGGCCTGATTTTTGCAAAATATTTAGCTTCTCAGTATCAAGCAAAATTAGTATTGACGGGAAGGTCACCGTTAACAGCTGATAAACGCCATAACATTGACCGGCTGCAGGCACTTGGAGGAGATGCGGTATATTATCAAGCTGATGCCGCAGATCAAAAGACGATGGGACGGGTCATAGAAGAAACGAAACGGACTTGGGGCTCCATTCAAGGTGTTATTCATTCAGCTGGTCATGCCGATGATCGGTTATTTACAGAGATGAATCTGACTGATTTTTCAGAAGGCATGACTGCTAAAATTGAAGGAACGGTATGTTTAGATGAATTAACGAAAGATGAGCCGCTTGATTTCTTTATCGTATTTTCTTCTATTTCTTCGGTCTTCGGAGATTTTGGACAGGTTAATTATGCGTTGGGCAATTATTTTCAAGATCAATATATAAATTGGAGATCCGAACAGAGCCGCCGGCAAGAGAGACAAGGCAAGAGCATTTCGATTAACTGGCCGTTGTGGCGTAAAGGCGGAATGCATTTAAACAAAGAAGCTGAAGAAGCATATCTTTCTGCATCCGGGTTTGATTATTTGGAAACGGAAGAAGGGATAGCGGCTTTTGAGACGATTTTGGCAAGTGACTGTCCGCAAATTTCGGTTGTTACCGGGGATGCCGGAACAACACCAGCAAAAAAAGACCTGCCGCATCAAAAAGTAAATACGCTTCCGGTTCGTCAAGAGGAAATTTCTTATACAGCACCGGTGTCTGCAGACAATGTCCTGGAAGAACTGAAGCAAATGGTATCGGAATTATTGAAAATTAACATTGAACAGCTGGATACGGCAGAGAATTTCGGCAATCTCGGCTTTGATTCTATCAGTTTGAAAACATTAGCTGTCCGACTGAATAAAAAATACAAGCTTAAGCTGACACCTGCCGTTTTCTTTACTTACAGCCATATTAAGTCTCTTTCAGAATTTCTAAACAGTGAACTGCGTACTGTTGCAAAAGGGAATACAGATGCAGAAAAAAACATTTCTGAAAAAAGGAAAGTAGTGCACGCTGGGAAAACCACCGGGAAAACCGTGAAGCCGCCGCGAAGTTTTCCGTTTGAAAAAAAGACAACAAGACAGGCTGATCATCATCCAGAGAAGCAGCCAGTTGCCATTATCGGGATGAGTTGTGTTTTTCCGGGAGCAAAAAATGCAGATGAGTTTTGGATCAATTTAATCAATGAAAAAGATTTGATTCAGGAAATTCCCCCGGATCGCTGGGATTGGAAAAAATACGCCGAAGGCAAAGGAAGCAGCGAAGTACATTCGAAATGGGGCGGCTTTATCACAGATGCCGATAAATTCGATGAGGCGTTTTTCAATATTAATCCGCGGGAAGCAGAACTCATGGATCCTCAGCACAGAATTTATTTGCAGGAAACCTGGAAAGCGATAGAAGATGCGGGTTACAAAGCTTCAAAGCTGTCTGGCAAAAATATCGGGGTGTTTACGGGCATTCAATTTAATGATTACCGCCAGCTGCTGATGAGGCATTCGGACGGGGCGCATGCGTTTGCGGGAACCGGAAACAGCCAGGCGCTCATCAGCAATCGTGTATCCCACTATTTTAATTTCAGAGGTCCGAGTGAGTCCATTGATACAGCCTGCTCAAGCAGTCTTGTAGCAATCCACAGAGCTGTGCGCTCGATTCAAAATGGTGAAAGTGAGCTGGCGGTAGCAGGCGGGGTTTCGCTGCTCTTAGATCCAGTCACGCATATGTATACTGATAAACTCGGTATTTTGTCTAGGGACGGCCGGTGTAAGACGTTTGATAAACTTGCCGACGGTTATGTCCGCGGTGAAGGTGCAGCTGTTCTGTTATTGAAACCATTGCAAGCGGCAATGAATGACAGAGACAATATTTACGGAGTTCTGAGAGGAACCGGAGAAAATCACGGAGGAAGATCTGCTTCATTGACCGCGCCGAACCCGGAAGCTCAGGCAGAACTGTTAACGTCTGTTTACAAAAATGCCGATATTCCTGTTGATACGATATCTTATATTGAAGCACACGGAACCGGGACAGAACTGGGAGATCCGATTGAGATTGAAGGCTTGAAAAAAGCGTTTGGATCTTTTGAGCCGCATTCAGGAAAGAATCATGATCAATATTGCGGCATAGGTTCAGTAAAAACGAATATCGGTCATTTAGAGCCCGCCTCTGGAATGCCGGGGCTGATTAAAGTATTACTATCCATGAAGTATAAAACACTGCCTGCCACACTTCATGTCAAGGAGCTGAACCCTTACATTCAATTAAGCGGAACGCCGTTTCGTATTGTCAATAAAACAATGAAGTGGGCCAGATTAATAGATCGAAAAGGAAATGAAATTCCGCGCCGCGCGGGAGTCAGTTCCTTTGGATTCGGCGGGGCAAATGCTCATGTCATCGTGGAAGAATTTGAATACGGACAAGATAAAGCAGTAACTGCCGAGCGGGAACAAATCATTGTTCTATCGGCCAAAACAAAGGAAAGGCTGATGGTTAAAGCCAAAGAGTTAACAACGTTTTTACATGAAGAACTATCAGTTCAATTCAGTCAGCAAGAGGTGCAGGAACGTGATTTGCAAGAGGCGGTTCGGGAAGCGGCAGCGGGTATCCTGCGTTTAGATACCGCAGATATAGATGCAAAGACACCTCTTTCTGAATTCGGATTTGATCCGTTGGCTTATTCCGAATTAATCTCCTATATAAACCAAATGTACGGCACAGAAATATCACTAGATATATTTCAGGAATTAATGACCCTGAGCGAGCTGTGCCGCTATATCAGCAGCGTCCGGAATCGATCAGCTGATAAACCGCATAACGGCAATTTTAGAGAAAAGTCCGGAATCAGTCTTGAAGAAATAGCATATACGCTGCAAACCGGAAGGGAACCATTTGAATGCCGCCTTGCGATCACTTGCTCGAATACCGGAGATCTTCTTGAAAAATTAAACGGTTACATTCAGGGGAGCAGGCTGCAAGGTGTTTATGAAGGAAATGTAACGGATTTTGATAGTCTGTACGCTCCTTTATTCGGCGGCCCCGAAGGTCATGCATATGTTCAATCACTGATTCAGCAAAACAAGCCGGCCAAACTGGCTCAGTTGTGGACGATCGGTTGTGAAATCAGCTGGGAAGACTTGTATGAGGAGGAACTCAAACCGGTTAAACTGTCTCTTCCTCTCTATCCTTTCAGCAAGAACAGACATTGGATTCATTTAAATAAAGATGAAGCGCAGAAGGCTGAAGCTTTCTCGAACACTGAGCTTCACAACTCAAATAAAGATACAGCAGATGGAGAAATCATGTCGCTTCTTGAAAAAGCACAAACAGGTGAGATGAATACGAAAGAGACGTCAGAGCTGATAGAGGAGTTGCTTTTCCATGAATGAAAAAACGATGCAAATTGAGCAAATCGTGAAAAAGGTGAAAGAATGCAGCCTGACGCCTGAAGAAGGGCTGGAATTAATTAAGAGCTTGGGGAAAACCCATTTATATGAAATGGTATGGGATAGACATGAATTTAAAGGCAGTGAAAAATTCCCGCATACGAAAGAGCCAATTTTATTTTTTTGCGAAGACGACAGCATGTATACCGTAATGAAGAGGCAGCTTGAAGGCTATGAGGCACCTTTCATTTACGTGACTTCCGGCGAGCGTTTCGAAGATTGCCGGAACGGTCGTTTTACAATGAACTTTGCAAAAGATGAGGATTATGATGCGTTATGCGGGGTTCTGCGTTCTCAAAATATAAGACCCCGTCATATTATTCATTTTTTGGCTGCCGGGCTCTTCAAAAATACAGAAGATGCAATGAGAAAGCAGCTCAATAAAAGTCTGTTTTCCTTGTTTCACATGTTTCAGGCCTTCATGGCGAACAAACTTTGTCCGAAAGCAGAAATTTTGTATCTGTATGAAAATACCGAGGGCGAGGTTCAGCCGATTTATAACGCGGTTGAAAGTTTTCTTAAGACCGTACAGACCGAAAATCCGAATTTCACATGTAAGGCTGCAGAGCTGAAATCAATGTTTGACGAGCCGTTTACAAAGCAGCATGTTGCAGATGTCATCTCTTTTGAATGGAACAATCAATGTAAGAAGGACCACTTTACCTGCTATGAGCCGAGGCATTATTATAAAAGGCAGCTTCAAAGAGTAAAAAAAGAAGATGGGGAGAAACATAGTTTCAGTGTGAAAAAGAACGGTGTGTATTTAATTACGGGGGGAGCCGGCGGTCTTGGGTACCTGTTTGCGGAATATCTGGCGAAACAGGCAGAAGTCAAGCTGGTATTAACCGGCCGTTCCCCGGCCTCCCGTGAAACGGCGCAAAAATTGAGCGCTCTTGAAAATCTCGGCGCTGAAGCCTTATATGTCCCGGCAGATATTTCAAAGGAAAAAGAGACGGACGCTTTGATTAAGCACATTAAGCAGACATTCGGAGAATTAAACGGAATTTTGCACAGCGCCGGACTTGTTAAAGATGCATTTATCATAAAAAAAACGAAAGAAAGCATAGAAGAAGTTATAGCGCCTAAAGTATTCGGAACCGTTTGGCTGGATAAAGCAGCTGAAGAAGAGCCTCTTGATTTCTTCGTTATGTTTTCGTCCCTTTCGGCCGTTCTGCCTAATGCGGGTCAAAGCGACTACGCCTTCGCTAATGGATATATGGACGGATTCACCCAGTATCGAAGCATTAAAGGACGTCCCGGGAAAACACTTTCTATTAATTGGCCGTTATGGGATGCGGGGAATATGACAGTCGGGCCGGGAGAGCTGCAGGCTTTAAGACATGCAGGGCTGGAACTTTTATCCGCTCAAGCCGGGCTTGCCGCTTTTCAGGACAGTATGAGCCGCTCTGCTTCTCAGCTGGCTGTTATCAGCGGAGACAAAGATAGAATAAGTGAATTACTCTCAACGGATCATAAAGAAAAAGAGACTGTGCCTGAAAACAACAGTAATCTGCCGCAATTAAATGAAAAAGATCTGAAAAAGCAAACGGTTCGTCTTTTGACAGAGATCGTCGGTGCGGAAACGGGAAGACCGGCGGACAGTATTTTACCCGAGGATACGTTTGACCGTTACGGAATTGATTCTCTAACGATTTTAGGTCTTAACTCCCGTCTGGAAAAATATTTTGGAAGAGTGTCTAAGACTCTTTTCTTTGAATACAGCAGTGTTGAAGAGCTGTCAGAGTATTTTCTTGAACACTATCATCATGAGTTGAAGAAGGCGTTTTTACCGGCAGCCGAACAGCGAATTGATCATTCGGCGCCGGCGAAACAAGAGAAGCTTTCCGTTTCCCGCATACCATCCGCACCTTTCGAGGAAGATATTGCAATTATCGGTATAGCCGGCCGCTACCCGATGGCGAAGGATGTGGAACAGTTTTGGGAAAATATTTCTTCCGGAAAAGATTGTATAACGGAAATACCGAAAGAACGCTGGGATTTTCGGAAATATTATCACACAGGTGACAATGCCCGTCATGACAGCAAATGGGGGGGTTTTATAAAAGACGCTGATAAATTCGATCCGCTGTTCTTCTCAATTTCGCCCCGTGATGCCGAGTTAATTGATCCTCAGGAACGGTTATTTTTAGAGACAGCGTGGCACACGTTTGAAGATGCGGGTTACACAAAGAAAAAGTTGAAACGGCATAAGACAGGTGTATTTGTCGGTGTCACCTACAGCCACTATCAGTTATTTGCAGCCGGTGCTTCAGATGATGAGGAACGTCAGGCGCTCTTGTCTTCTTATTCGTCTATCGCAAACCGGGTGTCATATTTCTTTGACCTGCACGGACCCAGCCTTGCAATTGATACAATGTGTTCTTCTTCACTTTCTGCTGTTCATTTTGCATGTGAAAGTTTAAAAAGGGGAGAATCCACCCTCGCTATAGCCGGAGGAGTGAATTTATCCTTACACCCGGATAAATATACTTTACTTTCACAAAACCATTTTGTTTCAAGCGATGGGCGCTGCAGAAGCTTTGGAGCGGGAGGAGACGGATATGTGCCGGGAGAAGGAGTCGGGGCCGTTCTTTTGAAATCGCTTTCTGCCGCAAAGGCTGACGGGGACAGGATTTACGGTGTGATTAAGGGAACATCTGTAAATCACGGCGGAAAAACAAACGGATACACTGTGCCAAATCCGGGCGAGCAGGCAAACGTCATCAGTGAAACTCTTGATAAGGCGGGGATTGATGCAGACAGCATAAGTTATATTGAAGCGCATGGCACCGGAACATCTTTGGGAGACCCGATTGAAATTTCAGGTTTAACCAAAGCTTTGCACAGCTCGAAAAGCGATTATCGTTGTGCAATTGGTTCGGTTAAGTCAAATATCGGACACCTAGAGGCTGCGGCGGGAATTGCTTCTATCACAAAAGTGCTGATGCAAATGAAATATAAACAGCTTGCTCCTTCCCTTCATTCCGATAACTTAAATCCTAATATTGATTTTGGGGAAACACCGTTTTACGTGCAGTCTGAACTGACCGATTGGGAGACGCCGCAAAATCAAGCCAGAAGGTCAGGCATCAGTTCTTTCGGCGCTGGAGGATCTAATGCTCACATTATCATCGAAGAGTATAAGAATGAAGAAAAGATGGAAACGGTACAGAGCAACAAGACGCAAATTATTCTGCTTTCTGCCAAAAATGAAGAACGGCTCAGACTCTTGATTGATGCATATATAAAAGAACTGGAGCCAAACACGTCACTAGCCAATGCTGCGTACACTTCGCAGACCGGGAGAAACGCTATGGAAGAGCGGCTCGCTGTTGAGGTTAGCAGCATTGACGATCTTCGCAATAAGCTGACGATGTATTTGCGGTCAGATCAGAAGGTAAACGGTTTATATAGGGGAAAGGCCCGCCGAGGCGCTGGTCAAAAGGGTGCCCTGTCAGCCGCTCACTTTGAAAATGCAAGAGATATGGCCATTCACTGGGTGAACGGAGGAGACGTTGAATGGGAAGAGATGTACACTTCGGAATTACCGAAGCTTATCTCTCTTCCTGTATATCCTTTTGAACGGAACAGATATTGGGTGCCTGCCGCAAAAGCAGCACAGAAACAGAAAAAAACAGGTGTACCGCAAAGTCTGTCCCATGCACCGATTGACTTATCATTTGATGTATTAAAAAAATCGTGGAAAAAACAAAAGGCTGCGCCTTCCGCTTTTACGAAAGGACAGGTGATGATCCTGGCTAATAGTGAAAGTGAGCGGCTTGCATTCGAATTGTTTGATTCAGATCCTCTGATTGAACCCGCTGTCATTTGCGCAGATAACTGGGATCATTCAAATGGGGAAGCCAAAAAAACGGCTCTAGCAGTCATAGAAGAAAATCCGGAAATCATCGGCATGATTGACCTGTCAGATTTGCGGAGTGATCAAAACGGGGCACACACCGGCACAATCGGGAAGCTGACACTGCTGCAGGAAATCATAAACACACGTAAACAGCTTTTCGTTTTACATGTGACCAGAGGGCTGCAGACATTTCTGAATGACAAGCCGTCGTTAGCCGGAGCCGAAACAGCCGGACTATATAAAATGCTGAGTGCGGAGTATCAAAAGATAAAATCAAAAACAATAGATGTAGACGGGCATGTCGGGACTGCGGCGGAATTGAGACAGGTAATCACAGATGAAGCTTGCGCTGACGGGCTGTATAGTGAAATCTGCTACCGGAACGGTGAACGTTATATTCCATACGTCGAGAAATTACATGCAGCGGAAATAAACCGGAAACGATCCGGCCTGCCGGTATGCCGTACGGATCAAACCCTGGTTATTACAGGGGGAACAAGAGGGATCGGAGCAGAACTTGCCAGACATTATGCCGGCAAGGGAGTCAAAAAACTTGTGTTGATGGGAGTAACCGACCTTCCGGAATCTGATAAAATAGCCGGCATGTTAAAAGACACCGATGAAAAGTCACCTCTTTATTCGAAATTACAACTGCTGCATGAGTTGGATCAAAAGGGAGTTCAGGTGGAAGTGTATTCCGGGCCGCTCACGGAAAAAGAAAAATTACAACGCTTCTTTTCAAAGGTGAGAATGAAGTTCGGCAAAATCGGCGAGGTCATTCATTGCGCTGGTGCAGCCAATCATTCGAATCCGGCTTTTATTCATAAATCTGATCAAGAAATAAGAGAAGTATTTGAGCCAAAGGTACAGGGGATGCAGGTACTTCATGACATTTTTATTGATGACAAACTTGATTTCTTCATTTTGTTTTCATCTGTTGCGAGCGCCTTTCCTTTATTAGGCGCCGGAACAAGTGACTATGCCGCAGCGAACGCTTTCATGGATTACTTTGCGGCGTATCAGCATGCAGCCGGCAGAACATATTATCAATCAATTAACTGGCCGAGCTGGAGGGACATTGGGATGGGCGAGGTGACAAGTCCATCATATCAGGCACTTGGTTTACTTTCACACTCAACAGAAACAGGTATTGCCATGCTGGATGAAATGATGACGATAAACGGATACCCCTGCCTTATACCGGCAAAGACACATCCGGAGAAATTCAAGCTGGAGCAGCTGCTTCAGACAAGAATTCAAGCTGCTATAAATAACCCGGATGCTGAAGAAAAAGAGATCTCTGGTCAGGGAGACAATGAAGCTATGATCAGGAAGTTAATGGAGATTTTTTCCGCGGAGCTGAAAATACCTTACGAGAATTTAGATCAGGATACGTCTTTTGCGGATTACGGAGTTGATTCAATCTTACTGGTTCAGCTTGTCAAAAAAGCGGAAGATGCATTTCAAATAAAAATTGAACCATCAGCTTTTCTGGAGTATCCGAGTTTTTCACAACTGGGCGTCTATTTAAACGAATTATTTGCAAGTGAGGGGATCAGTCCTCAAATTGATTCAGAAAACATTGAGATTCGGAAAAAAGAGCAACATATAAATCAAAATGCTTCTGAAGTACGGGACAGCGGATCTCAAATGCAACAAACCAGTCTGAACCAAATCGCTATTATCGGAATGGGCTGTGAGTTTCCGGATGCTCCGGACACAGAAACGTTCTGGAGAAATTTGAAGAAAGGACAAAATAGTGTCCGCGAAGTCCCGGCGTCGCGATGGGATATTTCTTCATACTACTCTGACACCTATGAAAAGGGAAAAAGTATCAGTAAGTGGGGCGGATTTCTTCAAGATATTGAGTCTTTCGATCCCGCGTTTTTTAATATGAACAAAAGTGAGGCATCAGAGCTTGATCCGTTAATCAAAAAATGCCTTGAGGTCAGCGTCCAGACATTGAGAGACGGCGGCTATACAAAAGAAGAAGTATCAAACAAAGAAGTCGGCGTCTTCATCGGTTCGCGGACCGGGACGTTTATGTCAAAAATAGGTTCCCCTTCAAAAAATACGATCGTGGGTATAGGACAAAATTTCATAGGTGCGCATATCTCACACTTTTTTAATCTGAAAGGACCGAATCTGGTTGTAGACACGGCTTGTTCTTCTTCATTGGTCAGCGTCCATCTCGCTTGTCAAAGCCTGATGTCAAAAGAGTCAGATATGGCGATTGCGGGCGGGGTTGACATTTTGCTGGATCAAAAGCCTTACGTCATGCTGAGTGAGGCTCGGGCGCTTTCACCTGAAGGAAAGTGTCATACATTTGATGAGAAGGCAGATGGATTTGTACCGGGAGAGGGATGCGGCGCAGTCCTTTTGAAAAGGCTTGATGACGCTCTTGCCGAAGGTGACAGAATTTACGCGGTAATTGACTCATCCGCGGTTAATAATGACGGACAGACAATGGGAATGACAACACCTAATCCGAAAGCGCAAAGCGCAGTGATAAAAAAAGCCCTGAAAAAAGGCGGAATTGATGCAGATACTCTCAGTTATGTCGAGACGCATGGCACCGGAACGATGATAGGAGATCCGATTGAATTAAAAGCGCTGACAGAAGTGTTCCGGGAGGTTACGGAAGAAACGCAATTTTGCGGAGTGGGCAGCGTAAAAACGAATTTCGGACATTTAATGAGCGCAGCGGGGATAGCGAGTATTATAAAGGTTGCCTTATCCATAAAAAATCAGATGCTCCCGCCGACATTACATTGTAAAACGCCAAATCCGCGTTTTAAATTTGATCAGTCGCCATTCTTTCCGAACACGTCTTTAAAAGAATGGCGTCCCAGAAAAGGGGTTTTGAGAGCCGGAATCAGCTCTTTTGGATTCGGGGGCACGAACGCACATATGATATTGAGCGACAGCCATTTCACATTAGGATATGGAGAGACAAAAAGACACCCGCTTTCTCCGATTATATTCAATAAGGAACAATGCTGGATCGACAATGGAGAAACTCCAGAAAAGGAAGAGTCAGAATTGCTGATTCCTTTACTTGATTTCAAAGAATTATAAAGAAAAGAAAAGGAATGAGACAGGTGGCCAGTAATCAAAACTATCAGTTCACATTAACAATTAAACATACGGACTATATTGTCAGGGATCACCGGGTGCATGGCACCCGGATTATACCCGGTGTCACATTTTTAGATATGATATACCGTATGGCGCTGAGCAAAGGTTTGCCTATTGAAGAACTAGAGTGTCAGAATATTTTGTATTTTGAACCTGTAGCAACATCTGATACCTTTGACAGAGAAATCCGCATCCGTTTTCAGGGATTGGAACAGGGATGGGAAATTCAGGCGAAGAGCAGAAAGGTAAAAGATGACCGCATTCTGGATGAAAGCTGGGATGAGAATATGAACTGCAGGCTCATGCCGAAAATCCCGGAAAGCATGAGTTCAATCAATATTGATGAAATTAAACATGCCTCCGCCCGTGAAGCTGATATGGAGATATGTTATGACTATTTAAAAAAGGTTGATATAGAGCATTTTGAATTTATGAAGAGTCTGGGGAAGGTTTATGCGTCTGATCATTCTGTACTTGCAGAGTTGACGCTCAGCCAAATTGCCAATCAATATACCGGCTATTTTCAATTGCATCCCACTTTTCTTGATGCGTCTACCATCATATCGATCCTTTATCAGGCATGTCCCGAATATTTTACACAGGGATCTCCGGCAAGCCGGATGAAAACGTATATTCCCATTCATATTGAATCTTTCCGTATGACGAAGCGCCTGGAAGACAGGTGTTATGTGTACATAGAGAAGCAAGACCAAAATCATGATTCAGGGGATGTCATCCAAGTAAGTTACGGTTTGTACGATGCACACGGGGAGATGATCGCTTATTTTACGCGGCTGTCTGTGAAACATATTCGCTCAAAAGATTTAATTGAAAACCTGAAGCAGACTCGTTTGGAAACTGAAGCGGCTTCTCAGCCAAAAGACAGCCTGATCAGAAAAGATTCAATCATAAATCGAAGCGAAAGCATCGAGACACATCTTAAAGAATTAATATCCGGGGTTTCAAATATAGATCTGCGTGACATAAGGACAGACATTGGTTTTTATGAACAGGGCCTGGATTCAGCTTCTTTGCTTGCCATTGTCAAAGAACTTGAAAACAAAACAGGGGAACAGCTGTATCCTACACTCCTGTTTGAGCAGAAAACGATCCGGGAACTCGCCGCGTATATTAAAGAAAATCAAAGAATGTCCAGTTATTTCTTAACGCGAAATCAACCGGCTGAAAAGCCTGACATGAAAGAAAGTAAGAACGAAAATCTTTCCGCTCTTATAACAGAAGGAGACATTCAGCAGCTGATCGCAGATATCAAAGGGACTGCCCCTGAAACACTCTCTGTGGTAAAAGGTTTTTATGAACAAGGCCTCGATTCCGTAACACTTATGCAAGCCGTAAAGGCATTGGAAGAGAAAACAGGCAGGGAACTGTACCCTACTTTATTGTTTGAGTATCCGACGATTCAAAAACTTGCAAACTATTTTGCAGAGAGCGGCGAAAAGACGTCCGTTGAAAAAGACCTCCCTCTTCATCATGGAGAGAATCATACGGCTCTGACCTATTTAACACCGCATTGGAGACAAAAGGCTGCTTCTTGGGATCCGAATTGCGGAAATAAAAAGAAAACAACATACCTGCTGTTTCAATATGACAGAGAGCTTTTTCATTTTATGCGGGAAAATGCTGAAAATGGATTCGGAAATACACAGATCATTCTCGTTTTATCAGGGAATCGTTTCTCCTATCACGGAGACGGTGTTTATGAGATAGATCACAGGGAGGAAGCTCACTTTGAGAGGCTTGCAGCTGATCTGAAAAAAAGGGGGCAAATGCCCGACACCGTGGTTTACGGGTGGCCGGAAGGGTCATTTGCCGGCCCGGAAAAAATAAATGAACAGCTTTCTAAAGGGGCTTACCCGCTATTCTTTTTCAGCCGGGCATTGATGCGCAGCAAGGCGGAAAAAAAGGTTGTATCGCTTTTCCTTTATCCGGCGGACCATAAAAATGATCAGCCGCTTTACGCTTCAGTCCATGGCGCAGGGCAGTCTATTTTGCTTGAGAACCCGAAACTGGCCCTTAAGACAATCGGGATATCAGTTTCAGACAAGTCATCGTTGCCGGATCTTACAGCTGAAATCATCAGATGCGAATCAACTGAAGCGCATCCGGGAGAAACCGATCTTTATTATGAAGGAAATGTGCGCTGGGTCCGTGCCTTACGGGAAGCGGAACCGGCTCAAAACTCAGGTTTCTCCTTTAAAGAAAACGGAGTATACATGATTACAGGAGGGGCCGGCGGCTTAGGCCTTATATTTGCAGAACATATCGCAGCCCAAACAAAAGCCAATATTATTTTAGCGGGCCGTTCTGAACTTACGGAAGACAAAAAGAACAAAATCAGCCGAATGAAAGCAGGCGGTTCTTCGGTTCAATATATAAGAGGTGATTTTTCAGATAGCCGCGATGCAGAGCGAATCATAAAAACCATTAAAAGGCAATTCGGAGAAATTAACGGTGTGATACACAGTGCCGGTGTGACGCACGACGCTTTATTGATTCAAAAATCAAAAGATGAAATTCAGGAAGTGATCGCTCCGAAAATAAATGGGACGGTCTTATTGGACAGCTTGCTGCAAACCGAACCTTTGGACTTCTTTGTGATGTTTTCATCAAGCAGCTCGATGTACGGGAATATCGGACAGACGGATTACGCATTGGCCAACCGGTTCATCGATCTTTTCGCTGAGTGGCGTGAAGGAATGAGGCGGAAAAAAGAACGCTCCGGCGTCTCAGTAGCCATCGGCTGGCCGCTATGGGAAGACGGCGGCATGAAAGTGGATAAACAAACTGAGAAATGGATGAAACAAAAAATCGGTATGGTTCCTCTTAGTAAAATCAATGGGATCAAAGCTTTTCAAGATTCACTCTCTCTGAACGCATCACAGCTGATCGTGTTTGAAGGTGACAAAGAAAAATTGAAATCTGCACTTCAAGATACCTTCATGGAGGATGAAAACCGTGAGATCCAAATAAATGAAACAGCTGATACAAGGCATGAGGACATTGCCATTATCGGATTAAGCGGGAAGTATCCGATGGCTGAAGACTTACCTGAATTTTGGGAGAATTTAAAGAGCGGAAAAGATTGTATTACAGAAATCCCGCCTGACCGCTGGAATATGGATGATTTCTTCAGCGAAGACAGAGATATGAAAGGGAAGTCTTACAGCAAGTGGGGAGGTTTTATCAGCGGAGCCGATCAATTTGATCCGCTTTTCTTTCATATTTCCCCAAGGGAAGCAGAACTTATGGATCCCCAGGAAAGGCTCTTTTTAGAAACGGCCAAAAATTGTTTTGAAGACTCAGGATACCCGAGAAACATGCTGGAAAAGATGAAAGTCGGTGTATTTGTCGGTGCAATGTGGGGCCAATATCAACTATTTGAAGGAGAAGAAAATGGAGTGGCTTTCTCGCCGGCATCCGTCTATTCTTCAATAGCCAATCGGGTGTCTTATTATTTTCATTTAAAAGGTCCGAGTTTGGCTCTGGATACAATGTGCTCTTCATCACTGACCTCTATTCATTACGCATGCCAAAGCATACATTGCGGAGAGAGCGATATGGCATTGGCCGGCGGAGTGAATTTGTCAATACATCCGAATAAATATAAGTTCCTCAGCATGGGGCAGTTCCTATCAAGTGACGGCAGATGCCGGAGTTTTGGAAAAGACGGAAGCGGTTATGTTCCCGGTGAGGGAGTCGGAGCCGTATTGTTAAAACCATTGAAAAAAGCAATAGAAGATCAAGATCAAATATACGGTGTGATTAAGGGAAGCGCCGTTAATCACGGAGGAAAGACGAGCGGGTATTCCATACCGAATCCGGATGCGCAGGCGGAGGTCATTTCAGAAGCGCTTCGTAAAGCTGACATTGATCCGAATACCGTCAATTATATTGAAGCGCATGGAACGGGTACGTCATTAGGCGATCCGATTGAAATTCAAGGACTGAAAGATTCCTATCAACTGAATCATCCTTGCGCCATCGGTTCGGTGAAATCAAATATCGGACATTTAGAATCTGCGGCAGGAATCGCTGCGGTAACGAAAGTGCTTCTCCAAATGAAGAATAAGCAGCTTGTTCCTTCTCTGCATTCCGATATTGTTAATCCGTTTATAGATTTTGAGCAGGTTCCTTTTCAAGTGCAGCGGAAAGCGGCTGAATGGAATATTCCGCAAAACAGCAATGCTGTTCATCCTTTGAGAGCCGGGGTAAGCGCTTTTGGAGCAGGAGGGACAAACGCGCATCTTATATTGGAAGCGTATGAGCCGCCAAACGCTTTTGATCATCAAAGCGGCCGAGTGATCTTTGTTTTATCGGCTCAAGACAAACAACGGCTGATAAAATATGCGAAGGTTATGGCTGATTTTCTATCAGAAAATGAATCGAAGGATAACAATCATAAACTGCGTCTTCAGGATATTGCCTATACACTTCAGACGGGACGCGATCATATGGAAGAACGGCTGGCGATAGTGGCAGATTCCGGGCAGGTCATTGCTGAAGAGCTCTCAGCTTATATCAGGGGTGAAAAAAGCAGCTTGAGCTATACCGGTAATACATTCGAATCAGAAGTTCACAATGAAATGCCTCACGTTTGTTCAGATTACGCCGAAGCAGCATCAAAATGGGTAAATGGAAGAAAGATAGATTGGGAGACTTTTGAGGTGAATCGGAATGCTCGCAGGATTTCTATTCCGGGACAACCGCTGATCAAACAGCGGTATTGGATAGCGGAAAAAGGGGAAACGCTTGTTTCAACAGATGTGAGTAAGCCGACTCACCCTTTCTTGGGGAGTAACACGTCCGATTTTAATCAGTTCAGTTTCACGAAAAAAATCAGCCGTAATCATCCATTCGCACTAAGTCTGTCTGAAGGAAACGTGTCCTTTTTCCCTTATGCATCTTTGGCTGAAATGGCTATCGTCAATGCAGCGGCGGCATTTGGACAACCAGTTCATACATTGACTGATTTATTGTGGACCGAAAGCATGAACGGAATGACTGATATACGGGAACTGATGATTACGCTGACGCCTGAGCGCGACTTTGCGCGGTTTGACATATATGCAAACACAAAACATGAGAATAAAGTACGTCTTGCCAGGGGAAATGCGCATATTGTTAAGCCTGAAAGCGGTATGCTTCCTGAAGCGCTTGATATTGCTGAAGTCAAATCAGAAATGACTGAACATCCTGCTGAATCGCCTTTTGTCATTGAATCAGCGAAAAACAGTGACGGAATGCTGTCGCTTCATTCATTGCCGGATGAGCTTTATGCAAAAAGAGAGAATTTTATGATCTCTCCTGAAGCGCTTGAGTCCGCGATTCATGCCAGTGCGTTTTTTGTCAGCGGAGAAACCTTCCCGGAATTGATCGGAATGGGAGCGGCGGATGTCTATCAGCCTCTCACTCAAAATTTTTATGTCTATACTCAAAAAGAGAACCGGCAGAACAGCCGTGATGTAACGTGTCGTATGACATTTACAGATGAAAACGGAAGCATTCTGGCAGAGTGCAAAGATGTGAGATTCAGATATGGTCATGAAAAAAGCACTGTTCAGACGGACGACGAACTCATTCGTCTCCTGCGTCAATTGGAAACCAATGATATTGATCAGAAGGCTGTATTGAAACAATTAATGGGGGAAGAATGATGAACGGAAAACGTGAACAAATCAGCGATATTCTTGATCTGATTCAATCAGGACAGATATCGGCTGACGAAGGCTATGCCCGTGTGACATCCATTCAGAATCAAAAATCACGGGCATCGAACCATCCGCTTTTTTATTACAAGCCGGAATGGACAGAATCGTTCATTCCGAATAAGAAGAGCGCACCCTTGACGGGATTGCTCCTGATTTTTGCAGAAAATGAACGGCAAATACAAGAATTGAGCGGTTTGTTTAAGGACTGTACTCTCTTGTTTGTTATCCGCGGAAAAGAATTTGCTGTTTTACATGATGATACGATTTGTATGAACCACGTGAAAAAAGACGACTATCTAAAGCTGTTCCGATACATCCATGATCATTATCAGCTGCCCGAAAAGATTCTTCACTTGTGGTCTGATTCTCAGGCTGACATGAGTAAGGGAGGTATACAGAAACAATTGGAAAACGGATTGTTTTCTCTTCTGTATATTACACAGGCGCTGATTGAACTAAAATGGAAAAAGATAATAAAGCTGACGCATATTTTTCAAACCGAGAATAAAGAACAACTGCCGCTGCATCATGCTCTCGGCGGATTGGTGAAAACCGTTCACCAGGAACATCCCAATTTTCACTATCAGATTATCAATATCACGCAATCAGAGGGTGCGGGAGCCGCTCTTCCAGCAATAGCGGATATATATCAGAGAGAGTGTGACGAAAAACGGGATATCCATTTTGAAGTGCGCTATGAAAACGGCAGACGTTTTACGAAAAGCTATAATAAAGCCGGCTCATTCGATTTAACCCAGCCGCTGAAACATCATGGGAATTATCTGATTACAGGAGGCCTGGGCGGTCTCGGTTATATATTGGCAAAACATCTGTCGGAAAAATGGAAAGCGAATCTCATATTGACGGGGCGCTCTGATTTAACTGAAGAGCAGGAAAAAAAGATCGAATATTTAAGAAGTTCAGGTTCAACAGTTGAATATATCCGATCTGATGTTTCAAAACAAAGTGATGCTGAACGGATGTTTGCTTTTGCAAAAGAGCAGTTCGGCACCTTACATGGAGTATTTCACAGTGCCGGCGTACTCCGTGACTCTTTTATCTTAAGAAAGACAAAAGAAGAAATTGATCAAGTCACAGGTTCGAAAGTTTTTGGCACGTTGTGGTTGGCGGAAGAAATCAAAAAAATGAAAGTTGAATTACTTGTCTTGTTTTCATCCACATCGGCAGTCTTCGGCTCAGCCGGCCAATGTGACTATGCTTTCGCCAATGCCTGTTTGGATCAGTATGCAGCAGTTATGACCGCAAAAGAGTCTGCCGGAAGGGTAGTGTCAGTCAATTGGCCGCTATGGACTTCCGGCGGGATGAATATTGACGATGAAGGAATATCCTACATGAAACAGGAACTCGGTCTTGACCCGTTAGATGACGGTGACGGAATACAGGCCCTGGAGAACAGCTTGTGTCAATCATCTGAACAGCTGATTGCCCTGAAAGGCCGAAAAGAAAAGATTGAGGATGTGCTGATGCGTGCCGGCACAATCACCTTTCATTCAGACCAGCAGGAAGATGCTGATTTGAAAAACGATGAATTAAGACAAAATATCATCAGTTATCTGAAAAATATAATGTCAGAGGAATTGAAATTACCGGTCTCACTCATAGATGAAAAACAATACCTGGAGAAATACGGCATTGATTCAGTGATGATCATGCGTCTGACCAAAAAGCTGGAGCAAAGTATCGGCAGATTGTCGAAAACATTGTTTTTTGAATATCATTCAATATCGCAGTTAGCCGAATATTTCCTGAGTCATCACAGCGAACGAATGATGAAACTGCTGAACCCGGCCGGCACACCTGAACTTGTCTCAGATCAAAAAAAGCAAAAAAGAAAACCAGTGGAAACAAAAGCGCCGGTACGCTCTGAAGAAGAAGATTCAAAAGAGCACATTGCGGCCGATCCCCTTTCTGCTGATATAGCCATTATCGGTGTCAGCGGCAGATACCCGGGTGCGGAAAACATCAGGGAGTTCCAAAATGTGCTGATGAATGGACGGGATTGCGTAAGCGAAATTCCTGATGACCGGAAGGAAATGCTGGAGGGAAGCTGCTATAAGTGGGGAGGTTTTCTGAAAAATCCAGACCGGTTTGATCCTTTATTTTTCCGGATATCACCGAAAGAAGCGGCTTTTCTTGATCCTCAGGAACGTCTCTTTTTAGAGACAGTGTACAATACCATAGAGGATGCGGGTTATAAACCTTCAGATCTGACCCGCAAAAAGGTCGGAGTTTTTGCAGGCGTCACATATGGAAGCTATCAATTTTTCGGCGTTGAAGAATCACTTAAAGGAAATGAACTGGCCGTCGGGTCTCCATTTTCTGCAATAGCAAACAGAATATCGTATTTCTTTAACTTTAAGGGGCCGAGTATGGCGGTTGATACAATGTGTTCATCCTCTCTTAACGCCATTCACTTAGCCTGTGAAAGTATACGAAGAGGAGAAAGCACACTTGCTGTTGCGGGCGGGGTCAATCTTACGCTTCATCCGAATAAATATACATTATTAAATCAAAGCCGCTTCTTTGCAAGTGATGGCCGATGCCGTACATTCGGCGAGGGCGGTGACGGTTATGTACCGGGAGAAGGAGTGGGATCCGTACTTTTAAAGCCGGCGGCGGAAGCGGTAAGGGACGGAGATCATATTTATGCGCTGATTAAAGCGACAGCGGTCAATCACGGAGGGAGAACAAACGGTTTTACGGTTCCTAATCCGAATGGTCAGTCTGAACTGATACAGGACGCGCTTGAGAAAGCTTGTATTGACCCTCGTACAATTAGTTATATTGAAGCTCACGGAACGGGAACTGCTCTGGGAGACCCGATTGAGATCACCGGGTTAACAAAAGCGTTTCGGGAATTTACGGAGCACACTCAATATTGTTCCATCGGTTCTGTCAAATCAAATATCGGCCATCTTGAGGCCGCAGCGGGAATTGCCGGTTTGACAAAGGTTCTTTTGCAAATGAAACTGAAAAAACTGTTTCCTTCCATACATGCGGAGACGCTGAATCCAAATATTGATTTTAAAGCATCTCCCTTTTATGTACAGCGGTCATTGCAAGACTGGAAGAAACCGAAACTGCAGGAAAACGGAAAAACAGTAACTGTTCCGAGAAGAGCGGGGATCAGCTCATTCGGAGCGGGAGGAACGAATGTTCATATCATTATAGAAGAATATGAAGAAACAAACGCCTCAACAGAACATGTTGAGAACGAACCGCATATTGTCCTGTTATCTGCCAAAGACCATGAACGTCTTCTTGAGTATGCCGAAAACATGAGAGATTTTATCCAACGTTCACTAAGTTCTGAAGTAAAGGATAAACAGCCTGATATGAAAGAAAAGGTGAATGAAGTACTCAAACCGTTTGTTTCGGAATTGCTTCATATCCATCCGGAAGAAATTAATATTGCTGATCACCTGAGTGAATTTGGCGTAGGGCCTTTGGAATTAAGCCGGATGGCGGATTTTATTAACGAAATGTTTCATATTGAACTCACGATGTATGAATTAACTGATTGCCCCTCCATTCAAGCGGTTACTGAATACTTATTGAAGGAATATGCCGGAGCGATAAGAAACATGTTCCCGAATGAAGTGATGGAAGCCGGCCAATCGGAAAGCGTCGTTTTACGGGATCTGGCATACACTACACAATCGGGCAGAGAAGCGATGGAGGCCAGAGCGGCGATTACCGGTACCTCCCTTAAAGAAATTAAGGATAAATTATTTGAGTTTTGCCGCGGTGACAAGCAAGTTCCAGGCGTATATGTTAATCAGCAATCAGCAGATGCATTTGCTGAAAAAATGAAGGCGTTAACGGAAGGCAGAGCAGGTGAATTGTTTGTAAAGACCATTATTGAGAACGGTGAAGCGGAAAAGCTGGCTCAATTATGGGTTTGGGGGGCGGATATCGACTGGAAATCCGTTCATCAACATTTACAGCAGCCGGGTAAACGGATCTCAATTCCGACTTATCCGTTTGCAAAAGAACGTTATTGGGTTCCGTCCAGGACTGAGAAGACAGAGATCCCTCAGCATTCTTTTCAACATCACTTACAAAAAAAATGGAGGGAGAATCCGTTTGTAAATCCATCCGAAACAAAAGATTACGGACTGACAGTAGCATTTGTAAATCAAGACACAGAATCAATTGCCCGCACCATTTGTTCGGATATAGATCAGGAGAATCTGATTGTCATAAAACATCACTCTTCATTTATAAAACACTCTGATCAAATGTTTGAGTGTTCTTTATTAGATGAAAACCACGCATACGACGTTATCCGTGAGATCTTCTCGGGCGGTGAGCGGCAGGTCGAAAATATATTTGATTTCTCAGATATCGGAAACCAGAGTGAAAATCAGAACGGCATCCCATATGGTAAATTCTTATTTATACAAGAAATAATTAAGAGGAGTAAAAAGGAAACACCATTATCCATTTTACAAATCACCAATGGCTTGCAGGTATTTAAAGCGGAAAAACCAAAGCTGACGGGGGCAGAATCAGCGGCTTTTCTGAAAGCCCTTTCTGCGGAATACGGCTTTGTTCATGTGAAAACAATAGATATAGACAGCATGAAAGAAACGCATGAGCTGAAACAAATCTTTGAGAATGAAAGGGCGCAATGTACCGGAGAGAATGAAGTATGCTACCGCAGCGGCGTCAGATATGTTCCGTATTTTGAAGAAGAAAGAATCCATACTGGCGAGCCTGTTTCATTTCCTGCGGATAAAGCCATCGTGATTACCGGCGGGACAGGGGGCATTGGCAGAGCAATAGCTGAAGATTTGGTGAAACGGGGAGTGAAAAAACTCGTGCTGACGGGTACGCGTCCATTACCTTTGCGAAGTGAATGGGATCATTTGCTGAAAGAGGACAGACAGGACGAAAAGACAGTCAGCAATATAAAACTGTTTCAAAGTTTTGAAGAGAAAGGTGTCAACTATCTGTATTACAGCGGTTCTCTCACAAATGAAGAGAAGCTGCGTTCATTCTTTCACCAAGTAAGCCTTGAATTTAAAGATATAAGCGGTGTCATACACTGTGCCGGACTGCACAGCGGCGGAAATCCGGCCTTTATTCATAAAAGAATGAGTGAATTTAAGACGGTGTACGGGCCGAAAGTCACTGGACTTCAGAATTTGGAGCGGATTTTTAATAATAGGCCGCTGGATTTCTTTATTCTATTTTCATCAATTGCTGCACAGTCACCCAAACTGTCGAAAGGAATGACTGATTACGCGTCTGCAAACGCATATATGGACTATTTCGCGGCTTATCATTTTCAAAAGGGGAGAACGTATTTCACGTCCATCAATTGGCCGAGCTGGAAAGAAGTCGGAATGGGTACTGTGACGAGTCCTTTATATGATGAATTGGGATTGGACTCTCTTTCCACACGGGAAGGACTGGCGATTTTGTATCATGCACTGGAGAGAAAATCGGCCAATATCATTCCTATCGTGAAAAAAGGAACAGTGTTTCATGCAGACAGTCTCCTGAACATCAATAAAACCGGCGGAGCTTCGGTTCCAGTCCGAAGACAGGAGATTCCCGACACTTTTGATCATTCAGAAGGGCTTGTCAGTGAACTTTCTGCCGTATTTGCCGAGGAATTGAGCATTCCCCTTGAAAAGCTTAACCCAAATACGGATTTTCAGGAATACGGTGTGGATTCTATACTTCTTGTCAGCATTATACATCGAATAGAAGCAATGATTCAGAAAAAAATTGACCCTACTGTGCTTCTTGAACACAACACGATTCATGGTCTTGCGGAATATATCGGTAAGACGGCGCCGCCGTTGAAAAAACAAATCGAACAGACTGATTCTCAAAGCAGCAATCGGCAAGATATGCAGTCTGTGACGAGCCGAAATACAGAACCGCAGACGGCTTCCTCTGCAAAGATAGCTGTTATCGGAATCGGATGTAAGTTCCCTGGAGCGGCTGATAAAGAGGAATTTTGGGACAATCTGAGAAAAGGGAAGAATCATATTAAAGAAGTACCTGATTCCCGGTGGAATATAGAAGAAAATTACTCTCCGGTGCAGCAAAAGGGAAAAAGCATCAGCAAATGGGGAGGATTTATCAATGGAATCGGCAGCTTCGATCCGGAGTATTTCCGCATGGAAGAGGAGAAAGCCATCCAAACGGACCCGCTGATAAGACATTTCTTAGAAACGAGTGTACAGACTGTACGGGATGCCGGTTATGAAGAAACGGAATTATCGGGAAAAAAAGTCGGCGTATTTGTCGGTTCCAGAATGGGCGGCTACGGTCACAAACTGCCGAAAGAAAGCAGCAGCCACATCGTCGGGCTTAGTCAAAACTTTATTGCTTCACATGTGTCGCATTTCTTTAATTTTCACGGTCCAAGCATGGTTTCTGATACCGCTTGTTCTTCTTCATTAGTCAGCATTCATTTAGCCTGCCAAAGCATAAAAAACGGTGATTCAGAGATGGCTCTGGCAGGAGGGGCGGATCTGCTTTTGGATGAAATTCCTTACCTGATGTTAACAGAAGGAGGAGCTCTTTCGCCGGACGGTCAGTGTTTTACTTTTGATGAGAGGGCAAACGGCTTTGTACCCGGAGAGGGTTTTGGCGCTGTTCTGTTAAAACCGCTGGATAAAGCGAAAGCTGACGGAGATCGGATATACGGTATCATTGAAGCATCAGCTATTAATAACGACGGTGCGACAATGGGAATCACGACCCCGAATCCTAAGCTTCAAGAGCAGGTTATTCAAGATGCATTTGAAAAAGCCGATATCGCTCCCGGATCAGTCAGCTACGTCGAAACTCACGGCACAGGCACGATGATTGGAGATCCGATTGAGCTTCAGGCTCTGACAAAAGTATTCCGAAGAGACACAAACAAAACGCAATTTTGCGGAGTAGGAAGTGTAAAAACCAATATCGGACACTTATTAAGCGCTGCCGGAGCGGCAAGTTTCATTAAAGTGATTTTATCAATATGGCATAAGGAAATTCCGCCTACATTGAATTGTGAAACGCCAAATCCCCGCTTTGAATTTGAAAAGTCGCCTTTTTATCCGAATACAGAACTGAGAAGCTGGAAGGATGGAAAACGGAGGGCGGGCATCAGCGCTTTCGGTTTTGGCGGAACAAACGCCCACCTTTTGGTAAGCGGCCTGGATGATTCATATCATTCCGTCAGAACGCCGCTGCCGCCTGCCGAGTTTGTCAGAAAAGAGTACTGGCCGGATTCAAATCGGAAAAAACAAATCAAACAGAATAAAAAACGGCTTCTTGAAATTATTGATGAAACAGAGTAGCACCTGCTCTGTTTCTTTACTTTGTAAAAGAAGAAAGGTTGTCGAGTTGCATGAGGTTCAGCGTATTAGTCAAACATGACGATTATATTGTTTCAGACCATGTCCTTCATCAAGTGCGTACGATACCCGGCGTAACGTATCTGGATTTAATAACCCGATTTTTAGCTGAGAAAGGGATATCCCCCCGAAGTTTTGAAATCAAACATGTTTTATTCCGTGAACCTGTTGCGACGTCAGTCCATTTTGATAAAAAAGTCAGCTTCCAGTTTACGGAACAAGAAAACGGCTGGCTTGTTGAAACAACAAGCAGGAAATGGGTCGCTGAAAAGGCGGAAGGTGAAGCGTCAGTCAACTTGCAGGCGGAAATCATAAGAAAAAATGCGATAAACGAAAAGACAATTTCAATCGAAGCATTAATGAAAGGGGCCGTCCGGATTTCGGATGCTGAATCCGCCTATCGTAATTTGCGCAGGGGCGGCCTGATTCATAAAGATTTTATGAAATTGGAAGGTACGGTATATGAAGGTGAAAATTATATTCTGGGAGAGGTCAGTTTAAGCGGACTTTCAAAAGAATATACAGATGACTTTTACATGCATCCCGCATTTTTGGATGGGTCTCTCAGCTTGTTGGGAATCCTTACATCAGACTTGCCGGATGAAGGAACAAATGCGTTTATCCCTATATATATTGAGACATTCCGGGCACTGCATAAAACAACTGGGTCTTGTTTTGTGTATATTGATAAAAACAGTATAACGCAACCGCCTTCTAAAGACATTTTATATGCGGACATAGAAGTATACAGGCCTGATGGAGAGCTTGCTTTTTATTATGAGCGATTCGGTGTGAAAAGAGTCAGAAATGAAAAATCAATACAAAGGCTGGAGCATTCCCAAAAAGCTAAAGAGGTCGGCAGCGCAACGAACAATAAAGAAATGATCAGAAATAATTTGATCCAAGAGATAGCCGGCATGATTGAAAAACCTGCTGAAACAGTCAAGAATGATATTTCCTTTTACGAGATGGGCTTGGATTCTAAACAATTATTAGACTTATCCAAAAAATTAGAACTGATGTTAGATACAAAGCTGTACCCGACTTTATTATTTGATTACTCCACAATCGGTGAATTGACGGAATATCTGCAGGAGAAATACGGAGCCGACATTACAGACTCTATCTCTGTTACAGTTTTGCACCAAGAAAGTCATAAAACATTAACAGATGAGCTGTCATCCATTATTGGAGAGGTTACAAACACACCGCCAAATAAAGCGGACAAACACCAATCTTTTTACGAACTGGGTCTTGACTCAAAACAGCTGCTGCATATATCGAAAATGCTCGAGGAAAGATTAGATATACAATTGTATCCGACATTGCTTTTTGATTATAACAATATTCATGATTTAGCGGCTTATTTAGAAGAAAAATATGATGTGCGTAATACGCCGGCCGCAGCTTTTAAAGAAAAAACGCAAACGAAAGAGCCGTCTGAAAAGCCGATGCTTGAATCTTTGTATTTACAAAAAGAATGGATAGAATCGCCATTAAAGTCCGGAGAAGTACCTAAGGAAAATACATTGATTTTCGATTTCGACAGTTCATTGAGTGATGAAATCCGAAAGTACATCGGCAGTGAAAATGTTATTTATGCGGAAGCCGCCGATGAATATGAAATGGTAAATGGAAAGCATTATAAATTTAATCCGGAGCAGTCTGCTCATTACACCAGACTGTTAGAAGATATGAAAAAGTCCGGAGCGTTTCCGGCGTCAATCATTCATTACCTGTCAAAAAAAGCTTATACTGAAGCAGCGTTAGATCTGACTCATAGCTTTTATTCAATTCTTTATTTGAGCAAAGCTTTGATCCATCAAAAAGTAAAAGAAAACATCAACATTCTGTACGTACATGACAAGGGTCAATATACAAATCCGGTTTACGCCGCGATTGGAGGCTTTTTCAAAACGCTGAATGCGGAGCAGCCGAATATAAAGTGTAAAACGGTTGAGATTTCTTCAAGACAAACCATTGAAAAAGCACCTTTGCTTCTCAATGAATTAAGTGCCGGACATCATCAGGCTGTGAAATATGACGGCGATCAAAAAAGGTGGGTGACAGCATATAAAGACGCTTCGCTGCAACCAGGGCAAAAGGCCGCAAAGTTTGCAAAAAACGGGGTGTATCTCATCATCGGAGGGTTAAGCGGCATCGGCTGGATTATTTCAGCGTTTCTTTATGCAAATCACGGAGCCAGCGTTATCATTGCCGGGCGATCGAAAATGACAGCAGACATGGAAGAAAAATTAGACAGCATCCGCTATGACGGGGCAAGCATTTCTTATATTCAGGCTGACATGGCAGATAAGCAGCAGGTCATCAAGTTAGCGGAAAAAATTCGTGCTGATTTTTCCGAAATCAACGGGGTTATTTACAGTGCAGGCGTGTTAAAAGACTCTCTCATTATGAATAAAACAGACGCGGAAGCTCAAGCGGTGCTGCAATCAAAGGTCAATGGTGTGATTCATTTGGATGAAGCGCTCAGAGATATGCCTTTAGACTTTTTTGTTTTGTTTTCTTCCATCTCCTCAGAAATCGGAAGTCTGGGTCAAGCCGATTACGCCTACGCCAATCGTTTTCTGGAGCATTTTGCCGAGTGGAGGGAATGTATGAGAAAGGCGGGGGGAAGATCAGGAAAAACCATCGCTGTAAATTGGCCTTTCTGGAAAGACGGAGGCATGTCAGTTGATCCCGGCATTCAAGATATTATGAAAATGGAGTACGGGCTTCACCCATTAGAAAATACTGCCGGAATCAAAGCATTTGAACACTCGCTTCTCGGCCAAGGCCACCAGCTGATCGTGTTATACGGAGAAAAAGAAAAAATACAAAACGATTTCAAGCCGTTATCCGCCCGTTCAGCACCGCCTTTAGTAAGAGATTCAGCCATTGCAGCCGATTTTGATGCTTCGTCAATCGTTACGGAAGAAGCTGAAAGTCCTTTCCGAATACTCGGCACGGCCTCCAATCGTCATCTCGACGATTATTTGCATTATTGGAGCAGACTGAAGAAAGGAGCCCTTCAGCACGATCAAAGCGATGCCGCAAAAAAACTCATCGCTTTTTACCAGACAGAAGAAACGGAAACCGTTCATTTTCTGGCAAACACAGAAAATGCCCGGCATATGGAAATATTGATGAGCGGTAAGGGTGAAACAATTTTACTGATTTGCGGTTTCGCTACCACTGCTTACATGTGGAAAGAACAAATGAAGGAGTGGGCAGATCAATTTAATGTCATTGTCATACACACACCGGGTTACGGACTAAGTGAGGGGAGCGCCGATTTTACACTGAGCGGGCTGGCTCAGACTTTTATCGAAGTGCTGAACGAGTTAGGGGTTGCTTGGCCGATCCACATTGCGGCAGCTTCTTGGGGAGGCATGATAGGGCAGAGGATATCCTATGAATACCCTGAAAAAGTAAAAACACTCATTCTTTCCGGAAGTTACACCGCATACGAAGAAGACCCTGAAAGCAGTGTCGAGGAAAAACTGAAAAATGATTTTATAGCTATAGGAAAATCGCATGAATATGAAAGTTTATACAGTAATCAATTCTTAAATGCTTCTATTGAACGTTTTATGAAGATACATCAACAAGAAGGCTATTCTACGATCGGCTTTTTAAAAGACATTCATACAAGAACGCTTATCCTTACAGGTGAGAAGGAAAGCGTAGTTGATCAGAAAGAAACAAAAAGGCTGCGGAAACTGCTGAGCAATGCAGAATTAAAGAAAATTAAGGGAGCGGGGCATCTTCCGAACCTCACACATCCGGAAGAATTTAATAAAGCGGTGTCAGAATTCATCAAGAAATCGGTAAGTAAAGGATGAAAACGATACATACAGTACAGGGGGAGAAAACAATGAAACAAACAATAAGCAATCCGGCATTTGATATGAAACAAATTAACGCTCTTAACAGCCATTATCAGACGATGATAGACAATGGAGTTCTGCAATGTGCAAGTTATATGATGTCAAGAGGAGGTGAGGTTTTTGCAGCTGAGTCGTTAGGGGAATTTACCGGCGGACAAAACGAAAAGCAAACATTTCAGCTTGATACAATCAGAGAAATCGGTTCTTTGACAAAAGTGTTTACCGCTGTAGCCGTCATGCAGCTCGTCGAAAAAGGTTTGCTCGATCTGAAAATGCCGGTCAAGCTCATTTTGCCTGCGTTTGATAAACCGGGTTTCGGAGAAATTAAAATTTTGCACCTTTTGACTCATACGGCGGGACTAAGTTTTGAGCTGGATATTCAAAAGGCTGAAGGCATTGACTTAACGAATGAGGAAGAATGGATAAACTATCTCGTCAGTACGCCTTTGGAGTACGGAGTGGATGAAGCATGGAACTATTCCAGAACCGGTTTTGTTATACTTGGCATCATTATTTCAAAAGTAACAGGCGTATCCTACGAACAGTATGTAACAAAGCATATTATTGAAGCGCTAGGATTAGAAAGAACGTATTTTTATGTGCCTGATGCTTTAAAAGAAGAAGTTTGTGTGATCAATGAGCACGAGTGCGTACAGCTGGAAAAAAGTCATCACCCGTATTTTCCGAATAAAGCGACAAGCGGTCTGTACTCTTCGTTGCGAGATATTTGGAAGTTGGCTGAAATGTTTAGAAATAAAGGCAGATTGAAAGATAAGAAGCTGCTTGGAAGAAAAACAGTCGAGGCTATGCTGAGAAATCAAATAAAGCCCGGTCTTCCTTTTTACTTCTTCGGAGCGCCCAGAGAGGAAGGCGGCTTTGGTTTAGGCATTAATTTGTGGCCGGCCGGTGACCATTATTTCATGACAGAAGGCACCTTCTCACATCTTGGAATGGGTTGGTGCGGCATGTTTTCTGATCCAGCCGAAGATTTTACGTATGTATTTTTCACTCCGATTTCCGAGTTTCATCCTCATGCCGTGCTGACGCCGCTGAATATCGTGTGGGCAGGTATTGAATAATTAGACAAAAGCATCGTCCCGTCTGTTCGGCAGGCGGGACGATTGCTAACTGCCCGTTTTTATCCCGCGGCATCTTTTCAAAGCCCGCCCCTAAGTTAAATAACTTAATTTACTCTTTGTAATTTTTTTTAATTATAGTACAGTAGAGCATTTTTATAATACAGTTTAAAGTCTTTTATAGTACAGTTTGGCGCAATATGATCTTAAGTTTTATAAGCGGTTTCAAAATGAGGTTATAAATGATTGACGGCTTTGTTTAATTACTGTAAACTATGGTTGTTGATCATATTGTACTAATAAAAAATCTTTTTTTATTAGTACAGTTTAAACGTCATTATCTTTGCTTAAGCGCTATGTGAATTTCTGAATGATTAATTTTAGAATTGCAGAGCATGATAAGACTGTTTTTAATACGGATGGCTAAACGGTATCCTAACCCTGTTAAATCAAAAGAAGAGGTGGTTTAAAAAATGGCTGCAAAGACAAAAACTTCAATTGTTGATAGCAAAAAACAATTTGATGCTATTCATAAGCAGTTTGAAACGTTCCAAATTTTAAATGCTGAAGGAGAAGTCGTAAATAAAGACGCAATGCCTGATCTTTCAGATGATCAGTTAAAGGAATTAATGAGAAGAATGGTGTATATCCGCATTTTAGACCAGCGTTCAATTTCTCTTTCCCGTCAAGGACGTTTAGGTTTCTATGCACCGACAGCGGGCCAGGAAGCTTCTCAAATTGCATCACACTTCGCGCTTGAACAGGACGACTTTATCCTTCCGGGTTATCGTGACGTTCCTCAGCTGATTTGGCACGGTCTTCCTTTACACCAGGCATTCCTGTTCTCAAGAGGCCATTTTAAAGGTAATCAGATGCCTGAGGGAGTAAATGCTTTATCACCTCAAATTATTATTGGTGCTCAAATTATTCAAACCGCAGGTGTAGCTTTAGGGCTTAAAAAGCGCGGTAAAAAAGCGGTAGCTATTACTTACACTGGTGACGGCGGAGCTTCTCAAGGTGACTTCTATGAAGGAATGAACTTTGCCGGAGCATTTAAAGCGCCAGCGATCTTCGTTGTTCAGAATAACCGCTATGCGATTTCAACTCCTGTAGAAAAGCAATCATCCGCACAGACAATTGCCCAAAAAGCAGTTGCCGTCGGTATTACAGGTGTTCAAGTAGACGGAATGGATGCACTAGCCGTTTATGCTGCAACCGCAGAAGCACGCCAGCGCGCAATTAACGGTGAAGGTCCGACTCTGATTGAAACTCTTACATTCCGTTACGGACCTCATACAATGTCCGGTGACGATCCGACTAAATATCGTACGAAAGAAATAGAAAATGAATGGGAGCAAAAAGACCCGCTCGTACGTTTCCGCAAGTTCTTGGAAAACAAAGGACTATGGTCTGAAGAAGAAGAGAACAAAGTGATTGAACAGGCCAAAGAAGAAATCAAACAAGCTATCAAAAAGGCTGACGGCGAATCAAAACCGAAAGTAACAGAGCTGATTGAGAATATGTTTGAAGAGCCGACGTTCAACTTGAAAGAACAACTTGAAATTTACAAAGCGAAGGAGTCGAAGTAAGCCATGGCGCAAATGACAATGATTCAAGCAATCACTGATGCGTTACGCACAGAACTGAAAAACAATGAAAACGTTCTGCTTTTCGGGGAAGATGTAGGCGTTGCCGGAGGCGTATTCCGTGCAACTGAAGGCCTTCAAAAAGAATTCGGTGAGGACCGCGTATTTGACACGCCGCTTGCTGAATCCGGTATCGGCGGTCTCGCTCTCGGTTTAGGCCTGCAAGATTACCGTCCTGTTATGGAAATCCAATTCTTCGGATTCGTATATGAAGTAATGGATTCAATCTCAGGACAAATGGCTCGTCTCCGCTACCGTTCCGGCGGACGCTGGACTTCTCCGGTGACAATCCGTTCTCCATTCGGCGGAGGGGTTCATACACCTGAACTTCACGCTGACAGTTTGGAAGGCCTTATCGCTCAGCAGCCGGGTATTAAAGTTGTTATCCCTTCCACTCCTTACGATGCAAAAGGACTGCTGATTGCCTCTATCAGAGACAATGATCCGGTTGTTTTCTTAGAGCATATGAAACTTTACCGTTCTTTCCGTCAGGAAGTTCCTGAGGAGGAATACACAATCGAGCTTGGCAAAGCTGATGTGAAACGCGAAGGTACTGACCTTTCTATCATCACATACGGCGCGATGGTTCATGAGTCGCTTAAGGCTGCTGAAGAGCTTGAAAAAGAAGGCGTTTCTGCTGAAGTTATCGACCTTCGCACTGTAAGTCCGCTTGATATTGATACGATTATTGCTTCTGTTGAAAAAACAGGCCGCGCAATTGTCGTGCAAGAAGCTCAAAAACAAGCCGGCATCGCTGCCAACGTTGTAGCTGAAATCAATGACCGCGCGATTCTGAGCCTGGAAGCTCCGGTTCTGCGTGTTGCGGCGCCTGATACAGTATTTCCTTTCTCGCTTGCTGAGAGCGTATGGCTTCCAAACCATAAAGACGTTCTTGAAACTGCGAAAAAAGTTCTTGAATTTTAATCAGGCATCATAAAAGACGGTAAAGAGAGTCCTTTTCTCTTATATGAAGGAATCTGTTTACTAGGTTCAATGCTTGCGAATGCATAACTAAAATTTGCTTAATCAACTAGGAGGTCGAAAACTGTGGCATTTGAATTTAAACTTCCGGATATCGGGGAAGGTATCCACGAAGGCGAAATCGTAAAATGGTTTGTTAAGCCGAACGACGAGGTAGAAGAAGACGATGTTCTGGCTGAAGTGCAAAATGATAAAGCAGTGGTAGAAATTCCTTCACCTGTTAAAGGAAAAGTATTAGAATTAAAAGTTGAAGAGGGAACAGTTGCAACTGTTGGACAAACGATTATTACGTTTGACGCACCTGGTTACGAAGATCTTCAATTTAAAGGAAGCCATGATTCAGGAGATGCGAAAACTGAAGCTCAAGTTCAGTCGTCTGCTGAAGCAGGGCAGGATATCTCTAAAGAAGAGACTCCTAAAGAGCCTGCAAAAGAAACCGGCGCAGGACAGCAGGACCAAGCGGAAGCTGATCCGAACAAACGCGTGATCGCGATGCCTTCCGTACGCAAATATGCCCGTGAAAAAGGCGTGGATATCCGTAAAGTAACAGGTTCAGGCAATAACGGACGTGTTGTAAAAGAAGATATCGACAGCTTTGCAAATGGAGGAGCGGCTCAAGAAGCGGCACCGCAAGAAACAGCTGCACCTCAGGAAACAGCTAAACCTGCAGCGGCTCAGGCTCC
Organism: Bacillus sp. GZB; assembly: GCF_001975995.1. NCBI lineage: Bacteria > Bacillati > Bacillota > Bacilli > Caryophanales > Bacillaceae > Bacillus > Bacillus sp. GZB. Next base: position 689,712 of record NZ_MTQG01000010.1, read on the forward strand.
TGAAGGCGAATTCCCTGAAACACGCGAAAAAATGAGCGGTATCCGTAAAGCGATCGCGAAAGCAATGGTGAACTCTAAGCATACTGCACCGCACGTAACTCTTATGGATGAAGTTGACGTAACAAATCTTGTTGCTCACCGCAAACAGTTCAAACAAGTTGCTGCTGATCAAGGCATCAAGCTGACTTATCTGCCTTACGTCGTCAAAGCATTAACATCCGCTTTGAAAAAATTCCCTGTTTTAAACACATCTATTGATGATAAAACAGATGAAGTGATCCAAAAACATTACTTCAACATCGGAATTGCAGCGGATACCGAAAAAGGCCTGCTTGTGCCGGTAGTGAAAAATGCCGACCGTAAAGCCGTTTTCGAAATCTCTGATGAAATCAACAGCCTTGCTACAAAAGCGCGTGAAGGCAAGCTTGCACCTGCGGAAATGAAAGGCGCTTCTTGCACGATCACAAATATCGGTTCTGCCGGAGGCCAATGGTTCACACCGGTTATCAACCACCCAGAGGTTGCGATTCTCGGTATCGGCCGTATTGCTGAAAAAGCGATCGTCCGTGACGGTGAAATTGTAGCTGCTCCTGTCTTAGCTCTTTCTCTCAGCTTTGACCACCGTATGATTGACGGAGCAACTGCACAAAATGCGTTAAACCACATCAAGCGTTTACTGAACGATCCACAACTTATTTTAATGGAGGCGTAATGTTATGGTAGTAGGAGATTTCCCTATTGAAACAGATACTCTTGTGATTGGTGCGGGACCCGGCGGCTATGTAGCTGCCATCCGCGCTGCTCAGCTTGGACAAAAAGTAACAGTCGTTGAAAAAGCAACTCTTGGAGGCGTTTGTCTGAACGTCGGCTGTATTCCTTCAAAAGCGCTCATCAATGCAGGCCATCGTTACGAGAATGCAAAACATTCAGATGACATGGGAATCACTGCTGAGAACGTAACGGTTGACTTTACAAAAGTCCAAGAATGGAAAGCTTCTGTTGTAAATAAGCTTACCGGCGGTGTTGCAGGTCTTTTAAAAGGAAATAAAGTGGACGTTATAAAAGGGGAAGCTTATTTCGTAGACAGCAACTCTGTCCGTGTAATGGATGAGAACTCTGCGCAAACATACACATTTAAAAACGCAATCATTGCTACCGGTTCTCGCCCTATCGAATTGCCAAACTTCAAATATAGCGAACGCGTTCTGAACTCTACAGGCGCACTTGCGCTTAAAGAAATTCCGAAAAAGCTCGTTGTTATCGGCGGCGGATATATCGGTACTGAGCTTGGAACAGCGTATGCGAACTTCGGAACTGAATTGGTTATTTTAGAAGGCGGAGATGAAATTCTTCCTGGCTTCGAAAAACAAATGAGTTCTCTCGTTACCCGCAGACTGAAGAAAAAAGGCAACGTTGAAATCCATACAAGCGCCATGGCTAAAGGCGTTGAGGAAAGACCTGACGGCGTAACAGTTACATTCGAAGTAAAAGGCGAAGAAAAAACGGTTGATGCTGATTACGTATTAATCACTGTCGGACGCCGTCCGAACACTGATGAGCTCGGCCTTGAGCAAGTCGGTATCGAAATGACTGACCGCGGTGTCATTAAAACAGACAAGCAGTGCCGCACAAACGTACCGAACATTTACGCAATCGGTGACATCATTGACGGACCTCCATTGGCTCACAAAGCGTCTTACGAAGGTAAAATCGCTGCGGAAGCTATTTCAGGAGAGCCGGCTGAAATCGATTACCTCGGTATTCCGGCGGTTGTATTCTCTGAGCCTGAACTGGCTTCTGTCGGTTACACTGAAGCACAGGCGAAAGAAGAAGGCATTGAAGTCGTTGCAGCTAAGTTCCCGTTTGCAGCGAACGGACGTGCGCTGTCTCTTAACGAAACTGACGGCTTCATGAAGCTGATCACTCGTAAAGAAGACGGTCTTGTAATCGGTGCGCAAATTGCCGGCGCAAGCGCTTCTGACATGATTTCTGAATTGAGTCTGGCGATCGAAGGCGGAATGACTGCTGAAGATATCGCAATGACAATTCACGCTCACCCGACATTGGGCGAAATCACTATGGAAGCTGCCGAAGTAGCAATCGGAAGCCCGATCCATATCGTAAAATAATAATGTAACAAAGAAACAGCCCCCATTTGTAAAAGCGGGGGCTGTTTTTATTGTGCAAGCACATGCTGCATAGGTTTAATGATATCCTCTTTTTTCTTTACGGATCCCTCAATCTTCATGACCACATGCCGATGATTGATCACCATCAGCGCAGGGAACGTGTTGATTTCCTCTTCCCATCCCTTTCTGTTGTCATAAACCTTCATTTGATCGACATGATGGGGATACTTCTTTTCTAAATCAAGGATCGCATCGTAATAAGGCACTTCTTTATCTATATGATTTTCATCGGAAAAAAACAAAATTTGAGTGTGATGAATGCTGTCGATCCGGTTTTTTGTAAATGGACTGACAGTAGAAACCGAACAGCTTGACAGAACGAACAGCATCAAAAAAAAGGGAAACACCGTACGGTAGCGCATCTATCTTACTCCTCTGTTTTATATAATATATTGGTTCATCCATTGATAAGGACTATATCAAGTGTATCACGAGAGGTGAAAAACCTAAGGCTTGTTACTGAATTGTTATATAATTGAAACCGTTTTTAATGAAGAAATAATACGTGTGACAACTTGCGCAGCCGATGTGTAAAAAAGGCACATTGTTTTTCGTGAGAGCGCTGTTTTTTCGTTATACTGGGGGCAAAACCATATCAGGAGGGATTGTCATGTATAAAGCCGCTGCAGCCGTCATATGTATGTGCTTACTCGCCGGTTGCCAATCAAATGAAAAGATGCAAACAAACAAACCCCATTCTCAAGCCGCGGCCAATCGCGCCAAACGGGAAAACCACCATACAAAAGAGGAAAAACAGAAAAAACAAAAGGCGGAGCCCCGTTACTATATCAACCCGAAAAGTTTTTCTGTGGAAAAAATGGATGAACAGAAAGAGAAAAAACCGATCGCATTGGTAACGATCGATGACGCACCTGATCAGCATGCCGCTGAGATTGCGGACAAACTGCACGATCTCAATGCGTCAGCGATCTTTTTTGTAAACGGACATTTTTTGAAAAAAGATGAAAATAAGAAAGCGCTTAAGCATATTCATGAGTTAGGTTTTATGATCGGAAATCATACAATGACTCATCAAAACTTAAAAGATCTTTCCGAACAAAAACAACGGGAAGAAATCATTGGCGTCAATAAAGCGGTTGAAAAGGTAATAGGAGAGAAGCCCGCATTTTTCAGGGCGCCTTTCGGAAGCAATACAGACTACAGTGACAGACTTATAAAAAAAGAAGGTATGGTGAAAATGAACTGGACCTTCGGGTATGATTGGGATCAGAAATATCAATCCAAAAAAGCGCTTACCGATATCACACTGAACAGTCCTTATCTGCGGGACGGGGCCAACATATTGATGCATGACCGGAAATGGACGGCGGAAGCCATGCCGGACATTGTAAAAGGATTGCGTCATAAAGGATATACTGTGATTGACCCTCGAGCTATAAAAAGACCGTAAAAAATAAATGTGTTATACAATTTATCGGTTGACATATTAAATGTGACATAATAATATAATAACAACAAGTGAAAATTAAGCGTTTTCAAATTCTGAGAAATGGGGAATGACAGATGGGTACAATTGTTTGCCAAGACTGTAACGAAGCGATTCATTACTTTGAGGATGAGAAGGTCACGACGTTATACGGAACATGCTGCGGACAATGCCAGTGTCATCTTGAAGAAGAGTAAAAAGCGTAAAAAGGCCCGAAACGATTTCGTTTCGGGCTTCTTTATGTTTATTGGATGGCTTTTTGCTCTTTGATGACTCTGATCATTTCAAGCGTTGCATCTTCGGGACCCTGCACAGGAAGGCCGGCGTCCAAGTTTTTAAAAATGTAGCTGATATTTTCTTCAGTAATGATCTCACCCGGAATAAAGATCGGAATTCCCGGCGGGTACACCATGACAAACTCTGCGATGATCCGTCCCGCGGATTCTTTTAACGGAATGACTTCCGTATTTGCGTAAAACGCGTCTCTTGGCGTCATCGCTAACAGAGGAATTTCAGGAAGCAGAACTTCGGTTTGCTGATGAGCATAGTCATTGTCGGAAGCCTGTTTTGAAATGTCTGTAAGCGCGCTTACAAGACGGTCGGCATCTCCCGCTCTGTCTCCGGGGGTGAAAATACATAAAATATTATACAAATCGGACAGCTCGACTTCGATATTATATGATTCGCGGAGCCATTTTTCAACGTCATGGCCCGTCAGGCCGAGGTTTTTGACCGAAATGATTAATTTAGTCGGATCATAACTGAATGCAGCTTTAGACCCTGTGATTTCTTCGCCGACACAGCGGATGCCTTCAATTTGATTGAGGCGTTCCCGTGTCTGATCCGCCAGCAGAATCGTATCTTCAAGAAGATCGCGGCCTTCTGTAGCGAGGCGCTTTCTTGCGACATCCAGTGAAGCGAGAAGCAGATAGGATGTTGACGTTGTCGTCAGCATGCTTAAAATCGACTGTACTCTTTCTTTGGAAACAAGACCTTCTCTCACATTTAAAATGGAGCTCTGCGTCAGGGAGCCTCCCAATTTGTGCACGCTTGTGGCTGCCATATCAGCGCCCGCCTGCATGGCGGACAGAGGGAGCTTATCATGAAAATGAATATGCACGCCGTGCGCTTCATCGACAAGCACAGGCACATCGAAAGAATGCGCGAGCTTTACAATGCTGCTCAAGTCCGCTGCCACACCGAAGTACGTCGGATTTATGACAAGCAGGCCTTTTGCGTCAGGGTGCTCCGTCAAAGCCCGCTCTGCGGACTCAAGCGTAATGCCGTGAGAAATTCCGAGCTCATCGTCAATTTCCGGGTGTATAAAAATCGGCACCGCTCCGGAAAATACAATGGCCGACATAATGGATTTATGAACGTTTCTCGGGATGATGATTTTATCTCCGGGTCCGCATACGGCCATGACCATCGTCATAATGGCGCCGCTCGTCCCTTGTACGGAAAAGAAGGTATGGTCTGCGCCGAATGCTTCCGCGGCCAGATCCTGGGCTTCTTTAATGATGCCCTTTGGCGCATGTAAATCATCCAGAGGTTCGATATTAATTAAATCTATACTTAACGCGTTTTCTCCGATAAATTGTCTGAATTCCGGGTCCATTCCCGCGCCTTTTTTATGGCCCGGAATGTGGAATTGGACAGGCTGTCTGTCCGCGTGCTTTTTCAGTCCGCTGTACAGGGGTGTTTCATGTTGCGGCAATTGTTTTCCCACCTTTATCATAATACCTACGGATTAGTTTGTATTACATTCAGTTTTATTACCCGTTTTTTAAACGTAAAACAAATGAATTATATTATGAACTTGAAAGAAAGTAAAGAACAATTTATGATCTATGGAAGATGCTTATTTTGAGCATGATTATAAAGGAGTGAAGACATTTGGAATATCAATATCCGATGAATGAGGACTGGACGACAGAGGAGGCCGTGGATGTCATTGCTTTTTTTCAGCAGGTGGAAAACGCCTATGAAAAAGGAGCTGACCGGGACAGGCTTTTGAATGCGTACCGCCGCTTTAAAGAAATCGTTCCCGGGAAAGCGGAAGAAAAGAAAATCTGCAGCCAATTTGAAGCTGACAGCACCTATTCCCCTTATCGGACTGTGAAACAGGCGAAACAATCAGATCAAGCGATGATCAAAATGTAGACAAAGCGAGCCGGCAATCGGCCCGCTTTTTATGTTATGAGACTTTCTGAGTCAGTGTGTATAAAAAGGAAAGCTTCCTAAAAGCATCTTCAATGGTTTGCAGGAACTCATTGTTGTTCATGTTGATCACGTCTTCTTTTTGCAGCTGAATGCCGCACAAAAGCTCTGCTTTTTTCACTGTCTGCAGGCGTTCAAATAATGTTTTCAGCTGCTCCTGATCCATGTCGGACTGCTTGTACGCACCTGGCTTCGTATGATCCGGGGACCATACAAAATGACCGGGAATCTGTTTTGTGATGTCCTCCTGCTTCGCTTCCAGCAATCTGCCGTATTCCTCTTTTATCGGAGATTCATAAATGATGGCAAACCATACAAACATATGGGTGTCCCATAAACCGATCTGAAAGTGAGGGAGTTTCTTATACCCGCGTTTGCTGTTGGCAAAGGCAACCCAGCTGTCAGCCGGCGGGTTGACAGATCTTCTCGCGTGCTTGGCGACATGCGGGAACATTTCATCTCCTGTCAATGCTGACAATGTCGGTGCGAAATGCTCTCCTAACAAGGTCAGCTTTGGACGGACTTGTTCTTTTAACACCTCCATGCGCGGATCTAAACCTTCTATTGTAAATGTATCGAAGTCTTCTTTTGTAAAACGCATCTGAGTCATCTTTTTCCTCCTTATCGTAAGTATTCATATTTTACCACAGCCGCCGCCGGCCGCAAAAACATTGAGAACGTTTGAGCCGAGAGGATTGGTGGTAAAAAACGAATAGGTAAACACACAATTTTAAGAATGTTGTTACAGCCGAATATAAGTTTCCATACGATATAAGAAGTATCATTAATAAATTGGAAAAATGGGATGCTTTTTTAACAAATGATCTCTGGAAGGGGCGAAAGACAATGAGGCAAGTGGTGAAGGAAGGATTCAGGGAGGAAAAAAATAACCGTGTAGCTGTCTGGAGACTAGAGGTTGATTATGAATTGGCAACCCTGTATGAGGCCATGCAAAAAGAGAATGCGGATCAAATCGATCTCAGCAAAAGAAAACTGGAACGTCTCAGAAAAGAATGGATTCGGCTTAACGGATAAAGAATAGTAAAAACGAACCGCAGGAAATGGTTCGTTTTTACGTGAGAAGGCATTTTTTTCATTTTCCTTGCTTTTTCATCGCCTTTATCAGTATGCTATAGAATAAGCTATACATAGAAAAGAGGTACACGGTATGACAAATTGGACGGAAATTGATGATATCGCAAAAAAATGGGTAAAAGAAGCCGGAACGAGAATCAGACAATCCATGCAGGAAAGCTTGACGATTGAAACAAAATCAAATCCGAATGATTTAGTCACAAATATTGATAAAGAGACGGAACGCTTTTTCATTGACCGTATACAGGGAACTTTTCCCGGACACCGGATTCTCGGAGAAGAAGGGCAGGGAGATAAGCTCCGCTCCCTTGACGGAATCGTCTGGATTATTGATCCGATTGACGGAACGATGAATTTTGTCCATCAAAAGCGGCACTTCGCGATCTCCATCGGCATCTTTGAAGACGGAAAAGGCAAAATCGGCTTAATTTATGATGTGATGCAGGACGAGCTGTATCACGCATTCAGCGGAAAAGGAGCTTATCTGAACAATACGCCGCTTGCTCCTTTAAAAGAAGCTTCCATTGAAGAAGCCATTATTGCAATCAATGCCACATGGGTGACGGAAAACAGAAGGATTGACCCGAGTATTTTGGCGCCGCTCGTAAAACGGGTCAGAGGAACGCGTTCCTACGGTTCGGCGGCACTTGAGCTGGCCAGTGTTGCGGCCGGCCGCATTGACGCATACATTACGATGAGGCTCGCGCCGTGGGATTACGCTGCCGGCTGCGTGCTGCTGAACGAAGTCGGGGGCATTTACACGACCACAGACGGCGAACCGTTTACGTTTTTAGACAACCACAGCGTGCTTGCGGGCAATCCGGCAATACATAAAATTATCTTTGACGACTATTTACATGCTGACAGGTAGAGATTTTGAAGAAGAAGATCTCGGTTTTCTGGAGCAGCTGGCGGCATCACACCCGGTGTGGAAAAACGAAGAGTTCGGAACAAAAAATGCGGCGGAGTTTATGCTTGCATACTCCATGTACAATGGAACGTGGCTCGTATGGGAGATTGACGGCGCTCCTGCCGCCGTCAGTTTTCATTTGGAATGGGCCCCTTCAAACGGAAAACCGTGGCTCGGAACCGTTGCCGTCGCTCCGGAGGCAAAAGAGAAAGGAATCGGACGCGCGGTCATTGAAGAGATTGCGGGCCGGCTGAGAGGGGAGCATAAAGCAATGTTTTCAGCCGTTCCCCTGGACAGGCAGGGATGGGTTTTGTTTTTAAGCCAATGCGGCTTTGAACAGCTCAAGCTTGAAAAAGACGATCGGGAAAAGACATATATGATCATGGTGAAGCCATTGTGAAATGTTTCAGATATAAAAAAGAGACCGGATTTCTCCGGTCTCTTTTCTTGTTTACAAGCCGACCGCATTCCAGGCCGCTTCTACGCTTGCAGCGTCTTGAGAGCCGTAAAGGTCCCGCGCTGATTGAATCAAAGCTGCTTTTGCATCTTTAAAGTTTGATGACGGAGTGAGATATACCGTCAGTGCGCGATAGTAAATCTGCTCCGCTTTTTTCACGCCGATTTTTGTAATCGTGTTGTAAGCGGCTTTGTTCGGAATTCCGCTGTTTGTATGCACGCCGCCGTAGTCGCCGGCATCAGTGTTCGGAAGGTTTCGATAATTTTTGTAATGGTCGGGCTGTCCGTATTTTGTCGGAGTGGATAAACTGCGGAGAGCCGGCTGGCTGACCGTAATATCTTCACCGATATCCCAGTCCTCAGTATCGTTGAAGTATCCGAATACATCAGAGAAGGATTCGTTTAAAGCGCCCGGCTGATTTTCATAGTTCAGGTTGGCTGTTTCCTGTGTAACACCATGTGTCATTTCATGGGCCGTTACGTCCATTGAACCGGAAAGAGGCGAGAAGAATGAGCCGTCACCGTCACCGTAAATCATTTGGTCGCCGATCCAGGCCGCGTTATTGTATTTGCTGCCGTAATGAACGGAAGATACGATTTTGCCGCCTTTATTGTCGTAGCTGTTGCGTTTAAACGTCTGATAGAAATAATCGTACACTTTGCCGAGATTGTAATGCGCATCAACGGCAGCGCGCTGAGAAGAAGTTGTGAACTGGTTTGTAGTGCTTGATACGAGCGTGCCCGGCAGGTTATATTGTCGGTTTTGCAGATCGTACGTAATAATTTGCGTTCCAGTAGGTTTAGAAAGATCACGCATTACATATTTGCCGCTTTCAGAAGAAATATTTAATGAGACCGTTTTTCCTTTAAGAGTCGTACCTGTTCCGGTTGCAGCGGCATGCTCCACTTTGTTTTGCTTTTTCAGGACTTTCCCTGTTTCCGCATCAACGGTTACTTCCCAGTTAGCTGGTTCCGGTTCGATGTAGCGGATGGTTACATCATAGGCGAGGCGGTATTTACCGTCTTTTGTGGCCGCTGCTTTCAGCTCGGCTTTGTTTTTGTTTGCAACGTTGCCGTTAGAGACGGCTTCAGGTGATTTGCCGATTGCTTTAAAAGCATGATCCAGCGCCTGATTTGCAGATAATTTTTTGCTGTTTGCCGTTTTGGCAGAAGCATCGTTGTTTAATTCACCGTTAATCGCATAGACATTGTTGGATTTATCGACGTGAATAATGACTTGTGAGTCTTTCACAGGCACACCGTTAACGACAGGCACATAACGGAAATGCTTGTAGCCGAGATCATCAGTCGTGTGGTCAATCAGCTTCAGTCTCTCAGAAGGGTTGCCTTTGAAGACTTTGCCGTTTTGTTTCAAGTATTGCTTGATTGCTTTGTCACTGACTGAAGGCAATTCAGATTGCACCAAAGAATGCTTCGGCACAAAGTTCGTCAGGTTTTCTTTAAGCTGAGGATTCTCAGCGGCCTGAACACCCGGAAGACTGATGGTTAAACTCATAAAGGAAGCGGCGACAGCAACAGACAATTTCTTACCTAAACCCACAATAAATCCCCCTTTTTGAAAATAATGAAAACTTATATTGTTATAATAAACCAGCATTCTCTCATTCTGCAATATAAAACTAGACTCCGCTGATGAATTGATAGAATCGTCCCGGAAAGGCTTCCGTCGGCCAGCATCGGGGGATAAGCCGAGAGGCACGTGTTGAATCAGACATGAGTCGAATGATGCGATTTATTCTGAAAAAAATGACAAATGAAGTCGGGAAAAATGATAGGGGAAAAATGTTCCGATCTGTAAAACTTTTTTTATAGCCGTTTGTCTAAACGGGTGAGGCCTTAATAAACGAAAAGATTGTTTCAGATGTCAGAGATTTTCAGTCATTTTATTCAGCATTTCGACAAATATTTCAAGAGCTGTCTTACGAAGAGATTGCTGATGTTTTGGACTGGAGTCTTTCGAAGGTGAAGAGCACCCTGTACAGGGCAAGAATGCAGCTGAAACAGCACTTGGCGGAAAAAAGGAAGGACGGACAGATATGACTTGCTGTTTAGTGAGAGATTTACTCCCTTTATATATTGAAGGCGATTGTGAAACAGAAACGGAGCGGTTTATTTCCCGCCATCTTGAATCATGCGGTAAGTGCGGGAGTTTATATCATATGATGAAGGAGCCGCTTGACCTCGGCAGCCCTGAGATGAAGGCGCCAGCTTGTTATGCAGAAGAAGAAAGGCGGTTTAAGGAACGGTATTACGGGAAACTGCTGATAAAAGCAGCCTGTATGTTCGGCGCTGTTTTCTTTATCATGCTGATCCTTAAACTGCTGATTTAAAAAAACGCCCGGCTGAATGACCGGGCGTTTTAATCCGTTTACTCAGCCGGATGAAAGGCTGTATAAATGCCTTCAAGTAATTCCTGGGGCAGTGAATTAAAGAATCCGGCACACAGCTTTGCTTCTTTTTTTCCTGCTCCTGCTTTTTCAGCAAGGTCCTGATCAAACGTAAACACACCGTCTTCTTCAATCAGCGCAGATTGAAGGATATGAAGACTTTGGGAAAAAGCGGTGAACAGCTGATCAACGATAAGGGCCTCTTTTTCCGTAAAGCCGAGCTCCACCGCTTTTTCTTTATTAAATGTATATTCGCCGTCCGTTTTCTCAATACATTGGGAAAGAACGGTTAAAAACTCGGTTGAACTGTCCCACAGCTTTTGAATGATCTGGGCTTGTTCTTGATCTAATCCCAATTCAACCGCTTTTTCACCGTCAAAATAATAGACACCGTCTTTTTCGTAAATCGATTGGCTGATGATGTCAATGAGTTTTGCCGCGTCTTCCGGTGTTTTCTCTGCGGAAGCCTGCAGGACATGCGGTTCATTTGCCTGGATCGTTTTTGCGCCGGCAGAATCAAGCGGACTGAATGCAAGCAAGGCGGCTGAGGCGGTTGCGGCGGCAGTTACAGCGGTTTTCTTCAAAAAAGATGTTTTCATTTCGTTCTCTCCTTGTCATGTGTATTTGCTTACAGCCACAAGTATAAAAAGTCAATGATGGAATTGATATAGGAGGTATGGTATTTTCTGCATAACGATGCCGGACTATTTCAGACTTCATTTTCTGAGGGAATCTGCTGATGTAACTAGAGTGGGGGCCGTCATTTCCGGCTTCCTGACTAGGCGGCGGGGGAGATAAGCCTTACATCTAAAGCCTGTTTTGAGGATGTAAAAAAGCCTGAATCTTTGATTCAGGCTTCATTAGATATTGTGCTTTTCATGTTTACGGAATTTTGCAAAGGGTCATGCTTTTAATCAAGCAGTCCCTGTTCGCGCATTTTTTTCTTTACGGTGAAACCGCTTCCCATCATGGCGATAACGAGAACAATGCTTCCGATGATGCCCCATGCGCTTTTCTCAGCGATTGATACGCCGATCAGCATCATGCTGAAGACTGCTGCGAATGCAAATAATAATAAGAGCCAATTCAATTTTTTCATATTTCCATCCCCTTTAACGTCATACTTTCAGTTTACAGAAAAACGTAACGCTTTTAAAGAGGATGTGTGGTATAATATGAAAGTTATCTAATTTTTTTAGGAGATGAAAATGTGAAACTTCGAAACGATCTTCGCAACATCGCGATTATTGCCCACGTTGACCATGGGAAAACGACTTTGGTAGACCAATTGCTTCACCAAGCCGGAACATTCCGTGCCAACGAAAATATTGCCGAACGCGCAATGGATTCAAACGATCTTGAACGTGAACGCGGTATTACAATTCTTGCGAAAAATACTGCGATTAACTATAAAGATACACGCATTAATATTTTGGACACTCCGGGACACGCCGACTTCGGCGGAGAGGTAGAACGGATTATGAAAATGGTTGACGGCGTTCTGTTAGTCGTTGACGCATATGAAGGCTGCATGCCGCAAACCCGTTTCGTACTGAAAAAAGCCCTTGAGCAGAACTTAAATCCGGTTGTCGTCGTAAACAAAATCGACCGTGATTTCGCCCGTCCGGAAGAAGTCATTGATGAAGTGCTTGATTTGTTCATCGAGCTTGACGCAAACGAACAACAGCTTGAGTTCCCTGTCGTCTACGCTTCTGCGATTAACGGAACGGCAAGTCTGGACCCGAAAAAGCAGGACGAAAATATGGAATCACTGTATGAAACGATTCTTGAACATGTCCCTGCCCCGGTAGATAACGCTGAAGAGCCTCTTCAATTCCAAGTGGCGCTGCTTGATTACAATGATTATGTCGGCCGTATCGGTATCGGACGCGTTTTCCGCGGCACGATGAAAGTGGGTCAGCAGGTTTCATTGATGAAACTTGACGGAACGGTAAAATCATTTCGCGTAACGAAAATCTTCGGTTTCCAAGGATTGAAACGCGTGGAAATTGAAGAAGCGAGAGCGGGAGACCTCGTTGCCGTTTCGGGCATGGAAGACATCAACGTCGGTGAAACGGTTTGTCCGGCTGACCACCATGAGCCGCTGCCGGTTCTGCGCATTGATGAGCCTACGCTTCAAATGACATTTGTTGTAAACAACAGCCCGTTTGCAGGCCGTGAAGGCAAATATGTCACAGCCCGCAAAATTGAAGAGCGTCTGAACGCGCAGCTTCAAACAGACGTCAGTCTTCGTGTCGAACCGACTGCATCACCTGACGCATGGGTTGTTTCAGGACGCGGTGAGCTTCACCTGTCCATTTTAATTGAAAACATGCGCCGTGAAGGCTATGAGCTTCAAGTGTCTAAACCTGAAGTTATCATTAAGGAAATCGACGGCGTAAGCTGCGAGCCTGTTGAGCGCGTACAGATTGACGTGCCTGAAGAGCATACCGGTTCTGTTATGGAATCAATGGGTGCGAGAAAAGGCGAAATGCTTGATATGATTAATAACGGAAACGGCCAGGTCCGCCTGATCTTTACCGTACCTTCACGCGGACTCATCGGCTATTCTACTGAGTTTCTGTCACTGACACGCGGGTTCGGTATCCTGAACCACACGTTTGACAGCTATCAGCCGATGCAAAAAGGCCAAGTCGGAGGCCGACGTCAGGGTGTGCTCGTTTCCATGGAAAACGGAAAAGCGACATCTTACGGAATTCAAGGTATTGAAGACCGCGGCGTCATCTTCGTTGAGCCTGGAACAGAAGTATATGAAGGCATGATTGTCGGCGAACATAACCGTGACAATGACCTTGTCGTCAATGTCAGCAAAATGAAACAGCAGACAAACGTCCGTTCCGCTACGAAGGATCAAACGACTACGATTAAGAAAGCGCGCATTATGTCGCTTGAAGAATCACTCGAGTACTTAAACGAAGATGAATACTGTGAAGTAACGCCGGAATCCATCCGTTTAAGAAAGAAAATCTTGAATAAAAACGAACGTGAAAAAGCGGCGAAAAAGAAAAAAACAGCAGGAATGTCTTAATCACTTGCAGAATTTGAAGAGGTAGAACCCGAACGGAAAAGGGGAGGGGGATCCTTTTGAATGAAGTAAGTGAACGGCTGTCGTTCTTTGCGGCTCTTTACCAAGTGGATGAGCATCCGCTGACGGGAATGTGGCTGTTATACGGAACGATCGTCGTGCTTTCAGTGATTGTATTTAAACTCGGCTTTGCCAAACGGCTGCCGGTGTTGAAGGCTGCGGCAGTTTATCTCTTTCTCGTGCTCGGCTGCACCGTACTGACTTTTTTCGGTGTGTTTCTGCCGGTCGGAGAAGGGCTTGTTGTCGCCGCCTTGATTTTGATCGTTTACAAAATCCGTCTGCACCAGTCCAAAAAAAGCCAGTCAGCTAAACCGCAATAAAAAAATGACCTTGCCTTCCGGCGGGTCATTTTTTATTCGGTTTATTTTTTTAGTTTATCTTTTTTCGCTTTTTGTCCGGGATGAAAGGAAAAGTGTCCAGTATTCAGCCGCGCCTCCGTTTTGACTTTGATTCGGTCATGGCATTCCCGGCACATATATGTATGAATCGGACGATTGCGGAGGCGTTTGGCTGTCAGTGTTTCATCATCAATTTGTTCGATTTTGTCGCAAATGGAACATTTTACTCTCATTGATTTTTCACCTCTTTCACTATGACAAGCATTATATCATGGATGCCCCTCCTGCCAAAGGGAAAGAAAGCAGCGCCCTTCCTTTGGAGCGGGCGCTGCTTTTTACCGGCGGTTTTTCATATGATGATCCGATTGATCGTTCTGTTCGTTCTGCAACTTGTTCTGGTCTCTTTGGTTCAGCTGATCATCATTCGATTGAGTCGGTGATTCTTTTTCATTGTCGGTCACATCATTCGGGACTTCCGGCATGACACGACCGACGATGGCGGCAAGTTCGTCCAAAATGCCTGAAACGGGGCGGCCGGCCTTAATGTCGCTGCCCATGCCTCTCAGGCGGGAAACCGTATCAGGATCAGCAACGACAACGGCATTGGCACCGTAAGGATCGTTTTTTAACGCCTGGGCAACCGTGTATTTAATGCTCTCCACTTTGCTTCTTTCTAAATTGTCATCCACATCGATACCGACAACGGAGTATCTTCCGAGTACAACCGCGGTGGCATCTGAAATGCCGGGGATTTTTTCGGTTACCTCGACGAGATGCTTAGCGATGTCTGTCCGGCCGGGATTTTCAGCTGTCTCAGGAGCCGTATTTTTCACATGGATCGGTTTTGCATCGCGCTGATCGGCTGATTCGTTCTGAATATTGCGGCCGCGGCCGTCCTGTACAGCAGTGCAGCCGGTAAGGATAAACAAGGCTTGTATGATAATGAAAAGAATTCGCACGTCAGATTTCCTCCTTGAATGCTTTCATTTATTTTATTGTTGAATTAACCTTCTATCTTTATGCACCAAATCATATATTTTAGCAGGCATCCCCGTTATTCGCGGAAAGAGAAGCACACGATGGGCTTTGATCCTTATTTCAGGAGGCTGAGACTTGAGTAAAATTTATGTGTTAGATACGAATGTACTTTTGCAGGATCCTAACGCCATTTTTTCCTTTGAAGAAAACGAAGTTGTCATCCCCGCCGTCGTGCTGGAAGAGGTCGATTCAAAAAAGCGGTATATGGACGAGGTCGGGAGAAATGCGAGGCACGTATCTAAGCTGATAGACGGGCTCAGGGAGAAAGGAAGGCTGCACGAAAAAGTTCCGCTTGAAAGCGGAGGAACGCTCAGAATTGAACTGAACCACCGGTCGTTTCACCAGCTCCAAGAAATTTTTATCGAAAAAACGAATGATAACCGCATTTTGGCGGTGGCAAAAAATTTAAGCCTTGAGGAGGAAACGAAAGAAAACGGCCGCCTCGTCATCCTGGTCAGCAAAGATGTGCTTGTCAGGGTAAAGGCGGATGCCATCGGGCTTTTGGCGGAGGACTTTTTAAACGACAGAGTCGTTGACCATGATGAAATATATAGCGGGTACAAAGATATATTTATGAATAAAGAGCGGTTTGCCTCGTTTTATAAAAACAAACAAATTTCAGTCAAGGAGCTTCAGCAGCATCAGGTTTATCCGAATCAATTTGTGCTGATGAAAGATGAATTAGGAGGATCTTCGTCTGCGGTCGGCATGACAGATAAGAAAGGCGAGACCGTAAAAAGACTCGTTTTCGATGATGAGCACGTATGGGGTATCAGGCCGAAGAACGTCCAGCAGACAATGGCGCTTGAGCTCCTGCTGAGGGAAGATATCCCGCTTGTCACCCTGATCGGAAAAGCGGGAACGGGTAAAACCTTGCTTGCTCTCGCGGCAGGGCTTCTGCAGACGGAGGATCTCGGGATTTATAAAAAACTGATCGTCGCGCGTCCCATCGTCCCGGTGGGAAAGGATATCGGATATTTGCCGGGCGAAAAAGAGGAAAAGCTCAAGCCGTGGATGCAGCCGATCTTTGATAATCTTGAATTTTTATTCAATGCGAAAAAGCCGGGTGAACTTGAAGCGATTTTGGCAGGAATCGGATCGATTCAGGTGGAGGCGCTGACATACATTCGGGGAAGAAGCATTCCGGATCAGTTTATTATTATTGATGAGGCTCAGAATTTGACGAGGCACGAGGTCAAAACGCTTTTGACTCGGGTGGGAGAGGGCAGCAAAATTGTCCTGATGGGCGATCCGGAGCAAATAGATCACCCATACTTAGACAGTTTAAACAACGGACTTGCTTATGTTGTAGAACGGTTTAAAGAACAAACCGTCTCCGGCAGCGTGAAGCTTGTGAAAGGTGAGAGATCCGGCCTTGCACAGCTTGCCGCCGATTTGTTATAAAACTTCGATTTCTGTGACGCCCGTTATCGGTTTTTCAAAGTCTCCGTCCACGTAAAAATGGACCGGGCCGCCGTCTTGAAGGGGTTTCCCCGCATCGCTGAAATGCGCGATTGCGTCCATCGCCTTTTCGAGCGGCACTTCGGTTCTTTCTGATTTTGAAATAAATGCGCACAGGACAGCGCTTTCTTTCGGCTCGGCATTTGCTAAAACAGCGCCGAGCTTCATGGCGAAGCTGCCGTTCATCAGTCTTTCTTTTTCATAACGTTTTTCGCTTTTTAAAGTCGGCGGCGAAATGCGCCCTTCTCTGATCACCCGTTCCGGATCAAGCGTATGCTCCTGGGTTTCTGCAGAGCCGTCCGGATGAACGGGCTGATTTTTTTCAAACGGAAACTTGCGGTCATCGAAAATCCAGACACTCGGATCAATTGTAATCGGGTATGTAACATTGCCTTTTACTTGAATAACGCTCATGGTGAAGCCCCCCTTTACTTAAAGTATAAAAGTTTTCGCATGAATTGTCACTTTGCGTCGCAAATTAGATGTATACAACGGCAGCGAAGTGAGGATGATCGACATGGTATGCCGGCATTACCAAGAGCTGGACGCATTAGTTCAGGAAGCGAAAAAAAGAACTGAAGAAGGCAAAGTGGCAGACTATATTCCGGCTCTGGCTGAATCTGAACAAGACAGCCTTTCGGTCACAATTTATCATGCGGAAAATACATGTCTGACGGCAGGAGACGCCGACCGGACATTTACACTGCAGAGCATTTCAAAAGTGCTTTCTCTGGCGCTCGTACTGATGGATTACGGAAAGGAAAAGGTGTTCAGCTGCGTGGGTCAGGAGCCGACCGGCGACCCGTTTAATTCCATGATTAAGCTTGAAACAGTGAATCCGGGCAAGCCTTTAAATCCGATGATTAATGCAGGGGCTCTCGTCGTTACGGGCTTAATTAAAGGGCATTCGCCGAAAGACCGCCTGGATTACCTGCTCGGATTCATCAGAAGACTTGCGAATAATCAGGACATTACATATTGCAGCCATGTCGCGGAATCGGAATTCAGTTCATCCATGATTAATCGGGCCATGTGTTATTACATGAAGCAGTATGACATTTTTAAAGGCGATGTTGAAGAGGTCATGGATTTGTATACAAAACAGTGCGCGATTAAGATGAGCAGTCTGGATTTAGCCAAAATCGGCTGTGTATTCGCCCTTGACGGCAAGCACCCGGAAACCGGGGAGCAGGTCATTAAAAAAGATGTGGCGAGAATCTGCAAGACGTTTATGGTGACATGCGGCATGTACAATGCGAGCGGGGAATTCGCAATCAAGGTTGGCATTCCCGCTAAAAGCGGCGTTTCGGGAGGAATCATGGGCATTTCGCCGTACAACTTCGGAATCGGTATATTCGGCCCGGCGCTTGATGAAAAAGGCAACAGCATCGCGGGTGTGAAGCTTTTGGAAATCATGTCTGAGAAATACAGGCTGAGTATTTTTTGAAACATTTTTTATCATAACATCTGCTTAAATCCTCTTGCAATTTCACCTGATACCCTTTATGATAAATAGAAGAATTAGGTACTCGCCTGGGGAACGGAGGGATACTTTTGGCTTCAGAGATTATAGTTGACCATCAGCAGAAAGCATTCGAGCTGTTAAAGTTAGATGCTGAGAAGATTTTGAAGCTGATCCGAGTACAAATGGATAACTTAACGATGCCTCAATGTCCTCTGTATGAAGAGGTCTTGGATACTCAGATGTTCGGACTGTCGAGGGAAATCGATTTTGCTGTCCGCCTGGGATTAGTTGACGAAAACGACGGCAAAGAGCTGCTGGACAGACTTGAAAGAGAACTGTCTGCTTTGCATGACGCGTTTACAGGAAAATAAATGATCAAACTCAAACTATTCAACGGTTTGGGTTTTTTTATAACCGTAAACCGTTTTTTTGCATCTTCTTTTCGTAAGACGGTCTCTTAATCTGCATTTCATCCGAAAAACTATAAAGAAACTGCGTAAATTGTTTATGAATTATAGTAAAATATAATACGCTATAGGTATTAAACGTAAGCTTTAAGCAGGAAAGAGGATGTTATGTTTAAAAGAATGTTAAAATCTTACGATTATTCATTGATATGCGCTATCATTCTGCTGTGCTGTTTCGGATTGGTAATGGTATACAGCTCAAGCATGATTACCGCCGTTATGCGTTACGGCGTGAGCAGCGACTATTTCTTTAAACGGCAGCTGTTCGCCGTCATCGCGGGGTTTGTGCTGTTTATCATCGCGGCCGTTTTTCCGTACAAAGTGTTCGCCCATCAAAAGATTCAGAAATTCATACTGCTTGCGTCAGTGGCTGCGCTTTGCGCGCTGTTTGTTTTCGGACATGTTGCCGGAAACGCGCAAAGCTGGTTTAAAATCGGCGGAATGGCCATTCAGCCGGGGGAATTTGTCAAGCTGACCCTGATACTGTACCTTGCCGCGGTATACGCAAAGAAACAAAGCTACATCGATCAGCTTTTGACGGGGGTTGCTCCGCCGGTGATCGTCACCGTAGTTATTTGTGCGCTTATCGCCATTCAGCCCGACTTCGGAACGGCAATGATTATCGGTCTGATCGCGTTTTGCGTCATTATGTGTTCGGGATTCAGCGGAAGGACCCTGCTCAGGCTGGTTCTCATGGCGGGAATCGTATTGCTCCTTGTCAGCCCGATCATCTATCTGAAATGGGACGATATTTTGACACCCGGTCGTATGAGCCGGTTTGAAAGCCTTGAAAATCCATTTAAATACGCCAGCACATCAGGCCTGCAGATTATAAATTCGTATTATGCGATCGGCTCAGGCGGTTTTTTCGGTCTCGGTCTTGGAGAAGGCATTCAAAAATACGGTTATCTGCCTGAATCGCATACAGACTTTATTATGGCGGTTATTTCAGAGGAGCTCGGCATTTTCGGCGTCCTGTTTGTCATTGTACTGCTGGCTTTTGTCGTGTTAAAAGGTTTTTATATTGCGAGAAAATGTGAAGATCCGTTCGGGAGCCTTTTGGCAATCGGGATATCCAGCATGATTGCGATTCAGACTTTTATCAATCTCGGCGGTGTCAGCGGCTTAATTCCGATTACAGGTGTTCCGCTGCCGTTTATCAGCTACGGGGGCTCATCAATGTTGTTGTTATTAATGAGCGCCGGTATATTGGTGAATGTCAGCATGCATGTCAAGTACTCAGAAAAGAAGAAAAAGAGGGAGCCCGTTCCGTCTAAGGGGGTAAAAAGACGGCAGACGGAAAAATCTGTGTATCTCTAAAAAACAAGTGTATACACAGAACGGATATTCCTTTATTATAAACTACATATTTATTAGGCCAAGGGGGAGAAAAGTTTGTCACAACAATCCATCCAAAAAGTGTTAGTAGCAAACAGGGGAGAAATTGCGATCCGGATTTTCCGGGCGTGCACAGAATTGAACATCAGAACGGTAGCCGTTTATTCAAAAGAAGATTCGGGCTCCTATCATCGCTATAAAGCGGATGAAGCTTATCTTGTGGGAGAAGGCAAAAAACCGATTGATGCGTATCTTGATATTGAAGGGATTATTGAGATCGCAAAAAGAAACGGTGTTGATGCCATTCATCCGGGCTACGGATTTCTCTCTGAAAATATCCAATTTGCGAGACGCTGTGAAGAAGAGGGCATCGTATTTATCGGACCGACGTCAGCGCATTTGGATATGTTCGGAGATAAGGTAAAGGCGAGGGAGCAGGCAGAAAAAGCCGGCATCCCCGTTATTCCGGGGAGTGACGGACCGGCTGAAACATTAAAAGATGTCGAACAATTCGCAAAAGTCCACGGATTTCCGTTTATTATTAAAGCATCGCTCGGAGGCGGAGGCCGCGGAATGAGAATCGTCCGAAGTGAAAGCGAATTGAAAGAATCGTTTGAGCGGGCCAAATCAGAAGCGAAAGCCGCATTCGGAAACGATGAAGTGTATGTTGAAAAACTGATCGAAAATCCTAAGCATATTGAAGTTCAGGTGATCGGAGATAAAGAAGGCAATGTCGTCCATCTGTATGAGCGGGACTGTTCCGTTCAGAGACGCCATCAAAAGGTCATTGAGGTGGCGCCGAGTGTATCTTTGCAGCCTGAATTAAGGGACGAAATCTGTGAAGCGGCTGTGGCGCTTGCGAAAAATGTCGGCTATATCAACGCGGGGACCGTGGAATTTCTCGTAGCGGGCGGTGAATTTTACTTTATTGAAGTGAACCCGCGCGTGCAAGTGGAGCATACGATTACGGAAATGATAACGGGGGTTGATATCGTTCAGACGCAAATCCTCGTCGCGCAGGGCTACGGACTCCACAGCCGTGCCGTCAATATCCCTGAGCAGAAAGACATTTTTACAAACGGGTATGCGATACAATCACGTGTGACCACTGAAGATCCGCTGAATGACTTTATGCCTGACACGGGTAAAATTATGGCTTACCGCTCAGGCGGCGGCTTCGGCGTCCGCCTTGATACGGGAAACAGCTTCCAGGGCGCCGTCATTACGCCTTACTATGATTCACTGCTCGTCAAGCTGTCGACATGGGCGCTGACGTTTGAACAGGCATCAGCAAAAATGGTCCGCAACCTGCAGGAATTCCGGATCAGAGGCATTAAGACCAATATTCCGTTTCTTGAAAACGTGGCAAAGCATGAAAAATTCCTGACGGGCCAATACGACACATCGTTTATCGACACAACGCCTGAGCTGTTTGTTTTCCCAAAACAGAAGGACCGCGGAACAAAAATGCTTTCCTATATCGGCAATGTCACGGTGAACGGTTTTCCGGGAATCGGGAAAAAAGAAAAACCTGCATTTGATAAGCCTCAGACCGTTACGTTAGGTATCGAAGAAAAGCCGGCAAGCGGTACGAAACAGATCCTTGACGAAAGAGGCGCTAAGGGGCTTGCTGACTGGGTGAAAGAGCAAAAATCCGTGCTCCTGACCGATACAACGTTCAGGGATGCCCATCAGTCTCTGCTTGCAACCCGGATCAGATCCAATGATTTGAAAAAAATCGCGAATCCTACGGCTGCCCTGTGGCCTGAACTGTTCAGCCTTGAAATGTGGGGAGGCGCGACATTTGATGTAGCGTACCGTTTCTTAAAAGAAGACCCTTGGAAACGCCTTGAAGATCTTCGCAAAGAAGTGCCGAACACATTGTTCCAGATGCTCCTTCGTTCATCAAATGCCGTCGGTTATACAAACTATCCGGACAATGTCATCCAAAAATTTGTCCGGCAGTCAGCGGAGTCAGGTATTGACGTATTCCGGATCTTTGACAGCCTGAACTGGGTAAAAGGGATGACGCTGGCCATCGATGCCGTCCGTGAAACCGGAAAAGTGGCGGAGGCTGCGATTTGTTACACGGGAGATATTCTTGATAAGACCCGGACGAAATATGATTTGAAATATTATCTTTCTATGGCGAAAGAGCTTGAGGCGTCTGGTGCGCACATTCTCGGTATTAAAGACATGGCCGGTCTTTTGAAACCTCAAGCCGCATACGAACTTATCTCAGCGCTGAAGGAAACGATTGATATTCCCGTTCATCTTCACACGCATGATACGAGCGGCAATGGCGTCTTTCTCTATGCCAAAGCTGTTGAAGCGGGTGTGGACATCGTGGATGTCGCCGTCAGCTCAATGGCGGGTCTGACTTCACAGCCGAGCGCAAGCGGATTTTATCATGCCCTTGAAGGAAACAGCCGCCGTCCTGAAATGGATGTCCGGCAGGTGGAAAGACTGTCGCAATACTGGGAATCCGTCCGTCAGTATTACAGTGAATTTGAAAGCGGGATGAAGTCTCCGCATACTGAGATTTATAATCATGAAATGCCGGGCGGCCAGTACAGTAATCTGCAGCAGCAGGCAAAAGGAGTCGGCCTGGGTGATCGCTGGAATGAGGTGAAAGACATGTACAGCGTCGTCAACCGCATGTTCGGCGACGTCGTGAAAGTAACACCTTCTTCCAAAGTCGTCGGAGATATGGCGCTTTACATGGTGCAAAACAATTTAACAGAACAAGATGTTTATGATAAAGGCGAAACGCTTGATTTTCCGGATTCAGTCGTTGAGCTCTTTAAAGGGCAGATCGGCCAGCCGCACGGCGGATTTCCGGAAAAACTGCAAAAGCTCGTTCTGAAAGGACAGACGCCGATCACGGTAAGACCGGGTGAGCTGCTTGAACCGGTATCTTTTGAAGGCATTAAAGAAGAATGGAAAGAAACACATCAGATGGAATTGAGTGATCAGGACGCAATCGCGTATGCTCTTTATCCGAAGGTGTTTACTGAATATGTTAAAACGGCTGAACGCTTCGGTGATATTTCCGTATTAGACACACCGACTTTCTTCTACGGCATGACACTTGGTGAAGAAATCGAAGTGGAGATCGAGCGCGGAAAAACGCTGATCGTGAAGCTTGTATCTATCGGTGAACCGCAGCCGGATGCGACACGTGTCGTTTATTTCGAATTGAACGGCCAGCCGCGCGAGGTGGTCATTAAAGATGAAAGCATTAAATCGTCCGTACAGGAAAAATTAAAAGCAGATCGGACAAACCCAAGCCACATTGCGGCATCCATGCCGGGAACCGTCATTAAATTGTTAACGGAAACCGGGGCAAAGGTGAATAAAGGCGATCATCTGATGATTAATGAAGCGATGAAAATGGAAACGACGGTACAGGCGCCGTTCTCCGGGACGATACAGCAGATTCATGTGAAAAACGGTGAACCGATTCAGACAGGCGATTTACTGATCGAAATTGAAAAAGCGTAAAAAATGAACATGAAAAAACCTGATCCGCCCCCGTGTGCGATCAGGTTTTTTATATGTAAAAAGGCCGAAGCTCTAATGCTTCGGCCTTTTCTGTGCCTCAGATGTTCCGTTGTTTTGATTCATAGCGGAAGCGGGCGATTAATAATAAGAAATAGCATAAGACGCCGAACAGGCCGGCAATAAAGAGCGAATGGGCAAGTGCAAAGCCGGTGGCCATTTCTGAATAAACAACCATGATTCCGGAGAGCGCCTGTAATACAACAAAGGCAAGAGCCGCTATCCAGCCCCCAAGAATCTGTTTTTGATCTTTGTAGGAGCGCACCGCATGCGCAAAAGCGACAAGAATCCATACGAACAGAAGCAGCGCTGCCGTTCTGTGGCCCATCTGCACCCATTCCTGAAAATGAGACGGAAGCCCGTGGTTCAGCCTGCTGCAAAGCGGAACGTCAGGGCAGGCAAGGCTTGATTTCGTATGGCGCACATAAGCTCCCGTATAAACGACGATATACGTGTAAATCGAAAGGCCGATCATATGAAACTGCATTTTCCTGCCGATTCTGAGCGGCTTGACGAGCTTTTTGTCTGATTTATCAGCTTCGAATATGAGCAGCGTCAAAATCAGAACAGAAGCGAATGAAATCAGCGATATGCCGAAATGAAGCGCCATAACGAGCGCATTTGATCCGAAAACAACCGCTAATGCGCCGAGAAGCGCCTGTAAAAACAAAAAGATAATGGACATAATGGCGAGAAAGGTTGTTTCACGGAAAACAGGCGTGACTTTTCTCCATGCCCAAAAAGCGAGACTCAGCACGAGAACGATTGAGACACCGCTTGCGAGTCTGTGGCTCCATTCAATGATAGAAGCGGCGTTAAGCTCCGGGAAAAACCGGCCGTGGCAAAGCGGCCACTGCCTTCCGCATCCGAGACCCGATCCTGTCTTTGTGACAAGAGCGCCGCCGATCAGCACGACGAGCATAACGAATGTCGTCAGCACGCCGAGCGCTTTCAAAGCTTTATTCATTTTACATTCACCTTCTTAACAAACTGGACAAAATGATATACGTACCAAGTGTAAGCGAATATGTGTTTTGTGGCAATTCTCAATTCTGTTTGTTCACAAAAATATAATAGAATCAGGACTTCTTAGATAATGGGGTTGATTATTCCAGATGGGTCTGATAGAAATAAAGTAACCGCTTTATTATGAAACCGGCGGGTATGGTAAAATTCATAAAAAGTTCACAAATAAATTCCTGTTTCTCGTTTAATATTTAAGAGGATGTTTTTTTACAGGTCATTATCTTGTATGATAGAGTTGCAGGTCTTAAAAAACCTGCTTTAGGTTTGTAAGGGAGGTTTACGTTATGGCTAATTCCAGAATTTTAAACGATACAGCTATAGACGGACAGATTGAAGAGACGACGGCATGGAAGGATTTCCTTTCGCTTATCAAAATAGGAATCGTCAATTCGAATTTAATTACGACTTTTACCGGCATGTGGCTTGCGTTACATATATCCGGTCTGAGTTTTTTAGGCAATTTAAACACCGTGCTTCTTACATTAATAGGATCATCTTTGATCATCGCCGGTTCTTGTGCGGTTAACAACTATTATGACCGTGATATTGATCATTTAATGGAACGCACGAAAGTAAGACCGACGGTAACCGGAAAGATTCAGCCGAATCAAGCGCTGTGGTCAGGAATTTTACTCATTGCTTTAGGACTTATCATGCTTTTGATGACCACCGTGATGGCAGCAGTCATCGGTTTTATCGGCGTGTTTACGTACGTTGTTCTTTATACAATGTGGACGAAACGCCGTTATACGATTAATACGGTTGTCGGAAGTGTATCAGGCGCCGTGCCGCCGTTAATCGGCTGGACAGCGGTTGAAGGACACATCGGTGTTGTCGCGTGGGTTTTATTCATGATTTTATTCATCTGGCAGATTCCGCACTTTTTAGCGCTTGCGATTAAGAAGACGGAAGATTACAGAGCAGCGAATATTCCGATGCTTCCGGTAGTGCACGGCTTTGAAGTGACGAAAAGACAGATTATCGTCTGGGTCGCATGCCTGCTGCCGCTTCCGTTTTTCCTCGGCAGTCTCGGTCTTCCGATCGTCATTCTCGGCACTTTGCTGAATGTCGGATGGCTTGTTCTCGGACTGATGGGATTCCGCATGAAAAACATCATGAAGTGGGCAACTCTTATGTTTGTCTATTCGCTTAATTACATGACCATTTATTTTGTAGCGATGGTGGTCTTCACGCTGTTTTAATTGAATAATGAGCTTGTTTGATCGCCAAAACAAACAATGACAACTAGTAAACGCCGCCTTGACCTTTTGTTTAATCAGGCGGCTTTGCTTTTATACATAGATGGAATTTTAAGTAAAAAATCTCATATTTTAAGAAATGAGGAAATGAAGTATTTCGGCTGGAAGCAGTTTTACTGCTTGTGCATCTCGTACTGATTCAAAAAAGGGGTTGGGTGAAATGTTAAAGCGTTGGCGTCTTTTATCATTATTAGCCTTAGTGCCGCTTTTATTGAGCGGCTGTGGAAAACCGTTTCTGTCCACACTCAAGCCTGCCGGCGAAGTGGCTGATAAACAATATGATCTGACGGTGCTCAGCACACTTATCATGGTTGTCGTCGTTGCGGTCGTAGCAGTTATTTTCTTTTACGTCATTGTGAGATTCAGACGGTCGCGTATAGGGGAAGACACGATACCGAAACAGGTGGAGGGGAACCGTTTTTTAGAAATCACTTGGACCGTTATTCCGATCCTGCTTCTGATTATTCTTGTCATTCCGGTTGTCATCGATACATTGGCGCTGGCGGATACGTCGCCGATGGATAAGAAAAACCGTAAAGCAGAGGATGCGCTCGTGATTAATGTAAGGGCGAATTTATACTGGTGGGAATTCGAGTATCCTGATTACGGGTTTGTGACAAGTCAGGAGCTGATCGTTCCCACAGATGAACGCGTCTATTTCAAGCTGAAGTCCTCAGATGTGAAACACTCTTTCTGGATTCCGTCAGCCGGGGGAAAAATCGATACGAATACGGATAATGATAATACTTTCTTTCTGACTTTCGATTCTAAACGCAGCAAAGAAGCGGGAGAATATTTCTTCGGGAAATGCGCAGAGCTGTGCGGACCTTCACATGCGCTGATGGATTTCAAAGTGAAACCGCTGCCGTCAAAAGAATTTAAACAATGGACGAAAGCGATGAAAAATTATAAGCATACAACAGATTCCGGTTTAGCCGCGCAAGGAGAAGAGCTGTTTAAGGAAAAAAACTGCCTGAGCTGTCATGCGGTTGAGCCCAATGATAAACGGGCTGAAGCGGCAAGAACGGCTCCGAACCTCGCTACCTTCGGTGAACGGGTCAAAGTGGCCGGCATTAAGGATGCGAATAAAGAGAATATAAAAGCCTGGCTGAAAAATCCGGACAGCATTAAACCGGGCAATAAAATGACAGGCACTTATCCGAAGCTCTCGGACGCTGAAACGGATGCGCTGTATGAATATTTAAAAGGGCTGAAAGCGGAGAACAAGTGAGGACAGGGAGATATCAGGGGGGAGGTCGTAAATGATGAATACGCTTACAGGAAAGCAAAGAAAAAGCTCTTTGCTTTGGGATTATTTGACGACGGTTGACCATAAGAAAATCGCGATTTTATATATGATCGCCGGGGGATTTTTCTTCGTCGTCGGCGGACTTGAGGCCATGCTTATCAGGATTCAGCTCTTGAGGCCGGGGAACGATTTTATGGGTGCGCAGCAATTTAATGAAATTATGACGATGCACGGCACGACAATGATCTTCCTGGCGGCGATGCCGCTGTTATTCGGGCTGATGAATGCGGTTGTGCCGCTGCAGATCGGGGCGCGTGATGTATCATTCCCATTTTTGAATGCGCTCGGATTTTGGCTGTTTTTCTTCGGAGGCATCTTTTTGAATCTGAGCTGGTTTTTAGGAGGCGCTCCTGATGCAGGCTGGACGTCGTATGCGTCGCTTGCGCTGAATTCGAAAGGGCACGGCATAGACTTTTTCGTGCTCGGCCTGCAAATATCAGGCTTAGGTACGCTCATTGCGGGGATCAATTTTCTCGCCACGATTATTAATATGAGGGCGCCGGGTTTGACGTATATGAGACTGCCGCTGTTTACGTGGACGACATTTGTGGCGTCGGCACTCATTTTATTCGCATTTCCTCCGCTCACCGTCGGTTTGGCGCTGATGATGCTGGATCGTTTGTTCGGAACCAATTTCTTTAATCCTGAATTGGGAGGCAATACGATAATCTGGGAGCATCTGTTTTGGATTTTCGGGCATCCGGAAGTATACATTTTAATTCTTCCCGCCTTTGGGATTTTTTCAGAAATCATTCCCGTATTTGCAAGGAAACGTCTGTTCGGTTATTCGTCTATGGTCTTTGCGATCGTGCTGATCGGCTTTCTCGGGTTCATGGTTTGGGTTCACCACATGTTTACGACGGGACTCGGACCGATCGCTAATGCGATATTTGCAGTTGCGACGATGGCGATCGCGGTGCCTACCGGCATTAAAATTTTCAACTGGCTTTTGACCATCTGGGGAGGAAACGTCAAATTCACGACGCCTATGCTGTATGCCGTCGCCTTTATTCCTTCTTTCGTACTCGGAGGAGTCACGGGTGTCATGCTGGCGGCCGCAGCGGCAGATTATCAGTTCCATGATACGTATTTTGTCGTAGCGCATTTCCACTACGTCATTATCGGCGGCGTTGTGTTCGGCATCCTGGCGGGCGTGCATTTCTGGTGGCCGAAAATGTTCGGGAAGGTGCTTCATGAAACGATGGGGAAAATTTCGTTCGTCTTATTTTTTATCGGGTTTCATCTTACCTTCTTCATTCAGCATTTCCTCGGTTTGATGGGAATGCCGCGGCGCGTTTACACATATCTGCCCGGCCAGGGGCTTGATACCGGCAACCTGATCAGTTCAATCGGCGCGTTTTTCATGGCGGGCGCGGCTGCTTTACTCGTCGTCAATATTATTTATACCTCAATAAAGGGGAAATACGTCGGGAACGACCCGTGGCTGGACGGTCGTACGCTTGAATGGGCGGTCTCTTCGCCGCCGCCGGAATATAATTTTAAACAGCTTCCGTTTGTCCGGGGACTTGACCCGCTGTGGATTGAAAAGCAGGCCGGAAATGAAGGGATGGCGCCTGCAGAGCCTGTAGAGGACATTCATATGCCGAACGGATCCATCATGCCGTTTATCATATCTTTCGGGCTGTTTGTCGCAGCGTTTGGGTTTTTATACCACTCCGATTATTCATGGGGGCTTCCGGTTATCTTCATAGGGCTCGGCATCACATTCTTTACCATGCTGCTTCGCTCTGTGGTCGATGATTACGGCTATCATATTCACAAAGAAGATCTGCCGAATGATGATAAAGGGGTGAAGGCGTAATGCAGCTGCAGGAAAAAATGACGGCTGAAACCTTTCCGGCTTCTCCTGAAAAAGCAACGCTGGAAGGGAAAAATAAGTTTTTGGGATTTTGGCTGTTTCTCGGCGGGGAAACGGTTCTGTTCGCCTCGCTATTTGCAACATTCCTTGCTTTACGGGAATCTAAAGCCGGAGGGCCGTCAACGGCTGAGATGTTTGAGCTGCCGATCGTATTTATCGCGACGATGCTTCTTTTAACGAGCAGCTTAACGAGTGTGTATGCGATGTATCATATGAAGAATTTCTCCTTTAAAAAAATGCAGGTGTGGCTTTTGGTTACCGTTTTATTGGGAGCAGGATTTTTAGGGGTGGAAATCTATGAATTTATGCATTACACTCACGAATTCGGCTTTACCATTACAAGCTCTGCGCTCGGCTCAGCGTTTTACACGCTCGTCGGCACACACGGAGCACACGTGGCGTTCGGGCTGTTGTGGATCAGCGCGCTTATGATTCGGAATGCGAAAAGAGGGCTCAGCCTTTATAATGCGCCGAAATATTATGTGGCCAGCTTATATTGGCATTTTATCGATGTCGTGTGGGTCTTTATCTTTACCGTTGTATATTTGATGGGGATGGTGGGATAACGATGGACGATAACAAAAACAGAGGGACTGTCAGTACGGATCTCGAATATCGGAAAAAGAAAAATGCCGAGGAGATGAAATATCAGGTCATATCCTTCGGTTTGATGATCGGCCTTACGCTTGTCGCGTTTTTGACGGTGGCTGCTGACGGCATTGCCGGATGGTTTACGATGCCGTTTCTGATCCTGCTTGCGGTCATCCAGGTCATCTTTCAGCTGTTTTACTTTATGCATATGAGCCAGAAGGGGCATGAAGCGCCGTCATTATTTCTGTATTCGGGAATATTTGTCGCGTTTATCACCGTGCTTGCATTTGTCACGATTATTTGGTGGTAATCGGGACGGCGGGGAGTGAGAGATTTGATTAATTTGGAAATGTTCGGGTTTCGCGCAATGTGGAGCCCGTATCTGTTTTGTATAACTGCCGTGATAACAGGTGTTTACTTTTACTGGTGCAGCCGGCATAAAGGACGTGTGGCCGCTAAGGAGAAGGTGCTGTTTGTGCTTTCCGCGCTATTTTTTTACACGGCTGCGGGAAGTCCGGTTGATTTATTGGGCCATGTGATGTTCAGTGCTCATATGACGCAGATGGCGGTTCTGTTTTTAGTCGTACCGCCGCTGTTGATTTCCGGAATTCCCGGCTGGGCATGGAAGAAACTGATCTTCCGTCCTGTCGTAAAGCCGCTGTTTTCGTTCTTTTCAATGCCGCTTATCGCATTAGTGCTGTTTAACGGTATTTTTTCACTGTATCACATCCCGTTTATATTTGATTTCGT
The DNA here is from genome assembly GCF_001975995.1 of Bacillus sp. GZB. Classification (NCBI taxonomy): domain Bacteria; kingdom Bacillati; phylum Bacillota; class Bacilli; order Caryophanales; family Bacillaceae; genus Bacillus; species Bacillus sp. GZB. The sequence continues at coordinate 720,025 of NZ_MTQG01000010.1, forward strand.
CAAAACGGATTCGCTGTATCACGCGCTGATGAACGGACTCATCTTTGTAACGGCGTTTTTTATGTGGTGGCCGCTTGTGCATAAGGTGGACGGTCTGCCCCGTCTCAGCGGTTTAATGAAGCTGGGGTATATTATGGCAGACGGGATTCTGTTAACGCCGGCCTGCGCGCTCATTATGTTCAGCGGGGCGCCCATGTATGCCACGTATACAGATCCGGCGGCTTGGGCCGAAGCAATGAAGCTTTGCGTTCCTTTAGATTTGCTGGAGGAGATCCCTTTATCCGGACCGGAGATGTTCAACACGCTGCCTCCTCTGGAAGATCAGCAGCTTGGGGCAGTACTGATGAAAATCATTCAAGAGGCGGTCTACGGAACATATTTGGCTGTCATCTTTTTTCAGTGGGTCAGAACGGAACGGGAAAAAGATACGCTGTCAGAGCCGCCGTATATCGAGCATACCGTCTCATGAAAAAAAGTACAGCAGAATATGCTGTACTTTTTTATTACATTTGCACTGTTTTTAATGACTCTTCTAATTCAAGCAGTAAAGCTTTGCTTTCAGCGACGACATGTTCCGGAAATTCTTCAGCGCTGCCGTATTCTACGCCGTGCGGATAATAATGCTTTCCTAAAAGAGGGGCCTTCAGCTGAATCACGGCCCGGCTGCCGCCGACATCGCCCTCTTTTGCCGTTCCTTGAATCCGCAGATAAAATGTCCCCTCAGGTACTGAAAACTTTTTGTCGTAAGTCACTCTTTCATAATCCCATTGTCCAGCCAGAATGAGCCCTTTACCTTCCATCAGATCATTCAAGCGGCTGAGCTCCGCTGTTACCCCTTCAAGACCGCTGTTTTCAAACTTCAAACCTTCCCCCTCCTTTTAAAAATGCCCTTTCCTGACAATCATAGTATGAAAGCGTTACACTTTCAATGATTCATACGGTGAAAGTATGCAAAAAGAAAAATTTGACGACAATAGTAGCAGAAAAAAGGAGGAATTCCGCAATGACAAAGATCAATAAGCTCATGACGTCAGACTTGCAATATTGTACAGTATTAGATAATGTATATGAAGCTGCGGTGAAGATGAAAGACGCGGATGTCGGCGCCATTCCGATAGTGGATGAAGACGGCGCCACCCTTGTCGGGATCGTGACAGACAGAGATCTCGTATTACGGGGAATTGCTTCAAAAAAGCCGAACTCTCAAAAAATAACCGACGCAATGACAGAGCGGGTTATCAGTGCAGAAGAAGACGCCTCTGTGGAGGGGGTGCTCCATTTGATGGCTGAACATCAGCTCAGAAGAATTCCCGTCACAAAGGATAAAAAACTGGTCGGCATTGTTACGCTCGGCGATCTTTCGTTGGCCGAGCAATCAAATGAGCAAGCAGGCCGGGCGCTGTCTGACATTTCTGAAGACGGCGGTCCGGAGGGGTTTATCCATTAAACATAAATCACGGACGATGCAAATAGGCTGTACTGTATAAGAGTAAACAAAAACAGAACGGTTTGAATATATGGGGGTGAGAGGTTGAAAAATATCGCAAGGGCTCTCGTTATCCTTTTGCTTATTTACGGAGCGTATGTTCTGTTTATACAATATGGATCGGCTCCTCAGAAAAAGACGGATCAGGAGGAGCCTCAGGTTTCCAATGAAGAAGAGAGCGGAAAACGGCTGAAAATGCCGTCATCCGGACTGCTTTCTCTCATGGGGAAATCTGCCGCCGATGTGAAAAAGAAACTTGGGGAACCGTCCCGGAAAGATCCTTCTGCCTACGATTACGAGTGGTGGGTGTACAACCAGGGGAAAGACCAATACGTACAAGTCGGTATTTTGAATGATAAAGCCGTGACTTTATACGCTTCGGGAAGCGGCATCAACGCAAAACCGTTTAAGATCGGCGAATCGACGGGCGAAGTTTTTAAAACGACGCAGGTTTCTCCTTTTGTCAATGTGACTGACAAGGGAAACACGTATCGGTTCGAGTTTTCTGAAGAAGATATCAATACCCGTCCTACCGTCAAGATAGGCGGAATGTATGTTCAGCTGTACATGGACAAATTTGACGGGAATCTGTCAAGCATCAGGGCATTTGATGCGGAAACACTTGTGAAACAAAGGCCGTATGAAGTCATGTACAGAGGAAAGCTGACAGAACCCGAACCTGTTTCTGATAAAAAATGGAACGACATTGAACGAGCGAGTGAGCAGCAGATTCTCGATATTACAAATGTCATCCGCGTGAAACACGGACTTGCAAGGCTGAAATGGGACGAAGGCGCCGCAAAAGTGGCATTCGGCCACAGCAAGGACATGAAGGATAACAAGTATTTCTCTCACGTCTCAAAGAAATACGGGACTCTGAAGGATCGCTTGGAGAAAGGCGATGTGAAATACCGGGAGGCCGGTGAAAATATTGCCTACAACTATGTGGACGGTCCTGCAGCCGTGGAGGGCTGGCTGAACAGCGAAGGCCACAGAAAGGCGCTGTTAAGCCCGGATTATACGCACCTCGGTGTCGGCGTGGACCGGAAGTATTATACGCAAAACTTCATTAAGCCTTGGCAGTAAAAAACCGCAGAGGGGCGCGTCCCCCGCGGTTTTTTTATGTTTTTTCGCGAGCGGCGCTCCTGCTGAAAAAAATATACCTGCTTTTTTTCGCAATTTAGGCGAACATTAAGGCGCATGAACCGATACATTATAGCAGGCAAAACTTTTCGGAGGGGGTGAGAATTGTGGCGAATCAGCAATCACGGCAATCAATCGATGATTTTAAACAATTCATAAAAAAGCATCCCAAACTGATCCAAAATGTTCGCAAGGAACAAAGAAGCTGGCAGGAAGTCTATGAAAATTGGGTGCTTCTGGGCGAGGATGATCCGATATGGAACCCTTTTAAAGACGAGGCCGTTCAGCCTTCTTCCGACGCGGAAACCAAACAGGAACCAGCTGAAAAAAACGATTTCGTTTCAAAAATGGTCACTGCCGTCAAAAAAATGGATATCAACCAAATGAATGAGCAGATCAATAAAATGAGCCAATCCATTTCATCATTGCAAAGCCTTTTAAGCCAATTTTCGGGGAGCAGCACGAAGCAGCCCCGGCAAGGCTCCGGACAACATCCTTTTTCGTTCAGGAAGGATTAAAGAAGGGGATCGTGTATGCGAAAAGAGGTTCAGGAATTCATATCCGCAGATGAGGAACGGAAACGGTTTATACGGCAGCGCCCCGTCTGGTACCGCAGACTTGCGAGAAAACCGGACGATCTCAATTCCTTTCAGCTTGACATGATGAATTTTTATGAAAAGACGATACCGCATCGGGTAAGCCAATTCTCAAACGGGATTCAAATGGCGCAGATGATGATGCAGATGGTTCACGCCATGCGTTCACAGGATTAAAAAGCGTTTAAACGCCGCATTTTCCAATTGGGTGGTTTCATGGTAAACTAGCAACTGGAGGTGCGTATTTATGTATGCAACAATTGAGTCCGTCAAGCTTCAAAGTGAAGCGGAGCAGCTTGCCGGCATGATTCTGCAGTCTGAGACGGCTGAAAATTACCGCGATTGTTACAAGCGTCTCCGTGAAGATGAAGAGGCAGGGCGGATCATTCGTTCTTTTATGAGCGTTAAAGAGCAGTATGAGGATGTGCAGCGCTTTGGCAAATACCATCCTGATTATAGAGAGATTTCCCGCAAAATGAGAGAAATGAAGCGGGAACTGGATTTAAACGATAAGGTGGCCGAATTTAAAAAAGCGGAGACTGAGCTTCAGTCGCTGCTTGACGAGATCAGCATTGAACTCGGAACGGCCGTCTCGGAGCATGTAAAAGTGCCGACGGGGAATCCTTATTTTGACGGCCTGTCATCCTGCGGCGGCGGCTGCGGTTCCGGCGGCGGCTGCGGATGCAAAGTTTCCTGACGAGACGGCCGTCTCGTCTTTTACATAAAATGAACAGAAAGTCAGGCGGGTGATCATGATGGAAAATAAGCGCCAAGGCATAATCGTATATCTGCATTCCTTAAAACACAGCAAAATGCTGAGAAAATTCGGCAACGTTCATTATGTTTCAAAGCGGCTGAAATACGTTGTGCTGTATTGCGATATGGACCTAATCGAAAAAACAATGGAAAAGATTTCTTCTTATTCTTATGTGAAGAAGGTAGAGCCTTCTTATAAACCTTTTTTAAAGCTGGAATTTGAATCAAAGCTTGATAAAGCGAAAGAGTACGATTATAAAATCGGCATATAAAAAAATCCCCGCAGATACCTGCGGGGTCCTTCTATTCCTTAACAAGTTAAGGAGAAGGAAAAGGGAGAGGAGAAACCGGAGGAAGAACTTATGGGGAAACGTAAGTCTTCTCCGCGGTTGGCAACAACATCATTCATTGATGCTGTTACACGTAGTCTTGACAGGAATGTGAATATGTATACACGATTTCACGTTCATTGTTTGAAAGAATGCTTTATGATAAGATAGGGATTGTTTTTATACATAACGGCTCAGCCGATGAGAAACATCAAAGTTTTCAGAAAAAGTGGTGTGAATAATGAGAGTAATTTCCGGTTCAAGAAAAGGACGAGCCTTAAAGGCTGTGCCGGGCACATCAACAAGGCCGACGACGGATAAAGTAAAAGAGTCTATTTTTAATATGATCGGCCCGTATTTTGACGGAGGAACGGGGCTGGATTTGTTTGCGGGGAGCGGCGGTCTCGGGATTGAAGCGCTGTCGCGCGGATTTGACCGCTGTATCTTTGTGGATCGTGATTTCAAAGCCATCCAAACGGTAAAAGCGAATATCAAAGCGCTTGATCTGCTGTCTTCAGCGGAAGTATACCGCAATGATGCAGAGCGGGCCCTCTATGCCGCGGCGAAACGGGAAAAAGGTTTTGACGGAATTTTCTTAGATCCTCCGTATAAGGAACAAAAGCTGAAAGCGCTTATCGAAATGATTGATGAGCAGAACATGCTGAATGAAGACGGTTTTGTCGTAGCCGAGCATGATAAAGCCGTTGCGCTTCCTGAAGCCATCGGCGCGCTTTCTGTAACAAGAAGGGAAATTTACGGGCTTACAGGAGTGACGATATACCGAAATAGGGGGTAATGATGTGGCAAGTATAGCTGTATGTCCCGGAAGTTTTGATCCCGTTACCTACGGACATCTGGACATTATCAGACGGGGGGCAAACGTGTTTGAGCAGGTGTACGTATGCGTGCTCAATAATTCTTCTAAGCAGCCGCTGTTTACAGTTGAGGAACGATGTGAGCTGTTAAGAGAAGTGACAAAAGACATTCCGAATGTTACGGTCGAGACGTCACAGGGACTGTTAATCGACTATGCGAAAAAAAAGCGGGCGAAGGCGATTATCAGGGGGCTCAGAGCCGTTTCTGACTTCGAATATGAGATGCAGGGGACTTCCGTCAACCGCGTGCTCGACGAATCAATAGAAACTTTTTTTATGATGACGAACAATCAGTACTCTTTTTTAAGTTCAAGCATCGTAAAAGAAGTCGCAAAATATAACGGGCCTGTTTCAGAGTTTGTTCCTCCGGAAGTTGAACAGGCGCTGAAGCAGAAATTTAAAGGATGAGAAGCGCTGATTGGCGTCTCATCCTTTTTTTGTCCGTACTGACAGCCTGTAACAATAAATCAATGCGTATACGGCGAGAGCTGTCAGCGTGATGGCGGGACCGGTTTCAACAAGTGTATTCCAACCGCTGACGGCAGCAGATCCCGCTTCCTGATCGCGGAAAGGGAGGAATACGGACTGGTAAGGTTCGTCCAACGCAAGGTAAAGCGGCTTCCACAGTAAGAGAATAAAGAGTGCGGCATAAATGCCCTGAAGGATACGCGCCGCGAAAAACGGTTTAAAGCGGATATCTGTTTCCGATAAAATGCCGGCTACCTGGGCCTGTACGGAAAGGCCGCTGAACCCGAGAATAAAACTCACAATCATGGCTTTCGGCAGCAAGGCGGCATCAGCTTCACTGACCAGCTTGCTCCCAAGTGTAATTTCAAACATCCCGCTGATAAGAGGGATGTCCAGATTTGCCGGAAGATGAAAAAGCGAAAGCAGCGCATTTGTAAATACAGAAAGCACATCCATGACTTGTACGATTGATAATAACCGGCTGAAAACCGAAAACAATATAATAAAACCGCCCACCATCAGCAAGGTTTGTACAGAAGAGGTGACGGCGTCGCCCAAAATTTTTCCGAGCGGCCGCTTTTCCGAAAGCCGCGCCTTGTGGAGGGCCAGAAATGCTTCCTTCAGAGAAGGGAGAGCGATCGTCTTTTTACCGGTATACGCCGCTTCTTCTTTCCGTCCGTATGAACGCATCGTCAGGCCGACAGCGATGTTTCCGAGATAGTGAGCCGATGCCAGCAGAATGCCGAGAGACGCGTTATGAAAAAAGCCGACTGCCACAGCAGCGAATATAAATAACGGATTGGATGAATTGGTAAAAGAGACGAGGCGTTCAGCCTCTACTCTGGAGATTTGTTTATCCTGGCGCAGCCGTGCAGTCAGCTTCGCGCCGGCCGGATTGCCTGAAGCCATGCCCATAGCCAGTACAAATCCGCCGACCCCCGGCACTCTGAAAATGGGACGCATAAAGGGTTCGAGTAAAAGGCCGACAAACTTGACAATGCCGAATCCGATTAAAAGCTCAGATAGAATAAAAAACGGAAGCAATGAAGGAAAAACTACCTCCCACCACATGGAAAGACCGGTTTTGGAGGCTTCGAATGAGGCCTGAGGGTGTGAAATAACCGTCGCCGTCAAAAAAATGAAAAACAATGAAATCAAAAATGTATGAAACTTAGACAAATTCATTCTTACCTCCCCGATGCTAAAATTGCACACTGACATTTATATCATGATAAAATATAGAACAGACCTTAAAGGCGGCCGGGCAAGTACCTATTTGTCATCCTGTACTAATATACGAGCATAGGGGTTCAATTTAGACCATAGAATTCATGTATAGGATGTCTATTAGGGGGTTCGTCGCGTTGGCCAAACCTACAATCGGGTTAGCGTTAGGTTCGGGAGGGGCAAGAGGCATCGCTCATCTCGGAGTGTTATCCAGTTTACATAAGCATCAGATTCCAATTGATATGATTGCCGGCAGCAGCATGGGAGCATTAGTCGGGAGCTTTTATGCGGCCGGGCATGACGTGGCCACGATGAAAAAAGTCGCCAAAGCATTTAAGCGGCGGCTGTACGCGGATTATACGATGCCGAGGCTCGGATTTTTAAAAGGGGACCGCATCAGGCAGCTCGTTCATGCCTATACGTACGGCAAGCCGATAGAAGAACTGCGGATCCCGCTCGGCATTGTGGCCTGCGACCTTCAGACCGGCGAAAAGCTTGTTTTTACGAAAGGTTCAGTATCCGAAGCCGTCCGCGCGAGCATCAGCATACCGGGCGTTTTCGTCCCGCAAAAAATGAACGGACGTATGTTAGTCGACGGCGCGGTGGTCGACAGAATCCCGGTTTCCGCCGTAAAAGATATGGGTGCTGATATCGTCATCGCCTCTGACGTATCCCGGGTGAAAAAAACGGAAAAGGCGGCACATATTTTTGATGTAATCATGCAAAGTATGGATATACTGCAAAATGAATTGGTCCGTCACCAGACCATTGCCGCAGACGTCATGATCCGCCCTTCTCTTGAATCATTCAGCTCAAGTTCTTTTGCCAACATTGATCATATGATCACAGCGGGCGAAGAAGCCGCAGACCGGATGATCGGCCGGATTAAACAAGAAATAGAGAACTGGGAGGGCTAGCTCATATGAAAGCAAAACATTTTCGCTGGGTGTTTATCATCCTGATCTTATTAATCGCTGTTACATTTATTAAGCTTCCGTATTACATCACACAGCCGGGAGAAGCATCAGAGCTGAGACCGCTGATTAAGGTGGACGGAGGCTATCCTGAAAAAGGAAGCCTTTCCTTGATGACTGTCAAAGTAGGCCCCGCCAATCCGTATACATATCTTTGGGCGAAAGTGCATCCTTACGATGAAATCGTCTCTGATGAAAGCATAAAAGAAGAGGGCGAATCGGACTCGGATTATATGAAGCGCCAGCTGCAAATGATGAAAAGCTCCCAAGAAAACGCGGTCATTGCCGCTTATCAAAAAGCCGGGAGACAGGTGAAATACTCATTTAACGGCATTTATGCCAGCTCAGTCGTCTCTGACATGCCGGCAAAAGGAAAAATAGAGGTCGGTGATAAAATCATCAGCGCGGACGGGAAAACATACGAATCCGCTGAAAAGCTGATTGATTATATCAGCAGCAAAAAAGCGGGGGAAAAAGTAACGTTTCACATTGAACGGGACACGAAAGAAAAGACCGTTGACATTGTGCTGAAATCATTCCCGGACGACCCGAAAAGAGCGGGAATCGGCGTCGCATTATATACGGACCGGAACGTGAAAGTGAAGCCGGATCTTCATTTCAGCATTGAAAACATCGGCGGGCCTTCTGCGGGTCTCATGATGTCTTTAGAAATTTACAACCAGCTGACAAAACCTGACGAAACAAAAGGCTATAATATAGCCGGAACGGGGACAATCGACGTGGATGGCAAAGTCGGACCGATCGGCGGAATCGATCAGAAAGTCGTCGCCGCAGACAAAGCGGGAAAAGATATTTTCTTTGCGCCGAATCAAAACGGAGCTGAAAATTCTGATTACAAAAATGCGGTAAAAACGGCGAAAGCAATCAAGTCCGATATGAAGATCGTCCCTGTCGACACCATGCAGGACGCACTTGACTATTTGGATCAGCTGAAAGTAAAAAGCACCTGATACAGTCAGGTGCTTTTTTTTACGCATTCAAAAAACGCTTTTCGTCTTCATCATAGCGGATCGGGGCTTGTGAAAATTCCTGTTTCTCAAACAATGTGCGCTCAGGTTCGTTTATCGGCAGGCTGTAAACCCGTCCCGCCAGTATGTCCAGATCCAGAGCGGGATGAGAGAAAGAAGAGAGCTTGCTGACGAGAGGTGCGGTAAGCTTTTTTTTCTTTGCTGACAGGTACGCCTGTCCTTTTTTCGTCATTCCGAGAAGACGGATATAAGGAGCGCTTGAAGGCTGTAAGAGCCGATGCATGTCTTCCTTTTTCGTCCGTGTCAGAATGTGCGTATTCATCCGCTGCAGCCTCGTCCACGTGTATCGTTTTGTTTTCAATCGTTCCATCATTTCGCGATAGGATCGGGCTTGTCTGATGGTGCGCAGAATTCTGTGCTCAAGGCCTTCTTCCACTTCATAGATTCGGCTCAATTCTTCAGCGGAAAGAGTGCTGAGGCTGTATTTTACATATGAAAAATAGTCTTCCGTGCTGTGCCATATTCCGTATGAATTTCTGTATGCCTCCAGCTCACGCGCAGACGCTTCCGGGAGAAAGCTCCTTGCGGCCGCCGTTCCTTTTTCTATCAGTGCTTTCCGGATGCTTGTTGCGCTGGCTATCCGGCTGTTATCTCCGGGAAGCTCGGCGTCATGATACTGGGAAGCGATTCTGGCTGTCGTATAAGGCTGCATAGCGGAACCGGAGGTGTGAATCGCTCTAACGTAGTGAAAACCGAGAATATTGTTCGGCTTGGACAAATCGAGCATGTCCCGCCCTTTGAATATGTGTGAAAAAGCTTTTGAGGCGGCGGCCGGATAGCTGAGACCCTTTTTCAGCTCCTCTTTCAGAATCAGGTTGCAGTCATCTTCCTTTCGGCTGAACGCTTCAGACGCTTCAATAAAGGCCTCGATCCGCCCGTTTTCGCTGCCGAAAAACAAGCTGCTGCATCCTAAATGATGAAGAAGCGAAACGCTGCCGCGCGCGAATAATTCCGCTTTTTGTACGGCATATATATAAGGGAGCTCAATGACGATATCCACGCCGTTTTCCAGCGCCATTTTTGTCCGGGCCCACTTTGAGACGGCGGCCGGTTCCCCGCGCTGCAAAAAAGGGCCGCTCATCACCGCCGCCGCGACGCTGCTGTCCGTTTTGATTTTTGCTTGTTCCGCATGATAGCGGTGTCCGTTATGAAAGGGATTATATTCAACAACCAGGCCGACTGCTTTCATATTTGTCCCGCCTTTCTTGCTATGTTTTGCTTCGTGTGGTACATTTGCAAATGAAGTGCATATTTTAGTCCGTTTCGTTTAGTGTATGCATAGCCTATCCGGCTGTCAACGATTGCATGACGGCGGCATTATGCTGTAAAGAAAAAATATTGACAAAAACATTCTGAAAAGCTATAATCATGTTTGTTGCTTTCCTGAGGTGATACAAATGAAATGGACGATTTATCAGCTTCATCAAATGGCGAAAAAGAGTTTTGAATTTGATGAAACAGTTGAGTTAAATGAGCTGACAAAATTGAATTCTGACATCCGCCGCATTTCTCCCGTCCGGGTGAAGGGCCGCGCGGAGATTGAATCCAAGCAAGTTTCGTTTGACTTTACGATTTCAGGCGAAATGGTTTTGCCGTGCTCAAGAACTTTAGTTGATGTGCCGTATCCATTTACAATCGCGACAAAAGAACTGTTTAGATTTCATAAGTCGGATGATATAGAAGATGAGGACGTTCATATTGCTGAAGACGATATCGTCGACTTAACTCCGATCATAAAAGAAGAGATTCTTTTAGAAATTCCTATGCAAGTCTTTTGTGAAACTGAACAAAAAGAAGGAGCCGCTCCCCAAGTGGGGAAGGATTGGCAAGTGATTTCTGAGGAAGACAAGAAAAATCAAATCGACCCCAGACTTGCGGATCTGAAAAAGCTCTTAACACAAGATGATGAATCTTAACTCTTTAAGGAGGTGGGAATAATGGCTGTACCTTTTAGAAGAACTTCTAAAATGAAAAAAAGATTGCGCCGTACACATTTCAAACTAAATGTACCTGGTATGACAGAATGCCCGTCATGCGGAGAGATGAAATTGTCTCACCGTGTATGTAAAGCATGCGGATCATACAACGGCAAAGACATAAATGTTAAAAGCAATTAATGTATGAAGAAAAGCGCGGGAATCTCGGTTCCTGCGCTTTTCTTTTTTTTTTGCCCCTCCGGCCTGCTTACGCCGAAAAAATTGTGAGCGCCAGTAGTCTATCTAATCTATCAGCGGCATATGTATGAGGTAAATGAGCAAATATGGAGGGAGATACGATTGACGATAACGAGACAAGACGCGTGGACGCAAGATGAAGATTTGCTGCTGGCCGAAGTGGTGCTCAGGCATATTCGGGAAGGCGGGACCCAGCTTTCCGCTTTTGAAGAAGTCGGCAGAGCGCTGACGAGAACGGCTGCCGCCTGCGGGTTCAGATGGAATTCTTATGTCAGAAAACAATATCAGTCAGGGATAGAACTGGCGAAAAAACAGCGGAAGGAATTAAGAAAGCAGATCGGGGTGCATTCCGCCAATCTGCCGGGAACCGTCAAACAGCCTCCGATCCGCAGGGCGGAAGGAGAAAAAGAGCTGTCCATTGATGATGTCATTTTGTTTCTGCAGCAATTTAAAGAGTCGCCGGCCGCAGCGGATGTGCGTCATGAAAAAGAAAAACTCACAGAACAGCTGACCGCGCTGCAAAAAGAAGTCGAGGATCTGCGTGAGGAAAATGAAAGCTTGAGAAACAAGCTGGAGATGACGGAAGAAGATTATAAAGCGTTAATTGACATTATGGACAGAGCGAGAAGAATGGTCAATTCAAAAGAAGACGACAGAAAATCGGCGCAGAGCCTGTAAAATGAACCGGCCTGGGGGCGGCGGCCCGGCCGGTTTTTTATTATGCCGTTTCTCCGGATGTCATTTCACCGTCCATATCGGGATGCCAGATATAAGGATTTTCTCCTTTATCACGCGCCATATCATATTTAACCGGCTCAAAATTCATCTTATCCCAGAAATCTGCAGATTTCATGCGTGAATTTGTCCTGATCGGCATTCTGAAGGATTTTGCAAAATCAACAAGCGCTTTTCCGTATCCGTTGTTTTGATAGCCCGGAAGAACCTCAAGCTTCCAAAGTTCCAAAAAGTCCTGGCGCTGATCAAAATACGGATTCGCGCCTCCGTTTACCTGATATAAACTCATTCTCGCCACTAGTTTATCCCCGAAGTAAATCCCGTAAAAAGGCGAGGTGCTGTCATTTTCAATGATATTATCCTGAAGATCTTCAAGCATCGACAGCTCCTGCATCCCGTATTCCTTAAACCTTTTAAATTCTTCGAGTGTCTTAAAGTTGATGAGCAGCCGCTCTATTTTCAACACAAACTCCCCCTTTGTTGTGTTCTACCATTATTGTAAACGCTTTAATTGAAAATTCCAACTATAATATGCTTGCCAGTCTTTTTGCTCAAAACGAAATTGAAGTAATTTGCGGCGGCTTCTGCTATGATAATATGGAAAAATGCAGATATAGGGTGTGACAGTGTGAAAATCGGAATTATCGGCGGCGGAGCGGTAGGCCTTTTATGTGCTTACTACTTATCGTCCCGCCATCAGGTAACGGTCATTACGCGGCGGACGGAGCAGGCTGATGCGATTAACTCAGGCGGTATACGGCTTTTGAAAGACGGAATAGAATGTACGGCGGCATGCAGTGCGCAAACAGGCATCACTTCCGGATTCGACCTCTTAATCGCAGCCGTTAAACAGCACCAGCTAAGTGCGGTGTTGCGGGATCTTGAGACGATAAAAGGGACGAATGTGCTGTTTTTGCAAAACGGCATGGGACACATACACGACATTAAAGATTGGCATACGGATCATTCGCTTTATGCCGGCACTGTTGAGCACGGAGCAAAAAAGATATCAGATCATGCCGTTGAACATACGGGAGTGGGAGCCGTAAGGTGGAGTGTATTCAGCGCTTCCCGGCCGGAAACGCTCAAAAGCATCTTTTCCGGCATGCACCGGGATTTTCCCGTATATGATGAAAACGACTGGTATCGGCTGTTAACGGGAAAACTGATCATAAATGTATGCATTAACCCGTTAACTGCATTGCTGCGCGTGAAAAACGGAGAGCTGGTAACAAATGACGCTTACAAAAAATATATGAGAAACGTGTTTGAAGAAGCGGAGACAATACTTGGCCTCGCCGATAGAGAAAAAGCGTGGAACAAGGTTTGCGAAGTGTGCAGACTGACGGAAAAAAATCATTCTTCCATGCTCGTCGATATCATGGCAGGCAGGCGGACAGAGGCCGATGCGATTATCGGCTATCTTGTAAAAGAAGCGGAAAGCCGCGGATTGCCGGCCGTTCATCTCACGTTTTTACATCGCAGCATAAAAGCGTTAGAAAGAAACTGAAACAAAGTCTTTTGAGGTTTTCCGGTAACATGCTATACTCATTTCGGAAACCTAACTATTTATTGGAGAAAGGAAGTTCCAGACAGATGCAGCTAACTGAACTTTCCATCAAAAGTCAAAATAAGTTTGTGCAGCACTATATAGATGGAGAAAACATGTCTTCATTTTTTGATTATGATATTCATTCAGAGGACGTATGGCAAAAGCGGCTTCATGACTTGTCTTCGCGGCCGTTTGCCAGAGAGGAATTAGCGGATTATTTATCCTCCTATCACGAAAAATTTCACTCCGCCGCCATGCAGGCCTCCATCGAAAAACTGAGAGATCCAAAAAGCGCAGCGGTTGTAGGCGGCCAGCAGGCCGGTCTTTTAACGGGGCCTCTTTACACCATACATAAAATTATCTCCATTATCGTACTTGCCAGACAGCAGGAAGAGGCGTTACAGATTCCTGTTGTTCCGATTTTCTGGGTGGCGGGTGAAGATCACGATCTGGAAGAAATCAATTTTGTGCATACGTCAGCAGAGAATAAAGGTCCGGTGAAACAGAAACTGCCGCAGTCGTACTGGAAAAAAACATCGGCGGCTAAAACCGAGCTTGATCAGGAAAAATGCGCGGCTTGGATTGATGAAGTGTTCGCTGCTTTTGAGGAAACGGATCACACAAACACACTCCTTCAAAACGTGAAGCGATGTTTACGCTCATCAGAGACATTCACGGACTTTTTTGAGCTGTTGATCGCCGACTTGTTTCAAGAAGAAGGCCTTATTCTGATGAATTCGGGAGATCCGGGGATTAAAAAGCTGGAAACGGGTATGTTTCAGCAGATTTTAAAACACAATCATGAGCTTGCCAAAGCCGTGTCAGACCAGCAGAGTCTTATGCGGGAAGCCGGTTATCACCCGATTATTGAATCGGACAAAGATCAGGCCAATCTGTTTTACGAACACGAGGGAGAGCGTTTCTTAATTGAAAAAGAAAACGGCGTTTTTGTCATTAAGGAGCTTGACCTGAAGTGGACGAACGACGAGCTTCATACTCATATGGAAGAAAAACCGGAATGTTTCAGCAATAACGTTGTGACAAGGCCGCTTATGCAGGAGTTTCTCATTCCGACTCTGGCGTTTATCGCGGGGCCGGGGGAGATCAATTATTGGGGTGAGCTGAAGCAGGCTTTCTCATTAATGGGCTTTCGCATGACGCCGGTAGTGCCGAGACTGAACATTACGATTCTTGAGCGCCATATTGAAAAGAAGCTTTCAGAACGGAATATCCCGCTTCAGGAAGCGATTGAACACGGCACCGGACACCTGAAAGACACTTATTTTGAAGAGCAGATTCCGGAAGAGTTTTCTTCTGTAATGGAACAGGCGAAGTCGCAGATTGAAGCTGTCCATAAACGCGCAAGGGACGAAGCGCTGAAGGTCGATTCAAGCCTTGAGCCGCTCTTACAGAAGAATGCCGCCTTCATTCAAGATCAGCTCTTGTTTTTAGAACGGACGGTAACGAAAAGAATTGAAGAAAAAGAAGGCTTTGTGCTGCGTGACTATGAAAGAATCCAAAACAGCATCAGACCGCTCGGCGCTCCGCAGGAACGGATTTGGAATGTGATGTATTATCTGAACCGCTACGGTCCAAAATTCTTCACAACCTTCAAACATCTGCCATTTTCTTTTCAAAACCAACATCAGATTGTCAAACTTTGAAATAAAGTTTTAAAGAACCCTGAATAGTTCAGGGTTTTTTTTTATGTGTAAACAGTGTAAAATGAGGTTGTGGAGAGAAGTGGCGGATAGTGGTGAGTTTAGGGGAGAAAGTGGGGGTCCTTATCATGTTTATGGGTGAATACCGGCATACTGTTGATGCAAAGGGCCGCATGATCGTACCCGCAAAATTCAGAGAAGGCCTCGGTGAGCAGTTTGTGCTGACCAGAGGACTGGACCAATGCCTTTTCGGCTATCCGATGAATGAATGGAAGCTGATTGAAGAAAAGCTGAAGGCTCTGCCGCTCACCAAAAAAGACGCCCGCGCATTTACCCGATTCTTTTTTTCCGGTGCGACCGAATGCGAACTGGACAAGCAGGGAAGGGTTAATATTGCGTCATCTCTTCTGAATTACGCAAAACTGGAAAAAGAATGTGTTGTCATCGGGGTTTCCAATCGAATTGAATTGTGGAGTAAGGTAATATGGGAACAATACACAGAAGAGCAAGAAGATTCATTCGCTGAAATTGCTGAAAACATGATTGGATTTGATATATAATGGATCTTCGTGCATCACAACAACAACTGACAATTCAATTCATTCCTTATAAAGGTGGGACCGACACAAATGTTTCAGCATAAGACAGTACTTCTTCGTGAAACCGTCGACGGTTTAAATATCAAACCTGACGGAACCTATGTGGACTGCACCCTTGGCGGCGCCGGGCACAGTACATATTTATTGCAGCAATTATCGGAAAAAGGACGCTTGATCGCCTTTGACCAAGATGACACAGCACTTGAAAACGCAAAGAAAACATTGTCCGAATACAAAGGACAGCTTATTCTGGTGAAAAGCAACTTTCGTTATTTAAAAGAGTGTTTACATGAACACGGCATTACGAGTGTTGACGGAATTTTATTTGATTTAGGAGTATCCTCTCCGCAGCTTGATACACCGGAACGGGGATTCAGCTATCATCATGACGCACCGCTGGACATGAGGATGGACCAGTCGGCCGCCCTTACGGCGAAAGAAGTCGTAAATGAATGGCGGTATGAGGACCTTGTGAGGATTTTCTTTAAATACGGAGAAGAAAAATTCAGCAAGCAGATCGCCCGAAAAATTGAAGAGGCTAGAGAAAAATCGCCTATTCAAACAACCGGCCAACTGGTCGATCTAATAAAGGACGCGATACCGGCACCGGCGAGAAGAAGCGGAGGTCATCCGGCCAAACGCGTATTCCAAGCCATTCGAATCGCCGTAAACGACGAGCTTCAAGTATTTGAAGAGGCCCTCTTGCAAGCGATAGAGGTGCTGAAACCGGGCGGAAGGGTGTCTGTGATCACTTTTCACTCACTGGAAGACAGAATGTGCAAGACGACATTCAAGGAAAAATCATCACTTCCCGAACTGCCTCCGGGTCTTCCGGTGATACCGGAAGAATTTGAACCGGAATTAAAACTGATTACGAGAAAGCCCATTACGGCATCAAAAGAGGAGCTTGAAGAAAATAACCGCGCCCGGTCAGCGAAGCTCCGCATTGCGGAGAAACGAAAATAACGGGCAGCAAATGACAACATTAAAGGAGGTCATCAGCCTATGAGCAACTTAGCTTACCAGCAGGAAAAACAACAACGGCCAGTGATAAGTCCCGAAAAAAAGGTGATTGTCAAAAAGAGGGCTTCCATTACACTAGGGGAAAAGGTGCTGCTCGTCCTGTTTGCCATTGCCGTTCTCTCCACATCAATGTTTATCGTATCAAAGGCATACGCGGCGTACCAATCCAATATTGAGGTGCAAAAACTGGAGGAGAAAGTATCTGAGAAGAATAAGCAGATCGGTGATCTCGAAAAGACGGCTGCTGACTTAAGCCAGCCGCAGCGCCTGATGGATATCGCTAAAAAGCACGGTTTGAATCTGAAAGATAAAAAAGTGAAAAACATACAGGAATGATAACCCATGCCGAAAAAAAATAAGTTTATGAACAGAGGAGCAGCGATACTCAGTATTTGTTTCGCTCTCTTTTTCTTTGTCATTCTCGGGAGAATGGCGTACATTCAATTAACCGGTAAAGCAAACGGTGTAGAACTTGCAACAAAAGCGACCGAGCAGCACGAAAAAAAGCGGACGATAGAAGCGAGCCGCGGCTCTATTCTTGACCGGAACGGCAAAGTGCTTGCAGAGGACACGGCGACATATAAGCTCATTGCCGTACTTGATAAAAAAATGACGAGTGATCCGAAGCATCCTCAGCATGTCAAAGACAAAGAGAAAACGGCGGAAAAACTGGCGACCGTTATCAATCTTGATAAAAGCAAGATTCTGGACATCTTAAACAGGGATGGCGCGAAGCAGGTGGAATTCGGTTCAGCCGGCCGCGATATCTCTTATGCGAAAAAACAAAAGATCGAAAAAATGAATCTTCCGGGTATCTCTTTCTTAAGAGATACGAAGCGCTACTATCCGAACGGCATATTTTTGTCAAATGTTCTCGGCTATGCCGATGTGAATGAAAAAACAAACGAGATACAAGGCTCTTTAGGGCTTGAAAAAATACTGAACAACTATCTGACGGAACGCGACGGATCCGTCACTTACGAAAGTGATAAATCCGGCTGGAAACTTCCGAACAGCAACGAAAAAATCACCGCACCTAAAAACGGTGACAATGTATATTTAACCATTGATCAGAAAATTCAAACCTTTTTAGAAGACAGCATGACGAAAGTAGCGGAAAAATATAAACCGAAAAAAATTATGGCGGCTGTCGTAGAACCGAAAACAGGCAAAGTGCTTGCGATGGGGCAGCGTCCGAGTTTTGACCCGAACATCAGAAACGTCACCAATTATTACAACGACTTAGTGTCGTACGCATATGAACCGGGATCGACGATGAAGATCTTTACGCTTGCTGCGGCGATTCAGGAAAATGTGTTTTCTGCAAACGAGAAATATAAATCAGGAACATATAAAGTGGGAGGCGGACCTGTTAAAGATTGGAACGACGGCGCCGGATGGGGTATGACAAGCTTCCATGACGGCCTCATGAGGTCATCCAATGTTGCTTTCGCCAAACTGGCCAACGAAAAACTGGGGTTTGACCGGTTTAATGAGTACCTGCACAAATTCGGGCTCTATCAAAAAACAGGGGTTGATCTGCCCGGTGAAGTATCAAGTAAAATTAACTACAAATATGATTTTGACAAAGCGTCTACGGCTTACGGCCAAGCATCGGCGATAACGCCGATCCAGCAGCTGCAGGCGGTCACGGCGATTGCCAATAACGGCAAAATGATGAAACCTTACGTCATTGATCATATTGTCGACCCCGATACGAAAAAAGTCGTCAAGCAGACAAAACCAGAGCAAGTAGGCACGCCGATTTCAGCCGATACGGCGAAAAAAGTCCGGAATCTGCTCGGAGAAGTCGTGACGTCAGACATCGGAACGGGAAAACCTTATAAAATTGAAGGATTTGACGTCGCGGGTAAAACGGGAACCGCACAAATCGCCGGGACGGGCGGATATTTAAAGGGAACGAGCAACTATGTGTTTTCATTCATGGGCATGGCGCCGAAAAATGATCCTAAGCTCGTCATCTATGTAGCCGTGCAGCAGCCGCAATTAAAAGCGGGGCAAAGCAGCTCTGATCCTGTCGCGGAAATCTTTAACCCGACGATGAAAAACAGTCTCCACTACATGAATATCGAACCGACGGAAAAATCAGATTCCGGTCAGGAAGAAACGAAAAGCCAAAAGATGCCTGACCTGACAGATAAGACGGTCAAGAGCGCTGAGAAGGAAGCGAAAAATGAACATCTCACACCGATTGTCATCGGCAGCGATGTTGCCGTAAAAGAGCAGTATCCGACAGCCGGAGAAGATGTGATCACCAATCAGAAAATCTTCTTAAAAACAGACGGAAAGATGACGATGCCAGATATGTCCGGATGGTCGAGACGGGAAGTGCTTCAATTCAGCAAAGTATCAGGCATTCACATCGATGTGAGCGGTGAAGGTTACGCTTCAAGCCAAAGTGTGAAAAAAGGCAAAGAAGTGAAAGAAAATACCGTGATCAAGGTGAAATTTAAAAATCCTGATTAACGGGACAGAGAAGTCCGCGGATGCCCGCGGGCTTCTTTTTTATGCGCCGCCGTTCTATGTGTCCAAGCTGAGGCATAAATTGAAACAAGCCTAAATAAGGAGTGGACGGTCCCTTGCGCGTTTCAAATGTAACGGTTCGAAAACGTTTATTACTGGTTTTGCTTTTTGGCGTAATCATTTTTTTGATCATTGACAGCAGATTAGGCTATGTCCAATTTGTGATGGGAGAAAAGCTGACTTCACTGGCTAAGGATTCCTGGAGCCGGAATTTGCCGTTTGAGCCTGAGCGGGGAGAGATCCTTGACCGAAACGGCGTGAAGCTGGCTACTAATAAAAGCGCGCCGACCGTCTTTGTCGTACCGCGCCAGATCCAAAATCCCATAAAAACGGGCAAACTTCTCGCGTCAGTTTTAAATATGTCGGAAGAGAAGGTCTACAAACACATTACTAAGAAAACCTCCATAGAAAAAATCTCACCCGAGGGGCGGAAAATTTCCAATAAAAAAGCGAAAGAAATCAAAGCGCTCGACTTAAAAGGGGTTTATGTGGCTGAAGACAGCATCCGCCATTATCCGTACGGAAGCTTTTTGTCCCATGTTCTCGGTTTTGCCGGTATTGATAACCAGGGCCTTCTCGGATTGGAGGCTTATTATGATGATGACTTAAAAGGTGTAAAGGGATCCGTGAAATTTTATACGGATGCCAAGGGGAAGAAAATGCCTGATGAAGCGGATGATTACACCCCTCCGAAAGACGGACTTGATATGAAATTGACGATTGACGCCAAGGTTCAGACGATTATAGAAAGGGAGCTCGACAATGCAGCGGCGAAATATAACCCGGACGGAATGATTGCGGTCGCAATGAATCCGAAAAACGGGGAAGTGCTCGGCATGTCAAGCCGTCCTGATTTTGATCCGGCTGACTATCAATCGGTGGATCCGTCCGTTTACAACCGGAACCTGCCGGTATGGAGCACATATGAACCGGGTTCGACCTTTAAGATTATTACACTTGCGGCGGCTCTCCAAGAGCAAAAAGTAAACTTGCAAAGAGACCACTTTTATGACAAAGGATTTGCCGAGGTCGACGGCGCCCGCCTCCGATGCTGGAAAAAGGGCGGCCACGGTTCGCAATCTTATCTTGAAGTCGTTCAAAATTCCTGCAACCCCGGGTTTGTACAGCTGGGGGAACGGCTCGGAAAACAAAAGCTGTTTCAATATATTAAGGACTTCGGCTTTGGAAAGAAAACAGGCATTGATCTGCAAGGGGAAGGAACGGGGATCTTATTCCCGCTTGACAGAGTCGGCCCGGTCGAACAGGCGACAACCGCTTTCGGACAAGGGGTTTCCGTCACGCCGATTCAGCAGGTGGCAGCCGTTTCCGCAGCAATAAACGGCGGAACGCTTTATACTCCGTTTATCGCCAAAGAGTGGGTTGATCCCGTTACGAAAAAAACTGTTAAGAAACAATCACCGATTGCGAAAAGGCAAGTTATTTCCCAGGAAACGTCAAAGCAGATCAGATATGCTTTAGAAAGCGTCGTCGCTCAGGGAACGGGGCGGAACGCCTTTGTGGAAGGGTATCGCGTCGGCGGAAAAACAGGTACCGCACAAAAGGTCAAAGACGGCAAATATCTCGAAAACAACCATATCGTCTCCTTTATCGGTTTTGCGCCGGCTGATGACCCGAGCCTTGTCGTGTATGTCGCGGTTGATAATCCGAAAGGCACGATTCAATTCGGGGGAACCGTCGCCGCGCCGATTGTCGGAAATATGATGAGAGACAGTCTGCCTGAGCTCGGCGTGAAACCGCGCAAAAATCAAATCGAGAAAAAATATCAATGGAACGACACAAAAACAATAGAGGTTCCGAATGTTGTAGGGATGTCTGTCTCTGATCTTGAGTCGCTGCTTGTCAATTTGAATATTGACTCCTCAGGAAAAGGAAGCAAAATTGTGAAACAATCACCTGCAGCCGGAACGAAAGTAAAAGAAGGCTCAAAGATCCGTGTTTACTTGAGTGAAGAATGAGTCTTTTTGAGGCAGCCGATTGTTTTCGGCTGCCTCTTATCATAAAGAGAAAAAAAGAAGATAACTTTTAAGATTAACTGGATGTATCCTTTTATTTACGCTAAAATATGAACTGTATGTTTAAAAGCCATTCTGACTTTTATAAACGGTTATCATGATAAAAGAATGAATAGAATTTCTGAGAGGTTTGATACAATGAAACTTACAAAGCTGCTTACATATTTAATGGCCGAACCTGTTCAAAATGACTTTCATGACCCTGACATAACTTCAATTGAGATGGACTCCAGGGAAGTGAGAAAAGGGAGTCTTTTTGTGTGTATAAAAGGGTATACGGTAGACGGACATGATTTCGCCCAAAAAGCCGCAGAAAACGGCGCGGCGGCCATCGTTGCCGAGAAAGAGCTTGACGTCGATGTTCCTGTCATTATCGTCCGCCGGTCACAGCGGGCGCTCAGCGTTCTTTCTGACGCGTTTTACGGGCAGCCGACAAAGCAGCTTCAGCTTATCGGCATCACCGGCACAAACGGCAAAACATCAACGACGCACATGGTTGATGAGATTTTTAAAAAAGCGGGAAGACAGACCGGTTTAATCGGAACGATGTACATTAAAATCGGGGATGAGACATTCCCGGTCAAAAATACAACGCCCGAAAGCGTCACACTGCAAAAAACGTTCAAGAAAATGAATGATGAGCATGTTGACACAGCTATTATGGAAGTGTCTTCTCACGCTCTGTCACTCGGCAGGGTTCACGGCTGCGATTATGATATCGCCGTATTCACGAACCTGACGCAGGACCATTTAGACTATCACAAGACGATGGAAGACTACAGACAGGCTAAAAGCCTCCTGTTTTCCCAGCTGGGCGGCTCCTTTAACCATGAAAAGCCGAAGCGGGCCGTTTTAAACGCAGATGACAAAGCCAGTGCTTATTTTGAAAAAGTGACGGCGGCGCACATCCTTACATACGGAATCGAGAACGATGCCGATGTCATGGCGAAACAAATCGAGATCTCTGCGCAAGGCACAAGCTTTGAACTCGTTACGCCAAAAGGAACAAAGCAGATCACAGTTTCACTCGTCGGCCGCTTCAACGTGTATAACGTACTGGCTGCAGCGGCGACAGCGATCGCAGCGGGTCTGCCGTTTGATACGATCACAAGCGCTCTTGAAGAGCTGCAAGGTGTCAGAGGCCGGTTTGAACTGGTGAATCACAATCAGCCGTTTCCTGTGGTCGTCGATTACGCGCACACGCCTGACAGTCTGGAAAACGTTCTGAATACATGCAAAGACATGACAGAGGGCAAGCTTTTCGTCGTCGTCGGATGCGGCGGAGACCGGGACAAAACGAAACGCCCGAAAATGGCGGAAATTGCGGTGCGGATTGCCGACGAACCGATTTTCACTTCAGATAACCCGAGAAGCGAGGACCCGCTGGCCATATTAAGAGATATGGAAAGAGGGGTAGAAGGCACCTACTATCACAGTATCGCAAACCGCGAGCAGGCTATCTTTTTTGCCATTGCCAACGCGAAAAAGGGAGATGTGGTTCTGATTGCCGGGAAAGGGCATGAAACCTATCAGCAGATCGGCAATGAAACATTCGACTTTGATGACGCCGAAGTAGCGGGAAGAGCTATTGTTGAGCTGAATAAAAAGTAAAACAGGAAAGAGTGTTAGAATGAGGGAAATGAATAGAATTACGGGGACACAATGTGAATATGATAAATACGTATGTCGTTTGAACGAAACGGGAGGAGAAAAGAGCAATGCTTGAGCAAGTGATTTTATTTACAATAATAATGGGATTTTTAATCAGTGTTCTGATATCTCCGATTCTTATCCCGTTTTTAAGACGTTTAAAATTCGGCCAAAGTATCAGAGAAGAGGGGCCGAAATCACATATGAAAAAATCAGGGACGCCGACGATGGGCGGGGTCATGATTATTGTATCCATCGCCATTACGGCGATTGTCATGACGCAGAAATTTTCGCATCTGAGCGCGGAAATGTTTCTTCTGCTGTTTGTCACGATCGGATACGGCCTGCTCGGCTTTCTGGATGACTATATTAAAGTAGTAATGAAACGGAATCTCGGATTGACGTCGAAGCAGAAATTGATCGGCCAGATCATTATTGCCATTGTATTTTACGGAGTATATCATTATTGCCATTTTTCAACCGGCATCAGGGTGCCGGGCACACATCTGTCAATCGATCTCGGCTGGGGATACTTTATCCTCGTTCTCTTTATGCTTGTCGGAGGTTCAAATGCCGTCAACCTGACAGACGGTCTGGACGGTCTCTTGTCCGGTACCGCGGCTATCGCATTCGGCGCTTTCGCCATCCTTGCGTGGAACCAGTCACAATATGACGTTGCGATTTTCTCGGTTGCCGTTGTCGGCGCCGTTCTCGGTTTTCTTGTATTCAACGCCCATCCCGCCAAGGTATTTATGGGGGATACCGGTTCGCTTGCGCTCGGAGGAGCGATCGTGACCGTTGCCATTTTGACGAAGCTTGAAATTCTGCTCGTCATTATCGGCGGAGTATTTGTTATTGAGACCTTATCTGTTATCTTACAAGTCATCAGCTTTAAAACGACAGGAAAACGAATCTTTAAGATGAGTCCGCTTCACCACCATTACGAATTGGTCGGATGGTCTGAATGGAGAGTTGTCGTCACATTCTGGACTGCGGGACTGCTGCTTGCCGTTTTAGGAATTTACATCGAGGTGTGGTTATAAGTGGAAAACGAACTTTTTTTGCAAAAACAAAACTTTCTGGTCCTCGGACTGGCGAAAAGCGGATATGCGGCTGCGTCGATTCTTCATGAAAAAGGCATTAACGTCGTCGTGAATGATCAAAAAGCCTTTGAAGAGAACGAACCTGCCCAAAGGCTTGCAGAAAGAGGAATTGAAGTCATCTGCGGTGAGCATCCGACGTCACTTTTTGATCAGCATCACATTACCATTCTGATCAAAAATCCCGGAATCCCGTATGAAAATATCATGGTGGAGGAAGCGCAAAGAAGAGGCATCCCGGTCTGGACGGAAATCGAGCTTGCGTATTATATCACCAATGCAAAATTCATCGGCATTACAGGTTCAAACGGGAAAACAACAACGACGACCCTGATTTATGAAATGCTGAAAGCTGATTCGATAAAGACGCTGATCGCAGGGAATATCGGCACTGTCGCCAGTGAAGTGGCTTATCATGCTGACGGTGATGAATGGATCGTCACAGAGCTTTCTTCGTTCCAGCTTATGGGGACTCATGCGTTCAGACCTGAAATCGGCCTGATTTTAAATGTGTTCGACGCTCATTTGGATTACCATCACAGCCGTGAAAACTATGAAAAAGCCAAGCAGAACGTGTATCTTCATCAGCTTGAGAGTGATACGGCCATCGTGAATCAAAGCGATGAAACAGTCGTGCGGCTTGCCGAAAGCGGAAAAGCCGGCACCGTTCCGTTTTCAGTTCACCAGGAACTGTCAAGCGGCGCATTCATTAAAGACGGAATGCTGATGTTCGGCGATGAAGCGATTCTGCCTGTTGATGACATCGTACTGCCGGGCGCGCACAATCTAGAAAATATTTTAGCCGCTGTAGCCGCGGCCAAAACGGCGGGCGCGTCTAATAAAGCGATTCAGAAGGTGCTGACAAGCTTTACCGGTGTCAAACACCGTCTGCAGTATGTAACAGCGATCCAGAATCGTAAATTTTATAATGACAGCAAAGCGACGAATATTTTGGCCACAAGCAAAGCGCTCTCCGCGTTCAAAGCTCCGGTTATTCTGCTTGCAGGCGGACTGGACCGCGGCAACGGTTTTGACGATTTGAAACCGTATATGGACAATGTCAAAGCGGTCCTGACGTTCGGACAGACAGCGCCGAAGATAGAAAAACTGGGCAATGAGCTGGGAATACAACATGTCAAACGTGTCGATAATGTTGAACAAGCAGTATCTGCGGCGTTTGCGCTCTCAAATGAAGGAGACGTCATCCTCTTGTCACCCGCGTGTGCAAGCTGGGATCAGTTCAAAACATTTGAAGAACGCGGTGACATGTTTATAGATGCCGTGCATATGCTTAAGTAAGGGCTTGTCTCTGTTCATCGGCAGCCCTAAATGACTTATGCTTGGGGTGTCGATTGCTTTGACTACTAAAAAAACAGCGCCTGATTTGTTATTAGTTATCATTACGTTATTGCTTTTAACAATAGGATTAATTATGGTCTACAGTGCAAGTGCGGTATGGGCGGATTATAAATTTGACGACTCGTTTTTCTTCGCGAAACGGCAGCTGCTGTTTGCGGGGATCGGCGTCATTGCCATGTTTTTCATTATGAATGTGGATTATTGGACATGGCGCACATGGTCGAAGCTGCTTCTGATCATTTGTTTTTTTCTGCTTGTGCTTGTGCTGATTCCGGGAGTCGGAATGGTGCGGAACGGTTCAAGAAGCTGGATCGGAGTGGGAGCGTTCAGCATTCAGCCTTCGGAGTTTATGAAACTCGCGATGATTGCGTTTCTGGCTAAATTTCTTTCTGAAAAACAGAAGAATATTACGTCATTCAGACGCGGATTCGTTCCCGCGCTCGGAATCGTGTTTTCTGCATTTATTATTATTATGTGCCAGCCGGACCTGGGAACAGGGACGGTAATGGTGGGCACGTGCATCGTGATGATTTTTGTATCCGGTGCGCGAATTGCTCATTTTGCGTTCCTCGGACTCATCGGTTTAAGCGGATTTGCGGCGCTTGTTCTGTCCGCTCCTTATCGGATTAAACGGATTACCTCTTACTTAAATCCGTGGGAGGATCCGCTTGGAAGCGGATTTCAGATCATTCAGTCGCTCTATGCCGTAGGTCCGGGCGGACTGTTCGGGATGGGGCTCGGCCAAAGCCGGCAAAAGTTTTTTTACCTGCCGGAGCCGCAAACCGATTTCATTTTTGCTATTTTATCTGAGGAACTCGGCTTTATCGGCGGTTCGCTCATATTGCTGCTGTTCAGTATTTTATTATGGCGGGGCGTCAGGATTGCCCTCGGCGCGCCGGATTTATACGGAAGCTTTGTCGCCATCGGTATTATTTCTATGATAGCTATTCAAGTCATGATTAATATCGGCGTTGTGACGGGGCTGATCCCGGTAACAGGAATTACGCTGCCGTTTTTAAGCTACGGAGGCTCATCACTGACGCTGATGCTCGCAGCGGTCGGCGTGCTTTTAAATGTCAGCCGGTACTCGAGGTATTGATCTGTATCTTGCCTCATCACTCATGATTTATTCGTTATCTATAAAAAAACAGACAACATCAATAACCCTGTCCTAAAAAACAGGGTTATCGCTATGTGATTAAGGGGGACATACGAATGCGTATTGCAGTAAGCGGAGGCGGAACCGGAGGACATATTTATCCGGCCCTGGCCTTTATTAAAGAAGTTCAGCGCCGGCATCCGGATGTGGAATTTTTGTATATCGGAACAGAGAACGGTCTTGAGAAAAAAATTGTTGAACGGGAAAATATCCCGTTCCGCGCCATTGAAATTACAGGTTTCAAACGAAAACTTTCTTTTGAAAATGTAAAAACCGTCATGCGTTTCTTAAAAGGCGTGACGAAAAGCAAATCATATTTAAAAGAGTTTAAACCAGATGCCGTTATCGGTACAGGCGGCTATGTATGCGGTCCGGTCGTATACGCCGCAGCAAAAATGGGAATTCCGACGATCATTCATGAGCAAAACAGCCTGCCCGGCATCACAAATAAGTTTCTCTCGAAATATGTTAATAAGGTGGCAATTTGCTTTGAAGAGGCAAAATCGCATTTTCCTGCTGAAAAAGTTGTGTTTACGGGAAACCCGAGAGCCTCTGAAGTCGTCTCAATTAAGACAGGCCGCTCGTTAACTGAGTTCGGGCTGAAAGACAATCAAAAAACGGTGCTCATTTTCGGCGGAAGCAGAGGCGCGGCTCCCATTAACCGTGCCGTTATAGATATGCAGGAAGAATTGAAAACGAGACCTTACCAAGTGCTTTATATTACCGGGGAAGTGCATTACGAGAAGGTAACGGCTGAGCTGAAAGGCGGAAAAGCCGCTGATAATATGGTGACAAAACCGTTTTTGCACCAAATGCCGGAGTACTTACAATCAATTGATGTCATTGTGGCCAGAGCCGGAGCGACGACGATTGCGGAGATCACCGCTCTCGGCATTCCGAGCGTGCTTATTCCGAGCCCGTATGTGACAGCCAATCACCAGGAAGTCAATGCGAAGGCGCTCAGCCAGCATGACGCTGCAATCGTACTGAAGGAAACCGAGCTCAGCGGAGAAAAACTGATCGCTGCGCTGGACAAAATCGTCATGAATGAAGAAACCTTAAAAGACATGAGTGAGCGGACAAAATCACTCGGTGTTCCGGATGCGGCAGCCAGACTGTACAGTATCATGGAAGACATAAAAAAATAGAGCAAATGGAATGCGGAGGTTTATGATGGAGAACGTAATTCAGGAATTAAGAGACCGCGAAGTCGGCAAAGTGCTGGAACAAGAACCGCTCGCGAACCATACAACGATGAAAATCGGCGGTCCGGCGGACATTTTGATCATCCCCAACCGTGTGGAAGCGGTCAAAGATATTATGGATATTGTGAAAAAACATGATCTGCCATGGACGGTTATCGGCCGCGGTTCAAATCTGCTCGTGCTTGATGAAGGCATAAGAGGAGTTGTCATCAAACTGGGCGCGGGTCTGGATCATTTGGAGATTGACGGCGATCAGGTGACGGTCGGAGGCGGCTATTCGGTCGTCCGGCTTGCGACTTCCATGAGTAAAAAAGGAATGTCCGGTCTCGAATTTGCAGCGGGCATTCCCGGATCAATCGGCGGAGCCGTCTATATGAATGCCGGGGCGCACGGATCTGATATGAGTGAGATTCTTGTGAAAGCCCGTATCTTATTTGAAGACGGCACAATCGAATGGCTGACGAACGAAGAGATGGATTTCAGCTACAGAACGTCTGTTTTACAGAAAAAACGCCCCGGTGTCTGTCTTGAGGCAGTTCTTCAGCTTGAGCAGAAGGAACGGGAAGCCATTACGGCGCAAATGCAGCAGAACAAAGATTACAGAAAAAATACGCAGCCGTATTCGAGCCCATGCGCCGGAAGCATATTCAGAAATCCGCTGCCGAATCATGCCGGAAACCTCGTTGAAAAAGCGGGATTAAAAGGACATCAGATCGGCGGAGCAAAAGTGTCCGAAATGCACGGGAATTTTATCGTCAATGCCGGCGGAGCGACTGCCAAGGACGTTCTTGACCTGATTGAATATGTGAAAAAGACAATCCGTGAGCAGTATGATGTTGACATGCATACAGAAGTTGAAATCATCGGAGGGAATCGTTAAAAGGTTCTCTGATTACATGAGCTCATGTGATATACTTTTAACAAATGTCAAACGGCATCACAGCATGCCGTTTGTTTTTTCAATCAGACGAATGTCAAGCTGTTTCATTCTTAGTGAGGTGGACAGGCAGTGAACCCAAATCATGAAAGAGAAAAAATCGTAAATATTGAAGAGCGGATTCCGAAAATCAAAGAGCAGCGGAAACAAAAAGCAAACCGCCGGCTGATTTCATTCATTGTGCTCTTTTTTATGATGGTGCTGATCATCGTGTACTTGCAGATGCCGATCAGCAAAGTGTCTTCTGTCACCGTTTCCGGAAACGAAAACGTGTCTGTAAAAGAGATCAACGCGCTTTCTGATATACATAACGGACAAACCGAGTTCTGGAGTCTGAACAAGAAAAAAACAGAAGAAAAGATTGAGCAGAATAAGCTGGTGAAAAAGGCGGAACTTTCAAAAGTATTTCCTAACAAAGTCAGCATTCACATTGAAGAATACAAGACGATCGCGTATCTGCAGCGACATGATGTGTATTATGAAGTGCTCGAAAACGGCACTGTGCTGCCGAACGAAGTCACGCCGGATGACGCGGGCCCGATTTTGGTTGACTGGAGAAACGCGAAAAAGCGGGTCAAAATGGCGGAGCAGCTTGATAAGCTTTCCGGTTCGCTTAAGCAGTCGATTTCTGAAATCTATTATACACCGGTAAAAATGGATCAGGACCGGATCAAGCTGTATATGAACGACGGGTATGTAGTTACCGCTTCTATTAAAACGTTTGCCGGCCGGATGAAGACCTATCCTTCTATCGTTTCCCAGCTGGATGGCGGGAAAAAGGGGATTATCCACTTAGAAGTCGCTACGTATTTTGAAGAATTTAACAAAGGTAAATCCGGCAAGAAAAAAGAAAATGATTAATAGTTCTAAAGAACTAATTTAAAGGCGGTTCAAAAGAATCTATTACAATCAGCGGGGCAGCCGATATAACCGATAGCGGAATCATTATGACTATGTTTGTTTTTGCCCGGGATATGGCTGCCGGACAAGCGGAAAATTCTCAATGCAATGGGCGTGTCTTCTGCAGTGAGCACTGCATTTGGAATTTTCCTCCTGTTTCTTCTTTTTTCGGATGTTTCTGGCAATATCTATAGCTTTTCTGGAGGTTCATCTTAGTGTAGACTAAGGGAAAGCGGATATATTTGCATCTGGATTGCACAGTATGACACCGTGACAAGAAATCTTACGGTAAGGTGGGCCGTCTCTAAAAAAAATAAAAAAAATGCGATATAAAAGAGGATATACATAGAATATAACGAATAGTTTCATTAAACATAAATTGTGAGAAATCAGATAAGAATTTGTTGATGCTGTTGTTTTTGTTACACACTTGTAAAGCCACATTCATTGTATTGTTGTTCCGCAAATAATAGAATAGAATTTGATCGAAATGTGAGGAGGTGCCATAGAATGAACAACAATGAACTTTACGTCAGTCTTGACATCGGTACGTCCAATACAAAAGTGATCGTCGGAGAAATGACAGATGATTCCCTTAACATTATCGGAGTGGGAAATGTACCGTCTGAAGGGTTGAAAAAAGGCTCAATCGTTGATATAGATGAAACCGTTCATTCTATAAGAAAAGCGTTTGACCAAGCTGAAAGAATGGTAGGTTTTCCGCTGAAAAAAGCCATTGTCGGCGTTAATGGAAATTATATTCATATTCAAGATACGAACGGCGTTGTCGCTGTTTCCAGTGAAAACAAAGAAATTCACGTTGAAGACGTCCGCAGGGTAATGGAAGCGGCACAGGTCGTGTCAGTTCCGCATGAGCAGCTGATCGTTGACGTCGTTCCGAAACAGTTTATTGTTGACGGAAGAGACGAAATTACCGATCCGAAAAAAATGCTCGGCGTGCGCCTGGAAGTAGAAGGCACGCTGATTACCGGCTCCAAAACGATCTTACATAATTTACTTCGCTGTGTGGAGAGAGCGGGCGTTGAAATTACTGATATCTGCCTGCAGCCGCTTGCGGCCGGTTCGGCGGCTTTGTCAAAAGACGAAAAAAACCTCGGAGTCGCCATGATTGATATCGGCGGCGGCTCGACGACGGTGGCGGTATTTGAACAGGGGCACCTGAAGGAGACAGCCGTCATTCCGCTCGGAGGCGAAAACATCACGAAAGATGTATCGATCGGATTGCGCACTTCCACCGAAGAGGCTGAAAGAGTAAAAAAACAATTCGGACATGCATTCTACGATGAGGCTTCAGAAGATGAAGTATTTGAAGTCACCGTCATAGGAACGAATCAAAAGCAATCTTTTACACAGCAGGAAATTGCCAATATTATTGAAGCAAGAGTGGAAGAGATTCTTGAGATTGCCGCAGCCGAAATTGAGCATATGGGAATTACAGATCTGCCCGGCGGCTTTGTGCTGACCGGCGGACAGGCCGCAATGCCCGGAGTGCTTTCATTGGCACAGGAAGTGCTGAGGCACAATGTAAGGGTCGCAAGCCCGAATTATATCGGTGTAAGAGACCCTCAGTATATGACGGGTGTCGGCTTGATACAATTTGCCTGCCGAAATGCCAGAATTCAGGGAAGAAAAATAGGCTTTCATATGCCGGAAGAAGCCGTGCAGGAAATCGCGGTCTCTCACGAAGAAGAACATCATCAGCGGCCAGAGGCGCAGCAGCGTCCAAAAGCAAAACAAAAAACACAAGCCGAACACAACAAACCGAGCAAAATGAAAAAACTATTAAGCATGTTTTGGGAATAGATTGATAGTCATTCGGCAGATTAGGAGGATTTAGCATGTTGGATTTCGAAACAAACATAGACGGCTTAGCATCAATTAAAGTAATCGGAGTAGGAGGCGGCGGTAATAACGCGGTCAACCGAATGATTGAAAATGAAGTACAGGGTGTAGAGTACATTGCGGTAAACACGGACGCGCAAGCTCTTAACCTGTCAAAAGCGGAAGTGAAAATGCAGATCGGGGAAAAGCTGACCCGCGGTCTCGGAGCGGGAGCGAATCCGGAAGTCGGCAAAAAAGCCGCTGAAGAAAGTAAGGAACAAATCGAAGAAGCGCTGAAAGGCGCTGACATGGTGTTCGTTACAGCCGGAATGGGAGGCGGTACCGGAACGGGAGCCGCACCGGTTATCGCGCAAATCGCAAAGGACTTAGGCGCTTTGACTGTCGGTGTCGTAACAAGACCGTTTACATTTGAAGGAAGAAAACGCCAGCTGCAGGCTGCAGGCGGTATCACGGCAATGAAAGAAGCCGTTGACACACTGATCGTTATTCCGAATGACCGCATTCTTGAAATTGTCGATAAAAACACACCGATGCTTGAAGCATTCCGTGAAGCTGATAATGTGCTTCGCCAAGGGGTGCAAGGTATCTCTGACCTCATCGCGACGCCTGGTTTAATCAACTTGGACTTTGCCGATGTCAAAACCATCATGTCCAACAAAGGTTCAGCATTGATGGGTATCGGGATCGCTACGGGCGAAAGCCGTGCTGCTGAAGCCGCCAAAAAGGCGATCTCCAGTCCGTTACTGGAAGCGGCAATCGACGGAGCGCAAGGTGTTTTGATGAACATTACGGGAGGTACAAACCTTAGCCTCTACGAAGTGCAGGAAGCAGCCGACATCGTCGCTTCTGCATCTGACCCTGATGTCAACATGATTTTCGGATCAGTTATCAATGAAAATCTGAAAGATGAAATCGTCGTCACCGTTATTGCGACCGGTTTTATCGAACAGGAAAAAGATGACTCAAAACCGCAGCGTCCGACTTTAAACCAAGGATTGAAGTCTCAAAGCCAAAACGCTGCGAAACGTGAGCCGAAACGAGAAGAAACACAGCATCAAAACACGGTGAACCGCCATACATCACAGCCGGCGGATGATGCCCTCGACATTCCTACATTTTTAAGAAACCGCAACAAACGCGGCTGATGTAAAAAAGGACAAGACCACATGGTTTTGTCCTTTTTCTTTTGTGCACAGTCTTCCTTCCTATCCCCGTAATCTACACAGTGAAAAAAGCAACTTTATACCTATGACGAATTGATTGTTTTTTAGTTTCATACGGTTTTCTACAGAATGTGACAATATCTGGATGGAAGATTGTCTACATTTAACGTACAGCATCGAAAATGACAAACGATTCCAATTATGAAGGAGGGATACACATTTTATAGGGCGTTACCAAATAAGGGGGGATACGATTGAAGAAAAAAACGAGAAACAGATGGACAGGCTCCGTTTTAAGCGCGATTGTCGTCAGTTCCCTGTTGTTTCCGGGTGCAGCCGGAGCGAACAGCACACCGGGAGCAGTTTCTTTCACCAAAGATCTTTCTTCCTCTAAGAGCATTCAGCATAAGATTTCCGATTCAGTCAAGAAGCGTTTTGAAAAAAATGATAAAGTCACGTTTCTTATCAAATTTAAAGAGAAAGCCAATACGAAAAAAGCGGTCAAAGAAGCAGAAAAAAACGCCAAGTCTCAATCGCTTTCCGCAGCAAAAACCGAATATCAAAAGCGGTCAGCCGTCGTTTCTTCTTTAAAACTGGCGGCTCATGAAGCGCAGCAGAATCTGAAAACATATTTGGAAAAACAAAAAAAGAAAGGCAAGGCTGATCACATCCATTCCTATTATATTGTCAACGGAATGGCAGTCACTGCTTCGAAAGAGGTAATGGAAAAAGCCGCCTCATTTCCTGAAGTAGAAAAAGTTCTTCCGAATGAAAAACGTCAGCTTACTCAACGACAATCAAAAGCTCCTTTTCAAATGAAGAAAAAACAAAAAGAGATCAAAGCAAAGGAAGGCATCGAATGGAATATCAGCCAAATTGATGCGCCGCAGGCCTGGGCCTCAGGATACGACGGAACCGGCACGGTTGTCGCCTCCATTGATACGGGAGTTCAGTGGGATCATCCGGCGCTTAAGGAAAAATACCGGGGTTACGATCCTGAAAATCCCGCAGCGCCGAATCATGAAATGAACTGGTATGATGCCGTGTCCCATAAAGACGCTCCCTACGATGATCTTGAACACGGCACTCATGTAACAGGGACCATGACGGGTTCAGAACCTGACGGCTCAAATCAAATCGGTGTGGCTCCGGGGGCGAAATGGATCGCAGTAAAAGCATTTTCAGATGACGGAGGAACCGATGCCGATATTTTGGATGCCGGTGAATGGGTGCTCGCGCCTAAAGATAAAAACGGCACGCCGCATCCCGAGATGGCGCCGGATGTTGTTAATAATTCCTGGGCAGGCGGTTCGGGAATGGACGAGTGGTACCGCGATATGGTGAATGCGTGGAGAGCGGCAGGGATTTTTCCGGAATTCTCTGCGGGAAATGAAGACTTATTTACACCGGGAGGACCGGGTTCAATTGCAAATCCGGCCAATTATCCTGAAGCATTTGCGACAGGTGCGACTGACATCGACAAGAAACTCGCTGATTTCTCACTTCAAGGCCCCTCACCGTATAATGAAACAAAACCGGACATTTCGGCTCCGGGAGTGAATATCCGTTCTTCGATTCCTGGAGGAACATACGAAGGCGGCTGGGACGGAACTTCAATGGCCGGGCCGCATGTGGCGGCGACGGCGGCTTTGTTAAGGCAGGCGAACGCCTCTATTACGGTCGATGAAATGGAAGACGTTTTGACGCGCACCGCGGAAAAGCTGACAGATTCCGTTTTTCCGGAATCACCGAATAACGGTTACGGCCACGGTCTCGTTAACGCTTTTGATGCCGTTTCTGCCGTAACGGACGGAATCGGGAGCGTAGAAGGCAAGGTCTCTTCTGCGGGCGAAGATCACAATCCGCCCAGCTTTCATCATGAACCGGTCTCAGTGGCTTACAAAGGGGCAAACCTTCCGTTGACGGTTACAGCAGAAGACGATGTAAGCGTAACTGAAGTCATCCTTTCCTATCAGTTTGATGAAGGAGAGCGGAAAACGACAGCCGCCGTTCAAAAAAGCGGTGATGAAAAAAAGGGAACATACCAGGCGGAAATTCCGGATGTAACGGGAAGCAAGATAAGTTATAAATGGACCATAAAAGATTTCGGAGGTCACTCTGTAGAATCTGATACGTACCGGGCTGACGTGAAACCGAGCATTACGGCGGGATACAAAGAGGATTTTGAATCACAGCCGGCGGGCTGGTCCAGTTACGGGACACATGACCAATGGGAATGGGGGATCCCGGGTTCAGGGCCCGGCGCCGCATTTTCCGGAGATAAAGTGTATGCGACGAATCTGTCCGGCCCTTATGCCGATTCAGCCAACATGAATTTGGTGATGCCTCCGATTCAAGTTCCGGAAACAGGACGGCTGTTTTTGCAATTTAAAAGCTGGCACAAGCTCGAAGAATTTTTTGATTACGGGTATGTGTTCGTTCTTCCGGAAGGAAAATCAAATTGGGAGCAGGCGGCCGTTTACAATGGTGACTCCGCAGGATGGAACGATGAAGAGGCAGATTTATCTGCGTATAAAGGCCAAAACATAAAGCTCATGTTTAATATGCAGTCAGACGAAGTACTGAATGAAGACGGATGGTATATCGATGATGTCCGGCTTTCAAGCAGCTCTCTCGGCAAGGCGGCTAAAAAAAGTAAGCACAATAGGCAAACACCTCCCGGCCACCTGAAGAAAAAAGCTGTCAGTCCGAAACAGGCCAAACCGGCAGTGAAATCACCCGGAAAAAGAGTAAAACGTGAAACAAACCTCCTGCCTCTCAGAGCGCAAATCAGTGTCGCCGAGACGGGGAAATCCGTATATTCCGACCCTGCAAGCGGAAGCTACAGCCTGTCGCATAAGGCGGGAAGCTATACGCTGAAAGCAGAGGCTTACGGATTTAAGTCCGCTTCGAAACAAGTTTCTATTCAATCAGACAAAACCGCACAGGCAGACTTTACACTGGAGCAAATGCCGTCCGGCACGCTAAAAGGAACCATCACCAATCAGTCAACAGGCAAACCGGTAAAAGGGGCTGCGCTTTATGTGGTCGAGGATGCCGCAATTGAACCGGCGGTGACAAACGATAAAGGGGAATATTCGCTTAAGGCGTACGAAGGCTCCTACACAATCAAAGTAGCGGCAAAAGGCTATTACAATAGCGAATTTTCTGTTGACATCAAAGGGGATGCTGAAAAAAACGTCAAGCTTAAGCCGTATATCGGTTATGAAGGGGAAATTGCCTATGATAACGGGACGGAAGAAGCCGCGCTGTCATATTTTAAAGCCGGCAGCAAATCTGCCGTTAAGATGACGCTTAAAGACGGAAAAGGACACGGTATGCTGACGGGAGGCCTTTTTAAATTTTGGGGCGCAGACTGGCCTGATCCGGGAGGTACCGAATTTCAAGCAGAAGTATATGATGCATCCGGCCCTGATGGAGCTCCGGGCAGCAAAATTGCCGGCCCGTTCCAAGCTGAAGCGCTTCGAAACGGAGAATGGACCAAAGTGGATCTCAGCTCAAAAGGAATCGCGGTCGGAAAGGATTTTTATCTTGTGTTCCGCCAGACGAAACCTGACCCTTATACACCTGCCCTGTCATCTGATGACGGCAGTCCGTACTCGAACAGAAACTGGCAATACCTCGACGGCCGCTGGTCTAAAACCGATAAATCAGACGGAAACTTTATGATCAGGGCTTTGGTCGACTACGAAGCTTCTGTGCCTGACATAACGTCGCCTGAAGACCGGTCATTTACAAACAAGAAGTCAATCACGGTGAAAGGAACGGCTTCACCAAAAACCGCTGTCCGTCTTACCAATAACGGTAAAACCGCCGCAGAAACGAAAGCAGATGCAGACGGCAATTTCCAGGCCGGCGTCACACTCACTAAAGATGCCAATCGGCTGACGGCAGCATCTGTGACAGACAGCGGGTCAACCGATGAGTCACGCCCTGTCACGGTCATACTGGATGAGGATAAGCCGGATGTGACGATTGACAGTCCGGCAAACGGTGATAAAACAAATAAAGAAACAGTGACCGTAAAAGGAAAAGTGCACGACGCCCATTTAAAATGGGTAAAGGTGAACGGAAAAAAAGCTGAAGTAAATAACGGTTCTTATCAAGCGAGAACCCTCCTGGAAAACGGCAGCAATGAGATCAAGGTCACGGCCTCAGATGAAGCGGGTAACAAAACAACGAAAAAGACGGTGATCGATGTCAATTACAATGCTCCCGTCATTTCCGGATTGGTTCCCGGAGCGGATAAGGAATTAAAAGCCGGAGAATCAGTGAAAATCGCTTTTTCAAGCGGAAAGAAATTAGACGCTTCCTTCGTTATCCGTCTGCCTCTGACAAACGCCCGGGCAGGGAGCCAAAACGCAACAGAGCTTCCGCTGAGAGAAATTTCTCCGGGACGATATGAGGGTTACTGGACGGCGACTTCTTCCGTCAAAGCAAGCGGAGCAAAAATTGACGTTATCGCTAGAGATGACTACGGAAATGAAACGAGACAGACGGCTAAAGGAAAACTTTATATCAATGAGTAAAAACAGAGCGCTGCCAGATCACGGCAGCGCTTTTTTAGTTGAAGCGGACAATAGGAAAGCAACCCTTTCGGCCCTCGACAAATAAAACGGTTATCCCTTAAAAATTGTACTTTACCCTCAACATTAATTGACAGACTTTCCCACAGAGCTTGCTTTATACTTATGAAACAAGAGAGAGAAACAGATATGTAAGACAAAAGAGGAAAGGGGTCAGATGTGAAAATCTATCTGGATGTCATTTGGCTGTTGAACTTTTGTTTTGATTCTCTTTTGCTTTTATTGACCGCCTTTATTTTAAAACGCCAGGTGAAAAAAAGAAGAGTGGCCGCCGGCGGTTTCATCGGGTCAGCCATTGTGCTTCTGATGTTTACGCCTGTTTCTCCCTTTGTGGAGCATCCGGCGGGAAAAATGGCGTTTTCAGTAGTCATCGTGCTTGCGGCTTTTGGCTTTAAACGGTTCCGATACTTTTTTCAAAATTTGTTCGCCTTTTATTTCGCGACTTTTCTCGTCGGCGGAGGAATGATCGGCGTACATTCCCTGCTGCAGACAGAATCAATTGTGCAGCAAGGCGTAATGGTCACAAGCCAGACCGGATTCGGCGACCCGATCAGCTGGATGTTTGTAGTTATCGGATTTCCGGCCATATGGTTTTTCTCGAAAAAGAGAATTGAAGACATCGAGACGAAGTCCATTCAGTACGATGAACTTGTCATGGTGCAGGCGGAATTCAGCGGACAGACAATCCGCGCGAAAGGGCTGGTGGATTCCGGGAATCAGCTGTATGATCCGCTGACGAAAACGCCGGTCATGATCCTTCACATTGACAAATTCGCTCCGATTCTCAGCGAAAAGGAAACGGACCTCATCAAATCCGCCAGTCCGCTTGAAGTGATAGAGCGGCTTGATGATTCGTTCCGCCATGCGGATAAGCTGAGGCTGATTCCATACAGGGGCGTCGGCCAGGACAATCAATTTTTACTCTGTTTAAAGCCGGATTACGTCACGATTTTAACAAAAGACGAAATGATCGCTTGTGAAAAATGCCTGATCGGCATCAGCACGAAACCATTATCCGCGGACTGTGAATTTGACGGAATCGTTCATCCGAAGATGCTGACAGGGAAGGCTGTAAAACATGTTTCCTGACGAAAAGTCTGTTATTCATCATACTCAAAACGCGTTGTATTTAGAAGGGGGAGGAAGATGAAAAAACTTAAGCTGCGTCTGACATATTTGTGGTATAAATGGCTGATGAAACTCGGACTGAAAAGCGATGAAGTGTATTACATAGGAGGAAGCGAGGCGCTGCCGCCGCCTTTGTCTAAAGAAGAGGAGCAGGTGCTCTTATTAAAGCTGCCGAGCGGGGATCAGGCGGCGCGGGCCATTCTGATTGAGAGAAACTTACGTCTTGTCGTTTACATTGCCCGCAAATTCGAAAATACCGGCATCAATATCGAGGACTTAATCAGCATCGGCACCATCGGTTTGATCAAAGCGGTAAACACTTTTAATCCGGAAAAGAAAATCAAACTCGCCACCTACGCGTCGCGATGTATCGAAAACGAAATTTTAATGTACTTGCGCCGAAACAATAAAATCCGTTCAGAGGTGTCCTTTGATGAACCGCTGAATATTGATTGGGACGGAAACGAGCTGCTGCTTTCGGATGTGCTCGGCACAGATGATGATATTATTACAAAAGACATTGAAGCCAATGTGGATAAAAAACTTTTGAAAAAAGCGCTTGAGCAATTAAACGAAAGAGAAAAGCAGATTATGGAACTGCGTTTCGGGCTTGTCGGAGAAGAAGAAAAAACACAAAAAGATGTAGCCGACATGATGGGGATTTCACAATCTTATATCTCCCGGCTCGAAAAGCGGATTATCAAAAGACTGAGAAAAGAGTTTAACAAAATGGTGTAAAATTTTTTCCATCTTACAGCCCTTACTGCTGCAAGGATTGCCGCAACCGGATGTTTATTTCTGTAAAATGGCGGTGCATATTTTTCCCACCCGAGGAGATACTTAACGTTGTACAGCAGCTCCTAGTGGGAGGGAAAAACGTGTCAAGAAATAAAGTCGAAATTTGCGGGGTGGATACCTCCAAATTACCGGTGCTCAAGAATGAAGAGATGAGAAAGCTGTTTAGGCAATTACAGGATGAGGGCGATGATTCAGCGAGGGAAAAGCTTGTAAACGGCAATCTGCGCCTTGTCTTAAGCGTCATTCAGAGGTTTAACAACAGAGGAGAGTATGTTGATGACTTATTTCAGGTCGGCTGCATCGGACTAATGAAATCCATTGATAATTTTGACCTAAGCCATAATGTTAAGTTTTCAACATACGCTGTACCGATGATCATCGGAGAAATCCGCAGATATTTGCGGGATAACAATCCGATCCGCGTCTCGAGGTCGCTTCGCGATATCGCATATAAAGCGCTTCAAGTAAGAGAGCGGTTAATCAGTGAGACAAGCAGGGAGCCGACAGCAGAGGAAATCGCCAAAGTTCTTGAAGTGCCCCATGAAGAAATTGTGTTTGCCCTTGACGCCATCCAGGATCCGGTTTCACTGTTTGAGCCGATTTATAATGACGGCGGCGATCCGATTTACGTGATGGACCAGATCAGCGATGAGCGCAACAAGGATACACAATGGATTGAGGAGCTGGCTCTGAAAGAAGGCATGAGAAGACTGAACGAACGGGAAAAAATGATTTTGCGAAAGCGCTTTTTCCAAGGGAAAACCCAAATGGAAGTCGCTGAAGAAATCGGCATATCCCAAGCTCAGGTCTCCAGGCTTGAAAAGGCAGCCATTAAACAAATGAATAAGAATATCCATCAATAACGGAAAAAGCCTTTAAACCTTGTTTAAAGGCTTTTTTCGTGCGATGGTTTACGTTTGCAAAAAAGTAATGTATTCTAATGTGTAAAAGTTTTTAGAAAATTTAAACAAAGCAAACGGGGGAAACTGCAATGATTTTACAGCTGGACAGTGTGTCATTAAAAAGAAACGGGAAATGGATTTTGAAAGATATTAACTGGCGCGTCGAGAAAAACGAAAATTGGGTGCTGTACGGATTAAACGGAGCCGGAAAAACGGCTTTGCTGAATATGTTATGCTCTTATTACTTCCCCACTTCAGGAGAGATGCAGGTGCTCGGCCATCAATTCGGCAAAACAGAGCTCGGTGACAGGCTCAGAAGGAAAATCGGCCTTGTTTCGGCAGGTCTTCAGCACAAATTATATGCCGCGGACTCCGCTTTTGAAATCGCCCTCAGCGGCGCGTACGCCTCAATCGGGCTGTACGAAACTCCGAGTGAGCAGGTAAGGGAAAAAGCGATCGGTCTTCTGAAGGATTTGGGCGCCATCGGTTACGCCGACAGACGGTATGAAACATTATCACAAGGGGAAAGACAAAGAGCGCTGATTGCGCGGGCGCTTATGGCTGATCCGGAACTGCTGATTTTGGACGAACCCGTGACGGGTCTTGATTTTATGGCAAGGGAGCAGCTGCTGGACACGATTACGTCGATCGCCGAAAAAGAAAATGCGCCGTCCATCCTTTATGTCACCCATCACGCTGAAGAAATTCTGCCGGTGTTTGATCAGGCGCTGCTTTTAAAAAAGGGCGAGGTGTTCGACTCCGGGAAAATCAGGGACATGCTTTCTGACGAGCGGCTTACAGCGTTTTTCGATATGCCTGTCAATGTCTTATGGAACAATGGCCGCCCGTTTTTAACACGTGCAAAAGAGGCATCATCCGTAAAATAACATAAATTCACCCTGGGGGTGCTGCCATGCGGCTGAGAGAGACGTTTGTCTCAACCCTTAACGGACCTGATCCGGATCATGCCGGCGGAGGGAAGCGGTGAAAAAAGCGGAGGAAGATCCGTTTTTTACCCGTTTCATTTCATGAATGAAACGGGTTTTTTGATACATCCAAAGGGGAGATTTCCAATGCATCAGATTGATATGCTGTTACACCAGGCGGAGAAACGGCGGCACGACTTCATACATATTGCTGAAAGACTGATAGCTTTTCCCACTCCGGCCCCACCAGCAAGAAATACGGCAGAAGCCCAAAAGTGGGTGGCCGGCTTTTTAAAA
This sequence comes from Bacillus sp. GZB, assembly GCF_001975995.1. Taxonomy (NCBI): domain Bacteria; kingdom Bacillati; phylum Bacillota; class Bacilli; order Caryophanales; family Bacillaceae; genus Bacillus; species Bacillus sp. GZB. Next base: position 761,243 of record NZ_MTQG01000010.1, read on the forward strand.
GAAACGGGCTGCTCGGTCGATATGTGGGATGTGTATCCGGAAGATCCGAATGTAGTCGGTGTTTTAAAAGGGACAGATTCAAGCAGGCATCAAAGCCTGATTTTAAACGGACACATTGATGTGGCAGAAGCCGGGGGCGAAGACTGGCACTCTGACCCGTTTCAGCCGTTCGTAAAAGACGGCATGCTGATCGGAAGGGGCGCCGCTGATATGAAAGGGGGGTTGGCGTGTGTTCTTTTCTCTCTGAAGCTGATCCATGATGCCGGCATTAAGCTTCCGGGCGACCTCATTGTACAGTCTGTAATCGGAGAAGAAGTCGGTGAGGCGGGGACGCTGGAATGCTGCAAACGCGGCTATCACGCGGATTTTGCGGTTGTCGCGGATACGAGCAGCCTGCATATTCAAGGGCAGGGCGGTGTCATCACCGGCTGGATAGAATTGAAAAGCAAACAAACATTTCATGACGGCATGAGGCGCAATATGATTCACGCGGGCGGAGGCACATTCGGAGCGAGCGCCATCGAAAAAATGGCGAAAATCATCGCTGCCTTGGGAGAGCTGGAGCGCCACTGGGCGGTAACGAAAAGCTATCCCGGCTTTGCGCCCGGCACCAATACGATCAACCCCGCCGTCATTGAAGGCGGAAGACACGCAGCGTTTGTCGCCGATGAGTGCCGGTTATGGATCACCGTCCACTTTTATCCGAACGAAACGCACGAAAAAGCAGCCGCAGAAATCGAAGACTATATCAATCGTGTCGCTGACAGTGATCTGTGGCTCAAAGAAAACAGGCCGGTGTTCAAATGGGGCGGATCTTCGATGATTGAAGACAGAGGAGAGGTGTTCCCGGCGCTGGAAATCGACCCGGACCATCCGGCAGTTTCTGTCTTGGCTGCATCACACTCAGCCGTCAAAAAACAGGAGCCCGTCATTGATGTTTCCCAAACCGTAACTGACGGAGGGTGGCTTTATCATGCCGGGATTCCGAGCGTCATATACGGTCCCGGCGATTTAAAAAACGCCCACTCCGTAAACGAGGAAGTGTCTGTTGATGAGCTTATGGACTATACGAAAATCATGCTGAGATTTATCCTCGGCTGGTGCAGCCGCAAAAAAGATTGCCCGATGTGACAAGGTTCAGCCCGGCCGTTCATATAATAGGAAAAAGAACGGGCAAAGGGCGTGATACGGATGATCAGCATATCTGAATTTCAAATAAAAGATGTGGTAAACGTGTCGAACGGAAAAAAACTCGGAAGCATCGGTGATATTGATATTAACGTGACAACGGGAAAAATTCAGGCGATTATTTTAGGCGGCAGCGGAAAAGTTCTCGGTTTTTTCGGAAAAGAAGAGGAAATGATCATTCCTTGGCGAAATATAGTTAAAATTGGGGAAGATGTCATCTTAGTGCGTGTAAACGAACCAAAGGGGGGAGCGTAATCCTCCCTTCACTTGTAAAATGCCGGAAATCTCAATGTTTCCGGCACATTTATTTATCTCATTTTTCAATCAGCCGCTAAACGTATGCTCAAAATTGTGTTAAAATGATTGGGAAATTACGCTTTTTTAATGTTTGTCGAAAGGTTGGATCTCCATGAATACATATCACCCGTTTAGTCTTACCACCCCCTCGGCACTCATGATAGAAGACTGGAACTGTGTGAATCAGCTTAACACAAAGGTCATCGCCGGATTCACAACGAAAAACGGCGGGGTCAGCAATCCTCCGTATGAGTCATTAAATACCGGATTGCACGTCCGGGATGAAGCTCATGATGTTGTGACAAACCGTGAAGTCATAGCGTCCTTATGCGGTACTGATCTGGATTCCTGGGTGTTCGCCGACCAGACACATGAAAACCGCGTCCGGCGCGTGACAGCCGGGGATAAAGGAAAAGGAGCGAGAGACTATTCTTCCGCATTCCGCGGGACGGATGGGCTCTACACGAAAGATGCGAATCTTTTTTTGGCCCTTTGTTTTGCGGACTGTGTGCCCTTGTATTTTTATGACCCGGTAAAATCCATTATCGGCGCTGCCCATGCCGGGTGGAAGGGGACGGTCAAACAAATCGGACGCATCATGACGGAACGCTGGGTAAACGAAGAAGGCTCCCGTTTAACAGATATTCAGGCTGTCATCGGTCCGTCCATCAGTGCGGGAAGCTATACAGTCGACGATCGCGTCATCAATGAAGTGCGGGCGCTGCCTTTTACGGCTGAATCCGCTATATGCGAAACGGAAAAAGGCCAGTATCAGCTTGATTTAAAAGAGGTCAACCGTCTTCTTCTGATACATTGCGGCATTCCGGAAGAAAACATTTCAGTCAGCGGTTTATGCACCGAACGAGAGCGTGAACTATTCTTTTCACACCGCCGCGACAAAGGGAAAACGGGACGCATGATGTCCTTTATCGGAATGAAGGAGGCGTAAGATCTTGCGTGTTGCTGATCAATTACGACATATAAACGAAAGAATAAACGAAGCATGTAACAGATCGGGCCGAAGCCCCGAAGATGTTACCGTCATCGCGGTTACAAAATACGTATCAGCCGAAAGGGCTCAAGAGGCCGTTGATGCCGGTATTACAAGTCTGGGAGAAAACCGGGATGCCGAGCTTATCCATAAGCAGGAAGTCATCAAAGGCAGCCCGGAGTGGCACTTTATCGGCAGTCTTCAGTCCAGAAAGGTGAAGGCCGTCGTTGACCGTGTATCTTATATTCATTCCTTAGACAGACTGTCATTGGCAAAAGAGATTGAAAAACGGGCGCAGCATACGGTTCGCTGTTTTGTGCAGGTGAATACTTCGCTTGAGCCGTCTAAGCACGGTTTGAAAACAGAGGAGGTCATCCCCTTTATCAGAGAGCTTTCTGAGTTTAGAAACATTTCTGTAGAGGGCCTGATGACGATGGCTCCCCTGACAGACGATACAGAAACGATCAGAGCCTGCTTCCGGCAATTGCGTGATCTGAGGGATCAGGTGCAAAAACTGAATCAGACAAACGCACCGTGCCGGGAACTGTCAATGGGCATGTCAAATGATTATGAAATCGCTGTTGAAGAGGGCGCAACTTTTGTCAGAATCGGCTCTTCATTAGTCGGAAATGAACCGGGGGGTGTAAACAAATGAGCATGAAAAATAAACTGAAAAACTTTTTCTCAATGGATGAGGAGGAGTACGAGTACGAATACATTGAAACAGAGCAGGATCATCAGGAAGAGCATGAACAGCAGAAAGATAAACAGCCTGCTTACGCTCAGAAGCCGCAGGGCAAGCAGAACGTAGTAAGCTTGCAAAGTGTTCAGAAATCCTCTAAAGTGGTGTTGAGTGAACCGCGTGTATATGCGGAAGCGCAGGAAATCGCCGATCATTTAAAGAACAGGCGTGCGGTTGTCGTCAATCTGCAGCGCATCCAGCATGATCAGGCGAAAAGAATCGTCGACTTTTTAAGCGGTACCGTCTACGCCATCGGCGGCGACATTCAGAGAATCGGTTCAGATATTTTTCTGTGCACGCCTGATAATGTCGACGTTTCCGGCACGATTTCGGAGCTTATAAATGAAGACGAACATCAGAGGTGGTAAAGCAGGATGATTCTTTATCAAATTTTTTCCGTTCTGAGTTATTTAATTTACATCTACTCGTTTGCCCTGATCATCTATATCTTTATGTCATGGGTGCCGAGTACGAGAGAAACGGCGGTCGGACGGTTTCTCGCAGCGATTTGCGAACCGTATTTAGAGCCGTTCAGAAGGATCATTCCGCCCATTGCCATGCTGGATATATCCCCGATTGTAGCGATTATCGTGCTTCGGTTTGCCACGACGGGACTTTGGGGCCTATACCGCATGATCGCAATGTATACTTGAATGCGACAGTTTGATACGGGCTTGGCACCAGCCAAGCCTCTTTACATAGAAAGGAAAGAACATGAGCGATATTTACCAGCACTTCAGACAAGACGAGCAGCCTTTTATTGATCAGGCGCTTGAATGGAAACAGATTGTCCTGGACCAGTATCGGATGAAGCTGACTGATTTCTTAGATCCCAGAGAACAGGTCATTGTAAAGGCCGTTATCGGCGACGCCTGCGGTCTTGCGTTTTTCGGAGGATATGACAGAGCTGAGCGCAAACGCGCGATTTTATACCCTGAATATATGGAACCTGAACAGGATGATTTTGAGCTTCGGGCTTTTGACGTTCAATACGCTGAAAAATTCGTCAGCATTGACCACCGCTCTCTTCTCGGATCATTAATGGGGATCGGCTTAAAGCGGCAGAAATACGGCGATCTGATTTTCTCAGAGGAAGCCGTGCAGCTGATCGTCTCCGGTGAAATCGCCGATTTTGTCAGCACTCAGCTGACCAAGGCGGGCAAAGCGCCGGTAAAGCTTGAGAAAATCGAGCTTTCCGCTCTTCACATTCCCGCTTCAGATGTCGAAATAAGGGATGACACGGTTTCTTCATTGCGTCTCGACGCCGTCTGCGCTTCAATGAGCAGGCAATCCCGTCAGAAAGCGCAGGCGCTTGTGAAAAACGGGCTCGTTAAGGTGAATTGGAAAGCCATTGAAGATCCGTCTTATCAGGTTGCTGAAGGGGACATGCTCTCGATTCGCGGCTTCGGACGATGCAGTTTGGCAAAAGTTGACGGAAAAACGAAAAAAGACAAATGGAAAGTTACATTTGAACGGCAAAAATGAGTCGTTTTTTCAGTTTTTTTCTCCATCTGTGCCGTATTTGTTTTATAATGTGAACTAGATAACCGTACTGAAATGTAAAAATGGAGGTGGCAATATGCCATTAACGCCGAATGATATCCATAACAAAACGTTTACAAAAGGTTTTCGCGGATATGATGAAGACGAAGTAAATGAATTTTTAATGCAGGTCAGAAAAGATTACGAAATCGCACTCCGTAAAAAAACGGAGCTTGAGGCGAAAGTGAACGAGCTGGACGAAAAAATCGGCCACTTTGCCAATATCGAAGAAACGCTGAATAAATCAATTCTCGTAGCCCAGGAAGCCGCAGAAGACGTAAAGCGCAACTCGCAGAAGGAAGCGAAGCTGATCGTCCGTGAAGCAGAAAAAAATGCCGATCGCATCATCAATGAGTCGCTTTCCAAATCAAGAAAAATCGCAATGGAAATTGAAGAGCTGAAAAAACAGTCTAAAGTCTTCAGAACACGTTTCCAAATGCTGATTGAGGCGCAGCTCGACCTGCTGAAGAACGATGATTGGGATCATCTGCTGGAATACGAAGTCGACGCGGTTTTTGAGGAAAAAGAATAATTTTCTGATTTTCTTGACATTCTCCGGCCCGTTCGAATATAATACGTTCATAAATTCAGATGAAAAGACGATTGAAAGGGACCGGCATGACTCAAAACAGGCTATAAAGCGACCCGGGGAAGGTGAAAGCCCGGGATGGCCGGAATCATGCAGATCAGCCCTTTAGTTTCCTTTCTGAACCGAGAGTAGGATAGGACGTTCCATCACGTTACGATGTTCGAGAGGAAAAGACGGATGATCCGTTTTTTCTAAAAGGGTGGTACCGCGAGATAAGCTTTCTCGTCCCTTATGGGATGAGAGGGCTTTTTTTATTTTCTGAAAAATGTTGTGGAGGAATGAAAATGGATTACAAAGATACGCTGTTAATGCCGAAAACAGATTTTCCGATGCGGGGAAATCTGCCGAATCGTGAGCCGGACATGCAAAAAGACTGGGAGGAGCAGGACATTTACCGTCTTGTTCAAGAACGGACGAAAGACCGCCCGAAATTCGTGCTGCATGACGGACCTCCTTATGCAAACGGAGATATCCACATGGGCCATGCCCTGAACAAAATCCTGAAAGACTTCATCGTCCGCTATAAATCAATGAGCGGCTACAACGCACCTTACGTGCCGGGCTGGGATACGCACGGACTGCCGATTGAAACGGCGCTGACGAAAAACAAAAAAGTAAACCGGAAAGAAATGTCCGTCGCTGATTTCCGCAAGCTTTGCGAAGATTATGCATGGCAGCAGATCGAAAGACAGCGCGAACAATTCAAGCGTCTCGGCGTCAGAGGCGATTGGGAAAACCCGTATGTTACGCTTCAGCCTGAATTTGAAGCGCAGCAGATCCGCGTTTTCGGCGAGATGGCGAAAAGAGGCTATATTTATAAAGGTCTGAAGCCGGTCAACTGGTCGCCTTCAAGTGAATCTGCCTTAGCGGAAGCGGAAATTGAATATCAGGACAAACGTTCCGCGTCTATTTATGTTGCGTTTAAGGTGAAAGACGGTAAAGGCGTTCTGGAAAACGGAGAAAGCTTCATCATCTGGACGACGACGCCGTGGACGATGCCTGCCAACCTCGGAATTTCCGTTCATCCTGATCTTGAATACAATGTCATCAAGGTTGGAGACAAGCGTTATGTAGTGGCTGCTGAACTGATCGAAAACGTAGCGGAGGCATGCGGTTTTGAAAATCCTGAAGTTGTCGCATCATATAAAGGCAGAGAATTAGAATACATCACTGCAGAACATCCGCTGTACGGCAGAGATTCACTCGTCATGCTCGGTGACCACGTCACAACCGATGCCGGAACAGGCTGTGTTCATACTGCTCCGGGCCACGGGGAAGATGACTTTATCGTCGGCCAAAAGTACGGCTTAGAAGTACTGTGCCCTGTTGATGAAAAAGGAAACATGACCGACGAAGCGCCGGGCTTTGAAGGAATGTTTTACGATAAAGCCAATAAACCGATCACGGAGAAGCTTGAAGAAAACGGCGCGCTCTTGAAACTCGAGTTTATTACACACTCCTATCCGCATGACTGGAGAACGAAAAAACCGACCATCTTCAGAGCGACAGCGCAATGGTTTGCGTCAATTAAAGATTTCAGATCCGATCTGCTTGATGCCATCAAACAAACGAATTGGGTGCCGGAGTGGGGCGAACAGCGACTTTACAACATGGTGCGCGACCGCGGTGACTGGTGTATCTCAAGACAGCGCGTCTGGGGCGTTCCGATCCCGGTATTTTATGCAGAAAACGGTGAGCCGGTCATCACTGACGAAACGATTGAACACGTGTCTGAGCTGTTCAAACAGCACGGCTCAAACGTCTGGTTTGAAAGAGAGGCAAAAGACCTTCTGCCGGAAGGATTTACACATCCGGGAAGCCCGAACGGAATCTTCACGAAAGAGCAAGACATTATGGATGTATGGTTTGATTCAGGTTCTTCCCATCAGGCTGTTCTTGAAGAACGTGATGATCTTGTCCGTCCGGCTGATTTATACCTTGAAGGCTCTGACCAATACCGCGGCTGGTTTAACTCATCTCTTTCCACCGCTGTTGCAGTCACCGGCAAAGCGCCGTATAAAGGCGTATTAAGCCACGGATTTACACTTGATGCAAACGGCCGTAAAATGAGTAAATCACTCGGCAATACGATTGACCCGACAAAAATCGCAAAACAGCTTGGAGCTGAAATTCTGCGTTTATGGGTATCTTCCGTAAACTATCAGGCCGATCACCCGGTTTCTGAAGATATTCTGAAGCAGGTCGCGGAAGTATACCGGAAAGTCCGCAACACGTTCCGCTTCCTTCACGGCAACCTGTTCGATTTCAATCCAAGCGTCAATGCCGTTGATGTAAAAGATCTCCGCGAAGTGGATCAATATATGCTGATCAAGCTGAATAAGCTGATCGATAAGGTGAAAAAAGCGTACGATGAATACGAATTTGCGGTTGTTTATCACAGCATTCACAATTTCTGTACGATCGAGCTCAGCTCCTTCTATCTTGATTTTGCAAAAGATGTTGTGTACATCGAGCATGCGGATCATCCGGACCGCCGCAGCATGCAGACCGTCTTTTATGAAACGCTGCTGGCGTTAGTGAAGCTGACGGCGCCGATTCTCCCGCACACGGCGGATGAAATGTGGTCTCACTTATCATTTGTTGAAGAAGCGAGCGTGCAGCTGACAGATATGCCGGAAACCATTGCTGTTCCGGACAGTCAAGCGACAGAAGAAAAATTCGACCGCTTCATGGAGCTTCGAAACGACGTGTTGAAAGCTTTGGAAACAGCCCGTAACGAAAAAATTATCGGAAGATCATTGGAAGCGAGCCTGACTTTGTATCCGAACAAAGAAAACCGCGACCTCTTGTCATCCATTAAAGAAAACATCGCGCAGCTGTTTATCGTCTCAGAACTGACAGTAAAAGACGAAAGTGAAGCGCCGGAAAACGCGCAAAGCTTCACAACAGGAAAAATGACCGTAGAAAAAGCGGAAGGCCAGATGTGTGAACGTTCCCGCGTCATTTCTAAAGATGTCGGAGCCAATCCGAAATATCCGACATTATCACTGCGCAATGCGGAAATCGTTGAAAAATATTATCAAAAATAATAAATGAGAAAGCGCCCGGTGCCAGCCGGGCGCTTTTTTACATGCCAGCAATGTCATCGATTAGAACGACAGGAAAAATCTTATGGGCTTCAAATGGCGCACTGGGGGCAACAATAAAGCTATAACATCAAGAGCAGGAGTTGTGATGAATGAATGATCAACTGACCGCAATCCACACGGAGCTTCTCATGATGAAAGAAGAACTTCAATCAAGATTATTCGAATATTCTTGCTTTCAAATGTCAGCATCTGTTGAACCTTCAATGAACGACCAAGAAGCAACTCTGATCTATCATATAAAAGAAGAACTTCAGGACGTTCTTCTTGCCCTGTCTAAGTTTGAAAACAATACGTACGGTTATTGTGAAAAAACAGGCGCCCCCATTCCGATTGAAAAACTTGCGGTGTTGCCTACGGCCAGAACCGCTGATGATTTTTATTATCCCGCTCAATTTGAAAAGAAAACCCTTCCATATTGGGAACCCGGAGATTATGCATATGATCAGGCGCTGTATGAGTGACAGCGTCTGTTTGCATGCGCTTATGATCTGCCTTTACTCTGGCATCTTTTACTGATAAAATTCATAAAGGATAAAAGTAACTGTATACTGGAGGAACGTGTGTGCTTTATTATCTTATCGCTCTTTTTATTATTATTGCCGACCAATTGACCAAATGGCTTGTCGTCAGCCATATGGAATTGGGACAAAGCATACCTGTCATCGATCAGGTGCTTTATATCACATCTCATCGCAACACGGGAGCGGCGTGGGGGATTTTAGCCGGCCAAATGTGGTTTTTCTACGTCATTACCATCGCCGTGATTATCGGAATCGTTTATTACATACAGCGTTATGCAAAAGGGCAGATGTTACTCGGAATTTCTCTCGGCTTAATGCTGGGCGGTGCGGCCGGAAACTTTATTGACCGGGCGGCGCGCCAGGAAGTGGTGGATTTTATTCATGTCATCATCGTGAATTATCACTATCCGATTTTTAATATCGCGGACTCCTCACTGTGCGTCGGTGTAATACTTTTATTTATTCATATGCTGTTTGACAGCGGGAAAAAGAAGGAGCAATAACATGAATCAATTTGAGATAACCGTTCAGCCTGAACAAAAGAGCGAACGGATTGATAAATTTTTGGCTTCAACGGGAGAAAACTGGTCACGCACTCAAGTGCAGCAATGGGTAAAAGAGGGACTGGTATCCGTTAATGGCAAATCCGTAAAAGCGAATTATAAAATGCAGCCCGGCGATCAGGTAAACGTCACCATTCCTGAACCGGAAGAATTGGACGTGCTTGCAGAGCCGATGGATTTGGACATTTACTATGAAGACCAGGATGTCTTGGTTGTGAACAAACCGCGCGGCATGGTTGTACACCCGGCGCCCGGCCATGTGACAGGGACGCTTGTAAACGGACTGATGGCTCACTGCAACGACCTTTCCGGCATTAACGGCGTCATGCGCCCGGGAATCGTCCACCGGATTGATAAAGATACTTCCGGTCTGTTAATGGTCGCTAAAAACGATATGGCGCATGAATCACTCGTTAATCAGCTCGTCAATAAAACCGTGACCAGAAAGTACACAGCGGTTGTCCACGGGGTGATTTCACATGATGACGGAACAATTGACGCTCCGATCGGGAGAGATAAAAAAGACCGTCAAAGCATGACCGTAACAAGAGAAAGCAGCAAAAACGCCGTCACGCATTTCCACGTGCTTGAGCGTTTTCAAGATTTCACGCTCGTAGAGTGCCGGCTTGAGACCGGAAGAACGCATCAGATCCGTGTTCATATGAAATATATCGGGTTTCCTTTGGCGGGCGATCCGAAGTACGGACCGAGAAAAACCATTGATTTCAATGGTCAGGCGCTTCATGCCGGAATATTAGGTTTTGATCATCCGCGGACGGGCGAATACATTGAGTTTGAAGCGCCCCTTCCTGAAGATATGAAAAAACTCATTGAAGATTTAAGAAATAGCCATTGACAGCGACTCTCTTTTCTGAAATAATAAAAACAAGCTGAATAGATTCTTTAACACAGTCCAGAGAGGCTGAGAAGGATAACGGATAGGACAGAAGAGATACGCATGTGTCTTCGTCCTGGAAAGGAACCCCTCTATGCTCTGGCAGGAGGGGTTTTTTCTTCTTATATACGAATGGAGAGGTGTCACGAGTGAATCAAAAAGCTGTTATTCTCGACGAACAGGCGATCAGGCGGGCGCTGACAAGGATAGCCCATGAAATGATCGAACGGAATAAAGGAATGAATGACTGCATTCTTGTAGGGATTAAAACAAGAGGCATTTATTTAGCGAAGCGGCTGGCCGAGCGGATCGAACAGATTGAAGGAAATCCGGTCACCGTCGGGGAAATCGATATCACCCTTTACCGTGACGATCTCACGAAAAAAACGAGCAATGAAGAGCCGCTTGTAAAAGGCGCGGACATTCCGGCCGATATCACAGACCAAAAGGTCATTGTGGTTGATGATGTGCTTTATACCGGCCGGACGGTGAGAGCTGCGATGGATGCCCTCGTTGATGTCGGGCGGCCGTCATCGATACAGCTTGCTGTGCTTGTCGACAGAGGGCACCGGGAGCTGCCGATCAGAGCGGACTATATCGGGAAAAACATTCCGACCTCAAAAGCTGAAAAAGTGATGGTTCAGCTGAGCGAAGTTGATCAGACTGATATGGTCGCCATTTACGAAAATGAATAATCACCCTTTTTAAATGCATTCCAGAGAGTTTGCAAAGAGGATTTTAAAACACAAAGCCGGGCGGATCGACGCGGCCGGGTTTTGTATGCCTCTTTGCGCAAAAAGCAAAGAGGTTTTTTTATACCATTTGAAAGTCAACCGGGAGGAAAACGCCATGAGTAAGAAAAAAGTAAACCTGGGAGTCAGGGACGTCCCCAATCCATTGTCCTGGCTGTCATTCAGCCTGCAGCATTTATTCGCCATGTTCGGTTCAACCATACTCGTGCCGAAACTGGTCGGAATGAGCCCGGCAGTGGCGCTTGTCACGAGCGGAATCGGGACACTCGCCTATCTCTTGGTGACAAAAGGCCAGATTCCCGCTTATCTCGGCTCATCATTCGCCTTTATATCACCGATTATCTTGGTGAAGGCGACGGGAGGGCCGGGGGCTGCCATGGTCGGCGCTTTCCTGGCGGGAATTGTGTACGGCCTGATCGCGCTTCTCATCAGGCAGCTTGGAACGGGGTGGCTGATGAAGCTGCTGCCCCCGGTGGTCGTCGGGCCGGTCATTATCGTCATCGGCCTCGGACTGGCAAGCACAGCCGTCAATATGGCAATGTATGCTGATCCGAATGCGAAGGAACTCGTCTACAGCTTGAAACATTTCAGTGTAGCCGGCGTCACTTTGGCAATCACCATTATCTGCGCCATCTTTTTACGGGGATTTTTAAGCCTGATACCGGTATTGATCGGCATTATAGGCGGATATCTGTTTGCGCTGACACAGGGCATCGTCAATTTTCAGCCGGTCATTGATGCAAAGTGGTTCGCCGTTCCTGAATTTATCATCCCTTTCAAAGACTATACGCCGTCAGTGACATTGGGCATTGTGGCTGCGATGGTGCCGGTCGCTTTCGTGACGATGTCAGAACATATCGGCCACCAAATGGTGCTGAGTAAAGTCGTCGGACAGGATTTCATTAAAAAGCCGGGACTGCACCGCTCCATAATGGGGGACAGCGTAGCGACGATCATTGCTTCGTTAATCGGCGGCCCGCCCACGACAACATATGGCGAAAACATCGGTGTACTGGCAATTACGAGAGTTTTCAGCGTCTTTGTCATCGGCGGCGCGGGTGTGATTGCGCTGTGCTTCGGATTTATCGGAAAAGTATCAGCGCTGATCAGCTCTGTTCCGTCCGCGGTTATGGGAGGCGTTTCCTTCCTGCTCTTCGGAATTATCGCCTCCAGCGGCTTAAGAATGCTGATTGACAACAACATTGATTATGAAAACAAGAGAAATTTAATTATCACATCCGTCATCCTCGTGATCGGCGTCGGAGGGGCTTTTATTCAAGTATCAAAAGGCGGGTTCCAAATATCCGGCATGGCGCTTGCGGCAATCGTCGGAGTCATCCTGAACCTTATCCTGCCGCATGCAAATGAAGAAGACGCGATTGCATCAGAAAAACAAAATCATATGTAAAACCTTTTAAAGAAAGTCCAGAGAGGCTTGGAAGGGTTATAACGGGAAGAAGCTGTACGCTGCTTCTCTCTTTAACCGCACCCCGAGTCTATAGACCGGGGTGTTTTTTTACGGCCTTCAAGCGGAAACGGAGGAGAAAAACATGAATCATTTAACGGCGATGTCTGAACTGAGCACTGCTGAAATTACAGAACTGCTGCGTGAGGCAAAAGCGATAAAAGAGGGTACAGTCCGTCCCGATCTCGCGGGAAAATTCGTTGCGAATCTGTTTTTTGAACCGAGCACGAGGACGCGGTTCAGCTTTGAAGTGGCGGAAAAGAAACTCGGGATGAACGTGCTCAGCTTAGACGGCACGAGCACAAGCGTTCAAAAAGGCGAGTCCTTATACGACACGGTCAAAACACTGGAATCAATCGGAGCGGACGCCTGCGTCATCCGGCACAGCACGGATGAATATTACAAAGATCTGACCGGCAGAGTCAATATTCCGATCTTAAACGCCGGCGACGGCTGCGGCCAGCACCCGACCCAGTCGTTGCTTGATTTAATGACGATTCAAGAGGAATTTGAGACCTTTCAGGGCCTGACGGTTTCCATTCATGGCGATATCAAACACAGCAGGGTGGCAAGGTCGAATGCCGAGGTGCTGACAAGGCTCGGCGCGCGTGTGCTGTTTTCTGGTCCGCCGCAATGGCAGGATGAGAAAAACGCCTTCGGCACCTGTGTTCAGACGGATGAAGCCATACAAGCTTCAGATGTCGTCATGCTGCTCCGCATCCAAAATGAAAGGCATCAGACAGAAGCCGACCAAAAAGGCTACCTGGAAGCATACGGGCTGACCGCAAAGCGGGCGGAGAGCATGAAGCGGCATGCCATCATCATGCATCCCGCACCGGTGAACAGAGGAGTCGAAATTGACACAACATTAGTGGAATGCGGAAAATCAAGAATCTTTAAACAAATGGAAAATGGCGTGTATATCAGAATGGCAGTCTTAAAAAGAGCACTGCAAACCAATGTGAAAAGGGGAGAAGCGGCTTATGTCTTATCTCATTAAAAACGGCTGGATGTTAAATGAACAAGGAGAAAAAGTGGAACAGGATATCCGGGTAACGGGTGAATTTATTTCGGAAACCGGGCTTCTGACAGCGAAAGACGGAGAAACGGTGATCGACGCTGGGGGACTGTTCGTTTCACCGGGACTCGTAGACCTTCATGTCCACTTCAGAGAACCGGGCGGCGAGAAAAAAGAAACCATTGAGACGGGCTCTAAAGCCGCGGCGCGGGGCGGCTTTACCACAGTCGCAGCCATGCCGAATACAAGACCGGTGCCGGATACGAAAGAGCAGATGGAATGGCTGCAAAACCGGATCAAAGAAACCTCATCTGTCAGGGTCCTTCCTTACGCATCCATTACGATCAGACAAACCGGCGAAGAAATGACAGATTTTGAGGCGCTTCATGAAGCCGGCGCATTCGCCTTCACCGATGACGGCGTCGGCGTTCAGACGGCCGGAATGATGTATGAAGCCATGAAACGGGCGGCTTCAATAAATAAAGCGATTGTCGCTCATTGTGAGGATAACTCACTGATTTACGGAGGAAGCGTGCATGAAGGTTCTTTTTCAAAAGCGAACGGCCTGAACGGCATACCTTCCATTTGTGAAGCGGTACATATCGCCCGTGACGTCCTGCTGGCGGAAGCGGCGGGCTGCCATTACCATGTGTGTCATATCAGCACGAAAGAATCCGTCAGAGCCGTAAGAGACGCAAAAAAAGCGGGAATCCGCGTGACGGCGGAAGTATCGCCTCACCATCTGCTGCTTTGTGACGACGATATCCCGGGACTTGATACCAATTTTAAAATGAATCCGCCCCTTCGCAGCAAAGAGGACAGAGAGGCGCTGATTGAAGGGCTTTTAGACGGCACGATTGATTTCATCGCCACTGACCATGCGCCGCATACAGAAGAAGAGAAAAACACGGACATGAAGCTTGCGCCTTTCGGTATCGTCGGTTTAGAAACAGCCTTTCCGCTTCTGTACACACATTTTGTGAAAAACGGGGCGTGGACGCTGAAGCAGCTGGTTGATTTCATGACGGTGAAACCTTGCGAGGCATTTGATCTTCCGTACGGAACGCTTGCACCGGGGGCGCCGGCTGACATCACCCTGATTGATCTGGAAAAAGAAGCAGCCATTGACAAAGATACATTTTTATCTAAAGGAAAAAATACGCCATTCAACAAGATGAAGTGCTTCGGCTGGCCTGTTGCAACGATGGCTGCCGGTAAGCTTGCATACGAAGAAGGGAGACTCGTCAAATGAAAAGAAGACTAGTGCTGGAAAATGGAGCGGTATTTGAGGGTGAAGCATTCGGGAGCCTGGAACATACAGCGGGTGAAGTCGTATTCAACACGGGAATGACCGGTTATCAGGAAATTTTATCAGACCCTTCTTACTGCGGGCAGATCGTGACGCTGACGTATCCTCTGATCGGCAACTACGGAATTAACAGAGATGACTTTGAATCCATCACTCCTTTTGTAAAAGGGCTGATCGTAAAAGAACTGTGCGAGCTGCCTTCCAACTGGCGTTCGGCTTACACGCTTGACGAGTATTTGAAAATGAAAAATATCCCCGGCTTACAAGGGATTGACACGAGAAAGCTCACAAGAATGATCCGCACGGCCGGCGCATTAAAAGGAACGTTTGCTTCAAGTGAGGAGAATGTCGGAGAGGTTCTTGCAAGGCTGAAAGAAACGGAACTGCCGAGAAATCAAGTCGCTCAAGTATCTGCGAAAACGGCATATCCGAGTCCGGGCCGCGGCAAACGCATCGTACTCGTCGATTTCGGTATGAAGCACGGCATTTTAAGAGAGTTAAACAAAAGAAAATGCGATGTCATCGTTGTGCCGTACAATGTAACGGCGGAAGAAGTGCTTCAGCTCAAGCCGGACGGCATCATGCTTTCTAACGGACCCGGAGATCCGAAAGATGTGCCGGAAGCCATTGAAATGATAAAAGGCATACTCGGGAAGGTGCCGTTATTCGGAATCTGCCTCGGCCACCAATTATTTGCGCTGGCATCCGGAGCGGAAACGGAAAAAATGAAATTCGGACACAGGGGTTCCAATCATCCGGTTAAAGAGCTTGCGACAGGGAAAGTCGCTTTAACCGCCCAAAACCACGGATATACAGTTTCTTCAATAGATGATACAGAGCTTGAAGTGACGCACATTGCGATCAATGATCAAACGATCGAAGGACTCAAGCATAAAACATTGCCGGCATTTACGGTTCAGTACCACCCTGAAGCTTCACCGGGGCCGGAAGACGCCAATCATTTATTTGACAGATTCATTGACTTGATCGAAACAACTGAGAAAGAAGGGGAAGCGGTATGCCAAAACGCATAGATATTAAAAAGATTTTAGTGATCGGATCAGGCCCGATTATTATCGGACAGGCGGCGGAATTTGATTATGCGGGCACACAGGCGTGTCTCGCTTTAAAGGAAGAAGGCTATGAAGTCATTCTCGTCAACTCGAATCCGGCAACGATTATGACGGATACGGAAATGGCTGATCGGGTATACATAGAACCGCTGACGCCGGAGTTTCTCACGCGTATTATCAGAAAAGAACGGCCGGACGCCATCCTGCCGACTCTGGGAGGACAGACCGGACTGAATCTTGCCGTCGAGCTGTCTGAACTCGGGGTTCTTGAGGAATGCGGAGTGGAAGTGCTCGGCACAAAGCTGTCCGCCATCCAGCAGGCGGAAGACCGCGACTTATTCCGTACGCTGATGAATGAGCTGAATGAACCGGTGCCGGAAAGTGAGATCATCCGCACTTTACAGGAAGCCGAGGAATTTGTCGGCCGGATCGGGTTTCCGGTTATCGTGCGCCCTGCTTACACATTAGGCGGAACGGGCGGCGGCATCTGCTCGAATGAAGCGGAACTGAAAGAGATCGTCGAAAACGGATTAAAACTCAGCCCCGTCCATCAGTGCCTTCTGGAAAAAAGCATTGCCGGTTACAAAGAGATCGAATATGAAGTCATGAGAGACAGCAGAGATCACGCGATCGTCGTCTGCAACATGGAAAATATCGATCCGGTCGGCATCCATACGGGTGACAGCATCGTCGTTGCCCCGAGCCAGACTTTGAGCGACCGGGAATACCAGCTTTTGCGCAATGTTTCATTAAAGCTGATCCGCGCGCTCGGCATTGAAGGCGGCTGTAATGTTCAGCTCGCGCTCGATCCCGACAGCTTCCAATATTACATTATCGAAGTGAATCCGCGGGTGAGCCGCTCATCTGCCCTCGCCTCAAAAGCGACGGGTTACCCGATCGCAAAGCTTGCGGCGAAAATCGCAGTCGGGCTTTCTCTTGATGAAATGATGAATCCCGTAACGGGAAAAACATATGCGGCTTTTGAGCCCGCGCTGGACTATGTTGTTTCTAAAATCCCGCGCTGGCCGTTCGACAAATTTGAGTCGGCAAACCGCAGGCTCGGGACGCAAATGAAAGCTACCGGAGAGGTCATGGCTATCGGACGCACCCTTGAAGAATCGCTGTTAAAGGCGGTCCGCTCACTGGAAGCCGATGTCTATCACCTGGAACTGAAGGATGCGGAAGAGATTTCTGACGGACTTTTGGAAAAACGGATCAGAAAAGCCGGGGATGAACGCCTGTTTTATCTTGCTGAAGCGTTCAGAAGAGGCTACACAGTGGAGCAGCTTCATGAGTTTTCCGCAATTGACGTATTCTTTTTGCACAAGCTCTGTAAGCTGGTCGCTTTTGAAACAGAGCTGAAAGCGGAAAAAGGCAGCCTCGCCGTCCTTCAGACAGCGAAGGAACTCGGTTTCTCCGACAAATATATCAGCCGGGAATGGAATATGCCGGAACAAGAGCTGTATCAAATGCGAAAAGAAGCAGACATCAAGCCTGTATATAAAATGGTGGATACATGCGCGGCGGAATTCGAATCAGAAACCCCGTACTTTTACAGCACATATGAGGAAGAGAACGAGTCTGAGGTTACTTCAAGAAAAAGCGTCGTCGTCCTCGGTTCCGGGCCGATCCGCATCGGACAGGGCGTGGAATTTGACTATGCGACCGTTCATTCTGTCTGGGCGATCAAGCAGGCAGGCTATGAAGCGATTATTATCAACAACAATCCTGAGACGGTGTCCACTGATTTCAGCATATCAGACAAACTGTATTTTGAACCGCTGACGGTTGAAGATGTCATGCACATCATCGATTTGGAACAGCCGGAAGGCGTTGTTGTCCAATTCGGCGGCCAGACGGCGATCAACCTTGCGGAAGAATTGAGCGCCCGCGGCGTCAAAATTCTCGGTACATCACTTGAAGATTTAGACCGTGCGGAAGACCGGGATAAGTTCGAGCAGGCGCTTGAGGCGCTGAATGTGCCGCAGCCGCTCGGGAAAACCGCCGTATCGGTGAACGAAGCGGTCAAAATCGCCGCATCCATCGGCTATCCGGTACTTGTCCGCCCTTCGTATGTGCTCGGCGGCCGGGCGATGGAAATCGTCTATCACGAAGAAGAGCTGCTTCACTATATGAAAAACGCGGTCAAAATCAACCCGCAGCATCCGGTGTTAATCGACCGTTATCTGACGGGGAAAGAAATCGAAGTCGATGCCGTATCTGACGGCGAAACAGTCGTTATTCCGGGAATTATGGAGCATATCGAGCGGGCAGGCGTCCATTCAGGGGATTCAATCGCCGTCTATCCGCCTCAGTCTTTAAGCGAAGACATTAAGAAAAAAATCGAACAATACACTGTAGCCTTAGCAAAAGGCCTTAACATCATCGGGTTGCTGAACATCCAGTTCGTACTGTCGCAAGGTGAGGTGTATGTGCTTGAGGTAAATCCGCGGTCAAGCAGAACCGTGCCGTTCTTAAGCAAAATCACAAAAATCCCAATGGCGAACCTGGCGACAAAGGTCATTCTCGGCCAAAAGCTTGCTGATTTCGGCTATCAAGAGGGGCTGCAGCCTGAACAGCAGGGGGTATTCGTGAAAGCGCCTGTCTTCTCATTCGCGAAGCTGAGAAGAGTGGATATCACGTTAGGCCCTGAAATGAAGTCGACGGGAGAGGTCATGGGCAAAGATTCAACCCTGGAAAAAGCGCTCTATAAAGCGCTGATTGCCTCTGGCATTCAAATCCCGAACTACGGCTCAGTGCTGTTGACCGTTGCCGATAAAGATAAAGAAGAAGGACTGCTGATCGCCAAGCGGTTCCACGCCATCGGCTATAAAATCTTGGCGACGGAAGGAACGGCGGCTTATTTGAAAGACGCTCAGATTCCGGCTCAAGTCGTCGGAAAAATCGGCGAAGAAGGGAAAAATCTGCTCGATGTCATCAGAAACGGCGAAGCGCAATTTGTCATCAATACGCTGACAAAGGGCAAACAGCCGGCCAGAGACGGCTTCAGAATCCGCCGCGAATCTGTTGAAAACGGAGTCGCCTGCCTGACATCTTTAGATACGGCCGAAGCCATTTTGCGGGTGTTGGAAAGCATGACATTCCGGGCGGATCATATGCCTGCATCCGAAACCAATCAAAAGGCGGCAGTCACGATATGAAAAAAGCGCATTTGACTGTTCAATCCAACTTAGAAATTGCCAATCGGATTTATAAGATGGTGCTGAAAGGAGAGCTTGTCCGGCACCTTACCGAGCCGGGTCAATTTCTTCATCTGAAGGTGAGTGACGCGGTCATGCCGCTATTAAGAAGACCGCTCAGCATTGCGGACGTCAATTTCGCTGCGAATGAAGTATCCGTTATCTACAGAGCTGACGGTGAGGGAACGCGTCTTTTGTCCGAGAAAAAAGAGGGCGGCAGGATAGACGTTCTCGGCCCTCTCGGCAACGGGTTCCCCGTCCGGCGGATTGAATCCGGCAAAACCGCGCTGTTAGTCGGAGGCGGAGTCGGGGTTCCGCCTTTGCAGGAACTGTCAAAGCGCCTGACGGAAAAAGGCGTAAACGTCATTCATGTGCTTGGATTTCAATCAGCAAAGGATGTTTTTTACGAACAGGAATGTCGTGCGTACGGA
Source organism: Bacillus sp. GZB (assembly GCF_001975995.1). Taxonomy (NCBI): domain Bacteria; kingdom Bacillati; phylum Bacillota; class Bacilli; order Caryophanales; family Bacillaceae; genus Bacillus; species Bacillus sp. GZB. Next base: position 780,929 of record NZ_MTQG01000010.1, read on the forward strand.
GACACTTATGTGGCGACGGCTGACGGAACATATGGAGAGAAAGGGTTTGTCACCGATGTCATCCGTGAAAAGCAGCTCGAATTCGATGTCCTGCTAAGCTGCGGACCGACACCGATGCTGAAAGCTCTGAAGCAGCAGTACGGCCATAAAGAGGTTTATCTTTCGATGGAAGAGCGGATGGGCTGCGGCATCGGTGCCTGCTTCGCCTGCGTGTGCCGCACGGGTGAAAGCGATACATCCTATGTAAAGGTCTGCCTTGACGGGCCGGTATTTAAAGCTGAGGAGGTGGCGCTGTAATGTTAGAGGTGAATCTGCCGGGTCTCCAATTGAAAAATCCGATCATCCCCGCTTCCGGATGTTTCGGATTCGGGAAAGAATATGCCGGATTTTACGATTTATCATGCCTCGGAGGCATTATGATTAAAGCAACGACGAACGAAGCCCGCTTCGGAAATCCGACGCCGAGAGTGGCGGAGACAAGCGCGGGAATGCTGAATGCCATCGGACTGCAAAATCCCGGCCTTGAGCATGTGCTCAATCATGAGCTGCCTTGGCTCGAACAATTTGACACGCCGATTATCGCAAATGTCGCCGGTTCTCAGGTGGACGACTATAAAGAAGTGGCCGAGCACATCAGCCAAGCGCCGAATGTGCATGCGCTTGAGCTTAACATTTCATGTCCGAATGTCAAAACCGGGGGGATTGCTTTTGGTACTGATCCCGTCATGGCGGCCGAACTGACAAAAGCGGTGAAAGAAGTTTCCGCAGTGCCTGTGTATGTGAAGCTTTCGCCTAATGTCGCAAACATAACCGAAATTGCCAAAGCGATTGAAGCGGCCGGTGCTGACGGTCTGACGATGATTAATACACTCATCGGGATGAGGCTCGATCTCAAGACGGGACGGCCGATCTTAGCAAATAAAACGGGCGGACTGTCAGGCCCGGCGATCAAACCGGTCGCCATCAGGATGGTATACGAAGTCAGCCAGGCCGTTCAAATCCCGATTATCGGGATGGGAGGCGTTCAGACCGCAGAGGATGCATTAGAATTTCTTCTTGCGGGAGCGAGTGCGGTTGCCGTCGGCACGGCAAACTTCGTCAATCCGCTCGTCTGCCCGGAAATCATAGAACAGCTCCCCCGTGTGCTGCGCCAACACGGCTTTCAATCTGTAAGTGAATGCATCGGAAGGAGCTGGAAACATGAAAAACAACCTGCCCATCATCGCGCTTGATTTTGCATCAGGGGAAGAGACTTTAACGTTTTTAGACTTGTTTGAAAAGAAAAGGCTTTTTGTCAAAACGGGGATGGAGCTTTTTTATCAGGAAGGCCCCGCCATCATTCACCAATTAAAAGAACGGAACTGTGATATATTTTTAGATTTAAAGCTTCATGATATCCCGACTACGGTCAATAAAGCGATGAAGCGGCTGGCCGGCCTCGGCGTTGATCTCGTCAATGTGCATGCAGCAGGGGGCGCACGCATGATGCGCGCGGCCCTTGAGGGGCTTGAAGAAGGCACGCCGGCAGGCAGAAAACGCCCGTCTTTAATCGCGGTGACTCAGCTGACCAGCACTTCAGAGCAGGTGGCGAAGGAAGAGCTTCTGCTGCATAAGCCGCTGTTAGAAACGGTTGTGCATTACGGCAAAATGGCGGAAGAGTGCGGGCTGGACGGAGTGGTATGTTCGGTACATGAAACAAAAGCCATTTATGAAGCGGTCCGGCCTTCATTTCTGACAGTCACGCCGGGCATCCGCACGGCCAGTGACGCAGCTGACGATCAAGTCCGGACGGCGACTCCGTCATTTGCGAAAGAAAACGGTTCGTCAGCCATTGTCGTGGGCCGCTCAATTACAAAAGCGGAAAACCCCGTTAAAGCATATGAAGCAATTAAACTGGAATGGGAGGGCGTTCGCCGATGAAACAGGCTATCGCAAAACATCTATTACACATTGAAGCTGTCTTTTTACGCCCGAATGAGCCGTTTACGTGGGCGAGCGGCATTTTATCACCGATCTATTGTGACAACCGTCTGACATTGTCGTATCCAAAAGTGAGAAATGATGTGGCGGACGGGCTCGGCAAACTGCTGAAAGAGCATTTCCCCGAGGCGGAGATGATCGCGGGCACTGCAACGGCGGGCATTCCGCATGCTGCGCTTCTCGCAGACCGTACAGGCGCGCCGATGTGCTACGTCAGAAGCAAACCGAAAGCGCACGGCAAAGGAAATCAAATAGAAGGCGCCATTAAGAAAGGACAAAAAACAGTCGTGATTGAAGACTTGATTTCTACCGGGGGCAGCGTGCTTGAAGCTGCGGCGGCCCTTCAAAGAGAGGGCGCGGAAGTCCTCGGCGTCATTTCCATTTTTACATACGGACTGCCGAAAGCAAAAGAAGCCTTTAAAAAAGCGGGTCTTCCTTATTACTCGTTAACGGATTATGACACGCTGATTGAAGTCGCGCTTGCAAACGGAACGATTCATTCAGATGACATTGAGAAACTGAAATCATGGAAATTGAATCCCGAGTCAAAAGATTGGTTTAAAAAATAATGACAATAAAACAGGCCTCAGGGCCTGTTTTATTATTCCTATCAAAAAACTCGGGTTGACTTCTGTTAGAATTGTGCTAAAATTTAGTACAAATCTAAAAAGCTTATCAAGAGCGGCTGAGGGACTGGACCGATGACGCCCGGCAACCTGCGTGTCATGCAAGGTGCCGCATCCAGAAAAATGCACAGCATTTTGAAGATAAGGGCTATACCGGGTCACTGTCTTTCATTCCGCTGGATTGAAAGTTTTTTATATGAAAAAAAGATTGAGGGATAAGACAACCGGCAGAAAACAACAGCTGTTTGATTGTCTCCGGGAGGAGGAAAGGAAAAATGCTAACGTATGACACATGGGAAGAGCCGGCGATTACATTTCCGGAAGACGATTCCTATAAAGGCGCGCTGTCCGTTTTAAAATGGGCATACGGCCACTACGGAGACCAGCTTGTTTACGCATGCAGCTTCGGGATTGAAGGCATCGTCCTGATCGATTTAATTTCTAAAGTAAAGAAAGACGCGGAAATCGTGTTTCTCGATACGGGTCTTCACTTTAAAGAAACATATGAAACGATCGAAAAAGTGAAAGAACGTTATCCGGGGCTGAACATTATCCTGAAAAAGCCAAGCCTTACTCTTGAAGAACAAGCCGAGGCTCACGGAGATAAACTGTGGGAAAGAGAACCGAACCAGTGCTGCTACATCAGAAAAATTCTGCCGTTAAGAGAAGCGCTCGCGGGGCATCCGGCATGGCTGTCCGGTCTTCGCCGGGATCAAGGGCCGAGCCGGGCGAATACGAATTTCCTGAATAAAGACGACAAGTTTCAATCGATTAAAGTATGCCCGCTGATCCATTGGACATGGAAAGACATCTGGAGATATACTTCCAAGCATGAGCTGGATTACAATATCCTCCATGATCAGGGGTATCCGAGCATCGGCTGTGAACCGTGCACTTCACCTGCGTTTACCGCGGAAGATTTGCGGAGCGGCAGATGGAACGGCATGGCGAAAACAGAATGCGGACTGCATGAATAAAGGAGCTGCACGATGGAATTAGCCGCTATTTTATTCTGCCTGTTTTTTGCCATGAATATCGGAGCCAGCGGAGCCGCGGCTTCAATGGGAGTCGCTTACGGGTCCGGCGCAGTTAAAAAGAAAACGTATGCGCTGATCATCTGCGCGGCCGGAGTCCTGTCAGGGGCGGTTATCGGCGGCGGTGAAGTCGTTAAGACGATCAGCGGCGGAATCATTCCCGAACAAACCATTTCGCTCACCATTGTCTGCATTATTATCGGATCGGCGGCGCTATCATTATTCACGGCGAATGTGCTCGGCATTCCGCTGTCGACGAGTGAGGTCACTGTCGGGGCGATTGTCGGTGTCGGCGTCGCGTACAAAGTATTGTTTTTACAGCATCTTTTAGTCATCGTGATTTTTTGGGTGCTCGTACCGTTCGTCGCGTTCTGTTTCACGTTTCTCGTCTCGAAGGTATTCAGTTCTCTGAATATTCGAGTCATTTCGAGTCGGAAACAGAAGATTTTAGGGATTGTGCTGCTGATTGCGGGGTTTTGGGAAGCTTTTTCAGCCGGAATGAACAATGTCGCAAATGCGGTGGGCCCTTTGGTTGCTGCGGGCGTGCTCAGCGTGTCCAAAGGAACGCTGTACGGAGGCATCTTTGTCGCTCTCGGCGCTCTGCTTTTAGGACGTAAAGTGCTTGAAACCAACGGGAAAAAGATTACGAGATTTTCAGCCGGAGAAGGCATACTGCTTTCAGGAACCGGCGCGGGGCTTGTCATTATCAGTTCCGTCTTCGGTCTGCCGGTCCCATTGGCGCAAGTCACATCATCATCAATTATCGGTATCGGAATGGCCAAAAACGGGCCGAACGTTTTTCATAAAGAAGTCGTGAAAACGATGCTCAAAGTATGGGTCGTTTCACCGTTTTTGTCACTGTCGATTTCGTATTTGCTTGTCTCCCTGCTGTTAAAAGGAGATTACTATTCCATCTTTATGATGGCCAGCGTGCTTTTGGCAGCTGGCGGAGCCGCCAGTCTGATGAAAGCCATCCGAAAAGAGAAACGCTCTGTCCATGAACAAGGCGGAGGCATTTAACTATTAATCTGAGTTTATTTATCTGTTAACTGGGAGGAATCATGTATTATGAGTTTAGCACCGCACGGAGGAACATTAATTAATCGGGTAAATGAGCAGTATGATTTTACATCCGTCCAAAAAGAAATTGAGCTTGATTTGATTTCGTTCGCTGATTTAGAGCTGATCGGGATCGGGGGGTACAGCCCGATTGAAGGATTTTTCACAGAAAAAGATTACGTGTCAGTCGTTGAAAATATGCGTCTGGCATCCGGGGTTGTCTGGTCCCTGCCGATCACGCTTCCGGTCGATTCAGAAAAAGCGGCTGAGCTTGCCGTCGGCGACACGGTGAAACTGACTTACGGCGGAGAAACATACGGCGTAGTCGACATCGAAGATATTTATACGCCGGATAAACAAAAAGAAGCCGTTCACGTATATAAAACCGATGATGCCGCGCATCCGGGCGTGAAAAAATTATTTTCACGCGGCGATACGTATGTCGGCGGGCCGATCACATTAGTTAAAAAAGCGTCAAAGCAGTTTCCCGAGTTTACATTTGAACCTGCCGATACAAGACGAAGCTTCGAAGAAAAGGGCTGGAAAACCATTGTCGGTTTCCAAACGAGAAATCCGGTCCACCGCGCCCACGAATATATCCAAAAAACCGCGCTTGAGACGGTTGACGGCCTGTTTTTGAACCCGCTCGTCGGTGAAACAAAATCAGATGACATTCCGGCGGATGTCAGAATGGAAAGCTACCAGGTGCTGCTCGATCATTATTATCCGAAAGACCGCGTGTTCCTCGGCGTATTTTTGGCGGCTATGCGGTATGCGGGGCCGAGAGAAGCCATTTTCCACGCGCTTGTCCGCAAAAACTACGGCTGCACGCATTTTATCGTCGGCCGCGATCATGCCGGCGTCGGTGATTACTACGGCACATATGAAGCGCAAGAGCTGTTTGATCAATTTACAGCGGATGAACTCGGGATTACACCGATGAAATTCGAGCACAGCTTCTTCTGCCAGAAATGCGGCAACATGGGAACGGCCAAAACATGCCCGCATGACAGAGAAGACCACGTCATTCTGTCAGGAACAAAGGTCAGAGAAATGCTGCGAAGCGGCGTCATGCCGCCGGCGGAATTCAGCCGTCCTGAAGTTGTCGAGGTGTTGATTAAAGGGCTGAAAACGAAAGAAGAAGCAGGCGTTTCTTAAGGAGGAAAATAGAGTGACAAATCGTGATATCGTGTGGCATGAAGCCTCAATAACGAAAGAAGAATACCAGCAGAAAAACAAGCATAAAAGCTCTATCCTCTGGCTGACGGGCTTAAGCGGTTCAGGGAAATCCACGATTGCAAACGCCGCAGCGCGCGAGCTGTTTGAACAAGGCTATCAAGTCATCGTGCTTGATGGTGATAACATCCGCCACGGCTTAAACAAGGACTTGGGTTTTTCCGATGATGACCGCAAGGAAAATATACGCCGCATCGGGGAAGTGGCGAAGCTTTTCGTTCAGCAGGGAACCATCGTCATCACGGCTTTTATTTCTCCGTTCCGTGAGGACAGAGATCAGGTGAGAGAGCTTGTGGCAGAGGGCGAATTTAATGAAATCTATGTTAAATGCGACCTCGATATATGTGAAAAGCGCGATCCGAAAGGTTTATATAAAAAAGCAAGAAATGGTGAAATTCCGTTCTTTACGGGGATCGACTCACCGTATGAAGAGCCGAAAGCGCCTGAGCTCGTACTTGATTCAGGCAAATGTGAACGCGAAGAATGCACCGGAAGACTGGTTGACTTTGTGAAAAACAGCTTAGCATAATAGGTCCAAAAAGGCCGCGCAATCAGCCGGATATCCCCCGCAATGGCGGGATATGGTAAAATAGCTGAAGTGCGGCCTCGCGGCTGTTCTGGGAAGATTTCAAAACGGATCGGGGAGACATGCTATGGGGAAAGTATTTATCGTTGGAGCCGGTCCGGGAGATCCGGACTTATTAACGGTGAAGGCAATGAAAGCCATACAGAAAGCGGACGTTATATTATATGACAGATTGGTAAGCAAAGAGATTTTACAGTATGCCGGAGAAGAGGCGGATCTGATTTACTGCGGCAAGCTCCCGGATTTTCACATTATGAAACAGGATACGATCAACCGTTTCCTTGTGAAGTATGCGAAAAAGGGGAAAACCGTTGTAAGGCTCAAGGGGGGCGACCCGTTTGTTTTCGGCCGCGGAGGCGAAGAAGCGGAGGCTCTCGCGCAAAACGCCATTCCGTTTGAGATCGTTCCCGGCATTACATCAGGAATCGCGGCTGCTGCTTATGCCGGCATTCCCGTGACACACAGAGAGGCGAGCTCCAATGTCGCATTCGTTACGGGGCATTATAAACAAGAAGACGACTTTGAAGAAAAATGGAAAGCGCTGGCGACGGGCATTGATACGCTGGTGATTTATATGGGAATTAAAAATATTCGGCAGATTGAAAGAATGCTGCTGGAAAACGGCAGAGACGCCGGCACCCCGGCAGCCTTTATTCATTGGGGAACGACGGACAGGCAAAAAACAGTCGTCTGCACCGTCGGCACGCTTTCAGACACCGTGATAAAAGAAGAAATCAAAAACCCGAGCTTAATTGTTATCGGTGATGTCGTCAATTATCACTGCAAACTGGACTGGTATGCATCTGATCAGAAAAATCTGGATTTGAGCGAGGCGTTGTAAATGAAGCAGGCGATTTTATACATCGGGCACGGAAGCAGGCTGAAAAAAGCGCAGACAGAGTCGGCGGCGTTTTTAAAAGGGTGCATGCCGCACGCTGACGCTCCCATTCAGGAAATTTGTTTTTTAGAACTGCAGGAACCGTCTATTGAATCGGGATTTGAAGCATGTGTCAGACAAGGCGCCACTCATATTGCGGCCGTGCCTTTGCTGCTGTTGACCGCTGCCCACGCAAAACATGACATTCCGGCTGAAATCGCCCGTGCGGCGGCCCTGCATCCCGATATAAAAGTGACATATGGTGTTCCGATCGGAGTGGACGATGAAGTCGTAAAAGCGGTGCATCATCGCATTGAAGATACCGGAGTGCCCATTGAGCAGGCGAAAGTGGTGCTGATCGGAAGAGGAAGCACAGATCCGGCAGTTAAAAACGCAGTCGGTGAGATTGCCGGAAAACTTGAGGCGATTACACCTGTTAAAGAAGTCATCCCTTGTTTTTTAACAGCATGTGACCCGCACTATAAAGAAGTGTTTGCCGGCCTTGAAGAGGATGACGGAGCACCCGTTTTTATCGTTCCATATCTTCTGTTTACCGGACTTTTAATGACTGAGATTGAACGGGAAGTTCAAAAGCTTCAAACGATCAATCAAAATGTTCATCTCGCTTCATACTTAGGTTTTCACCCTCATATTAAGCAGGCGTTTTTGAACCGTGTGTCAGAAGCTGTTCGAAACCCCGGCGGTCAGTTTGATTTTAAGGGGGGACAGTATGCTGCCTCTGCACATTAATTTAAGCGGAAAAAGAATTATCATCGCGGGCGGAGGCAATGTTGCCTTAAGAAGGCTCAAAACGGTGCTTCCGGAAGGCGCGGATATTACTGTAATCAGTCCCGATGCCCTGCCTGAAATTAAACAGCTGGCGGATGAAGGACGTATCCGCTGGGTTTCCCGTAAAATTGAAATGAAAGATCTCGCGCCCGCTTTTTTCATCATTGCCGCGACAAATGACCGCAGCGTGAATCAGGAGATAGCCGCGAGCGCTTCTGAAACGCAGCTGGTCAATTGTGTAAGCGATGCTGAACAGGGCAGCGTGTATATGCCGAAGATCATCTGCAAAGGGCGCATTCAAGTATCCGTATCAACAAGCGGCGCAAGCCCGGCACATACGAAAAGACTGGCTGAGGACATAGAGCCTCTCATTACTGCTGATTTGACTGAAGAAGTGGATCGATTATTTGAGAAAAGAAGAAGACCATAAAAAACACCTTGTCTGTCATCAGGCAGGGTGTTTTTTATACTGTCCTGACAGTCCCCGAATGTGAACAATTCAAAACGAAAGCGGGCAGTTTGAACGGTATATGCCGACAAGCGGTCAGGATTGCGAAGTGATGCGGAATATGTATCTGATCCCAATGCCGCCTGGATTCCGCCCGCATACAAAGGAAAGGTCAGAGACCCGCCCGGATGTGCTCAGGTGCGGCGAGGGAAGTTGACAGCATCCGCCGCCAAATCAGGTGTGACCGCTTTAATCACAGGCGGCCCCGGCGGATCAGGCAGACATGACGGGAAACTGATCAGATACTGTAAAGATCGGTTCTGACGGCTGGGAGAGTTTCGTCTCCGTAATAAAAAACACCTCCAAGCTGAGTGCGGGTTTCAGCTTGGAGGTGCGTTTATTTTTTCAGCCGTATGACAAGGTCGGCATCAGGTGTGACAAATACGGTATGCTGGCTGTCATAGGTGACAAATCCGGGCTTTGCGCCGTTTGGCTTTTTCACGTGTCTGATTTTTGTATAATCAACCGGAACAGAGCCGGAATCTTTCGCTTTGGAAAAATAAGCGGCGATCGCAGCCGCCTCCAGTATGGATTGTTCATCCGGATCGCTGCTTTTAATCACAACGTGGGAACCCGGAATGTCTTTCGTGTGGAACCATAAATCATCCCTTGCGGCAGCTTTTGTCGTTAAGTACTCATTTTGTTTATTGTTTTTGCCGACAAGAATCGTCAATCCCCGTGAAGATTCATATTGCTCCAAAACAGGAACGTGCTGCTTCTGTTTTTTCTGTCCTCGCTGCTGTTTCGGTCGCAGATATTTGCCTTCCACAAGCTCTTCCCTTATTTCGTGAATATCCTTTGTGGACGCGGAGGAGAGCTGCTGGATCAGCTGATCGAAATAAGCGATTTCCTCCTCGGCCAGACGGATCTGTTCTTTTACCACCTCGACGGAATTCTTCGCCTTTTGATACTTTGTAAAATACATCTGCGCGTTTTCTGACGGTGTTTTGTTCGGATTTAAAGGGATGGTCACTGTCTTACTTTCTTCATCATAATAATTGATGACTTCCGCTTCTTTGTCACCTTTTTTCAGCATATACAAATTCGCCGTCAGCAGTTCGCCGTATAGCTGGAATTCCTTCGCATTCTCTGAGTAGTCGAGCGTCTTTTCCAGCTTTTTTATCTTATTGGCGTTCTTTTTCCGTTCATTTGCGACAAACCGCTCGAGATCCTGAGCCTGCTGTTTGACGCGGTCGCGTTCCGCCTTGCCGAAATAAAACCGGTCCAACAGCTCACTCAGTGAGTGAAAGGTGCGCTCCTCTCCGTTTACATGTGTGAGGGACAGGAGATAAAAGTATTCCTTTCCGCCGGCTGTCGTAATGTTCGGTGTAAACCTGCAATCTTTCACGGCATGGAACATTTCAATCAGCGTCTTCGGCAGCGTTATTTTGTTAGCGAGACCCGCTCTGTGAACGGCTTCTTTTGCAAACAGAGGAGAAACACCGGAGAAATGTCTGACGATCTGCTGGTCAAGCCGTCCTTCCTGGAAACTGAGATAACGCAAAACGTCTTCTTCATCCGCGGCGAGCGGCGAAATTTTTTCCTGAGCGGGAGGAAGCTTGTAATCATAGCCCGGCAGAACGGTCCGGTAGCTGTTCATCGACGGAGATAAATGCTTCAGCCCGTCGATGATGGCTCCTTCTCCGTCAGTCAGAATAATATTGCTGTGCCGTCCCATAATTTCAACATACAGCGTTCTGACGGTTTCGTCGCCGATTTCATTTCTGCTTTTTATGCGGAATATCATAATCCGGTCTAATCCAGCCTGTTCTATTTTCTCAATAAATCCGCCTTCTATATGCTTTCTGAGCAGCATACAAAACATCGGCGGCTCGCTCGGATTTTCATAAGCCTGATTCGTCGTGTGCACCCGTGAATAGCTCGGATGCGCCGATAATAATAATTTATGGTTTTTTCCGTTAGCGCGGATATGGAATATCACATCGTGCTTAAAAGGCTGATGGACTCTCGTAATCCGGCCTCCGGTGATCCGGCTGTTTAATTCATGTGTCATTCCGTATGTAAACATGCCATCAAAAGACATATAAAACACCCTTTCCTTCTTCCTGCATTCGATAATTATAGCATGAAAAGGGACGAGTCAGAATAAGCTTGTTTACAGAGTGACATCTCTAAAGCGAGGCAGGGGAGTGGACGAGAAGAATGAAGTTTCATGAAATGGGACAAACCGATTTGCTGAAAGCAACAAATACGTCCATTAAACAGGGGTTGACCGAAAAAGAGGTGAAAAAACGCCTTGAAAAGCACGGACCGAACGAGCTTCAGGAGGGCAAGAGGACACCGGCGATCGCCGTGTTTTTCGCCCAATTTAAAGATTTTATGGTGCTCGTGCTGCTGGCGGCAACCTTAATATCCGGGTTTTTAGGCGAATATGTAGATGCCGTAGCGATTATGGCGATTGTATTTGTCAATGGGGTTCTCGGTTTTTTTCAAGAGCGGCGTGCGGAAAAGTCTTTACATGCATTAAAAGAGCTGTCAACGCCGTATGTGTCAGCGTTGCGGGACGGGAGCTGGAAGAAAATTCAGTCCAAGGAGCTCGTTCCCGGCGATATCATGAAATTTTCAAGCGGCGACCGAATTGGCGCGGATGTGCGGATCGTTGAAGCGAAAAGCCTTGAAATTGAGGAATCGGCGCTGACCGGGGAATCAATTCCGGTGGTTAAACAAGCTGATAAACTGAGAAAGCCGGATGTTTCGTTAGGCGACATCAGCAATATGGCGTTTATGGGTACAATCGTAACGCGCGGCAGCGGTGTCGGCGTCGTCGTCGGTACAGGAATGAATACGGCAATGGGGAAAATCGCCGATATGCTGGAATCCGCCGGCAGCCTTTCAACACCGCTGCAGCGAAGACTTGAAGAGCTCGGCAAAATTTTAATTATCGTCGCGCTCCTTTTAACGGTATTGGTCGTTGCAGTCGGCGTCTTACAGGGACATGAGCTTTACAGCATGTTTTTGGCCGGAGTGTCATTGGCCGTCGCCGCGATTCCGGAAGGGCTTCCCGCCATTGTTACGGTGGCATTATCAATCGGCGTCCAGCGCATGATCAAACAAAAATCAATTGTCAGAAAGCTCCCGGCGGTTGAAACATTGGGCTGCGCCTCTGTCATTTGTTCTGATAAAACCGGCACGCTGACACAAAACAAAATGACCGTCACCCATATGTGGTCAGGGGGAAAAACATTTAAAGTGTCAGGCATCGGCTATGAGCCGGAGGGCGTTTTCACCCGAGATGAGCGGGAAATCAAGCCGAAAGATGAAAAGATTCTTGAACAGATGCTGGTTTTCGGCGCGTTGTGCAACACATCCGAAATCGCACTGAAAGACGGCCATTATGTACTCGACGGTGATCCGACAGAAGGAGCGCTGCTGACAGCTGCAAGAAAGGGCGGCTATTCAAACGATTGGCTCAGCGGGCAATACCGCGTGGTTGCCGAGTTTCCGTTTGACTCCGTCCGCAAAATGATGACCGTCATTGTAGAGGATAAGGAAAAAAAGCAGTTCGTCATCACTAAAGGAGCGCCCGATGTGCTGATTGACCGCTCGTCACATCTGATGTACGACGCAAGAAGCGCGCCATTTTCAGGAGAAAAGAAAGCAGAAACGGAAGCGGTTCTGAAAGAGCTGGCGTCGCAAGCTTTGCGTACGATCGCGATTGCTTATAAACCGCTTAAGCCCGGAGAAAAGCCGACAATGGAGCAGGCGGAAAAAAATCTGACGATGCTCGGCTTGTCAGGCATAATTGATCCGCCCCGTCCGGAGGTCAGACAGGCGATTAAAGAATGCCGTGAAGCCGGCATTAAAACGGTTATGATCACAGGGGATCACGTCGAAACGGCAAAGGCCATTGCGAAAGATTTGCGTCTTCTTCCGAAAAAGGGGCGTGTGATGGACGGGAAGACGCTGAATGAGCTTACGGAGAAAGAACTTATCGAAACGGTCGATGATGTCTACGTCTTCGCACGCGTGTCGCCTGAACATAAATTGAAAATCGTCAAAGCGTTCCAGGAAAACGGACACGTCGTCGCCATGACGGGAGACGGGGTTAATGACGCGCCGGCCATAAAGCAGGCAGATATCGGTGTTGCCATGGGCGTGACGGGAACGGATGTGGCAAAGGAAGCCTCTTCTCTCATTCTGGTAGATGATAACTTTGCTACGATTAAATCAGCCATAAAAGAGGGACGGAATATCTATGAAAATATAAGAAAATTCGTCCGGTATTTGCTCGCCTCCAACGTCGGTGAAATTTTAGTGATGCTGTTTGCGATGCTTCTCGCTCTGCCGCTGCCGCTCGTTCCGATTCAGATATTGTGGGTGAACTTAGTCACTGACGGGCTGCCGGCGATGGCCCTCGGTATGGATCAGCCGGAAGGAGATCTGATGAGGCGGAAGCCGCGGCATCCGAAAGAAGGAGTGTTTGCGAGAAAACTGGGCTGGAAAGTCGTATCAAGAGGGTTTTTAATCGGAGCCGCAACCATTTTAGCGTTTATCATCGTCTATCACCGCAATCCTGAAAATCTGCCCTACGCACAGACCGTTGCATTCGCGACTCTTGTCCTGGCTCAGCTTATACACGTGTTTGACTGCCGGAGCGAAACGTCTGTTTTCTCCCGGAATCCGTTTGAAAATATCTATCTGCTCGGGGCCATCATTTCTTCTATCTTCCTGATGGTCATCGTCATCTATTATCCGCCGCTGCAGCCGATTTTCAAAACAGTGCCGATTACGCCGGGCGATTGGATGCTGATTATCGGTATGTCGGGCATACCTACTTTTTTGCTGGCGGGTTCACTTTTGACAAGAAAAAAATAATTCCATATGATATAATCTTAGGGGTAATAGCATGTCTATTGCCCTTTTATTTTGATAACGGGAAAGAATTGGGTGTTTCATATGATACGGAGTATGACAGGCTTCGGCAGCGCAAGCAGCACAAAAGGCGATCTCTCGGCAACCGTTGAATTGAAATCCGTCAATTACCGGTTCAAAGAAGTGAACGCCCGCCTGCCACGGCCTTTGCTATATGTAGAGGATAAGCTGAAACAAACGATATTGCAGCATATACAGCGCGGAAGAGTAGAGCTGTTTCTCACTGTAAACAGTGACGCGCTCATAAAAAGAAGCCTGAACATCGATTGGGAGCTCCTTGATGAATATGTGAGCGCCGCACGCGTCATGAAAGAGCGCTACAGCCTGGCCGCAGAACCCGATGCACTGGAGTTCTTTAAATTTGAACATATTGCGCAGATACACGAAGAACAGATGCGTGATGACAAGCTTGAAGAAGTCATCAGGGAAGCCGCTGAGCTGGCTGTAAAGGAACTTTGTGACATGAGGGAAAAAGAAGGACGGCTTTTGGCGGAAGACTGCTTTCTGCACATTGAGCGGCTTGAGACGCTGTCCGAACAGGTGAAAGAGCGCGCTTCGGCCGTTGTTATTCAATACCGCGAGCGTCTTTACGCCCGAATGAAGGAATGGACGGAGGATGCGCTCGACGAAAGCAGGCTGATCACGGAATGCGCCATTTTCGCCGACCGTTCTGATATCACGGAAGAAATTACCAGATTGAAGAGCCATTTTGTTCAATTCCGTGATATATTAAAAGAAGGCGGGGCAGTCGGCCGCAAACTTGATTTCCTTGTTCAGGAGCTTAACCGGGAAGCGAACACGATCGGCTCAAAAGCCAATGATCATCAAATCACAAAGCTTGTCGTTGAAATGAAAAGTTCTATTGAAAAATTGAAGGAACAAGTGCAAAATATAGAATAGCGACTGTGCGTATTGTTTACAGACGGTCTCTTCAGGTTACACTAGAGACGTCTATTTTACAGGGGGAACGTAGAAGATGACGATTAAACTGATTAATATCGGATTTGGCAATATCATCTCCGCCAATCGGATGATTTCGATTGTCAGCCCGGAGTCTGCGCCAATAAAGCGAATGATCCAGGATGCAAGAGACCGCGGAATGCTAATAGACGCTACATACGGACGAAGAACCCGTGCAGTTGTCGTCATGGATAGTGATCACATTATCTTATCTGCCGTCCAGCCTGAGACAGTTGCACACAGACTTTCTGTGAAAGAAGAAATTATGGATGAAGGGCAGGGGTAATTGCCGCATGAAAGAAAGAGGGTTATTAATCGTTCTCTCAGGTCCCTCCGGAGTTGGAAAAGGAACGGTTCGGCAAGCAATATTTTCACAACAGGACACGAAATTTGAATACTCAATTTCAGTCACGACGAGAAACCCGAGAGAGGGCGAGGTCGACGGCGTCGATTATTTCTTTAAATCCAGAGAAGAATTCGAACGCATGATTGAAAACAACAAACTGCTTGAGTGGGCAGAATATGTCGGCAACTATTACGGAACGCCCGTTGATTATGTCGAACAGACGCTTCAAGAAGGAAAAGACGTCTTCTTAGAGATTGAAGTGCAGGGCGCGCTCCAAGTGCGGAATGCATTTCCGGAAGGCCTGTTTATCTTCTTAGCGCCGCCGAGTCTTTCTGAGCTGAAAAACAGAATCGTGACAAGAGGGACTGAAACCGACGATTTAATCGAAAACAGAATGAATGCCGCAAAAGCTGAAATCGAAATGATGGACGCGTATGATTATGTCGTTGAAAACGACGATATCCAAACGGCTTGTGATAAGATTAACGCAATCGTTCTCGCCGAGCACTTAAAACGTGAACGCGTCGCTCCGAGATATAAGAAAATGCTGGAGGTAGAATAACTTATGTTAGATCCGTCAATTGACTCTTTAATGAATAAATTAGATTCTAAATATACGCTGGTGACTGTGTCTGCAAGACGCGCGCGTGAAATGCAGATCAAAAAGGACCAGCAGATTGAACATACCATTTCTCACAAATATGTAGGCAAAGCTTTAGAAGAAATTGACGCGGGCCTGCTTTCGTTTGAAAGAGAAGACAGCGAATAACAAGCACACGTAGCAACCTATCTCTACATAGGTTGTTATTTTTTTCCGTTTGGGATTTGTCCAATGCTTTCATAAAGGGGAGAAGACTTCATGAAAAACCGAAACATTTTGCTATGCGTAAGCGGGGGAATTGCCGTTTATAAAGCTTCCGCACTCACGAGCAAGCTGGTTCAGGCCGGCGCAAACGTCAAAGTGATTATGACTGAGTCCGCGCGTGAGTTTGTTTCTCCGCTGACATTTCAGGCGCTGAGCCGGAATGAAGTGTATACAGATACATTTAATGAACAGAATCCGAAGGTGATTTCTCATATTGATGCCGCTGACTGGGCGGATTTAATTATTGTCGCGCCCGCTACGGCAAATATCATCGGCAAGCTTGCCAACGGAATTGCTGATGATATGCTCACAACGACGGTGCTGGCGGCTGAGGCCCCGGTCTGGGTGGCGCCTGCGATGAATGTCCATATGTATGATCATCCGGCGGTGAAACGGAACATCTCTGTGCTTTATCAGGACGGGGTCCGCTTTATCGAGCCGAGTGAAGGCTATTTGGCATGCGGATATGTCGGCAAAGGAAGGCTGGAGGAGCCGGAGCTTATTGTTGAGCGTGTCAGAGAGCATTTTAAGGAGCCTGAAGACGATGCGCCGCTGAAAGGAAAACATATTGTCATTACGGCCGGTCCGACGCGCGAAGCCGTGGACCCTGTCCGCTTCTTCACAAATAAATCCACCGGCAAAATGGGCTACGCCGCTGCTGAAGCCGCCGTCCGTCTCGGGGCGCGGGTGACGCTGATTTCAGGCCCGGTGTCAATAGAGCCGCCAGTCGGGCTGTATCAGTTTCTTCCTGTGCAATCGGCAGCTGATATGAGAGAAGCCGTGCTTTCTGTGTTTGATTCATGCGACATGGTGATTAAGACGGCGGCCGTGGCCGATTTTACGCCGGCGGCTGTTTCTGATCACAAAATGAAGAAGAAAGACGGTTCGCTCGTGATCGAATTCAACCGTACGGCAGACATACTGAAAGAACTCGGCGAACGGAAAACACACCAGCTGCTGGTCGGATTTGCGGCTGAAACGCAAGACGTCGAACGCTATGCGCGCAGAAAACTCGAACAGAAAAACCTTGATATGATCGTTGCGAATGATGTGAAAGCAGAAGGGGCCGGATTTGGCACGGATACGAATGTCGTCACCTTCTATTTCCGGGACGGAAGAAAACGGGAGCTTGCGCTTATGTCTAAACTTGACGTTTCCTTTGAAATGCTGAAGGAAATGACTGCTTTGAAAGCCGAGGACCGAAAACCCGTATGAATGTAGCAGAAGTCATTGTCGATGTCAGCTCCAAAAACATTGACAGACCCTTTGATTACAAAATTCCCGATCATTTAAAAGGGATGATCGAAGTCGGCATGCGGGTGATTGTCCCGTTTGGCCCGCGCAAGCTTCAAGGATTTGTGACCGGTTTGAAAGATTCGTCTGAATTAAACGGCGGCTCAATGAAGGAAGTCGAGAAGCTTCTTGATTTGACGCCCGTTCTGACTGAGGAACTGATGCAGCTGTCTTCATGGCTTTCTGACAAAACGCTGTCGTTTAAAATCACGGCGCTTCAGGCAATGCTGCCCGCCGCACTGAAGGCGAAGTACGAGAAAGAGCTGAAAGTCGTTGACGAAGAAGCGCTGACACCGGACATCAAACAGCTTTTCAGGAATCAAAAAAGTCTTCTGTACTCGGATATTACCGATGAAAGCATTCTTTCGTCACTTCAAAAATTCGTGCGCAAAGGAAGCATTGATGTCACATATAAAGTCGCCCAAAAAACGAATAAAAAATTGATCCGCATGATCGAAGCGGGGGCGGACAAAGAAGAACTCGCCCGGCACGCAGATTCATTGACAAAGCAGGCTTCTAAACAGCTCGCCGTGCTTACTTATTTTATCGGCGGGGGAGCAAAGATTTCCGCGGCCGAGCTTTGCAAAAAGACCGATTCCAGTTCCGCGACGCTGAAAACACTTCTTAAAAAGGGTCTTCTTACGGAAAGCTTTGAGGAGGTTTACCGCGATCCTTATCAGGACAGAATGTTCAAAAAAACAGAGCCGCTCTCTCTTACAGAAGAGCAGCAGGCTGCTTTTGAGCCGATTAAACAAGCTGTAGCCGATCATGTCCATCACGTCTTTCTGCTTCACGGCGTCACGGGAAGCGGCAAAACGGAAATTTACCTGCAATCCATTGAAAAAGTGCTGGCAAAAGGACAAGAAGCCATCGTGCTCGTTCCGGAAATCTCGTTGACACCGCAAATGGTCAACCGTTTTAAAGGCCGCTTCGGCTCACAGGTTGCGGTCATGCACAGCGGATTATCCACAGGTGAAAAATACGATGAATGGCGGAAGATTCAGCGCAAGGAAGTCCGGCTTGTCGTCGGAGCCAGATCGGCCATCTTTGCCCCGTTTGAAAATCTCGGCATGATCATTATTGATGAAGAGCACGAATCTTCCTATAAGCAGGAGGAAATGCCGCGGTATCATGCAAAGGACGTAGCCATCCGCCGGGCCGAGCATCACAGCTGTCCGGTCGTCCTCGGGAGCGCCACGCCGACATTGGAGTCATTTGCGCGGGCGAAAAAAGGCGTTTATGAGCTGCTTCCATTAAAACATCGCGTAAATCGCCAGCTCATGCCTGACGTTTCTCTCGTTGATATGAGAGAAGAACTGAGAAACGGCAACAGATCAATGTTTTCAAGAGAGCTGATGGAACAGCTGGAAGAGAAGCTTGCAAAAAAAGAGCAGGCCGTCCTTTTTCTGAATAAACGGGGGTATTCCTCGTTTGTGATGTGCCGGGACTGCGGTTATGTGCCGCAATGTCCGCATTGCGACATTTCAATGACTTATCACCGCTACGGACAAAGGCTGAAATGCCATTACTGCGGCCATGAGGAACCTGTCCCGGGAACATGCCCGGAATGCGGCAGCGAACATATCCGCTTTTTCGGCACGGGCACGCAGCGTGTGGAGGAGGAGCTTACCAAAGTGCTGCCTCAGGCGCGCGTGATCAGGATGGATGTGGACACCACTTCAAGAAAAGGCGCCCATGAAAAACTGTTGTCAGCGTTCGGTGAAGGGAAGGCGGATATCCTGCTCGGCACGCAAATGATCGCAAAAGGGCTTGATTTTCCGAACGTGACGCTCGTCGGAGTATTAAGCGCAGATACGACGCTTCACATCCCTGATTTCAGGGCCGCGGAGAAGACATTCCAGCTGCTGACGCAGGTAAGCGGACGGGCCGGGCGGCATGAAAAGCCGGGAACGGTGGTCATTCAAACGTATACACCGTCTCATTACAGCATTCAGCTGACGAAAACGCATGACTATGAAACTTTTTTTCAGCAGGAAATGGCGCACAGACGGGCCCAGTCATACCCGCCTTATTATTACGTGGCGCTGGTGACCGTTTCTCATGAAGAAGCGGCAAAAGCCGCGGTCACCGCAGAAAAGATTACAAACTATTTAAGAGCGTTATGCGGGCCTGATACGAAAATTCTCGGGCCGGCGGCTTCCCCGATCGCCAGGATCAAAGATAGATATCGCTATCAATGCGTGATAAAATACAGACAGGAAAACGAGTTGCAGATTCAGTTGAAAAAGATACTGGAGCACTATAAACGCGACATTGCGCAAAAGCATGTAATGATTTCAATCGATATGAATCCGTACAAGCTGATGTAACATTAGTTTTTGGAGGGCAAAATTTTGGCTGTGAAAAAAATCGTCACACACCCGGCGGAAGTTCTGGAAACACCTGCCGATGAAGTGACAGTGTTTGATAAAAAATTAAAAAAACTGCTTGACGATATGTACGATACGATGCTTGAAATGGATGGCGTCGGCCTTGCCGCGCCGCAAATCGGCATTTTAAAAAGAGCGGCCGTCGTGGACATCGGTGAAGAAAGCGGCCGGATCGACCTTGTAAATCCGGTTATTCTTGAAAAGAGCGGTGAACAGACCGGAGTCGAGGGCTGCTTAAGCTTTCCAGGGGTTTACGGCGATGTCACCCGCCCGGATTACGTAAAGGTAAAAGCCCACGATCGTAAAGGAAAACCGTTTATTTTAGAAGCGGAGGGTTTTTTGGCCAGAGCCGTTCAGCATGAAATGGATCATTTAGACGGCATTTTATTCACATCAAAAATTACGGCTTACTACACTGAAGAAGAACTGGCAGAAATGGAAGGATGATTGGATGACAAGGATCGTTTTTATGGGAACGCCCGACTTTTCAGTTCCCGTCCTGCGCACGCTTATTGAAGACGGGTATGAAGTAGTTGGCGTCGTTACGCAGCCTGACCGCCCGAAAGGCAGAAAAAAAATCATGACGCCCCCTCCTGTAAAGGCTGAAGCTGAACGTCACGGCATTCCCGTGCTTCAGCCCGAAAAAGTAAGGCTCGAAGAAGAAATAGAAAAAGTGCTCAGCCTGAAGCCGGACCTGATTGTTACGGCGGCATTCGGACAGATCCTGCCCAAGCAGCTGCTGGACGGCCCGAAATACGGCTGTATCAACGTACACGCGTCACTATTGCCTGAATTAAGAGGCGGAGCGCCAATACATTATTCGATTCTCCAAGGGAAGAAGAAAACGGGCGTGACGATCATGTATATGGTTGAAAAGCTTGATGCGGGCGATATGATTTCTAAAATCGAAGTGGAAATTGATGAAACGGATAACGTCGGCACGCTGCACGACAAATTAAGCATAGCGGGGGCAAAGCTTTTGTCAGAGACCGTTCCGAACGTCATTTCCGGAAATATAAAACCGATCAAACAGGACGAATCAAAAGCGACTTACGCGCCTAACATTAAGCGTGAGCAGGAGCGGATTGATTGGGCAAAGCCCGGAGAAGAGATTTACAACCAGATCAGAGGTTTAAACCCTTGGCCTGTCGCCTATACAACTTTGAACGGTCAAAACATTAAAGTATGGGCTTCTGAAAAAGTTGCGGCAAAAACTGAAGCTGCGCCCGGAACAGTCATCCGTACGGAGCAAAACGGCATTGTCGTCGCAGCAGGAAACAGCACCGCCCTTTTAATCACAGAGCTGCAGCCGGCGGGAAAAAAACGGATGAAGGGCGAAGATTTTGTAAGAGGCAAAAATGTGCAGCCCGGTGACGTGTTAGGAGAAGCAAATGAAGAAAATTAATGTCCGGGAGCTCGCTCTTGAAGCGCTTGAGAAGCTTGAGCAAAATCAGGCATACAGCAACCTGCTTCTTACATCGGTTATCAAAACGAACACGCTCAGCGATCAGGACAGAGGACTCCTGACAGAGCTTGTCTACGGAACGCTGCAAAATAAAATCGCCTTAGACTATATGCTGAAGCCTTTTATCCGCAAGCCGAATAAGGTCAAACCGTGGGTGATTCAGCTGCTTCGTCTGTCCGCGTATCAAATGGAGTATTTAGAAAAAATACCGGATCGCGCCGCCATTCATGAAGCGGTTGAGATCGCCAAAAAACGCGGGCATAAGGGCATTGCGTCCTTTGTCAACGGCATCCTCCGCTCCCTGCAGCGTGAAGGGGCGCCGTCATTCGCTGAAATTGAAGACCCGGTTCTCCGTCTTTCCACAGAGACAAGCCATCCCGAATGGCTCGTAAAAGAGTGGGTCGCGGCGTACGGCTTTGAGGCAGCTGAAAAGATCTGCCGGATTCATCTCATTCCGCCGAAGCAGACGCTCCGTGTCAATTACATAAAGAGCGACAGGGAAACGGTGCTGAATGAGATGGAGAAAGCCGGTCTGGAAGCGGAAGCCGGAGACCTTTCTCCTGATGCGATTAAGCTTTTAAAAGGAAGCATCGCGAACACGGCATTTTTCCAAAACGGCCGGGTATCCATACAGGATGAAAGCTCTATGCTTGTCGCGCAGGCGCTGGACCCGAAGCCGGGCGAAACCGTTTTAGACGCATGCGCCGCACCGGGCGGAAAGTCGGCTCACATTGCGGAACTGATGGAGAACGAGGGGAGCCTCACATCGCTTGATCTTCACCGCCATAAAGTGAAGCTGATTAAAGAGGGCGCAGAACGGCTCGGGCTTACGATCATTGACGCGCAAACGATGGATGCGCGAAAAGCGGGAGAGGCCTTTGGCGCAGAACGGTTTGACCGTATTCTCGTTGATGCCCCTTGCTCAGGTTTCGGCGTCATCAGAAGAAAACCCGATATGAAATATACGAAGACGCCGGAGGACAGCAGACGGCTGTCAGAAATCCAGCTCGGCATTTTAAGGGAAATCGCCCCATTAGTAAAAAAAGGTGGCACACTCGTATACAGTACGTGTACAATGGACCGGACAGAAAATGAAGAAGTTATGCATGCGTTTATACAAGAACACCCTGAGTTTGAACCCGATTTGTCTCTTGAAAAGCGGCTGCCTGAAAAGGCGAGACCCTTTGTTCAGGATGGAAGCCTTCAAATTCTTCCGCATTATTTCGGAACAGACGGTTTCTTTATTAGCAGCATGAGAAAGAAGGGATAAAAAATGACACAATTAAAAAAGACAAGCGTACGGAAAGAGCTGCGGACTGAGCAGCCGTCCATTTACTCTTTTGAATTAGATGAAATCAAACAGTGGCTGACTGAGAATGGCGAAAAGCCGTTCCGCGCGGCACAGATTTTTGAATGGCTCTATGAAAAGCGGGTTTCTTCATTTGATGAAATGACAAACCTCTCAAAAAGCCTGCGTGAAAAACTCGAGAGCAATTTTGTGCTGACAACGCTGAAAACGGCTGTAAAACAGACATCTCAAGACGGCACGATGAAATTTTTATTTGAGCTTCATGACGGTTATACGATCGAAACAGTTTTAATGAGACACGAGTATGGTAATTCTGTATGTGTAACGACACAGGTCGGCTGCCGGATCGGCTGCACATTTTGCGCGTCAACGCTCGGCGGACTGAAACGGAATCTTGAAGCGGGAGAAATCGTCGCTCAAGTCGTGAAAGTGCAAAAGGCGCTTGATGAAACGGATGAACGCGTCAGCTCAGTCGTCATCATGGGAATCGGAGAGCCGTTTGATAATTTCAATGAAATGCTCGCTTTCTTAAAAATCATTAACCATGATAAAGGGCTGAACATCGGAGCGCGTCATATCACAGTTTCCACCAGCGGAATCATTCCGAAGATTTACGATTTCGCCGATCAAAAAATGCAGATCAATTTCGCGATTTCTCTGCATGCTCCGAATACAGAAATCAGAAGCCGTCTGATGCCGATTAACAAAGCCTATAAGCTTCCTGACCTTATGGAGGCCGTCAAATATTACATCGAGAAAACAGGCAGACGGATCAGCTTTGAATACGGGCTGTTCGGCGGCGTAAATGATCAGGTCGAACATGCAGAAGAGCTTGCAGAACTGTTAAAAGACGTGAAATGCCATGTCAATTTAATTCCGGTAAACTATGTGCCTGAACGGGATTACGTCCGCACACCGAGAGATCAGATTTTCGCATTTGAAAAAACGTTAAAATCCCGCGGTGTAAATGTCACGATCAGAAGAGAGCAAGGCCATGACATTGACGCGGCCTGCGGTCAGCTTCGCGCGAAGGAGCGTCAAGACGAGACGAGGTGAAGAGGTTGATTACAGCCTTGAAAACAGATACAGGTAAAGTCCGCCGGCATAATGAAGATGCGGCGGGCATTTTCACAAAAGAAGACGCGGTGCTTGCGGTTGTCGCCGACGGCATGGGCGGTCATCTTGCCGGAGATGTAGCGAGCAGGATGGCGGTTGCGGCGATGGAAGAGCAGTGGAACCGGACCGAAACGGTTCCTTCTCTGCCGTCTGCTTGCGAGGATTGGCTGAAAGACCGGATTCATGAGGCGAATCTCAAAGTACATGACCACGCTAAAGCGAATGAAGAATGCCGGGGAATGGGCACCACTGTTGTTTGCGCCTTATTCACCGGGAAGTTTGTCACTGTGGCTCATATCGGTGACAGCCGGTGCTACCTGCTTCAAGAGGGGGAATTCACTCAGCTGACTGAGGACCATTCGCTTGTGAATGAGCTGGTCAAGACGGGGGAAATTTCGAAAGAGGACGCCGAGCACCATCCGCGGAAAAATGTATTGACGAGAGCGCTGGGGACAGATGAAACCATCAGTCCCGACGCCCGTTCTTTTGAACTGTCTGACGGCGATCAGCTGCTTTTATGCTCTGACGGACTGTCAAATAAAATAGAAGATCACGAGATCAAACAAATGCTTCAAGCCGAATCTGATCCTCAGGAAAAAGTAGACCTTCTCATCAGCAAAGCGAATCAAAATGGCGGCGAAGATAACATCACGGCTGTGTTGATTGAGTTTTCCGCAGATGCAAAAGAGGGTGAAGACAAGTGCTAACCGGCAAGCGGATCAGCGGGCGTTATCATATCCTCCGGCCCATTGGCGGCGGCGGAATGGCAAACGTTTTTTTAGCTGAGGACATCATTCTCGAACGTGAAGTCGCAATTAAAATTCTGCGGTTTGACTTTGTGAATGACATTGATTTTATCAGGCGTTTCAGAAGAGAAGCACAGTCGGCATCAAGCCTCGATCATCCGAATATCGTCAGTATTTACGATATCGGGGAGGAAGGCGATATTTATTACATTGTCATGGAATATGTGGAAGGCATGACATTAAAGGAATACATAAACGCACACGGGCCGCTCCATCCGAAAGAAGCGCTGTCCATTATGGAGCAGATCGTCTCGGCCATCGCCCATGCCCATCAAAACCATATCGTGCACCGGGATATTAAACCGCACAATATATTGATAGATCATTTAGGGCATATCAAGGTGACGGATTTCGGCATCGCCACAGCGCTTACGTCTACGACAATCACACATACGAATTCTGTGCTGGGCTCGGTTCATTATTTGTCTCCGGAGCAGGCGAGAGGCGGTCTGGCAACGAAAAAATCAGATATTTACGCGCTCGGCATCGTGCTGTTTGAGCTTTTAACAGGTAAAATTCCTTTTGACGGAGAATCAGCCGTCAGCATAGCGCTAAAGCATCTGCAAACAGAAACGCCTTCCGCCAGAAAGTGGAACCCTTCCATTCCGCAGAGCGTTGAAAACATTATTTTAAAGGCAACCGCTAAAGACCCGTTTCACCGCTATGAAAGCGCCGAGGACATGGAAGCGGACATCAGAACGGCTTTTGACGCCGGCAGGCTGAATGAACAAAAGTTTTCCGTGCAGGATGATGAGGAAATGACAAAAGCCATTCCCGTTATTACTGACGGCGCAAAAGCCGCGCCTCAGGCGGAAACGCCGGGGGAGACGGACGATAAGGAACAGCAGCCCGCCAAAAAGAAAAAACGGAAATGGCCGTGGGTTTTGCTGGCCGTCTGTTTCATTTTCATTATGGCGGCTGTTCTTGCGGTCACCGTGTTTCCGTCTTTATTTATGCCTAAAGATGTAAGCGTCCCCGACGTACGGGGCATGAAGTACGAAAAAGCGGAAGCCCTGCTTGAAAAGAACGGGCTCCGGGCGGATCCTGATATAACGGACATTGAAGATGAAAAAATAGAAGAGGAATTAATGGTCAAAACGGACCCAAAAGCGGGGTCTACCGTTAAAGAAGGCTCTTCTGTAAAACTGTACAAAAGCATCGGAAAACCGAAAACCCAGCTGATCGACGTGAAAGGGCGGCAGATCGGCGACGCAAAAAAAGCGCTGAAGGAAAAAGGCTTCAAACATGTCAATGTCAAAGAAGAGAACGATGACAGCGAGGCCGGCACCGTAATTGATCAGAACCCGTCAGCCGGCACCGACATGGTCGCAAGCGACGATGAAGTCAATCTAACGGTCAGCCTCGGTCCGGCGGACGTTACGCTGAGGGACTTAAAGACTTACAGCAAAGAAGCGGCTTCAGGGTATCTTGAAGATAACGGCCTGCAGCTTGTTGAAAAACAAGCCCATTCAGATGACGTGCCGGAAGGACAAGTCATGAAACAAGAGCCGTCAGCCGGTACTGCGGTTAAGCCGGGAAGTAATGTTGAAGTGACGTTCTCGCTCGGACCTGAAGAAAAACCGGCGAAAACGGTAAAAGAAAAAATCAGCATTCCTTACGAACCCGAACATGAAGGGGACGAGCTTGAAGTGCAAATCGCCATCGATGATAAGGACCACAGCATCTCTGATACGTATGATTCATTTAAAATAAAAGAGCCGACTGAAAAAACAATTGAACTGAAGATTGATCAGGGACAGAAGGGGTATTATCAAGTGATGGTCGATCATAAAGTCGTCAGCTACAAAACGATTGAATACCCGAAAGATAATGACTGACAAGGAGGGACCCTATGCCTGAGGGCAAAATTATAAAAGCGTTAAGCGGATTCTATTATGTCTTGGATGAATCACAGGACAAGATCATTCAATGCAGGGGCCGGGGCATTTTCAGAAAAAATAAAATAACGCCCCTGGTCGGCGATTATGCCGTTTATCAGGCTGAAAATGATAAAGAAGGCTACCTGCTGGAAATCAAAGAACGAACAAACGAGCTGATCAGGCCGCCGATTTCAAATGTCGATCAGGCCGTTCTCGTCTTTTCTGCCGTTCAGCCGGCGTTCAGCACGTCTTTATTGGACCGTTTTCTCGTCCTTGTGGAAGCCAACGGCATTCACCCGATCATCTGCATAACCAAAATGGACTTAGCTGCAGACGGGGAATCGAAAGAGGCGATACTTTCTTACGTGAAAGACTATCAGGCAATCGGTTATGACGTATATGTGACGTCATCAAAAGAAAACAGCGGCTTAACAGGCATTGTGAAACACTTTGAGAACAAAACAACGGTGTTTGCCGGTCAGTCCGGAGTCGGAAAATCTTCGCTTTTAAATGCGATCAGCCCGGAGCTTGAGCTGAAAACAAACGAGATTTCCGCGCATTTGGGACGCGGAAAACATACGACGCGCCATGTGGAGCTCATTCATACATCAGGCGGTCTGGTGGCGGATACTCCGGGATTCAGTTCGCTTGAATTTACCGGCATTGAGGAAGAAGAGCTGGGCAGCACGTTCCCTGAGATCAGAGAAATAAGCGCCTCTTGCAAATTCAGAGGCTGTCTGCATCTTAAGGAGCCGAAATGCGCGGTAAAGCAAGCGGTGGAAGAAGGAGAGATTCAGCCGTACCGCTATGAGCATTACAAAGAATTTATGCAGGAAATAAAAGAGAGAAAGCCGAGGTATTAATATGATTAAGGTTGCGCCATCAATTCTTTCCGCCGATTTTGCTTCACTGGGCGAGGAAATTAAAGACGTGGAAAAAGGAGGGGCGGACTATATCCATATTGATGTCATGGATGGCCATTTCGTCCCTAACATTACAATCGGGCCGCTTATCGTTGAAGCCGTCCGTCCGGTGACTGATCTGCCGCTGGATGTCCATCTTATGATTGAAAACCCGGACCGCTACATCCCGGCATTCGCAAAAGCCGGTGCGGACATCCTTTCCGTTCATGCTGAAGCGTGTCCGCATCTTCACCGGACCATTCAATTGATAAAAGAGCAGGGGGTAAAAGCGGGAGTTGTGCTCAATCCGCATACGCCCGTCCACATGATTGAACATGTGATCGAGGAGCTTGACCTTGTGCTGTTAATGACGGTTAACCCCGGTTTTGGCGGACAGCGCTTCATTCATTCGGTTCTGCCGAAAATCCGTCAGGTCAAACAGCTGGCTGAGGAGAAAGGCCTGTCTGAGCTTTTAATCGAGGTGGACGGAGGCGTTAATAAAGAAACAGCCCCTTTATGCGCTGAAGCGGGCGCCAATCTGCTTGTTGCCGGGTCTGCCGTATATAATCAGCCGGATCGGAAAAAAGCCATCGCTGACATCCGAAACGCGTAATAAACATGCTGAAAAAGAGCCCGGTGAAAGCCGCCGGCTCTTTTCGCGTCTAAGAGAGAGGAAAACATATGAAGACAATCAATATTGTTGCGGGCGGCCCGCGGGAGCTTATTCCCGATCTATCCGAATACACAGACGGAGATACGACATGGGTCGGAGTCGATAAAGGGACGGTTGCTCTTTTGGAGGCCGGAATCATTCCGCAGGAAGCTTTCGGTGATTTTGACAGCATTACGGAAGAGGAGCTCATGCAGATTCAAAAAGCGGCGCCGGCCCTCCATGTATATCAGGCGGAAAAAGATTATACCGATCTTGAACTCGCCCTTGACTGGGCTTTACAACTAGAACCGGAAACCATTCGGATATTCGGTGTGACGGGCGGAAGAGCCGATCACTTTTTAGGGAACATCCAGCTGCTGTATAAAGCCTTACATAAGAATACCGATGTCGAGCTGATCGACCGGCAGAATGACATTCAGATGTTCGGGCCCGGCCGTTATACAATTGAAGAAAAAGCAAGCAGACGCTATATTTCTTTCATTCCGTTTACGGAAGCGGCAGACGGCCTGACGCTCGACGGTTTTAAATATCCCCTTGATAATTGTCATATTCCTCTGGGTTCCACACTATGTATTAGTAACGAACTCATTCATTCACGAGGTACTTTTTCGTTTGCAAAAGGCATATTAATAATGGTAAGGAGCGCGGATTAGAAAAGCGGCTTCTGCCATATGCGGAAAAAACCATGAATCCTAAAGTGATGAACGCAGCGGATACGGGACTTATAGGAGGGGACAAAATGAAATTTTATACCATTAAATTGCCGAAGTTTTTAGGAGGAATTGTCCGGGCGATGCTGGGCTCATTTAGAAAAGAGTAAGCCCAAGAAGCTGAAATTGCCCTCTTTGAACGCATAAAAAACGCCTGCCGCATAAAAGGGCAGGCGTTCATTTTTGCTTATACACGCTCAACTTTACCGGATTTTAAAGCCCGGGCAGATACATACACTTTTTTAGGTTTGCCGTCAACGAGGATGCGGACCTTTTGAAGGTTGGCGCCCCAAGTACGCTTAGAAGCGTTCATTGCGTGAGAACGGTTGTTTCCGGCTTTTGTTTTTTTACCTGTAATAAAACATTTACGTGCCATTTGTTTCCCTCCTAACTGCGCGAAACATCTTTTCAAACATAGTTTCTCAGATGCTTTCGTTATACAATACTTTAAATAATTTACCACAGCTAAAAACCGTTTGCAACTATTGTTTCCCTTACTTTCAAGAAAAATCACTTGACATGTAAAACCAATCACATTTCCGCGCTGAAGGCCGCTGTCTGTATCTTTTCTTTTCATAATGGGATACATATAGTAGAATAATGATAACTCTATGCACCTGAAGGAGGAACCTGTGTGTCCATTGAAATGAAGACAAAATACGGACAGATTGATATATCCAACGAAGTCATCGCAATGGTTGCCGGAGGCGCTGCCATTGACTGTTACGGAATAGTGGGGATGGCCTCAAAAAACCAGATTAAAGACGGTTTGTCTGAAATCCTCCGGAGAGAGAACTTCGCAAAAGGCGTACATGTCCGTCAGGAAGCCGAACAAATACATATCGACATGTACATTATTGTCAGCTACGGCACTAAAATATCCGAAGTAGCCCACAATGTTCAGACGAAGGTAAAATACACAGTAAATCAAACAATCGGACTTGCAGTTGATTCTGTAAATATTTATGTCCAAGGCGTACGAGTAACGAACCCGTAGTGAGGAGGATGAGTATTGTCTAGACGAAACTTAGATGGGAGAGCTTTTGCGGCAATGATTCTGGCGGGGGCTGAGACATTGTCTCAAAACGCATCCGCGGTGGATGCGCTGAACGTGTTTCCCGTGCCTGACGGCGATACCGGAACAAATATGAATTTATCGATGTCATCCGGTGCAAGAGAGGTAGAGCACATTGACTCACCCGACATCGGCAAAGTCGGCATCGCCCTGTCAAAAGGCCTGCTTATGGGGGCGAGAGGAAACTCAGGGGTGATCTTGTCCCAATTGTTCAGAGGTTTCACAAAGAGCATTGAAAACAAAAACCAAATAGACGCCCAAGAATTTGCCGCAGCACTCCAAGCGGGAGTGGATATGGCATATAAGGCGGTCATGAAACCGGTTGAAGGAACGATTTTAACCGTGGCCAAGGATGCGGCTAAAAAAGCGGTCGCCTCGGCCAAAGAAGAAACCGATATCATTGCTCTCATGGAGGCCGTTATTGAAGAAGCGGAAGCGTCGCTGAACCGCACGCCGGATCTGCTTCCTGTTTTAAAGGACGTTGGTGTCGTTGACAGCGGCGGAAAAGGTCTGCTTTGTGTATATGAAGGCTTTTTGTCTGCTTTAAAAGGAGAGGCCGTACCGAAAAAAGCGGTTCTTCCGGCACTCGATGATATGGTGAATGCCGAGCATCATAAAAGCGCGCAGAGCATGCTGAGTACAGAAGATATTGAATTCGGATTTTGTACGGAAGTGATGGTAAGGCTGGATCAAGATAAACGGACGTTCAAGGAAGAGACGTTCAGAAACGAACTGAGCCGTTTCGGCGATTCATTGCTGGTCGTGGCTGATGATACGCTGGCGAAGGTCCATATTCATGCCGAAGAACCAGGGAACGTACTCAATCTCGCACAGCGTTACGGCGATTTGATTAAAATTAAAATTGAAAACATGAGGGAACAGCATACTTCAATCATCAGCCAAGAACATGATGAAAAAAAGCCGGCCGGCGTTATGAAAGAAGCCCGCAAGCCTTTTGGCATCGTGACTGTGGCAATGGGAGAGGGCATTTCTGAATTGTTTACGAGCATCGGCGCTTCACACGTAATCGAAGGCGGCCAGACAATGAATCCGAGCACGGAAGATATTGTTGAAGCCGTTCAGTCTGTCAATGCGGAGACGGTTTTCATTCTTCCGAACAATTCCAATATTGTGATGGCTGCCAATCAGGCGGCGAGCGTGGCTGAAGAAAATGTCATTGTCATTCCGGCAAAAACGGTCCCTCAAGGCATGACCGCCCTGCTTGCGTTTAACCCTGACCAGCCGGCTGATGTAAATGAAGCCAATATGCTTGAGGCCATCCGGAATGTGAAAAGCGGACAGGTGACATATTCAGTCAGAGACACCCATATTGACGGCAAAGATATTAAAAAAGGTGATTTTATCGGCATTTTAAACAGTTCAATTATCGGCAGCGCCGAAGATCGGATGAGTGCGGCGAAATTGCTGCTGGATGAAATGATCGGGGAAGAAGATGAAATCGTCACCATCCTGTACGGAGAGGACGCGCCGGAAGAAGAAGCTGAGAAACTTGCTGAGTATATTGCAAGCGTCTGTGAAGATATCGAGGTTGAAATCCATAACGGCAGACAGCCTCTGTATCCATATATATTTGCGGCAGAATAGAAGGGCTTATCAGGCCCTTCTATTCTTATGCCTTTATTTACCTGCGGCAGTGCGGCAGTGTGCCTGCTTGCCAATTGAGAAATGTTCAATTAGTCTAAAGAAAAGCGCTGAATAGAGTGATGTTAAGGAGGAACAAACCAGCATGAAGTATAGAAGCGTTTTTGATATTATCGGCCCGGTAATGATCGGTCCGTCCAGTTCACATACCGCAGGCGCCGCCCGGATCGGCAGAGTGGCCAGAAGCCTATTCAGGCGGGAGCCCCGCCGGATCATTGTGTCTTTTTACGGATCATTTGCGGAGACGTATAAGGGTCACGGCACTGATGTCGCGATTATCGGCGGCCTGCTTGATTTTGATACATTTGATGAACGGATTAAAACAGCGATTCAAATTGCGGAAGAGAAGGGCATATATGTAGAGTTCCGTACAGAGGATGCCGTGCCCGTTCATCCGAATACAGCGCGTATCGTCATTTCTGATGATGAGGGAGAGCTTGCCCTTACCGGTATTTCCATCGGCGGCGGAAAAATAGAAATCACGGAGCTCAACGGCTTTGAGCTGCGTCTTTCCGGAAACCATCCGGCTATTTTAGTCGTTCACAATGATAAATTCGGCACGATTGCAGGCGTTGCGAATGTGCTTGCGAAATTCTCCATCAACGTCGGACATATGGAAGTGGCGCGTAAGGACGTCGGCCAGCTTGCGCTGATGACGATTGAGGTCGATCAGAATATTGAAGAAGAAGTGCTTGACGAGCTTTCAACACTTCCTAATATTATACAGGTTACTAAGATAGCTGACTAAAAAGTCAGGAGGAAAATGACATGTTTCGTAATGTAAAAGAATTAATAGAAATCACTCAAGAAAAACAAATTCCGATTTCGGAAGTGATGATCACCCAAGAGATGGAAGTAACGCAAAAAACGCGGGAAGAAATCTTTCAAGGAATGGAGCGCAATCTCTCCGTCATGGAAGCAGCTGTTGAAAAGGGGCTGAAGGGCGTCACGAGTCAGACCGGTTTAACAGGCGGAGATGCCGTGAAACTTCAGGCATACATCCAATCGGGAAGAAGCCTGTCGGGCAATCTGATTTTAGACGCCGTTTCTAAAGCTGTCGCGACAAATGAAGTCAATGCGGCCATGGGAACGATCTGCGCTACACCGACCGCCGGTTCTGCCGGGGTTGTGCCGGGAACGTTATTCGCCGTAAAGCATAAGCTGAACCCTACGACAGAACAAATGATCCGTTTTCTGTTTACAGCCGGCGCGTTCGGTTTTGTCGTAGCAAATAATGCGAGTATTTCAGGAGCGGCAGGAGGCTGTCAGGCGGAAGTCGGGTCAGCATCAGGCATGGCAGCGGCTGCGATTGTGGAAATGGCGGGCGGAACGCCTCAGCAATCAGCGGAAGCAATGGCGATTACACTGAAAAATATGCTCGGTCTCGTATGTGACCCGGTCGCCGGATTGGTAGAAGTGCCGTGTGTCAAACGAAATGCAATGGGAGCATCCAACGCAATGATCGCGGCGGATATGGCGCTGGCCGGGATTACAAGCCGCATTCCTTGCGATGAGGTGATTGACGCGATGTACAAAATCGGCCAGACAATGCCGACAGCACTGCGTGAAACGGGACAAGGCGGTTTAGCCGCGACACCGACGGGAAGAGAGTTGGAGAAAAAAATTTTCGGAGGAGCGCTGAAATCAAGTGACACACCATCAGCAAACTAGTATAGCGGAAATTAAGGGCATTGGGCCGGAAACAGAAAAAACATTGCGCGAACTTGGTATCTATGACATTTCTGATCTTCTGAATTATTTCCCTTACCGTTATGACGACTATGAGCTGAGGGACTTAGAAGAAGTAAAACATGAAGAAAGAGTGACGGTAGAAGGGAAGGTTCATTCAGAACCTTCTCTTACCTATTACGGCAAAAAACGAAACAGGCTGACATTCAGGGTGCTTGTCGGCAATTATTTAATTACCGCGGTCTGCTTTAACCGTCCCTACTTAAAAAAGAAACTGACGTTAGGTTCTGTCGTCACGATATCCGGGAAATGGGATAAACACAGACAGACCGTTTCCGTGCAGGAATTAAAAAACGGTCCTCATCAAGAAGATAAAAGCATTGAGCCTGTTTATTCAGTTAAAGAAAACGTCACCGTAAAAATGATGAGACGGTTTATTAAGGAAGCGCTGGAGCATCATTTGGACAGTGCGGCCGATCCGCTTCCTGAAAAATTGAGAATCCGCTACAAGCTGCCTGATTACAAACATGCCCTGCAGACGATGCATCAGCCTGAAACGAGGGAATCGTTACAGCAGGCAAGACGCCGGTTTGTTTACGAGGAATTCTTATTATTTCAGCTGAAAATGCAGGCGTTCCGTAAAGCGGAAAGGGAACAGTCAAAAGGCATCAGCCATGTGTTTCCTGCTGAAAAGCTCGCCGCTTTCACAGACAGCCTGCCGTTTTCGCTCACAACCGCACAGACGCGCGTGCTTCGGGAAATTACCGCTGAGATGACATCCCCTTACCGAATGAACCGTCTGCTGCAAGGTGATGTCGGTTCAGGGAAAACGGCCGTCGCCGCCATCGCTTTGTACGCTGCGATTTTGTCGGGGTATCAGGGGGCATTAATGGTGCCGACTGAAATTCTGGCCGAACAGCATGCAGATTCTCTCGTATCGTTGTTTGCAAATGAAGATGTGAATATCGCGCTTTTGACGAGTTCTGTAAAAGGAAAGCGGCGCAGGGAGCTTTTGGAGCGGCTTGCTCTCGGAGAGATTGATATTTTAGTAGGGACCCATGCTTTAATCCAGGACGAAGTGGAATTTAAAGCGCTGAGCCTTGTCATTACGGACGAGCAGCACCGGTTCGGGGTCGAACAGCGCAAAAAACTCAAGAATAAAGGCCAGGATCCGGATGTGCTGTTTATGACAGCCACCCCGATTCCGAGAACGTTGGCCATTACCGTCTTCGGAGAAATGGATGTTTCCGTGATAGATGAAATGCCCGCGGGGCGAAAACAAATCGAAACGTATTGGGTGAAACACGACATGCTGGAGCGGATTTTGGCTTTTATAGAAAAAGAGCTGAAACAGGGAAGGCAAGCCTATATTATCTGCCCGCTCATTGAAGAGTCGGATAAACTGGATGTACAGAATGCGATTGACGTATATAACATGCTTTCTGACGTTTACCGCGGGAAATGGAATGTCGGCCTGATGCACGGGAAGCTCCATTCTGATGAAAAAGATCAGGTGATGAGAGAATTCAGCGCCAATCAATGTCAGGTACTTGTGTCAACAACCGTCGTAGAAGTCGGGGTGAACGTGCCGAATGCGACGATTATGGTCATCTATGACGCCGACCGTTTCGGATTATCTCAGCTCCACCAGCTCCGCGGCCGGGTCGGGCGGGGAGACCACCAATCTTTCTGCATCTTGATGGCAGATCCGAAATCCGAAACCGGGAAGGAACGGATGAGAATCATGTCGGAGACAAACGACGGCTTCGAGCTGTCTGAAAAGGACCTTGAACTGCGCGGCCCCGGGGATTTCTTCGGAAAAAAACAGAGCGGTATGCCCGAGTTCAAGGTGGCGGATATGGTTCATGACTACAGAGCTTTGGAGACGGCCCGCCAGGATGCGGCCAATCTGGTGTCTTCAGAGGCTTTTTGGAAAGATGACGAATACCGCATGCTGCGCGGTCAATTACTTTCAAGCGGCGTCTTGGAAGGGGAGAAATTAAGCTGATTCTGTAAAATTCGGCGGCTTTCAAAAAACAATCATTGCATTCCAATCTATGAGATTATATACTACTATTAGTACCTAGTCTTAATTGTCCGGATGGTGTTTACAGATGAGAAGAAGCAAAAAAGAACGCCAAAAATTATTGCAGCAGACGATCAAATCGACACCCTTCATCACAGATGAAGAATTAGCGGGGAAATTCGGCGTCAGCATTCAGACGATCCGTTTAGACCGCTTAGAGCTCTCAATACCGGAGCTGAGGGAAAGAATTAAAAACGTGGCAGAACAAACGCTTGATGATGAAGTGAAATCACTGTCTTTAGACGAAGTGATCGGTGAAATTATTGATCTGGAGCTTGACGGCCAGGCCATTTCCATATTAGAAGTAAGACGCGAACATGTCTTCAGCCGCAATCAAATTGCGCGGGGGCATCATTTGTTTGCGCAGGCGAACTCACTCGCCGTAGCCGTCATTGATGATGAGCTGGCGCTGACCGCAAGCGCAAATATCCGCTTTACAAGACAGGTGAAAGAAGGCGAGCGCGTCGTTGCGAAAGCCAAAGTGACGGCAGTAGAAAAAGAAAAAGGCAGAACGGTAGTTGAAGTCAACAGCTATGTGGGAGAAGAAGTCGTGTTCTCCGGCAGCTTTGACATGTACCGTTCAAAACAATCATAAAGGTGGAGCATGCATGAGAATAGCTGTAGATGCAATGGGAGGCGACAACGCACCCAAAGCTGTTATTGACGGAGTAATGAAGAGTATTGAGGCATTTGACGATCTTCATATTACGCTGGTCGGTGACAAGACAACGATAGAATCACACTTGCCAACAACATCAGACCGCATCACTGTGTTGCACGCCGATGAAGTGATTGAACCGACGGATGAACCGGTCCGCGCCGTACGCAGAAAGAAAAACTCTTCTATGGTGCTGATGGCGCAGGAAGTGGCTGAAAACAGAGCGGACGCCTGCATCTCAGCGGGGAATACGGGCGCACTCATGACAGCGGGACTGTTTATCGTCGGCAGAATTAAAGGAATCGACCGGCCTGCGCTTGCGCCGACGCTTCCGACCGTTTCAGGCGACGGTTTCCTTCTTTTGGACGTGGGAGCCAATGTCGATGCCAAACCGGAGCATCTCGTCCAGTACGGAATTATGGGATCTGTATATGCCCGGCAGGTTCTCGGAATCAGCTCGCCCCGCGTCGGCTTGTTAAATGTCGGCACGGAAGAAAAGAAGGGAAACGACCTGACAAAAAAGACGTTTGAATTATTAAAAGAAACAAACGTGAATTTTGTCGGAAACGTAGAGGCGAGAGACTTGCTCGAAGGCGCTGCTGACGTCATCGTCACAGACGGCTTTACGGGCAACGTCACGTTGAAAACATTGGAAGGTTCAGCGTTATCGATTTTCAAAATGCTGAAAGATACACTGACTTCAAGTTTTGTTTCTAAGCTCGCAGCGGGAGTGCTGAAGCCGAAGCTGATGGAAATGAAATTGAAAATGGACTATTCTGAGTACGGCGGGGCGAGTCTTTTCGGTTTGAAAGCGCCCGTCGTTAAAGCGCACGGCTCTTCTGACGCACGCGCTGTTTACCATGCGCTGCGCCAGGCGAGAGAAATGGTCAGCCAAAACGTGGCCGCATTTATAGAAGAAGAAGTAAAAGAAGAAAAAACAGATGAGTAGTCTGGAGGTTACCGCATCATGAGTAAGATTGCATTTTTATTTCCCGGACAGGGATCACAATATATCGGTATGGGAAAAGACCTGTACGAACGCGAAGAAGCGTCAAAACGTATTTTTGATGAAGCGGATGAAACGCTTGAAACAAAGCTGAGCTCACTCATTTTTGAAGGTGACGCCGAAGAATTGACCCTTACATACAATGCGCAGCCCGCGCTGTTGACAACGAGCATCGCCGTATTGGAAAAGTTTAAAGAATCCGGCATCACCCCTGATTTCACCGCCGGCCACAGCCTCGGAGAATATTCGGCGCTTGTTGCGGCGGGAGCGATGACATTTAAAGATGCCGTTTACACAGTAAGAAAACGGGGAGAATTCATGAATGAAGCCGTGCCGGCCGGAGAAGGCGCCATGGCAGCTATTCTCGGAATGGATGCGGAGTCCTTGAAAAAGGTGACGGATCAAGTGACGGAAAACGGTCATCTCGTACAGCTTGCAAACCTGAACTGCCCCGGCCAGATCGTAATTTCCGGAACGGCAAAAGGCGTGGAGTTGGCTTCAGAAGAAGCAAAAAACAACGGAGCCAAACGGGCAATCCCATTAGAAGTAAGCGGACCGTTCCATTCTGAATTAATGAAGCCGGCAGCGCAAAAACTCGAGGAGGTGCTCAGCGCCTGTGAGTTAAAAAATGCGGCTGTTCCCGTGATTTCAAACGTTTCGGCTGACGTTATGACAGAAAAAGACGATATCAAGAAAAAACTGATCGAACAGCTGTACTCACCTGTACGCTTTGAAGAAACCATTAACAAACTGATTGACGAAGGCGTCACGACGTTTGTTGAAATCGGGCCCGGAAAAGTGCTTTCAGGCCTTGTGAAAAAAGTGAACCGCCGCCTTAAAACAATCTCGGTTTCTGACCATGAAACCATCGAACTGGCGATTCAAACGCTGAAGGAGGAGAATCAGGATGCTTAATGAAAAAACAGCAGTGGTAACGGGAGCGTCCCGCGGAATCGGGCGGGCGATCGCGCTTGATCTTGCGAAAAACGGCTGTAACGTAGTAGTCAACTACTCCGGGAATGAAGCGAAAGCGAACGAAGTCGTAGATGAAATCAAATCTTTGGGCCGAAACGCGATCGCGGTAAAAGCCGATGTATCAAATTCCGAAGAAGTACAAAACATGATAAAAGAGGCTGTCGCTGCATTTTCTTCAATCGACATTCTCGTGAACAATGCGGGGATCACAAAAGACAATCTTCTGATGAGAATGAAAGAAAATGAATGGGATGATGTCATTAACATTAACCTGAAAGGTGTATTCAACTGCACGAAAGCCGTGACAAGACAGATGATGAAACAGCGCTCCGGCCGGATTATCAACGTATCATCAATTGTCGGCGTCAGCGGAAACCCCGGCCAGGCGAACTATGTGGCGGCAAAAGCCGGTGTAATCGGCTTAACGAAGTCATCAGCCAAAGAGCTTGCGAGCCGCAATATTACGGTTAATGCCATTGCTCCGGGCTTTATTTCTACAGATATGACGGACAAGCTTTCTAAAGAAGTCCAAGATGAAATGCTGAAGCAGATTCCGCTCGCGCGTTTCGGTGATCCTTCCGATATCAGCAGCGTTGTTACGTTCCTTGCGTCTGAAGGATCGCGTTATATGACGGGCCAAACCCTTCATATTGACGGCGGAATGGTGATGTAAAGATTTGTTTTTAAAATTTCATCCTAGTTTCTCTAGTTTTTTAAAAACGAATCCTCTATAATACTTGAGGGGAGGTGAATTGCTATGGCAGATACATTAGAGCGTGTAACGAAAATCATCGTAGACCGCCTTGGCGTTGATGAAGCTGACGTCAAACTTGAAGCTTCTTTCAAGGAAGACTTAGGTGCTGATTCCCTAGATGTAGTTGAGCTTGTTATGGAACTTGAAGACGAGTTTGATATGGAGATTTCTGACGAAGATGCTGAAAAGATTGCAACAGTCGGCGACGCTGTGAACTACATACAAAACCAGCAATAAGCTGATGCTAAAAGTCCCGCCTGACAGCGGGGCTTTAGCCCTTTAATCGTTCGGTTACCGGCGTCTGACGCTGTACGCGTTGCCGATTCCGTTTACGGCGGGGAGCGCGGTGAACCTGATGTGCCTATGGAGGTTACTATGTCAAAACACTCACATTTTAAAGATAAAAAAAAGTTCTATAAAAAAATAGAGCAATTTAAAGAGTTCCAAGAACGGATTTCGGTTCATTTTCAAAACGAGAAACTTTTGTATCAAGCATTTACACATTCATCTTATGTGAATGAGCATCGGAAAAAGCCGTATGAAGACAATGAAAGGCTTGAATTTTTAGGTGACGCTGTTTTGGAACTGACGATCTCCCAATTCTTATTTGCCAAATATCCGGCCATGAGTGAAGGAGATTTGACGAAGCTGAGAGCCGCTATCGTATGCGAGCCGTCACTCGTCTCACTTGCCCATGAATTGTCATTCGGCGATCTTGTTCTCTTGGGAAAAGGAGAAGAAATGACGGGCGGCAGAAAGCGTCCTGCGCTTTTAGCGGATGTGTTTGAAGCGTTTATCGGCGCATTGTATCTGGATCAGGGCCTTGACCCGGTTCAGCAATTCCTGAAAGTGTACGTGTTCCCTAAAATAAACGATGGTGCTTTTTCTCATGTGATGGATTTCAAAAGCCAGCTTCAAGAATTTGTACAGCGGGACGGAAAAGGATCGCTTGAGTACAAAATTCTCAATGAAAAAGGGCCTGCCCACAACCGGGAATTCGAGGCGCTTGTCTCTATTAAAGGTGAGGCGCTCGGTATCGGGAACGGACGTTCCAAAAAAGAAGCCGAGCAGCATGCGGCACAGGAAGCTCTTGCAAAAATGCAAAAACAACATACGAAACAATAAAATCCCCCTGTTTCCCTAGGGGGATTTCAGTATGTCTGCGCCTGATATAAGCGGGTGATTATGATAATATTGAGATACTTATACGATAAGGAGGATCTGGGATGTTCCTCAAACGTTTAGACGTTATAGGATTTAAATCATTTGCAGAACGGATATCCGTTGACTTTGTAAAAGGCGTCACGGCCGTTGTCGGTCCGAACGGCAGCGGAAAGAGCAACATTACCGAAGCCATCCGCTGGGTGCTCGGCGAACAATCAGCCCGCTCGCTTCGGGGCGGAAAAATGGAAGATATCATTTTTGCGGGAAGTGATTCGCGCAAGCGGCTGAACCTTGCCGAAGTTACATTAACGCTTGATAATGAAGATCATTTTCTCCCGATCGATTACCACGAAGTCAGCGTGACGAGACGGGTGTACCGTTCCGGAGAAAGTGAATTTCTCATCAACAATCAGCAGTGCCGCCTGAAAGACATCATTGACTTATTTATGGACTCCGGGCTCGGAAAAGAAGCATTCTCTATTATCAGCCAGGGGAAAGTCGAAGAGATTCTCAGCAGCAAAGCGGAAGACCGCCGCAGTATTTTTGAAGAAGCGGCCGGCGTGCTGAAATATAAAACAAGAAAGAAAAAAGCGGAAAACAAACTGTTTGAGACGCAGGATAACTTAAACAGGGTGGAAGATATTCTCCACGAGCTTGAAGATCAGGTCGAACCGCTGAAAATCCAGGCATCAATCGCCAAAGACTACTTAGAAAAAAAGAAAGAGCTTGAGCATGTCGAAATCGCCCTTACCGTCTTTGACATCGAACAACTGCATGGCAGATGGTCGGGTTTAAAAGATAAGGTGCAGGCTGCTAAAGAAGAAGAATTGGCGGAATCATCGGCTCTGTCCGCAAAAGAAGCGATGATAGAAGAGACGAGAGATAAAATCCACGCGCTTGATGAATCCGTCAACGAACTGCAGCAGGTTCTGCTCGTGACAAGTGAAGAGCTGGAAAAGCTGGAAGGCCGGAAAGAAGTGCTGAAAGAGCGCAAAAAAAACGCCGCGCAAAACCGGGAACAGCTTGAGGAATCCGTTACACATTACACGAACAAAGAAGCCGAACTGAAAGCGGACATTGAAAAACAGTCTGCCGTCTATGATAAGCTGCGTGCGGAAGTGAAGCAGTTAAACGCCCAGGTGAAAGAAAAGCAGCAGGCTCTCAGTCTGCATAATGAAAATGTAGAAGACAAAATTGAACAATTAAAAAGCGATTACTTTGAATTGTTAAACAGCCAGGCGTCGATTCGCAACGAGCTGCAGCTTTTAGATGACCAGATGTCCCAATCTGCGGTCCAGCAGGCGAGACTGACCGCAAACAATGAAAAATACCTTGAAGAACGTAACGATATTGCAGTCCGCAAAGCGGCGTGCGAAGAAGAATTGGCCGCCGTTGAAGAGGATATTCACAATCAGGTCGTCCGCTTTCGCGAAGTCCAGACAGCATATGAACAGAAAAAACGCCAATATGAAAAGAAAGAATCTGCGCTGTATCAGGCGTATCAATTCGTCCAGCAGGCCAGATCCAAAAAAGATATGCTTGAAACGATGCAAGGCGATTTTTCAGGATTTTACCAAGGCGTAAAAGAAGTGCTGAAGCAGAAAGAGCAGCTCGGCGGCATCCGCGGCGCCGTTCTCGAACTGATTGCCACCGAACAAAAATATGAAACGGCGATCGAGATTGCACTCGGCGCAGCGGCGCAGCACGTTGTCACAGACGACGAGCAGGCGGCGCGGAAGGCGATTCAATATTTAAAACAGAATTCATTCGGCCGCGCGACGTTCCTGCCGCTTACGGTTATGAAACCGCGCCAGCTCCAAACCCGTGATGAACAGACGGCTTCAAAGCATCCGTCTTTCCTCGGCACAGCGAGCGGGCTTGTCACATATGATGCCGCGTATCGGAATGTCATTCAAAACCTTCTCGGCACCGTGCTGATCACTGAAGATTTAAAAGGCGCAAATGAACTGGCCAAGCTTCTCGGGCACCGCTACCGCATCGTGACGCTTGAGGGTGATGTCGTCAATCCAGGCGGATCAATGACAGGCGGCGCGGTCAAAAAGAAAAACAATTCTCTGCTCGGCAGAAGCCGTGAGCTTGAGACGGTGACTGCGCGGCTTGCCGAAATGGAAGAAAAAACAGCTCTGCTCGAAAAAGAGGTCAAAACGCTGAAGCAGGCCATTCAAGAGCTTGAACATACGCTGAGCGGTCTCCGTGAAGACGGTGAAGCTTTCAGAACAAAGCAGCAGGATGTAAAAGGCAGGCTGTATGAACTCGAAGTCGCTGAAAAGAACATCAATACCCATCTGGAGCTTTACGATCAGGAGAAAGCATCGCTGACGGAAAGCAGCCGGGAAAAAGAGACGCGTAAATCAGCTCTGGAAGAACAGCTGAGTGAGGCATCCGGCCAGCTGAAAGAGCTTGAGGAAGAGATGGAAAAGCTGACAAAACAAAAGCAGACCCTATCCTCAACAAAAGAAACGCTCTCTCATGAATTGACGGAATGTAAAGTGGCCGCTGCGAAAAAAGAACAGGCGTGCTCGAGTGAGGAAGACAACCTCAAAAGACTGAAAAAAGAGCTTGAAGAAACGCAGCTCGCTCTGAAAGAAACACGGGAAGATTTAAGCCTCCTGACCTCAGAGATGACGTCCAGCACAAGCGGTGAGGAGCAGCTTGAAGAAGCAGCCCATCACAAGCTTCACGATAAAACGAGAACGATCGAATTGATCGCCAACCGGCGCGACCAGCGGGTGAAGCTTCAGAGGGCGCTTGATACGAACGAGCTTGAGCTGAAAGAGATGAAGCGTCTGTACAAGCAAAAAACGGACATTCTGAAAGATGAAGAGGTAAAACTCGGCCGGATGGAAGTCGAGCTTGATAATCTCTTGCAGTATTTACGCGAGGAGTACAGCCTATCCTTTGAAGGGGCAAAAGAACAATATCAGCTCGAACTCGAGCCTGAAGAGGCGAGAAAACGGGTCAAACTGATCAAGCTTTCAATTGAAGAGCTCGGAACGGTCAATCTCGGCAGCATCGATGAATTTGAAAGAGTAAACGAACGGTATCAGTTTTTAACAGAGCAGAAAAATGACCTGACGGAAGCGAAAAACACACTGTTTCAAGTCATTGAAGAAATGGATTCTGAAATGACGAAGCGATTCCATGAAACGTTTGTCCAGATCCGTTCTCAATTCAACGACGTGTTCCGTTCTTTATTCGGAGGAGGACGGGCTGAACTGAAGCTGACTGACCCGAATGATCTTCTTAATTCCGGGGTGGACATTATCGCGCAGCCTCCGGGCAAAAAACTGCAAAACTTAAATCTTTTGTCAGGGGGAGAACGGGCGCTGACTGCCATTGCCCTTTTATTCTCCATTCTGAAAGTAAGGCCCGTGCCGTTCTGCGTCCTTGATGAAGTGGAAGCTGCGCTAGATGAAGCCAATGTATTCAGGTTTGCGCAATATTTAAAAAAATACAGCGGGGACAGCCAGTTTATCGTCATCACCCACAGAAAAGGCACCATGGAAGAAGCGGATGTCCTCTACGGTGTTACGATGCAGGAATCCGGCGTTTCCCGAATGGTTTCGGTCAAACTGGAAGAAACAAAAGAATTCGTTCAGTAACGAGGAAAGAGGTTGAAAGATGAGCTTTTTTAAAAAATTAAAAGAGAAAATCACGAAACAGACAGACTCCGTCTCTGAAAAATTTAAAGATGGTCTTGAAAAAACAAGAAATTCCTTCTCAAATAAAGTGAACGAACTCGTCTCCCGCTACCGGAAAGTCGACGAGGATTTCTTCGAGGAGCTTGAGGAAG
This sequence comes from Bacillus sp. GZB, assembly GCF_001975995.1. NCBI lineage: Bacteria > Bacillati > Bacillota > Bacilli > Caryophanales > Bacillaceae > Bacillus > Bacillus sp. GZB. The sequence continues at coordinate 824,115 of NZ_MTQG01000010.1, forward strand.
TGCTGATTGGTGCTGACGTCGGTTTTACAACCGTTATGGAGCTGATTGATGAGCTCAAAAACGAGGTGAAGCTGAAAAACATCCAGGATCCTCAGGAAGTGCAGTCCGTCATTTCTGAAAAGCTTGTCGACATTTATAATAGCGGCGACGAACAGATTTCTGAATTAAATATTCAGGACGGGCGCCTGAACGTTATTCTGCTTGTCGGGGTAAACGGCGTCGGAAAAACGACAACGATCGGAAAACTTGCCCATAAGCTGAAAAATGAAGGCAAATCCGTTGTGCTCGCTGCCGGAGACACCTTCAGAGCCGGGGCGATTGAACAGCTTGAAGTGTGGGGGGAGCGTACAGGCGTGCCTGTCATTAAACAGGCTGCCGGAAGCGACCCTGCTGCGGTTATTTATGATGCCGTACACGCGGCTAAAGCAAGAGGAGCGGATGTGCTGATTTGTGATACGGCCGGCCGCCTTCAGAATAAAGTAAACTTAATGAAAGAGCTTGAAAAAGTCAAACGCGTCATCGAACGCGAAGTGCCTGAGGCTCCGCATGAGGTTCTCCTTGCGCTGGACGCGACGACAGGCCAAAATGCGATGGCGCAGGCGAAAGAATTCTCCAAAGCGACGAATGTGACGGGTATCGCGTTAACGAAGCTTGACGGCACCGCAAAAGGCGGTATCGTCCTGGCGATCCGCAATGAGCTTCACATCCCCGTGAAACTGGTCGGCCTCGGAGAAAAGGTTGACGATCTCCAGCGGTTTGATGCAGAATCTTACGTATACGGTCTCTTTTCTGATTTAGTTGAAAAAGCCGAGGATTAATGAATAAAAAACGAGTATAAAATGGACGGTTTTATACTCGTTTTTTTATACGCATTGATAGATCGGAATGGAGGGGGCAATTGTTGGACAAATGGCTGAAAGCTGAATTGGAAAGTAAGATCGGGGCGATAAACCATATGTCGCTGTTGGATGAACAGGGAGGCACTTCAACCGTTCGAAAAATAGTGACCGGCCAAGACGCATTTCTGCTGAAAAGTTCTTTTCAACAGAAGTATCGGGAATGGTTAATGAGAGAAGCCTTCGTTTTACAAAAACTGACGGAAACTCGTCGTCTGCCTGTTCCTGTTTATTATGGGATGATACAGGAACAGCATGCCAGCCATATCATAATGTCATTTGAGGATGGAATCACCCTGACTTCGGCTTTAAGAAAAGCAAAAGGGGATACTGAAAAGAAAAAGCTGATCAAAAGTTTCGGCCAGTTTCTGCAACGGCTGCATGAAACCGAAATGGTCTCTGGTTTACGGCCGGAGACAGACTGGCTCGATCTGCAAATCAAACGAGCCGGAGAATATGTCAAAAAAGGACAGGCTGAAGGAAGTGCAGAGCTTTTGAAGGAATTAGACAGGTACAGGCCTGTTCCTGTTCAGCAGACAATGATTCACGGTGACTGCACGACTGATAATGTGCTGGTGAAAGACGGAGAGGTCTATCTGTTTATCGATGCTGCGGGAATATCGGCGGGAGATCCGCGATATGATGAATCATTAGCGATCAGTCATTTTGTCACAAATGAAGCATGCCTTAATGCTTTTTACGAAGGCTATTGCCGCTATCGTGTATCAAAACAAGAATTCGAGTATTTTAACGACGGTCTATATGAATTTTTTTAAAAAAACTTATTATGTAAAAAGAGCATCATGCTTTGACAAGATAAAAACTTGACACACGCTCTGAAACCATGTAAACTAAGTTTTTGTAAAGGGATTTGACTTAACAAAGGGGAGAGCTCAAATGTCGCTCGAAAAAACGACGAGAATGAACTATTTATTTGACTTCTATCAGTCGTTGCTGACGTCAAAACAAAAGAGCTATATGTCGCTTTATTATCTGGACGATTTCTCCCTTGGTGAAATAGCCGAAGAGTATGACGTTTCAAGGCAAGCCGTTTACGATAACATCAAACGGACTGAAGCGATGCTTGAACAATATGAAGAAAAACTGCTCCTTTTTAAAAAGTTTCAGGAGCGTAAAGAAATGTTTACAAAGCTGAAAGAGCTTGCTTCCGGGTTGCAGGAAGAGGAAAAAATGACGGCTCTGATTGAAGCGCTTGAGAAATTAGATTAGGAGGCGGCAAACAATGGCATTTGAAGGATTAGCCGACCGACTGCAAAAGACGATTTCAAAAATCCGCGGAAAAGGAAAAGTCAGCGAACAAGACGTAAAAGAGATGAAGCGTGAAGTTCGTCTTGCGCTTCTTGAGGCTGACGTTAACTTTAAAGTCGTAAAGGATTTTGTGAAAAAAGTAAGTGAACGGGCTGTCGGACAGGACGTTATGCAGAGTCTGACACCCGGTCAGCAGGTTATTAAAGTCGTAAAAGAAGAGCTTACCGAGCTGATGGGCGGCGAAGAAAGCAAAATTGCCGTCGCCAAACGCCCCCCGACCGTTATTATGATGGTCGGGCTCCAAGGTGCCGGTAAAACGACAACCACGGGGAAGCTTGCCAACCTGCTGCGCAAAAAACATAACCGCAAACCGCTGCTCGTGGCTGCGGATATTTACCGCCCCGCCGCGATTAAACAGCTGGAAACACTGGGGAAACAGCTTGATATGCCGGTCTTTTCGCTTGGCGATCAGGTCAGCCCGGTGGAAATTGCCAGACAGGCGATTGAAAAAGCGAAGGAAGAGCATCATGATTATGTGATTTTAGATACCGCCGGACGGCTGCACATCGATCACGAACTGATGGATGAGCTCTCCGGCGTAAAGGAAGTCGCAAATCCTGAGGAAATTTTCCTTGTCGTCGACTCAATGACCGGTCAGGATGCGGTAAACGTCGCCAAAAGCTTTAATGACCAGCTCGGTTTAACGGGCGTCATTTTAACAAAGCTTGACGGGGATACCCGCGGAGGTGCGGCGCTTTCTATCCGCGCGGTCACCGAAACGCCGATTAAATTCGCCGGAATGGGAGAAAAGCTCGATGCTCTTGAAGCATTCCATCCTGAACGGATGGCATCCCGGATTCTCGGAATGGGTGACGTGCTGACGCTGATTGAAAAAGCTCAGGCGACCGTTGATGAAGACAAAGCCAAAGAGCTTGAGCAGAAAATGAGAACGATGAGCTTCACATTGGATGATTTTCTGGAGCAGCTTGGCCAGGTCCGAAACATGGGGCCTCTTGACGAACTGCTGCAAATGATGCCCGGCGCAGGCAAAATGAAAGGCTTAAAAAACATCCAAGTCGATGAAAAACAGCTGAATCATGTGGAAGCGATCATTAAATCAATGACTGTTCTTGAAAAAGAACAGCCGGATATCATTAACGCCAGCCGGCGGAAGCGGATTGCCAAAGGAAGCGGAACATCCGTTCAGGAAGTCAACCGTCTTTTAAAGCAGTTTGAGGAAATGAAAAAAATGATGAAGCAGATGACCAACATGACAAAAGGGAAGAAAAAAGGCTTTAAATTACCTTTTATGTAATCGGTTATACATGATAAAACCGTTGTTAAGAAAAAACACTTTACAAACACTTTTATCATTGTTAATATACTATCTTGTTGAAATATTTTCGGAGGTGCTAGTAAAATGGCAGTAAAAATTCGTTTAAAACGTATGGGAGCAAAAAAATCTCCTTTCTATCGTATTGTTGTAGCAGATTCTCGTTCACCGCGTGACGGCCGTTTCATCGAAACAGTCGGCACATACAACCCGGTTGCAAAGCCGGCTGAAGTGAAAATCAACGAAGAGCTTGCTCTTAAATGGCTTCAAACAGGAGCTAAACCTTCTGATACAGTCCGCAACTTGTTCTCAAACCAAGGAATTATGGAAAAATTCCACAACGCTAAACAAGGCAAGTAATGACTGATCAGAACTTGGAAGATTTGATTGTCAGCATTGTGGCTCCGCTTGTCGACCATCCGGAAGACATAACGGTCACAAAGGAAGAGACTGATCAAAAGATTGCGCTGCGCTTATCTGTCAATAAGTCAGATACCGGTAAAATTATCGGAAAGCAAGGCCGGACTGCAAGAGCGATTCGAACCGTCGTTTTTGCAGCTGGCGCACAGTCTTCTAAGAAAGTTCAATTTGAAATATTTGACTGAAAAAGGGAGAGGGCCGGCACCTCCCCTTTTTTTACACGTAAAAAAGGCAAATGAACAGAAATATGTTGGAAGAGTGGGGAGTCTGGTCCTATGCAGATTATTCACAGGGTAACCGTTATGCAGGTTCTGACCGAGCAAAGCAAGGAAAAGCTTTTGGCCTCTTTTGCAGAAAAAAAGCAAACGCTTGAACGAGAATGCAGCCAGCTCTATTTTCAGCTTAGAAAACATGAAAAAGATCAGCAGAATCCCGATGTAGCGGAATCTTTTAAAAAAGCCATTGAAAAAAGACAAGACAAAATCAAAATGATCGATTTCCAAATAAGCCAGACAGAGTCGCTCCCGCTTGGAAGCGAAGTGAAGGAAAAGGAGATCGATGCGCTGCTTTCAATCAACGTCGGTGATAACTGGCATGAAAAAACAGCGGCAAATACCATCGTCATAAAAGACGGGGTAGTAATTGAAATCCGCCCGAGGTGATAATATGACAAACAGATGGTTTAATGTAGGCAAAATTGTAAATACCCACGGCATTAAAGGCGAAGTGCGGGTCATTTCTAAAACGGACTTTGCCGAAGAACGGTACAAGCCCGGCAATACGCTTTATTTGTTTGCGGAAGGGGCTGCGGAGCCAATCAAAGTAACGGTCAGCGCCCACAGGCTTCACAAGCAGTTTCACCTGCTGCAATTCAAAGAAATGCCGAGTCTCAATGAAGTCGAACACCTAAGAAACATGGTGATCAAAGTCCCTGAAGAAGACTTGGGAGAGCTTGAAGAAGATGAATTTTATTTTCATGAAATCATCGGCTGCGAGGTTGTGTCAGAAGACGGGGAACTGATCGGCACAGTGAAGGAAATTTTGACGCCCGGGGCTAATGACGTATGGGTGGTTGCAAGAAAAGGCAAAAAAGATGCGCTCATTCCGTATATTGCTTCTGTGGTAAAGGATATTAATATAAATGAGAAGAAAATTAAGATTCATGTAATGGAAGGGTTAATAGACGAATGAAAATCGACTTTTTAACACTGTTTCCCGAAATGTTTCAAGGGGTGCTTGGCTCATCCATTCTGCAAAAAGCACAGGAAAAAGAGGCTGTCCGTTTTGACGTCATCAATTTCCGGGCTTTTTCGGATAATAAACACCAAACGGTTGATGATTATCCATACGGCGGGGGAGCCGGGATGGTGTTAAAGCCGCAGCCCGTATTTGATGCGGTTGAAAAGCTGACATCCGGTACGGACGCCAAGCCGCGCATTATCCTCGTCTGCCCGCAAGGTGAGCGTTATACGCAGAAGAAAGCCGAGGAGCTGGCGGAAGAGGAACATCTCATGTTTATTTGCGGACATTATGAAGGGTATGATGAACGGATCCGGGAACATCTTGTCACTGATGAAATCTCCATCGGGGATTTTGTGCTGACCGGGGGAGAGCTCCCTGCCATGATGATCGCCGACAGCGTTGTCAGGCTTTTGCCGGGCGTCCTCGGAAAAGAAGCATCCCACGTGGAGGATTCCTTCAGCACGGGGCTTTTAGAGCATCCTCACTATACGAGGCCAGCAGATTATAAAGGCTTAAAAGTGCCTGAGACTCTTCTGTCCGGCAACCATGCCAAAATACAAGAATGGCGCAATAAAGAATCAATCAGAAGAACCTTTTTAAGACGTCCCGATCTTCTTGAAAACTATCCTCTCACTGATGAGCAAAGAAAATGGATTTCCGAGTGGGAAAACGAATAGATTCTATTGCGCAGGCGATGAAGATATGATAAGATACTACTTGTGGCTTAAGGAGGCTTATCCTTCAGAAGCTTGAAAACGATGTTCCGCTGTGCCTTGCAGTTGTGGCCAAGAGCATCTGTTGGAAGGAGTTGAAAACGATGCAAAAACTAATTCAAGATATCACAAAAGAACAGCTTCGCACTGATCTTCCTGCGTTCCGTCCTGGTGACACTTTACGTGTACACGTAAAAGTTGTTGAGGGTAACCGTGAGCGTATCCAGATCTTCGAAGGTGTTGTGATCAAGCGTCGTGGTGGTGGAATCAGCGAAACGTTCACAGTTCGTAAGATTTCTTACGGTGTTGGCGTTGAACGTACATTCCCTGTACACACACCAAAAATCGCGAAAATCGAAGTTGTACGTTACGGTAAAGTACGTCGCGCTAAGCTTTACTACCTGCGTGAACTTCGCGGAAAAGCGGCTCGTATTAAAGAAATCAGACGATAATGATAACGAACGAAAAGAGCTTGTTACCCGTAACAGGCTCTTTTTTTATATGAAATTTGTAAAAGCAGAACAAGCAACGTAAAATACATAAGAGATCATCGGAACATCCGGTTCCGGTAAATAAGGCAGGTGTCGAAGTCACATGACCATTCAATGGTTCCCAGGCCATATGGCTAAAGCGAGACGGGAAGTAACAGAAAAACTGAAATTAATTGATATCGTATACGAATTGGTGGATGCGAGAATCCCGATGTCATCGAGAAATCCGATGATTGAGGAGATTTTAAAAAATAAGCCGCGCATTATGCTTTTAAATAAAGCCGATAAGGCGGATGCGGCTGTGACTGCCCAGTGGAAGGACCACTTTCAGGAACAGGGCATTCCCTCTCTTTCAATAAACTCCGTTAACGGGCAGGGACTGCATCAAATCGTGCCGTCCTCAAAAGAGCTGCTGAAAGATAAGTTCGATAAAATGAAAGCAAAAGGCATTAGGCCAAGAGCAATCCGCGCATTAATCATCGGCATTCCGAATGTCGGCAAGTCTACTCTCATTAACCGGCTGGCCAAGAAAAACATTGCCAAGACGGGAGACAGGCCCGGCATTACCACTTCACAGCAGTGGGTAAAGGTAGGCAAGGAATTAGAGCTGCTCGATACACCGGGAATTTTATGGCCTAAATTTGAAGATGAGCTTGTCGGCTTGCGCCTGGCGATCACCGGGGCGATTAAAGATACGATTATCAACCTGCAGGATGTGGCCGTCTTCGGGCTGCGCTTTCTGGAAGAGCATTATCCCGACCGCTTGAAGGAGCGCTACGGACTTCAGGAAATCCCTGAGGATATCGCCGCTCTTTTCGACGCGATCGGTGAAAAACGCGGCTGTTTGATGGGCGGCGGAATGGTTGACTATGATAAAACAACGGAAGTCATCATTCGGGACATCCGGACGGAAAAATTCGGCAGGCTTTCATTTGAAACACCATCAGAATAAAGACGCGCAGCGATGCGGGTCTTTATTTTTTCCGCAGAATACCGATATACATAATGTAAGGGAGAAGAGAACGTGAATACATTAACCGTAAAAAGCGTAAAAGAACGCCTGCAAGAGGTCAGGGACGAAAGCGACCCCTTCCTTGCCCAATGTGAGAAAGACCCGAGAAAAAGCGTACAGACGCTTTTAGAGCAATGGCTGAAAAAGCACGCGAAGGAAAAAGCTCTTAAAGAGCAATGGCTGAACATGACGGCATACGAAAGACTGTCATCCAAAAAGGGCTTCCGCCTGATTGCGGGTGTTGACGAAGCCGGAAGAGGGCCGCTTGCCGGACCGGTTGTCGCCGGCGCCGTCATTTTGCCGGCAGAATGCGAGATTCTCGGTCTCACGGACTCGAAGAAATTGTCGGAAAAGAAGCTCGAGGAATATTACAGCCGGATCACGGAAGAAGCGGCGGCTGTAGGAGTCGGCATTGTCCATGCGGACGTCATTGACCGGATCAACATTTATGAGGCCGCGAGACTGGCGATGGTAAAAGCCGTCAATGCTTTAACGGAAACACCTGATTATCTGCTTGTTGATGCCATGACCCTTCCGCTTGACATTCAGCAGTCATCAGTTATAAAAGGGGATGCCAAAAGCGTGTCAATTGCCGCCGGAGCCTGCATAGCAAAAGTAACGCGGGACCGTCTCATGGCTGAGTACGCCAAAACCTATCCCATGTACGGCTTTGAAAAAAATAAAGGCTACGGAACGAAAGAACATCTTGAAGCTCTTCAGGCATACGGACCGACAACTATTCACCGAAAAACGTTCGCTCCCGTTCAATCTTATTGTTAGAAAAGAGGCTTAAGACATGAACATAAGCGGCGAAATCCAAGCGGCTTTCAGACAGCTGACGGCGGAAATCCCTCCGGACCGGCAAGACGGCGGTAAAGACAGCGGCGCTCAAAGGCTGCTGTTAGGGAAGGTTCTCCGTTTGCTGGACGATCAAAGCGCTCTTATCCAAATCGGCGGCCGGACGATGCAGGGAAAACTTGAAACCGCCCTTCGTCCGCAGGCGTATTACTGGTTTTCTTATGACAAACAGCCGGCGGAAAAAACGGGCCGGCTTCATGTCATCGACCAATTCGAAGGAAGCCCGAAAACCGTTCAGGAAGCGGCGGGTAGACTGTTAAACGCACTTTCCGTCAAACCGGGCCCTGTGTCTCTGCAGATTGCCGAAACGTTTATGCAGCAGAAGCTGCCGATGACGGAAAACAGTCTCAAAGCCTGCATCCGCTGGGCTGAATCGCTTCCGGCCGCCGAATTGAAAAAAGCGGCGGAAACAATCGTATTTGCGCTGAAACGGGAACTGCCCGCACATCCGGAAGTCTTGTCAGCCATTCATGCCGTTAAATATCCGGTTCCGACCCGTCGCCTCCTCTCAGGACTGCTTCAGGCAATCAATCAGGCTCCGCAATCGGCAAAAGAGCTGTCTGTGCTCAAAGAGGCGGTTTCTGACGTGTTAAACGCGGAAACGGATCTTCATGCAGAACGTCTCTTGAAGAAGCTTGCCGGGGCTGCACGCATGCCGATCTCAGAAACCGGGCTGATGGATGAAGGAGAACGGACGGAATCAAAACAATCACCATTTGTCCGGGAGACTCGTGAAAACGGAAAGGCAGTCTCAAGCCAACCTTCTCCTCCGAGTGCGCGGACAGATCCGGAACTTCCTGAAAAAACGGCAAAACAGATTATAGAGAAATTAATGACATCGGCAGAAAAAACTGAAAACCGCCCTGTAAAAGTAACGGCGGAGATCATTAAGGCTTTCATTTCTCAAGAAAAAACATTTAAAACAGCACCTGTTCTTCAAAAAGCACATCTGACAGAACAGGAGGCGGCTGTTTTCGAAAAAGCCGTTCAGCTCACCGAATTGAAATATGCGGAAAAACATGATGTATTAAGCCTTTTGCAGAAAATCAAAAAAGGATTGGGCACGCGTGATGAATTATCATTCATTACAGCGCTTGAAAAAGGCGTATCTCTTCAGCCGGAGAAACAAGCGCTGAAAACCGCCCTCCAAGCCGTCCGGACGCTTCAAGAAGCGCCCCAATCCGTTAAACAAGAGGCTGAACCGCTTATTCATAAATTAAACGGCCAGCTGTTTATTGAGCAGCATAACCCTTCTTTTACGCAGATGGTGCTGTCATTTCCGCTGGGAGCGTCCGCGTATGAGAATGATATCACAGTTCTCTTTAAAGGACGGAAGAAGCCGGACGGAAAACTCGATCCGTCACATTGCAGGCTCCTGTTTTTGCTGCATCTTGAAACACTGCAAGAAACCGTTGTGGACTGCATGATTCAGCAAAATGTAATGACCATTACGGTTGAGACTGATTTTGAGCTTCAGTCGGCCATCGATCCTCTCGTACCGGCTTTAAAAGAAGCCGTGAAAGAAACGGGCTTCAGCCTGTCAGGCGTCACGGCTAAAAAACGGCGCCCGAAAGACCAGAGCGCTCTTGTGGAAGAGTTTATAGAAAAAGACGGCGGAAGAAAAGTGGATGTGAAAATATGAAAGAGCAAACGCCGTTAAGAAGAGCTGTCGCCCTGCATTACGACCGGCAGAAAGACCAAGCCCCGAAGGTTGTCGCAACAGGCAGGGGGCATGTGGCGGAAAATATTATAAAAGAAGCTGAGAAGGCTGGGGTCCCCATTCAGGAAGACAGAACCCTTGTCGAATTAATGCGCCATTTGACGGTTGACGATCAGATACCGGAGGCGCTCTATGAAACCGTGGCCGAAATTTTTTCATTTGTTTACAGACTGGACGAAACCCTGAAAAACGAAAAATAAGGACCATTCATTTCCCGGACTCCGTTTAAATTTATATTTTCAATAAAATAAAAGTTAGAATGTTTGGAAGGATATAAAGATTTTGTTTTGAACCCTAGACAATTCTTCCAGTATTATATAGAATGAAAGCGCAGTCTATTTTTAGTTTTGCTACATAAGTTAGGAGGATGGGAAATGAATATCCATGAGTACCAGGGAAAAGAAGTCCTCAGAAAATACGGGGTGTCTGTTCCTGAAGGTAAAGTGGCTTTTACAGCAGAGGAAGCAGTTGAAAAAGCAGAGAGCCTGTCAAGCTCGGTTTATGTCGTAAAGGCGCAAATCCATGCTGGCGGCCGCGGCAAAGCTGGTGGGGTAAAGATTGCAAAAACAAAAGATGAAGTGAAAGAGTATGCCGAAGAACTGTTAGGCAAGACGCTCGTCACACATCAAACGGGTCCGGACGGACAAGTAATAAAACGCTTACTTATTGAAGAAGGCTGCGATATTAAAAAGGAATACTATGTCGGGCTTGTACTTGACCGCGCTACTTCAAGAATCGTTTTAATGGCGTCTGAAGAAGGCGGAACGGAGATTGAAGAAGTAGCGGAAAAAACACCTGAAAAAATTAAAAAAGCGGTAATTGATCCGGCTGTCGGCCTACAGGGCTATCAGGCAAGGGAAATTGCATTCGCAATTAACATCCCGAAAGAGCTTGTCGGCAAAGCCGCTAAATTTATGCTCGGTTTATATAAAGCATTTGTTGAGAAGGACTGCTCCATCGCCGAGATCAACCCTCTCGTCGTTACGGGGGACGGAAACGTCATGGCGCTGGATGCTAAGCTGAACTTCGACAGCAATGCGTTATACAGACAAAAAGACATTATGGAATACAGAGATTTAGATGAAGAAGATCCGAAAGAAATCGAAGCGTCAAAATACGATTTAAGCTACATTTCCCTTGATGGAAATATCGGCTGTATGGTAAACGGCGCGGGTCTTGCAATGTCTACAATGGATATCATTAAACACTACGGCGGAGAACCTGCAAACTTCCTTGATGTCGGGGGCGGCGCAACCGCAGAAAAAGTGACGGAAGCTTTTAAAATCATTCTTTCCGATCAAAACGTAAAAGGAATTTTCGTTAATATTTTCGGAGGCATCATGAAGTGTGATGTTATCGCCGAGGGCGTTGTTGAAGCGACGAGACAAGTCGGATTGACATTGCCGCTGGTCGTGCGCCTTGAAGGGACAAACGTAGATTTAGGAAAGAAAATCCTGAATGAATCAGGCTTAAACATCACATCTGCGGAATCAATGGCAGACGGCGCACAGAAAATCGTATCCTTAGTTTAGGAAAGAATGAAAGGCAGGGGACCAGATAATGAGTGTTTTTATCAATAAAGATACAAGAGTTATTGTACAGGGGATTACAGGTTCTACCGCTTTATTTCATACAAAGCAGATGCTGGAATACGGCACGAATATCGTTGGCGGTGTAACACCTGGAAAAGGCGGAACGGAAGCGGAAGGCGTACCGGTATTCAATACGGTCGCAGAAGCGGTTCATACAACGGGCGCTGATGCGTCAGTCATTTACGTTCCGGCTCCGTTTGCGGCGGACGCAATTATGGAAGCGGTTGACGCGGAAATTGATCTTGTCATTTGTATCACTGAGCACATTCCGGTTTTGGACATGGTGAAAGTGAAGCGCTTTATGGAAGGCAAGAAAACGAGATTAATAGGGCCGAACTGCCCGGGTGTTATTACACCTGAAGAATGCAAGATCGGCATTATGCCGGGATACATTCATAAAAAGGGTCATGTCGGCGTTGTATCCCGTTCAGGAACATTGACATACGAGGCCGTCCATCAGCTTTCAGAAGCCGGCGTAGGCCAGTCTACCGCTGTAGGGATCGGCGGCGATCCGGTCAACGGCACGAACTTTATTGACGTGTTAAAAGCGTTCAATGAAGATCCTGAAACACATGCCGTTATCATGATCGGAGAAATCGGCGGCACAGCTGAAGAAGAAGCGGCTGAGTGGGTGAAAGCAAACATGACGAAGCCTGTTGTCGGCTTTATCGGCGGTAAAACCGCCCCTCCGGGAAAACGCATGGGCCATGCGGGCGCCATCATCTCCGGAGGAAAAGGCACGGCAGAAGAAAAAGTCAAAACGATGAGCGCCTGCGGAATTGAAGTCGCGGAAACCCCTTCTGTAATGGGTGAAACGCTGATTAAGGTGTTAAAAGAAAAAGGCTTATTTGAAACGTGCAAAACGCACTGATCGAAGCAGGGGCAGCCGTAACGGCTGTTCCTGTTTTTGCTGAAAAAAGAGGAGGTTGCCAGATTTGGATCAAGCATCGCGCTGTTTAATGGTCTGCAGTATTAATCAAATCATTTCCCCGTCTCTTCTATTAAAATGGTGGAAAGCTGATCACTCTCTGTCTTTTTTACCGGATCCGCATCCATTAACTGTTTTATCAGAAGGGAAAACAGCCTCGGAAGAAATTTTTCGGGAAATAGAGCGCAAGGATCCGGAACTTGATGAAGTTCTGTCCGATTACCGCCGCGAAGGCATTACTGTCATTCCGATTTCATCAAGCCGCTACCCAACATGGCTTAAAGCGATTTATGATCCGCCGGCTGTCTTGTATGCAAAAGGGAACACGCCGCTTCTTGAAAAAGGCAGAAAAATCGGGATTGTAGGAACGCGGAAACCGACGGAAGACGGAATAAAAGCGGTTGGGCATCTTTCCGCCGAACTCTCAAAAAAAGGCTGGGTCATTGTAAGCGGGCTTGCATCCGGTATAGACGGATTGTCTCATAAGGCGAGCATCAGGGCAAAAGGGCTTACGATCGGCGTGATAGCCGGCGGATTCCATCACATCTATCCCCGGGAAAATCTCCTGTTAGCAGAATACATGGCTGAACACCATCTCCTACTCTCAGAACATCCTCCTGAAACAAAGCCGAAAAAATGGCATTTTCCGATGAGAAACCGCATAATCAGCGGACTAAGTGAAGGAATTGTGGTCGTACAGGGAAAAGAAAAAAGCGGTTCATTAATCACAGCTTACCAGGCCCTCGATCAAGGCAGAGAGGTATTTGCCGTTCCAGGTTCCATATTTAATCCATATTCCGGAGGACCTATAAAACTCATTCAAGAAGGGGCGAAAGCTGTATTATGCGCAGAGGATATTGACGGAGAGCTGACCGCCCGATGCGTTCAGTATACGGAACCCTTTTGAAATATCGTTTGACAAACGGTATTGTAATATTTAATAATAGTGAGGATTTAAAGTTGCATATTATTTTCATGTATAAAATGACGTTCATCATAAAGAATGAAATGTTGAAAGCCATAAAAAGGCAGCTCTAAAATGAATTGATACTTGAAAAGAGAGAGAACACCTCTTGAGGGGGATGAAAATGTCTGATTATCTAGTCATCGTGGAATCGCCGGCAAAGGCGAAAACGATTGAACGTTATTTAGGGAAGAAATATAAAGTCAAAGCTTCAATGGGACATGTCCGGGATCTTCCGAAAAGTCAAATGGGAGTTGACATCGAACAGAACTTTGAACCGAAATATATTACGATCCGCGGAAAAGGCCCTGTTTTAAAAGAATTAAAAACAGCGGCAAAGAAAGCAAAAAAAGTCTATCTCGCGGCTGACCCCGACAGAGAAGGGGAAGCGATTGCATGGCATCTCGCACACAGTCTTGATCTGGATCTCAGCTCGGACTGCCGGGTCGTCTTTAATGAAATAACGAAAGACGCCATTAAAGAATCATTTAAACATCCGCGCATGATTAACATGGATCTTGTCGATGCGCAGCAGGCGCGCCGCATACTAGACAGACTCGTCGGATACAAAATCAGCCCGATCCTTTGGAAAAAAGTAAAAAAAGGCCTCAGTGCGGGCCGTGTGCAATCCGTTGCGCTCCGGTTGATCATCGACCGGGAAAAGGAAATCAATGACTTTAAACCTGAAGAGTACTGGACGATTACCGGCTCATTTTTAAAGGGAAAAGAGACGTTTGAAGCCGGATTTTTCGGGAAAAACGGCAAAAAGCTTCCTTTAAAAAGCGAAGAAGACGTAAAAGCCGTCCTTGCTCAGCTGAAAGGCAATAAGTATACAGTTGACAAGGTGACGAAAAAAGAGCGCAAACGAAATCCCGCTCTGCCGTTTACAACGTCCACTCTTCAGCAGGAGGCTGCCAGGAAGCTGAATTTCAGAGCGAAGAAAACGATGATGATCGCTCAGCAATTATATGAAGGAATTGATCTCGGCAAAGAAGGGACAGTCGGACTCATCACGTATATGAGAACGGACTCAACGCGGATTTCCAATACAGCCATTGAAGAGGCATCAGCTTTTATTGATCAGGCGTACGGAAAAGAGTACTTAGCGGGAAAACGGAAACCGGCAAAGAAAAATGAAAACGCTCAAGATGCCCACGAAGCGATCCGCCCGACTTCAGTGCTCAGAAAACCAGCCGACTTAAAAGCGGTGCTTGGAAGAGACCAGCTCAGACTATACAAGCTGATTTGGGAGCGCTTTGTTGCAAGCCAGATGGCGCCTGCCGTCCTTGATACGATGAGTGTCGATCTCAGCAATAACGGATTGACATTCCGGGCAAACGGAAGTAAAGTCAAATTCGCCGGCTTCATGAAAGTCTATGTAGAGGGTAAAGACGATCAGCTGGAAGAAAAAGACCGCATGCTTCCGGACCTTAAAGAGGGAGACACGGTTTTATCAAAAGATATTGAGCCTGAGCAGCACTTTACTCAGCCGCCTCCGCGTTATACAGAGGCGCGCCTGGTTAAAACGCTTGAAGAACTGGGGATCGGCCGTCCTTCGACATATGCGCCGACTCTTGACACCATCCAGCGCCGCGGTTACGTGGGATTAGACAATAAACGGTTTGTGCCGACTGAGCTTGGGCAGATCGTGCTGGATCTTATCATGGAGTTTTTCCCGGAAATCATCAACGTTGAATTCACGGCTAAAATGGAAAGAGACCTTGACCATGTTGAAGATGGCCAGACAGAATGGGTTCAAATCATTGACAGCTTCTATACCGATTTCGAAAAACGCGTGAAAAAAGCGGAAGCTGAAATGAAAGAAGTGGAAATTGAACCTGAATACGCAGATGAAGATTGTGAATTATGCGGCTCCCGGATGGTTTATAAAATGGGCCGATACGGTAAATTTATGGCGTGTTCCAACTTCCCTGACTGCCGGAATACAAAACCGATTGTCAAACAAATCGGCGTAAAATGTCCGAAGTGCCATGAAGGAAACATTGTCGAACGAAAATCAAAAAAGAAACGCGTCTTTTACGGCTGTGACCGTTATCCTGAATGCGACTTCGTATCTTGGGACAAACCGATTGAACGAAAATGCCCGAAATGTGAAAATATGCTCGTAGAGAAAAAGCTTAAAAAAGGCATACAAGTCCAATGCGTCGAATGCGATTATAAGGAAGAACCACAGAAGTAGCGGTGAGCAGAGCCTTGCTCACCTTCTTTGTGTGGAAGGGACAAACAACAGGAGATGAAAAGAAATGAACCAGCAAACAGTTAATGTAATCGGAGCAGGCCTTGCCGGAAGTGAAGCGGCATGGCAGCTTGCAAAACGAGGAATTCAAGTAAAACTATACGAAATGCGGCCCGTCAGGCAGACGGCAGCCCATCATACTGATAAATTCGCTGAACTGGTATGCAGCAACTCCCTCCGTTCAAATACACTCGCCAATGCGGTAGGCGTATTAAAAGAAGAAATGCGGGCGCTTGACTCAGCAATCATTCAATCTGCTGATAAATGCTCGGTTCCCGCAGGGGGAGCGCTTGCAGTTGACCGCCATGAATTTGCGCAAAGCGTGACGGATCTCGTGAAAAACCATCCGAACGTAACAGTTCTTACTGAGGAAGTAACAGAGATTCCGGAAGGCCCGACGGTGATCGCGACCGGACCGCTTACGTCAGAATCGCTTTCACAGCAGCTGAAAGAGCTCACGGGAGAAGAGTATCTGTATTTTTATGACGCGGCGGCGCCGATTGTCGAAAAAGACAGCCTTGATATGGAGAAAGTGTACTTAAAATCCCGTTACGACAAGGGAGAAGCGGCATACTTAAACTGCCCGATGACAGAGGAAGAGTTTGACCGTTTCTATGAAGCATTGACGACGGCTGAGACGGTTCCTTTAAAAGAATTCGAGAAAGAAATCTTCTTTGAAGGCTGTATGCCGATTGAAGTCATGGCGAAAAGAGGCAAGAAAACGATGCTGTTCGGACCGATGAAACCGGTCGGACTGGAAGATCCGAAAACAGGCAAGCGCCCTTATGCAGTCGTTCAGCTCAGACAGGATGACGCGGCGGGAACGCTTTATAATATTGTAGGTTTTCAGACACATTTAAAATGGGGAGACCAAAAAGAAGTGCTTAAACTGATCCCCGGCCTTGAAAATGTTGATATCGTCAGATACGGCGTCATGCACAGAAACACATTTATCAACTCGCCGAGCCTTTTGAACCCGACATATCAATTTAAACAGCGGAACGATCTGTTTTTCGCGGGCCAAATGACCGGTGTAGAGGGTTATGTTGAATCTGCCGCTTCAGGTCTTGTAGCGGGAATCAATGCCGCCAAACTTGTGCTCGGTCAGGATCTTGTGACATTCCCGCAGGAGACGGCGATCGGAAGCATGGCTCACTACATTACGACGACAAATCAGAAGAACTTCCAGCCGATGAATGCAAACTTCGGCCTCTTAAAAGAATTGCCTGTAAAAATTAAAAACAAAAAAGAACGAAATGAAGAATACGCTAAACGCGCAATTGAGACTATTCAAACTATTTCGAAAACGATATAGCTTTTCATTGCAACTTCGATGCATTATATGATACCATTTAAAAGCCCTTCGGAGAGGGAGGTCTTCATAATGACTGAGAATGTTAACTTTTTTTTAAAGTTATTCGTTGAATATTTACAAATTGAAAAAAATTATTCACAATATACTATTGTGAATTATGTTAATTCGATTGAAGAATTTGGGATGTTTCTGCATGCTCAAAATATAAATGGAATGAAAGAAGCTGCATATCATGATGTGAGAATATTTTTGACAGAGGCTTATGAAAAAGGCCTGTCAAGAAAAACAATCAGCAAGAAAATTTCAGCTTTGAGAAGCTTCTATAAATTTTTAATGAGGGAAAAGCTTGTTGAAGAGAATCCGTTTCAGCTTGTTCATCTGCCGAAACAAGAGAAACGGATTCCGAAGTTTCTTTATGAAAAAGAACTTGAGGAACTATTCGCTGTCTCAGACAGAAGTCAGCCGTCAGGGATGCGCGATCAGGCCCTGCTTGAGCTTCTTTATGCGACCGGAATGAGGGTCAGTGAGTGCTGTACGCTCACTGTCGGCGATCTTGACCTGTTCATGGATACGGTGCTCGTTCACGGGAAAGGCAAGAAGCAGCGCTATATCCCGTTCGGCTCATATGCCCGTGATGCGCTGGAGCTGTATATCAACAGCGGAAGGCAGTGCCTGCTTGAAAAAGCAAAAGAGCCTCATGATGTGCTGTTTGTCAATCAAAGAGGCGGCCCGCTGACCGCCAGAGGAATCCGGTATATTTTAAGCGGGCTTGTAAAAAAAGCATCCGGCACTTTACATATACACCCGCATATGCTTCGGCACACGTTTGCGACTCATCTGCTGAATGAAGGGGCTGATTTAAGAAGCGTCCAGGAGCTTTTGGGCCATTCCAATCTGTCTTCTACGCAGATATACACGCATGTATCGAAGGAAATGCTGAGAAACACATATATGTCCCACCACCCGAGAGCTTTTAAAGAAAATTAAAAGGAGGCCCTTCTCATGTCATCTTTTCATGCGACAACGATTTTTGCCGTCCAGCATAACGGGAAAAGCGCTATGTCAGGAGACGGCCAGGTCACATTCGGTCAGGCTGTAGTCATGAAACATACTGCGAGAAAAGTGAGAAAGCTGTTTAACGGAAAGGTTCTGGCCGGATTTGCGGGATCTGTTGCAGACGCTTTCACACTTTTTGAAATGTTTGAGGCGAAGCTTGAAGAATACAACGGCAATTTAAAACGTGCGTCGGTTGAGCTTGCGAAAGAATGGCGCAGCGATAAAGTGCTGCGCAAGCTGGAAGCCATGCTGATTGTCATGAACCAGGATACCTTGCTTCTCGTATCGGGAACAGGTGAAGTGATTGAGCCGGATGACGGCATTTTGGCAATCGGCTCCGGCGGAAACTACGCCCTGTCAGCAGGAAGAGCGCTGAAAACCTATGCCGGAGAGAATCTGTCCGCCAAAGATATTGCAAAAGCCGCTTTGAAAATCGCAGGCGAGATTTGCGTGTACACAAACGATCAGATCATTTTGGAAGAACTTGAATAGAAAGGACTTGAGGCGCATGGAAAACAAACCGTTAACACCGAGACAAATCGTAGATCGGTTGGATCAATACATTGTAGGACAGCAGGATGCGAAAAAAGCTGTCGCCGTGGCATTAAGAAACCGCTATCGCAGAAGTCTTCTTGATGAAAAACTGAGAGACGAGATCGTTCCCAAAAACATCCTGATGATGGGCCCGACCGGGGTGGGGAAAACAGAGATCGCCAGACGGATCGCCAAGCTTACCGGTGCGCCATTTATAAAAATTGAAGCGACAAAATTTACAGAAGTCGGCTATGTAGGCAGAGATGTCGAATCAATGGTCAGAGACCTTGTTGAGACATCCGTGCGGCTCATTAAAGAAGAAAAAATCAGCGAAGTGAAAGAACAGGCTGAAGAAAATGCAAACAAACGTATAGTGCGGCTTCTCGTTCCGGGAAAGAAAAAACAAGCGGGTGTGAAAAATCCGTTTGAAATGCTTTTCGGAGGAAGCCAGACGGCAAATGATGATGAAGCCGACCAGCAGGAAGAAGCAAGCCTTGAAGAAAAAAGAAAACGCATGGCGCATCAGCTCGCATTGGGAGAGCTCGAAGACCATTACGTCTCCGTAGAGGTGGAAGAGCAGCAGCCGTCGATGTTTGACATGCTGCAAGGCTCCGGGATGGAGCAGATGGGCATGAATATGCAGGATGCGCTGAGCAATCTGATGCCGAAAAAGAAAAAACGCCGCAAAATGACGGTCAGAGAAGCAAGGAAGGTTCTGACCAATGAAGAGGCAGGCAAATTAATCGATATGGATGAAGTCGGCCAAGAGGCCGTGTTAAGAGCTGAAGAGGGCGGCATTATCTTTATTGACGAAATAGATAAAATCGCAAAAAACGGAGGGGCTTCTTCCTCAGCAGATGTATCGAGAGAAGGCGTTCAAAGAGATATCCTTCCGATTGTCGAAGGATCTACCGTCGTCACGAAATACGGCTCCGTCAAAACAGATCACGTGCTGTTTATCGCAGCCGGGGCATTCCATATGGCCAAACCGTCTGATCTGATACCGGAGCTGCAGGGCCGCTTTCCGATTCGTGTAGAATTGAGCAAGCTGACGGTGGATGATTTTGTGAAGATTCTCGTCGAACCCGATAACGCGCTGTTAAAACAATATCAGGCTTTATTGCAGACAGAAGGTATATCTCTTGAATTTTCTGACGAAGCTATTCGTAAGATCGCCGAAGTGGCTTATCATGTGAATCAGGACACGGACAACATCGGAGCGAGAAGGCTTCACACGATATTGGAACGTCTCTTGGAAGACCTGTCGTTTGAAGCGCCGGACGTGACGATGGAAAAAGTCGCCATCACGCCGCAATACGTTGAAGAAAAGCTCGGAACGATTGCAAACAACAAAGATCTAAGTCAATTTATATTGTGAAAATTTAATAAGAGGAATTCTAGGAGGATTATTTATCATGGCTTTACTACAAAAAACACGAATTATTAACAGCATGCTGCAGGCTGCGGCAGGCAAACCCGTAAACTTTAAAGAAATGGCTGAAACGCTTCGTGACGTCATTGATTCTAATATTTTCGTCGTCAGCCGCAGAGGAAAGCTTTTGGGCTACTCTATTAATCAGCAGATTGAAAATGACCGCATGAAAAAAATGCTTGAAGACCGCCAGTTCCCGGAAGAGTACACGAGAAATCTGTTCAATGTTCCGGAGACGTCTTCAAACCTTGATATCAACAGCGAATACACGGCGTTTCCTGTGGAAAACAGAGACCTGTTCCAAGCGGGCTTAACAACGATCGTGCCGATCATCGGCGGAGGAGAGAGACTGGGCACGCTGATTCTGTCCCGTCTGCAGGATCAATTTGAAGATGATGATCTCATTCTTGCTGAATACGGGGCAACCGTTGTAGGAATGGAGATTTTAAGAGAAAAAGCGGAAGAAATCGAAGAAGAGGCGCGAAGCAAAGCGGTTGTTCAAATGGCGATCAGTTCTCTGTCTTACAGTGAACTTGAAGCGATTGAGCATATCTTTGAAGAGCTTGACGGAAACGAAGGCTTGCTTGTGGCAAGTAAGATTGCGGACC
Organism: Bacillus sp. GZB; assembly: GCF_001975995.1. Classification (NCBI taxonomy): domain Bacteria; kingdom Bacillati; phylum Bacillota; class Bacilli; order Caryophanales; family Bacillaceae; genus Bacillus; species Bacillus sp. GZB. The sequence continues at coordinate 844,755 of NZ_MTQG01000010.1, forward strand.
GTGTCGGCATTACGCGTTCAGTAATCGTTAACGCGCTGAGAAAGCTGGAAAGCGCAGGCGTCATTGAATCCAGATCACTGGGAATGAAGGGGACGTACATTAAAGTTCTGAACAACAAATTCCTTATTGAATTGGAAAACCTTAAATCTCATTAAGACAAAAGCAGGATCCCTGAAAATGGGGGTCCTGCTTTTTTTATGGACAATAGGTGAAAAGTTGCAGTTTAAAGTTGCTTATTGGAAGCTGATCTGAGATAATCCATCTTGCTGTGTGAAAAAAGGAGGAAGATACAGAAATTCTGCTATTTTCAGTCTTATATTAAACAAATGCTTGTAGTCCAAATACTCTAGGACTTAATACCTACATGCAAAATAGATATAATTGAGCACTTTTTTTTAGCCTAACTTCATAGACTTTAAGCCTGTTATTTCTTACAATAAGCATATGGTTTTACAATTCTCGACAAGGATTTTTAGGAGAAAAATATCTGAAATGGAGGTAAGTGGATTTGGACTTATTTTCTGGAACTATACAAAATCTTGAGAATGCCTTGGGGAGAGCGGACATTAAGCAAAAAGTCTTAACTAATAACATCGCCAATATAGATACACCGAACTATAAGGCAAAAAAAGTCTCTTTCCGAAATTTGTTAGATCAGGAAACATCCAATCTTGAGGCGGTAAAAACCGACTATCGGCACGTTGACTTTACGGGTTCAGGGGACGATTATTCTATCGTGTCCAGCAGTGATACATCGTACCAGCAAAACGGAAACAATGTCGATATCGACAAAGAAATGACAGATTTAGCCGAAAACCAAATTAATTATCAGGCTTTGGTTGAAAGAATGAGCGGCAAATTCAATTCTCTGAAAACCGTCTTGACAGGAGGAAAATAATGAGTGGCTTTCAAAGCTTAAATATTTCGGGCTCCGCTTTAACTGCACAGCGTGTCCGGATGGACGTCGTATCGTCCAACCTGGCCAATATGGATACAACGAGAGCGAAGCAGGTAAATGGCGAATGGGTGCCTTACAGAAGAAAGCTGGTATCTCTCCAATCGGGAGGCGAATCATTTTCGTCCCTTTTACATTCCAAGATGAACGGAACAGGAAGCGCTGGAAATGGCGTAAAGGTATCTGGCGTTACGGAAGACCCGTCCGCTTTTAATCTCGTTTATGATCCGGAGAATCCTGATGCGAATAAAGACGGATATGTACAAAAACCAAATGTAGACCCATTAAAAGAAATGGTGGATCTTGTCAGCAGCACGAGATCATATGAAGCAAACGTAACTGCATTAAACGCCTCCAAAGGCATGCTTTTGAAGGCTTTAGAAATCGGAAAGTAAGGTGATGTAAGTGGTTAACGCTATTACTCCTTTTCAGCTTCAACAAACCCAAAACACTCAAAACGTAACGAATCAATTAAACCAAACTCAAAAAACTGATTCTTCAAACCAAACAAGCTTTTCGGAGCTTTTAAAAAACTCTATTGATTCGTTAAATGAGTCACAAGTAAAATCTGACCAAATAACGAACGAACTGGCTGCAGGAAAGGATGTAAACCTTGACGAGGTCATGATCGCTGCCCAAAAAGCAAATATCTCTCTGACGGCCGCTACCGAATTCCGCAATAAAGCCGTAGAAGCCTATCAGGAAATCATGAGAATGCAGATGTAGTGGTCAGATTGAAGAGAATGACTGGAATGACCGGGGGTTAACATGAATCGTACTCTAATGCAAATGAAAACCAAAACGGCAGCGTTTTGGAACAACAGATCAAAAACACAGAAGATACTCATGGTAAGCGGCTTGGCCGCATTCATTATTTTACTCATCGTCGTTATTATTTTTACTTCGTCTGAAAAGATGGTGCCTCTTTATAAAGATTTGTCCGCGGAAGAAGCGGGGAAGATTAAAGAAGAGCTCGATACGAAAAAGGTGTCTTCTGAACTTGCTGACGGCGGCACGGTCATTAAGGTTCCTGAGAGCCAAGTGGATTCGCTTAAAGTCCAGCTTGCCGCGGAAGGCCTGCCGAAAACGGGATCAATTGATTATTCGTTTTTCGGACAAAATGCGGGCTTCGGCCTGACAGATAATGAGTTTGACGTTTTAAAGGTTGAGGCGACTCAGACCGAATTGTCAAACCTGATAAATGAAATGGACGGTATTAAAAGCTCGAAGGTCATGATCAATATGCCGAAAGAAGCCGTGTTCGTCGGTGAAGATCAGCCGGCAGCGTCCGCATCCATCGTTTTGCAGATGAAACCGGGCTACTCGCTTGATCAAAACCAGATCAACGGGCTGTACCATCTCGTTTCTAAAAGTGTTCCGAACTTAAAAGAAGATAATATCGTCATAATGGATCAAAATTCTACATATTATGACAAAAGTGACAGCGGTGCAGGGTCCGTTTCTGACAGTTATGCATCTCAGCAAGGTATTAAGTCGCAGGTCGAAAAGGACATTCAAAAACATGTTCAGTCACTGCTCGGCACAATGATGGGGCAGGATAAGGTCGTTGTTTCCGTAACGGCGGATATTGACTTCACGAAGGAAAAACGCACTGAAGACACTGTCGAACCTGTCGATAAAGATAACATGGAAGGCATAGCGGTAAGCGCCGAAAAAGTTGCGGAAACGTATAAAGGCGACGGCGCAGCCAACGGCGGCACGGCCGGAACGGGAAGCAATGACACCGCGAACTATGCCGAGACAAACGGCGGTTCAAACAGCGGGGACTACGAAAAAAGCAGCAATAAAATCAACTATGAAGTCAACCGCATTCATAAAGAAATCGCGGAAAGCCCGTATAAAGTGCGTGATTTAGGCATTCAGGTCATGGTGGAGCCGCCTAATCCGAAAAATGCCGCTTCCTTATCAGCACAGAGACAGGCTGATATACAGAAGATTTTAGGAACGGTCGTCAGAACGTCTCTTGATAAAAACGAAACGCAAAATCAAAACCTGACAGACAATGATATCAACAATAAAATCGTTGTATCCGTTCAGCCGTTTGACGGAAAAACAAGCCTGAACACAGATTCGGCACAATCTTCAGGTCTTCCGATCTGGGTATACATTACAGGCGGCGTACTGCTTGCGGCCATTATTCTGCTTATTATTCTCCTCATCAGAAAGAAACGCTCACAAGAGGATGAATACGAAGAATATGAATATGAAACACCGCCGGAGCCGGTTCGATTGCCTGATATCAACGAAGAGAAAATTGAAACGGAAGAAACAGTCAGACGAAAACAGCTTGAAAAAATGGCTAAAGAAAAACCGGAAGACTTTGCTAAATTGCTTCGAAGCTGGCTGGACGAGGATTAGGGGGAATGGAAAATGGCGAAACGTGATCAGAACAAGCTTACAGGAAAACAAAAAGCAGCCATCCTCATGATTTCCTTAGGCCTTGATGTATCAGCTTCTGTGTACAAGCATTTGTCTGAAGAAGAAATTGAAAGATTGACTCTCGAGATTTCGGGAGTCAGAAGCGTCGATCATCAAAGAAAAGATGAAATCATTGAAGAATTTCATAATATCGCAATCGCTCAGGACTATATTTCACAAGGCGGTTTAAATTACGCCCGCCAAGTGCTTGAAAAAGCGCTCGGAGAAGACAAAGCGGTAAGCATTTTAAACAGGCTCACCTCTTCTTTGCAGGTAAAGCCGTTTGATTTTGCGAGAAAAGCGGAGCCCGAACAGATTTTAAATTTCATTCAGCAGGAACATCCGCAAACGATGGCGCTGATTTTATCCTACCTTGACCCGGTTCAGGCCGGACAGATTTTGTCTGAGCTGAACCCGGACGTTCAGGCTGAGGTGGCAAGAAGGATTGCGGTTATGGACAGAACGTCTCCCGAAATCATAAATGAAGTGGAGCGGGTCCTTGAACAAAAGCTGTCCTCCTCCTTTACGCAGGATTATACGCAGACCGGCGGCATAGAAGCCGTTGTTGAAGTGTTAAACGGCGTAGACAGAGGAACGGAAAAAACGATCCTTGATTCATTAGAAATCCAAGATCCTGAATTGGCGGATGAAATCAAAAAACGGATGTTTGTCTTTGAAGATATTGTCACCCTTGATAACCGTGCGATTCAGCGCGTGATCAGAGACGTTGAAAACGACGACCTCCTGCTTTCATTGAAGGTTGCGAGCGAGGAAGTCAAAGAGATCGTCTTCAGCAATATGTCACAGCGTATGGTTGAAACGTTTAAAGAGGAAATGGAAATTATGGGGCCTGTGCGTTTGCGTGATGTGGAAGAGGCGCAATCAAGAATCGTGGGCGTCGTCCGCAAGCTGGAAGAAGCCGGAGAAATTGTAATCGCGCGAGGCGGAGGAGACGATATTATTGTCTAATATCATTAAACAGCAATCATCATTTTCTCCTGAACAAAAACGGCGCAAGCTTTCCTTGCAGGAAGTCAGGAAAACACATTCCCAGCCAGACCGGGAGGAACTTGAAAATCCGGAGGCGCTCATGGCCTTTGCCAAGGCCGAAGCCGACAGGGTGTCTGAAGAAGCGAAAAGTCAATTGGATCACACTCTTCGGCAGATTGAAGAAGAGAAAAACCGCTGGGCGGAAGAAAAACAAAGATTGATGAAAGAAGCGAAGGCAGAAGGATATAAAGAAGGCATGGCATTGGGAAAAGCCGATGCTCAAGCTGAATATGCCAATCTCATCAGCCGGGCCAATGCCGTTATGGAAATGGCGAGACAGTCAGTCGAGGAAAAACTGGAAAGCGCTGAAGAAGAAATTATTGAGCTTTCCGTTGCGCTCGCTAAAAAAGTCTGGCGGCAAAAAAGTGACGATAAAGAGGCTTTCCTTCTGCTGGTCAAACAGGTAGTAGCCGAAGTAAAAGATTATGATGACATCTCCATCTATGTGGACCCTGAATATTATGAGACGGTTCATCAGCATATGGACGAAATTCAGCAGCTGTTATACAAAGAATGCAGATTAAGCTTATATGCCGATGAAAAAGCCGCGAAGGGAACGTGCTCGATAGAAACTCCGTTCGGACGTGTTGATGCAGGCATAGACACCCAGCTGATGCAATTAAAGCAAAAGCTTTTAACGGCGCTTGAGGCGGGAGCGGAGCAATGAAGACACAGTATTTAATAGACTCAATTGAAACAGCGGATCCGTACAAACGCTACGGCAAGGTTAAACGGGTCATCGGGCTGATGATTGAATCAAAAGGGCCCGAAAGCTCAATCGGAGATGTTTGTCTCATTTATCCGAAAGGCCATGCGAAAAAAGCAATTAAAGCTGAGGTTGTAGGCTTCCAGGATGAAAACATTCTGCTAATGCCTTATCTGGAAGCGGCCAGCATCGCGCCGGGCAGCATTGTGGAGGCCACTGGCGAGTCGCTCCGTATCAAAGTAGGGGCGGGTTTAATCGGACAAGTTGTCGACGCGTTCGGCGAACCTCTTGACGGCCGGGCGCTTCCGAAAGGTTTGTCCCCCGTTTCGACGGAACAGCAGCCGCCAAACCCGATGAAACGCCCGCCGATACGGGAAAAGATGGGTGTCGGCGTCAGATCGATTGACAGTCTGCTGACGGTAGGAAAAGGGCAGAGAATCGGGATTTTTGCCGGAAGCGGAGTCGGAAAAAGCACCTTGATGGGAATGATTGCGAAGCAGACTGAAGCTGATTTAAACATTATCGCACTTGTCGGTGAACGGGGGCGCGAGGTGCGTGAATTCATCGAGAAGGATTTAGGCGAAGAAGGCCTGAAACGCTCGATAGTCGTAGTCGCGACCTCTGATCAGCCTGCGTTAATGCGATTGAAAGCGGCGTATACGGCCACCGCCATTGCGGAGTATTTCCGCGATAAAGGCCGGAATGTGATGTTCATGATGGACTCCGTCACGAGGGTCGCGATGGCTCAGCGGGAAATCGGCCTGGCAGCGGGAGAACCGCCGACAACAAAAGGATATACACCTTCTGTGTTCGCTATTTTGCCCCGTTTGCTGGAAAGAACGGGCGCGAATGAACAAGGAACGATAACCGCTTTTTATACGGTTCTCGTTGACGGAGATGACATGAACGAACCGATTGCCGATACGGTGCGCGGAATATTAGACGGGCATATCGTTCTCGATCGGGCGCTTGCCAACAAAGGGCAGTTCCCGGCCGTGAACATCCTGAAAAGCATCAGCAGGGTCATGTCTAATATTTCAGACACATCGCATATAGAGGCGGCCAACAAATTCCGCGATCTTCTGTCAACTTATCAAAACTCTGAAGATCTCATTAATATCGGAGCTTACAAAAGAGGATCATCAAGAGAAATTGATGAAGCGATTCAGTTTTATCCGCAGCTTATTCAATTTTTAAAACAAGGAACGGAAGAACCCGCTCAATTGGAAGACAGCATTGCGGCATTGACGAGTCTGACAGGAAAAGAGGAATAACATCGTGGCATACCAATTCAGATTTCAAAAGCTGCTGGAATTAAAAGAAAATGAAAAAGACCAAACATTGACTGAATACAGACAATCGGTTTCTGAATTTGAGACAGTAGCTGAAAAACTATATGAAAATATGAGCAAAAAAGAATTGCTCGAAAAAGACAAAGAATCAAAGCTGAAATGCGGGATGAGCGTTCAGGAAATGAGACATTATCAGCACTTCGTTTCCAATCTTGAGAACACCATCTATCATTATCAAAAGCTTGTCATCATGAAACGAAATGAAATGAATGAGAAGCAGGAACAGCTCACCGAAAAAAACATTGAAGTAAAGAAATTTGAAAAAATGCGGGAAAAACAATTTAATATGTTCGCACTTGAAGACAAAGCTGCAGAGATGAGGGAAATGGACGACATTTCAATCAAGCAGTTTATGATTCAGGGGCATTAGGAGCGAATGAAATGGCCGATAAAGAAAAGAGATCTGGAAAGTTCGGTTCAATCCTGCTTTTTATCATGATCCCGCTGATTTTTCTGATCATCGTCGCAAGCATCATCCTTTGGGCTGCCGGCGTTGATGTGATGAAGCCGATTCAGGAAACAGCCGCTAAAACGCCTGTTTTAAAAGAATTGGTTCCCGAAACGAAAGAAATGAAAAGCGCGGCGGAAAAGCAGAAGGAAGACAGAACGGCTTCTCTTGAAAAGACCATAAAGGAACAAAAAAGTGAAATTAACATTTTGAATAAAGATTTAGACACAAGCAAGTCCGAAATCGATGATCTGAATCAGAAAATCCGTTCACTGAAACAGGAAGCTGAACAGCAGCAGAAAACGAAGACGGATGAAATGAAAAAAGACGCTTCGGAATCAGCCGGAAAAGATAAAATGATCAACATCTATAAAAGTATGGACAGCGGTAAAGCGGCAAGCATTATCGTAAAGCTGAAAGAAAAAGAAGCCCTCGATATTTTAAACGGATTAAGTAAAAAGCAGCTTGCTGAAATCTTGACGAAAATGACTCCTGAACAAGCGGCTAAATATACAGAAAAACTATCCGCTGACGGAAATAAGGAGTGATGTAAGTTGAAGCTGCTTGAATTAACTGGTAATCGTACGCAGACTGCGCAAAACAGCAATGTGAAGATGAATGTGAACAGCTTAGGTCTATTTCAGAACTGGCTCCTGTCGGAAATCACTTCTCCCCGGCAGCCCGGAGATGAAACAAAAACAAGTGACGCAGAGCTGAATGATGCTCTATCGAAAATCGGTGATTGGCTGAAAGCCGGCCCGGAAGATAAAGAATTGCAGCTAAAACAGCTGCTTGAGGCGGTAAAAGCTCTTGAAGGAAAGCAGACGGCTGAAACAGCTCTTCCTTTATTGAAACAGCTTGCCGAATCTGTTGAAGACATGTTAGCGGGCAAACAGCATGGGGCGAAGCCTGAAACGGATGAGCCGGATTCTTCCGCAAAAGACGGGGATTCCGTCAAGGATGCGCTTGAGAAGGGTCTGCTTTTCATTCAAGAAGCCGTATCCCAGCTCTTCACATCTCAGCAGGAACTGCCTGACAGCGCGAAGGCAAAGGCGGTTTACCAGGAAGGCGCCCGTTTATTAGAGGCATTGAAAAAACAAGGCGTTCCGGACCGCGTGATTCAAGACCTGCGGCAGACATTTTTTCCGAAAAACGAATCTGCATCTAAACTTTACTCCATGACAGCCGCTGAGCTGAAGAGCTTTCAAAGCGTCGCGGAGCAGCTTGCGGGCCTTTCTCAAAAGGGAACAAAGGAATGGGATATGGCTGAAACTGAGCTGAAAGCTTTTGTGTTATCTCAATCATCTGAATCATCCCAAGAGTCAGCCGGGAAAACAGAACAGCAAAACGGCGGCACGGTTTCTCACGCAAAGGCGCCTGACAGCAAATTGTCTGCACATATCCTGTTTTCGGGAACGAGAAGCCTTGCCGGCATTCAGCAAACGCCCGCAGGAGCTGAACAGCAGCCGGCAGAAAATAAACCGTTGACGGATCAGGTCATCAGCGGCTGGAAACAGATGAAATACACGCCTTTCGGGAAAACAACCGGAAGCTTTACGATTCGTCTTAATCCCGAGAACCTCGGATTTGTCACAATTAAGGTGACAAACGAAAACGGAATGTTTCAAAGCAAAATAATCGCATCCAGCCAGTCCGCGAAAGAGCTGCTGGAACAGCATCTTCCTCAGCTGAAACAGTCGCTTCCGAATATGTCGGTCCAGGTCGACCGTTTTACAGTCCCGCTTCAAAGCGGGGATCAGCAGCCTGTTTACGGGCAGACGGCCGATCACAATAAACAGCAGCATCAGGGACAGAGAGAGCAGAAGAACCAGCAGCAGTCAGGCGATTTCGGAGATATGCTGGAGGAGCTTTCTCTCAATGAAATGGAGGAAGAATAGTTGACATCAGTAAACTCGGATTATGCCGCGGCGGGCGCTTCAACCACTTCAAGCGCGAAGAGCACCTCCGCAGTAAACAGCAGCACGAATTTAGGGAAAGACGAATTTCTGAAGATCTTAATGACACAGGTTCAAAACCAGGACCCGCTCAATCCGATTGATGACAAAGAATTCATCAGCCAGATGGCGACATTTTCTTCATTGGAGCAAATGATGAATATGAATACGACGATGACTAAATTTGTAGAAAATCAAGATCCGTTTACGATGTATGTGAACTGGATCGGTAAAAATGTCACATTCAGCGACAGCGACGGGAAGGATCAGACAAGCCCGGTCAATTCAGTCAAGCATTCAAACGGCAATTACGTGCTCGTGCTTGAAAATGGCAAAGAGGTCAGTCCGTGGAATGTCACGGCCGTCAGCGAAACATCTAAATAAAAAGAAACCCAGGGGGAATTTAACATGTTACGTTCATTATATTCCGGTATCAGCGGCATGAAAAACTTTCAGACAAAACTAGATGTAATCGGCAATAACATCGCCAACGTCAACACAGTAGGATTTAAGAAAAGCCGCGTTACATTTAAAGATATGATCAGCCAGACAGTCGCCGGCGGTTCAAACGTGACCAATTCAAAACAAATCGGCTTAGGTGCCGCGACTTCTTCCATTGATGTCGTTCATTCAACCGGCGCCCCGCAGGCTACACAGAATAAAACCGACCTAGCCATTGACGGAGACGGCTACTTTCAGATTAATACAGGCGCGGGAATTGTTTACACACGTGCGGGGAATTTCGGAAAGGACAATCAAGGGAACCTTGTTACGACTGACGGGTACTACCTTGAAAAAATCGGCGGCGGCAAAATCAATATTCCGACTGATGCGAAAGATTACAGCATCGGTGCAGACGGAACGGTTACATACACTGATGCAGGGGATGAGGTTCATGATGCCGGACAAATCGGTCTGGTCACGTTCCCTAACAGCGCCGGTCTGGAAAAAATCGGAGGCAACCTTTACAGAGAATCATTAAGTTCAGGAGCTGCGAGCGCAGTCACCACTCCGGGCGAAAACGGAACGGGTAAGCTTTTGGCAGGCTATCTTGAAATGTCAAACGTAGATCTGACAGATGAATTTACCGAAATGATCGTTGCTCAGCGCGGTTTCCAATCAAATTCAAAAATCATTACGACTTCAGATGAAATCCTTCAGGAGCTGGTTAATCTGAAACGGTAAGGAGGGAGGAGAGGCGGTTAGGCCGCTTCTCCGGATTGCATGATTCAAGTCACCCGTTTAAACGGCCAGCCTTTTACGCTGAACGCGCTGTTTATCGAACAGATTGAGTGCTTCCCCGACACGACGATTACACTGTCCAACGGCAAAAAGTTCGTAGTGAAAGAACCGGAAGAAGCAGTTCTCAAAAAAGTCATATCGTTTTACCATAGCATACAAATATTTTCACTGGATCAGGGAATAGAGGAAGAAGAATGAAGAAAAAATTAGTCATCATTTTGCTGATTATTTTAATTGTCATCGCCGGCCTCGGAACGGCAGCATATTTTGTCGTCAGCGGAAATTCCGACAAAGATAAAAAACCGACAATTGACGAAGTCGTTGCAGCCACTGTGTCTGTCGACGATATCACGACAAACTTAAAGTCTGACAGCATCATCCGTATCGGCATCAAGCTTGAAACCGACTCGGCTAAAGCGAAGGAAGAACTTGAAAAACGCGATTTTCAGGTGAAAGACAACATCATTTCCATTTTAGCCGACACAAGCGCCGGAGAGATTGAGGGAGATAAAGGAAGAGAAGCGTTTAAACAATCATTAAAAGAGAAAGTAAACAGCTATCTCCAAGAAGGAAAAGTTCAGAAAGTGTACATTACCTCCTTTAATCTGCAATAAAAACAAATTTGACAGAATACGGAGGTGAAGAAAATGTCAGGAGAAGTTCTCTCCCAAAATGAAATAGACGCACTGCTTTCCGCCATTTCCACGGGTGAGGCGGATGCGGAAGAGCTGAAAAAGGAAGTTAAAGAGAAAAAAGTAAAGGTATATGATTTTAAACGGGCTCTCAGATTCTCGAAAGATCAGATACGCAGTTTAACCCGGATACATGATAACTTTGCGAGGCTTCTCACAACACACTTTTCCGCCAAGCTCAGAACGTATATTCATATATCCGTCAGCTCAGTTGACCAGGTGCCGTATGAAGAATTTATCCGTTCCATACCGAACATGACGATTTTAAATTTATTCGATGTTCATCCGATGGAAGGCAGAATCATGATGGAGGTTAATCCCACCATCGCATACGCAATGCTTGACCGCGTCATGGGAGGCATCGGCATCACTCATAACAAAGCTGACAGCCTTACGGAAATTGAAACGAATATTATTTCTAACTTATTTGAAAATGCACTGGGCAACTACAAAGAAGCTTGGCAATCGATTGCTGATATTGACCCTGAAATGACTGAATTTGAAGTGAATCCTCAGTTTGTACAGATGGTTTCCCCAAATGAAACAGTCGTTGTCATTTCTCTCAATACACAGATAGGTGAAATCAGCGGTGTCATTAATCTTTGTATTCCCCATGTCGTACTTGAGCCGATTATCCCTAAGCTTTCCGTACATTATTGGATGCAATCAGACCGGAATGAAGCGAAGCCCGAAGAAACGAAGTTGCTTGAAAAGCGCATCATGACGGCTCAAATTCCCGTTGTGGCTCTCTTGGGCGCTTCTGAACTGACAATAGAAGAATTTTTAAGTTTGGAAGTCGGGGACTGTATAACTCTGGACAAATCAGTGACTGATCCTCTTACTGTATTGGTCGGAAACAAACCGAAGTTTTTAGGGCAGGCCGGCCGGGTGAATCGAAGACAGGCAGTGCAAATTTTAGATCACGACATAAGAGGTGAACAAGATGAACAATAGATTATCTCAAGATGAAATCGATGCTCTTCTTAACGGCACAAACAGTCAATCAGAGGATACAGAACAGTCTCAAGGGGCGAACTTGTCTGAACTTGAGCGAGATGCGATCGGAGAAATCGGGAATATTTCGTTCGGCAGCTCGGCTACGGCGCTGTCCACTCTTTTAAATCAAAAAGTGGACATTACGACGCCGAGTGTGACCGTCATTTCAAAAAGCAAAATCAGTGATGAATTTCCTCATCCGTATGTTGCCATTGAAGTGAACTACACAGAAGGCTTTGACGGCAGCAATTTGCTCGTCGTCGAACAAAGCGACGCGGCCATCATCGCGGATTTGATGATCGGAGGGGACGGCCGGGGCGCCGATCCGTCACTCGGTGAAATCCACCTGAGCGCCGTGCAGGAAGCAATGAATCAAATGATGGGCTCGGCTGCTACGTCAATGTCGACCGTGTTCAGTAAAAAGATTGACATTTCTCCGCCAAGGGTTGAACTTCTGGATGTGACGGAAGAAAAAGGGACCGACAGAATACCTGAGGATGACCTGCTCGTAAAAGTGTCATTCCGTCTGAAAGTCGGCGAATTAATCGATTCGAGTATCATGCAGCTTTATCCGATTACGTTTGCGAAAGATCTGATCGCAGACCTGATGACTGCAGACCAGCATGAGTCAGAGGCCGCAGAAACCGTATCAGAACCTCAGCAAACATACGAAACGCCGCAGCCGGAACCTGCCATGCAGCCGGAGCCGCAGGCAAAACCCGAGCTTCCGAAGAGACAGGGAACCGCAAAAAAAGCTGCTCCTGTTCAAGTCGCTCCGGTAGAATTCCAGGCGTTTGATCATAACGAAGCGGCGCAAGGATCAAGGAATAACCTTGATATGCTGATGGATATTCCGCTTTCCGTTACGGTTGAGCTCGGCAGAACGAAGAGAAGCGTCAAAGAAATCCTTGAACTTTCTGCGGGAAGCATTATTGAGCTTGACAAGCTGGCTGGTGAACCTGTTGACATCCTGGTCAACCAGCGGATCGTGGCAAAGGGCGAGGTCGTTGTCATAGAAGAAAACTTCGGCGTGAGAGTCACTGATATTTTAAGTCAGGCAGACCGCCTTAACAATTTAAAATAAGCGAACATAGAGGAGAGAAACAGATTATGGCACACAGAATTTTAATTGTAGACGATGCAGCATTTATGAGAATGATGATCAAGGATATTTTAGTGAAGAACGGTTTTGACGTTGTAGCTGAAGCTTCAGACGGAGCGCAGGCAGTCGAAAAATTCAAAGAGCATTCCCCCGACCTTGTGACAATGGATATTACAATGCCTGAAATGGACGGGATTACAGCTTTAAAGGAAATTAAACAAATCGATCCGCAGGCGAAAATCATCATGTGTTCGGCTATGGGCCAGCAGTCAATGGTTATTGACGCGATTCAAGCCGGCGCAAAAGACTTTATCGTGAAACCGTTCCAAGCGGACCGCGTGCTTGAAGCCATTAATAAAACATTAAGCTAAAGGGTGTACGACTGTTGAAAAAGAGTCATGGTTTACTAGCTTTGATTTGTTGTTTCGTTTTACTCAATGTACATCCGTTCCCTGCTTTTGCGGCGGAGTCTGACAATTCCACCGTCAACGAATGGTTTGACAAACAATCAACAAACAAAACAGAGAAAAAAAGCGATACATCGAAACAAACGGCTGATCAAGAGATAGGGGATGCTTCTGCATCTTCTGTCTCCGCTTTTGATTTTGTAAAGATGATTGGGGCGTTATTATTCGTCATTCTGCTGATCTATGGATTTGTCAAACTGATGAATAGAAGAAACCGTCTGCTGAAGCCGTTTCAATATGTAGAAAATATCGGCGGAACGTCAGTCGGCCAAAACCGTTCCGTGCAGCTGATTAAAGTGGGAAACAGCGTTCTCGTAGTCGGTGTGGGCGAAACAATACAGCTTTTAAAAGAAATTGAAGATGAAAAAGAGCGCGAGGCGATTCTGAGCCAATACGAAGAGTCGATGTCTTCAAAAGTGGAATGGACCAAGCTCGTAAATCCGCGTAAGGATGGAGAAAAAAAGCCGCAAACGATGCTTCCGTCGTTTTCAAAAGCGCTGAAAGAACAGCTGAACGAGCTGAAACAAAGCCGTTCTGAAGGAAAGAAGAAAGGCCCTTATCATCATGAATGAATTCATTAATCTTTTTAATTCAAACAGTCCGACCGAAGTCAGCTCCACTGTTAAATTACTGCTGCTTTTGACTGTCTTTTCAGTGGCGCCGGGGATTCTGATTTTGATGACCTGCTTTACCAGAATCGTCATCGTCTTGTCTTTTGTAAGAACCTCACTGGCGACGCAGAACATGCCTCCCAACCAGGTTTTAATCGGCCTTGCGCTGTTCTTGACGTTTTTTATTATGGCGCCGACTTTTTCAGAGATTAATAAGGAAGCCTTAACGCCGCTGATGGACAACAAAATCAGTCTCGATGAAGCATATACAAAAGCCGAGAAGCCGATTAAAGAGTATATGAGCAAGCATACAAGGCAGAAGGATCTGGCGCTGTTTATGAACTATGCCAAAATGAAAAAACCTGAATCGATTCAGGATATTCCTTTGACGACGATGGTGCCCGCTTATGCGATATCAGAACTCAAAACCGCTTTTCAAATGGGCTTTATGATTTTTATTCCGTTTTTAATTATCGATATGGTCGTGGCGAGCGTCTTAATGTCAATGGGAATGATGATGCTACCGCCGGTTATGATCTCTCTGCCCTTTAAAATATTGCTTTTCGTTTTGGTCGATGGATGGTATTTAATCGTGAAATCTTTGCTTGACAGCTTTTAGGGTAGGTGCTAATTGTGAGTTCAGAATTTGTAATTTCCATGGCGGAAAAAGCCGTATATGTAACACTAATGATCAGCGGGCCGCTGCTTGCGATCGCGCTGATCGTCGGTTTGCTCGTCAGTATCTTTCAAGCGACAACTCAAATCCAGGAACAGACGCTTGCGTTCATTCCGAAAATCGTGGCGGTGATGCTTGGACTGATCTTTTTCGGTCCTTGGATGCTGTCGACGATTCTTTCGTTCACAACTGATCTGTTCTCTCATCTGAACCGATTTGCAGGGTAGAATCAAATGAATTCCATCATTGATTTATTTCCCGCTTTTTTATTGGTCTTTATCAGAATCTCTGCTTTTTTTGTAACGGTGCCGGTGTTCGGACATCGGAATCTGCCGGCGGTTCACCGAATCGGCTTTGCTTTTTTTCTTTCGGTGATCTGCTTCAGCACGCTGAAACATGCGCCGGAAATAGAAATAGGGGAACAGTATATGCTGCTTGTCATAAAAGAGGCCGTTGTGGGCTTGAGCCTTGGGCTGATTGCTTTCATGATGATGACAGCCATTCAGATAGCGGGTTCCTTTATTGATTTTCAGATGGGCTTTTCCATCGCCAATGTGATTGATCCGCAATCAGGAACGCAAAGTCCGCTGATCGGACAATTCGTTTATACGCTGGCGCTGTTATTTATGCTCAGCGTAAACGCCCATTATCTTTTATTGGACGGGATTTATTACAGCTTTCAGTATATCCCGCTTGATCAGGCATTTCCGTCGTTTGGAAATGATCACTTTGGACTTTTTATCGCAAAAAGCTTCAATGCCATGTTTATTATCGCTTTTCAAATGTCTGCGCCGGTTGTGGCCAGTCTGTTTTTAGTTGATTTGGCGCTCGGTATCGTGGCGAGAACGGTGCCGCAGCTGAATGTTTTCGTTGTCGGGCTTCCTCTGAAAATAGCCGTGAGCTTTATTATGCTGATCGTTTGTATGGCGGTGATGTTTGTCGTTGTCCGCAACATCTTCAGCCTTACCGTTGAAACCATGCGGAATCTATTGGCATTGGTCGGTGTGACATGATGAGACTCAGACTGAATCTGCAATTCTTTGCCGGTGAAAAAACGGAGAAAGCCACTCCGAAAAAACGGAAGGATACAAGAAAGAAAGGACAGGTCGCGAAAAGTGCGGATGTGAATACAGCCGTTTCTTTACTGATTATCTTTCTTTCGCTGATCGCGCTCGGTCCTTATATGCGGGACAGGCTGCTGTCCTTTATTAAAACGTTTTATACGAAATCGATAACATTACATCTGTCAGCATCTGCCGTGCATGAACTGTTCGTGGATACGGTGAAAGATATCAGCCTTATCCTCGCGCCGGTTATGCTGGTCGCACTTGTGGCAGGTGTCGTGAGCAATTACATGCAGGTGGGTTTTCTGTTTTCTGCGGAAGTCCTCAAGCCTGACTTGAATAAGCTCAGCCCGCTGAAAGGATTTAAGCGGATTTACAGCATGAGGGCGATTGTTGAACTGGTCAAATCCATTTTGAAGATTACCGTGGTCGGTTTTGCCGCCTTTATGGTGCTCTGGCTTCATTATGGCGATATTCTCCGCCTTCCGCTTTTAACGCCTGCGGAAGTGCTCACTTTCGTTTCCAAGCTCACGCTTTGGATGGGGCTTGCGGGATCAGGGGCTTTAATGCTGCTGGCCGGGCTTGATTATTTATATCAGCGTTTTGACTATGAGAAAAATATCAGAATGTCAAAGCAGGATATAAAAGATGAATACAAAAAATCGGAGGGTGATCCGATTATCAAGTCCAAAATTAAGCAGAAGCAGCGGGAAATGGCGATGAGGCGGATGATGCAGGAAGTGCCGAAAGCGGATGTCATCATTACCAACCCGACCCATTATGCGATAGCTTTAAAATATGATGAAAAGAAAATGGACGCCCCTTACATTGTTGCCAAAGGGGTCGACCATCTCGCATTAAAAATCAGGCAGATCGCCAAAGAACACGATGTCATGACGATTGAAAACAGACCGCTCGCGCGTGCGTTATATGATCAGGTTGACATTGACCAGGCCGTGCCGGAAGAGTTTTTCAAAGTCATTGCGGAAATTTTGGCTTATGTATATAAAACGAAACAAAAAGTATAGTGAATTTCAGATTCAAAAGGAGAGAAAAACAGCATGTCAACAAGAGATTTATCGGTTTTAATAAGTGTTGTCCTCATTGTGGCAATGCTGGTGATTCCATTCCCTCCATGGTTGTTAAGTATTTTGATCATCATTAATATCTCTCTTGCGTTGATCGTGCTTCTCACCACAATGAATATGCAAGAACCGCTGCAATTCTCGATATTCCCGTCATTACTGCTGTTATTGACGCTGTTTCGGCTTGCGCTCAATGTGTCGACGACACGTTCGATTCTTTCTCACGGAGAAGGGGGAAAGGTTGTTGAGACATTCGGGAATTTCGTTGTCGGCGGAAATGTGCTGGTAGGGCTTGTTGTCTTCATTATCTTGATTATTATTCAGTTTATCGTCATTACAAAAGGCGCCGAGCGGGTATCGGAAGTGGCGGCGAGATTTACGCTCGATGCGATGCCCGGAAAGCAAATGAGTATTGACGCGGATTTAAATGCCGGCATGATTACGGAGCAGGATGCAAAGCACAGACGTGAAAAAGTCGGCCGGGAAGCGGATTTTTACGGCGCCATGGACGGTGCGAGCAAATTCGTCAAAGGGGATGCCATCGCGGGTATCATCATCGTGATGATCAATATTATTTTCGGAATCGTAATCGGCATGCTGCAGCAGGGGATGAGCATACAAGAAGCCGCTTCTCACTTTACAATGCTGACGGTCGGTGACGGTATCGTTTCTCAAATGCCGGCCTTGCTCATTTCAACGGCTACAGGGATTGTCGTGACGAGAGCGGCATCTGAAGGAAACCTCGGTCATGATATTACAGGCCAGCTGTTTGCTTATCCGAAGCTCTTATATGTAGCCGCGGGAACTGTACTTTTGCTCGGTCTTCTTACACCGATCGGCATTCTGCTGACGGGGCCGATCGCCGGTCTGCTTGCATTCGGCGCTTATACGCTGTCCAAAACGGATAAGCCGAGCGAAGAAGAGGAAGAAATTCTTGAAGAAGAGGCTCAGGCGGATGAACTGAAAAGCCCGGAAAGCGTTGTGCAGCTTTTACATATTGATCCGATTGAATTTGAGTTCGGATACGGACTCGTGCCGCTTGCAGACGCGGGGCAGGGCGGTGATCTTCTTGACCGCATCGTCATGATCAGACGTCAGCTTGCGCTTGAATTGGGACTTGTTATTCCGGTTGTGCGCATCAGGGATAACATCGCGCTCCAGCCGAATGAATACAGATTGAAAATTAAAGGCAATGAAGTCGCTAAAGGAGAGCTCCTGCTGGATCATTACTTAGCGATGTCACCGACGCCTGAAGATGACGTCATTGAAGGAATTGAAACGATTGAACCGTCGTTCGGACTTCCCGCAAAATGGATCAGCGAAGCTGCAAAAGATGAAGCGGACATGCTGGGGTATACAGTTGTTGATCCGGCGTCAGTCGTATCTACGCATATTACAGAAAAAATTAAGCAGCATGCCCATGAACTGGTCGGCAGACAGGAAACAAAGCAGCTGATCGATCATCTGAAGGAAAATTATCCTGTGCTTGTTGAGGAAGTCACGCCAAACCCTCTTTCTGTCGGCGATATTCAAAAGGTGCTTGCCAAATTGCTGAGAGAAAAAGTTTCAATCAGAAACTTGGTGACCATTTTTGAAACTCTTGCCGATTACGGGAGATTAACGACAGATTCAGATCTTTTGACAGAATACGCGAGACAGTCGCTTGCCAAACAAATCACGGCACAATATGCGAGAGAGCATGAAACGCTGAAGGTCATCACATGCTCAGGCCGGGTGGAAAAAGCGATTGCAGACGGGGTTCAGCAGACTGAACAGGGCAATTACCTGTCACTCGACCCTGAGGTTTCAGACAGCATCATCCGTTCTGTCGCTAAAGAAGCCGAGCAGCTTTCCATCCGTCAGGAGTCGGCGATTCTTCTTTGCTCGCCTGCTGTCAGAATGTATGTAAAACAGCTGTTAGAACGGTATTTCCCTGATCTTCCGGTTCTTTCTTATAATGAGCTGGAAGCAAATGTTGAAGTACAGAGCATTGGAGTGGTGGATATTTAATGAAAATAAAAAAATTTACAGCCGCTTCAATGCAGGATGCCGCGAAGCAAATCAAAAAGGAACTCGGCAATGATGCCGTTATTTTACATTCCAAACAAGTAAAGAAACGAAAATGGCTGGGGCTGCGGTCGCAGCAGGCCGTCGAAGTGATAGCGGTTTTAGATCGTGACGTCAGGGAAGCGAGAAAAACGCCGCCGGCTGCCGCTGAAGAAATGAAAAAGACGGAAACGGCGGAGAAAGCTGAGCCTGTTCAGCCGCCGCGTCTTCCGGATCAAAGCATTTCCGGCGAACTGGCGCATTTTAAAGAAGTGCTCCCTGAACCATTAAAAAAAGCCGAGAGACTATTGAAGCAAGCCGGGCTTCCTGATCATACGCAAAACGCCGTACTCAGTGAATTGCTCCGTTCTTCAATTGTTTCCGGAGATTTAACTGAAGATAATGTCAGCTCAAAACTGCAGGATTTGTTAGTGAAAAAACTCCCTTCGGCAGACAGGTGGCAGGAAGGGATTCAATCAAAATACGTCGTGCTTTTCGGTTCAACCGGGGCCGGCAAAACGACTACACTTGCGAAACTCGCGGCCTCATCAATGCTGACAGAGCATAAAAAAATTGCCTTTATGACGACGGATACTTACCGGATTGCCGCGGTCGAGCAGCTGAAGACATATGCGGAGCTGCTTCAGGCTCCTCTTGAAGTATGCTATTCAAAGGAAGAATGTCTGAAGGCACTGGAAAAATTCGCTGAATATGACCACGTTTTCATTGATACAGCCGGTAGAAACTTTAAAGAAGAGCAGTATATTACGGAATTACAAGAGATGATTCCGTTTGAATCAGGCTTACAATCCTTTCTCGTATTATCGGCATCTGCAAAATATGAAGATATGAAACAGGTGCTGAAACAGTTTTCAGGTGTGCCGGTCAATCAATTCATTTTCACGAAAACGGATGAAACCGCCTCACTCGGCTCCGTGTTTCAAGTGCTGTCGGAATCAAGAATCGGCGCCGCCTATTTG
Organism: Bacillus sp. GZB; assembly: GCF_001975995.1. NCBI lineage: Bacteria > Bacillati > Bacillota > Bacilli > Caryophanales > Bacillaceae > Bacillus > Bacillus sp. GZB. The sequence goes on from NZ_MTQG01000010.1 coordinate 864,621, forward strand.
ACAAATGGACAGGATGTGCCTGAAGACATCCTATCGGCTTCACCAAAAGAGTTTGTAAGGATGCTTTTGACATGAAACCCGATCAGGCAGAGTCATTAAGAAAGAAAATGAGAGAGCGGCAAATGATCAAGCCGGAGCTTTATGAGAAAAAAGCGAAGACATTAGCCGTCATCAGCGGTAAAGGCGGCGTCGGAAAATCTAATTTAACATTAAACATGGCAGTTGCCCTGCAGGAAAAAGGAAAAAAAGCACTCATCATTGATCTTGACATCGGAATGGGCAACATTGATGTGCTGATCGGCGCTGCTTCTTCCCGCACCATTATTGATGTGATGGAGAATCGGCACGCGTTGGCGCAATCACTTTCCTCCGGTCCGAAAGGCCTTCGCTACATATCCGGCGGAACGGGGCTTGAGGCGATCTATCAAGCAGACGGAGAGAAGTGGACGGCTTTTATGAATGGTCTTTCCGCTGTATTAAGCGATTTTGATTACGTTCTGTTTGATATGGGAGCGGGACTTTCAAAAGAACAGCTGCCGTTTATTTTATCGGCGGAAGACATTCTCGCCGTGACAACGCCTGAGCCGACGGCCATTATGGATGCCTACAGCGCGATCAAACATCTTTTGCTCGCGGATGAACGGCTGACCGTAAACATTGCCGTCAATCGCGCCCGCGCCCAAAAACAGGCGCTGGACACGTACAACCGCCTTTCTCATGCGATTCACACGTTTTTAGGCGCAGGGGTGCGTTTCGCCGGCTCCATACCCGATGACCCGCTAGTAAGTCAAGCCGTCATTGATCAGGTGCCTTTTTTAATAAAAAGTCCTCAAGCAAAAGCCAGCAGGTCCGTCCGTCTTCTGACGGATGTCTTGTTTCAAACGGAAGAAAACAAACCAAGAGAAGAGAAACCGGCATTTATTGAGAGATTATCTTCTTTTTTATTGAGGAGGACTTTACAGTGATTCGTGTGCTTGTCGTTGATGACTCAGCTTTTATGAGAAAGATGATTACCGATTTTCTGGCTGCGGAAGTGCAGATAGAAGTCATCGGGACAGCCAGAAACGGGGAAGAGGCGCTGAAGAAAATAGAGCTTCTTAAACCGGATGTTGTCACGCTTGATATTGAAATGCCGGTCATGAACGGAACGGATACATTGCGGAAGATCATCAGCATATATAAACTTCCCGTAATCATGGTATCGAGCCAGACACAGCAAGGGAAGGACCGAACGATCAACTGTCTGGAAATGGGCGCTTTTGATTTTATCACCAAGCCTTCCGGAGCGATTTCACTTGATCTTTATAAAATTAAAGAGCAGCTGATTGAGAGGGTGATTGCAGCCGGGCTGTCCCGCGCACAAAAACCTGAGGCGGCAGTGAAAGAGTCTTCTATCCCGGAACGTCCGGCTTTGGCGGGATTTGAAAGACCGAAAGCAAAATCCGCCAAGCAGGCCGTATTCATCGCGACCTCTACAGGCGGACCGCGGGCTCTGCAAAAGGTGATTCCGAAACTGCCGAAGGATTTAAAGGCGCCTGTATTTGTCGTTCAGCACATGCCTGAAGGCTTCACCGCTTCACTTGCAGACAGACTCAACCATTTGTCAGATATTCAGGTCAAAGAAGCGGAAAACGGTGAAGAAGCGAAAGACGGATGGGTGTACATCGCGCCCGGCGGAAAAAATATGACGGTTGCAGAGGAAGGCGGAAGGCTCCGCATCATTCTTGACGTTCATGATACGGAAAGCCGGCATAAACCGTCAGCCGATTATTTGTTTCGGTCGGCAAGCCGCTTATCCGATTACGAAAAGGTGGCCGTCATTATGACAGGCATGGGCAGCGACGGAACCGAGGGCGTAAAAGAAATGCTCAGAACAGGCGGCGTTAAAACGATTGCGGAATCGGACGAATCCTGTGTTGTGTTCGGAATGCCGAAGTCAGCGATAAAGGCGGGCCTCATTCATGAGATTAAACATGTGGAAGATATCGCGGCATCCATCACCGGATGTGTGAAAAAAGAGAGGGTGTGAATCAATTGGATATGAATCAATATTTAGATGTCTTTATTGATGAAAGTAAAGAGCACTTACAGACATGTAACGAAAAGCTGCTGCTGTTGGAAAAAGATCCGGCAGACCTTCAGCTTGTGCATGACATCTTCAGAGCTGCCCATACGCTGAAAGGCATGAGCGCAACGATGGGATATACAGATCTGGCGCATTTAACCCACCTGATGGAAAATGTGCTGGACGCTATCCGCAATGGAGAAATGCCCGTTACATCGGATTGGCTGGACGTGCTGTTTGAAGCGCTTGATCATCTTGAAGAGATGGTGCAGTCCATTATTGACGGTGGAGACGGCAAACGTGATATTTCTGAAGTGAGTGCGAAGCTCGACGTAAATGCGGTGCATGAGACTGCGGCTTCAGCCGAAACAGCAGAACCGCCGGCTTCAAAACAACAGGCTTCAACTGAATGGAATTATGATGAGTTCGAACGGACTGTTATTGAAGAGGCGGAAGAGCAAGGATTCAGCCGCTATGAAATAACGGTTTCCTTGAATGAAAGCTGTATGCTCAAAGCCGTGCGCGTGTACATGATATTTGAAAAGCTGAATGAAGCCGGGGAAGTCGCAAAAACGATACCCGCCGCGGAAGTGCTTGAGACGGAAGATTTCGGAACGGATTTTCAGGTGTGTTTCTTGACAAAGCAGCCTGCTGAAGAAATTAAAGAACTCATCAGCGGCATTTCGGAAGTGGAGAATGTCGAAATTTCTGCCGGTGCGCCGTTAAAAACGGCCGAAAAACCGCAAGCGGCTGAACCGGTGAAGGAAGCTCCGGTTAAAAAGGCTGAGAAACAGCCTAAGCCGCAAGCGAAAACGGAAGAACAGCCGAAGCATCACAGCGGCTCGAAAACGATTCGCGTCAACATTGAAAGACTGGATTCTTCAATGAACCTTTTTGAAGAACTTGTCATCGACCGCGGACGTCTTGAGCAGATCGCCAAGGAGCTTGACCACAATGAGCTGACTGAAACCGTTGAACGCCTGACCAGAATCTCGGGCGACCTTCAGTCTATTATTCTTAATATGCGGATGGTGCCGGTAGAAACCGTCTTTAATCGTTTCCCGAGAATGATCCGCCAGCTTCAAAAGGAATTAAACAAGAAGATCGAATTGTCCATCATCGGAGCTGAAACGGAGCTGGACCGCACGGTGATTGATGAAATCGGCGATCCGCTTGTCCATTTAATCAGAAACAGCATCGATCACGGCATTGAATCGCCTGAAGTGCGGGTGAATAAAGGAAAACCGGAATCTGGCCATGTCGTGCTTAAGGCATATCACAGCGGCAACCACGTCTTTATTGAGGTTGAAGATGACGGGGCCGGCCTGAACAGAAAGAAAATTCTTGAAAAAGCGCTCGAGCGGAGTGTAATCACCGAACGTGATGCTGAAACGCTTGAAGATAATGAGATTTACGAGCTTATTTTTGCTCCGGGCTTCTCGACTGCCGATCAAATTTCTGACATTTCAGGGCGGGGCGTCGGCCTGGATGTCGTAAAAAATAAACTCGAATCACTCGGCGGCTCTGTCAGTGTCAAATCCGCGGAAGGCCAAGGTTCTCTTTTCAGTATCCAGCTTCCGCTGACACTTTCAATTATATCCGTTCTTCTCATAAAACTGGAAGAAGAGACGTTTGCGATACCGATTTCTTCTATTATAGAGACGGCTGTTATTGATAAGAAAGATATCCTGCAGACGCATGACAGAGAAGTGATTGATTTCAGAGGCCAAATCGTTCCGATCGTCTATCTGAAAAAAGAATTCGGCATTACGGATTCAAAACAGGATGCCGATCAGTTCCATGTAATCGTTGTGAAAAAGGGCGATAAATCCACTGCTTTTGTCGTGGACTCTTTTATCGGACAGCAGGAAGTCGTACTGAAATCACTCGGCGACTATTTAACGAACGTCTTTGCGATTTCCGGCGCTACGATTCTCGGAAACGGAGAAGTGGCGCTGATTATTGATTGCAATGCGCTGATCTACTAAAACGACACGAGGAGGTGCCCGCATGACTGCTGAAATCAAAACAGGTGAAAAAATGATTGTGTTTATGATAAACGGGAAAGAATACGCTATCTCAGTTTCCCAGGTGAAATCAATTGAAAAGTGGCAAAAGCCGACGAGGGTCCCGGGTGTGGAATCTTATATCCGCGGCGTTATCAATCTGCGCGGAGTGATTACCCCGGTTCTTGATTTAAGAAAACGTCTGAATCAGCCTGAACAGGACATCACAGAAGAGACTCGGATTATCATCATTTCTTACCGTGACGCTGATGTCGGATGGGTCGTGGATGAGGCCAATGACGTCATCACCGTGCATGAAAATGAAATCGAATCCGCGCCTGAAAGCCAGACAAAGGAAACGGATGTGTGGATTAAACAGATCGTTAAGCAAGATAACAGGCTCCTCAATATTATCGATGCGCATGCGGTGCTGGATAAAGGTGCTTCGGCATCTGCGTCCGGAGAGCCTAATGCTTAAAGGGGAAAAGACAACATGAGTAAGTTTGAAGCGATCAAAGAAGAGCAGATGGATATTTTGCGGGAAGTCGGAAATATCGGGGCGGGTCACTCGGCTTCTGCAATGGCTCAGCTGCTGAACAGAAAGATAGACATGGAAGTGCCGTTTGCGACTTTATTGACATTTGATGAGCTCGCTGATTTTTTCGGCGGGGCTGAAACGCCGGTCGCCAGTATCTTTTTAAGAATGGAAGGCGACATGACCGGCTCTATCTTTCTCATCATGCCTTTCCATCAGGCGGAACAGTTTATCAGAGAGCTGATCGGAAATCCGGATTTTGATATTGACCAGTTGGGCGAAGATCATTTGAGTTCTTCTGCTTTACATGAGTTCGGCAATATTTTAGCAGGTTCCTATTTAACGGCATTGGCTGATTTGACAAAACTTGAGATTTACCCGAGCGTGCCGGAAATCTCACTTGATATGTTCGGCGCGGTTATCAGTGAAGGGCTGATGGAGCTCAGCCAAGTCGGAGAGCATGCCATTGTCGTGGATACTTCTATTTTTGACCAGGGCAGCCGGCAGGAGCTCAAAGCTCACATGTTTATGCTCCCGGACTATGATTCTTTTGAAAAGCTCTTCATCTCATTGGGTGCGGCTTTATGAGCCGTGCGGAAGCCGCAGTCGTTAAAGTGGGGATTGCGGATGTTCAAGTCGCGCGTTACCCGGATAAAATCCGAACCTCGGGACTCGGTTCATGCGTAGGGCTGGTTTTATACGATAAAGACAAACAAACGGCAGGACTCGTTCACGTCATGCTGCCGGACTCCGGTTTATCAAAAACTGCGGAGCTCAACCGTGCAAAATACGCGGACACCGCCGTTAAGATGACGATTGATATGCTTTTGAAAGCCGGCTGCCGCAAGTTTGCCCTGAAGGCAAAGCTCGCCGGGGGAGCGGAGATGTTTAAGTTTAAAATGACGAACGACCTGATGAAAATCGGTCCGAGGAATGTAGCGGCCATCAAAGAGCAGCTTTCATTGTATAACATTCCGGTCATCAGTGAAGATACGGGCGGCTCAAGCGGCCGGACGATTGAATTTGAGCCAAAGTCCTGCATGCTGCACATTCGAACTGTTAAACAAGGTGAAACAACGATTTAATAAAGGTATGAGGTAGGGGGATAACAATGCAATCCTTGAATTATGAAGATCAGGTGCTTTGGTCGCGCTGGAAAGAGTGGAAAGATCCTAAAGCCGGTGATGATTTAATGCGCCGTTACATGCCGCTGGTCACATATCATGTCGGCAGAATTTCCGTCGGACTGCCGAAATCGGTGCATAAAGACGATCTAATGAGCCTTGGTATGCTTGGTTTATATGATGCCCTGGAAAAATTTGACCCCGGCCGGGATTTAAAATTTGATACCTATGCCTCGTTTAGAATTCGCGGTGCAATCATCGACGGGCTGCGTAAAGAAGATTGGCTGCCCAGAACTTCACGGGAGAAGACAAAAAAAGTCGAAGCGGCGATCGAAAAACTTGAACAGCGCTACCTTCGGAATGTGACGCCTTCAGAGATCGCAGAAGAGCTGGGGATGACGGAGCAGGACGTAGTATCAACGATGAATGAAGGGTTTTTTGCCAATCTCTTATCCATTGATGAAAAGCTTCACGACCAGGATGACGGTGAGAATATTCAAGTGATGATCAGAGATGACAAAAATGTGCCGCCGGAAGAAAAAATCATGAAGGACGAGCTGATCGCTCAGCTTGCGGGCAAAATTCACGAGCTCTCTGAAAAAGAGCAGCTTGTCGTCAGTTTATTCTATAAAGAAGAACTGACTTTGACCGAAATCGGACAAGTCCTGAACCTTTCGACGTCGCGGATTTCACAGATTCATTCAAAGGCGCTGTTTAAATTAAAGCACCTGCTTGAAAAAGTAATTCAATAATGAACTCATGGTTAGCGAGTGAAAAACATGTCAACACTATTATGGCTTTTAAGCTTTGTGCTTCACGGCGTACTGCTTTATGCCGTCATTATTCTGTACACGAGGTTTTCAGCCCTCAAAGAGACGGAGCGCCAGCAGAAGAAGATTCTTGAAGAGACGGAAAACACCCTTGCAGCGTTTCTGCTTGAGCTGAAAGAAGAAAATGAAAGACTCGAAGACGCAAAAAGCCGTCAAGCGCCGGACGCAGAAGACGCCGAACCCCGGCCGGAACCGAAAGAAGAGCCTGATATTCCGGACCACATGGAAAAGCTTATCAGTGCAACGGAACGGGCTGAAAGTGACGAAAACAGGGGCGCGCATTCGTTTGAAGAACGTGTTTCAGAATTATATGAACAAGGGCTCACCCCCGCGGAAATCGCCAAACGGATGCAGAGCGGAAAGACAGAAATCGAGCTGTTTTTAAAATTTCGCGGCAAAGCTGTAAAGGATTCTTGATTGTCGCATAAAGCTGTGTTATATTATGTCTTGGTGTTAAATACACACGCTTAACGATTTATGCAGAGGGTGCTGCAAACGGCAGTTCTGCACAAAAATGACCTAAGCGGAGGAAAAAAACCATTTTATTAGGAGGAAATCACATGTCAGTTATTTCTATGAAACAATTGCTTGAAGCTGGTGTTCACTTCGGCCACCAAACACGCCGCTGGAACCCAAAAATGAAGCGTTACATTTTCACGGAGCGTAACGGAATCTACATCATTGACCTTCAAAAAACAGTGAAAAAAGTAGAGGAAGCTTACAACTTCACGAAAAACCTTGCTGCTGAAGGCGGAAAAATCCTTTTCGTCGGCACAAAAAAACAAGCTCAGGATTCTGTTAAAGAAGAAGCTGTACGCTCTGGCATGTACTATGTCAACCAACGCTGGTTGGGCGGTACACTGACAAACTTCGAAACAATCCAAAAACGCATTAAGCGTCTGAAAGACATCGAGAAAATGCAAGAAAACGGTACATTTGAAGTACTTCCGAAAAAAGAAGTTGTTCAATTGAAAAAAGAATTAGAGCGTCTTGAAAAATTCCTCGGCGGAATTAAAGACATGAAGGATCTTCCTGATGCATTATTCATCATCGATCCTCGCAAAGAGCGCATCGCTGTTGCGGAAGCTCACAAATTGAACATTCCTATCATCGGAATCGTAGATACAAACTGTGATCCTGATGAAATTGATGTCGTAATCCCTGCAAACGATGACGCAATCCGCGCTGTCAAACTTCTTACTTCTAAAATGGCAGATGCTATTCTTGAAGCGAAGCAAGGCGAAGAAGAAGCGGAAGCTGCTGAAGAGACTGCACCTGAAACAGAAACGACAACTGCGTAACCTAATCAAAAGGTGATAAGAGGGACTGCCTTTTATCACCTTTTTTCAAGAAAAATGTATCTATACATATCTTGTTTACACATATAAGGAGGAATTCAAATGGCTATTACTGCACAGCAGGTAAAAGAACTGCGTCAAAAAACAGGCGCTGGTATGATGGACTGTAAAAAAGCATTGACTGAAACTGACGGAGATATGGACAAAGCAATCGACCTTCTGAGAGAAAAAGGAATTGCGAAAGCGGCTAAAAAAGCTGACCGTATCGCTGCTGAAGGTTCTACTCTTATTAAAACTGACGGCAACAAAGGCGTTATCTTAGAAGTAAACTCTGAAACTGATTTCGTTGCGAAAAACGAAGGCTTCAAAGAGCTTCTGAACACGCTTGCTGACCACCTTCTTGCAAACGCTCCTGCTGATCTTGAAGAAGCGATGGGTCAAAAGATGGAAAACGGTTCTACTGTTGAAGAATACATCACAAGCAACGTTGCTAAAATCGGAGAGAAAATCACTCTTCGCCGTTTTGCTGTTATTTCAAAAGAAGACAGCGAAGCGTTCGGTGCTTACCTTCACATGGGAGGTCGCATCGGCGTATTATCCGTTCTTAGCGGAACAACTGACGAGGATCTTGCAAAAGACATCGCGATGCATGTTGCAGCGGTAAATCCTCGTTACATTTCCCGCGACCAAGTGTCTGAAGAAGAAGCAAACCATGAGCGTCAGATTCTGACTCAGCAAGCTCTTCAAGAAGGCAAACCGGAAAACATCGTAGCTAAAATGGTTGAAGGCCGTCTGAACAAATTCTTCGAAGAAATTTGCTTATTAGACCAAGCTTTCGTTAAAAACCCAGACGAAAAAGTGAAACAAGTTGTGGCTGCGAAAAACGCATCTGTTAAAACTTACGTCCGCTACGAAGTTGGAGAAGGTATTGAAAAACGCCAAGAAAACTTTGCTGAAGAAGTTATGAACCAAGTGAAAAAATAATGGCGGAAAGCCTTGGCGAATCTTTCGCGGCTTTTCAGGCAGTATAGGGGACACTACTTGTGTTCCCTATTTTTAAAACTATATTTACAAACCTTTTTTTCTCTTGCATAATAGGAAACGGCAATGTTTACACTTGGAGGTTATTATGGAAAAACCAAAATACAATCGTATCGTTTTAAAGCTTAGCGGAGAAGCATTGGCAGGAGAGCAGGGAAACGGCATTAATCCGACTGTCATCCAATCCATCGCTAAACAGGTAAAAGAAATCGCTGAGCTTGACGTCGAAGTGGCCGTAGTCGTAGGCGGCGGCAACTTATGGCGCGGAAAAACGGGCAGTGACTTAGGAATGGACCGTGCGACGGCCGATTATATGGGCATGCTTGCTACTGTCATGAACTCACTTGCCCTGCAGGACAGCCTGGAAACGCTCGGAATTCAGTCCAGAGTGCAGACATCAATTGAAATGCGTCAGGTCGCTGAGCCTTACATCAGAAGAAAAGCCATCCGCCACCTGGAGAAAAAACGCGTTGTTATTTTTGCCGCGGGAACAGGAAACCCTTATTTCTCTACGGACACAACCGCAGCGCTGCGTGCCGCTGAAATCGAAGCGGACGTGATCTTAATGGCGAAAAATAATGTCGACGGTGTGTATAATGCTGATCCGAGAAAAGATGAGTCAGCCGTTAAATACGAAAAATTATCTTATCTCGATGTGTTAAAAGACGGGCTGGAAGTCATGGATTCTACGGCTTCTTCACTATGTATGGATAATGATATTCCGCTGATCGTCTTTTCTATTATGGAAGAAGGAAATATTAAGCGTGCCGTAATCGGCGAATCAATCGGAACGATCGTAAGGGGGAAATAACGTTGTCAAACGAAGTATTAACACAAACAAAAGAACGCATGGAAAAAGCGGTTGCCGCTTATTCACGCGAATTGGCGTCAGTCCGCGCAGGACGTGCCAACCCATCTCTATTGGATAAAGTGACAGTAGAATACTACGGTGCCCAAACACCTTTAAACCAGCTGTCTTCCATCAATGTGCCTGAAGCGCGTATGCTTGTTGTCACACCGTATGACAAAACGGCAATCGGCGATATTGAAAAAGCGATCCTGAAAGCTGATCTTGGCGTAACGCCGACAAGTGACGGCACAATTATCCGCATCGCGATCCCGGCTCTGACGGAAGAAAGACGTAAAGAACTTGTCAAAGTCGTGAAAAAATACGCGGAAGAAGCGAAAGTAGCAGTCCGTAATGTCCGCCGTGACAGCAACGATGACCTCAAAAAACTTGAGAAAAACGGAGACATTACAGAAGACGAGCTTCGTGCTTCCAGTGAAGACGTTCAAAAGCTGACAGATGAATATGTGTCAAAAATTGACAGTGTCACAAAGGACAAAGAAAAAGAAATCATGGAAGTTTAATGAAAAACTATGTACAATAGATAATGTGAAAAGACCCTCTCATGTTTACAGGGGGTTTTTTTGTTAATACTGTTGATTACATTGATCATCAGCAACGCAACCTTTTTGGGTGACGGAGGAATCTCATGCTCAACATACTCAAAAATTGGAAGAATCAGCAGAATGCGGCTTCCAACTTAGAACGGTATACAAAAGAAGACATACTGAAGGGTGAAATTCCCGCACACATTGCCATTATTATGGACGGAAACGGACGCTGGGCGAAGAAGCGCTCACTCCCTCGGATTGCAGGACATCATGAAGGAATGAAAGTGGTAAAAAGGGTGACAAAGCTCGCAAGTCAGCTCGGCGTTAAAGTTCTGACTCTTTATGCGTTTTCAACGGAGAACTGGAAGCGCCCGAAGATGGAAGTCGACTTTTTGATGAAGCTTCCGGAAGAGTTCCTGAATACGTATCTTCCTGAATTAATAGAGGAAAATGTACAGGTGAAAATTATCGGAGATGAATCCGCGCTCCCTTCTCATACGTACAGGGCGATTGAGAAGGCCGTAAAAGATACAGAACAAAATGACGGGCTGATTCTCAATTTCGCTTTGAACTACGGCGGACGCACGGAAATCGTCAATGCGGCAAAAGCCCTGGCTGAACAGGTGAAAAGCGGCACGCTGAATATCGAAGACATTGATGAAGCGCTCTTTTCCGGGCATTTAATGACAGAATCACTCCAGGACCCGGAGCTGCTCATCAGAACGAGCGGAGAAATCAGATTGAGCAACTTTATGCTTTGGCAGGTGGCTTACAGTGAATTTGTTTTTACAGATGTCCTGTGGCCCGATTTTAAAGAAGATCACTTTCTGCAGGCAGTGGGAGAATTTCAGCAGCGGGGCCGGAGGTTTGGCGGAATTTAGAGGATGGTGGAAATGAAACAAAGATTGTTAACAGGTGTTCTGGCAGCGGCACTATTTTTATTTTTGGTTATTTTCGGAGGATTGCCGTTCACCGTATTTGTTTACGTGATGGGAAGTATAGCGCTTTTTGAGCTTTTGCGGATGAAAAAGCTCAGATTTTTTTCTTTTCCGGGTCTGATCAGCCTCTTGTTGTTATGGCTGTATATGATGCCGGACAAGTATCATTTTTTTGATGCGAAAATGGAAGTAACGATTTTCGCTGTATTGATTCTGCTCAGCTATACGGTGCTCGTGAAAAACACCTTTACGTTTGACGAAGTCGGGTTTATCGTTCTCGCGACGGTATATATCGGACTGTGTTTTCATTATTTTATTGAAATCAGAAACATTGAAACAAACGGGCTTTTGTATATCTTTTATGCCTGCGTTGTCATATGGTCAACGGACTCAGGCGCGTATTTCGTCGGAAAGTCGCTCGGGAAGCGGAAGCTGTGGCCCGAAATCAGTCCCAACAAAACAGTGGAAGGGTTTCTCGGCGGTATTGTCATCGCCCTTATTTTTACGGCTGTTTTTCAGCTGTTTGCGCACCTTCCGATTTCATACCCGGTTCTTTTGGTCATCACGCTTGTTCTGTCTGTGTTCGGACAGATCGGGGATTTGGTTGAATCAGCGCTTAAGCGGCACTATGATGTGAAGGATTCGGGGAAAATCCTTCCCGGGCACGGCGGCATTTTAGATCGATTTGACAGCTTTTTGTTTGTCATGCCGTTCTTATACTTTCTGCTTGCGCTTTTTTCATGAGAAAGGCTAATATGAAAATAAGACCGATCTGGACGCATAGAATGGGAGTGGCATTTTGAAGAATATTTGTCTTTTAGGAGCAACAGGATCAATAGGGGAGCAGACGTTAGACGTATTGCGCATGCATCAAGATCAGTTCCGTCTCGTCTCGATGACTTTCGGTAAAAACGCCGAGAAAGCGATCCCGTTGATCAGAACGTTTCAGCCGAAATATGTAGCAGTCGGCGACATGGATACATACCAAAAAGTGAAAGAAGCGTCTTTTTCTCATGAATGTCAAATCGGCATCGGAGAAGAAGGCCTGATTGAAGCGGCAGTCATGGACGAAGTGGATATCGTGGTCAATGCGCTGCTTGGAAGCGTCGGTTTAATCCCGACTTTGAAAGCGATTGAACAGAAAAAAGCAATTGCGCTTGCAAATAAGGAAACTCTCGTCACTGCCGGGCATATAGTGAAAGGACACGCAAAACGATACGGTGTTCCTCTTCTTCCGGTCGACAGCGAACATTCCGCTATTTTTCAAGCGTTGCAAGGCGAACAGAGCAAAAATATCGAGCGCCTGATCATTACGGCATCCGGCGGCAGTTTCAGAGATAAAACGCGGCAGGAGCTTGAGTCTGTAACGATTGCCGACGCCCTTAACCACCCGAACTGGTCGATGGGCGCAAAAATTACGATTGATTCGGCTACAATGATGAATAAAGGACTTGAAGTCATTGAGGCGCATTGGCTGTTTGACATTCCGTATGAACAGATTGACGTTGTATTACATAAGGAGAGCATCATTCATTCGATGGTTGAATTTCACGACAGAAGCGTCATCGCCCAGCTCGGAAATCCGGACATGAGGGTGCCGATTCAATATGCGCTGACATATCCGGACCGGCTGCCTCTGCCTGAAACAAAAAGGCTTGAATTATGGGAGATCGGAAGCCTCCATTTTGCGAAAGCTGACTTTGAAAGGTTCCGCTGCTTACAATTTGCCTTTGAATCAGGTAAAATAGGGGGAACAATGCCGACGGTTTTAAATGCGGCCAACGAAGAAGCCGTTGCCGCTTTTCTTGCCGGACGGATTTCATTCTTATCGATTGAGGACCTGATTGAAAAAGCATTGGACCGCCACAGCGTAATTCAGGATCCGAGTCTTGCGGATATCCAAGAAGTGGACAAAGACACCCGGGGATACGTTAATTCAATACTCACATAAGGTGGTATGTTCGTGAATACAGTTATCGCGTTTATTATTATTTTCGGAACGCTCGTTTTTTTCCATGAGCTGGGGCATTTATTGCTCGCCCAAAGAGCGGGAATCCTTTGCCGTGAATTTGCGATCGGCTTCGGCCCTAAAATCTTTTCATTTAAAAAGAATGAAACCGTGTATACGATCAGACTCCTTCCGGTCGGCGGGTTCGTCCGCATGGCCGGTGAAGACCCGGAGATGATCGAAGTCAAACCCGGTTATACTGTCGGGCTTCTTTTTAATAAAGATGACGAAGTGGAAAAAGTCATCATTAATCAAAAGGAAAAATATCCCGACGCTTTAATTATCGAGGTGGAGACGGCTGATCTTGAGCACGAAATGAAGATTACCGGGTACGAGCAGGGGAAAGAAGATGAACTGGCGGGCTTTACTGTCAGTCAGACCTCCTTTTTTATCGTAGACGGAGAAGAAGTGCAGATTGCGCCTTACAATCGACAATTCGGGTCTAAACCCGTATGGAAGCGGATTAAAGCGATTGCTGCCGGTCCGATAATGAACTTCATCTTAGCGTATGTCATTCTCGTCATGCTTGGATTCATTCAAGGCGTGCCTTCGAATCAGCCTGAGCTCGGGAAGCTGACAGACAATGGACGCGCAGCGGCTGCCGGTTTAAAAGAAGGCGACTATATCCAGAGCATTAACGGTGAAAAAATGAGGTCATGGACAGACATCGTGACAGCGGTAAAAGAAAATCCCGGAAAAAAAATCGATGTCGCCGTCAAACGGGATGGCAAATCGTTTCATATCTCGGTTACACCTGAAGCTGTAAAAGATGAAAATAAAAAAACAATCGGCCGCTTCGGCTCTTATGCGCCGACTGAAAAAGGCGCGCTTGCAGCGATCGCCTACGGCGCGACATCTACCGTTGATGTCACAAAAGCGATTCTGACCAATCTGAGCAAACTTGTGACAGGCCAGTTTAAGCTTGATATGCTTTCGGGTCCTGTCGGCATTTATGATATGACGGATCAAGTTGCAAAAACCGGTATTATCAACCTATTCCAGTTTGCGGCGTTTTTAAGCATCAACCTGGGAATTGTCAACCTGCTGCCGATACCGGCGCTTGACGGCGGGCGGCTGCTGTTTTTATTCATTGAAGCAATCCGCGGCAAGCCGATAAACCGTGACAAGGAAGCATTTGTCGTATTTATCGGCGTAGCTTTCTTAATGCTTCTTATGCTGGTTGTCACATGGAACGATATCCAGCGTTTATTCTTATAATTGACTAGTAAAAAATCAGAGGTGCGAAGACATGAGACAAAGTTTGACGCTTATTCCGACCCTGAGAGAAGTGCCGGCTGATGCTGAAGCAAAAAGCCATAAGCTTCTGCTGAGAGCGGGATTTATCAGACAAAATACGAGCGGGGTTTACAGTTACATGCCCCTGGCTTACAGGGTTATTCAAAACATTCAGAAGATCGTGCGTGAAGAAATGGAAAAAATCAACGCGGTGGAAATGCTGATGCCGGCCCTTCAGCAGGCTGAAACATGGCAGGAATCAGGCAGGTGGTATACGTACGGGCCTGAATTAATGCGTTTGAAAGACCGCCACGGCCGTGAATTTGCTTTAGGCGCGACACATGAAGAAGTCATTACTTCTCTCGTGCGCGATGAGGTGAAATCTTATAAGCGTCTGCCGCTCACTCTTTACCAGATCCAGTCTAAATTCAGAGATGAAAAACGCCCGCGTTTCGGGTTATTGCGCGGACGCGAATTCATCATGAAAGATGCGTATTCTTTCCATGCTTCTGAAGAAAGTCTGGAGGAAACATACCAAAACATGTACGGCGCATACAGCAGCATTTTCGCACGCTGTGAATTAAACGTCCGTCCCGTTATTGCCGACTCGGGCGCGATGGGCGGAAAAGACACGCATGAATTTATGGCTCTTTCTGAAATAGGGGAAGATACCATCGCTTATTCCGATGGATCCTCTTACGCAGCCAATACGGAAATGGCGGAAGTTGTCATGAACAGCGAGCCGTCAGATGAAACACCCGAGGCATTGGAGAAAATTGATACGCCGAATGTCAAAAGCATTGAAGAGCTTGCTTCGTTCTTGCAGATCGAGCCGAGCGCCTGCATCAAATCAATGCTGTTTAAAGCGGATGACCGATTTGTTCTCGTGTTAGTAAGAGGCGATCATGAGGTCAATGACGTGAAAGTGAAAAACCTTCTGAACGCGGAAGTGGTTGAACTTGCGTCTCATGAAGAAGTAGCAGAGAAACTTGGCACGGAGCCGGGATTTGCGGGGCCGATCGGCGCTGCCGGCGACATTGAGATTTATGCCGACCAAGCCGTAAAAGTAATGGTAAACGCCGTTAGCGGTGCGAATGAAAAAGACCGTCATTACCGAAACGTAAACATCGAACGTGACGCGTCAGTAAAAGCATATGCCGATCTTCGAATCATTCAGGAAGGCGATCCGTCACCTGACGGAAAAGGCACGATCCGTTTCGCTGAAGGGATTGAGGTCGGACAAGTCTTTAAACTCGGCACGCGTTACTCTGAAGCGATGAATGCGACATACCTTGATGAAAACGGGCGTGCGCAGCCGATGCTGATGGGATGTTACGGAATCGGCGTGTCCAGAACGCTTTCAGCCATCGCTGAACAGCATCACGACGAAAAAGGTTTGATCTGGCCGAAAAGCGTTGCTCCGTATGATCTTCATATTTTGGCGCTGAATATGAAAAACGAAGCGCAAAAAGAGCTTGCTGAACAGCTTTACGGCAAATTCCAGGCGGAAGGTTATGAGGTATTATACGATGACCGCGCTGAACGCGCAGGCGTGAAGTTTGCTGATTCTGATCTGATCGGCCTTCCGATCCGCATCACTGTCGGAAAACGTGCCGATGAAGGCATCGTAGAAGTGAAAATCCGCAAAACCGGTGAATCTGCCGAAGTTTCAGTGGATGAGCTTTCTGAATTTATCAAGACGAAGTAATCACCATAACGAATCATACAAAATCATGTTAAAATAGAGAAAAAAGAAGGTACCTCATCACCTGCGGAGGTACCTTCACTTATGATGTTTTAAGGGAGGGATACTGTCTGAATGGAACAGTTATCAGTAAACAGAAGACAGTTTCAGATTCTTCTGCAGCAGCTTAATATGACAGATGATACCTTCATGACATACTTTGAAGACGGAGAGATTGATAAACTGACAATCCATAAAGCAGAAAAAGCCTGGCATTTCCAATTTCGCTTTAAGGCTCTTTTGCCGTATCAAATATATGATTCATTCATGATGAGGTTAACACAATCGTTTGCTCACATCGCCCGTGTCACATCATCTGTTCAGGTCATCGACCCTACAGTGACAGAGGAGCTTGTACAGGATTATTGGACACGCTGTATTGAAGAGCTTGAAGGAACCTCGCCGCCGATGGTGGCTCTTTTGAATCAGCAGAAGCCGAAGCTCAAGGGAAACAAACTGATCGTGAAAACAAAAACAGATACAGAAGCATCTGCGCTCAAAAATAAATACAGCGCGCTGATTCAGCACAGCTACCGCCAATTCGGCTTTCCGGAACTGCAGCTGGATACCGAAATTTTCGTATCTGACCAAGAAGTCCAGAAATTCCGCGAGCAAAAGCTTGCTGAAGATCAGGAGCGGGCGATGCAGGCGCTTATCGAGATGGAGAAGAAGGAAAAAGAGGGCGATGAGGATCAGGCACCGTCCGGACCGCTTGTCATCGGCTATCAAATTAAAGAGAACGAAGAAATCCGGACGCTTGACAGCATCATGGATGAAGAAAGAAGAATTACGGTGCAGGGGTTTGTGTTTGATGCTGAAACACGCGAGCTGAAAAGCGGACGCACGCTCTGCATTTTCAAAATCACGGACTATACAAACAGCATTTTAGTAAAAATGTTCGCCAGAGAAAAAGAAGACGCCGCTTTGATGAAAACGCTGAAAAAAGGCATGTGGGTGAAGGCGCGGGGAAGCATTCAAAACGATACATTCGTCAGAGACCTCGTCATGATTGCAAATGACGTGAATGAAATAAAAGCCAAAACCCGTGAAGACACCGCTCCTGAAGGCGAAAAACGGGTTGAGCTTCATCTGCATTCTCCGATGAGCCAAATGGATGCTGTAACGGGCATCGGAAAGCTTGTCGAACAGGCGAAAAAATGGGGACATGAAGCGATTGCGTTAACTGATCATGCCGTTGTGCAGTCTTTCCCGGATGCCTATTCCGCCGCGAAAAAACACGGCATTAAAATGATTTACGGAATGGAAGCCAATATCGTAGATGACGGCGTTCCGATCGCATACAATCCAGCTCACCGTCTACTGGAAGAAGACACATACGTCGTCTTTGACGTTGAAACGACAGGTCTGTCCGCAGTGTATGACACCATCATTGAGCTTGCCGCAGTCAAAATAAGAGGCGGAGAAATCATCGATAAATTCGAAGCGTTCGCCAATCCGCACCATCCGCTGTCAGCAACGACGATCGAACTTACCGGTATTACGGATGACATGGTCCGCGACGCTCCCGATGTCGTTGACGTCGTGCGGGATTTTAAAGAATGGATCGGCGATGACGTGCTTGTGGCTCATAACGCCAGCTTTGATATGGGATTTTTAAATGTGGCGTACAAGCGTCTTTTGAAAACGGAAAAAGCAAAAAATCCGGTCATTGATACGCTGGAACTCGCGCGTTTCCTGTATCCTGAGTTTAAAAATCACCGCTTAAATACGTTATGTAAGAAGTTTGATATCGAATTAACCCAGCATCACCGTGCGGTCTTTGACGCTGAAGCAACAGGCTACCTGCTGTTGAAAATGCTCAAAGATGCCGCTGAAAAAGACATTTTTTATCATGATCAGCTGAATGAGAATATGGGACAATCCAATGCTTATCAGAGATCAAGACCTTATCACGCTACATTGCTTGCCGTGAATGAGACCGGCCTTAAAAATCTGTTTAAGCTCGTGTCCATTTCTCATATTCAATATTTCTACAGAGTGCCGCGCATTCCGAGGTCGCAGCTTAATAAATACAGAGAAGGTCTGTTAATCGGCTCTGCCTGTGACAGGGGTGAGGTCTTTGAAGGCATGATGCAAAAATCTCCTGAAGAGGTTGAAGATATCGCATCCTTCTATGATTATCTTGAAGTGCAGCCGCCGGAAGTATACAGACACCTTCTGCAGCTTGAGCTCGTCCGGGATGAAAAAGCGCTGAAAGAAATCATCGCCAACATCACGAAGCTCGGAGAAAAATTGAATAAGCCGGTCGTGGCTACGGGAAATGTCCACTATTTAAACGATGAGGATAAAATTTACCGGAAGATCTTAATATCTTCCCAAGGCGGCGCCAACCCGTTAAACAGACACGAACTGCCTAAAGTGCACTTCAGAACGACAGATGAAATGCTGGAGGCCTTCTCCTTCCTCGGTGCGGAAAAAGCGAAAGAAATCGTGGTTGACAATACGCAGAAAGTCGCTTCGATGATCGATGAGATCAAACCGATCAAAGACGATCTGTACACGCCGAAAATTGACGGGGCTGATGAAGAAATCCGTGAAATGAGCTATCAGCGCGCCAGAAGCATTTACGGTGAAGAGCTTCCCGAAATTGTGGAAGCGAGAATAGAAAAAGAATTAAAAAGTATCATCGGTCATGGATTCGCCGTTATTTATCTCATCTCTCATAAGCTTGTAAAACGGTCTCTGGATGACGGTTATCTCGTCGGCTCCCGGGGGTCCGTCGGTTCATCGCTTGTGGCGACCTTAACGGAAATCACTGAAGTGAACCCGCTCGCTCCGCACTACGTGTGCCCGAGCTGCCGATATTCCGAATTCTTTAATGACGGATCAGTCGGTTCCGGTTTTGACCTTCCGGATAAAAGCTGCCCGTCTTGCGGCACACCTTTGAAAAAGGACGGACATGATATCCCGTTTGAAACGTTCTTAGGCTTTAAAGGTGACAAAGTACCCGATATCGACTTGAACTTCTCAGGTGAGTACCAGCCCCATGCCCATAACTACACGAAAGTATTGTTCGGTGAAGATAACGTGTATCGCGCGGGAACGATTGGCACCGTCGCGGAAAAGACGGCTTACGGATATGTGAAAGGCTATGCGGGCGATCACAACCTACACATGCGCGGCGCGGAGATCGACCGTCTGGTGCAAGGCTGCACCGGCGTTAAGAGAACGACCGGCCAGCACCCGGGGGGGATTATCGTTGTCCCGGATTACATGGATATTTACGATTTTTCCCCGATACAATTCCCGGCAGATGCGACGGGGTCTGAATGGAAAACGACTCATTTTGACTTCCACTCCATTCATGACAACCTGCTGAAGCTTGATATATTGGGGCACGATGATCCGACAGTCATCCGGATGCTTCAGGATTTAAGCGGGATTGATCCGAAGACGATTCCGACAGATGATCCGGAAGTTATGAAGATTTTCCAAGGCACAGAATCGCTCGGCGTTACTGAAGAGCAGATCGGCTGTAAAACGGGGACGCTCGGCATTCCTGAATTCGGGACGCGATTTGTGCGGCAGATGCTTGAGGATACGAAGCCGACGACGTTCTCCGAGCTTGTCCAGATTTCCGGGCTTTCTCACGGAACGGACGTATGGCTCGGCAATGCGCAGGAACTGATACACAACAATACGTGTGAACTGAGCGAAGTGATCGGCTGCCGTGATGACATTATGGTTTACTTGATCTATCAGGGCCTTGAGCCTTCACTGGCCTTCAAAATCATGGAATTCGTCCGTAAAGGCAAAGGCCTGACGCCGGAATGGGAAGAAGAAATGAAAAAGAACAATGTGCCGAACTGGTATATTGATTCATGCAAAAAAATCAAATACATGTTCCCGAAAGCCCACGCCGCCGCATACGTGCTGATGGCGGTGCGGATTGCCTATTTTAAAGTGCATCACGCGCTTTTATATTATGCTGCGTATTTTACCGTCCGCGCAGATGACTTTGACATTGATACAATGATTAAAGGCTCGACCGCCATCAGAGCGGTGATGGATGATATCAGCTCTAAAGGGCTTGATGCTTCGCCGAAGGAGAAAAACCTTCTTACCGTGTTAGAGCTTGCGCTTGAAATGTGTGAGCGCGGCTATTCCTTCCAGAAGGTCGATCTATACCGTTCGAGCGCTTCGGAATTTATCATTGACGGCAACAGTCTCATCCCGCCGTTCAACTCAATTCCGGGACTCGGAACCAACGCCGCTCTCAATATTGTGAAAGCGCGGAAAGAAGGGGAGTTCCTTTCAAAAGAGGATCTTCAAAAACGCGGAAAAGTGTCAAAAACCATTTTAGAGTATTTAGACCGTCACGGCTGTCTTGAGTCGCTTCCGGACCAAAATCAGCTGTCTCTGTTTTAAACTTTGTGCACAGCCTCCGAGCGGAGTTTGATTTGCATTAAATATATGGTTATGGTATAGTTTTATTGGAAATGCTAACGATTACCGAGGCAAAGAGTGGGGAAACCCGCTCTTTTGTATTGAACAGGCAATTTTGCCTCGACATGTCCATCGTTTTCTCAATGCCCCTGCTCTTTAGAAGCAGGGTTTTTATGCAGAGGAACGGCTGATATGATATCGACAGCACAAGGAGGAAAAACATGAGCAAAAAAGTGACTGATACCGTTCAAGTAATGGCTCAGCCCATACTGGATGACCTTCAGCTTGAACTCGTAGACATTGAATTTGTCAAAGAGGGTCAAAACTGGTTCCTTCGCGTGTTTATTGATTCCGAGAACGGTGTTGATATTGAGGAGTGCGCCAAAGTCAGCGAAGCGTTAAGCGAAAAGCTGGATGAGGCCGATCCGATCACCCAGAACTACTTTCTTGAAGTATCTTCTCCTGGAGCCGAGCGTCCATTAAAGAAAAAAGCCGACTTCGAAAAATCACTGGGCAAAAATGTGTACATGAAAACGTACGAACCGATTGACGGTTTAAAAGTGTTTGAAGGCAAATTGGCTGAATTCGATGGACAAACTGTTACAATAGAGATGACGGTCAAAACAAGAAAGAAACGGGTCAATATTCCGTATGAAAAAATAGCTAACGCAAGATTAGCTGTAACATTTTAATGAATGAAGTATTAGTGTTTAAGGGGGGAGACCGCTAACATGAGCAGTGAACTATTAGATGCTCTCACTATTCTTGAAAAAGAAAAAGGCATCAGTAAAGACATTATCATCGAAGCAATTGAAGCTGCCTTAATTTCCGCGTACAAGCGAAATTTTAACCAGGCGCAAAACGTACGGGTCGATCTGAACCGTGAGACGGGCACGATCCGCGTGTTCGCAAGAAAGGATGTCGTAGACGAGGTATACGATTCAAGACTTGAAATCTCGCTTGACGACGCCCAGCACATCCATCCGAACTACCTTGTCGGAGATGTCGTTGAAATAGAAGTAACGCCGAAAGACTTCGGCCGCATTGCTGCGCAGACGGCGAAACAAGTGGTGACGCAGCGTGTCCGTGAAGCTGAGCGCGGCGTGATTTACTCAGAATTTATCGATCGTGAAGAAGACATCATGACGGGAATTGTACAGCGCTTAGACAGCAAGTTTATTTACGTGTCTCTCGGCAAGATTGAAGCGCTGCTGCCCGTCAATGAACAAATGCCGAATGAGAGCTATAAACCGCACGATCGGATTAAAGTATTTATCACAAAAGTCGAAAAAACGACAAAAGGGCCGCAGATCTATGTATCAAGAACGCATCCTGGTCTGTTGAAGCGTCTTTTTGAAATCGAAGTGCCGGAAATTTATGACGGAACGGTCGAACTGAAATCCGTTGCCAGAGAAGCGGGCGACCGCTCTAAAATCTCCGTCCGCACTGATGACCCTGACGTTGATCCGGTCGGTTCATGCGTCGGTCCTAAAGGCCAGCGCGTGCAGGCGATCGTCAATGAACTGAAAGGCGAAAAAATTGATATCGTTAACTGGTCTGATGATCCGGTTGAATTTGTTGCCAATGCGCTCAGCCCGTCTAAAGTGCTGGATGTCATCGTCAGCGAAGAAGAAAAAGCCACGACTGTCATCGTTCCTGATTACCAGCTTTCTCTGGCAATCGGAAAAAGAGGGCAAAACGCCCGCTTAGCCGCGAAACTGACAGGCTGGAAAATCGATATCAAAAGTGAAACGGATGCAAGAGACCTTGGCATCTATCCGAGAGAGCATGAAGAAGATGACGATTTAGAGCCGCTCTTTATGGAGCCTGAAACAGCCGAATCGGATGAATAAGAGGTGACTTTAGGTGAATAAGCGAAAAAAAATTCCTCTGCGCAAATGCGTGGTAACGGGGGAAATGAAGCCTAAAAAGGAACTGATCCGAATTGTCCGTTCTAAAGAAGGAGAGATTTCAGTCGATCCGACCGGAAAGAAGAACGGGCGGGGTGCCTATATCACCCTTGAGAAAGAATGCATCTTAGCTGCGAAAAAGAAAAACACATTGCAAAATCAATTTCAATCACAAATCGATGACCAGATTTTCGAAGAATTGCTGGAACTGGCGGAAAAGGTGAAAAAATAACATGTCTGGAATGGAATGGTTTCCCTTGCTGGGTCTGGCCAATCGAGCTCGTAAGGTCGTGTCGGGCGAGGACTTGGTTATAAAAGAAATTAGAAATGCGCGTGCAAAACTTGTTCTGCTGACAGAAGATGCATCTGCGAATACTGCAAAAAAAGTATCCGATAAATGCAATTATTATAAAGTGCCTTATAAAAAAGTCGAAAGCCGCGCGGATCTCGGCCGCTCTATCGGCAAGGAATCACGTGTCGTTGTCGCCGTCACTGACCAAGGTTTTGCGAATAAGCTGATCAGCTTGCTCGATTAATATTTTTGGGGGTGAACGAATGGCTAAAATGAGAGTTTACGAATATGCAAAAGCCATCAATGTTTCAAGCAAGGAAATTTTGACTGCGCTGAAAAACATGGATATAGTAGTAAATAACCATATGGCAATGCTTGAAGAAAAGACCATTAAGCAGCTTGATGCGAAATTTAAAAAAGGCGGCGCCGGCGTTACATCTCAGAAGCCTGCGGAAACGAACAAAAACAAGCCGCAAGGGATTAATCAGCAGCCTGCTGGGAATCAACCAAACAAAATTCGAGACGGAAAGAAGAATGACGTGCAGAATAATCAATTTAACAAAAACAAGAAGAATAACAACAACAACAAAAACAAAAACAAACGCAATCATAACAACAAAAATCAGTATCAGCAAAAACCGCTGAAACCGAAAAAAGAGCTTCCTGAGAAAATTACGTTTTCCGGCTCTTTAACAGTCGGGGCCTTAGCCGAAGAACTTGGCAAAGAACCGTCTGAACTCATTAAAAAACTGATGCTTCTTGGCGTAATGGCTACCATTAACCAGGAGCTTGACAAAGACACAATCGAACTGATCGCATCTGAATACGGTGTAGAAACAGAAGAAGTGATTGTGCTTGAAGAAACTGAGCTTGAAAAATATGAAGAGGCTGACAAAGAAGAAGATCTTCAAATCCGTCCGCCTGTCGTGACGATCATGGGCCACGTTGACCACGGGAAAACGACCCTCCTTGACAGCATCAGAAAAACAAAAGTTGTTGAAGGTGAAGCCGGCGGAATCACCCAGCATATCGGGGCTTACCAGATCGAAGAAAACGGCAAAAAAATCACGTTCCTAGATACTCCGGGACACGCGGCGTTCACAACAATGCGTGCGCGCGGTGCGGAAGTAACTGATATTACCATTTTAGTCGTAGCGGCTGATGACGGCGTTATGCCGCAAACAGTCGAAGCCATCAACCATGCGAAAGCGGCTGAGGTTCCGATTATCGTTGCCGTGAATAAAGTGGATAAAGAAAGCGCGAACCCTGACCGTGTCATGCAGGAGCTGACTGAATACGGACTCGTTCCTGAAGCATGGGGAGGAGAAACGATTTTCGTTCCTCTGTCCGCTCTTACAGGCAAGGGAATTGACGAGCTTGTCGAAATGATTCTGCTTGTCAGTGAAGTGGAAGAGCTGAAAGCCAATCCGAACCGTCAGGCAAAAGGAACGGTTATTGAAGCTGAGCTCGATAAAGGAAGAGGATCTGTCGCGACACTTCTCGTTCAAACGGGAACATTGAATGTCGGAGATCCGATCGTTGTCGGAAATACATTCGGCCGCGTGCGGGCCATGGTCAATGATCTCGGCCGCCGCGTGAAAACAGCCGGACCGTCTACACCTGTAGAAATTACGGGCTTAAATGACGTACCGCAGGCTGGCGATCAATTCCTCGTCTTTAAAGACGAAAAAACAGCCCGTTCTGTCGGTGAAGCACGTGCTTCCAAGCAACTGGAAGAACAGCGCAGCGACAAAGCGAAGCTGAGCCTCGATGATCTGTTTGAACAAATTAAACAAGGCGATGTCAAAGACATCAATTTAATCGTAAAAGCTGACGTTCAAGGTTCAGCCGAAGCGTTAACAGCCGCTCTTCAAAAAATTGAAGTAGAAGGCGTAAAAGTGAAAATCATTCACACAGGCGTCGGTGCGATTACGGAATCAGACATCATTCTCGCATCTGCTTCAAATGCAATCGTTATCGGGTTTAATGTGCGCCCAGACGGAAATGCTAAAAGCACGGCTGAAGCTGAAAATGTAGATATCCGTCTTCACCGTATCATTTACAAAGTCATCGAAGAAATTGAGGCGGCGATGAAAGGAATGCTTGATCCTGAATACGAAGAAAAAGTCATCGGTCAGGTTGAAGTGCGCCAAACATTCAAAGTGTCGAAAATCGGCACGATTGCCGGCGGATATGTAACAGACGGCCACATTACACGTGACAGCGGACTCCGCCTGATCCGTGACGGCGTGGTCATCTTTGAAGGGGAAGTAGACGTTCTGAAACGCTTCAAAGATGATGTGAAAGAAGTTTCACAAGGATATGAATGTGGTATTACAATTAAGAAATACAATGACATTCGCGAAGGTGACATCATTGAAGCGTATGTCATGCAGGAAATCGAAAGAAAGTGATCGGATTTGCGGAATGTGAATGCATCATTTATGATGCGGGATCATTAAAGGAGAAACGAGCCGTTCTGAAGCGGATTATAACGAGGGTTCAGAATAAGTTCAACGTGTCGGCTGCAGAAATCGGCTATCAGGACACTTGGCAGCGGACCAGCTTCGGAATCGCCGTCGTCTCCTCCTCTCACGTTCAGGCGGAAAAGGAGATCCAGCGCGTACTCGCGTTTATTGACTCCTTTCCCGAAATAGAACGGACGATCACTAGAACAGAGTGGTTTTAACTTAGAGGTGATTGAATTGAGTATGAGAGCAAACCGTGTCGGCGAGCAGATGAAAAAAGAGCTCGGGGATATTATCAGCCGAAAGCTGAAAGACCCGAGAATCGGATTTCTCACTGTAACAGACGTACGTGTTTCAGGTGATTTACAAATAGCGAAGGTGTATATCTCCGTTCTCGGCGGAGAGAAAAAGAAAGAGGAGGCGCTGAAAGGGCTTGAGAAAGCGAAAGGATTTATCCGTTCCGAAATCGGCAGCCGAATCAGACTCCGCAAAACGCCTGAGCTTGAATTTGAATTTGATGAATCAATTGAGTACGGCAACCGTATTGAAACATTGATTCACGAACTGCATTCAGATAAACCGTCTGAATAACAAGGAAAGAGGATGGGCGAGTGTCGTCTGTCCTCTTTTCTGCGTTTTACGGGATACAATTGATAACAAAGGAGCGAAAGACAGATGGTTAACGGAGTTCTCCTTTTACATAAGCCGGTCGGCATGACTTCTCACGACTGTGTAATGAAAATAAGAAAACTGTTAAAAACAAAGAAAGTCGGACATACGGGAACGCTTGATCCGGAAGTGTCTGGCGTACTGCCGATCTGTGTCGGACGGGCCACAAAGATTGTTGAGTACGTCACCGACAAGTCAAAAACGTACGATGCTGAGATCACTCTCGGCTTCTCCACATCGACCGAAGACCAGACTGGAGAAACGGTCAGCGTAAAACCTGTCAAGGAGCCGCTGAAAGAAGCGGATATCAAAGCCGTTTTAGACGAACTGAAGGGACCGCAGGAGCAAGTGCCGCCGATGTATTCCGCTGTAAAGGTCAACGGGAAAAAGCTCTATGAATACGCCAGGGCGGGTATTGAAGTGGAGCGGCCGAAGCGGAATATCACGATTGAAGATATCGCGCTCACTTCCCCTGTCACTTATAACGAAGACACAGCATCATTCCGCTTTACAGTTACGTGCTCAAAGGGCACTTACGTCAGAACATTGGCGGTGACAATCGGTGAAAAACTCGGCTATCCCGCGCATATGTCGCATCTCATCCGCACCGCTTCCGGCGATTTCAGCCTTGATGAGTGTTTCACGTTTGAGGAACTTGAACAGCAGGTTTCAGACGGCATGGTTGCAGAGCATGCCGTGCCGATTGAAAGAGCGCTCAATCATTTGCCGAAATGGGTCATAAGTGATACATTAGCTAAGAAAGCTGAAAACGGGTCAGTGTTTGACATCCCGGCGGAATTTTCTGCAATGACAGCTGACGCCCGTATAGCGGTCTGTACTGAAGACGGAGAATGTGTGGCCATTTATATGCCGCATCCTTCAAAAAAAGGACTGCTGAAACCGGCTAAAGTGCTCATGCAAAAAAGCGAACAATAAGAAAAAAGGTGACCGTTCTGTGAAGACGATACATATTTCTCATCCGCATCATTTACAAAAAGAAGAGCAGCCGGCGTCTGTCATGGCGCTCGGCTACTTTGACGGCGTTCATTTGGGACACCGGAAAGTAATCGGAACAGCCAGACAAATTGCCGAAGAAAAAGGCCTGTCGCTGGCCGTTATGACGTTTCATCCCCACCCTTCCCATGTGTTGGGCAGGGACAAAGAGCCAAAGGATCTGATTACGCCGCTTGAAGATAAAATCAGCCAGATCGGGCGTTTAGGCGCTGATGTGCTGTATGTCGTAAAGTTTGATGAAGCGTTTGCGTCTCTGTCTCCAAAACAGTTTGCCGAGGAGTATATTTTAGGGTTAAACGCGCGGCACGCTGTGGGAGGCTTCGATTTTACGTACGGAAAATACGGAAAAGGCACGATGGAGACGCTGCCGGACGATTTAAACGGCAAGGCCGGATGCACGACTGTCGAGAAACAGACCGAGCAGGACAGAAAGATCAGCTCTACTTATATCCGGTCAGCGCTGCAGGATGGTGACGTTGAACTTGCGCACACTCTTCTCGGTCAGCCGTATTTTATCCGGGGCACTGTGATTCACGGAGACAAAAGAGGCCGCACCATCGGTTTTCCGACCGCGAATGTCGGCCTGCACAACAGTTATATCGTGCCGCCGACAGGCGTGTATGCAGTGAAAGCCGAAATAAAAGGCGAGGTGTATGAAGGCGTCTGCAACATAGGCTACAAACCGACCTTTTATGAAAAGCGTCCCGATCAGCCGTCAATTGAAGTCCATTTGTTTAATTTTCAACAGGATGTATACGGAGAAGACGTTAAAATCGAGTGGTACAAACGAATCCGAAGCGAACGGAAGTTTAACGGCATCGATGAACTGACGGCTCAGATCGGGAAAGACAAACAAGAAGCGATCCGTTTTTTCAGCAAATAACGGAAAAAACATCAAAAGTACACAAATTTTCTTCTAAAAGATTTGCATATGGGCGCGATTTTTAGTATCATATGTTTCGTAGTCTTAAAACCATTGCTTGGCAATCCGAAGTCACCGACGGTTGCTAGGTAACTGGGGCTAATTATGATATGGAGGTGAAACAGGATGGCAATTACTCAAGAGCGTAAAAATCAACTCATCAGTGAGTTCAAAACACACGAATCTGATACTGGATCTCCAGAAGTTCAGATCGCTATCCTAACAGACTCAATTAACAACTTGAACGAGCATTTGCGTACTCACAAGAAAGATCACCACTCACGTCGCGGTCTTCTTAAAATGGTAGGTAAACGTCGTAATCTTCTTACGTATCTGCGTAATAAAGACGTAACTCGTTACCGTGAGTTAATTAACAAACTAGGCTTACGTCGATAATCGTAAAAAGCGGGAGGATTCCCGCTTTTTTATCGTATTAAAGCGAAAAAAATAATGATAAAAAAAACAATGAAATCCTTTTACATACTACTTTGACATTGATATGTTCAATTCATTTCGTTCATAATAGGAGTAATTGATTATTTCACACATTAAGAGAGGAGCTCGTAATCGAATGGGACAAGAGAAACATGTCTTTACCATAGATTGGGCCGGCAGACAGCTTACAGTAGAAGCCGGCCAGCTTGCCAAACAGGCAAACGGCGCTGTCATGGTCCGCTACGGCGATACTGCAGTGCTCAGCACAGCAACCGCATCAAAAGAACCGAAACCGCTAGATTTTTTCCCGCTTACCGTTAACTATGAAGAAAGATTATACGCAGTAGGTAAAATTCCGGGCGGTTTTATTAAAAGAGAAGGCCGTCCAAGTGAAAAGGCCGTTTTAGCCAGCCGTCTGATCGACCGTCCGATCCGCCCGCTTTTCGCAGACGGATTCCGTAACGAAGTACAGGTCATCAGCATTGTCATGAGTGTTGATCAGGACTGCTCATCTGAAATGGCTGCAATGTTCGGTTCATCACTCGCTCTTTGCGTTTCCGATATCCCGTTTGAAGGCCCGATCGCGGGTGTGACGGTAGGCCGCATTGACGGGAAATTCGTCATCAATCCGACGGTTGACCAGCTTGAAAAAAGTGATATCAACCTCATCGTTGCAGGCACAAAAGACGCCATCAACATGGTGGAAGCCGGAGCGGATGAAGTTCCTGAAGAAATCATGCTTGAGGCGATTATGTTCGGTCACGAAGAAATTAAGCGCCTGATCGCATTCCAAGAAGAAATCGTCGCAGCAGTCGGCAAAGAAAAAACAGAAATCGAACTGTATGAAATTGACGAAGAGCTCAGCGAAAAAGTAAAAAGCCTTGCGGAGCCGGATCTTCTCAGCGCCATTCAGGTTCACGAAAAACATGCTCGCGAAAACGCGATCAATGAAGTGAAAAATGCAGTTGTCGCGAAATTCGAAGAAGAAGAGCATGATGAAGATACGATTAAAAAAGTGAAACAGACACTGTCTAAACTCGTGAAAAACGAAGTGCGCCGTTTGATCACAGAAGAAAAAGTCCGTCCGGACGGCCGCGGCGTTGATCAGATCCGCCCGCTTTCTTCAGAAGTCGGCCTTCTGCCGAGAACACACGGCTCCGGGCTGTTTACGAGAGGACAGACGCAGGCGCTCAGCGTTTGTACATTAGGCGCCCTTGGGGACGTTCAGATTCTTGACGGTTTAGGCGTGGAAGAATCAAAACGCTTTATGCATCATTATAACTTCCCGCAGTTCAGCGTAGGGGAGACAGGCCCGATGCGCGGACCGGGACGCCGTGAGATCGGTCACGGTGCTCTTGGAGAGCGTGCGCTTGAGCCGGTCATTCCGAATGAAAAAGACTTCCCGTATACGGTCCGCCTCGTATCCGAAGTGCTTGAATCAAACGGTTCCACTTCACAGGCCAGCATTTGCGCGAGCACGCTTGCCATGATGGACGCAGGTGTTCCGATTAAAGCCCCTGTTGCGGGTATTGCGATGGGACTTGTGAAATCAGGCGAGTACTATACGGTATTAACGGATATTCAAGGGATGGAAGACGCCCTCGGTGACATGGACTTTAAAGTAGCCGGCACGGAAAAAGGCGTGACAGCGCTACAAATGGACATTAAAATTGAAGGCCTTTCAAGAGAAATTCTTGAAGAAGCGCTTCAGCAGGCGAAAAAAGGAAGAATGGAAATCTTGAACAGCATGCTCAGCACGCTTGGTGAATCAAGAAAAGAACTTTCTCAATATGCGCCGAAAATTTTAACGATGAACATTAATCCGGATAAAATCCGTGACGTTATCGGACCGAGCGGTAAACAAATCAACAAAATCATTGAAGATACCGGTGTTAAAATTGACATTGAACAAGACGGCACCATCTTTATTTCTTCTACTGATGAAAGCAGCAACCAAAAAGCGAAAAAAATCATCGAAGATCTTGTCAGAGAAGTCGAAGTCGGCCAGCTTTACCTCGGTAAAGTCAAACGGATTGAGAAATTCGGCGCTTTCGTTGAAATTTTCAGCGGAAAAGACGGTCTCGTTCACATCTCTGAACTAGCGCTCGAACGGGTCGGCAAGGTTGAGGATGTTGTGAAAATCGGTGACGAAATCCTTGTGAAGGTAACTGAAATTGACAAACAGGGACGAGTGAATCTGTCGCGTAAAGCAGTGCTGCGCGAAGAGAAAGAAAAAGAACAGGAACAACAACAATCTTAAATGAAAACCTAACAAGGAGCCTGGGAGACCCGGCTTCTTTATTTTGAGAAAGACAACAGACGGGTTCTACCTTGTCCTCCTCATACATAATGTGTGATGAGGGGGGAAGGACATGTTGAAAAAATTCGTGCCGTTTGCCGTTTTTTTATTTCTTTTTTTTGTTTCGTTTGAAATGTTAAAAAACCCGTATACAGTTGATTACATAGACGCAATGAAAAAAGACGCTGTAACTGTGTCAGCATCAAAAGATCCGCTCTATGAAGAATTACTGCAAAAAGCGCCAGAGTATGAAGTGAAGCCGCAAGACGCGCGGATTGATAAAATATGGAAGAGTATACCGGGATATAACGGTTTAAAAGTCAATGTGGAAAAATCCTATAAACAAATGAAAAAGGACGGAGAATTTCACGAAGACGGCCTTGTCTATGAGCAGGTAAAACCGAAAGTCCATCTTAATTCTCTCGCGCCCGAACCCATTTATAAAGGAAATCCCGACAAACCGATGGTCGCTTTCCTGATAAATGTCGCCTGGGGAAATGAATATGTGGAGCAAATGCTGCCTATTCTGAAGCAGCACCAGGTCAAAGCAACTTTCTTTCTTGAAGGGAAATGGCTGAAAAACAATCAGGAGCTGGGGAAAAAAATAGCGGCAGACGGACATGAAATCGGAAATCATTCATACAATCACCCTGATATGAGCAAACTGACTTCAGGAAGCATTTCCGAACAGCTTGACAAAACCAATGCACAAATCAGCGAGACGCTCGGCATAAAGCCGAAATGGTTTGCGCCGCCAAGCGGCAGCTTCAGAAAAGCTGTGGTCGACCTTGCGGCGGAAAAAGGAATGGGCACCATCATGTGGACCGTTGACACCATTGACTGGCAAAAACCGTCTCCGGCTGTTTTACAAACAAGGGTGTTGAGCAAAATACATAACGGAGCCATGATTTTAATGCATCCGACTGATCCGACTGCGAAAAGCCTGGATACACTGATTGCAAAAATCAAAGAAAAAGGCTACGCGCTCGGCTCAGTGTCTGACTTAATGGATGAAAACAGGCTGATGAAGTAGCAGGCGGCAGTTGCCTGTCTTTGAATAGGAGGAACAGACTTGATAAAACGCTATACATGCCAAAACGGTGTAAGAGTTGTGCTTGAGAATAATCCAACGGTGCGGTCTGTGGCAATCGGCGTCTGGATCGGGACGGGGTCACGCCATGAAACGCCGGAGACAAACGGTATTTCGCACTTTCTTGAGCATATGTTTTTTAAAGGAACAAATACCAGGTCCGCACGGGAAATCGCAGAATCCTTCGATCGGATAGGCGGCCAAGTGAATGCCTTCACTTCAAAAGAATATACGTGCTATTACGCCAAAGTGCTGGATGAGCATGCAAACTACGCACTTGATGTGCTGGCTGATATGTTCTTTCATTCTGCTTTTGACGAAGATGAGCTCAAGAA
The DNA here is from genome assembly GCF_001975995.1 of Bacillus sp. GZB. NCBI lineage: Bacteria > Bacillati > Bacillota > Bacilli > Caryophanales > Bacillaceae > Bacillus > Bacillus sp. GZB. Next base: position 896,685 of record NZ_MTQG01000010.1, read on the forward strand.
AGAAAAGAACGTCGTATATGAAGAAATCAAAATGTATGAAGACGCGCCGGATGACATTGTCCACGATCTGCTGAGCAAAGCGACATACGGCAATCATTCGCTCGGCTACCCGATTCTCGGGACGGAGGAAACGCTTTCGTCATTTAACGGCGATTCTCTCAGACAGCATATGGATGACTTTTACACGCCGGACCGCGTCGTCATTTCTGTCGCCGGAAATGTAACGGAACAATTCATTAAAAACGTGGAGAAATGGTTCGGTACATACGAAGCGAAGGGCAAAGCAAGCGGCATCAGCGAGCCTGAGTTTCATTATGAAAAGCTGACCAGAAAAAAAGACACCGAACAGGCGCATCTCTGTCTCGGTTTCAAAGGCCTGAAAGTCGGAGATCCGGACATTTACGATTTGATCGTCTTAAACAACGTGCTGGGCGGAAGCATGAGCAGCCGTCTTTTCCAGGATGTGCGCGAAGATAAAGGACTGGCCTATTCTGTATACAGCTATCACAGTTCCTATGAAGACAGCGGTATGCTGACGATTTACGGAGGCACCGGCGCGAATCAGCTCGGACTTCTGTCTGAAACCATTCAGGAAACGTTATCGGTTCTAAAACGTGACGGTATCACCCCGAAAGAGCTGGAAAACAGCAAAGAGCAAATGAAGGGGAGCTTAATGCTCAGCTTAGAGAGCACAAACAGCAAAATGAGCCGGAACGGGAAAAACGAACTCCTGCTCGGAAAGCATAAGACCATGGATGAAATTATCACTGAATTAAATGCGGTCAGCCTGGAAAGCGTCAACGGCCTCAGCCGCCGCTTATTTACGGATGATTACGCACTATCGCTCATCAGCCCGACCGGCAATATGCCGGCCTCGTCTTAATCGGCAAAGCAGTCTGCCTCTTTACGGGGCAGGCATTTTTTTTTGCTCCGGGTCATATAGTACAAGGGGGTGGCTATCATGAGGCTCAGTGAACTGTCAGGTAAAGAAATTGTGGACATTAAACGGGCAGAGCGGCTCGGCGTGCTCGGCCAGACCGATTTGGAAATTAATGAACAGGACGGACAAATTACCGCGCTGTTGATTCCGACGGTAAAATGGTTCGGATTGCGAAAACAAGGCCACGACATCCGCGTCCCCTGGAACCATATCCAAAAAATCGGGTCAGACATGATCATTTTAGACGTTCCGGGGGAGATCACGCCTCCCGAAGAGTAGATCTTATTCATTTTTTTGCAAGCACCGGCTCATACAGCCGGTGCTTTTTTTATGAAAAAGACGCTGTACATTCACCGCCCTTTCTCTTTGCACATACGATGAAGAGGAGGATGACACTTAAAAGATCCAGTAACTGTAAAGAAGGTGAACGTTTCAGATGTTAACCGGATTGACAATTGCGATTATTGGCGGTGACGCAAGACAGCTTGAGATTATAAGAAAGCTGACAGAACAGCATGCCGATATTTTTCTTGCAGGATTTGACCAATTGGATGACGGTTTTACAGGTACCGTCAAATGCAAAATTGATGAGATTCCCTTTCAAAAAATAGACAGTATCATCCTGCCCGTATCGGCAACGACCGGAGAAGGCATTGTTTCCACGGTTTTTTCAAATGAAGAAGTGGTATTAAAGCAGAGCTATCTTGAGCAGACACCGGAGCATTGCGTCATTTATTCAGGCATCTCCAACGCGTATCTTGAGGGGATCGCCAGCGAAGCCGGCCGCAAGCTTGTGAAATTATTTGAACGGGACGACATCGCGATATTCAACTCGATTCCCACTGTTGAAGGAACAATCATGATGGCGATTCAGCATACGGATTATACCATTCACGGATCAAATGTCGCTGTTCTCGGCATGGGGCGCACCGGTATGACGATCGCCCGGACGTTTGCGGCGTTAGGGGCGAAGGTAAAAGTGGGCGCGCGGAGTTCGGCTCATTTGGCCCGTATAATGGAAATGGGGCTTTCTCCTTTTCAGCTTGAAGAGCTTACTGAACATGTAAATGATATTGATATCTGCATTAACACCGTACCGAGCTTGATTCTGAATCAAAGCGTTTTATCGCGCATGACGCCGAAGACCTTGATTTTGGATTTAGCATCCCGTCCGGGCGGAACGGATTTCAAATATGCTGAAAAACAAGGCATTAAAGCGCTGCTTGCTCCGGGTCTTCCGGGAATTGTGGCCCCGAAAACAGCCGGACAGATTATTGCGAACGTATTGAGCAAGCTTTTGGCAGACTTAAAGAAAGAGGGGAAATAACCATGTCTCTGAAAGGGAAAAGAATCGGATTCGGATTAACCGGCTCGCATTGCACATATGAGGAAGTTTTTCCGCAAATAGAGGCGCTTATCAGTGAAGGAGCTGAAGTCCGGCCGGTCGTGACGTCAACCGTTCAATCGACCGATACCCGCTTTGGGGAGGGGGGAGATTGGGTCAGAAAAATTGAAGAAGCAACAGGCTTTGAGGCGATTGATTCCATCGTAAAAGCGGAGCCTCTCGGGCCGAAACTTCCGCTCGACTGCATGGTCATCGCCCCCTTAACCGGAAATTCAATGAGCAAACTCGCAAATGCGATGACTGACAGCCCCGTCCTTATGGCTGCGAAAGCCACGATCCGCAACGGCCGCCCGGTCGTGCTCGGAATTTCGACAAACGACGGACTCGGTTTAAACGGAACGAATTTAATGAGGCTGATGTCCGCAAAAAACATATATTTCATCCCGTTCGGCCAGGACGACCACGTGAAAAAACCGACATCGCTCGTCGCCAGAATGGATCTCCTTCCGATTACGGTAGAAAAAGCTCTTTTGCACCAGCAGGTTCAGCCGGTGCTCGTACACCATCATGAATAAAATATCAAGATGACAGAAAATCATTCCGGAATAAAAAAATTCGGTCAATCCGTGACTATTCTATGGTAAAATAAAACGTAAAATGCAAAGTCAATTCAACAAATGATGCTTAATTGGCGGAAGGAGTTTTACAGATGGGAAGAGGATTACACGTAGCAGTTGTCGGAGCGACGGGAGCCGTAGGACAGCAAATGCTGAAAACACTGGAAGACAGAAACTTTGAAATCGAAACACTCACACTACTATCCTCAAAGCGTTCTGCTGGTACGAAAGTAACGTTTAAAGGCGAAGAATATACAGTGCAGGAAGCTGTTCCGGAAAGCTTCGAAGGCGTCCATATCGCGTTATTCAGCGCCGGCGGAAGCGTATCACAAAGCTTGGCGCCTGAGGCTGTAAAACGGGGAGCCATCGTGATTGACAATACCAGCGCATTCCGCATGGACGAAAATACACCGCTTGTCGTGCCTGAGGTGAACGAAGGTGATCTGCACAAACATAACGGCATTATCGCCAACCCTAACTGTTCAACGATTCAGATGGTGGCTGCGCTTGAACCGATCCGCAAAGCGTACGGTTTGAATAAAGTCATTGTATCTACTTACCAAGCTGTGTCCGGGGCCGGCAATGAAGCGGCGAAGGAATTGTACAGCCAGACAAAGGCGATTTTAAACAATGAACCCGCAGAACCGTCCATTATGCCGGTTAAAGGCGACAAAAAGCATTATCAAATCGCATTTAACGCCATTCCGCAAATTGATAAATTTCAAGACAACGGCTATACGTTTGAGGAAATGAAAATGATTAATGAAACGAAAAAAATCATGCATATGCCGAAGCTGGAAGTGGCTGCGACATGTGTCAGACTGCCGATTGAAACAGGGCACTCAGAATCTGTTTACATTGAGCTTGACCGTGATGACGCAACCGTTGAAGATATTAAACAGCTTTTAAAAGAAGCTCCGGGTGTTACGCTTCAGGATGATCCGGCGGAGCAGCTTTACCCGATGCCTGCTGATTGCGTCGGCAAACGCGATGTATTTGTAGGAAGAATCCGTAAAGATTTGGACAGAGCAAACGGTTTTCATTTGTGGGTTGTTTCTGATAACCTGTTAAAAGGCGCCGCTTGGAACTCAGTCCAAATCGCGGAAAGCCTGCAAAAACTGAACCTCGTATAAAACAAACGTATTTTTCTATAGGCGAACAGAAGAGAGTAAGGCTCTGCCTGCTCTCTTCTGTTACGTCAGACTAATTTGGAGTGAAAATAGTGAAGATCATTGTTCAAAAATTCGGCGGAACATCCGTAAAAGATGACAAAGGCCGCAAGCTTGCGCTAGCACACATTAAAGATGCCATCAGTGAAGGTTATAAAGTTGTCGTTGTCGTATCGGCGATGGGAAGAAAAGGAGACCCGTACGCGACAGATTCTTTAATCAGGCTCCTTTACGGCAGCCAGTCCGACATTTCTCCGAGAGAGCAGGATATGCTTCTGTCTTGTGGAGAAACGATTTCGTCCGTTGTTTTTTCCAGCATGCTGAAGGAAAACGGCATAAAAGCCGCAGCTTTAACAGGAGCCCAGGCCGGCTTTTTAACCAATGCCCAGCATACTGACGCCAAAATTATAGAAATGAGAACAGAGCGGCTTTTCGCTGCACTCGCCAGCCATGACGCCGTCGTTGTCGCAGGATTTCAGGGAGCGACTGAAAAAGGCGACACGACGACGATCGGCAGAGGAGGAAGCGATACTTCAGCAGCGGCGCTCGGCGCGGCGGTTGATGCTGAGTTTATCGACATTTTTACGGACGTGGAAGGCGTTATGACAGCCGATCCGAGAATCGTGGAAAATGCTAAGCCGCTTCCGAACGTCACATATACGGAAATCTGCAACCTGGCCTATCAAGGCGCGAAAGTCATTCATCCGCGCGCGGTGGAAATCGCCATGCAGGCAAAGGTGCCCATTCGCGTGCGCTCCACTTATTCAAAAGACAAAGGCACTTTGGTGACGTCCCATCATTCGTCTAACATCGGCAGCGATGTATTCGAACGGCTGATTACAGGGATCGCCCATGTGAAAGATGTGACGCAATTTAAGGTTCCCGCCAAAATGGGGCAATACAACGTTCAGACTGAAGTCTTTAAAGCAATGGCAAATGCCGGAATCAGCGTAGATTTCTTTAACATTACGCCGAGTGAAATCGTATATACCGTGGCCGGCAGTAAAACGGAAGCCGCGCGCAGCATTTTGGCTGAATTAGGATATGAGCCGACAGTGACGGAGAGCTGTGCGAAAGTGTCAGCGGTCGGCGCCGGGATAATGGGTGTTCCGGGTGTCACGTCAAAAATCGTCTCCGCACTTTCTGATAAAGGCATTCCGATTCTGCAATCTGCCGACAGCCATACGACGATTTGGGTGCTCGTTCATGAAAAAGATATGGTAACGGCCGTAAATGCGCTGCATGAAGTGTTTGAACTTTCAAAGTAAATGTGATTGAATCATGATGAGGTGAAAAAAATGAATGTCGGAAATATATCTACAGCGATGATTACCCCCTTTGACAGTAAAGGGAATGTAGACTTTCAAAAACTGTCTACATTAATCGACTATTTGTTGAAAAACGGCACGGATTCTTTAGTCGTCGCAGGCACGACCGGCGAATCTCCGACACTTTCAACGGAAGAAAAAATTGCACTCTTTGAATTTACAGTCAAAGAAGTGAACGGACGCGTGCCTGTTATTGCGGGTACGGGAAGTAACAATACGAAAGACTCCATTAAACTGACAAAAAAAGCTGAAGAAGCCGGTGTCGATTGCGTTATGCTTGTCACGCCGTATTATAATAAGCCTTCCCAAGAGGGTATGTACCGTCATTTTAAAGCCATTGCGGAAGAAACGTCTCTTCCTGTGATGCTTTACAACGTGCCGGGCAGAACGGTCGCTTCGCTTGCGCCGGAAACGGCCATCAGACTTGCGGAGATTCCGAATATCTCTGCGATTAAAGAAGCGAGCGGCGATCTTGATGCCATTACGAAAATCATTGCCGAAACACCGGAAGATTTTTACGTCTATTCAGGTGATGACGGCTTAACGCTTCCTATTCTCGCAGTCGGCGGAAGAGGAGTCGTGTCAGTGGCCAGCCATATCGTAGGTTCTGACATGCAGCAGATGATTAAAAACTATACAAACGGGCAGACGGCAACCGCGGCGCTGATTCATCAGAAGCTTCTGCCGATCATGAAGGAGCTCTTTAAAGCGCCTAATCCGGCTCCGGTCAAAACGGCGCTACAGCTGAAAGGCCTTGATGTCGGATCTGTGCGTCTTCCTCTTATCCCGCTGAATGAAGATGAACGTCTGAGCCTGAGCAGCGTCATCAGCGAACTGTAAGAAAAAATTTATACAGTTAAAATACGCGGTCATTCTCATTTTTATCGTGAGTTTGACCGTTTTGTATACATATTGGTTTTCCCTAAACCTTCCGCTTCTTCTTGTTTTCTAAAATTGATATCAGTTATAATAGGAACAAGTGATGATGGACGGGTATGAGACTAGGAGGATACAGATTTTGAAAAAGAAAAATACAGAAAACGTCAGAATTATCGCCCTTGGCGGCGTTGGAGAAATTGGGAAGAACCTATATGTCATTGAAATTGACTCAGACATATTTGTAGTGGATGCAGGGCTGATGCACCCTGAAAATGAAATGCTCGGTATTGATGTCGTCATTCCGGATATTTCCTACTTAGTAGAACGGGCTGACCGCGTGAAGGCCATCTTTCTGACACACGGGCACGATGAAAACATCGGGGGCGTCTTTTATTTATTGAACAAGCTGTCGGTGCCGGTATACGGAACGAAGCTTACGCTTGCATTACTGAGAGAAAAACTCAAGCAGTACGGGCATAATCGAAAAGCTGATTTGCGTGAAGTTCATTCTAAATCAGTCATTACATTTGAATCAACGAAAGTATCGTTCTTTAAAACGATTCACAGCATTCCGGATTCAGTGGGAGTCAGCTTCAAAACATCACTTGGCTCTATTGTATGCACGGGAGACTTTAAGTTTGACCAGACGCCTGCTTATCACCAATCATGTGATATTGGCGAAATTGCCAAAATCGGAAACAGCGGCGTGCTCGCCCTGCTTTCTGACAGCGCCAATGCGGAGCGCCCGGGATATACTCCGTCAGAAGCATATGTAAGCGGTGAAATTGCCGATGCGATGAACAATTCAGAAAACCGTGTCATCATTGCTGTATTCGCGTCTAATATCAACCGGATCCAGCAAGTGATACAGGCTGCCGTCCAGAACGGCCGCAAACTTGCAATCGCCGGAAAAAATCTGCAAAACGTGCTTCAGCTGGGGCGCAAGCTCGGCTATATTGAAGCCGAAGATGAAATGTTTATTCCTGTGCAGGATGTGAAAAAATATCCGAAGCGGGAAGTGGCAATTGTTACAGCCGGAAGCCATGGTGAGCCGCTGGCCGCTCTTACGCGGATGGCCAAGCAGGCGCATAAGCAGCTTAACATTGAAGAAGGAGACACCGTTGTCATTGCATCAACACCGATTCCTGGGCATGAATTGATATATTCCAAAACCGTCAACCTGCTTGCCCGCGCCGGCGCTCAAGTCATTTTCGCCCAAAAACGCGTGCATGTGTCCGGTCACGGTTCGCAGGAAGAATTGAAACTCATGCTTAATTTGCTGAAACCGAAATATTTAATTCCGGTTAACGGTGAATTCAGAATGCAAAAAGCGCATTCCAAAATCGCAGAAGAGATCGGCATGAAACGCAGCGACATTTTCTTGATTGAAAAAGGTGACGTCGTTGAATTCCGCGGACAGAATGTGAAAATCGGGGATAAAGTCACGTACGGAAACGTTCTGATTGACGGCCTCGGAGTCGGCGACATCGGCAACATCGTGCTGAGAGACCGCCGCTTATTATCACAAGACGGCATTCTCATCGTCGTGATCTCACTCGATAAGCAGAAAAAGAACCTCGTATCAGGTCCTGAGATCATTACGCGCGGTTTCGTATATGTCAGAGAATCAGAAGGTTTAATTGTACAAGCTACTGAGCTCGTCCGCTCTATCGTGACTGAAGCGACAGAAACATCTGCCGTAGAATGGTCCACGCTGAAACAAGCAATGCGTGATGCGCTGAATCAATTCCTTTATGAAAAAACAAAACGCAAGCCGATGATCATTCCGATCATTATGGAAGTATAATGTATACACAGCCGGAGCGCATGATGCTCCGGCTGTGTTTTTGTTCATGTCCCGGATGGAAATCATCATCTTTGTTCATAATACAAAGAGACATTCGGAAAGGGTGAAAGATAAAATGGATCATCGTATGGAAAACACCGAAGAACAGCAGCCCGAAAAATCAGATGCGAAAGACAGCATTATGAGCAAAATTCAGCAGCTGGGAGAGACATCTCTGCCGCAAATGTCCCAAGATACCAACATTCACTGCCTGACGATCATCGGCCAAATTGAGGGGCACGTCCAGCTCCCGCCGCAAAATAAAACAACCAAATATGAACACGTCATTCCGCAAATCGTCGCGATTGAGCAAAATCCGAAAATCGAAGGACTTCTGATCATCTTAAACACCGTCGGAGGCGATGTGGAAGCGGGGCTTGCGATTGCGGAGATGCTCGCATCCTTATCGAAACCGACCGTTTCAATCGTACTCGGCGGGGGCCACTCCATAGGTGTGCCGATCGCCGTGTCATGTGATCATAGTTTTATCGCGGAGACAGCGACAATGACCATTCACCCCGTTCGGCTTACAGGTCTGGTTATCGGGGTTCCGCAAACATTTGAATACCTGGATAAAATGCAGGAGCGGGTCGTCAACTTTGTGACCCATCATTCAAATATTTCCGAAGAAAAATTCAAAGAGCTGATGTTTTCAAAAGGAAACTTAACCAGGGACATCGGAACGAACGTAGTCGGCAAAGATGCGGCTGATTACGGATTAATTGATGCCGTGGGCGGCGTCGGACAGGCGATAAAAAAGCTGAATCAGCTGATTGAGGAACGAAAGGGCGAGGAAGGAAGGATGATTCAATGATCCTTTATACCGTCATGCCCCAAGAAGTCGTTTACGGTCAGGATATAGAGCAAAGCGTGCATGAACAGGTAGATTACGCCGGCGTGCCGCTGCTAGTTGAGATGAAGGGAAATGAAGCCGAAGTCGTACAGATTTTAAGTACGAACCCGATGGATTTTCTGAATCCGGACATCGCTCCGGGACAAAAAATCAAGCTGAAAATCTAACCGGCATTCAGTCCGTTTCTCGGGGGCAAAATATGCTATAATAGGGGAATCCTACAGAAAAATGCAGCCGGCAAAAGGCTGCTTTTCTTCATGATGTATGATTTTACATTTTTTAACGCAGTAAGGTGATGAGTGTGGCAAAGAAAAAACGGAAATCTAAAAAGAAACAAGAGAGTAAGCTCAATCTAAAATACGAACTAAGCGGACTGCTCTGTGTTGCAATCTCAATTATTGCTGTTTTGCAGCTCGGCGTTGTGGGACAGACATTTGTGTACTTGTTCCGTTTTTTTGCCGGAGAGTGGTTTATTTTATGCTTAATTGCGCTCTTCCTTCTCGGAATTTCGCTGTTTTGGAAAAAGAAGAGTCCAAGCCTTTTAACGAGAAGAAAGGCAGGGTTGTACTGTATTATCGCCAGTATATTGCTGCTGTCTCACGTGCAGCTCTTTAAAAATCTGTCTCATCACGGGTCGATTCGGTCGGCAAGTGTCATCGGCAACACGTGGGAGCTGTTTATGATTGACATGAAACAGCAGGCTGCTTCCCCTGATTTGGGCGGCGGCATGATCGGCGCGGTACTGTTTGCAGCTTCCCACTTTTTATTTGCATCAACGGGTTCACAAATCATGGCGATCGTGCTGATCTTAATGGGGCTGATTCTTGTAACAGGGCGTTCACTGCAGGAAACGCTCAAAAAGTGGACGAGCCCCGTCGGCCGGTTTATCCGCGGCCAGTGGCAGGCATTTCTTGAGGATATGAAGACGGTCAGAACGAATATGTCTTCGCCGAAAACAAAAACAAAATCGGGCAAAAAACAAAAACGGGTTCAAAAGAAAAAAGAAGAGCCTGAACCGGAGGAAGAGGATGAGGAAATCATTTCGCCGATCATCCATTCAGAGCCGATTATTTCAAGCTTTTCAGACCGTCAGGAAGAGCCCGCCGAACCGCTGATTCCGGAAAAAACGCAGGAGACGGCACAAGCGCCAAAAGATGAGCCTTCCGGCGGCGCTCAAGACAGTGGCGAAACGGCTGCGGCTCCGCCGATGACGTTTACAGAGCTTGAAAATAAAGATTATCAAATGCCTTCATTGGACATACTGGCTGACCCGAAACATACCGGCCAGCAGACCGATAAGAAAAACATTTACGAGAATGCAAGAAAACTCGAGCGGACTTTTCAAAGCTTCGGCGTAAAGGCGAAAGTGACCCAAGTTCATCTCGGTCCGGCGGTCACAAAATATGAAGTGTATCCGGATGTCGGGGTCAAAGTCAGTAAAATCGTGAATCTGAGCGATGACCTCGCGCTCGCGCTTGCCGCGAAGGATATTCGGATCGAAGCGCCGATTCCGGGTAAATCGGCAATCGGCATCGAGGTGCCCAATGCTGAAGTTGCGATGGTTTCGTTAAAAGAAGTGCTTGAATCCAAGCTCAATGACAAGCCGGACGCGAAGCTTCTGATCGGCTTGGGACGAAATATTTCCGGGGAAGCCGTGCTTGCCGAACTGAACAAAATGCCCCACCTGCTTGTAGCGGGGGCAACGGGAAGCGGAAAAAGCGTCTGTGTCAACGGTATTATTACGAGCATTCTGATGAGGGCCAAACCGCATGAAGTGAAGATGATGATGATTGACCCGAAAATGGTTGAGCTGAATGTGTATAACGGCATTCCTCATCTGCTTGCGCCGGTCGTGACAGATCCGAAAAAGGCCTCGCAGGCTTTGAAAAAGGTCGTCAATGAGATGGAGCGCCGCTATGAACTGTTCTCCCATACGGGTACGAGAAATATAGAAGGCTATAACGACCATATCAAGCGGTCAAATGCCGAAGAAGAAGTCAAGCAGCCTGAGCTGCCGTACATCGTCGTCATCGTTGACGAGCTTGCCGATCTGATGATGGTCGCTTCTTCCGACGTGGAAGATTCAATTACGAGACTTTCACAGATGGCGCGGGCGGCGGGAATTCATTTGATTATCGCGACACAGCGGCCTTCAGTTGACGTTATTACCGGTGTTATTAAAGCCAACATCCCGTCAAGAATTGCCTTCAGTGTCTCATCTCAGACCGATTCACGGACAATTTTAGACATGGGCGGCGCTGAAAAGCTTCTGGGGCGCGGAGACATGCTGTTTCTGCCTGTAGGCGCAAATAAGCCGGTGCGTGTGCAAGGGGCATTCTTATCCGATGAAGAGGTTGAGCATGTCGTCGATCATGTCATTACGCAGCAAAAAGCGCAGTATCAAGAAGAGATGATTCCGGAAGAAGTTTCGGAAACACACAGTGAAGTAACGGATGATCTCTATGACGAAGCGGTCGATTTGATTATCGGCATGCAGACGGCATCAGTCTCCATGCTTCAAAGGCGGTTCAGAATCGGATATACGAGAGCTGCCCGTCTGATTGACGCAATGGAGGAACGGGGCGTCGTCGGGCCGTATGAAGGAAGCAAACCGAGGGAAGTACTATTATCTAAGGAACAATATGATGAGCTCTCTTCTTAAAAAGGAGAGAGTTTTCACTGAAAATGATATCACCAAAATCATTCCTATTTATTTTTTTATTAAAACATGATATAGTTGTCCCAATTGTTCAATAATTTATGAAAGTGGTTTACGGAGGGGAAACATGTCTACAAAAGCTGACAATCGTCACTTGTATCTAAAAGTGATTGAGCGAATCAAAGAGGATATACAAAACGGAATTTACACCGAAAAGGAAAAGCTTCCTTCTGAATTTGAGCTTTCAAAATCAATGGGTGTCAGCCGGGCAACTCTGCGTGAAGCTTTGCGTATCCTTGAAGAGGAGCATGTGATTATCAGAAGGCACGGTGTGGGCACTTTCGTCCATACAAAACCGCTGTTTCTTTCAGGTATTGAACAGCTCAACAGCGTGACGAAAACGATTCAGCAGGCGAACATGGTGCCGGGTACAATTTTTTTGTCGTCTCAGGTCATCACGCCGTCTGATGAAGATATCGCTAGATTCCGGCTTGAGCCTGAGCAGGAGCTTTTTTATTTGGAACGCGTGAGAACGGCAAGCGGCACTCCGGTCGTTTACTGTTTAGATACGATTCCGATGCACATTCTGCCGAATTCTTTCTGTCATGAACAGGAGTCTATTTTTGATCTTTTGGAAAAAAACTCCGGGTCTGTGATCAGCTATGCCGTTGCTGATATCGAACCGATCGGATATCACGATACGATTTCGCCGGTTTTGGAATGCGAGCCGGAGACGGCGCTTTTATTGCTGAAGCAAACCCACTATAATCAGAATGATGAACCTGTGCTGTATTCATTAAATTATTTCCGGGCTGATAAGTTCAGTTTTCATGTTGTAAGAAAACGTTTTTAAGACAGACGCGTCATGTGTCTGTTTTTTTATTTGCCGTTTCAGTACATACTTTGTTTTCTGCAAGGCACAATAAAACAGGAAACAACCAAGTATAGTGAATGGGTGAATAAGTTGAGTAAGAAGAAAAATGGAACGAAAAATATCATTGCTCTGGCTTCTGTACCGCTCGTGATGACACTCGGGAATTCCATGCTGATTCCTGTGCTTCCGATGATTGAAAAGAAGCTGTCCATATCGTCTTTTCAAGTATCGTTAATTATAACGGTCTATTCGATTGTGGCGATTATTTGTATTCCGATTGCCGGATATTTGTCCGATAAATTCGGAAGAAAAAAGGTTCTTCTGCCTTGTCTTCTCATAGCCGGTGCGGGCGGAGCGCTTGCCGCGATAGCTTCCACCGCGTTCAAGCATCCTTATCCCATTATCTTGGCGGGGCGGGTGCTGCAGGGAATCGGTTCGGCAGGGGCGGCTCCTGTAGTGATGCCGTTTATCGGTGATTTATTCAAAGGGGATGATGAGCGGATTACCGCGGGGCTCGGCGACATTGAGACGTCTAACACTGCCGGGAAAGTAATAAGCCCGATTCTCGGGTCGCTCTTGGCTGCATGGTTTTGGTTTATGCCGTTTTGGTTCATTCCGTTTTTTTCGCTCATCAGTTTTTTTCTCGTATTGTTTTTGGTGGCAAAGCCGGAGGAACAAAAAGAAGCGCCTTCTATTTCCGAATTTGTGAAAAATGTCGGCCGCATATTTAAGCGTGACGGACGCTGGCTCTTTACGGTTTTTATCATCGGCTGCGTGATTATGTTTTTGCTGTTCGGGGTTCTTTTTTATTTATCAGACTCACTCGAGAAGAAATACGGAATTGACGGTGTGGCTAAAGGAGCGCTTTTGGCAATCCCGCTTTTATTTCTATCCGTCAGTTCATATATATCAGGCCGAAAAATCGGAAAAGACCAAGGCAAAATGAAGTTTTGCATCGTTTTCGGAATGAGTGCCGTGACACTGTCGTTTATCGGCCTATGGTGGAATCACAGTTTTTATTTATTATTTATCTTTTTGTGTGTCAGCGGTATCGGTATCGGAATGGCATTGCCGGCTTTAGACGCTGTCATCACAGAAGGCGTAGACAACGAGGAATCGGGAACCATCACCTCATTTTATAACAGCATGCGGTTTATCGGAGTAGCGGCGGGACCGCCGATCTTTGCTGCCCTGATGTCAAATGCAGGCTGGCTGATTTTTATTTTATCCGCTTTTTGCGGCATTGTGTCTGTATTTTTAGCGCTGTTAAATATCTCATCACAGGCAAAAGAAAAAAAGGAATCATTAAAGACGGTGTAATCTGCACTGTCTTTTTTTATTTTATTTTGAAGATTGACATGATACCGTCAAGTCGTTATTCTTTTTAATAGTTAAACATATTAACTATCGGAAGGAGGGGGAAAAGGTGCATGAAGAAAAAGTAAAACAGCTGATTCAGCGTTATTCCGATGTATACCTGCACGTCTTAAAAAAAATTGACAGCATTATCGCTGAAAAAGTGAACAAAGAGCTGACATTGGATCAATATTACATCCTCCGCTATATTATGCTCAATCCGGATTGCAAATCAATTGAACTGGCCGCAGTGTGCCACGTCAATAAAAGCGCCATTACATCTATGACGAACCGCCTGTATGAAAAAGGCTACATCAATAGAGAACGCAGCCAAAGCGACCGCCGGAGCATACTTTTAAATGTCACGGAAAAGGGGACGGAAGTATTTCACCGTGTGGAGCGGCGGATTGAGGAACTCGTCCGTTCATATATTATGTATTTTGATGAAGACGAGGCGGAGATGTTCGTTAATACATATGAAAAATTATATCGATTGATGATGACAGAGGAGGATCAGCAGACATAATGAAAAACATTATCCGAGCTCGCTGGATCATCGCCGCGGTATGGGTCGCCGCAACGGTGATATTTATGCTTACAGCGCCTGATATGGCTGAATTGACACGGGAGAAAGGGCAGATTTCCGTACCGGACGGGTATTCCTCTTCTTACGCCCATGAATTGCTTGATGAAATGTCTGATTCAGATGCACCGTCTTCTTCTGCCGTCATCGTATTTCACGAAAAAGGCTTAATGACAGACAAAAAAGATCGTCTGGAAGAAGCCGTCAGCACTTTGTCTGAACATAAAAAAGCGCTTCAGATTAAAACGGTGACTTCATACTTCGGGGAGAAAAATGACGACATCAAAAAACAGCTGCTGTCAAAAGACAGACAAACGATGCTCGTTCAGCTGCAGCTTGATACATCCAAAAACGATATCCTCGAAATAAAAAATAAAATTGATAAAGAGCTGAAACCGTACGGCGTATCATACGGCATTACAGGCCAGTCGCTGATTGACGAAGATGTGCTGAAAAGCTCGCAGGACGGCTTGAAAAAGACTGAATATATAACGGTTGCCTTTATCCTGATCGTGCTGATTCTTGTATTTCGGTCAGTGGTCGCTCCGTTCGTACCGCTTTTATCAGTATTGATATCTTATTTAGTCAGCCAGTCGATTGTCGCATTTTTAGTCGATCAGCTGAATTTTCCGCTCTCAACTTTTACTCAGATTTTTATGGTTGCGATTATGTTCGGGATCGGCACAGACTACTGCATCCTGCTTCTCAGCCGGTTTAAAGAAGAACTGTCGCATGGCGCTGATATAAGAGAAGCGATCGTCGTCACCTACAAAACGGCCGGAAAGACGGTTTTGTATAGCGGCGGTGCGGTGCTGATCGGATTTGCCTGCATCGGATTTGCGACATTTAAGCTGTATCAGTCGGCAGCGGCCGTTGCGGTCGGTGTCGCGGTGCTGCTGCTTGCGCTCATGACGATCGTGCCGTTTTTTATGGCTGTTTTAGGAAAAAGACTGTTTTGGCCTGTGAAGGGCGATATTTCCCATCCTCAAAGCAAAGCATGGGAAACGTCAGGACGGTTTTCATTTAAAAGGCCGCTCATCAGTCTTGCAATCGTTGCGGTATTCACCGTCCCGCCTATCCTTCTTTACAAAGGGTCGCTATCTTACAACAGTCTTGACGAAATCGGGGATAAATATGAATCCGTCCGCGCGTTTAATACGATTTCAGACGCATTCGGCCCGGGAGAACTTCTTCCGGCCACAGTCGTCATCAAAAATGATGCGACTTTAAATACCGAAAAACACCTGATTGATATCGAAAAAATCAGCAGAGAACTTGAAAAAACAGAGGGTGTAAAAACGGTCAGAAGCGCCACGCGCCCTGCTGGAAACGGATTGAATCAATTATTTGTCACAAATCAGGCAAAGCAGCTTCAAGAAGGACTTGATAAGGGCAATACAGGACTTGAAAAAATCACGGACGGATTAGGGCATGCCGCAAAGTCGTTAGCTGATTCACAGCCGCAGATCGAAGAGTCGGGGAAAAGCGTCAATCAGCTTATTGACGGAACATTGTCTCTGAAATCCGGGCTTTCTGATATAGGAGAAAACCTGAATAAACTGCAGGCTGGCGTGAACGAGAATAAAGCCGGCGTCGCCCAGATGAGAAAGCGGATTGAAGAGCAAAAACAAATGCTGACTTCACAGCTCAAACAAAACAGCGGTCTCGCTTCAGAAACGCAAAACGCTTTAAAATTGGTAAAAACCGTCCTGCCGATGAAAGATGAAGCCAGCAGACAGCTTGCCGATTTGAGCAAGCAGCTTGCCCGGCTGCCGTTTGCAAAATTGGAAGCGTCAATACCGTCAGTCAAAACCGATCCCTCTTATCAAGAAATTAAATCGGCCTTTACGGGTGTACAGTCAGCCGTTTCCAAGGCAAACGCGGATGCAGAAGCTTTTTCTAAACAGGTCGACAGTCAAAAGGAATATCTGCAGCAAGCGGAAAAACAATTTGCCCGGCTGGCAGCCGCTCAGAAGAAGATTGACACTCAAATTAACGCAATGATCAATGGTCTGACCAGTATTGAAAACGGTCTGCAGCAAGTGTCAGACGGACAGGGGGCTCTCGCTGGGCAAATGCCGCGCCTTGAATCGGCGGCAGGACAGCTCGCGGAGGGCCAGAAAAAAATGAAGAGCGGTCTCGGTGATTTTTCTTCCCGGCTCAGCGATCTTTCTTCCGGCCTTAACGACAGTGTAAAAGGGCTTAAGAAAGTATCAAGCGGCATGATGGGGGCGAATGATTACCTGGGTGAGCTTCACAAGGCGTCAGACAAAGAAATGACAGGCTGGTTTGTGCCGAAAGACGCGTTGACAAACAGTGATTTCACAAGCGTGTTTAATACGTACATGTCAGATGACAGAAAAACGACAGAATTGACCGTCGTTCTTGATAACAATCCTTACTCAAATACGGCCATTCAAGATATTCAAGCGATCAAAGCGAGCGTAAAAAGGGCCATTCCGAACACGGATCTGAAGAATGCTTCCTTCGGCGTTTCGGGAGTCTCCAGCATGAATGCCGATCTGAAGGAAGTATCGGATTCAGACTTCAAACGGACGGCAATGTTTATGCTGGCGGGAATTTTTCTGATTCTCATCGTGATGCTGCGCTCCCTCATTATGCCTGTTTATTTAGTGGTGTCGCTCGTACTGACGTATTTCGCATCCATCGGCGTAACGGAATACATCTTTACACACTTCTTCGGGTATCCGGGCGTAAACTGGGCCGTGCCGTTCTTCGGCTTTGTCATTTTGATGGCTCTAGGCGTGGATTATTCCATCTTTTTAATGGACCGTTTTAATGAGCTTAAAAAAGAAGGAACGGAACCCGCAATGATCAGCAGTATGAAAAATATGGGTTCCGTCATCATTTCTGCGGCGATTATTTTAGCGGGAACCTTTGCGGCCATGCTGCCGTCAGGCGTTCTTTCCTTATTACAGATTGCAACCGTGGTATTAACAGGCCTTCTCATGTACGCAATTGTGGTCCTTCCGTTTTTTGTACCGGTCATGGTGAAAATATTCGGAAGAGCCAACTGGTGGCCTTTCAATTTGAAAAAATAACGTTCAATACCTCTGCCTGTTTTCGGGCAGAGGTTTTTTGTTTCCTTATAAATCCTCCAGTTGATATAATTACATCTGCGTACTCTTTTTTGCGAATGCTGAAATTTGGTCATAATACATACTATGAAAGAATGAACGAAGGAGGTTTCACATGACTTACGTAAATGAAATGAAGTCAAAGCACGGCGGGATCACCGCCCACATCGTAAAGACCGAGAAATTTAAAACCGTTTCGCTGACGTTTAAAATGCTGGCTCCTTTAACGAAAGAGCTCGTAACAAAAAGAGCGCTGTTTCCGCATGTGCTTCTGCGCGGAACAGAAAGCCGCCCGAAAACCGCTGATCTGCGGTCTTATTTTGATGAGCTGTACGGCACATCCGTTTCAGCTGATCTGACAAAAAAGGGAGAACGTCATGTCATTACGTTCAGGCTTGAGATTCCTAATGAAAAGTATCTGAAGGACCGCACACCGTTATTGGAAAAAGGCCTTCAGCTTTTATCAGAGCTTGTCTTTTCGCCCGCTTTGGAAAACGGCGCCTTCCTGCCCCTTTATGTCACGCAGGAAAAACGGACGCTGAAACAGCGGATTCAAGCCGTATATGATGATAAGATGAGATATTCTAATCTGCGTCTCGTTCAGGAAATGTGCAAAAGCGAACCGTATGCCCTTCACGTCAACGGCGAGTTCGATGATGTTGAACACATTACACCGCAAGATTTGTATGAAGCCTATCAAAAAGCCATACGCGAAGATCAGCTGGACCTGTACGTCATCGGCGATGTTGATACAGATCAGGTGAAAACGGCCGTTGATACGTATTTTAAAACGGAAGAACGGGAGCTGAAGCCTTTTGAAAGAAGCGCGGCGAATGAACAGCCCGATCCGAAGGAAGTCATTGATGAAGAGGACGTCAAGCAGGGCAAACTGAATATCGGATTCCGGACCAATACGACATATACAGATCCGGATTATCCTGCATTGCAGGTGTTTAACGGGCTGTTCGGAGGTTTCTCTCATTCAAAGCTGTTTATAAATGTCCGTGAAAAAGCGAGCCTCGCCTATTATGCAGCCTCAAGGGTGGAAAGCTTCAAAGGGCTTTTGATGGTCATGTCGGGCATTGAGGTGAAAAATTACAAGCAGGCCGTCACCATCATTGAAGAACAGTTTCAGGCTATGCAAAACGGTGACTTTTCAGAAGATGATATCGCCCAAACGAAAGCCGTTATTAAAAATCAGGTATTAGAAACCATTGATACGGCATACGGTTTAGCGGAATTTCTGTATCAGCAGGCCTCAGCCCAAGTAGAGATACCGATCGAAAGATTCCTTGACAATATCGAGAAAGTGACAAAAGAGGACATTATCAATGTCGGAAAGAACATTAAGCTGGATACGACTTATTTCTTAAAAGGGACGGGGGGAGCATCTTGACTAAACCGATAAACTTCGAACAGCTTCAGGAAACGCTGTATCATGAAAAAATGGCAAACGGCCTTGATGTCTATGTGCTGCCGAAACAGGGCTTTAATAAAACATACGCCGTGTTTACGACAAAGTACGGTTCCATTGACAATCAATTCGTTCCTTTAAATAAGGAAGAAATGGTACACGTCCCTGACGGAATCGCGCATTTTCTGGAGCATAAACTGTTTGAAAAAGCGGACGGCGACGTGTTTCAGGACTTCAGTAAGCAGGGGGCGTCGGCAAATGCCTTTACATCATTTACACGAACCGCTTATCTGTTCTCCAGCACTTCTAATGTGGAGAAAAACTTGGAAACACTCGTGGATTTTGTTCAGGACCCGTATTTCACGGAAAAATCAGTTGAAAAAGAAAAAGGCATCATCGGCCAGGAAATCAATATGTATGATGATAATCCGGATTGGCGGCTGTTTTTCGGCCTTATCGAAAATATGTATAAAGACCACCCCGTGAAAATTGACATTGCCGGAACGGTGGAGAGCATCTCACATATTACGAAAGATCTGCTGTATGAGTGCTACGAAACGTTTTATCACCCGAGCAATATGCTGCTCTTTATCGTCGGTCCCGTAGATCCTGAAGCGGTCATCAGCCAGGTGCGGAAAAACCAGGAGAAAAAGCCGTTTACAGACCAGCCTGAAATCAAACGTGAAGAAGTTCAAGAGCAGGAAGCGGTTTTCCGCCGGGAGCAGGAATTAAAAATGAACGTGCAAGGCTCAAAATGTCTTGTCGGCTTAAAGGCGAAAGACCCTTATAAAACGGGGCGGGAGCTGTTGAAGCACGAGCTCAGCATGAACCTCATGCTTGAATGTCTCTTCGGTAAAAGCTCACCGCATTACGGCGACTTGTACGACAAAGGCTACATTGATGAAACCTTCAGCTTTGATTACACGGCTGAATACGGATTCGGTTTTGCCTCTGTCGGAGGAGATACACCGGAGCCGGATAAGCTCGCTGACGAATTAAAACACATGCTGCTTGATGCGGAATCAGCCGTGACTGCGGAAAAACTTGACCTTGCGAGAAAAAAGAAGATCGGGTCATTCTTAAAAGCGCTCAATTCGCCTGAATATATCGCCAACCAATTCACACGCTACGCCTTTTTAGATATGAGTCTGTTTGATGTCGTAACCGTACTGGAGCAGATTACGCTGGAAGACGTAAAGCGGGTTATTAAAGAAGAAATATCAGAAGACAGGCTGACAGTCTGCAAAGTCGTGCCAAAATCATAACAAAAACATCCCTCACGCGCTGAGGGATGTTTTTCTGGGGAAAGAAGGAGTATTGATTGATGAAACAGACAGCGCTCGTAACCGGAGCAAGCGGCGGAATCGGACAAAGTATAAGTGAAGTCCTCGCAAAAAACGGGTATGACGTCCTTTTGCACTATCATTCTAATAAGGAAGCCGCACACAGGCTTGCGGAAAGGCTGAGCGCATCATTCGGCGTAAAAGCCTCCGTTATTCAAGCGGATCTGTCCTCACCAGATGGCGCGGATACACTCAGCCGTTCCGTTAAGCAGCCTGTGGACGCTCTGATATTAAACAGCGGCAAAAGTCATTTCGGCCTGATTACGGACGTTACGGATGACACGGCGCGGGAGATGGTGCAGCTGCATGTGACGAGTCCGTTTCTTTTGGCGCGTAATCTGGTGCCCGGCATGATCCGGAAAAAAAGCGGGGGCATCGTCGCGATCGGTTCCGTCTGGGGAGAAACAGGCGCATCGTGCGAGGTATTATACAGCATGGTCAAGGGAGCGCAGCATTCGTTCGTCAAAGCGCTTGCCAAAGAGCTTGCTCCGAGCGGCGTCCGGGTGAATGCAGTCTCGCCGGGTGCCGTTGATACAAATATGCTTGATCAGTTCACGTCTGATGAAAAAGAGGCGTTGGCAGAGGAAATTCCCGCGGGCCGGCTGGCAAAGCCGGAGGAAATCGCCGAAGCGGCGGCCTTTTTATTATCGGACAAGGCTTCCTATATTACGGGGCATATATTATCCGTAAACGGCGGCTGGCACTGCTGAAAAAAATGTGTGTATAGTTTGCATCTGTACGGACAAAATAATTTTGTAACAACAGATGAAATGGAGGAACCCAACATGTCAGTATTAGAAAACTGGGATAATTGGAAGAATTTCCTTGGCGACAGATTGAACTATGCGCAGGAAAAAGGGATGAGTGATGAAACGATCACTGACCTCGCTACAGAAATCGGCGGTTACCTTGCGAACGAAGTCGACTCGAAAAACCATCAGGAAAAAGTGCTTGCTGATCTTTGGAGCGTTGCTTCTGAAGATGAACAGCGCGCCATCGCAAATATGATGGTGAAGCTTGTTGAAAATAACAGCACTCATTAAGAGGGGGGATTTCTCCTCTCTTTTTTTATGTTTTCCTCTATAGAGCAACATTCTTCTTTCTAATTAGAGAAAAATGTTTTATGATAAAGGAAGGTAAAAATTTGCCACAATGGAGGGGGTATATCATTTGGCAAAGCTCGAATGGTATTTTGAATATGAAATTCAAGTGAACCGCCCCGGCCTGCTCGGGGATATTTCATCTCTTCTCGGGATGCTGTCAATTAATATTGTCACAATTAACGGTGTCGACCTTTCCAGAAGGGGAATGCTGCTCAGATGCCGGCATATAGATCAAATTAAACGATTGGAATCAATTTTAAAAACAATGGAGACCATTAAAGTAACGAAGCTGAGAGAACCGAGGCTTCGCGACCGTCTCGCAGTCCGCCACGGGAGATACATTCAGCGTGATGCCGATGACAAAAAAACCTTCCGTTTTGAAAGGGACGAGCTCGGTCTTCTGGTTGACTTTATGGCCGAGCTGTTTAAAAAAGAAGGGCACAAACTGATCGGAATCCGGGGAATGCCGAGGGTCGGAAAAACGGAGTCCATCGTTGCGTCAAGCGTTTGTGCCAGCAAAAGATGGCTTTTCGTATCATCAACACTGCTAAAACAAACGATCCGGAGCCAGCTGGTTGCCGATGAATACAGCACGGAAAACGTGTTTATCCTCGACGGCATCGTTTCGACAAGACGGGGATCTGAGCGCCATCTTCAGCTCGTCAGTGAAATTATGCGGCTTCCGGCGACAAAGGTCGTGGAGCACCCCGATATTTTTGTTCAAAATTCGGAGTATACGCTCGATGATTTCGATTATATTATCGAACTCAGAAATGATCCTGACGAAGTCATTACATATGAACATGCAGAAGAACCGCAAATGTTTGATCAGACCGGTTTTTCAAGCTTTGATTTTTAATATTGGAAGGTGTTTGTTGTGACAGAATTAGCAATCCGGCTTAAAGAAGCCAGAGAGGAAAAAGGGATGTCGTTGGATGAACTCCAGGCGGCGACGAAAATTCAGAAAAGATACTTAACCGCTCTGGAAGAAGGCAATTATGACGTCATTCCCGGCAATTTTTATGTGCGGGCGTTTATCAAGCAATACGCTGAAGCTGTCGGGCTTGATTCAGATCAGTTATTTGAAGAATATAAAAAAGACATCCCTAACACGTACCATGACGATGTGTCGGAAAAAATCTCCGGTCTCGCCATGCAAAGGGAGCTTCCTAAGTCCGCTTCAAAGGCGGCGGAATGGCTTCCGACCGTCCTTGTCGTCATCGGTGTCATTATCGTCATCGCGATCATTTATGCGATTATTCAGCTCGGAATGAGCAAATCCGGGCAGACAGACGGAGATAAGGCTGTCACCCAAAGTGAGAGCAAGTATGAGATTCCTAAGGATTCTGCGCTGAAAAATGACGGCAATACAAATGACGAAGCGCAATCTGACAGCAAAAAAGACAAAAAGGACACAAAAGCGTCAGAGCAGAAAAAGAAAGAAAAAAGCAGTGAAAAGACGGAGATCAAAGCGGCCGGAACGGAAGGCTCAGCTTCTTCATACAACGTCTCCGGGGCAGATAAGTATAAGCTCGAACTGATTGCTTCTGACAGCGCATGGATCCGCGTCCGTGATGACAGCGGCGGTTCTTTAAAAGAAGGAACGCTGCAAAAAGGCGAAACTTTTAAAAAAGACGTCACGGATCAAAAGCAGATTGAAATCCGCACGGGCTATGCCCCTAACCTGAAAATTAAAATCAACGGAGAGGTTCTGTCCTATGAACTCAATCCGCATGATGTGATGGCGCAGACCATCACAATCAAGATGAAAAAATAAAAGGGGAAAAAGTCATCTGAAAGATTAAGATGACTTTTTCTTCACGTCCGAGTACATATTATTGGAGGGGCTTTATGTTTAACTTACCGAATAAAATCACACTGGCAAGAATCGCTTTAATTCCTGTATTTATGATTATCATGCTTGTTCCTTTTCAGTGGGGCAGCGTTCATATAGGGGATGAATCGATTCCGGTCGCGCATCTTACGGGAGCTGTTTTATTCATTATCGCATCAACGACTGACTGGGTGGATGGCTACTACGCCAGAAAACTGAACCTCGTGACAAACTTCGGGAAATTTTTAGATCCGCTGGCTGACAAACTGCTGGTATCCGCGGCATTAATTACGCTTGTGCAGTTTGACCTTGCGCCGGCGTGGATGGTCATCATCATCATCAGCCGCGAATTTGCCGTAACGGGATTAAGACTTGTGCTGGCGGGAACGGGGGAAGTTGTAGCCGCCAATATGCTGGGGAAAATTAAAACATGGGCTCAGATCATCGCTGTTGCCGCGCTTTTGCTGCATAATCTTCCGTTTGAGCTCGTTTCTTTCCCGTTCGGCGATATCGCTTTATGGGTGGCCGTGCTCTTCACAGTCATTTCCGGCTGGGAGTATTTTGCGAAGAACTGGGATGCGTTAAAAACATCTAACTAAGAAAGAAGGACTTAAAGATGGAAATAGCAAAAAAAGCAGAAATCATTGCAGTCGGCTCGGAGCTTCTGCTAGGCCAGATCGCCAATACGAACGCGCAGTTTATCAGTAAAGAGCTGGCGGAAATCGGTGTAAACGTGTTTTATCATACCGCTGTCGGTGACAATCCGGAGCGGCTTAAGCAAGTCATCCGCATTGCCGAGGAGCGCTCAGACCTGATTATTTTTTCAGGCGGCCTCGGACCGACCAAGGACGATTTGACGAAAGAAACCATTGCAAACACACTGGGGCGCCCGCTCGTTCTGAATGACGAAGCGTTCCGGTCGATCGAAGAATATTTCGCGAAAACAAAACGGACCATGTCGCCGAATAACCGCAAACAGGCGCTCGTCATTGAGGGCTCAGACGTTTTGGCGAATCATTTCGGCATGGCGCCGGGAATGCTTGCAGAGCACGGCTCAAGGCTTTATATGCTGCTTCCCGGGCCGCCGAGCGAGCTGCGTCCGATGTTTGAAAATGAAGCGAAGCCGCTGCTTCTTAAAAAGCTCGGTTCTAATGAGAAAATCGTTTCAACCGTGCTGCGGTTTTTCGGAATCGGTGAATCCCAGCTTGAAGCTGATTTAGAAGATATTATTGATGCGCAGACGAACCCGACGATTGCGCCGCTCGCTGCTGACGGCGAGGTCACGCTGCGTTTAACGGCGAAACATGCTGACGAAAAAGAAACAGAACGGCTTTTAAAAGAAACGGAAGCCGCCATTTTAGAACGTGTCGGTGAATTTTTCTACGGATATGATGATACGTCTCTGGTGAAGGAGCTTTCAAAAGCATGCAGACAAAACAAAATCACGATTTCTTCTGCCGAAAGCTTTACAGGCGGCCTGTTTTCAGAGTGGGTGACTGATTTAAGCGGTGCGTCTCAACTATTTGCAGGGGGTGTTGTCTGTTATTCCGACAGCGTGAAACAGCATGTGCTCGGCGTGAAAGCTGAGACGCTCGCAGAAAGCGGAGCGGTCAGCAAAGAGTGTGCGAAAGAGCTTGCAGCCGGTGTGAGAAAGCTGACCGGAAGCGATATCGGCATCAGCTTTACCGGGGTTGCGGGTCCCGACCCGCAGGAAGGGCATGCGCCGGGCCGCGTCTTTATCGGCATTTCGGCGGAAGGAAAAGAAGAGGTCCACGAATTTAACTTTGCCGGCTCAAGAACCGGAATCAGAAAGCGCGCCGCTAAATACGGCTGCCATCTCATTTTGAAAATGCTGGATCAAAAATAAAGTTTTAAAGAGGCGATTTCTCTGATTTTTAAGTTTTGCAAGGGAAATTATGCTCTTTTGCAGAAAAGCGAACGCGGAAAAAATCCGAATATGCGTTCGCTTTTTTCTTGGCAAATGCCAGTAAACAAGGTATAGTATATGTAGTGGCAAGATAAAGGAGGAAAAAATAAATGAGTGATCGTCAGGCAGCCTTAGATATGGCTCTTAAGCAAATAGAAAAACAATTCGGCAAAGGTTCCATCATGAAGCTCGGAGAAAAAACAGATACAAGAATTTCAACGGTGCCAAGCGGTTCCCTTGCACTTGATACCGCTCTCGGAATAGGCGGATACCCGCGCGGACGGATTATTGAAGTATACGGACCTGAAAGCTCAGGTAAAACGACTGTAGCGCTTCACGCAATCGCTGAGGTTCAGGAAAAAGGCGGACAGGCAGCATTTATTGATGCTGAGCATGCTCTTGATCCTGTTTACGCGCAAAAGCTCGGTGTCAATATCGAAGAGCTTCTGCTTTCTCAGCCGGATACGGGAGAGCAGGCGCTTGAGATTGCTGAAGCGCTGGTGCGAAGCGGAGCTGTTGATATCGTAGTCGTTGACTCTGTTGCGGCGCTTGTTCCAAAAGCTGAAATTGAAGGTGACATGGGTGATTCACACGTCGGTTTACAAGCGCGTCTTATGTCTCAGGCGCTCCGTAAGCTTTCCGGCGCCATCAATAAATCTAAAACAATCGCAATCTTTATTAACCAGATTCGTGAAAAAGTCGGCGTTATGTTCGGAAATCCGGAGACGACACCGGGCGGCCGCGCGCTGAAATTCTATTCTTCCGTGCGCCTTGAAGTGCGCCGTGCCGAGCAATTAAAGCAGGGCAACGACGTCATGGGGA
This sequence comes from Bacillus sp. GZB, assembly GCF_001975995.1. NCBI lineage: Bacteria > Bacillati > Bacillota > Bacilli > Caryophanales > Bacillaceae > Bacillus > Bacillus sp. GZB. Next base: position 922,675 of record NZ_MTQG01000010.1, read on the forward strand.
ATAAAACGAGAATTAAAGTCGTAAAAAACAAAGTCGCTCCTCCGTTCCGTACGGCTGAAGTGGACATTATGTACGGTGAAGGAATCTCCAAAGAAGGGGAAATCATCGACCTTGGAACTGAACTGGATATCGTGCAAAAAAGCGGTTCGTGGTATTCTTATGAAGAAGAACGCCTCGGTCAGGGCCGTGAAAACGCCAAGCAGTTCTTAAAAGAAAATAAAGACATCATGCTGATGATTCAGGAACAAATCCGTGAATATTACGGTTTAGACAATAACGGTGTAACGGACAAAGCGGAAGAAGTTCAGGAAGAGATGGAATTAGAAGAATAAAAACACGATCAAAAGAGCGGAATAAGCAATTTCCGCTCTTTTTTTTGTGTGTTTCAAAAAACACTGGCTGTTTCGGAAAATTTTATCTGGAATGTTACAACTTTTTTCACACTTCACTCGTCTAACATCATGGCGAAAGTTGAAATTATATCTGAGGAGGAAAAAAGATGACGAGCCCCCGCCGCACAAGAATAAATAAAAAAAGAAAGAAGAAGCTGATGAAAACGGGAGGGCTGTTTCTTTTTCTGCTGCTTGTTACTGTTTTTATTATGATCTGGACCGTCACAGCGCATCACCGGGAGAAGGAATCCGTTAAAAGCGCTCCCGCCGCTCAATCTGATACTTCAAAAGACCAGACTCAACAGAAAAAAGAAAAGACGCAAAAAGAGAAAACACCTAAATCAATCGATCACAATAAACAGATCAGCAATTACTTGCAACAGATCGGGTTCAGCGGCACTGCAATGATCGTAAAAGATGGAAAAGTTGTGCTGAAAAAAGGCTTTGGCTATGCGGACCGAAAACAAAAAATGAAAAACAATCCGGAGACATCATATTATATCGGTTCTTCACAAAAAGCGTTAATCGCGACGGCTGTCCTGCAGCTTGAAGAAAAAGGGCTGCTGCAGACGAGTGACCCCGTCAGTACATACTTGCCGAATTTCCCTAACGGCACACGCATCACATTGAAAAACCTGCTCAATCATACGTCCGGCATAAACGGGCATATTGAGGGTCAGGGACCGATTGCTCCAATTGATTTAATCAAGGATATAGAATACCGCGGAATTAAACGGCAGCCCGGGGTTTGGGATTACAGGGATTCCAACTATTCAGTGCTTGCTTATATCGTATCTCAGGTCAGCGGGGAGTCTTATGAACAATATATAAAAGAACACGTGTTCAAACCGGCCGGAATGAAGCATGCCGGATTTTACAAAACATTTGCCAAAGCCAAATATCCTGCCGTCGGCTACAAAGTCAATGAGAGCGGCAGTCTTGTAACGCCGCACCTTTTGGACTTATCGCAGCTGTACGGGGCGGGCGACATGTATATGAGCGCTGAAGATCTCTATAAATTTGATAAAGCGATCGTAAACGGCACGCTCCTTTCAAAAGAAAGCTTCACAAAAATGTTTACAGCAGGAAGCAGTGCCGCTTACGGCATGGGGTTTTACATTGATCCGGGAAGCTATTCCAATCACGGTGTTATGCCCGGTTACAACATTTTGAACAGCTTCAGCCATTCGGCAAGCAAATATGTCATTTTACTGTCAAATATTCAGAATAACGCCAAATTAGGACAGGTAAACAATAGAATTTACCAATTGCTTAACCAGGCGGACTAACAGAGCCGTCATTCACGAAAAGCGGATGAAGATATGGTATGATATATACATGGCGAAGATTCAAAGCTGGAGGCGAATCGTTAAGCTGGCAAGCTTGACAAGTATTTCCGACACAATTACAATGAAGTTGTAACATTTGTTTTTTTAACATGATTGTTAAACCATTTAAACTTGACAAGGGCATGAGAGACTCATTCCCTGTGAAGGTTCTGTATGTTGAGAAAATCAGACAATGTACATGCCGGCACTTATTTAAGCAAAAACCAAGTTCATAGCAAGAGGAGGTGAAAGTATGACCCCAATGACGGTTCTCATCTCCATTTTGCTGACTCTGCTCGGTTTAGTTGTTGGCTACTATGTTCGTAAAACCATTGCCGAAGCAAAGATTGCGGGCGCACGCGGTGCTGCCGAGCAAATCCTTGAAGATGCAAAGCGTGATGCTGAAGCACTGAAAAAAGAAGCTCTGCTTGAAGCAAAGGACGAAATCCATACACTTCGAATAGATGCTGAACAGGAAGTTCGTGAAAGACGAAATGAGCTTCAAAAACAAGAAAACCGTTTACTTCAAAAAGAAGAAAATCTTGACCGTAAACATGAAGGAATTGATAAACGGGAAGCGATGTTGGAGAAGAAAGATCATTCTCTGAATGAACGACAACAACATATTGAAGAGATGGAAAGCAAAGTGGATGAGATGATTCGTATGCAGCAGTCAGAACTCGAACGCATTTCGAGCCTGACACGGGATGAAGCGAAACAAATCATTCTTGACCGGGTTGAAAATGAGCTTTCACATGACATCGCCATCATGACAAAAGAAACCGAAAACCGTGCGAAAGAAGAGGCAGATAAAAAGGCGAAAAACATTCTGTCGCTTGCTTTGCAGCGCTGTGCAGCAGATCATGTTGCCGAAACGACGGTATCGGTCGTCAATCTTCCGAATGATGAGATGAAAGGACGTATCATCGGCCGTGAAGGGCGTAACATTCGTACGCTTGAAACGCTTACAGGTATTGACCTGATTATTGATGACACACCTGAAGCAGTCATTCTTTCCGGATTTGATCCGATCAGACGGGAGACTGCAAGAATCGCTCTTGATAAACTCGTTCAGGATGGCCGTATTCACCCGGCGCGCATTGAAGAAATGGTTGAAAAATCCCGCCGTGAGGTTGATGACTATATCCGGGAAATGGGTGAGCAGACGACGTTTGAAGTCGGCGTTCACGGACTCCACCCGGATCTGATCAAGATCCTCGGCCGGTTGAAATTCCGTACAAGCTACGGGCAGAACGTACTGAAACATTCTATGGAAGTTGCGTTTTTAGCCGGTTTAATGGCTTCCGAGCTTGGAGAAGATGCAAAGCTTGCCAAGCGGGCCGGTCTTCTGCATGACATCGGAAAAGCAATTGACCATGAAGTGGAAGGAAGCCACGTGGAAATCGGAGTGGAGCTTGCGACCAAATATAAAGAGCATCCAGTCGTCATTAACAGTATTGCGTCACACCACGGAGACGAAGAGCCGACTTCCATTATCGCCGTTCTGGTCGCTGCCGCTGATGCATTGTCAGCCGCAAGACCGGGCGCGAGAAGTGAAACGCTCGAAAACTATATCCGCAGACTTGAAAAGCTTGAAGAAATCTCCGAGTCTTACGAAGGTGTTGAAAAATCATTTGCGATTCAGGCCGGCCGTGAAGTTCGCATCATGGTCAAGCCGGACTCCATTAATGATTTAGAAGCCCATCGTTTGGCACGTGATATCCGTAAACGAATTGAGGACGAGCTTGATTATCCGGGCCACATTAAAGTGACCGTAATCAGAGAAACTCGAGCCGTAGAGTATGCAAAATAAAGTGATGCTTAGCGCATCACTTTATTTTTTTGAGTCCCTGAAAAGGAAGGAATGGAATGTATGAGAATTTTATTTATCGGAGATGTTGTCGGTTCCCCGGGCCGCGACATGGTAAAAGAATATGTCCCGAAACTGAAAGCGAAACATAAACCGCATTTTACAATTATTAATGGAGAAAATGCAGCACACGGAAAAGGACTGACGGAAAAGATCTACCACAGCCTGATGGAAGCGGGAGCAGATGCCATTACAATGGGAAACCATACGTGGGATAAAAGAGAGATCTTCGACTTTATTGATGATGTGCCGCATCTTGTCCGGCCGGCGAATTTCCCGGAAGGTACGCCGGGCAAAGGCATTACCTATATTAAATCGAACGGAAAAGAGCTTGCCGTCATTAATTTACAGGGACGGACGTTTCTTCCGCCGCTTGATGATCCGTTTGCTAAAGCGGATGAATTAATAGAAGAAGCAAAAAAGCGCACGCCGTACATTTTTATTGATTTTCACGCCGAAGCGACAAGCGAAAAAATTGCTATCGGCTGGTACACAGACGGAAGAGCCTCTGCCGTGGTAGGCACCCATACACACGTGCAAACGGCAGATAACCGCATTTTGCCGAAAGGAACGGCATATATTACTGATGTAGGCATGACGGGTCCGTACGACGGAATTCTCGGTATGGACAGAGAAACGGTCATCAAGCGGTTTAAAACCAATCTTCCTGTCCGGTTTACGGTGGCGGAAGGTAAAACTACGCTGAGCGGAGTGCTCATTGACATCGACGATCAAACGAAAAAGGCCGTAAATATCGAACGGATATTAATCAATGATGACCATATGTTCTTTGAATAGGTGATCATGTGTTTATTTTATAAAAATATTAAAAGGAAAAGCAGGAATATAGCAACTTCTTAGTGAATATAGTAGAAATGGAAGGTAGCCCGCTATTTTTGAAAAGCATTGTGGGGATGGCTTTTTGGATAGCAACATCTAATAATGATTGTTCTAATGAACACTCACTTATCCATTGTAAAACTAAGGGGGAGCAGAAATGGAAATCTTAAAAGTTTCAGCAAAATCAAGTCCAAATTCAGTAGCAGGCGCGCTTGCCGGTGTATTGAGGGAACGCGGAGCCGCCGAAATTCAAGCAATTGGGGCGGGTGCCTTAAATCAGGCTGTTAAAGCGGTTGCGATTGCCAGAGGCTTTGTCGCGCCAAGCGGCGTAGATTTGATTTGTATTCCGGCTTTTACAGATATACAGATTGACGGAGAAGAAAGAACGGCGATTAAGTTAATCGTCGAACCCCGTTAAAAACAAAAACATGACATTCTCAACCTGCTTGCGTAAGGCGAGCGGGTTGTTTTTATTGTTGTCATATTTTCTCACAATATTATATTGATAGTACGAAGAGATGATAAATGGCTTTATTCATATAATATTCAAAAAAAATCACGCCCATTTTTCCGGACGGAAGCAGTTGTTTTCTTGGTGTGGACACTGGTATTTACCTCCTTTTTATCTCATGTTACAATCCAGTTATTACAGTGTTTTTTCGAGGAGGAGTGTACATGTTGGGAGGAAAGATGAAAGCTATCGTCAAAAATGAAAACGCTTTCGGAGCAACTCTGAAAGAAATTCCCATACCTTCCATAAATGAGAATGAAGTTCTCATTAAAGTACAGGCCGCATCTATATGCGGTACAGATGTGCATATTTATAATTGGGATCAATGGGCGCAGAAACGAATCAAAACACCTCAAGTATTCGGACATGAATTCAGCGGTATCGTAGCGGAAACGGGCAAGAACGTCACAAATGTCAAAATAGGTGACTACGTTTCGGCTGAAACCCACTTCGTCTGCGGTACTTGTGTCCCTTGTTTAACAGGAAAACATCATGTGTGCACCCATACAAAGATCCTCGGCGTAGATACAGCCGGTTCCTTCGCTGAATATGTCAAAGTGCCGGCTCGAAATGTTTGGAAAAATCCCGCTGATATGGACCCCGCCGTCGCTTCTGTTCAAGAGCCGCTTGGCAACGCGGTGCATACGGTGCTGGAAAGCAGCCGGCTTGCGGGCGGTTCCGCTGCAATTATCGGCTGCGGACCGATCGGGCTGATGGCGGTGGCAGTGGCTAAAGCGGCCGGTGCATCCCGTATTGCGGCCATTGATAAAAATGATTACAGGCTGGCTCTTGCGAAGAAATTGGGAGCCACGATCACCATTTCAGCTGGTAAGGAAGATCCGCTTGAGGTGATCGACACCTTAACAGGCGGAGAAGGGATCGACCTTGTCTGCGAAATGTCAGGCCACCCGGCAGCTATCGCACAAGGATTAAAGATGGCGGCCAACGGGGGAAGGTTCCATATGCTGAGTCTGCCGGAACGTCCGGTGACGGTTGATCTGACAAATGACGTGGTGTTTAAAGGACTTACCGTCCAAGGCATCACAGGCAGAAAAATGTTTGAAACATGGCGGCAGGTATCGCACCTGCTTGAATCCGGCCTTGTTGATCTGACGCCGGTGATCACGCATCAGTTTCCGCTTGAAGACTTTGAAAAAGGGTTTGACCTGATGAGAAAGGGCCAGTGCGGCAAAGTCATTTTGATTCCATAAGGGGAGGGTTCTATAATGAAAGAATTTGAATTTCTAAAAGCCGAGCTTGATAAAATGAAAGAAAATAAAACGTGGCAGCAAATGAAACAAATTGAAACGAAGCAGGGTCCGTCGGTGGAAGTCAAAGGGGAAAACGTGATACAGCTTTCATCGAACAATTATCTCGGTTTGACGTCGCATCCAAGGCTTGTCGAAGCGGCTAAACGCGCCGCGGAAGAATTCGGAGCGGGTACGGGGTCCGTCCGGACAATCGCCGGAACATTCACAATGCACAATGAGCTTGAGAAGAAATTGGCAAACTTTAAAAAAACAGAAGCGGCACTTGTTTTTCAATCGGGGTTCACAACGAATCAGGGCGTCTTATCAAGCATTCTTACAAAAGAGGATATCGTGATCTCTGACGAACTGAACCATGCTTCCATTATTGACGGGATCAGGCTGACGAAAGCAGATAAAAAGGTGTACCGCCATGTTGATATGGACGATTTGGAAAGGGTGCTGAAAAAATCAATGAATTACCGCATGCGCCTGATCGTCACCGACGGCGTATTCTCAATGGACGGCAACATCGCTCCTTTGCCTGACATCGTCAAACTTGCAGAGGCGTACGATGCCTTTGTGATGGTCGACGACGCGCATGCTTCCGGCGTACTCGGAAAAAACGGAAGGGGAACGGTTAATCACTTCGGGCTTGACGGAAGAGTCCACATACAGGTGGGCACATTAAGCAAAGCCATCGGAGTGCTTGGCGGTTACGCCGCAGGATCGCAGGTTCTGATCGATTACCTGCGCCATAAAGGGCGTCCTTTCTTATTCAGCACTTCTCATCCGCCTGCGGTAACGGCCGCATGCATAGAAGCCATTGACGTCCTGCTGGAAGAGCCTGAGCATATGGAAAAGCTATGGGAGAACACGGCGTATTTCAAAGATAAACTGGTTCAAATGGGGCTGACCCTCACAAAAAGCGAAACACCGATCGTGCCGATATTAATAGGGGAGGAAGAAAAAGCCCAAGCATTATCAGACCTTTTATTGACCCGCGGCGTCTTTGCACAAAGCATCGTGTATCCGACGGTCGCCCAAGGAAAAGCGAGAATCCGCACCATTATTACGGCGGAGCATACAAAAGAGGAGCTTGACCGGGCCCTGGAAGTAATCCGTTCAGCCGCAAAAGAGCTTCAGCTTGTGTAAGGGGGAAATGATTCCCTCTTTTTTATTTCTTATTGATTCTTATTCTCAATAAGGTGTACAATAATAGGCTGGCGGTTGTGCCAAACGCTTTTAACCAGTATACTTGAGGGTGGAAGTTTCGGTTGAAAGGAGACATTCGAACATGAATGAAAAGCAAAAGCAGGAAAGCGGACAAGTGAATCCGGCGGACAAAAAATCCGAAAAGGATTACAGCAAGTATTTTGAAGCCGTATATATTCCGCCTTCTTTAAAAGATGCGAAAAAACGGGGCAAAGAATCCGTTCAATATCATAACGATTTTAAAATCTCAGAAGAATTTAAAGGCCTCGGTGAAGGCAGGAAATTTTATATCCGCACGTACGGATGCCAAATGAACGAGCATGATACGGAAGTCATGGCGGGTATTTTTATGGCGCTCGGTTATGAAGCGACAAATTCGGTTGATGACGCGAACGTTATTTTATTAAACACTTGCGCTATCCGGGAAAATGCTGAAAACAAAGTGTTCGGAGAGCTCGGCCATTTAAAGGCGCTCAAAAAAAATAACCCGGACTTGATTCTCGGCGTCTGCGGCTGCATGTCACAGGAAGAATCAGTCGTAAACCGCATCCTTAAGAAGCACCCGTTTGTCGATATGATTTTCGGCACGCACAACATTCACCGTCTGCCGGAACTGTTATCAGAGGCATATTTATCAAAAGAGATGGTCATTGAAGTGTGGTCGAAGGAAGGGGATGTCATTGAAAACCTTCCGAAAGTCCGCAACGGAAAAATTAAAGGCTGGGTCAACATTATGTACGGCTGTGACAAGTTCTGCACATACTGCATCGTACCGTATACCCGCGGAAAAGAACGAAGCCGCCGTCCTGAGGAAATTATCCAGGAAGTCAGAAGACTTGCAAGTGAAGGCTATAAAGAAATCACGCTGCTCGGTCAAAACGTGAATGCGTACGGAAAAGATTTTGAGGATATGACGTACGGTCTCGGTGATTTAATGGACGAACTGCGTAAAATTGATATTCCGAGAATCCGGTTCACGACGAGTCATCCGCGTGACTTTGATGATCATCTGATCGAAGTGCTCGCCAAAGGCGGCAACCTTCTTGACCATATCCATCTTCCGGTTCAATCAGGAAGCTCAGCGATGTTAAAAATGATGGCGCGCAAATATGACAGAGAACGCTATCTGGAGCTTGTCGGAAAAATTAAAGCGGCGATGCCGAACGCTTCACTGACGACCGATATTATTGTCGGTTTTCCGAATGAAACCGATGAACAATTTGAAGAAACGCTCTCGTTATATCGCGAAGTGGAATTTGATAGCGCATATACGTTTATTTACTCTCCTCGTGAAGGCACGCCGGCAGCGAAGATGAAAGACAATGTTCCGATGAGGGTCAAGAAAGAACGTCTTCAGCGCCTCAATGATTTGGTGAAAGAAATTTCAGCCAAAAAAATGAAGGAATATGAAGGCAGGACCGTCGAAGTATTAGTTGAGGGAGAAAGCAAAAATAACCCTGACATTCTTGCCGGCTATACGGAAAAAAGCAAGCTCGTCAACTTCAAAGGGCCGAAAGACGCCATCGGCAAGATTGTACGCGTCAAAATCGAACAGGCGAAAACATGGTCGCTTGACGGTGTGATGGCAGGAGAAGCAATCGAGGTGAAATAATAATGACGCTTTACTCAAAGAAAGACATTGTACAGCAGGCTAGGAACCTTGCGAAAATGATTTCTGAAACAGAAGAAGTCGATTTTTTCAAACGCGCTGAGGCGCAGATTAACGAAAATGAAAAAGTCTCTGCGATTATTAATCAGATTAAAACCCTGCAAAAGCAAGCCGTTAACCTGAAGCACTACGAAAAGCTTGAAGCGCTGAAACAAGTGGAAAGTAAAATTGACGCCCTGCAGGAAGAGCTTGAAGGGATTCCGATCATTCAGGAATTCAGAGATTCCCAGATTGAGGTCAATGACCTTCTTCAGCTTGTCGCACATACGATCTCAAATCAGGTGACAAACGAAATCATTACATCTACCGGAGGCAACCTGCTGACGGGAGAAACCGGTTCAAAAGTAAAACATTCGAATAACAGCTGTTCTATTTAAACACGTGGCCTTCATCGGCCCGTGTTTTTTTGCTGTTTTGGAACTAATTGTAATATGTGCTAAATTTTCATCACCGTTTTGTCCCATTTTACTGGAAAGTTTTATCATACTTAAAAGTAAAGTTTCTGGGCAGGGCTGCATACAATGAAACAGAAACTTTGTATTTTTATATTTTTATTATAAAAATGCACATGAGACAAATGCCCAGCATAAGATAACACGAAGAAGAACAAGGAGGCCTGCCGGAATGTCTGAATACAGGGAAATTATTACGAAAGCGGTAGTTGCGAAAGGAAGAAAATTCACCCAATGCACCAACACGATCTCACCTGGAGAAAAACCGTCAAGTATATTGGGCGGCTGGATTATCAACCACAAGTACGATGCCGAAAAGATCGGGAAGACTGTAGAAATTGAAGGGTATTATGATATAAACGTCTGGTACTCTTACGCCGATAATACAAAAACGGAAGTTGTAACCGAGAGAGTAAAGTATGTCGATGTGATTAAACTCAGATACAGAGACACAAATTACTTAGATGACGAACACGAAGTCATTGCCAAAGTGCTGCAGCAGCCGAACTGTCTTGAAGTCACCATTTCTCCTAACGGAAATAAAATCGTGGTTCAGGCAGAGAGAGAATTTTTAGCAGAAGTGGTCGGTGAAACGAAAGTTGTCGTCGAAGTCAATCCTGACTGGGAAGAAGACGATGATGATGATTGGGAAGACGATCTTGATGAAGAATTAGAGGACATTAACCCTGAATTTTTAGTCGGAGATCCTGAAGAATAAGTTGAGGCTAGGGGAGTTTAACACCCCAAGTCTCTTTTTTATATATAAAGATATCACTCTTTTGTTTATGTTATAATGGGATTCGGATAAGAGAAGATACATAGTGAGGGATTAAATGATGGCTAGTTACACGCCTATGATACAGCAATACTTGAAGATAAAGGCAGAGCACCAAGATGCCTTTTTATTTTTTCGGCTTGGTGACTTTTATGAAATGTTTTTTGAAGATGCAAAAAAAGCGTCACAAGAGCTTGAAATTACACTGACAAGCAGAGACGGAGGTTCGGCTGATAAAATTCCGATGTGCGGCGTGCCGTATCATTCCGCGGCGGCTTATATTGAACAGCTGATTAAAAAGGGCTATAAAGTGGCGATCTGTGAACAGACGGAAGATCCGAAGGCGGCTAAAGGCGTTGTGAAAAGAGAAGTCGTCCAGCTGATCACACCGGGAACCGTGATGGATGGAAAAGGCATCCACGAGTCGGAAAACAACTTTATCGCTTCCGTTTCCGAATTCCGTGACGGATACGGTCTCGCTTTATCGGACTTAACGACCGGAGAAAACCTGGCCGTATTTATTGAGCGGATTGAAGATGTCATGTCAGAAATTTACTCAGTCGGCGCAAAGGAAATTGTCGTATCAAGCAAGTTTAACGAACATACAGCTGCTCAGCTGAAAGAACGGTGCGGCGCCACGATTTCTATCGAAGACGGGGAAATAACAGAACGCATTGAAATCGCAAAGCACTTGCCGGGCGAAGAGCTGACAGAGACGTTTATGCGTTTATATACGTATTTGCAGAAAACGCAAAAACGGAGCCTGGATCACCTGCAGCCGGTTCAAGTATATGAATTGGAAGAAGCGATGAAAATTGACCTGTATTCAAAACGGAATCTTGAGCTGACGGAAACGATCCGTTCGAAAAGCAAAAAAGGGTCATTGCTCTGGCTTTTAGACGAGACGAAAACAGCGATGGGCGGCCGGCTTCTCAAACAATGGATTGACCGCCCGCTGATCAGGGCATCCCAAATCGAAGAACGCCAGGAAATGGTCGAGACGCTGATCAATCATCTGTTTGAGCGTGAAGATCTGCGAGAGCGCCTGAAGGAAGTATACGATTTAGAACGTCTGGCGGGCCGGGTCGCATTCGGAAACGTCAACGCAAGGGATTTAATCCAGCTGAAAGAATCTTTAAAACAAGTGCCGAGCATCAAAGAGCTTGTAGGGTCCCTTAACCATAAAAAAGCAAAAGAACGCGCCGGCTTGATTGATCCGTGCGGAGATTTGCTTGACCTGTTAGAAGAGGCCCTTCATGAAAACCCGCCGTTATCGTTAAAAGAAGGCAACTTAATTAAAGACGGCTATCATCAGAAGCTCGATGAGTACCGTGACGCCAGCAAAAACGGTAAAGACTGGATTGCCAGACTGGAGCAGCAGGAACGCGCTTATACGGGCATCCGTTCATTAAAGGTCGGTTTCAATAAAGTGTTCGGCTATTATATTGAAGTCACAAAAGCAAACCTTCATCTGCTTGAAGACGGACGGTATGAGCGGAAGCAGACCCTCACAAACGCCGAACGGTACATTACGCCGGAATTGAAGGAAAAAGAAGCGCTTATTTTAGAAGCGGAAAACAACATCTGCGAGCTGGAATATGAGCTTTTTGCCGGACTGCGTGAAAAGGTGAAACAATTTATTCCGCGCTTGCAGCGTCTTGCCAAACAAATGAGTGAGCTGGACGCACTGCAATGCTTTGCTACGATCAGTGAAAACAGGCATTACACAAAGCCCGTCTTTTCTGATAATGAAGTAAAAGTCATTGAAGGGAGACACCCCGTCGTTGAAAAGGTGATGGACAGTCAAGAATACGTCCCGAACAACTGCCTGATGGGCGATTCGCGGGAAATGCTCCTGATTACGGGTCCGAATATGTCAGGTAAAAGCACGTACATGAGACAGATCGCACTTCTATCGATCATGGCCCAGATCGGCTGTTTTGTGCCCGCAAAAGAAGCGGTTCTGCCGATTTTTGATCAAATCTTCACGAGAATCGGGGCAGCGGATGATTTGATTTCCGGACAAAGCACCTTTATGGTGGAAATGCTGGAAGCGAAAAACGCGATTGTGAACGCCACAAAAGACAGCCTGATCCTGTTTGATGAAATCGGCCGCGGGACATCAACGTACGACGGAATGGCGCTGGCACAGGCGATTATTGAATATGTTCACGATCATATCGGCGCTAAAACACTGTTCAGCACGCATTATCATGAGCTGACGGTGCTTGAAGATAAGCTTCCTCAGCTGAAAAACGTTCATGTGCGCGCAGAGGAATATAACGGAACGGTCGTGTTTCTCCATCAAATCAAAGAAGGAGCCGCAGATAAAAGTTACGGCATTCATGTCGCCCAGCTTGCCGAGCTCCCGGATGATCTGATCAGCCGCGCGCAGGAGATCTTAAAACAGCTTGAGCAGACGGGAGATAAACCGGAGCTTCCGGCGGTATCTGAGAAAAAGTCCGCCGTCAGAGAAGAACCGGCACAGCTGTCCTTTTTTGCTGACGGTGAAAAAGAACAGAAGGCACCGGCTGTTTCTAATAAAGAAAAACAAGTGCTTGAAGCCTTTAAGTCAATCAATATTCTCGATATGACGCCGCTTGAAGCGATGAACGAAATGTACAAGCTGCAAAAAAAATTAAAATAGAAAGAGGTGACGGACTTGGCAAAAGTCATCCAGCTGTCAGATGAACTTTCAAATAAAATAGCGGCCGGCGAGGTGGTCGAACGGCCTGCCTCAGTCGTTAAAGAATTGGTGGAAAACGCCATCGACGCAAACAGCACAGTCATTGAAATCGACATAGAGGAAGCGGGGCTTTCGTCGATTCGGGTGCTCGATAACGGCGAAGGGATGGAAACCGATGATTGCAAGCGGGCTTTCCGCCGCCACGCGACCAGTAAAATCAAAGATGAAAACGACCTGTTCCGGGTGAGAACACTCGGTTTCCGCGGAGAAGCTTTGCCAAGTATCGCGTCTGTTTCTCATCTGGAAATCAAAACGAGCATCGGCGAGGGAGCGGGCACCCATCTCATTCTTCAGGGCGGGAATATCATTTCTGAACAGAAATCCTCCAGCAGAAAAGGAACGGAGATTATCGTTACCAACCTGTTTTTCAATACACCCGCCAGATTGAAATATATGAAAACCGTGCATACGGAGCTCGGCAATATTACGGATGTTGTCAACCGGATCGCTCTTGCGCATCCGGAAGTATCCATCCGTCTCCGCCATCAGGGGAAAAATCTGCTGCAGACAAACGGTAATGGGGACGTGCGCCATGTGCTGGCCGCAATTTACGGGACGGCGGTTGCGAAAAAAATGATACCGCTCCATGTCAGCTCGCTTGATTTTGAAGTCAAGGGCTACATTGCGCTTCCGGAAATCACGCGTGCATCCAGAAACTACATGTCATCTGTCATTAACGGAAGATACATTAAGAATTTCCCGCTTGTAAAAGCGGTGCATGAGGGCTATCACACACTTCTGCCGATCGGCCGCCATCCGATTACGTTTATCGAAATTACGATGGACCCGATTTTGGTTGATGTCAATGTCCATCCGTCGAAGCTTGAAGTCCGCCTCAGCAAAGAGACGGAGCTGCATGAGCTGATCCGTGACGGGATAAAGGAAGTGTTTCAAAAGCAGCGGCTTATTCCGAGCGCCCAGCTCCCGAAAAAATCAGCGCCGGCACCGGCCAAAAACGAACAGCAATTTATGACATTCGAGGAAAGCGCGCCTGAGCGGAAACTTCCTGAAAAAACGCCGGAGCCGTCTTACTCACCAATGAAGCTGAGTTCGGTCGTAAAAGAGCCTGAGCCGCTAATAATAGAAGAAGAGATAGCGGATCACGGAGTGCCGCCGGAGATCGGTATGCCCGAAACGGCAGCGCCTGTTTCCGATATTCCGGAACCGGAAGCTGTCTCTGAAGAAATGCGTGAAGAAAGAGTTCCGGTGATGTATCCGATCGGCCAAATGCACGGGACATATATTTTGGCCCAAAACGAAAACGGCTTGTATATCATTGACCAGCATGCGGCCCAAGAACGGATTAAATACGAATATTTCCGGGAAAAAGTCGGGCAGGTCGAGCCTGAAGTGCAGGATATGATCGTGCCGCTCACTTTTCATTATGCGGCAAATGAAGCGCTGATCATTGACCAGCATCAGCATGAGCTTGAAAGCGTCGGAGTATTTTTAGAAGCATTCGGCACGAACAGCTACATCGTCCGCTGCCATCCGGCCTGGTTTCCAAAAGGGGAAGAAGCTGAACTGATTGAAGAAATCATTCAGCAGGTGCTTGACGCCAAACAGATCGATATTAAAAAACTGCGGGAGGAAGCGGCCATTATGATGAGCTGCAAAGGCTCAATCAAAGCGAACCGCCATTTGCGAAACGACGAAATCAAAGCGCTCTTGGACGACCTGCGCCGAACGACAGACCCGTTCACATGCCCGCACGGCCGGCCGATCATTATCCACCACAGCACGTATGAGATGGAGAAGATGTTTAAGCGTGTGATGTAATAACAACGTTTATGTGAGACTAAACCGTTATTTGCCCACAAGCAGCCTTACTAGTTTGAATGACCCAGCCTTTCAGAGATAGCTTTTGAGTTTTTTAATTTCTGGCATAATTGGTGCATTGGTATGCCGTCAATCATGAAAATGATTTGTTTAACATCCAGCTGCTTTTCTGTCATATAAAAATTGTTTTTGGAGAGTATTTGGGGTTGGCGATGTAGTATCCTGTGATTGGTGTAACCGTCTATATCGTCCATTGACTGCATTAATAGTGAAATAATTGGAGAAAACGGTTCCTGAAAAATCTCATGTTATTTGTGAAGAATTTAAATAAAATTGGAATTTGGCGGGTTATACTATCCGCAAGTTAGTCAAGGGGGACTAGTAATTAGCCCCCCCTACATTTAGTTCTTCCTGCGGTTTTTTCTATTTTTGATCAAACTGAAAACCACTAAGAGAACCACACCGATAGCAACGATATAAAATGAAATTTCTGCTGCTGCGGTATTAATATTCTTAAGAACAAGGATAAGTCCTATTAAAACTATAGGAATGATGTAAGTTAGAATTCTTATAGCTTTTGGGCTCGGTTCAGCGTTACTTTTATCTTCCATAGTTACCTCCGATCTTAACACGTTAGAAAATAATCACTTTAAAGCTTAACACAGGATAAATTTGTTAAACACCAACAATAGCCCCGTTTAAATGAAAAGCCTAAGAGTTTTAGTAATCCACCAAGCGGCTGTTGGGTTGCCAGTTCTTTTAGAGCACCCGCATAGCACGCATCTTCCACGGCACCAGTAAAATTGTCGATCGTATTAAGAATTATTTCAAAACGCCGATTCTACCCATAGGCAGCTTTAGCAGGTATTGCATCCCAGGGCAATTTACCTTGAGCGGTAAACTCCGACCCATATAACATAGTCTATTTGTCTAATGTTTAATATTTACTTTTTACACTTAATGATTTTATGTTAGTTTTGTTTGCACAGTAAAAAGCTGCGCGGCACTTTCGTGAATTGTTGCAGCTAGGGCTGATTTGAAAAGAGTGTAAATTACGCCGTACTTTTCTAAGTTCAATTATGTTAATGTCCATATAACGTTGAATTCGGTGTAAGAACTAAGGTATTCTGATATATTTCGAGAGCCCGTGTGGTTTAGTTATCTTGAAGAAAAGGATTAAAATAATAATCTTGATTGCGGATCATTTCTAAAAACTGATTATCCCCTTCGGCCGCTTCGGCAATTGCTTTTCAAAACAAAAGCTCAATTTGTTTTCTTTTTATCTGAAACCCATATTCATCCTTCATTTTCTGAATAAAATTCCCTAAAGAATTCATCTAAATTAATATTCTAATTTCCTTATATATCAGCATAGCAATTTGTAAAAAAGGTCCAGACTGGTGCTTTTGGCGGGAGCAGAAAGTTTTTTTAACTTTACCGGAAAATCCATGGAAAAACGTGGTGTCATCTGGTAAAGTGGTTACAGTCGGCTGGGCGGCGGCAGCAGTCTGCCCGGATCTTTTAAATGGGAATGGTGACAATGGATCATACATATGAAGTGCATCAAATTAAAACTTATCACCAGATGTGGTCCAACTATTGTTATATTATCGCAGACCGCTCGAAAAAATCTGCGATAGCGGTGGACCCGTCCTGGGAAATCGATAAAATAACCGATAAACTGCATGAATTGGATGTTGATTTATCAGCTATTTTATTAACACATTCGCATTATGACCATGTAAACTTGGCGGAGCCGCTTCAGCAAATCTATCATTCTGATATATACATGTCGTCGGCGGAAATCGATTTCTATCAATTCCGGTGCAGAAACTTAATAGCGCTTGAAGACGGCCAAACCTTTGCGGCCGGAGGGTTTATCATCAGAAGTATATTGACCCCGGGACATACGGCCGGGGGAATGTGCTATTTGCTATCTGATCATCTTTTTACCGGTGACACCGTGTTTACAGAAGGGTGCGGTATATGTGAGGACAGGGGCAGCTCAGCTGAAGATATGTTTCACAGTATACAGAGGATCAAAGCCTCCATTCCCTCGCATGTGCGTGTGTATCCGGGGCACTCCTTCGGGGAGAAGCCGGGTCAAAAAATGGAGAGTCTTTTGAAAAACAATATTTACTTTCAGATTGAAAAAAAAGAACATTTTGTGAATTTCCGCAACAGAAAAAATCAAAAAGGGCTGTTTCATTTTAAGTAATGTGTAATTTAGTTCTATCTAACTATCTTTTCTTTTGAGGTAAGGAACTTCTGAAATGAAATGGTAGTTATTACTAGATTTCTGGTGATGAATGGCTGAGTAACGGGAGTTTGCGGAAGAGAACGCCGGGCAGGCCGGATGGGACATTCTGCTTACGCCTGTTCCGAAAGCCCTGAGTCCGCCTTCCGACAGGGAAAAATAGGCATTATTCAGGAGTTCGCATAGGATAAATTAACTTGACATGGTATTTTTGTGAAGTTACTATCAACTTGAACATGCTTCTTATCTGAATCCGAGAAAGGATGGCTGAGAAAATGATCACATACTTATTCCCCGGACAAGGTTCTCAAAAGCAGGGAATGGGGAGCTCATTGTTTGATGAATTTAAAGACTTAACGGAGCAGGCTGATGAAACACTCGGATATTCTATGAAACGGCTTTGTCTTGAGAATCCGTATTCCAACCTTCACAAGACGCAGTTCACCCAGCCTGCTTTATATGTTGTAAACGCGTTAAGCTATTTGAAAAAAATCCAAGACAATGACATAAAGCCGGATTATGTGGCCGGCCACAGTTTGGGAGAATATAATGCGCTGTTTGCAGCAGGTGCTTTTGATTTTATTACCGGTCTGCAGCTTGTCCGTAAAAGAGGCGAATTAATGAGTATGGCCACTGACGGAAAAATGGCCGCTGTTATGGGGTTAACTGCAGATCAAGTGTCAGACGCCCTTCAAACGCACGGATTACATACGATTGATATTGCCAATATGAATTCTCCTCACCAAGTTGTCATATCCGGACGCAAAGAAGACATTGAAAGAGCCAAAAGCGTATTCGAAGGATTAAAAGACGTTACGATGTTTCATCCGTTAAACGTAAGCGGCGCTTTTCACTCGAGATATATGAGTGAAGCGAAACAAGAGTTCGAAAAATTTTTACAGTCATTTCATTTTTCTGCTATATCAATTCCTGTCATTTCTAATGTGCATGCCAGACCTTATGAGCAAGACGGAATCCACTCCGTTCTGGCCGATCAGATCGACCATTCAGTGCGATGGAACGACAGCATCCGCTATCTGCTGGACAAAGGGCGGATGGAATTTGAAGAAGTCGGCCCGGGCCATGTGCTGACAGGACTTATTCACCGCATCAAAAAAGAAACTGAAGCTTCACCCGCCATGTAGCGGAACGTAAGTCAAAATTCTTATCTCACACAATAGTGCCAGCCATACAACATCACGACCACTTCACCTGCACACGACATCACGAAACACTCGCAAATCAATATTTTGAAAAAATAAAGAGCAAAAAGGAGAACAGATGAACCAGCCAATTGTTTTCATGTTTTCTGGACAGGGTTCCCAATACTATCAAATGGGGAAAGAGCTGTTTGCACATAACGCCGCTTTTCGGCAGAAAATGCTTGACTTGGACGATTTTGCAGTCAGCCGTTTCGGTTACTCTGTCCTAAAAGAGATGTATCATACAGGCAATCGTCTGTCTGATCCATTTGACCGCCTTCTTTTCAGCCATCCTGCCATTTTCATGGCTGAGTACGCACTTGCATATGCTTTGGAGCAAAGAGGCATACGTCCCGATTATGTGATCGGAGCAAGCCTCGGAGAGTATGCAGCGGCCGCTGTGTCGGGCGTGCTGAGCGCCGAGGATGCTTTAGATTGCGTGCTGGAACAGGCCCGAATCGTTACGGAAACTTGCCGTAACGGCAGCATGCTTGCGATACTGGGTGATCCGGCTTTATATCAAGATGATCCGCTGCTCGGCGAACATAGTGAATTGGCATCTGTAAACTATCATTCTCACTTTGTCATCTCGGGAGAGCGGGAACATATCAAAAAGATCATGGACGATCTGAGAGAAAAGCAGATTCCTCATCAGCTATTGCCGGTATCTTACGGGTTTCACTCAGCGCTGGTTGATCAGGCGGAACAGCCGTACAAGCGCTTTTTAGCTCAGAAATCAATCCGGACTCCGTTTATACCGTACATCTCCAGTGCGACCGGAGAGGCTGAGACCGATATACAAGCGGACTTTTTCTGGGATATCGTAAGAAAGCCGATTCGATTCCGCGAAGCGCTTCAATTCGCAGACAGCCGCCAAAAAGGATTGTATATTGATGCCGGGCCTTCCGGAACATTGGCCGCATTTGCCAAACAGATTCTTCCTGCAGGATCGGCTGAACGCATCCGTGCCATTATGACACCGTTTCATAAAGAACAAACACATTTGCAGCAAATAGAAGACAGCATTTTATCACCGCCCGGAAGGAGACTGTAAGATGATCAGCTTTGTTTTTCCAGGCCAAGGCTCGCAAAAAGTAGGGATGGGAGAGGACCTGTTCGGCCGCTATCCTGAATTAACCGCAAAGGCCGATCACATTCTCGGATATTCCATTCAGGAGCTGTGCCGGGACGGAGAACGTCTCAATCAGACTCAATTCACTCAGCCGGCGCTCTATGTCGTCAATGCCCTCAGTTATTTGAAAAAAACAGAAGAGACCGGCTTGAAACCGGATTTTACCGCCGGACACAGTTTGGGCGAATATAACGCGTTATACGCTTCGGGCGCCTTTGATTTTGAAGAAGGCTTACAGCTGGTCAAAAAAAGGGGCGAACTGATGAGCCGCGCAAAAGGAGGCGGCATGGCAGCGGTGATCGGCCTGACTCATGAGCAGGTGACGGATGTTTTAAGAGAAAATCACTTGGATATGATTGATATCGCCAACATGAACACACCGCAGCAAATTGTCATTTCGGGATATAAAGAAGATATTGAAAAAGCCGCATCCGTTTTTGAAGCCGTAAACGGCGTAAAAATGGTTCACCGCTTAAATGTCAGCGGCGCCTTTCATTCCAGATACATGCTGGAAGCGAAGGAAGAGTTTTCACGGTTTATTGAATCTTTCCATTTTAAGCCGCTGTCCATCCCGGTCATTTCAAATGTGACGGCAAGACCCTATGAGCAGAGAGAGCTGAAAGAGACACTCACCGGACAAATAACGGGATCTGTGAACTGGACAGACAGCATCCGTTTCTTAATGGGAAGAAAGAACATGAGCTTTGAGGAAATCGGTCCCGGAAAAGTGCTGACGGGGCTGATTCAAAGAATTACGGCTGAAGCGGAGCCGATAACAGATGAAATCAAAGTCCCGGCCGAGGCTGGAAAAAGCTCAATTACGGCGGCGTCTTTAGGAAATGAAGAGTTTAAGCGCGATTATCAATTGAAATACGCCTACTTGGCCGGCGGCATGTACCGCGGAATTTCTTCGAAGGAAATGGTCGTCAAACTGGCCGAAAAAGGAATGATGGGCTTTTTCGGAACAGGCGGTTTGAACATCGCGCACGTTGAG
The DNA here is from genome assembly GCF_001975995.1 of Bacillus sp. GZB. Classification (NCBI taxonomy): domain Bacteria; kingdom Bacillati; phylum Bacillota; class Bacilli; order Caryophanales; family Bacillaceae; genus Bacillus; species Bacillus sp. GZB. The sequence continues at coordinate 943,084 of NZ_MTQG01000010.1, forward strand.
GACGCCATTTTGTCAATTCAGCATGAGCTTCGTGACGGCGGTTCCTTCGGCATAAATATTGTACATAATATGAAGCATACAGATTCAGAAGAAAAAATGATTGATCTTTTATTGAAGCATGGGATTCAGAACTTGGAAGCATCAGCGTTTTTAACGGTTACTCCCGCTTTAGTAAGGTTTCGCGCTAAGGGGTTAAAACGCGGTGCCGGCGGACAAATAATAGCGCGTCAGCGGATTATCGCCAAGCTGTCCCGTCCGGAAGTAGCGGAAGCGTTTCTCAGCCCGGCGCCTGATCACATTCTGCAGAAACTTGCAGCCGAAAACAAAATTACCGCTGAAGAAGCAAGTCTTATGAGAGAAATACCCGTTGCGCATGACATCTGCGTAGAGGCTGATTCAGGCGGCCACACTGACGGCGGAGTTGCTTACAGTCTCATGCCGGCGATTATCCGTTTACGAGATGACATGATGAAAAAATACCGATACAGCAAAACCGTCCGCATCGGAGCCGCAGGGGGAATCGGAACGCCCGAGGCTGCCATGGCCGCATTTATGCTCGGCGCTGATTTTATTGTGACCGGATCTATTAACCAATGCACCGTTGAAGCAGCGACGAGCGGCCTCGTAAAGGACCTCCTGCAGCAGATGAATGTACAGGACACGGCCTACGCGCCGGCCGGCGATATGTTTGAATCAGGCAGCAAGGTGCAGGTATTAAAGAAAGGGCTGTTCTTTCCGACCCGCGCCTCTAAGCTGCATGAACTGTATCAGCGTCACCGCTCAATTGAAGAAATTGATGAAAAGACACTCAGACAAATAGAAGAGAAGTATTTTAAGGCAAGTGTAAGCAGTATTTATGACAAAGTGAAGGCTCATTATTCGAATGAAGACATTTCAAAAGCCGAACGGAATCCGAAACAGAAAATGGCGCTCATATTTAAATGGTATTTCAGGCAAAGTTCTGCTTCGGCGATTAAAGGAGACCCGGATGCCAAGGTAGACTTCCAGATTCATTGCGGCCCGGCATTAGGCGCCTTTAATCAATGGGTGAAAGGCACGGAGCTGGAGTCCTGGAAAAACCGCCATGCCGATGGTATCGGCATGCGGCTTATGGAAGAGACGGCCTCGCTTTTGAATCAGAAGTTAGGTTCATTTTTGCAAACGTGTTGACAAGACGAAATGATAGATTGAAAACATGGAATATTCATAAAAGATGAAACAGGGAGGAACTGACAATGAGTAAAGAAAGAATCTTTGAATTGCTGCAGAACACAATCTACGAGGTTTTGCCTGATTTAGAAGGCGAACAGCTTTCGCAGGAAGACCGGTTAGTTGATCTGGGGGCGGACTCAGTAGACCGCGCCGAAATTATCACGATGATGCTTGAAGAATTATCACTGCAGATCCCGCGTGTTGAGCTGACGGGAGTGTCAAACATCGGCGAATTGGCGGCAAAGCTTTATGAAAAGGTACAGGCTGTCTGATAAAGCGGTGAAACAATCGGAAACTCAAAATTCATATTGGAGGCGAAGTTCATGGCGGCTGCCGGAATAGAAGCGATAAATGTGTTTGGCGGGACAGCATACCTTGATGTCATGCAGCTGGCGGAGTACAGAAACTTAGACCCTGCCAGATTTGAGAATTTACTGATGAAAGAAAAAGCGGTGGCGCTTCCGTACGAAGACCCCGTTACATTCGGCGTTAACGCGGCAAAGCCGATTATCGACCGATTGACAGAGGCTGAAAAAGACAGAATCGAGCTGCTGATTACCTGCTCGGAGTCCGGCATCGACTTCGGAAAATCACTCAGTACATATATTCATGATCACTTAGGCCTCAACCGGAACTGCCGTTTATTTGAACTGAAGCAAGCCTGTTATTCAGGAACGGCGGGCTTGCAGATGGCGCTTAATTTTATTTTGTCGCAGACATCCCCCGGAGCGAAGGCGCTTGTCGTCGCGACGGATATTTCCCGGTTTTTAATTGCCGAAGGCGGCGATGCGTTAAGCGAGGATTGGTCTTACGCAGAACCGAGCGCCGGAGCGGGTGCCGTCGCCTTATTGATCGGTGAAAATCCCATTGTATTTCAGGCGGATGCGGGCGCCAACGGCTATTACGGCTATGAGGTAATGGATACATGCCGTCCGATCCCGGACAGTGAAGCCGGTGACGCCGACTTGTCATTGATGTCTTATCTCGATTGCTGTGAACAGACATTTCGCGAGTACAAAAACCGTGTGCCGGGCGCTGACTATAAAGAGACGTTTCACTATCTAGCCTTCCATACACCGTTTGGCGGCATGGTAAAAGGAGCCCACCGGACGATGATGCGCAAGCTTGCAAAAGCGAAAAACGCTGAAATCGAACAGGATTTTCAAACCAGGGTAGAGCCGGGGCTCCGCTACTGCCAAAGAGTCGGAAACATTATGGGGGCAGCCTCTTTACTGGCTCTTGCAAGCACGATTGACCAAGGGGCATTCGACACTTCTAAGCGGATCGGCTGTTTCTCCTACGGCTCCGGGTGCTGTTCAGAATTTTACAGCGGCGTTGTGACGCCTGAAGGACAAACGCGGCAGCATTCTTTCAAAATAGAAGAGCACTTGAACAACAGGTACAGGCTGTCCATGGAAGAATATGAAGAACTGTTTAAAGGCAGCGGTTTGGTGAAGTTTGGAACCCGGAATGTCAAATTGGATGTGAATATGATTCCGAACATTTTAGACCATCATACCGGAAGCCCTCGTTTGTATTTGGAAGAAATCACGGAATTTCATCGGAAATACAGGTGGATATCGTGACCTATGAAACGATAAACGTCCGTTTTCAGCAAAATGTCTGCTTCATCACCTTTGATCGGCCTGAAGCCAACAATACGATTAATGAGCGTTTAGTGGAGGAATGCCTGCACGTTCTTTCTGAATGTGAAGACTCCGTGACCTCCGTAGTGCTTGAAGGGCAGCCGGAGGTATTTTGTTTCGGGGCGGATTTTGATGAGATGTACCGGAAAATGAGGCAGGGTATACAGCATGCGGAATCGCAGGAGCCGCTTTACCGTTTGTGGCTGGCATTAAAATCCGGGCCGTACATCACAATCGCCCGCGTCCGCGGAAAAGTAAATGCGGGAGGTGTCGGTTTTGCCGCCGCCTGCGATATCGTCATTGCAGAGGAGAGTGCTTCGTTCAGTTTATCTGAACTGTTATTCGGACTTTATCCAGCCTGCGTTCTGCCGTTTTTAATTCAAAGAATCGGATTTCAAAAGGCGCATTATATGACGATCATGACAAAGCCCGTGCCGGCACGCCAGGCGCTTGAATGGGGACTTTGTGACGTATGCGTCCCGGACTCAGCAACAGAGCTGAGAAAGCATTTGCTGCGCCTCCGCCCGCTGTCGAAAAAAGCAGTCATCCGCTATAAAAAATACATGGATTCCTTAAACGACCTTGTTCATCGTTCGAAATCCATTGCTTTAGCCGAAAATCAAGCGATGTTTTCAGATCCGGATAACCAATCAGCCATCTTCCGTTATGCAGAAACGGGGCGGCTTCCTTGGGAAACGGAGAACAGTTAGGAGGATATCATGCCGAACGCCGCAGTTGAACTGCTCGAAATTGAACCGGATATTATCCAAGTGACAATGCAGGATAAAGCCCATAAAAACGCTTTCTCCAAAGAACTGACTGATGGATTGATGGAAGCATTCACCCGTATAAAAAAATCGTCAGTCTATAAAGCTGTGATTTTAACAGGATACGGCCATTACTTTGCTTCCGGAGGCACACAGGAAGGCCTGCTCAGGATTCAGCAGGGTATCACGAAGTTCACGGAAGACCGCATGTACTCTTTGGCGCTGGAATGTGATATCCCCGTCATTTCCGCCATGCAGGGCCACGGAATCGGAGGCGGCTTTGTCATGGGGCTTTTCAGTGATTTTGTCATTTTAAGCAAAGAAAGCGTGTATACCGCAAACTTTATGAAATACGGTTTCACCCCCGGAATGGGCGCTACCTTTATCGTTCCGGAGAAGCTTGGGGCAAGCCTCGGCCATGAAATGCTGTTAAACGGCGGCCACTACCGCGGCGGTGACCTGGAGAAAAGAGGGGTGCCTTTTCCGGTGCTTCCGCGGCAGGAAGTATTAGACTATGCGCAGGAATTGGCCCGTGAGCTTGCGGAAAAACCGAGAAACTCTTTAATTACATTGAAAAGGCACTTGGTGACGCCGTTTCGCGAGCAGCTTCCGGCCGTCATTGAGAAGGAGTTAATCATGCACGATGAGACGTTTCATGATGATGAAGTGAAAAAACGAATCACGACGATGTACGGAGTATAAGACATACATCTTACATACAGATGAAATGGAGGCAGCTCTATGAAAAGTGATATGAAGGCAAGCGGGTTACTCAAGCCATCTGTCAGCTATGGAAAATCATTGCGGCTTTCAGCGGATCAGCCGATGACGATTCCTGAAGTCCTGCACAAAACCGCCGCGGCAGCGGGAGATCAAAAGGGCATCACATATATACAGCCTGACGGCACCAAAGTGTACCAGACTTACAGCGGCCTGAAAAAGATCGCTCTTTCGATTGTGAAAGGGCTCCGCCGATCAGGAGTGAAGGCTCAGGATGAAGTCATATTACAGCTAAGTGACAATTCCCAGCTGATTCCTGCTTTTTGGGGCTGTGTTTTTTTAGGAGCGATCCCGGTTCCGCTTGCGGCCGCTCCGGCTTATACAGAAATGAACAGCGGGACGCAAAAACTGAAAGACGCCTGGATGCTTTTGAATCGGCCGTATGTCATCACAAGCCGTGACGTGCTGCCGGAGATGACTGAATGGGCGGAGGAGCAGGAGCTTTCCGGGTTTTGCGCTTTGGCGGCAGAAGATCTCAGTGCGCACGAAATGGATACGGACTGTCATCATCCCCGTCCGGAAGATTTGGCGATGCTGCTTTTGACCTCGGGAAGCACGGGCACGCCGAAAGCCGTGATGCTCAGCCATGAAAACATCGTCTGCATGGTCAAAGGAAATATTCAGATGCAGGGCTATACAAGTGAGGATGTCACGTTTAACTGGATGCCTTTTGACCATGTCGGCGGCATCGGAATGCTTCATCTGCGTGATGTTTATCTCGGATGTGAGGAAATCAACATACCGAGCGAATCCATTTTGATGGACCCTTTAAAATGGCTCGACCTGATTGATCATTACCGCGCTTCGGTCACGTGGGCCCCCAATTTTGCCTTTGGGCTGCTTGCCGATTTTGCAGAAGAGATTCAAACGCGGAAATGGGACTTATCTTCCATGCGTTACATGCTGAACGGCGGGGAGGCCGCAGTTGCGAAAGTCGGACGCAGAATTATGGAGCTTTTAGAGCCGCACGGTCTGCCGGCTAATGCCATCCGTCCCGCATGGGGAATGTCCGAAACGTCTTCGGGCGTTATTTTCTCAGATGAGTTTACACTGGAAAACACGAGTGACGACGATCGTTTCGTCGAGATCGGTCTGCCGATCCCGGGATTTAATATGAGAATTACGGATGACCGCAATCAAGTGGTGGAAGAAGGAGAAATCGGCCGCTTCCAAGTGTCGGGTCTGACTGTAACGAGCGGATATTATGAGCGCCCGGACTTAAATGAGAGTGTCTTTACAGAAGACGGCTGGTTTGAAACGGGAGATCTCGGATTTCTGCGTGAAGGCCGCCTGACGATAACGGGGCGCACGAAAGATGCCATCATTATTAACGGTGTGAATTATTACAGCCATGCCATTGAATCAGCCGTTGAGGAATTGCCGGAAATTGAAACGTCTTATACAGCGGCATGCGCCGTCCGGCCGAATCAAAGCACGACAGATGAGCTGGCGATTTTCTTTGTGACATCTGTTCCGTTGGATGAGAACCGCATGACGAAGCTTCTTCATCACATTCACCAGCACGTGACACAGAGAATCGGCGTTACCCCTGATTATCTGCTTCCGGTCGCAAAAGAAGACATTCCTAAGACGGCGATCGGGAAAATCCAGCGCACTCAGCTGAAACATTCATTCGAACAAGGGGAATTTGATTCATTACATAATAGCAGGCAAGAAGGCGGCAATTCAGAAACCGCTTCTGCCGAGAAAGATATTGAACGGGATTTTATCCGTTTTCTGAAAGAGGAACTTTCCATCGCGGATGAGCTCGTTGATCCAAATACGCCGTTTCAAAGTCTTGGCGTCAATTCCATCAAGATGATGAAACTCGCCAGATCAATTGAAAAAACGTATCACATCCGGCTGACGGCAAGAGAGCTGCACAAAAACCCGACGATTGGCGCTTTAGCGGCTTATACTGCTGAAAAAGCGGCAAACATGTCAGCGGAGCATCATTCCCAAAAAACCGACCCGCCGGCAGAACGGGAGAGACGGCAAACGGCGCCAGCGCTTTCAGAAGTCCAAAAAGGGCTGTGGACATTGCAGAAAATGTCGCCTGAAACGACTGCATACCATGTCCCGCTCTGTTTCCGATTCACATCCGGAATCGACAAAGAGAAACTGAAACAGGCGTTTCAGCTCGTATTAAAGCAGCATCCGATGCTCAAAAGCGCCGTGGATGAAACAGACGGCGGGTTATATTTCATAGAAGCGGCAGATCCTTTTGTATTCTCGGAAGAAGATATTTCTGACGTCAATGAATCACAAATATCCGCTCTGATACGGAAAAAAGTGAAAGAGCCGTTTGTCAAAGAAGGCGGGCCTTTGCTGAGCGTGCAGCTGCTTTCAAAATCCGCCCAGGAACATTATCTTTTGACGGTCATTCACCACATCGTGTTTGACGGCATTTCATCCATTACATTTATTCACAGTCTGCTGGGTCATTATCAGGCGCTGATGGAGGGAAAAGAAGAGTTTGCGGCCGCTGCTCCCGGCATTCATCCCGATTTCGCGGCTTGGGAAAAGCGGTATTTAGCGGGTGAAGAAAGCAAAACTGCCCGCGCTTACTGGATGAAACAGCTCGGGGGCGATCTGCCTGACCTTCAGCTTCCGCCGATGCGCACGGACAGCAGTGTTCCGGAGTTTACAGAAGATACGCTGACACGCTGTCTTCCCGAACGGCTGCTGAATAATATAACGGCGTTTGCCGCATCCCGTTCGATTCATTTGTCTACCGTCATGCTGAGCTGTTACATGGTGCTTTTAAGCAAATATACGGATAAGGAAGATATTGTGACAGGCATGCCTGCAATGGTCAGACCCGAAGAACGCTTTGACGGAGTGGTCGGGCATTTCCTCAACATGCTTCCCATACGGAGCAGAGCCGGACGAAAAGAAACATTTGCTGACTTTGTTCAAAAGGTGCAGGATGCCGTTCTGGACGGACTGGATCACTCATTTTATCCGTTTCCGAAAATGGTGCGTGATGTGCATGCGAACCCCCGGCAGAACGGTTCGCCTGTTTTCAGCAATGCCTTTTTCTATCAGAACTTTCTGCAGCATTCAAGCTATCAATCGATGCTTGATGAATACAAGGAATTCTCCTGTGAGTTTGTAAAAGACATTCATCAGGAGGGGGAATATGATCTTGTATTTGAAATGTGGGAAGAAGCATCAGGCATGGATCTTACGATTAAATACAGCACCGAATTATTCGACGAAGCGGGGGCGGCCAGACTTTTCAGCCAATTTGTACAGGCTGCTGAAGCTTTGACGGCGAATCCGGATACGCCGCTTGAGAACGTTTCTCTCATGACAAAAAGAGAGGAGCACATGATTCTTAAGACTTGGAATGAAACAAGCCGTGAATATCCGGATGCCTGCTTCCATGAATTATTCGAACGTCAGGCGGCAGAAACGCCGGACGCTTGTGCGGTTGTGTATGAACAGCAACAGCTGACGTACCGTGAGCTTGATGAAAAAAGCACGAAGCTGGCGCTCTATTTGCAGGCGCACGGTGCAGGCCCTGATGATCTCATCGGCATTTATACAGACCGATCATTGCATATGGCTGTCGGCCTTCTCGGCATTTTAAAAGCCGGGGGAGCGTATGTGCCGCTTGATCCTTCTTATCCCGCTGACAGATTGGAATATATGATCGCCGACAGCAGGATTTCAATGTGCCTGACGACAGCTGATTTAGAGCACTCTTTGAACTGGGGAGGCGTGCAGACAACTGCCATTGACCGCGATTGGTCTCATATTGAAAGTACAGCCGCGGAAAGAACGTCGCTGAAGCGGTTAGTGACACCTGACGATCTGGCGTATGTCATTTACACGTCGGGCAGCACGGGCAAACCGAAAGGCGTGATGATTCCGCACCGGGCGCTGACCAATTTCTTAATTTCGATGGCGAATGAACCGGGGCTTTCGTCCGAAGATAAACTGCTTGCCGTCACGACATATTGCTTTGACATCGCGGCCCTGGAGCTTTACCTTCCTTTAATCAAAGGAGCGGAGTGCAACATCTGTAAGACAGAAGTCACAAAAGACGCACGGAAGCTGAAAGAGCTGATTCAAGAGTACAAACCGACGATCATGCAGGCGACGCCGTTTACGTGGAAAATGCTCTTTCATTCCGGATGGTCAAATGAAGAAAAAGTGAAAATCCTTTGCGGCGGAGAGGCGCTTAGCGAACAATTGAAGCAGCAGTTTCTCGATACGAAAAGCGAGGCTTGGAATATGTTCGGGCCGACAGAGACGACAATCTGGTCCGCGGTGCAGCGTATAACGGAAAATGAGAGCGCGCTTACGATCGGACGCCCGATCGCCAATACCCGCGTGTATATTATGGATTCCGGTCTCAACCCTGTTTTAGAAGGGGTGCCGGGAGAACTTTGTATTGCGGGAGACGGATTGGCAAGAGGGTATTTCAACAAGCCTGAGCTGACAGATAAAGCTTTCGTCAGCCACCGGCTCGAACTGGGATCAAAGCTTTATAAAACAGGCGATATGGCGCGTTTTCTTCCCGGCGGCCGCATTGAATACATGGGACGGATGGATACCCAAGTCAAAATCCGCGGATACCGCATTGAACCCGGAGATATTGAGAGCAGGCTGAATGCCCATCCGGCCGTACAGGAAAGTGTAGTTGTTGTGAACAATCACTCCGGAAATGAAAAGCTTTGCGCGTTTTATATCCGGAAAAACGGAGAGCCGCTTCCGTCTGCAAAGGAATTGCGCAATCATTTGAAGCAAGCGCTGCCGGCCTATATGACGCCAGCTTCGTTTATCCGTCTTGAAGAGCTGCCGCTCACACCGAACGGAAAAGTGGACCGCAAGCTTCTTGCTGCCCGCGATCTGACGGAAAAGCAGCCGGATACACAAACATTTTCATCATCTCATATCCAGCAGGCGGTACTGGCGATTTGGCAGGATGTATTGAAAAGCAAAGATATAGAGCTTGATGACCGCTTTTTTGATGCGGGGGGAGATTCGCTTCTTGCCGTGACTGTCACTGACCGGATGACGCAGGAACTGGATTGTGAATTCAGTGTAACGGAGCTGTTTGAATACGCGACGGTAAAAGACATCAGCCGGTATATCGCTGAACAAAAACCGAAAGAAACCGTTTGGGCTCCTGTGCCGCAAAAGAAAGTGAATGCAGAAGACCGGGAACATCCGGCGGGAGAATTTCCCGATTATTACGAGGACAGCCTTGCGGTTATCGGTATATCCTGTGAGTTTCCGGGAGCGAAAGATCATTATGAATTTTGGAATAACATCAAAGAAGGCAAAGAAAGCATCACCTTCTTTTCAAAAGAAGAGCTCCGCCGATTCGGTATTTCTGAAGAACTCGCTGATCATCCCGGCTTCGTTCCGGCTAAATCAGTTTTAGAAGGGAAAGAAATGTTTGATCCCGGTTTCTTCGGCTTTTCACCGAAAGATGCGGAATATATGGATCCTCAGCTGAGAATGCTTTTGCTCCATTCATGGAAGGCAATCGAGGATGCGGGGTATATCTCCAAAGAAATTCCGGAAACAAGCGTGTATATGTCTGCCAGCACGAACTCTTACCGCAGCCTGCTGCCGGAGGAGACGACAGCACAGCTGGAAACGCCGGATGGCTACGTGTCATGGGTGCTTGCCCAAAGCGGTACGATTCCGACGATGATTTCTCATAAACTCGGGTTGAAAGGGCCGAGCTATTTTGTCCATGCCAACTGCTCATCTTCGTTAATCGGCCTGCATTCGGCTTTTCAAAGCCTGCAGTCCGGCGAAGCCAAGTACGCCCTTGTCGGCGGTGCGACCCTTCATACGGAATCAAGCGCCGGGTATGTTCATCAGCCGGGGCTGAATTTTTCGAGCGACGGGCATATTAAAGCGTTTGACGCGGATGCTGACGGAATGATCGGCGGTGAAGGAGCCGGCGCCGTGCTCTTGAAAAAAGCGTCTGATGCCGTTAAGGACGGCGACCATATTTATGCGCTGCTGCGGGGAATCGGCGTCAATAACGACGGAGCGGATAAGGTCGGATTTTATGCGCCGAGCGTCAAAGGACAGGCTGAGGTCATTCAGAAGGTCATTGATCAGACGGGCATCCATCCTGAAACGATCGCGTACGTCGAAGCTCACGGCACAGGAACAAAACTCGGCGATCCGATCGAACTGTCCGCACTTCAATCGGTGTACGGCCGATATACAGATAAAAAACAATACTGCGGCATCGGTTCAGTCAAAACAAATCTCGGGCATTTGGATACAGCGGCCGGAATGGCGGGCTGCATCAAGGTTGTCATGAGCTTATATCATCAGGAGATCGCGCCGAGCATCAATTACAAAGAGCCGAACCCGAATCTTCATTTAGAAGACTCTCCGTTTTACGTAGCGGAAGAAAAGAAAGAGTTAACCCGTGAGAACAGAGCGCACCGCATGGCTTTAAGCTCTTTCGGTCTTGGCGGAACAAACACACACGCGATTTTTGAACAATACCCGGATGCATCCGAAGCAGCAGACGCTGCGGGTCCGTTCATCATTCCGTTTTCTGCCAGAAAAAAAGATCGTCTGAAGGAGTACGCAAAACAGCTGCTGGCTTTTCTGGAAAGAAAAACGGACGCCGACCTCGCTGATCTTGCCTACACGTTCCAAGTCGGAAGGGAAGCGATGGAAGAGCGCGCTGCCTTTATCACAAGCAGCACTGCGGAGCTGAAGCGGCAGCTTGCCGATTTTATCAATGATAAGCCGGCTGTAACAGGCTGCTTCAGAGGAGAAAAACAGCAGGCGAAAGATATTGCCTGGCTTTCTGATGATGATGACAGCGCTGAACTCATTGAGAAATGGCTTGCGAAAGGAAAAGGATCGAAGCTCTGTGAAATGTGGAGTAAAGGTGTCGCCATCAATTGGCACAAGCTTTACAAAGACAAGCATCCGAAACGAATCAGCGTGCCGGTCTACCCGTTTGCAAAGGAGCCGTACTGGCCGAAAAAAGCAGAAAAGAACACATCTGCCGCACACACCGGAGTCTCAGTTTTACACCCGCTCGTGCAGCAAAACACGTCAGATTTAACCATTCAGAAGTTCAGCTCACTGTTTACAGGATCAGAATTTTTCCTGAAGGATCATGTGGTCAGGGAAAAAGCGGTGCTGCCGGGAGCGGCATATTTGGAAATGTCTTATGAAGCGGTAAAACGGGCGCTTGGCGGCTTATTAAGAGACCAAGACAGAATAACGCTCCATCATACCATCTGGATGAAACCGATCGTCGTTCACGAACAAGAACGCCGTGTTCATATTGCGCTGTTCCCTGAAGAGGACGGCATCATCTCATATGACATTTACAGCGTAAACGCTGACGATGAAGAAGTGCTGCACAGCCAAGGACGGGCCGAAATCATAAAGGCTGAACAAGATCCTGAGACAGACCTTTCTGCCATACAAAACAGATGCACAGCGGACATTCTTGATCCGGCGGTCTTTTATCGGGAAGGCCGGAGCAGGGGGATGTTCCACGGAAAAGCCTTCCAAGGCATTAAGTCCGCCTTTATGGGCGAGAAAGAAGTGCTTTCGGACATACAGCTTCCGGATTCTGTTTCTCACACGAACGGACAATTTACGCTTCATCCGAGCATCATTGATTCAGCTATTCAGACGGCGACGATCTGCATTATGCAGGAGTTTTCCGGACAAAAGCTGATTCTGCCGTTTGCGCTGGAATATCTTGAAGTCGTAAAAGCATGCACGCCGACTATGCGGGCGCATGCACGCTTCAGTGAAGGATATCAAACCGGTGATTCCGTGCAGAAAGCCGACATTGACCTGTTCGACGAAACAGGAGCGCTTTGCGTGAAGGTGAGAGGATTCTCTACGAGAGTGCTTGAAGGCGATGCAGAATCGGCTCAGCGGCTATCAGGCTCGGAAAAGGTCTTGTTTGCACCGGTCTGGAAAGAAGCCGCCGCATCCGAGAAAGCCTCTGTCCATGCTGATGAGCATTTGATCATACTTTGTGAAGATGCCTGCCGTATAAAAGATGAAGCGGCATCCGGCCTGAAAGACGCCGAACTGCTGATTGCAGAAGGTGAGGGTGAAACAGCCGCTGAACGCTTCCAAAGCTACGCGCAGACAATCTCTGAACACATCCGGCGGATCATCAGCGAAAAAAGGCAGGGCCGCATTCTGGTTCAGACTGTTATTTCAGCAGACGGCAGCCAGCAATTGTTTGCGGGGTTAACAGGTTTGTTAAAAACAGCCGAGCTGGAATACGGAAAACTTGACTGTCAGCTCATCGAAATGGAATCAATCGGCGAAATGCCGGCTGTCGCTCAAAAACTGAAAAATGACAGTCATCGGCCGCATGATAAACATATCCGTTATAAAGGAGAAAAACGGTATGTGAAGGCTTGGGAAGAAATGCATCCCGCAGGGGGCGGCATCGTCTGGAAGGACGAAGGCGTATATCTGATTACCGGAGGGGCAGGAAGCCTGGGGTTGATGTTCGCAAAAGAAATCGCAGGTCGCGTAAAACACCCGAAAATCATTCTGACCGGCCGCTCAAATCTGGCAGAAGCCAAACAGCGTGAGCTTGCTATGCTTCAGCACTCAGGCGCAAATGTCGTCTACAAAAAGCTGAATGCGGCAGACCGGCGGGAAAATGAAGCGCTGATAAAAGAGATTACGGCGGATTTCGGAAAGCTTAACGGAATTATTCACGCTGCGGGAGTGATACAAGACCGCTTCCTGCTGCAAAAAACGAAGGAAGAGTTCAGAGAAGTGCTTGATCCGAAAGTCATCGGAACCGCTTATTTAGATGAAGCCAGCAAAGACTGCAATCTTGACTTTTTCGTATTGTTCTCCAGTGTTTCCGGCGTTCTCGGCAATGTCGGGCAGGCTGATTATGCTGCCGGCAACGCGTTTATGGATGCATACGCCGCTTACAGGCAATCCCTTACGGAGAATGGCCTTCGGCACGGAAAAACGGTCGCCTTTAACTGGACGCTGTGGAAAGATGGCGGGATGCAGGCGGGAGACGAGACGGAGAGAATGATGAAAAAAGCTTTCGGCATGGTTCCGCTTCAAAAGGCGTCAGGCCTGGCTGCATTTTATGAAGGAATGGCTCAGGAAAAGCCGCAGCTTTTAGCAACCGAAGGACACGCAGCAAAATTAAAACAGTCGTTCCTATCCGTTTCTGAAACTGAAAAGCCGCAGGTGGAGAAAATTGAGCCTGTATCCGCCGTTTCGGGAGACAAATGGCACGGTGCGCTTATCCGATTGGTCAGTTCAATTTTAAAAGTCGGCCAAGACGAGATTGATATTGATACGGAACTGAGTGAATACGGTTTTGATTCCGTATCGTTTACCGTCTTTACGAATCAATTAAATGAAGCGTATCAGCTGGAGCTGGCGCCGACGATCTTCTTCGAACACGGGACGATCCGCAGTTTAGCAGAGTATTTGACGGATGAGGCAGAAGCCGGCCTTCCTTCTCAGCCGGAAGAAAAACACGATGCAGAAGAATCTCTTCAAACGCTTCAGACCGCTTTGACAGCCATGGTAAGCGGCATTTTAAAAGTTGACCGTGAGGACGTTGAGACAGATACGGAATTGAGTGAATACGGTTTTGATTCCGTATCGTTTACCGTCTTTACGAATCAATTAAATGAAGCGTATCAGCTGGAGCTGGCGCCGACGATTTTCTTTGAGTACGGAACGATCAGCGGTCTCGCCGGATATTTGGCAAAAGAGCATCCGGGCCGTTTCGGCGAAAAGAAGAAAGAGTCTCCGGAAAAAGCGCAGCCAAAAGCCCAAAAACCGAAAATGCAGCGGAAAAAGCGCTTCGCAACGGTAATGAACGCTGCGGCAGCGACACAAGAGCCGCGCCGCTTGGACCCGGTTGCCATTGTCGGAATCAGCGGCCGATTCCCGGGTGCAAAGGATATAGAGGAATTTTGGCGCAATTTGAAAGAAGGAAAGGATTCGATCACAACCATTCCGAAAGAACGCTGGGATTGGCAAGCGTTCGATGGCGACCCGAATCTTGAAGGGAACAAAACGAATATCAAATGGGGCGGCTTTATCGACGGAATAGCTGAATTTGATCCGCTGTTCTTTGGGATTTCACCGCGGGAAGCCCAATATTTAGATCCGCAGCAGCGGCTGTTATTGACTTATGCATGGCGGGCGATAGAAGATGCGGGCTGTAAACCGGAAAGCCTTTCCGGCACAAATACGGGCGTCTTTATCGGCACCGGAAATACCGGTTATAAAGATTTGTTCACAAGGGCAGGTCTTGCGCCGGAAGGACATGCGGCGACAGGCAGCATGATTCCTTCCATAGGTCCGAACCGTTTGAGCTATTTGTTAAATCTTCACGGGCCGAGCGAGCCGATTGAAACGGCATGTTCAAGCTCGCTTGTGGCGATTCACCGGGCGGTATCCGCTATAGAAAACGGAGAATGCGACATGGCGATTGCCGGGGGAATCAATACGATTCTGACGGAAGAAGCGCATATCAGCTACAGCAAAGCAGGCATGCTCAGCAAAGACGGAAAATGCAAAACCTTCTCCAAAGATGCCAACGGGTATGTCAGAGGAGAAGGCGCGGGAATTCTGATGCTGAAGAAACTGACAGATGCAGAACGTGACGGCAATCCGATTTACGGCGTAATCCGCGGTACGGCTGAAAACCACGGCGGCCGGGCGAATACGTTAACCTCGCCGAATCCGAAACTGCAGGCTGATTTATTGGTAAAAGCATACCGGAAAGCGGGAGTGGACCCGAGCACCGTTACGTTTATTGAAGCGCACGGTACAGGAACGGAATTGGGCGACCCGATTGAAATAAACGGTTTGAAAGCGGCGTTTCACGAGCTGGCGAAAACAAATCAAGAGCCCGAAGTCTCCGGTCACCGCTGCGGCATCGGTTCGGTCAAAAGCAATATCGGCCATTTAGAGCTTGCCGCGGGAGTATCAGGCGTGATGAAAGTGCTTTTGCAAATGAAACACAAAACGCTGGTGAAAAGCCTGCATTGCGAGACGATCAATCCGTACATTCAGCTCGATGACAGTCCTTTCTACATCGTGCGGGAAAATCAGGAATGGACGGCAGCAAAAGATAGAAACGGAAATGCCATTCCGCGCCGGGCCGGGGTCAGCTCATTTGGCATCGGCGGGGTCAACGCCCATATCGTCATTGAAGAGTATGTCCCGAAAGCAGCCGCTCAGCCTGAACACAGCCCGGAAAATCCGGCAATCATCCTTTTGTCCGCCAAATCAAAAGAAAAACTGTTTGAACAGGCGCAGCAGCTGCAAAAAGCGATCTGTCAAACGCCGTATACAGATCAAGACTTGGCGGGCGTCGCTTATACGCTGCAAACCGGAAGGGACGAAATGGAAGAGCGCTTGGCCATTCTTGCAGCGACGATGGCGGAATTGGAAACAAAGCTGGAAGCATTTACGAAAAATGAGAAAAACATCGCCGGGCTGTATACCGGCCAGTCTCACCGCAATAAAGATACGTTTGCCTTGTTCACGGCAGATGAAGATATGGACATCGTCATTGACGCCTGGATTAAAAAAGGAAAATTCGCCAAGCTGGCAGAGGTATGGGTGAAAGGCGGCGTATTGAATTGGAACCGGCTGTATGAAAAGGGTACGCCGCGTTTACTCAGTCTACCGTCTTATCCGTTCGCAAAAGACACGTATTGGGTACCTGAGAATCCTGACAAAAATAAGGTCCATACAGAGGAACGGATGAAACGTATTCTGACGAAACAATGGGAACTGAGCCCGCTCGAACTGCGTGAACCGTGCGCACGTTCCGTTGCGATTTTGACAGGCGGGGACACGATCAATCTCGCAGAAGAGATCGCAGCGCATATGCCGAATCACCGTATCATCACCGCATCAGACTTTACCGGTGAATATGACTGGCAGGCGTTTGACGGAGTCATCGACCTCCTCGGCGCAGCGAAAGAAGATTCTCAAGACATGGCCGGAATCAAATGGCTTCAGCAGTTGATTGAGCATGGGCATAAAGAAGGGATGACACTGCTTTGTGTCACGAAAGACCTTGAGTCACTAGATAAAGAAGCCAATCAAACAACAGGAGCAAAACGGACCGGTCTGTACAGAATGCTGGCATGCGAGTACGGTCATCTGTCTTCAAGGCATCTCGACCTTGAAGGAGCGCTGTCGGATGACAAACTGGCGAAGCAGATTGCCGATGAGTTTCATGCCCGTACTGATGACGCGGAAGTTTGCCGGAGGAACGGCTTGCGTTACCGCGCTGTATTAAGCGGCTCAGAAAACATGGATATGAAAGGCGAGAGAATTGATTTTCCGGACAACCATGTGCTTCTGATCACCGGGGGGACGAGGGGGATCGGCCTTTTATGCGCACGCCATTTTGCCGAACATTACGGAGTGAAAAAACTGGTGCTTACAGGCCGTGAGACCCTTCCGCTGCGAAGTGAGTGGACGGGCGGACTGAATGGGGTGACGGCTTCTGTAAAAGCGAAAATTGAAGCTGTTCTCGACTTGGAATCCAAAGGTGTACAAGTGAAGGTTTTGTCAGTCCCGTTAGCTGATGAAGCCGGGCTGAGACAGGAACTGAGTCAGATAAAACAGACGCTCGGACCTATCGGCGGCGTGATTCACTGCGCGGGTGTGACCGATAAAGAGACGCTCGCATTCATCAGAAAAACCGATGAAGACATACAGCGCGTGCTCGAGCCGAAAGTAGACGGGCTTCAGGCGTTATACAGTGTGCTCAGCGAAGAGCCGCTGAAGTTTTTCGTCTTGTTCTCTTCCGTGTCAGCTGCGATACCGGCGCTTTCGGCAGGACAGGCCGACTATGCCATGGCCAATGCGTATATGGACTATTTTGCAAACTCATACAAAGAGCAGCTGCCGATCGTGAGCATTCAGTGGCCGAACTGGAAAGAAACCGGAATGGGCGAAGTAACAAACAAAGCTTATAAAGAGAGCGGGCTATACAGCATCACGAATGCAGAAGGATTACAGCTCCTTGACGGAATACTTCTTGAATCAGCAAGGGGCCCGGTGCTGCCGGCCGTTCTGAATCCTAAGCTGTGGAAGCCGGAGCGATTCCTGCGGCGGAGCAGGCAGGATCAGCCAATGAGTCCGGCTATGGTAAAACCGGCGGAAAAAACCGCTTATGCTGCCGCAGACAACGCTCAATTAACAAGGAAAACAGAAGAATGGCTGAAAGAATTATTTTCTGAAGAGCTGCGGATTGACCAGGACCAGCTTGAGACAGACGTATTATTCCAGGATTACGGAGTGGATTCCATTATTCTTGCTCAGCTTCTGCAGCGGATCAATCGGAATCTCTCGGCATCGCTTGACCCGTCCATTCTGTATGAATATCCGACGATTCAATCTTTCGCAAATTGGCTTCTCGAAGGATATACAGAAGTTTTGTCAGAACGGTTTGATTTGGCGGCGGAGCCTGTTAAGAAGAAGCCGGCTGAGCCGGTGATTGAAACACAAGCCGTTAAGGTGCAAGAAGAGGCGGCCGGAAAACAGATTCACCGGGAAGATATCGCGGTCGTCGGCATGTCCTGCCGGTTTCCGGGGGCGGCTTCCTTAGAGGCGTACTGGTCGCTTTTGGCTGAAGGCCGTTCGGCTATCGGTCCTGTTCCGGCTGAGCGATGGGGGTTGAAGACGCCTTATTACGCGGGGATGCTTGATGGAATTCATCAATTTGATCCAGACTTCTTTTTACTGGCTGAAGAAGATGTAAAGGCAATGGACCCTCAAGCTTTGGCCGCTCTGGAAGAATGCCTTAACCTGTGGTATCACGCTGGCTATACGCCGGATGAGATAAAGGGAGAAGCAATAGGTGTGTATCTCGGCGGACGCAGCCGTCACAGACCGGGTGAAGAGAAACTGCTGGATGCGAAAAACCCGATCGTCGCGCTGGGTCAGAATTATTTGGCCGCAAATCTCTCTCAATATTTTGATATGCGCGGCCCGAGCGTTGTCCTCGATACGGCTTGTTCTTCTGCTTTAGTCGGAATGAATATGGCCGTGCAGGCTCTTGTAACAGGAGAAATAAAAGCGGCCGTCGTCGGCGGGGTGAGCCTGTTTGAATCAGAAGAAACCCATAAATTATTTGAACAGCGCGGCATATTAAGTAAAGCGCAGTCGTTACATGTATTTGACGAACGCGCCGATGGAGTCGTGCTGGGCGAGGGTGTCGGAATGGTTCTTTTAAAAACCGTGTCGCAGGCGATTGAAGACGGAGATTCTATTTATGCCGTAGTGAAGGCGGCATCCGTCAATAATGACGGAAGAACGGCAGGCCCGGCTACGCCGAGTCTGGAAGCGCAAAAATCCGTCATGAAGACGGCTCTTGAAAAAAGCGGAAAACAGCCGGAAGACATCACTCATATTGAAGCGAACGGTTCAGGCACGGTCGTGACGGATCTGTTAGAACTGAAGGCCATTCAATCCGTCTACCGTTCAAAAGACGCCGGCCCGCTCGGAATCGGATCTGTGAAACCGAACATCGGGCACCCGCTTTGCGCGGAAGGAATTGCAAGTTTCATAAAAGTTGTTCTCATGCTGAAAGAAAAGAGCTTTATCCCGTTTTTATCAGGCGAGCATGAAAATACACATTTTGATAGAGAAAAGGCCAATATTCAGTTCAGCCGCACTCTGGCAGACTGGCCGTCACCAATACCGGCGGCAGGAATTAACTGCTTTGCCGACGGCGGAACAAACGCCCACGTCATTGTGGAAGCGTGGCAGGAAGACGAAGGGCGCCGAATCAAGCGCCACCCTTTAACTCCGCCTGCATTAAATAAGCGGCTGATTTCGCCGGACAGCAAAGAAGAAACGAACGAAAAAGCTGCGGCAAACATCTGGGATACCTATGAAGTGGAGGTTTAACGTGAAGAACTTCAATAAGCAAATCACTTTATCGCTGAAAAATCCGTTTATTTTACATCATGACGTTTACGGACAAAAAGTCCTTCCGGGATTGGCTTATATTGATATGTTTTATCAGATTTTCAAAGAGCGCGGCTATTCATACGACGGGCTTCAGCTGCGCCATTTATCCATATATCAGCCGCTTATTGCGAAAGAAGACAGCGCCGTCAAGCTTACGGTTGAATGTACAAAGGTAAAAGAAGGGCGCTGGAAACTTACCGCAAAAGGGGCTGAGGTCAGCGGCGGACGAGTTCAGGCGGAAGAACGTATTTACGTCAAAGCGGAAATGCACGAGACGGCACCCGCAGTTTTCAGTGACACGCTTGATCTTGACTCTGTCAAACGCGAGGCGGAACGCACAATCAATTTAAATGAGCTGTATGCACAATGCAGAAGCCAGGAATTGGTTCACAGCGGATATATGAAAGCAGAAGGAGAAGTGTTTGAGGAGCGGGATGGCGTCACCTTTGATGTATCGCTCGGAAAAGACGCGATGGGACAGGCCGGAGGGTTTTTGTTCCATCCGACTCTTCTTGACGGAAGCGGCGTCGGCGCAAACCTATTGATCTCATCGTTGTTAAATGGGGAAAAGAGGCTGTTTCTGCCTCTTTTCTACGAATCTTTTACAGCTTCTGAACCTTTGCAGGCCGGCTGCATCACGAGAATCAAACGTTCGTCGCTTCGGCAGGAAAAGGAGCTTATTTACATTACACTGGAGTTTTTTAACGCATCCGGCCGGAAAGTAGCCGAGCTGAAAGATTTCACAAGCAAGCTCGTGCGGGATGCCGAGCTGATCAATACAGACCGTAAGCCTGCTGAGAAGTCTCCTGAAAAAGCCGGTTTACCGGAAGTTGCGGCATCGCTTGAAGGCGGACACCCGCATGAGGAAGCAGAGCGGTATGTCATGAATCTGATGGCGGAAAAAATCGGCAAGCCGCTTGAACAGATTGATTCTCAAGTCGGCTACTATGAAATGGGGCTGACATCGTCCGGACTGCTTGACGTCGTCGAAACGATCAGCGAAAAAATCGGCGAAACCCTTTCTCCGACTTTGCTGTTTGAATATACGACGGCAGCAGAGCTGGCGGCTTTCCTGACTGAGCAGTACGGGAGCCATTTCAGCGCGTCTCCGGCAAAAATGGAGAAGCCGGTTGAGACGCAAACAGAAAAAAGGCGGAAAAGCAGTGTTCCGCAAGATGAAGATATCGCGATTATCGGCATGGCCGGCCGCTACCCGCAGGCCGAAAATATTCATGAATTCTGGGAAAACCTGAAAGAAGGAAAAAACTGTGTTACCGAAATTCCGGAGTCTCGCTGGGACTGGCGCCGGTTTGAAAATGTAAAGTCGCCTTCCGGGAAGAGCATTTCAAAATGGGGCGGATTTATTGATGATCCGGATTGCTTTGATCCCCAATTTTTCCGGATTACGCCGCGGGAAGCTGAAACAATGGACCCTCAAGAACGGCTGTTTTTACAAACATGCTGGGAAACGATTGAGGATGCCGGATATACGCCGAAGTCGCTCGCAGAGGCGCGCGGGCGGAATAAGAGACAGCGCGTCGGCGTCTTCGCAGGGGTGATGCATAAGGATTATACGTTGGTCGGTGCTGAAGCTTCTTCCAAAGATCATGTATTCCCGCTTTCTCTTAATTATGCGCAAATCGCAAACAGAGTTTCATATTTTTGCAATTTTCACGGGCCGAGCATGGCGGTCGATACGGTCTGTTCGTCTTCGCTGACTGCGGTTCACCTTGCTGCGGAAAGCATTCGGCGCGGGGAATGTGAATCGGCGGTTGCCGGAGGGGTCAACTTGTCGCTGCATCCGAATAAATATCTGACATACGGTTTATGGGACATGTTTTCAACAGACGGGGTTTGTCATACATTCGGGAAAGGCGGAGACGGCTATGTACCGGCTGAAGGAATCGGTGCCGTTTTATTAAAACCGCTGCGGGAGGCGGTAAAAGACGGAGACCGGATTTATGCGGTGATAAAGGGCAGTGCCGTCAATCACGTGGGGACAGTGAGCGGAATTTCCGTGCCGAGCCCTGTCGCTCAAGCCGATTTGATTGAAGAATGCCTGGACAAAGCGGGCATCGATCCGCGCACGGTCAGTTATATTGAGGCGCACGGAACGGGAACTTCTCTCGGCGATCCGATTGAGGTTCAAGGCCTTGTCAAAGCGTTCCGCCAGTACACACAGGACAAACAGTTCTGTTCGATCGGATCAGTGAAGTCCAATATCGGCCATGCGGAGTCGGCGGCGGGCATCAGCGGCTTAAGCAAAGTTGCCCTGCAGCTTCACCATAAAACTTTGGTGCCGTCTCTTCATTCCGAGGAGCTGAATCCGTATTTAGATTTTGAACAATCACCGTTTTACGTCCAGCATCATACCGAAGAGTGGCAGCAGCCTTCAGTGAAGGAAAACGGAAACGAAACCGTATATCCCCGGCGTGCTGGGATCAGTTCTTTCGGGGCGACAGGTTCAAATGTGCATCTCATTCTGGAAGAATTTATTCCGGAAGAATCACTCGGAACAAATGCTGAACCGGCGGAAGGACAGACATTCATTTTCCCGGTTTCAGCCCGAAATGAAGAACGGCTAAAAGAGTACGTTGCGAAGCTGTCTGCATTTATTCATCCCGGCCTGCCGCTTGAGGATGCGGCGTATACACTTCAGATCGGCCGTGAACAGATGGAGGAGCGGGTTGCGTTCACCGCACAGAATATAACACAGCTCAAAGAGCGGCTGGAAGGCTTTCTGGCGGGTAAAACGGTCAGCGGGTGCTGGCGGAACCGAGCTGATAAAACGAAACAGGCAGAGCTTGCTCCGGACTTGATACATAAATGGCTTTCTTCCGGAAGTCTGGAGATGATTGCTGAGAAGTGGGCCGGCGGAGGAACAATGGATTGGAATCTCTTATACGGAGAAAACAAACCGAATCGGGTCAGCCTGCCGACATATCCGTTTGAAAAAACACGGTATTGGGTGCCGAAGGCGGAGAATAGAGAATCTCTGCCGCAAAAAAATGCAGGCATGCTGCATCCGCTCCTGCATGAAAATGTATCAAACATGTCAGGCGTCCGTTTCCGCTCTGCGTTTAGCGGCGGAGAATTTTACCTGAAAGATCACGTCGTCAAAAACGAGCGGACGTTACCGGGCGCGGCTTATCTGGAAATGGTTAGGGCGGCTGTTGAACACGCGGCAGAAACGAAGGAAGAAGGAACAGTCCGTCTGAAACATGTCGTATGGATACGTCCGTTTACAGCGGCGGATGAGTCCGCAGAACTGTATCTCCGTCTTTATGACGAAGAAAATGGGGAGATGGGATTTACGGTTTACAGTGAATCGGCTTCCTCGGAACAAGAGTCCGTTCTCTATGCGCAAGGAAGCGCGGCGTTTGTCCGAGCGGGCGAACCGGCCAAAATCGAGATTGACAAATTAAGAGAGTCACGCCGTCTGATCACACCTGACGCTTGCTATCAGGCATACAAACAGATGGGGATTGAATACGGGGATGCTCACAAAGCGGTCACGGAAATCTATGCAAAAGACAGCAAAGTGCTCGCAAAGCTCTCACTCCCGTCATCTATTTCTCATACAAAAGATCAGTTTGTCCTCCATCCGAGCCTTTTGGATGCAGCCTTCCACGCGACAATCGGGTTAATGCTTGACAGAGACGGGACTGACATACGCCCGATGCTGCCGTTTGCTCTCGAACAGATTGATGTGTTGAAAAGCTGTAAAAGCGATATGTGGGTATCCATTGCGTACAGCGGTGAAAGCAAGCCTGAAGATGCCGTGCAGAAGCTGGATATTGATGTATGTGACGAACAAGGCAATGTATGTGTGAAAATGACTGGTTATTCCGCACGGGAAATTGAAACGGATAAAACAGATACACTATATTTTGAACACGTATGGGAAGAGAAGGCCGCTGTACATGAAAAAGCGCCGATCCATTTCAAAGCCCGTCACGTGATGATATCTGACCGGTTTACGGATCAAATGAACAGCATACAGACAGACTTCAGCTGTCATGTGCTCCGTGATCAGCATAAGAGTGAAGACGAACGGTTTGAGGCTTGTGCGCTTCAAGCGTTCGAAGAAGTGAAGAAAATCCTCGCTTCAAATTCCGGCGGGCGCGAGCTCATTCAGATTGTCGTGCCTCAAGAAGCGGATACGCAGCTCCTTTGCGGCTTAACGGGGCTTTTGAAAACAGCGGCGCTTGAAAACCCGAACCTGACCGGCCAGCTGATTGAATTGGAGCCGGACGTCAAGGCAGACACGCTGTCACGATATGTAAAAGAATGCAGCGCTCATCCTGATGACAAGCATATTCGCTATGAAAACGGCAGGCGCTATACGGCACAATGGCAGGAAACAGGGCTTGAACAGTTCGGCGCCGAAAAGCCGTGGAAGGATAAAGGTGTTTATCTGATCACAGGCGGTGCAGGCGGTCTCGGATTTTTGTTCGCCAAAGAAATCGCCCGGCATGCAAAAGACGCCGTTCTTATTTTAACGGGGCGTTCTCTGTTGGATAACCGTAAAAAAGCCCAGCTTCAAGAACTGTCCGATCTCGGCGCGCAAGCCGTGTACAAACAAACGGACATAACGGAAAAACAAGAAGTTCAATCGCTCACAGCGGACATTTGCCGGCAGTACGGCGGATTAAACGGTATCATTCACAGCGCCGGAACGATAAAAGACAACTATATTCTGAAAAAGCACAAGGATGAAATCCGTGATGTACTGGCGCCGAAAGTCTCCGGACTGGTTCATCTTGATGAAGCGGCAAAGGACATTGAGCTTGATTTTCTGATTCTTTTCTCTTCTGGAGCCGGAAGCGCCGGAAGCGCGGGCCAGGCTGATTATGCGATGGCCAATGCGTTTATGAACGCCTTCAGTGAAAAAAGAAACCGTAAAAAAGCCCGAAATGAACGCTATGGACACACCCTTTCAATTTGCTGGCCGCTTTGGAAAGACGGCGGCATGACGGTTGATGCTGAAACGGAAGCCATGCTGACAAAAGAAAGCGGCATGGTCCCTATGCAAACAGAAAACGGCATTCATGCTTTGTACCGCGGGTGGGCGGCAAACACATCCCAAGTCATGGTGACGGAAGGCTACGCCGCAAAAATCCGGGCGTTTCTGAAAAAATCAGCGGATGATCAGCCGAATAAGGGCAGCGAAACGGAAGAAACGGCAGGTCTTACAGCAGGCGGAGAGAACATGCTTGCAGAAAAAACGGAGCATTTCTTGAAACAAGTGCTTTCGGAAGTGACCAAACTTCCTGTCGGCAAAATTGACGCCAAGGCGCCTATGGAAGATTACGGTATTGATTCGATTATGATTATGCATTTGACGGGCCGGCTGGAAAAGAGCTTCGGTTCATTATCAAAAACTTTGTTTTTCGAATATCAGAATATCGAATCGCTGGCGCAGTATTTTATGAAAGCACACCGGGACACGCTGCTGGAAGTGACCGGGATGAAAACAGAAGAAACCCCTGCAGCCAAACCGGCGCTGTCTGAGAAAGCGAAAGTAAAGCCCGTTTCCAAACGGAATGAAGGCAAAAAAGGCTTTGCGCAAGTCCGTCCAGACACGCGGAAAAATCAGCAGCTGACGGAGCGTGAAGATATCGCGATTATCGGTATGTCAGGACGATATCCGCAGGCCGAAAACCTTCAGGAATTTTGGAAGAACTTGAGTGAAGGCACTGACTGCATAACCGAAATTCCAAACGATCGCTGGGATCACAGTCTTTATTACGACGCTGATAAAGATAAAGAAGGCAAGACGTACGGAAAATGGGGAGGATTTTTGAAAGACGTGGACAAATTTGATCCGCAATTCTTCTCTATTTCACCCCGGGATGCAAAATTGATGGACCCGCAGGAGCGGTTATTCCTGCAATGTGTCTACGAAACGATGGAAGATGCCGGTTACACGCGCAAAAAGCTCACGGAAAAATCGGGTGATTTGCTTGGCGCCAATGTCGGTGTTTACGTCGGCGTCATGTATGAGGAATATCAGCTTTACGGAGCCGAAGAACAGGCGCGCGGAAAATCGCTTGCGCTGACCGGAAATCCGTCATCAATTGCGAACAGGGCTTCCTATGTATTCGGTTTTAACGGTCCGAGCATGGCTCTGGATACGATGTGCTCTTCTTCTTTGACAGCCATTCATCTGGCATGCCAAAGCTTGCGGAACGGGGAATGCGAAGCAGCATTTGCCGGGGGCGTCAATGTATCCGTTCATCCGAATAAATATTTGATGCTCGGTCAGAACAGATTTTTATCAAGCAAAGGCAGATGTGAAAGTTTCGGAGAAGGCGGAGACGGTTATGTGCCCGGTGAAGGAGTGGGCGCCGTACTCCTTAAGCCGCTTTCTAAAGCAAAAGCGGACGGTGATCATATTTACGGCCTGATCAAAGGAACGGCCGTGAACCATGATGGAAAAACAAACGGGTATTCCGTACCGAATCCGAACGCCCAAGCCGCGGTGATCAAACAGGCGTTAAAAGACGCGGGAACCGATCCGAGGGCGGTCAGCTACATCGAAGCCCACGGCACCGGGACTTCACTCGGCGATCCGATTGAAATCACGGGTCTGACAAAAGTCTTCTCAGAACAAACACAAGATAAACAGTTTTGCTCTATCGGCTCAGCGAAATCCAATATCGGGCACTGTGAAAGCGCGGCGGGCATCGCGGGGCTGACGAAGGTGCTGCTGCAAATGAAATACAAGAAGCTTGCGCCGTCACTGCATTCCCGGACGCTTAACCCGAATATTGATTTTCCGAGTACGCCGTTTAAAGTGCAGCAGACGCTTGAAGAGTGGAAAAGACCGGTCATAAATGATAAGGAATTGCCGAGAACCGCGGGACTTTCCTCATTCGGAGCCGGCGGCGTCAACGCTCATATCGTCATCGAAGAATATTCCGCTGATGAGGATAAGGAGACGGCTTTTGCCGCGCCTCATCCGTCGATGATCGTCCTTTCCGCGAAAAATGAGCAACGGCTTCAAAAACGGGCGGAACGTCTTCTTGATGCGCTGCGGAGCGGGCGTTACCGGGAAGCGGATCTGAGCCGGATCGCATATACGCTTCAAATCGGCCGTGAACCGATGGAAGAGCGTCTCGGAATGATTGTCAGCAATTTGCGCGAGCTTGAAGAGAAGCTTGACGAATTTACGGGCGGCAAGGAGTCAATTGACCAGCTCTACCGCGGACAAGTCAAACAGAATAAAGACACGATGGCGCTGTTTGCGGCTGATGAGGACATGGAAAAAACCATTGAGGCATGGCTTGAAAAAGGCAAAGCCGCAAAGGTATTAGAGCTTTGGGTGAAGGGTCTTCCGCTGAATTGGGATAAGCTGTATCAAATGGGCAGACCGCAAAAAATCAGTCTCCCGGCCTACCCGTTTGCAAAAGACCGTTATTGGATCGACATATCAGCAGATGCAGCTGTCAAAAAACCGGCCGACACACAGTCTGCGCCGATCGCACCGGCGGCCGTCCCGGAACCGGTCATTGAAGTAACAACTCTTCACGAGGAGACTGCCAAAGAAAAACCGTCAAACATTTCATTGCAGCCTTTGAGCGGCGCGAAACCGAAAAGAACCGTACAGTCTGTTTCCCGTCCGGCGGTTTCCGCTGAAAAAGTAAGTGCCGTATTGACCGAAAGTTTGGCAGACGTTTTATATATGGATGCCGACGATATCGACGCAGACGACACATTTATTGATATCGGCATGGATTCAATTACCGGTCTTGAATGGATAAAGGCCGTTAATAAAACGTACGGCACGTCTCTTACGGTGACGAAAGTATATGATTATCCGACAATCCGCCAGTTTGCGGCCTTCTTGCAAAAAGAGCTCGGAACAGAACCGATCCTTGAGGAAGCAACCGAACCGCAGAAAACAGAGGCCGTGAAAAAACCGTCAAACATCATGCTGCAGCCTTTAAACACTTATAAACAGCAGGTAATCCAAGCAGAAGCGGATATTCTGGAGGCGATGTCTGAAACGGCAGCTTCCGCCGAACCGGAAGAACCGATTGAAGCGGTGCATGACGAGTTATCAAAAGCACTGGCTGATGTATTGTACATGGAGCGGCATGAAGTAGATATTGATGAGGCCTTTATTGACTTGGGTATGGATTCGATTACCGGTCTTGAATGGATAAAGGCCGTCAATAAACGGTACGGCACGGACTGTAACGTAACGAAAGTGTATGATTATCCGACAATCCGCCAATTTGCCGATTTTCTGCGTACGCAGCCGTCCGTCCGCGGCAGAAAAAAACAGGCGGTTCCCGTACGTCCAAAGCCGCTTACGCAGCAACATGCCCTGCAGGAGAAAACACCTGCCGAGCCTGAGAGATTAACGGTTCAAAAGGAACCTGAACCGGTGCAGGCCAAACGGGAGCCTAAAGATGAGATAGCGGACGCGATAGCCATCGTCGGCATGTCGGGCAAGTACCCGGATGCGCCGGACCTAAAGACGTATTGGGACAACTTAGCCCGTGCGAAAAACGCCATTCGCGACATCCCGCTTTCCCGCTGGGATGTAAACAAATACTATGATCCGGCCTTAAACAAGAAGGGCAAAGTATACTGCAGATCAGTCGGTATGCTTGACGGTATTGAAGAGTTTGATCCGCTGTTCTTTAATATATCTCCGTCTGAAGCGGAACTTATGGACCCGCAGCACCGGATATTTTTACAGGAAGGTTTTAAAGCCTTTGAAGATGCGGGCTACAGCTCAAAAGAATTAAACGGGAAAAATTGCGGCGTTTATTTGGGGATTATGAACAATGAATATGGCATGATGTTAAACAAACATCAGACAGGAGGAAGCGCGACGGGCAACAGTTTCAGCATCGCGGCGGCCCGCCTGCCTTATTATCTCAATTTGAAAGGGCCGGCCATTCCGATTGATACGGCATGCTCTTCATCTCTCGTCGGGACTCATTTGGCGCGTCAGGCGCTGTTGAATCATGAAATTGACATGGCGCTTGTCGGCGGTGTCACCTTGTATTTAACGCCTGAATCATACATCAGCATGTGTGAAGCCGGAATGCTGTCTCCTGACGGCCAATGTAAAGCATTTGATAACAGTGCGAACGGATTTGTGCCCGGCGAAGGCGCGGGGGCGCTCGTTTTGAAGAGGCTGAAAGATGCGGAAGCCGATCAAGACCATATTTACGGAGTCATTATCGGATCTGGAATTAACCAGGACGGAAAAACCAACGGCATTACCGCACCAAGCGCGAAAAGCCAAATGGATTTAGAGCGTCAAGTGTATGAAGCGCACAACATCCACCCTGAGAGCATCACCTATGCGGAAATGCACGGCACCGGCACAAAGCAGGGGGATCCGATTGAACTAGAAGCCCTGTCTTCTGTATTTAAGGAAAAAACGGATCGCAAACAATTTTGCGCCATCGGTTCGGTTAAATCGAATATTGGGCATACGTCGGCGGCGGCAGGTGTAGCAAGCGTCCAGAAGGTTCTGCTGTCGATGAAGCATCAGCAGCTTGTGCCGACCCTTCATTTCAGCACGCCGAATGAACATTTTGATTTCGATGACTCGCCTTTATTTGTCAATACCGAACTCAAACCTTGGGAAACAGGCGGAGCACCGCGGCGGGCCTGTGTCAGCTCATTCGGCTACAGCGGCACAAACGCTCATCTCGTTATCGAAGAGTATCAGCCGAAAGACCGGGGAAGCCGTAAGCCTGATGAGACAAACATTTTTGTGCTGTCGGCGAAAAAAGCGCCTCAGGTAAAAACCTATGCCGAGTCTGTGATCGAATTTGCAAAAGCCAATCAGAATATCAATCTTTCAGATATGGCGTACACGCTTCAAACCGGGCGTGATGCGATGGATTACCGTCTTGCGGTTACAGCCGGTTCGAGAGAAGAACTGGTCAGCCGTTTAACCGATTTTGTAAACGGAAATACGGGTGAAGGGATATATCAAGCCCATATCAAAACGGCTAAAAAAGAAATCAAAGCATTTGAAACGGACGATGACCTGAAGCAGCTTGTGAGGTCATGGTTCGATAAGAAAAAATACGCCAAAATAGCAGAATTGTGGGCCAAAGGGCTCCAGATGGACTGGGACAGACTCTATCAAGGCGAAAAACCCCGCAGAATCAGTCTGCCGGCTTATCCGTTTGCGAAGGAGCCGTACTGGCTGCCTGAGCCGAAAGTCATACCGCAGGAAACAGAAGACCGGCGCGAGGCTGTGCTTTTAGAAAAGCAATGGGTTCCGTGTGAGATCGATTCGGCCGGTGAGAAAAGCGGCAGGACGGTCATGATTCTGGCTGATGGAAGAACAGCGGAGCTAGCCGAAGAGACTGCAAAGCATTTCGCTGACTCATTCATTCTCCCGGTCGATTCGGCTGACACTGCAGCTAGCGATTGGAATCACATAGATGGCGCAATCGATCTGACGGGATGCGGAGACGAAGACCCTTCACTGGAAGGGATCAGCCGGCTCCAGACTCTGATTGATACAAGCCGCCGGCAGGCGCGGCCGCTGACGCTGCTATATGTAACAAAAGGCTTGGAGCCATTTCAGCAGAAAACGATTCATCTTGCAGGAGCGGCAAAAAGCGGCCTGTACAGAATGCTTCAAAATGAGTATCAAAACGTGACGTCCAGACACATGGATGCCGATACAGATACGGATCAGCAGACGCTTGCCAAACAGATTGCAGATGAATTTGCGGCGGACAGCACAGAACCGGAAATCTGCCGCCGAAACGGACAGAGATACCGTGCTTTATTCAGGGAGATTCCAAGCGGGAAGCGAGCAGAACATAAGCCCGCACCGTTTCCTGAAGACCATGTGCTTTTCATTACCGGAGGCACGAGGGGACTGGGTCTCTTATGCGCCCGCCATTTCACAGAAAAACACGGCGTGAAAAAAGTAGTGCTGACAGGCAGGGAGCCGATTCCTCCCCGCGATGAACGGTCAGCCGTTAATACGAGGCTGAAAGAGAAGATACGGGCGATTGAAGAGCTTGAAGCAAAAGGAGTGCAGGTGGCGGTGATCAGTCTGAAATTGTCTGATCATGATGCGGCGGCAGCGGAAATTGAAACGATCCGGCGCACGATGGGACCGATAGGCGGCGTCATTCACTGTGCGGGATCGGTTAATTCAGTAAATCCGGCGTTTATCAGAAAGACTGCCGACGATATACAAGAAGTGCTGGAACCGAAAGTCGCCGGGCTTCAAACATTAAGCAGCCTTTTCACAAATGATCCTTTGAAATTTTTTGTCTTATTTTCTTCAGTATCTGCAGTCGTTCCGGCGCTCGCGGCGGGACAGTCGGATTATGCGATGGCAAATGCGTACATGGATTATTTCGCGGCGGCTCATCAGCATCAATATCCGTTAGTCAGCATTCAATGGCCGAACTGGAAGGAAACCGGATTGGGTGAAGTCCGCACAGAAAGCCTGAAGCAGACCGGGCTGCTGGGACTGTCCAACGCGGAAGGACTTGACTTGCTGGACCGCATTTTATCTGAAAACATCCGCCCGTCCGTTCTGCCGGCTATCATTGATCGGAGCGAATGGCATCCTGACAGGCTGCTCTGTCAAGAGAAAACACAAAAAGCCGTAGTAAACGGCAAAGCCGCTGAAAAACATTCAGACAGAGAACTGCTTCTTGATACGAAGGCGTGGCTTGTGAAACTGTTTTCCGATGAGCTGAAAATCGCTCCGGAAGAACTGGAAACAGACGAACCGTTTCAGGATTACGGGGTTGATTCGATCATTTTAGCGCAGCTTTTACAGCAAATGAATCAAGCGCTCAAAGAGGACTTAGATCCGTCTGTTTTATATGAACATCCGACGATTGACGCGTTTGCCGAATGGCTTGTATCCAATGGGCAGCCGCTGCTTGCAGAAAGGGAGGAGCCTGATACACAAATCTTGGTTCCGGCTGCCGTACAAACGGTTCACACTGAACAAAAGCGTGATGCCGTAACTGAAGACATTGCCGTCGTCGGAATGAGCTGCCGTTTTCCGGGAGCGGAATCGTTAGAACAATATTGGGACTTGCTGAGAAGCGGCAGGTCCGCAATCGGCTTCGTCCCGGCGGAACGTTTCGGATATGCAAATCAATACGTTGCGGGATTGATTGACAATATGGATCACTTTGATTCCGAATTCTTTTTCATTCCGGAAAACGACGCGAAAGCGATGGACCCTCAGGCATTGGCGGTGTTGGAAGAGAGCTTGAAACTTTGGTGCCATGCCGGCTATTCCCGTGAAGAAATCAAGGGTATAGAGGCCGGTGTGTATATCGGAGGCCGCAGCCAGCATCAGCCTGATCCTGAAATTCTTGCGAATACCCGCAACCCGATCGTTGCGGGCGGGCAGAATTATTTAGCGGCAAACGTTTCGCAATTTTTTGATCTGCGCGGGCCGAGCATCGTGCTTGATACGGCTTGTTCATCGGCTTTGACAGGAATGAACATGGCCGTTCAGGCACTGAGGAGCGGCGATATCAAAGCGGCGGTAGTTGGCGGTGTCAGCCTGCTGAACACGGATGCGGCGCACCGGATGTTCCAAGAGCGCGGGCTGTTAAACGAAAAGCCGGCATTTCACGTATTTGACAAGCGTTCAGGCGGAGTTGTCCTCGGTGAAGGCGTCGGCATGGTGCTGTTAAAAACAGTAAGCCAGGCGCAAAAAGACGGCGACACGATACACGCGGTCATTAAGGCCGCCGCCATGAACAATGACGGCAGAACGGCAGGCCCGTCAGCTCCTAATATGCAGGCGCAAAAAGATGTCATGCAAAGCGCGCTTTTCAAAAGCGGCAAAAAGCCGGAAGACATCAGTTATATCGAAGCAAACGGATCGGGTTCCGCTGTAACTGATTTGCTTGAGCTGAAGGCGATTCAATCCGTATACCGCTCTGGCCAGCATGTTCCGCTCGGCATCGGGTCAATTAAGCCGAACATCGGGCATCCGCTTTGCGCAGAAGGCATCGCAAGCTTCATTAAAGTCGTATTAATGCTGAAGCATAAACAAACGGTTCCGTTCCTCTCAGGAGATGAACCGATGCCGCATTTTGATATAACAAAGACAGATTTTCATTTTCATAAAACAGCCGGCGAATGGGATGCATCCAGACCGTCAGCAGCCATCAACTGCTTTGCCGACGGCGGAACGAACGCCCACGTCATTCTGGAAGCTTGGGAAGAAAAAGATACCCGAATGAAAAGAAAGCCGCTGCCGGTACCGTCATTAAGACGTAAGGCTCTGGTAAAAGAACCTGACGTACTAGCGGAGAAACAAGAGCTTCCTGCGAAAAAAATGTTTTGGAAAGCATTTAAATGAGAGAGGAGTGGGAAGGAATGATATCGGAAAAAATCAATATCTCACTGGATCATCCCATCATGAAGGGCCATAAGGTCTTTGGTGAAGCGGTATTGCCCGGTCTTGCTTATATCGATTTGATTTATCAGGTTTTTCAGGAACACGGTTATGTATACAATGAGCTCGAATTGAAGCACGTTACGATTTATCAGCCTTTAACCGTCAGTGAAACGGCTGCAATCATTCTGACCATTCAATGTTCTGATAGCGGAGATGGAAAGTGGCTCATCTCCCTTTCAGGGCAGAAACAGCAAGGTGACGAGCTGTCAGACAATATACAATATGCGACAGCTGAAATGGTGAAAAGAGACGCTGTGACATTTGACGAAACCATTGATTTCGGCGATGTGAAGCAGTCAGGCAGATCTCTGAATCTTGATGACATGTATAACCGATGCCTGGATCATGACTTGGTTCATTCCGGCATGATGAAATCGAACGGACGATTGTACGAAACAGAAGGCGGAATGCTGGCTGAGCTTTCTTGCGAAGAAGGAAAAGATTTCTTTTTATTCCATCCGGCACTTTTGGATGCGAGCGGAATCGGGGCGAGCGGTTTGCTTTCTGAAACAAACCGGCTTCATCTGCCTTTATATTATGAATCGTTCACGGCCGCCGACAGGCTGCAATCTGAGTGCACGGCGCGTATCGCCGCTTCCGGCGTCCGTCAGGAAAAAGAACTCACAACGATGACGATCGAGTACTTCAGCCGATCCGGACAAAAGGTGGCGGAGCTTAAAAACATTACGGGAAAAGCGGTTCGGTTCGAAGAAGACGAGAATACAGCCGAACAGAATCAACAGGCTGCAACTGAGCCGGAAAGCGCAGATGAAAAAGACATCATTCTGTTTTTAAAGAAGCTTTTGGCTGATAAGCTTGGGCAGCCTTGGGAGACGCTGGACGTTCTTGCAGGCTACTATGAGCTTGGGCTGGATTCATCTTCTTTGCTTGAGATTGTACAGGATATCAATAAAAAGACGGGTGCGGACCTCGCGCCCACTCTTCTCTTTGAATATACAAATATAAAAGAACTCGCAGCCTATCTGAAAAAGACCGTTTCATTTGAATGTGCGGAACGTGCAGCCGAACCATCACGGTCTGAAGCTGAAGCGCCGGACGCGCCAGAACATCATAAAAACACCGGAGACATCGCGATTATCGGAATGGCCGGCCGCTATCCGAAAGCGAAAAGTGTGGCGGAGTTTTGGGAAAACCTGAAGGCAGGCACGGATTGCATCACTGAAGTTCCGAAGTCCCGATGGGATTGGAAAACATATAAAAACGTAACGTCCCCGTCAGGAAAAACAGTATCAAAATGGGGCGGTTTCATTGAAGATGCCGACTGCTTCGATCCGCAGTTTTTCAGAATCTCACCGCGTGAGGCGGAAACGATGGACCCGCAGGAGCGCCTGTTTTTAGAAACATGCTGGGAAACGATTGAAGATGCGGGGTATACGCCTGAAACGCTGGGAAATAAAGGGGAGAAACAGCATCCGATCGGCGTATTTGCAGGGGTGATGCATAAAGATTATTCCTTAATCGGCGCAGAACAATTATCTGAGACTGATCCGTTTCCGGTTTCACTGAATTATGCGCAGATCGCCAACAGAGTGTCCTATTATTGTGACTTCCACGGGCCGAGCATCGCGGTGGATACCGTTTGTTCCTCATCATTGACCGCCGTCCATCTGGCCATTGAGAGCATCCGCCGCGGCGAATGTGAGGCCGCGCTTGCGGGAGGGGTGAACTTGTCACTGCACCCGGCGAAATATCTCAGCTACGGAAGCGTGGGCATGCACTCAAGTGACGGCCGCTGCCGTACATTCGGCGAGGGCGGGGACGGCTACGTTTCCGGAGAAGGAGTCGGTGCGGTATTGCTGAAGCCGCTGGAAAAAGCCGAACAAGACGGCGACCGCATTTACGCGGTCATTAAAGGAAGCGCCGTTAACCACGTCGGGAAAGTAAGCGGAATTACCGTCCCGAATCCTGCTGCACAGGCAGAAGTCATTAAGGCCTGTCTGAAAAAAGCAGGTATCAGCCCGCGGACCGTCAGTTATGTGGAAGCCCATGGCACAGGTACTTCGTTAGGAGACCCGATTGAAATTGAAGGTCTGTCAAAAGCGTTCAGCCAAGGGACGCAGGATCAGCAATTTTGTTCCATCGGTTCGGTCAAATCAAATATCGGTCACGCAGAATCAGCGGCGGGGATCAGCGGGTTAACAAAAGCGGCGTTGCAGCTTCATCACAAAACGCTTGTCAAATCACTGCATTCTGCGGAATTAAATCCTTACCTGAAATTTGAGGAATCTCCTTTTTACGTACAGCAGCAGACTGCTCCGTGGAAGCAACCGTCAGCTGAAGAAAACGGTAAAGTCACACATTATCCGCGCAGGGCCGGGCTCAGTTCCTTCGGTGCATCAGGTTCGAATGCCCATATCATTTTAGAAGAATACATTCAGCCTGAACAAAAAGCGCCTGCACCTGAGAACGATGCAGCAAAACTCATCCCGCTGTCAGCAAGAAATAAAGACAGGCTTCTGGCCTATGCGGAAAAACTAGCCCGATCGCTTTCAGAAAAGACGGTGCTGTCTGAACTGGCTTATACAATTCAGACAGGACGTCAAGCAATGGAGGAGAGAGCTGTCTTCCTTGTAAATGACATCCGCGACTTGAAGCAAAAGCTGAATGATTTCGTAAAAGGAAACGAAAACATCCCCGGTTTATGGCGCGGACAAGCTGAGCTGCCGGAGATGAGCGAAGCCGCTCCTGAGACGGATGATCCGATACGGCTTGCCGAGGTATGGGCAGAAGGGAAAACAGTAGATTGGAATAAGCTGTACGGTTCGGATAAACCGCGTAAAACAAGCGTTCCGACTTATCCGTTTGCAAAAGAACGCTATTGGATTCCGAAGCAGAAAAAACAGGAGAAAAGCCCGTCAGGCACAGTGCTGCATCCGCTTTTACAAGAAAATACGTCAGATTTTTCGCAGCAGCGCTTCACGTCTCTTTTTACGGGAGATGAATTTTTCCTATCTGACCATGTCGTCAACGGACAAAAAATACTGCCGGGCGTCGCCTATTTGGAAATGGCCGCAGAGGCGGTCAAAAAGGCTGCTGCCGTGACGGAAAAAGACCATAGCGTCACACTCAGGCAGGTTGTTTGGGTCCGGCCGGTCATGATTGAAGACAAACCGAAGGAAATACATATTGCCCTTTACCCAGAAGATAATGGTGAGATTACCTATGAAATATACAGTGAGGCAGAAAACGGCGAAGATCCGGTTATTCACAGCCAGGGTGAAGCGGTCATTACCGAACCGGGAAGCGCCCAGATTGATATCGAGTCTGTCAAAACTTCCTGCAATTTAGGAATTGTGACTGCGGAAGAATGTTACGGTGCTTTTGAGAAGATCGGTCTGGATTACGGAGAGGCATACAGGGGCGTACAGCAATTGCTGATCGGAGAAGACCGATTATTGGCCCGTATTTCACTCCCAGCAGCTGTACATGACAAAAAAGAACAGTATACGCTTCACCCGAGTATGATGGACGCCGCTTTTCACGCATCCGTCGGTCTGCTTGTCCGATCGATACATGACGATGCAGACAGCCACGAGCTTTCTTTGCCGTTTGCGATGCAGGAAGTGGAAGTGTTCGGGCCGTGTCCTGAACATATCTGGTCATATATCCGGTACACAGAAGGCAGCAAAGCAGATGACAACGTAAGAAAATTTGACATTGATATGTGCGATGATGCCGGTACAGTTTATGTCCGGATGAAAGGCGCGTCCGTCCGGGCGCTTGACACAGGCCAAACAGCGGGCGGAGAAACCTCGGAGGCGCCTGTCGGCCATACAATGCTGATTCCGGCTTGGGAGCCTGTTGCGCTTGAAAAAGCCGGGGAAGCAGCGGTGGATAAGCAGACGGCAGTATTCGGCGGAACGGATTCGAGACATACGCGCATAAAAGAACACCTGCCGAACGCTTCCTATTATCCGATCAGAGGTACGGATGATATCACATCTCTTACGCACATGCTTGAAGGACAAAAAGAACTGGAGCAAATCATTTGGCTTGCTCCGCAGGCTGAGAGTGCGGACAGCCTCAAAGAACAGGAAAGAAACGTTCTTCATGTGTTCAAGCTGATGAAAGCATTACTTGCCTTAGGGTACGGAGAAAAACGTTTGGACTGGTGCATCGTCACAGCAAATGCCCAGCCGTTTTCGGATCAAGACAGCGCCGACCCGTCACAAGCCGCAGTCAGCGGACTTGCCGGAACAATGGCGAAAGAATATCCGCACTGGCATATCCGCATGATTGACACAGAAACGGACGGCAGCTGGCCGATCGAAGAGGCGCTCAGTCTTTCTGCCGGGAAAAACGGTCAAATTTGGGCGTACCGCAATCAGCAGCTGTTTGAGCGGCAGCTGATACCGCTTGACAATATGCCGAAAAACGGCACGCTGTACCAAACAGGCGGGGTTTATGCCGTGATCGGAGGCGCGGGGTATCTTGGCGAGGCATGGAGTGAATACATGATCCGCCGCTACAAAGCACGCATCATTTGGATCGGAAGAAGCACACTGAATGATTCCATACAGGCGAAACTCGACCGGCTCAGCGCATTCGGCCCGGCGCCTGAATATGTTTCCGCCGATGCCGCCGACAGTGCTTCCTTAGAGAGGGCTTATCAGTTCATAAAAGAGCGCCACACAAAAATGAACGGAATCATCCACTCGGCAATGGATCTGTCTGAGCAAAGCTTAAATAATATGAAGACAGAAGAGTTCAAATCGGTGCTGCGGGCAAAAGCCGATGTAAGTGTGTCCATGGCGGAGGTATTTGGACGGGAGCCGCTTGACTTTGCGCTCTTCTTCTCCTCGCTTGTGGCATTTATCCATAACGTGAAACAAAGCCATTATGCCGCAGGATGCGCTTTCAGTGACGCATTTGCGAAAGAACTTGATCAGACATGGAATTGTCCGGTCAAAGTGATGAATTGGGGCTATTGGGGCAACAGCGAAGCGGCTGAAGACGGCGACTTTATTCAGCTGATGGATCAGATCGGATTGGGATTAATCGAACCGGACGCTGCAATGGAGGCGCTTGAAACCCTTATGACGCTGCCGGTTGATCAGGCGGCTTTCATTCATACGACAAAACCGGTCGCAGTCGAAGGGATGAATGAAAGAGAAAAGATTTCCGTTTATCCGCCTCAGCCGCTTGTCTTTTCACAACAGCCGAAGGTCGCTCCGCCCGGCGCACGTCTTGTTAGAGAGGCTGAACATCAGGAGCTTGATGATTTTCTGTATCAGCTGTTGATCGCCCAGCTTAAAGAAGCAGACTTGCTGACGCCGCAAAGCCTTAAAGCGTATGAGCCCGAACATGAATACTTTAAAAAATGGCTCAATCAAACGATCGCTTTCCTTCTGGAACATGGCTATCTGGAAGGGAATGCGGATTCATATAAACTGTCGGCGCGAGCCGAAAACACAACCGCCGCGCTATGGCAAAAATGGGAGCGGGAAAAAGAGGAATGGCTCAATAACGCCGATACAAAAGCGATGACTGTTTTAGCCGAGACGATGCTTAAAGCACTGCCGGACATTCTGCGCGAAGACGTGCCGGCGACAGACATCATGTTCCCGCACTCTTCAATGGAACTTGTTGAAGGAATTTATAAGCACAATCAAGTCGCGGATTACTTTAACAGCGCCCTGTCAGATACATTAACGGCTTATGTGAAAGAAAACATCAGCAAACATTCAAAAGCCGAGATCCGCATACTGGAAATCGGAGCGGGCACAGGCGGCACAAGCGCAGGCATATTTGAAAAGCTTAGGCCGTATCAAAACCATATAAAAGAATACTGTTACACCGATGTATCGAAAGCTTTTCTCGTGCATGCGGAGACGGAATACGGCAAACGGAATCCTTATCTGACGTATAAGCTTTTTAACGCAGAAGCGCCGCTTGCCGGCCAGGACATAGAGCCGGGCGCATACGACATCGTCGTTGCGGCCAATGTGCTCCACGCGACGAAAGACATCCGCCAGACGCTGAGAAACGCCAAAGCCGTTTTAAAAGACAACGGTTTGCTGCTCTTAAATGAAATGGCGGGAAACAGCCTGTTCCCGCATATTACTTTCGGACTGCTTGAAGGCTGGTGGCTGCATGAAGATTCTGCCCTTCGTATTCCGGGGTGCCCGGGCTTGTATCCGGAAAGCTGGAAACGCGTGTTAGAAAGTGAAGGCTGGCATTCTGTCTTCTTCCCGGCAGAAGCGGCACATGAATTAAGCCATCAGATTATAGCGGCAAAAAGCAACGGCATTGTTCGCCAAAAAACGCTTAAAGCAGGGGCCGGAAAACGGACCGCTCCGCCAAAAGCAGTACATGCGCCGGAACTTCAGGCGCAAACAACGGTGCAAAAAGGCGACACGTCTTTAACAGAAAAAAGCACCGAGTACTTGAAAACGTTAATCGGAGAAACATTAAAAATTCCGCCGGCTCAAATTGATCCGAAAGCGCCGCTTGAAAAATACGGAATTGATTCTATCGTCGTCGTACAGCTGACAAACGCGTTACGAAATGTATTGGACCAAGTCAGCAGCACTTTATTTTTTGAATATCAGACGATTGAGGCGCTCGTCGCTCACTTAATCAAGACGAAAAAAGACGCGATGATCAAACTGACGGGACAAACGCCTGTTCAGGAAGAACGGAAGGCATCACTAGAACCGCAGGCTGTACAGCCTGCTAAGCCGCTTCGCACTGACTGGCGGCGGAGGGAAAAACGGGCAGCCAAAGAGACCGTCCGGCAAAGTTCGGTTCGCGACGTGGCCATCATCGGTGTTTCAGGACGCTACCCGCAGGCAAAAACAGCGGCTGAGCTTTGGGCTAATATTAAAAAAGGAAAAAACTGCATAGAAGAAATCCCGCGGGAACGCTGGAACTGGCAGGATTACTACGATGAAGAGAAAGGTAAAGAAGGCTCTATTTATACGAAATGGGGCGGCTTCATTGAGGATATGGACAAGTTTGATCCGCTGTTCTTTCAGATTTCTCCTTTGGAAGCGGAGCGAATGGACCCGCAGGAGCGATTATTTTTAGAAACGGTGTATGCGAGTATCGAGGATGCCGGCTATACGCCTGACAACCTGTGCCAAAGCAGAAAAATCGGTGTTTTTGCCGGCGCGATGAACAAAAACTACCCGACAGGCTACGGCTATTGGTCCATTGCCAACAGGGTATCTTACCTTTTTGATTTCCAAGGGCCGAGCATTGCCGTTGATACAGCCTGCTCTTCTTCTTTGACGGCCATTCATCTGGCGCTTGAGAGCATATACAGCGGTTCAAGCGAATGTGCGATTGCCGGGGGCGTAAACATAGTGACCGACCCGATCCATTATATGAATCTGTCAGTCATGAACATGCTTTCCGCAGGCGACACGTGCAAATCGTTCGGAGACCGCGCGGATGGTTTTGTCGACGGAGAAGGGGTAGGAGCGGTCGTATTAAAGCCGTTGGACCGAGCGATTGCCGACAACGATCACATTTACGGTGTGATTAAAGGAAGCACCATTAACAGCGGAGGCAAAACGAACGGATACACCGTTCCGAATCCGAATGCGCAGGCCGCCTTAATAAAAGAAGCTTTCGAAAGGGCAAACGTCCCGGCGCGCACCGTCAGTTATATTGAAGCCCACGGTACGGGGACCGCATTAGGAGATCCGATTGAAATCGCCGGATTAACGAAAGCATTTGAAGAGGATACAACAGACAAACAGTTTTGCGCCATCGGCTCCGCAAAATCAAATATCGGTCATTGTGAAAGCGCCGCGGGCATTGCGGGTCTGACAAAAATACTATTCCAGCTCAAAGACCGCCAAATTGCGCCGTCCCTGCACGCGGAACAGCTGAATCCGAATATTGATTTCGCGTATACGCCGTTTGCCGTTCAGCAGGAGCTCGGTGAGTGGAAACGTCCCGTCATCGGCGGCAAAGAGCTTCCGAGAAGGGCGGGGTTAAGCAGCTTCGGCGCGGGAGGAGCAAACGCCCACCTCGTCATAGAAGAATATACGGCAGACAAAGAGCCTGATGAGATGCCGGCAGATCAGCCCGCCATCATCGTCCTGTCCGCGAAAAACAGCGAACGGCTCACTGAAAAAGCAAAACAGCTCAGAGACGCCATCCGTGAAAAAAGATACAGCGGCAGCGACCTTATGAGCATAGCCTTTACTCTTCAGACGGGCCGGGTGCCGATGGAAGAGCGTCTCGGTTTTATCGTCCATTCACTTCATGAACTTGAGGAAAAACTGAATGGATTTATCGCCGGACAAAACAGCGCCGGACTGCACCGTGACGGCACGGAAGAAAACAAACGGATGCTTGCCGTATTTTCGGCGGATGATGATCTGGAAACAATCATAGACGCTTGGATCAGCAAACGGAAATATTCTAAGCTGCTTGAGCTTTGGGTAAAAGGATTGGACATCGATTGGGCGAAATTATACGGAGACCGTCCTCCGGCCCGCATCAGCCTGCCTGCTTATCCGTTTGCGAAAGAACGCTTCTGGCATCAGCAGCCTGTACAAAGCAAGGCAGCGCCCGTTAACGCGCCGGCTGATGAAAGTGATCCGGCGGAACAATTTGAAGTAATGGCTTTTAGAGAAGTTCTTAAAGAACAGGCTCTGCCGGCTGCCGGAGAAAAGCAGGCCAAAACGGTGATTTCTTTCTTATCTGATCAGAAGAAGCAGCAGGAAGCCATCTCTGTGATCAAATCGTATGACAATGACATTGACGTTATTTTTATCGCTCAGGGAGACCGGTATGAGGCTCTGTCCGCCGGCCGCTGCCAAGTGGTGCGGGAAGATCCGCAATCATATGTGAACGCTTTTGCGGATATTCAAAAAGAGTACGGTGAAGCTTCTGCCATTTTGTATTTATGGGCGCTTGAAGATAAAAGCTGCATCGAAGATTATTCATGTATCGTCCATATTCTCAAAGCAATGGCTGAGACCGGTCTGCAGCCGGAAAGGCTGTTATTGGCGGGGGAATATGCATCCGGTCTGGAAAGGTGCTACTTGGAATCATGGATCGGCTTTGAGCGTTCGCTCGGCATTGTTCTCCCGAAAACAAGTGTTACCGGCCACTTCAGAAAAGCCGGTGCGGCCATAACGGACTGGATGAGAACCATTTGGGACGAGCTGAAAGCTGAAACAGACCAAACCGTTTTCTTGGAAGAGGGAAAACGATACGTCTATCACACCGAACCAACCGGACTTACGAAAGAAAACAGCAGAATCAGAACCGGCGGAACATATCTCATTACAGGCGGATTAGGAGGACTCGGCTACTTATTTGCCCGCCATCTCGCCCGGAACTACCAGGCAAATGTCATTCTCACGGGGCGGTCGCCGATCAATGAAGAAAAGAAAGAAAAAATGAAAGACCTGAAAAATCTCGGCGCGGGTGTTCTTTACGCCGAAGCCGATGTTTGTGATCCGATCGGAATGGGCGACTGCATCAAGCGCGCGAAAGAACGATTCGGAGCCATTCACGGCGTCATTCATGCGGCGGGCATCGAAAGCAGAACATCCGTCTTTGAAAATGAAATCGGGAATTTCCGCAGTACGCTTGAACCGAAAATAAACGGAAGCCTGTTTCTTGACGAGTGGCTGAAAAACGAAACGCCGGATTTCATCTGCTACTTTTCATCCACATCGGCTGTTTTAGGAGATTTCGGCTGCTGTGATTATGCGGTCGCGAACAGGTTCCAAATGGCGTATGCCAACTATAAAAACAAACAATCAGAAAGCGGAAACGCTTTTGTCATAAACTGGCCGGTCTGGAAAAACGGCGGAATGGCCGTCGGCGGTGAAGAGACGACGGGCATGTACCTGAAATCAAGCGGCCAGCGCCTGTTAGAAACAGATGAAGGCATTGAGCTATTTGAGCGCGTCATTTCTCAAGACAACACCCAGTGCCTTGTCATTGCCGGCGAAAGAAGCCGTGCCGAACGATTTTTAGGCATACGGCGGGACGAT
This sequence comes from Bacillus sp. GZB, assembly GCF_001975995.1. Taxonomy (NCBI): domain Bacteria; kingdom Bacillati; phylum Bacillota; class Bacilli; order Caryophanales; family Bacillaceae; genus Bacillus; species Bacillus sp. GZB. Next base: position 985,892 of record NZ_MTQG01000010.1, read on the forward strand.
TCATCAAAACCGGATGCGCTTTTGGAAACCGTGAGCCGCCGCATCCCGGAAGAAAGCGCAGAAAAACGGCTCGAAGCGGATTTGAAAGAGCTGATACACAGTCTGCTGAAAATATCGAAAGATAAACTCGTCCTGCATAAAAACTGGGCGGAATTCGGATTTGATTCCATCTATTTAGCCAAATTTGCCGCTCTTTTGACGAGTCATTACGGCATTGAAGTCACTCCGGCGTTATTTTACAGCTATGCCACGCTCGGAGACGTCATCAGCTATTACTTGACAGAACACAAAGAAACGATCGAAACGTTTTACAGAACGGAAGAAACCGAAACAGAAGCCGCCGCTCCGGATAACAAGGAGTATACGGATCAGGAGATCATCGCCATGATGAAACAGGTCTCTGAGGGGACATTAGATTTTAAAAGAGTGCAAGACATCATAGAAGGGAGTAAGACCTATGAATCATAAAGAACTTCTCGATGCCTACAGATCAGGAACGCTCACCATCGCTGAAGTAGAACAAAAGCTTCAGGCTTTCAAGCGGACAACTGCAAAACGTCCGCTTTCTGAAGGCCAGAAAGGTTTGTGGATGCTTCAGAAAATGTTTCCGGAGATGAGCGCATATAACATTCCGTTATGCTTTCGTTTTCAAAAGCTGGATATCGAGACATTCAAAAACGCCCTTTTGTCCGTGCAGCGCCAGCACCCTATTTTGACCAGTGTGATAAAAGAGGAAAACGGCCTTCCGTATCAGATAGAAGATACGGATCGGCATTTTTCGATTGAAGAAATGGATCTTTCTGAATTAAGCGGGCGTGATGCGCTTACGTTTATTAAAGAAAAAGCAAAAGAACCGTTCTCGCTTGAAACCGGGCCGCTCCTGCGTGTTCAAGTATTCCGGCAGGCGAAGCGGGAGCCGATTGTGTTAATCACCATTCACCATATCATTTTTGACGGCGTCTCTCTTATGACGTTTATGTCGGCGCTGCTGGACGCTTATGTAAAAGCAAGTGAAGGCAAAGAACCTGTCATGCTTCAGCAGTCCGCAGATTATCATGACTTTGTGAAATGGGAAAAAGAGCTGCTGGAAAGCGAAGCGGGAAAAACGCATCTCTCTTATTGGAAAAAGCAGCTGGAAGGACCGCTGCCGGTGCTTGAGCTTCCGTCGGATTACCCGAGATCATCGGTTCAAACTTGCAGGGGGCAGGCGTATCACCGCTTGCTTCCTGATGAACTGAACCGGCAGATTAAAGTTTGCGCCCAAAAACATAACGTCAATGAATCCGTTGTGTATCTCGCTATTTTCAAAGGACTGCTCTATCAATATACGAATCAGGAAGATGTCATCGTCGGCATGCCGACGATGGGGCGTTCTGAGGCTCAATTTGAGTCTGTCATCGGATACTTTATTAATATGATCGCGGTCAGAAGCAGGGAGACGGGCGCCAAATCTTTTACGTCGTTTTTGAAGGAGCTGCAGCTGACACTGGCAGAAGGGCTGGACCATGCCGCGTATCCGTTTCCCGCGCTTGTAAAAGAATTGAAGACGGAACGCTCGCCTGCGGTGTCGCCTGTTTTTCAAACCGCGTTTTTCTATCAAAACTTCTTCCGGACGGAAGGAGCGGAAAAGCTGGCGGAACTATATCAATCACTCGGCATTGAAATGATAGAAGACATTCATCAGGAAGGCGAATTTGAGCTTGCGCTTGAAGTCTATAAAAAAGAAACGGGAACCGTCCTGCAATTTCTGTACAACCCGGATGTCTACAGCCCTTCTTTCATCGAACGGCTTGCGGAGCATTATATGAAACTGGCGGAAAAGGTGCTTTCTGATCCGGAGATCGCTTTTGAAGCCTGTTCCGGCCTGCTCAATCAAAAACGGGATGAAAGCCGTTCATCCCATCAGCCGAATGAGCGCTGCATTCATGAAGTGTTTGCGGAAAAAGCCGGACGCCACCCTGACAGAGAAGCCGTCACATTCGGTGAAAACAGTCTTACATATCGCGAATTAGATGAACGAAGCACGGCGCTCGCTGTGTACCTGCAAGAAAAGGGCGTCACACCGGAATGCCCGGTCGGCATTTGTACGGAGCGTTCTTTTGAGATGGTCATCGGCATCCTCGCCATTTTAAAAGCGGGAGGCGCGTATGTGCCGCTGGACCCGGCTTTTCCAAATGAACGGATGGCCCACGTGTTGACTGACAGCGGCGTGACAATCGTATTAACGCAGGAAAAGACACGCGGCATGATTGAACAGTTGGCCATCGGCGGTGTGAGCACGGTGGAAATTGAAAACAGCGGACGTTCTGTCAGCGGGGCAAAACTGACGCCGCGTTCAAAACCGCATCATCTCGCTTATATTCTATATACGTCCGGAAGCACGGGAAAACCGAAAGGCGTCATGGTTGAGCACAGGGCCATTATGAATACGCTGCAGTTTTTGGAAGCTGAGTATCCGGTCGCACAAGAGGATGCCTATCTGTTAAAAACGAATTACGTATTTGACGTTTCGATTTCTGAATTATTCGGCTGGTTTATCGGAAACGGACGGCTAGTCATTTTGCCGCCTGGCGCAGAAAAAAATCCGCAGCTTTGCATGGAATACATCCAAACCCACCAGGTCACGCATCTGAATTTTGCGCCCGCCGTGTTTAATGTATTTCTGGAAACGGTAAAGCGGCATACGGCATTTACAGAAGACGGCCCTGTGAAGTATGTGATGGTGGCCGGTGAGGCGTTTCCGAAAGATTTAGTCAAAAAGTCAGTTTCCATCTTCAAACATGCCAGAATTGAAAACATATACGGCCCGACGGAAACATCCATTTATGCCGCTTACTACAGCTGCGGCCAAAAGGAAATCACAAGCAGGAATACGCCGATCGGGAAACCGATTCACAATACGCGGCTTTATATCGTCGATGAAAAGCTCAGCCCCGTCCCTGACGGTGTGGCCGGGGAGCTTTGCGTGGCCGGCGCCGGTCTGGCCAGAGGCTATTACAATCAGCCTGAGCTGACGGCGGCATCATTTATTGATAATCCGTTTAGTGAAGGAGAAAAGCTTTACAAGACAGGTGATTTGGCCAGATGGCTGCCTGACGGAAATATAGAATATGCCGGCCGGATTGACAGTCAGGTGAAAATTCGCGGCTTCCGCATCGAATTGGGAGCAATTGAAACGAAATTGAGCGAACATCCGGATATCCTTGACCAGGCGGTTGTTGTTCAGGAAAAGAACGGACATAAAAAGCTGATTGCTTATTATACGGCCCGCGCCGGTCATACGGCAGATGAAAAAGCGCTCCGCAACCATCTTTTATCAAGCCTGCCGGATTATATGGCGCCTGCCCATTTTATCCGCCTGGATGCGCTGCCGTTAACACCGAGCGGAAAAGTGAACCGCAAAGACCTAAAACAGCGCAAGGTAATCGTTCACCGGTCTGAAAAGACGGGCAGACTGCCGTTATCAGAAGCGGAAGCGAAAGTGACCGCAATATGGGAAGACCTGCTGAATACGGCGGGCATCAAAATCGAAGACGGCTTTTTCGATGTGGGAGGCGACTCGCTTCTGGCTGTTGCGGCGGCAGAACGCATTAAACAGGAGCTGGAATGCGATTTTACCGTCACGGATTTATTCGAACACTCTACCATTCAGGCGATCAGCCGATTTATTGTTGAAACAAAACAGGCGGCTGAATCAGAGGCGCCCGGCCAAGATGAAAGAGAAAGAGAACAAACACCGCAAAACGGGGTGCCGTCTTACTTTGATGACAGTGTGGCGATAGTAGGGATTTCCTGTCAGTTCCCCGGCGCGAAAAATCATCATGAGTTTTGGAAGCAGTTAAGAGAAGGAAAGGAAAGCGTCCGGTTCTACTCGGAAAAAGAACTTCGGGAAGCCGGCGTGCCTGAAGATTTGATCGAAAATCCCGACTATGTGCCGGCATTATCGACGATAGAAGGAAAAGATCTCTTTGACCCTGAGTTCTTTCACATTTCTCCGAAAGACGCAGAATTTATGGATCCTCAGCTTCGGCTTCTGCTGCTTCATTCTTGGAAAGCCGTCGAGGACGCGGGATATGTATCCAAAGAGATTCCGAAGACAAGCGTATATATGTCGGCAAGCAATAATTCGTATCGGTCGCTTTTGCCGGAAAAAACGACAGAAGGCCATGAATCTCCCGATGGCTATGTGTCATGGGTGTTAGCGCAGAGCGGCACGATTCCGACGATGGTTTCCCATAAGCTCGGATTAAAAGGGCCAAGCTATTTCGTTCATTCCAATTGCTCATCATCATTAGTCGGTCTTTATTCAGCCTACAAAAGCATAACGAGCGGAGAATCGGAATACGCGCTCGTCGGCGGAGCAACTCTGCATGCAGCGACCGGCATCGGCTATGTGCACCAAAACGGATTGAATTTTTCAAGCGACGGGCATGTCAAGGCATTTGATGCTTCAGCCGACGGTATGGCGGGCGGAGAAGGAGCGGCCGTCATTCTGCTGAAAAAGGCGTCACAAGCCGTTCAGGACGGAGATCACATATACGCCATGCTCAGAGGCATCGGTCTGAACAATGACGGAGCGGATAAAGTCGGTTTTTACGCACCGAGTGTAAAAGGTCAGACTGACGTCATCCAGCATGTTTTAGACAGCACGAATATTCACCCGGAGACGATTTCCTATATCGAAGCGCACGGCACTGGAACGACATTGGGTGATCCGATTGAAATGTCCGCGCTGCAGCAAGTGTATAAACGTTACACGGACCGGGAGCAGTATTGCGGGATCGGCTCCGTAAAAACGAATATCGGACATTTGGATACAGCAGCAGGTCTGGCCGGGTGCATCAAAGTCGCCATGAGTTTATATCATCGGGAGCTGGCGCCTACCATTAATTACACGTCACCGAATCCGAATATCAAATTCAGCGGTTCGCCGTTTTATGTGGCGGATAAGAGAAAACCGCTTCCGGAGAGAGAGACGCCGCACCGCGCAGCGTTAAGCTCATTCGGACTCGGAGGAACAAACGCACACGCCATTTTTGAACAGTATGAAAACAAAACGATCAGCGGATCAAATGACGGACAGCCGCCTTATATCGTTCCGCTGTCAGCGAGAAATAAGCAGCGTCTTACTGCCTATGCATCCTGTTTATCCGGCTTTCTGGATGAAGCCGAAAACGATGTTTCCTTGCATGATCTGGCATTTACGTATCAGACCGGACGTGAAGCGATGGAAGAGAGAGCCGTTTTTATCAGTCATGATCGTCACGATTTGAAGCGTCAGCTGCAGGATTTCATCAATGGCAATGACCAAAACATCTTACGGGGCGAAAAAGTGAGAAGCAGAGAAGTGTCAGCTCAGGAGATGGAAGAGCTTGCGGCATGTCAGACACGGGATGAAAAGCTGAAAGCACTGGCGGCACTCTGGGTTGAAGGAGCGCGTGTCGATTGGGGCTTATTGTATCAGGATTCCGCGCCGCAAAGAATCAGTGCGCCGACCTACCCGTTCGCAGAGGAGCGCTTCTGGCCGGAAGAAACGGTGAAGCAAACGGATACCAAACTTTTGCATCCGCTGGTACATCAGAATACATCCGTCTTGCAGGAGCAGCGGTTCAGTTCGGAATTCACGGGAAAAGAGTATTTTATTGCCGAGCATATCATTAAAGGAATGGCGATCGTGCCGGCTGCCGTTACCCTTGAGATGGCACGGGCCGCGGCGGAGAAAAGCATCGGCGGGGCAACAGAGGATTCTCTGGGCCTGCGCTTAAAGAATATTGTATGGGTCCGCCCGGTGATAGCCGATCAGGAGGCTGTCCGTGTCCATATCGGACTTTATGAAGAAGAGGACGGACAGATTCAATACAGAATGTACGGGGGTAACGATTCTATCGGTGAAGAAGCTCCTCTTTATAATCAGGGCATCGCTGAAATCATTCGGAAGGAACCGGAGGAAGCGGCGGATATTGAGCAGCTGAAGCGCCGGTGCACACAGGGAACAATCGAATCTCAAGCGTTTTACAAAGGAATGATCGGTGCTGATTACGGGCCCGGATACAAAGGGGTGCAGCTTGTATACAAAGGCGAAGACCGGCTGCTTGCTAAATTGAAGCTTCCTGAATCCGTCTCTCATACAAAAGCTGATTATATCCTTCATCCGAGTATGATGGACGGTGCGCTTCAGGCCGCCGAATATTTGCAAAACGTGACGAGAGCGCTGCTTGCAGAAAGCGGGGAACCATTCAAAGCCGCATTGCCGTTTGCTTTAGAGGAGCTGGACGTTCTGAATCCGTGCGCTGATGATATGTGGGTGCACGTCACATTCAGTGCGAACAATAAAGCCGGCGATCCTATCCAAAAAGCCGATATTGATCTATATGACAATAACGGCGGGCTTTGTGTGCGGATGAGAGGTTTCTCAACGCGGATCATGGAAGAAAACGCGGGTGCCGGCGTTTCCGTCAGCCGTACGGACACATTGCTCGCTGAACCGGTCTGGAAAGAGCAGCAGGAACCGGCGGACCACGAGCCAACGTATGAAGAGCATATCATTTTCCTTTGTGAGTACGATGAAGCCGTAAAACAAGCTGTCGAAGCAAAGCTTGAACATGCAAGCGTCATTATCTTGGACGATCGTCCCGCATCTATTGCAGAGCGGTATCATTCTTATGCGGGTCAGCTGTTTGACCATATCAAAGCCATAATGAAAAGCAAGCCGAAGGGCCGCGTTCTATTTCAGGCTGTTACGCAGTCAGCAGGCTTACAGCAGGTGTTCTCAGGCATTACCGGCCTCTTCAAAACCGCATGCCTTGAACATTCCAAGCTGATCTGTCAAATGATCGAAGCCGAAGAGAAAGAAAGTGCTGAAGGCATAGCGGAAAAAGCGTCCGAAAACCGTATGCATGCCGAAAGCGTCCATGTGAAATATGAAAACGGCAAGCGCTTTGCCGCTGATTGGGGAGAGATGGATATTTCTCAAGCGGAGCCGGACATTCCGTGGAAAGACGAAGGCGTTTATCTCATTACAGGAGGTGCCGGAGGTTTAGGTCTGATCTTTGCAAAAGAGATCGCAAACCGTACAAAAGACGCCGTCATCTTACTAACCGGCCGGTCCGCTCTCAGAGAAAAGCAGAAAGACATGCTGGAAACAGTACGTGCTGCCGGCGCTTCTGTTTTCTACGAGCAGACCGATGTCACGGACGAAGCAGAAGTATACCGATTGATCCGCAATATACGCAAACGGCACGGCAGGCTGGACGGGATTGTTCACAGTGCCGGCATTATAAAAGACAACTACATGGTGAAGAAGACGGCAGAGGAATTCCAACACGTTCTCGCTCCGAAAGTGAAGGGCCTTGTGTATCTTGATGAAGCGTCACAACATGAGAAATTAGATGTCTTTATTGTCTTTTCATCCTTATCAGGTGTGCTTGGAAGCGTCGGCCAGGCTGATTATGCGTCTGCAAATGTCTTTATGGAGATGTATGCCGAGTACCGCCGTTCTTTACAAGCCGCAGGACAAAGATACGGAAAGACGCTTTCTGTCAGCTGGCCGTTATGGAAAGAAGGCGGAATGCAGGCAGGAAAACAGACGGAAGATATGCTGATGCAGGAGGCGGGAATCGCACCGCTCGGCACAGATGCCGGCATCAAGGCTTTATATCAAGGCTTGATGAGCGGGACAGCCCGGATGACGGTTCTTGAAGGAGATGTGAAACACATGAAAGCAAAACTGTTCCGCAAAGAGAATGATCATCCGGAAGCAGAGACCGGCGTACGTCATGACATTGATGCTGACAGCCTGCTTGAAAAAGTGAAGCATCTGTTAAAACAGCAGACGGCCTCACTTTTAAAAGTAAATATTGACAAAATTGATCCTCATGAAGAAATGACAAAATACGGGCTGGATTCTATCTCGATGACTGAGTTTACGAACCAGTTAAACAAAACGTACCGGCTTACGTTAACGCCGACGATTTTCTTTGATCATCCGACAATCCATGAATTTGCCGTTCATTTAATCAGTGAATACGAAGAGGAATTTGCCGGACGGTTTGCGGTAAATACAAAAACGGTTCAATCGGCAAGACCGGTAAAAGAGACTCAAATCACGCGCCCGGCCGTTAAGCGACGCCGCACTCTGCCTGAGACACTTCCGCAGACAGTGCAGCGGGACCAAGGGCCGGAACCGATCGCAATCGTAGGCATCAGCGGGATTTTCCCGATGGCAGAAGACATTGAATCTTTCTGGCAGAACCTGAAAGAAGGCAAAGACTGCATGACCGAGATTCCGAAAGACCGCTGGGACTGGCGGGACTATTACGGGGATCCCGCAAAAGAAGCCAATAAAACAAACGTCAACCAAGGCGGGTTTATTGACGGAATTGCTGAATTTGATCCGTTATTTTTCGGAATTTCACCCCGGGAAGCGGAGCAAATGGACCCTCAGCAGCGCCTCTTGCTGACGCACGCGTGGAAAGCGATCGAAGATGCCGGATATGCGTCAAAGAGTCTCTCAGGCACAAAAACAGGTGTGTTTATCGGGACCGGAAATACCGGCTACGGTTCTCTTTTAGCCAATGCCGATGCGGAGATTGAAGGGTCATCCGCGGCGAATACAAGTCCGTCTGTCGGACCGAACCGTGTCAGCTATACGCTCAATCTGCACGGGCCGAGCGAGCCGATTGATACCGCCTGCTCAAGCTCGCTCGTTGCCATACACCATGCCGTTTCTTCAATTGAAGAAGGGACGTGCGACATGGCTTTGGCGGGAGGAATCAATACGATTGTTCTTCCGGATGTGTATATCAGTTTTGACAAAGCGGGCGCGCTGAGTAAAGAAGGAAGATGCAAAACGTTCTCTGATCAGGCTGACGGTTTTGCCCATGGTGAAGGAGCAGGGCTCTTTTTCCTCAAAAAGCTGAAAGCCGCTGAGGCGGATGGGGACCATATTTACGGCGTCATTAAAGGAAGCGCGGTGAATCACGGCGGCCGCGCGGCATCTTTAACAACGCCTAACCCGAAACAACAGGCGGAAGTCATTAAAGCCGCATACAAAAAAGCGGGCATTGATCCGAAAACAGTCTCTTACATCGAAGCGCACGGCACCGGAACAGAACTGGGAGATCCTGTTGAAATTAACGGCCTGAAACAAGCGTTCAGCTCGTTTGCAGACGGAAAAGAGAAAGCGGCCGGCTATTGCGGTTTAGGGTCGGTTAAAACGAATATCGGCCATTTATCCCTTGCCGCGGGAGCAGCGGGCATTATTAAAATTTTGCTGCAGATGAAGCATCGGACATTAGTAAAAAGTCTCCACTGTGAGACGGTAAATCCGTACATTCAGCTTGAAGACAGCCCGTTTTATCTGGTGCGGGAGACGATGGAATGGAAGACGCAGACGGACGAACGCGGAAACGAACAGCCGCGCCGCGCGGGCATCAGCTCATTCGGCATCGGAGGCGTAAATGCCCACGTCGTCATCGAAGAATACATCCCAGAAGACAGAGAGGAAGCAGATGATTCTCATATCGATCCATGTCTTTTCGTTCTGTCCGCCAAAAATGAAAAACGCCTGAAAGAGCAGGCAAAACAGCTGAAACGTGCGCTTACAGAAAAGCGGTACGATCAATCCAGCCTCGTTTCTATGGCGTATACCCTCCAAATCGGAAGGGACGCCATGGAAGAACGCCTGGCGGTTATTGCCGGATCCGCAGAAGAACTGCAGGAAAAACTGTCACAGTTTATCACTGGAGATAAGCACGCGGATTTGTACAGAGGAAGAATAGACAAAGGCACCCTGCAAATGCTGACGGAAGATGAAGAAATTCAAGAAGCCGTTGAAAAATGGATGGCACGCGGCAAATACGCGAAGCTGCTTGAATTATGGGTCAAAGGGCTGAACGTCGATTGGGCGAAGCTGTATGGAGACCGGCCGCCTAAACGCATGAGCCTGCCGTCGTATCCTTTTGCAAAAGACCGCTATTGGGCGGCAAAAAGTACCGGAAAACACGAAAAAACAAGCACTGTGTCTGCCGGAAAACAAGACGCGCTTCATCCGCTTCTGCACAGAAATACTTCAAACCTTGCAGAACAGCGGTTCAGCTCAATCTATACAGGAGAAGAATTTTACCTTGCGGACCATGTTGTAAAAGGCGTGCCGATTTTACCGGGAGTGGCACATCTTGAAATGGCGCGCGCAGCAATGGAACAGGCATCTGAAGTTCCGACCGGACAAGGAAGCGTCAAGCTTAAGAATACGGTTTGGGTGCGGCCGATCACTATTGAAGACGAGCCGGTTCATGTCAACATCCGTCTCATTCCTGAAACGGCAAATGACGTTCAATTTGACATTTACAGCGGTCAGGAAACAGATCAGCCGTCCGTTTACAGCCAAGGGGCAGTATCAGTCCGCCCTGACGCCGAGGCTCCGGTCATTGATCTCCAAAAGCTGAGATCACAATCCGCCGAGACATCGTTTTCTGCAGATGATGTATACGATATGTACCGCAAAATCGGTTTTGATTACGGCCCGGCTTTCCGGGGTGTCAAAGCGATTTATACAGGTGATGATTTCGTATTGGGCAGACTGTCACTTGATGCGGCTTGTGCGGACACGGTACAGGAGTATGTCATGCATCCGGGCTTAATGGACTCTGCATTGCAGGCATCAAGCATATTAACCGGAACAAATGATGAAAAACTGATGCTTCCGTTTGCGGTTCAGGAGCTTGAAGTATTCAGCGCATGCGCTGCCGAGATGTGGGTTTACGCCAGACTTTCTGAAGACCACAAAGCCGGCCAGATTGAAAAACGCGATCTTGATATTTGTGATGAAAACGGCAAGGTGTGCGTAAGGCTGAAAGGTTTGTCATTCAGAACGGCTGAAAAAGAACCTGAGAAAAAAGAAAAAGCTCCGGAAACGCTCATGCTTGAGCCGGTATGGACCCGAAGCGATGAAACTGCTGTTCAAACGGAACCGGTTTTTGCCCGGCATATCGTAATACTTTGTGATACAGACGCCGGATTAAAACAAGCCGTTGAAGCCGCGGGAGCTGAATGTATTGAAATGACCTCCCGGCACGGGAAAGCGGCGGCGCGCTTCCGTGATTATACAGGACGGATATTGGAGACGCTGCAAAAACTGCTGAAGGAAGAGACGGATGGAGACGTCCTCATTCAGACGGTTCTCTCTAAAACAGATAAGCATCAGCTGCTCTCAGGCATTTCAGCTCTGTTAAAAACAGCCGGCCTGGAACATAAAAAACTGAAAACCCAGCTGATTGAAATAGAACCGGCGGAAAACGGCAGAATCACAGACATCATCAGAGAAAATAAAACACGGGCTGATGACAGCCATATCAAATATGAAAACGGCATCCGATACAGCGCAGATGTCAAAGAAACGGCCGTGTCCGGCGGCAAAATACGCATTCCGTGGAACGACGGAGGCGTTTATCTCATTACCGGAGGAGCCGGGGGCTTAGGCTTTATTTTCGCGAAAGAAATCGCCCGCAAAGTCAAAGAGCCGACACTGGTTTTGACAGGCCGTTCCGCTTTAAGCGAGAATCAGCGGATGCAGCTGCAATCGCTTGAATCACTCGGAGCAAAAGCGGAATACAAGCAGGCTGACGTAACAAACGCTCAAACTGCGGCAGACCTGGTCAAAACAATTGAAACGGAATATGGCGGCCTTCACGGCATCATTCATAGCGCGGGTGTGATGAAAGATCAGTATATCGCAAAGAAAACAACCGAAGAGTTTTACAGTGTACTGGCCCCTAAAACGGACGGATTTGTCAACCTTGATGAGGCAACCGAGCATTTAGCGCTGGACTTTTTCATCGTTTTCTCATCCATTTCCGGCGTCACCGGGAATGCGGGACAGGCGGATTATGCGGCGGCAAACGCATTTATGGACAGCTATGCGGCATACCGCAACGCACTGGTTACCGCAATGTACCGCCACGGTCACACATTGTCGGTCAATTGGCCGCTTTGGAAAAACGGCGGAATGCAAGTCAATGAAGAAATGGCGAAGCTCACCGAAAAAAGAACCGGCGTAACGCCGATGCGCACTGAGACCGGAATAGAAGCTCTTTACAAAGCATGGAGCATGGGGAAAACAAGCGTGCTCGTCATGGAAGGAAACCGCGCCGTAATGCGGGAAAAGCTGCTTCAAAAGACTCCTGCAGCCGCTTTTGCACCGGTTAAGAAAACAGATGAAACGCCTGCGCCGAAAGACCTGACGGCAAAACTTCAGGAATTGCTGGCAAAAGAGGTTTCCGGGCTTCTGAAAATAAACATTGAAGAAATCGATATCGAATTGGAGTTTAATCAATACGGATTTGATTCCATTACGCTGACGGAATTCGCCAACAAGCTGAATGACACTTATCAGCTTGATCTGACACCGACCGTATTTTTTGAATATGCGACGATTCAAGCCTTGGCGCATCATTTAGCAGAAGACTATCAAACACAATTTGCCGGCAGCACACAGCCGAAAGAAGAAAAACAAAGCGGTGTAACAGATGATGGCGGCATCAGACTGGCGGGGAACAAACGATTTGCAAAAACTGCCGTACAGCCTGTTCAGACGGCGGCTGAACATAAACCGGAACCGATCGCCATTGTCGGCATGAGCGGAGTGTTTCCGAAGGCCGCAAATATTGATGAGTATTGGCGCAACTTAGAAGAGGGAAAAGATTGTATAACAGAGGTGCCGGCGGATCGCTGGGACTGGCGTGAGTATTACGGTGACCCGCTTAATGAAGCCAACAAAACAAATGTAAAGTGGGGCGGATTTATCGACGGAGTTGCGGATTTTGATCCGCTGTTCTTCGGAATTTCACCGCTGGAAGCCGAACAGATGGATCCCCAGCAGCGCTTGTTAATGATGTATGCGTGGAAGGCGATAGAAGATGCGGGATATTCCGCTAAAAGCCTTTCCGGCACGAAAACAGGCCTGTATATCGGCACGGGGAATACCGGATACGGCTCACTGTTTTCCGACCTGGATATCGGCGGTGCGTCAGCTGCAAATATGAGTCCGTCAGCGGGGCCGAACCGCGTCAGCTATATGCTTAATCTGCATGGTCCGAGTGAACCGATCGACACGGCTTGTTCCAGCTCGCTGGTCGCGATTCATCACGCCGTATGCGCCATTGAAAACGGGAACTGCGATATGGCGATCGCCGGCGGCGTGAATACCGTCGTCACACCGCAAGGCCACATCGCTTATGACAAAGCCGGCGCTCTGAGTAAAGAAGGGAAATGTAAAACATTCTCCGACAGGGCGGACGGATTTGCCGTCAGTGAAGGTGCCGGAATTCTGTTTTTGAAAAAGCTGTCAGAAGCGGAAAAAGCGGGCGATCATATTTACGGTGTCATTAAAGGCAGCGCGGTCAATCACGGCGGACGTGCGAACTCCTTGACGACGCCGAATCCGAAAGCCCAGGCGGAAGTCGTCAGAACGGCTTATGACAAAGCAGGCGTTGATCCGAGAACAGTCACTTATATTGAAGCGCACGGAACCGGAACGGAGCTTGGCGATCCGGTCGAAATCAACGGCCTGAAATCCGCCTTTCAAAAGCTGTACGAAAAAACAGGCGATCCCGCCGTTTACGCGAGTCACTGCGGTCTGGGATCGGCCAAAACCAATATCGGCCACCTGTCACTGGCAGCCGGTGTCGCGGGTGTGATCAAAGTGCTGATGCAGATGAAGCATAAAACACTTGCAAAAAGCCTCCACAGCGAGGTCATCAACCCGTATATCAAGCTGAAAGACAGTCCGTTTTACATCGTACAGGAAAAAAGAGAATGGACGGCATTGAAAGACGAAAACGGCAATCATCTGCCGCGCCGTGCGGGAATCAGTTCTTTCGGCATCGGCGGCGTAAACGCCCATGTCGTCATTGAAGAATATATCCCGAAGGAAGAAAGGAAAACTGCTGTTTTCACACACCCTCAAATCTTTGTGCTGTCGGCCAAAGAAGAAGAGCGTCTGCAGGAACAGGCGCAGCAGCTGGCGCAAGCTTCTTTTACGGATGCGGATCTTGCCGATGTTGCTTACACGCTTCAGCAGGGGCGTGATGCCATGGAAGAAAGAGCGGCCATTATCGCTTCCTCGGCCGAAGAACTTCGGGACAAGCTAAAGAGCTGTGCGAAAGGACGTTATGATATAGCGGGCATTTATAAAGGAAAAGCGGGTAAAACCTCCCTGAAATCCATTCTGGCAGGTGCAAACGGCGAGGCGGATATCGAAGAGCTGATAAGCCGCCGAGAGAATGACAAGCTTGCGGAATTATGGGTGCAGGGCGCGGATATCAAATGGGACGGCCTATATTCTGATATCAAGCCTCAACGGATGAGTCTTCCTGCTTACCCGTTTGCGAAAGAGCGGTACTGGATCACGGACAATCGGCCGAAAGCAGAGAAACCGCAAGCTGTGCCGACGTCGCGGGTACTGCACCCGCTGCTTCACGAAAATGTATCAGATTTAACAGAGCAGCGGTACCGATCCGAATTTACGGGACAAGAGACGATTTTCACCGATCATCTTATTAAGGGCAAGCCGGTTATGCCGGGCGTTGCCTACTTGGAAATGGCTAGGGCGGCGGTTGCTCAGGCAGTCAAAGGGCAAAAGGAACGTCCATCTGTCACCCGCCTGAAAAACATCGTTTGGGTTCGGCCGATCGAAGCGGGAAACCGCCCGATTGAAGCGCAGATCAGCCTGAACCCGAGGGAAAACGGTGAAATCGTGTATGACATTTACACGGATTCACAAACAGAAGCAAGCGGCAGGCAGATACACTGTCAGGGCGCTGCCGGCATTCTCAGCGCCGGGGAGGCTCCGCACCGTGATATAGGCGCACTGAAAGCTCAATGCGGCCTCAGTATACTGACTTCTGAACAGTGTTACGGCTTATTCAGCAAAATCGGCATTGACTACGGTCCCGGACAACAAGGAATTCAGCAGATTCATATCGGAAGCAATCAAGCGTTGGCTGAGCTCCGGCTGCCTTCCTTCCTCGAAGAAACGGCAGATCAATACGTTCTTCACCCGTGTATGCTTGATTCAGCTTTGCAAGCGACAATCGGTCTGAAGCTGCACGCCGATGATAACCAGCTGTCACTGCCGTTCGCCCTTGAAGAACTGGACATTTTCAGCCCGTGCACGACAAGCATGTGGGCGTATGTCAGCTCCCGGGGAACGGATGAAAAAATACAGCGTATGGACATTGACTTATGTGATGAGACAGGCCGGGTCTGTGTCAGAATTAAAGGGATTTCTTCCAGAATGATGGAAGGCCCCGCGCCGGAAACATCATTAAATGGAGCAAACCTTCTGGCTCCGGTGTGGGATCTCGCGGAATTCCGTGATCAAAGCCCGGCATATAAGACGGAAGAGGTTGTCTTTATCGCGGGGGATGAGGAAAGCGCGGCTTTTCAATTGCATCATCCTTCTGCGAAACGGCTTCATATCAACCCGGAGGATGAAATAGAGGCTGTTGCGGCTGAACTGAAAGCAACAGGGTCTTTCGGGCATATCGTATGGATCGCTCCTTTTCACAGCGCTGATGACATGGTAAAAGCTCAGGATGCGGGCGTCATCCAGATGTACAGAGTGATTAAGGCCATGCTTGCTTTAGGATATGGAGGCAAGCGAATCAGCTTGACTGCAGTCACAATAAAAACACAGTCCGTACAGCCGGCGGACATTATTGATCCGGCTCATGCAGGCATTCACGGTTTGGTCGGCTCGCTCGCAAAAGAGTATCCGAACTGGCAAACAAGGCTGATTGATGCCGGCTGTCCGGAAGACGTTTCAAAGGCGGAGCTGTTCTCAGCGCCGTTTGATGAGCAAGGCAATACATGGGCGTACCGGAACAATCACTGGTACAAACAGCGCCTCATTCCTGTACAGCAGCCGGTGTCAAGCCGGCCCGCCTACCAAAAAGGCGGCGTTTATGTCGTCATCGGCGGTGCGGGGGGCATCGGCGAGGCATGGAGCGAATATGCCGTGAAAACGTATCAGGCGCGAGTCGTTTGGATCGGCAGACGAAAACATAACAGCGCCATCCAGGAAAAAATCGACAGACTCAGCCAATTCGGCCCGGCGCCGATTTATATTGAAGCTGACGCGGCAAATCCGAATGAGCTCACACGGGCGTATGAAACGATCAAACGCACGCACCCGCAAATTAACGGAATTATCCATTCCGCAATTGTTTTAGAGGATCAGAGCCTGGCAAATATGCCGGAAAGCCGTTTGAAAAGCGTGCTCGCTGCGAAAGTCAATGTCAGCGTGAATATGGCCCGCGTGTTCCGAAATGAGCCGCTGGACTTTGCTTTGTTCTTCTCATCTGTTCAATCATTTGCACGAGCGGCCGGACAAAGCAATTATGCTGCCGGATGCAGTTTCAAAGATGCCTTTGCCGCTCATTTGGCTCAAGTTCGGCCGTATTCGGCGGCAGTGATGAATTGGAGCTACTGGGGCAGTGTCGGAATCGTATCATCTGCCGACTATCAAGAACGGATGAAACAGGCGGGAGTCGGATCAATTGAAGCGCCGGAAGCAATGGCGGCGCTTGAACGATTGCTCGGCGGCCCGTTGAATCAGTTCGTCATGATGAAACAGGCGGAAGAGCCGGAGGAAAAACCGGAAGAAATGATAGAAGTATACCCTGAACATCACGGCTCGGCGATGCAAAAACTGCGAAGCTATCAGCCTAAAGTAACAAGACATGTACAACAATTGAGTTAAGGAGGGGACGGCTTTGCAAAACACTGAAGATCTTCTTTACAAACTATTGGCAGGCCAGCTGAAATCTGTCGGATTTTTCACGGAAAACGAAACGCAGCCTGTCATGCAGGGGTTTTACGGCAGGTGGCTGGAAGAAAGCATCTCCATCTTGGTGGAAAAAGGCTTTTTGAAACAGTCAGGCAGTACGTATGTGTTAACAGGTCCGATAGAGCGTACGGACGTTCTGTGGCAAGAATGGGATGAAAAGAAAGCTCCTTTACTCAAGGACAGCAGCAAACAGGCGATGATCACCTTAGTGGAGACCGCTCTCAGAGCTTTGCCGGATATTTTATCCGGCAGAGTTTCTGCCACTGATGTTCTGTTTCCCGATTCCTCAATGGAATTGGTGGAAGGAATCTATAAAAACAATGAAACGGCAGACTACTTTAATGAGGTGCTCGCTGACACATTGACGGCTTTCATTGAAGAACGCCTGAAAGAAGACCCGAACGCGGAAATCCGGATATTAGAGATCGGAGCGGGGACGGGCGGGACGAGCGCGGCCGTTTTCAAAAGATTAAAAGAGTACAAACATCATGTGAAAGAATATTGCTACACCGATCTGTCAAAGGCCTTTTTCATGCATGCTGAAAAAGAATACGGTCCCGACAATCCGTATTTGACTTATAAGCGGTTTAATGTGGAAGAGCCCCCGGCTTTGCAGGGTATAGAGGCGGGCGCATATGACGCGGTAATTGCGGCAAATGTGCTTCACGCGACAAAAAATATTCGGCGGACACTTCGCAATGCCAAAGCGGTGCTTAAAAAGAATGGGATTTTGCTATTAAATGAGATCAGCAGCCATTCGGTTTATTCTCACCTGACATTCGGCCTTTTGGAAGGCTGGTGGCTGTATGAAGACGCCAAACTGCGCATTCCCGGATGCCCGGGGCTGTATCCTGAAGCGTGGCAGTCTGCGCTGGAAAGCGAGGGATATCGGTACGTTACATTTATGGCGGAATCGTCACATCACCTCGGCCAGCAGATCGTGGCGGCAGAAAGCGACGGCGTTATCAGGCAAAAGCAGCCGGACGCGCAGGCGGTTGAAGAAACTGCGGCTTCCAAAGAGCCGGCTGATTTCACAGAACCGTCTTTCTCAGTCACAGACCGGACTGTGCAATTCATAAAAGAAACGTTAGCCAAGTCCATAAAGCTTGCTCCCGAGCGCATTCAGCCGGAAACCAGCTTTGAAAAATACGGCATCGACTCCATTTTGCAGGTGAATTTTATCCGCGAACTGGAAACATTGACGGGCGAGCTGCCGAAAACGGTCTTATTTGAACACACGAATACGAAAGAACTTGCCGAGTATTTGCTGGAAAATTACCCGGATAAGCTGCAACAGGCATTCGGAGCCGAACAAGCGCCTCCTGAAACGGAGCATCCGGAACCTGCAATGAATGAACCGGTGCCGCTTGTCACGGAAACGCGGCGATTTATCACTGAACAAAAAGAGCCAAAAGCGCCAAAGCCGGAAACAGAAACCGTCACCGTTAATCGTTCTGATCGTGACGACATTGCCATTATCGGCATCAGCGGCCGCTATCCCGAGTCTGAAACGCTCGATGAGCTGTGGGAACATTTAAAAGCCGGAGACAGCTGTATTACGGAAGCCCCGGAAAACAGATGGAAGTCCGGTCTTCTGAAAACAATGGCAAAAGAAACACGAAAAGAAGAACGCAAAACACGGTACGGCGGATTTCTGCAGCATATTGACGCTTTTGACCATCACTTGTTTGACATGCGGGAAGACCATGTGATGGAGATGACGCCTGAGCTCCGTCTAAGCTTAGAAACCGTATGGGAAACATTTGAAAACGGCGGTTACTCGTTAGAAAGAGTAAACGAATGGCAGGAATCAGACAGCGGCATCGGTGTATTTATGGGCAGTATGTACAATCAATATTTCTGGAATATCCCGTCATTGGAAAAAGCCGCGCTCAGCTCTAACGGAGGGGATTGGCATATCGCCAACCGCATTTCCCACTTTTTCAATTTAACGGGTCCGAGCATGGGCGTTACGACCGCATGCTCCAGCTCACTGAGCGCCATTCATCTCGCCTGTGAAAGCCTGAAGCTTAACAGCTGTTCCATGGCGATTGCCGGAGGGGTCAATCTCACGCTTGAACCGTCTAAATATGATGCGCTCGAACGGGCGAATTTGCTTGAACAGGGAAGTGAGAGCAAAAGCTTCGGAACCGGCACGGGCCTGATGCCGGGAGAAGGAGTCGGGGCGGTGCTCTTGAAGCCGCTCTCCAAAGCGCTTGCCGACAAAGACCATATTTACGGGGTCATTAAAAGCAGCGCGTTGTGCCATAGCGGCGGAAGGCAGATGTACACGGCTCCGGATCCGAAACAGCAGGCGAAGCTCATGGCGGCTTCCATCGACAAGGCCGGAATCAATCCGGAAACAATCAGTTATGTTGAATCAGCGGCAAACGGCTCTGTATTGGGAGATCCGATTGAGGTCATTGCCCTGACAAACGCGTTCGCGCAATATACTGATAAAAAACGATTTTGCGCGCTTGGATCCGTCAAGTCAAATCTCGGCCATTTAGAGGCGGCTTCCGGCATGTCCCAGCTCGCGAAAGTGCTGCTGCAAATGGAGCGGGAAACATTAGTCCCGACGATTAACGCAAAACCGCAAAATCCGAATATCAACCTTGAACAAACGGCTTTTTACCTGCAGGAAAAAACCGAGTATTGGGAACGTCTGAAGGATGCCGAGACGGGAGACATCATACCGCGGAGAAGCATGATCAATTCCTTCGGAGCAGGCGGGGCATACGCAAATCTCATCGTAGAAGAATATATCAGCCCGAATTCCGATCAGGCCCGTCACGACGATGAGGAATATATTTTCCTTGTGTCAGCGAAAACAAAATGGAGTTTTGAAGCCTATCTTGAGAGACTGGCGGCCTTTTTAGAAAAGACGCCATCTCTTCATCCGGCAGCCATCGCATCCGCGCTGCAAAAAAGAACGCATCATTCGGAGTATCGGGCGGCATTTACGGCTGCTTCCGTTCAGGAACTGCTGGAAAAGCTGGCCGCTTACCGCATGGATCAGCGGAATCTCAATTTCTCCGATTCTGATATTGGCCGGCGTGCGCGGCAATGGGAAAAAGGAGAGAGTATCGCGTTTGATCAGTTGCAGCAAGAGCACGCCGTTCATCTGCCGGCCTACGCTTTTGACCACGGGACTTCTTTTCAATTCGGTGAATCAGAAAACGCTGCCGGCGTTCAGGCGGTATACAGTGATGACGACCCATACGTGAAAGGGCATCAATTCAGCGGAGAACCGGTACTCGCCGGCGCTACATATAACAGTCTGGCAGTCGATCATTTTTGTGATCTTTTTCCTGAAGCGGAAGGAGGACAAATTAAAAAACTGAATTACGCGAGCCCCATTACCGTAAAAAAAGGCGATCGCATCGAGCTGAAAACAGAATCGAAACAAAACGGGGATGGATTTGAACTGAGCATAATGCACCGCAGCCGCACGTCTCCTGATTGGAGCATAGCGGCGTATGCCGAGTGCAGCCCGTATCCGTTTCAAAAGCAGCACGCGGATCTGGCGGCCATTCAGCGCTCTTACCGGGAAGTGGGCCGGATAGATGAGTTATACGGAGACGGAACGGGAACTGTCGTGTGGGGAGAAGAATTTAAAACGATCACCCGCCTGTACAAAGGCTCTGATGCCGTTTTAGCGAAAGTGAACCTGAACAATAGCGACTCACAACAAGCGCATCATTATGCCGTAAATCCGTTAATCGCCAACAGTGCTTACTTGGCCTCGCTTTCTTTATTGGACCAAACGGAGGCGGAAAGCTATCTTCCGTTCGGCATTAATTCCGTCACCTTCAGCAGTCCGGAAGATCTTACCGATTGCTGGCTGCACATCAAGCTGGCCAAACAAACGGGGGAAATGATTCTGATTAACGCAGATGTCATCAGCAGGCGATCGGAAGTGGTGATGCGTTTTGAAGGCTATGCCCTGAAACGGTTCCGCCCGAAAACCGAACAGATAAATCAGCCGGCCCGAACGGCTGTGAAGAATGCGGGAGCACCGATTTCTGCCGGCAGTCTGACAGATGATATCCGCAGCTACGTCCTTGGCAAGCTCGCCAAGATGATGGATGAATCCGCGCCATCTCTTCGTTCTGACGCGAATATCATGGAATTGGGACTTGATTCAGCGAGCCTGATCGGGCTGACAAAAGAGATCGGCCAAGAGGCGGACATCGATGTGAATCCAACATTGTTTTTCGAGTATCCGACCGCGGAGGAGCTGACCCGCCACTTCGCGTCAGCATATGAGAGCAAGTTTTCTCAATTGCTTGCCGATCATAAGCATTCAGAAGAGGCCAGGGTCACGGAAACAGAAGAGCGCACTTTACCGAAGAAACAGCATAAGCCTTGTGATAACGCCGATATCAAGCAAGGAATCGCGATTATCGGTATGTCAGCTCAGTTTCCGCAATCCCCGGATATCCAGTCTTTTTGGGAGCACATCGTAAACGGGGATCACTGTATTACCGAAATTCCGGCGGACCGCTGGGACTGGCGCCGTTACGCCGGTGATGAGAATGACACGAGTCTCAGATGGGGCGGTTTTATTGACGGTGTCGGCGAATTTGACC
Organism: Bacillus sp. GZB; assembly: GCF_001975995.1. Taxonomy (NCBI): domain Bacteria; kingdom Bacillati; phylum Bacillota; class Bacilli; order Caryophanales; family Bacillaceae; genus Bacillus; species Bacillus sp. GZB. The sequence goes on from NZ_MTQG01000010.1 coordinate 1,007,330, forward strand.
CGCTCTTTTTCGGAATTTCTCCTAAAGAGGCATCACAAATGGGGCCGGAGCAATTTCTGCTTTTGATGCATACATGGAAGGCAATGGAGGATGCGGGCCTGACAAATAAGGCATTATCAAGCAGACCGACAGGCGTTTTCGTTGCCGCGGGCAACAGCGATCCGAACAATGGAACAGCCATTCCGTCCATCATTCCGAACAGAATATCATATGCCTTCAATTTACAAGGACCGAGTGAATATTACGAGGCTGCCTGCACGTCAACGCTGGTGGCATTGCACAGGGCGGTTCAATCAATCCGTCATAACGAATGTGAGCAGGCTGTCGTGGGTGCCGCCAATATTCTGCAGTCGCCGAAGGGCTTTATCGGTTTTGACTCAATGGGATATTTAAGCAAAAACGGCCGGGCGAAATCGTTCCAAAAAGATGCCGATGGCTTTGTCAGAAGCGAAGGGGCGGGCGTGATCATCATCAAACCGCTTGAGGCGGCAATTGATGACGGCGATCATATTCACATGGTCATTAAAGGAACAGGAGTGTCTCACGGCGGTAAAGGCATGTCGCTTCACGCACCGAATCCGGCGGGAATGAAGGCCGCGATGAAAAAAGCGTACGAAGACACCGATGTTGATCCGCAAACCGTCACTTATATTGAAGCGCACGGCATTGCCTCCGAAATGGCAGATGCGCTGGAGTTTAATGCAATCAAAGCGGGTTACGGCGAGTCTGCAAATCAAGAGGAAAGCGCGCCTTGTTATATCAGCACCGTGAAACCTTGCATCGGGCACGGCGAACTCGCTTCCGGACTGGCCGCCCTTATAAAAGTGGCGATGGCCATGAAGCATCATACCATCCCGGGCATTCCCGGATTTACAGCTGCAAATGAGCAAATGGCCATTCAGAAAAGCCGCTTCCGTTTCACCGAAGACAATCAGGAATGGACACAGCTCACCGACCATACGGGCAGACTGATCCCGCGCCGGGCCGCAATTAACAGCTATGGCTTCGGCGGCATGAATGCGCATGTCGTCTTGGAACAGTACAGCCCGAGCCATAAAGACAAAGAATCTGTGCATGAACCGCAGCTTATCGTCCTTTCTGCTAAGAACGAAGGGCGCCTAAAGGCGGCCGCAGGTCAGCTGGCCGATTTTGTGCAAACTGGAGATACTCCGTCATTGCGGGATATTGCTTATACGCTTCAGACCGGCCGTGAGGCGATGAACTGCCGCCTGGCACTCGTTGCCCGCAATCAAGATGAATTGCTGGAAAAACTGAAAGAGTACAGAGCATTTTCCGAAGAAAGCAATGGAATGAAAAGCTTCTTTACAGGCAGTCAGCAGACTGGATCAGGAGATATCGGCGTTTTACTGGAAGGGACTCTCGGTATAGTCGTCACAGAGACGCTGTTGGCTGAAAACAATCTGGAAAAGCTTGCATTTTGCTGGGTGAAAGGTGCGGATATACCGTGGGACAGACTCCACCAAGGCAAATCTGTTCAAAGAGTGCCGCTTCCGACATATCCTTTTGAAAACCATAAGTATTGGAACGGCGGTCAGCCAGAAGGCATCAGCCTTGCACCGGTTTCCCAGAATCCTCAGATCCGCTGCGAGAGCGCGGCTGACATTGTGGCAGACATTTTGGGGATGGAGCCAGCGGAAATGGATCAAAATAAGCCGCTGACTGAATACGGCTTCGATTCAATCTCCTCTATTCAGCTGCTGAAAAAACTTGAGGGCGGAGACAGCCGCATCAGTCTGGAGGCTCTTCAGAAATGCAGCACTGTTCAGGAGATTAGCATGCTGTTAAAAACGAACCAATCGCAGGAGGCGGGCCGGAATTTTCCCGAACTCGTCAAGCTGAACGATAGAGAAAAAGGCCGTCCTGTTTTTTGGTTTCACGGCGGAACGGGAGGCGTTGAAGCATACCAGCCATTCGCCAAAAAGAGTCAGCGACCTTTTTACGGCATCCAGGCAAGAGGTTTGACAGGGAAAGAGCCGCTGCAAGGAATCGAAGAGACGGCCGCTTCTTATAAGAGAATCATCCAAGCGGTACAGCCGAAAGGCCCTTATGACCTCGGCGGATATTCCTTGGGCGGAATGTTTGCATACGAAACCGCGCGCCTCTTGCAGGAGGAAGGTCATACGGTAAAAAGCGCCGTCATGATCGACACCCCGTACAGTGAAAAATGGAAAGAAAGAAAACCATCTGTTAAGTCAGTCATGCTGCAAACGATCAATACGATGCTTACAGCATATCTTAAGCCTGAAAACCTTGAAGAGGCATTAATCAGCAGAGAAGACATTACCGTCCAGGCTGAGGAAGAAGAAGTATTGAAAGAATTGATCGGCCTTGCCAAAAAGCGCGGTCTGCCAAAATCCGAAGAAGCGATCCGGATGCAGCTGGAGCAAATGATGAAGACGCAGCTCGCTTACGGAATGGAAGAGTATGACATGAAGCCGCTGCCTCATCCGGAAGCGCTGCAATGCTACTACTTCCGTAATAAAAGCGGTTTGTTCCTCGGAGATCTTGAACGTTATCTGACAGCAGAGGAAGAACAGATTCCATTAGACCATGATGCGTATTGGAAAGAATGGGAACGCCAGATGAAACAGTTTCACCTGCTGGACGTTCACTCTTCCAATCATGTCACAATGCTGTCGGAACCGAAGCCGCAAAACGCCATTAAAGCATTCTGCGAAAAACTGTACGCAAACAAAGGAACGATAAGCGCAAATTTCCTTAAATCTTTCAGAAAAAAGCTGGACGAAACAAATGAGTTGGTAAGACGGTAATAGAGAACGGCCGGAGCAATCCGGCCGCTTTTTTATTTATATAGAACTAAATTAACTATGTACTAAATTTTCATTGTTATATTGATTTCTGTTTATAAGACATTAAAAAACCCCCGATAAACCGGGGGCGATATTAAAATCTGACAGGCAATGTTTCAAGCCCTCTCAAAAACACATTTTTTCTCCATGTTACATCCTCGGGCGCGCCTTTCAGCTCTATATTCGGAAACCGTTTTAAAAGCGCGGTAAAGGCAATGGATGCTTCCATCCGGGCGAGCGGAGCCCCGAGACAAAAATGAATGCCGAATCCAAAAGAAATATGACGGTTCGGTGTTCTCGCTATATTTAATGTATCAGGATCATCGAAATATTCCGGGTCCCGATTGGCTGAACCGATGCCGATAAATATCATATCACCTTTTTTAATAGAAACATCTTTATAAGTGAAATCTTCAATCGCCCATCGATTCGCCATCATGATGACGGGAGAGGTATAACGCAAAAGCTCTTCGACCGCCGTCTGGATATCTTCGGGCTGCCGCTTTATCTTCTCCATCTGGTCTTTGTGCAGAAGAAGCGCCAGGGTGCCGGAGCCAAGAAGGTTAACCGTTGTTTCAAGCCCGGCAACGACTAACAAAAACAGCATGGAATACAGCTCTGATTCACTCAGCTTTTGGCCGTCCTCTTCAGCGTAAATAAGCTTGCTCGTCAAGTCTTCACCCGGATGTTTTCTTTTTTCTTCGATCAGTGTTTTCATATATTGTTTAAATTCTTTGAGAGCCTGATTGGTCGCATCTTGTCCGCTTTCTGACGTGTCGACCATTGCGTTTGTCCACACTTGAAATTTGGCGCGGTCCTCTTTCGGAATTCCGAGCAGCTCGGAAATGACGATAAACGGAAGCGGTGCGGCGAAATCTCTCATGATATCAGGGTCTGCTTTTGTTTCCATTTCATCCAGCAGATCTTCTGTGATCTGCTCTATCCCGGTGCGAAGCTGCTCAATCATCCGGGGAGTGAACCCCTGATGCACCAAAGATCGAAGACGTGAATGATCCGGCGGGTCTTTTGCCAGCATATGCTCTGAGACAAAATCGATATCTTCACTGACATTCAGCTTCGCGATCAGCTCCTTCGGCATGACCCGTTTTACATCTCTCGTAATTCTGCCGTCTTTTAAAAACGCCATACAATCATCATAACGCGTGATGAGCCAAGCCGGAAAGGTGCCTCCGAAACGCTGCAGTTCGAATTTATGTATGGAGTCCTGCTCTCTGAATCTGCTTAAAACCGCAAAAGGGTTTTCGTGAAACTCGGGTGAGTGTGGGTGAAACATTGTTTTTTCCATCTGGATTTCCCCGCCTTCATGTTTTTGAGTAGACATAACAAACAGCCGGTGCCTGCCGACCGGACGGCATTCCTCCTTTTATCTGCCGAAGACACTGATCACAACGGCTCATAAGTATGTCTAAAATATATAAGGAAACAGAAGCCGGTTCAATAGACAAATCGTAAAGCCGCCATTTTCGTTGATTATCAACAAAACAGCAAACTTTTTTTGCCATTTCATCATGTGTGTTAAATCCGGCTAATATACATATTTACGCTTCATATCAACTTCTTAAGGAGGATGTGAATGAATGCGTTTATGAAATGGGCGGCAAGTCTGCTTTTGGTGATCTCTCTTCAGTTCGGCCTTACGGGCGCCGGCATCCATTCGGACAGTGCTGCTCGTGCCGCATCCCGATACGATCAGGTGCTGTATTTCCCGCTGTCAAAATATCCGGAGACGGGAAATCATATAAAAGACGCCATTTCGGCAGGTCATTCTGAGATTTGTACAATTGATAGGGGCGGAGCGGAGAATAGAAGGAAAGAATCATTGAAAGGAATTCCGACAAAGCCCGGGTTTGACCGTGATGAATGGCCCATGGCAGTCTGCACAGAAGGCGGGGCGGGGGCTGATATCAGATATGTAACCCCGTCGGATAACCGCGGGGCCGGTTCATGGGTTGGAAATCAAATGAGCGGATATTCCGACGGCACGAGAGTATTATTTATCGTTCAGTAGCTTCTCCGGTTCGCCGGAGTTTTTTTATGCTCTGAAAAAGCGGCACGCCGGCTGGACATATGAAATGGCAAAGAGTAAACTTATATGTTGGAATCAGCATGAGAAAGGATTGGATCACATTGACAGTGACTACATACCGAAATATTGCACTTTTACTTCTTTGTTTAACAGCGGGAATTGTGGATGTGATCGGTTATTTAAGCCTGGGACATATCTTTACCGCCAATATGACGGGGAACATCGTTCTGTTCGGCCTGGCGATCGGCAACTCATGGCACCTTGCCGTACTCAAATCGTTAACCTCGTTAATCGGATTTATTGCCGGTGTTATTGCCGCGGCCCTGCTTGTGGGCAATAAAAAGAAATCATTCTGGCCCCCTGCGGTAACTGCCGCTTTAGCTATTGAAGGAGCTGTTTTGCTGCTGTTTGCTTTGTTCTCTTGCTTTTTTGCAGATGCCATTTCTGTTTATGTGCTGATTATGCTGCTCAGCTTCGCAATGGGAATGCAGACGACAGCCGCGAGAAAACTTGGTGTAGCGGGGATTTCCACGACCGTATTAACAGGAACGCTCGCTAATTTTTTTGAAGATCTTACCGCAAGGTTTTACAAAGCGGACAAGCGGAAGCAGTTTACGAGAGATGCTGTATTGCGAGCGCTTGCCTTGGTGCTGTATTGCTTTGGGGCGGTCATAGGCGCTTTTGCTGAACCGGATTATAAGTTTGCCGTGATCTGGCTTCCGATTATCATTATTTTAGGCATTATGCTTTGCGCATTCACGATGTTCCACGGATATTCTGAAGAAAAAAACCAATAAAAAAACGCCGCTGATTCAGGGCGTTTTTTCTTTTTATTGCTCTTTCCGGGTCCCGATTGTATAAACGGCCCGATCTGTATGTACCTTTAATCCGTCTTGCTCCTTTTGGATGGTAATGTCGCCGAGCAGTGGGATTTCATACGCATCTTGGGGAAGCGGGACATTTCCTTCCTCCGTATAGGTTGTGCCGTGCCCTTTTAAGACGAGCTCTTCGTCCGCTACATAGTCATCGGGATGGTTTGTCCGGCGGACGAGAACATCATCAAGGTGAAGCATGATCTGGTCCATATCAGAAATCTCGTTTCGGCTGTCTGTCAGCTCTCCTTTTCTGATATCAAGCGTTTGTCCGATCTGTTTTTGCAGCCATTCAGACAATTCGGTGTTTGTAAGTGCCATTGTGATTCCTCCTTTTATCTACACCATACTTATTCCCTATTTTTTTAGAAATACACTTCCTTGCATTGATCTTTTTTTCTGACAGCCGGTTTTGAAGCATTCCGAGTTCCTTCATTATAAATGTTTCATCTGTTCACCTGAAAAACGGAGTCATCTGCCGGTGCAGACGACCCCGTTCTCATGATAAAAAGGTTACTCTTTCGGCACAGCGTTTTCAGCGTTCACTGCGCCCGCTCCGTAAATGTTCGGATCTTCATTTGTCCATTGATCCGGACTTTGTTTGATCAGTGTTTTCACTTCGTCAGGCGAAAGCTGCGGGTTTTGCTGAAGGATTAAGGCGGCAATGCCCGCACAGATCGGAGTGGCCATGGACGTGCCCGACAGACTGAAATACAAGGAGCCTACACGGTTTGATTTCTGTAATTTGTCAAGGTATGAACGCGGAGAACGGAGAGATACGATATCGACCCCGGGCGCAAGAATGTCAGGCTTCTCTTTTCCGTACACCGTCGGGCCGCGGCTTGAGAAAGAAGCGACCGTATCGTCCTCATTGCTGGCCGTATCATTGTCATCATAGGCGCCTACCGTGATGACCTTCTCGCTGACACCGGGGCTTGAAATCGTTTGAGCTTCCGGACCGGAGTTGCCCGCGGCGACGCAGACGACGATTCCTTTATTCCATGCCTCTTCAACGGCCTTGACGAGCGGGTCGTCCGTTTCTTTATCATATCTGAGCGCATCTCCGCCCAGTGACATGCTGATGATTTTGATCGGATTCTTTGTGTGTTCTTTATTATATTGTATGCACCATTCCACACCTTCAATGATATCAGCCAAGGTTCCTGATCCTGATTTGTTTAAAACCTTGACTCCGATCAGATCAGCTTCCGGCGCCGGCCCCTGATATTTACCCGAAGATGAAGCGCCGCTGCTTGCGATATCACCGGCGCAATGGGTGCCGTGCCCGTTGTCGTCATACGGTTCTGTCTTTTGGTTGACAAAGTCCGCAAATCCGATAACTCTGCCTTCTAAATCGGGATGCTGATAGATTCCGGTATCAATAACGGCAACGATTACGCCTTTTCCTGTTAATACGGTGCCGTTACGGGTGACTTCTTTTGCATGAGACGATTCAGCTGCCGTATCAAGGAGCGCTTTTACTTCACGGTTTAAATAGATTTTACGGATATCCCGGCATTGCGAAAGAAGCATGTGAAGGGCGGACGGAGTGACTTCGGCGCTGCAGCAATTGATTGTTTGAAACTGCTTTTTTATGGTGCAGCGTTTTTCTTTTGATAAGACCTGTCCTGTGCTGTGAAAACCGGATTCATGGCAGCCCTCTTCAAATTCAATGATGACTGACATTTTCTTTCTGTTTTTCACCTTTTTTTCGAAAAACTTGTGCAAAAAGCAAGGTGTCCATTTGAAAGGTTTATATAACTGTAATACGTTTTCTCTGAGCGGCCAGTCCAGCTTATGAGCATTTGACCGCACCATTTGTACCATTGAGTAACCAAACATATATACTTTTCCTCCCATTCTGGCGATTCTCTCTATACCATATGAACAGGCCGTATGTTCGGTCAGTTTGTTTGTCCTTCAGGAGCGCTGGTTACTTGCGGCTTTTTCAGGAGAAGAAATCGAGTTGAAGAAGAACGTTTGTTCGTTTATAATGAAGCCGGCGGAAGGAGGTATATATATGAACATAATATTGAGACATTCCTTGGAAAAACAGCTTCCGATTGATATTATATATGAAAAAAGACGGCTCCATTTCAAAACGGACCATTATTATAAAAAAAGGGGATGAGCGGGCTGTAACGGCATTTTGCTGTACAAAAAGGCAGATGAGAACTTTTTTGACGGGCTCCATTCTGTCCTGTGCATTTGCTTCGGGAGGCGGATATTCATTTTTAAAAGCGTATTCTTGATGCCGTCCGTTTCCGGCCGTGAATCTCCCGCCCCTGAAAATTCGGGCGTTCCTCCCTTTTTTTTTGCCCTCTCTCAACCTTTTTTCACTGATGCCCGGCATTTGAGCGCTTGAACCGTGACAATCCATTGATTTTTCGAAACCGGGAAGTTTTTCACTGATGATAATGTTAATAGAATGTTAAGATAAGACCTATTGACAAAAATCCATATAATGAACATGTCATTTTTCAGAAAGGAGCAAAGAAGGAGAGCTGATGAAAAGAATTTTACTTAATGTCATCATTATCGTAGCAATGGTCTTACTAATAAGATGTGCTCATTATGCGTCAGATCCTGATCCCTCGAATTCTTCTGATACATACACAGATTTTAAAGATCTGGCTGAACATGAAGACCCCGATGATTATCATATATCGTACAATAAGCGAAAGGGGAGCCCCGTATTGATCATGTCGCCGCACGGAGGGAGAATTGAGGGCGGGGTGAGCGAGATCGTCCGCTCTTTCAGCGATGATTTTTCAACCTATCTGTTTGAGGGATTAAAACCGCATGATAACCAGACTCTTCATATTACGAGCACCAAGTTCGATGAGCCTTCAGCAGTCGAAAGCATTAAGCAGCACCATTATGTTATCGCAGTGCACGGTTATAAAGGCAACGAGAAAAATACTCTTGTCGGAGGAAGCGATCGGAAGCGGGCGAAAAAATTGGTGAGAGCTCTCGAACGAAACGGATTTTCTGCAGAATTGGCAACCTCAAAAACCGGTCTGGCCGGGGTTAACACCGAAAATATCAATAACCAGGCGCAAACCGGGCTGAGCATACAGCTTGAGATCAGCAGAGAACAGCGGGAAGCGTTTTTTGATAATTTTGATTATCGCGAAAGGGAATTCACAAAAACGGAGGAATTTTACCGGTTTGTCCGTACGATAAAAAGAGTGATCAATCAAGAGTATTCGTGAGCTTAAAAAAAGACAAACGAGTGAAAGATGAGTAAACTGAAAAAAAGGAGGTTTGTCCCTTGACAACACATCACTTTTATTTAAAAGCAAATTGGCCCGGAAATCGCAATGACGTCGGCGATATTAAAAGCGGCCGGCTGGAAACGGCTGTGTCCATTCCTAAGGAAATGGACGGACCCGGAGAAGGCACAAATCCTGATGAAATGCTGCTTGGAGCGGCCGCGACCTGTTATATTATAACGCTTGCGGCGATGATGGAAAGAAGCGGCCTGGATAAAGAAGATCTACATATGGAATCTGAAGGAATTGTAGATGTCACGAACGGTGTGTTCACGTACCAGAAAATCATTCACCGTCCGTTTATATTATTAAAGCCGGATGCAGCCGAAACGGACTTTACGCTCGCCAGGAAGTTAGCGCAAAAAGCAGAGTCCTCATGTATGATTTCACGAGCGGTCCAAGGAAACGTGGAGATGGAGCTTGAGGTTGAAGTAAAAGCTGCCCGCGCTTGACGAGTTCAAACGGTCAGCTCCGGGCCGTTTGATTTTTTTTAGCTTTTTGAGACTTGGAACGGTTCAGCAGGATGACGCCCGTGATGACCAAAACAAGCCCGATCATCATTTTGACTGTCATGGCCTCCTTAAAAACAAAAAAGCCGACAATTGCCGTTAAAGCGGTGCCGACACCTGACCATGTCGCGTATGCGGCGGATAAATCAAGGCTTTTCAATGAGAAGCTCAAAAACATAAAAGAGGCTCCGATTCCGGCAATGACGCCGAGAGCGGGCCACAGGTGCGTAAAACCGTCCGACAGCTTCAGCATCGTGCTCCCGAACACTTCTGATACAATGGCTAATGCCAAGCAAAGTAATCCTTTCATCAGTATGCCTCTCCTTTCTACCAATTCATCAAAATGACACCGGCCAATAAGAAAAAGAGTCCGATGACGGCCTGCTTGTCCAGTTTTTCATGAAACCATTTCGCTCCGATAATGGATGCGAGCACCGTTCCGGCTCCGCTCCATGTTGCATAGGATAAGCTGAGCGGAATGAGATTCAGTGTCAGTGAAAGCATATAAAAGGCCAATGAATAGCCTGCCACTACAAGCGCGCTCGGCAAAAACCGCGTAAATCCGCGGGAGACCTTCAGCATGGCCGCGCCGATTGACTCTGATAAAATAGCAATTGTGAGGAAGATATAACCCAGAATCATATCAAATCCCCCTCTCATCATAATCCTTATGCCTTTTGTTTAAGGCAGTAAAATAAAATAATATCCGAACTTTGCCCGGGAAGTCAAGACATTAGGCCTATACAAAAAGGCCCCCGGGGAGGAGCCTTTTTGATTCGTCAATAGTAATACGGATAGCCGTAGCCGTAACCCCCGTACAAGTACGGATTGAATAAAGCGCTTCCGACAAGCCCCCCGACAAGCCCTCCGAAAAACGGTCCGCCGTAAAAACCAAACGGCCGTCCGAATCCATAACCAAACCAAGGCCGGCCAAATCCAAAACCCGGCCGTCCGAATCCAAATCCGAATCCGGGACGCCCGAAGCCGAAGCCCGGCCGGCCAAACCCAAATCCGGGCCGTCCGAACCCAAATCCAGGCCGCCCAAACTGTCTCATTTCACTATCTACTGCGTATGTGTATTCTTCATTCATAATTAAGGTACCTCCAAGAATAAATTTGAGATGATAACAGAGTATTCAGCCCACCAATTTTTGATTGGGCGTTTATCAAAAAAATAAAGGAGTGAGCTTTTGTGGGCCTGTATCAGTCCGATTGGTCAAAAAAACCTCCGCACACACACGCATACCGGGCGGTTACGGATGTAGTGCAGGGGCATTACCATTTGATTGAAGGCTTTTCGCAGCCGGAGAACGGCAGCAATACAGATGAGCATACACATTTCTATACGGGCATCACCTCGTTTGAAAACGGCCATTTTCATAGGTATTATGGCATTTCCGGCCCTGCCATCCCGAGGGTTGACGGAACACATTACCATGAGCTTTCAGAGACCACCTTTGCCGCCTACAATGAGCCGATTCAGATCCAGCACGGCGGCGTCGTTTACGATCCGCGGGAGGAAGGACGGAAAACGCACCGCCATACACTCAAAGGAAAAACGAGAGAGGTTGTCGGAAACGAGCCGATCGGGTGGTAGTGGACGTTTAGCGCTCAGGAAAAAGGGCAAAATGGATAGGTGCCTGAAGAAATGAATGCTATAATTAGGGGGAGATTTATAAAAGAGAGTGATACATATTGAAAAATAAAAAACAACCTGTCGTCATACTCGTCGGACCGACGGCAGTCGGAAAAACAAAACTAAGCATCGGACTCGCGAAAATGCTGAATGCGGAAATCATCAGCGGAGATTCCATGCAGGTATATAAAGGGATGGACATCGGAACGGCCAAAGTCACCGAAGAAGAGACAGAAGGCGTGCCGCATCACCTGATTGATATTTTGGAGCCGTCCGACACTTTTTCAACGGCGGATTATCAGAAAATGGTAAGGGGAAAAATCACCGAGATTTCTGATAGAGGAAAGCTGCCGATGATTGTCGGGGGGACGGGTCTGTACATTCAGTCCGTGCTGTATGACTATACGTTCACGGAAAACTCCGGTGACCCTGTATTCCGGGAGCGCATGGAGAAACTGGCGGCTGAAGAAGGGGCGGAAGCGCTTCATGCCAAGCTTGCGGCAGCTGACCCGGAAGCGGCGGCAGCCATTCATCAAAACAATACGCGAAGAGTCATCCGCGCGCTCGAAATTCTGCATGTATCGGGAAAAACAATGTCAGAGCATCTTAAAACCCAAAAACGGGAGCTGCTTTACAATGCGGTTCTTATCGGTCTTACAATGGACAGAGAAGTGCTGTACGGCCGGATTAATGAGCGCGTTGACCTGATGCTGGAAACCGGCCTTCTTGACGAAGTAAAGCGGCTGTATGATATGAATATCCGGGACAGCCAATCGATTCAGGCGATCGGTTATAAAGAGCTGTATGAATATCTTGATGGAAAAGTGCCGCTTCCTCAGGCTGTGGAGCAATTAAAACAAAATTCTAGGCGATATGCGAAACGCCAGCTGACCTGGTTTCGCAATAAAATGCCCGTTTCATGGACAGATATGACGCCGCCTGTTGATATTGAGCAGAAAAAAAAGGAAATTTTCGAGTGCATAGCAGGAAAACTGGAAATTTAATCGAAACAGTATTGTATTGAGAACCAAGGAGGACGAAACATGAAACCGATTAATATTCAAGATCAGTTTTTGAATCAAATCCGAAAAGACAATACGTTCGTCACGGTGTTTTTACTCAACGGCTTCCAGCTTCGCGGCCAGGTAAAAGGCTTTGACAACTTTACCGTTTTGCTCGAAACGGAGGGGAAGCAGCAGCTTATTTATAAACATGCCATCTCCACGTTCGCCCCGCAAAAAAACGTCCAGCTTGAGCTTGAATAGACTTTTTGAAAAAGACCATGAACAATGGTCTTTTTCTATGCGCATCTGTATATTGCAGGCTGTATATCGGAAACATAAAAGGGGGTTCGGAAAATCGTGTTCGAAAGTGAAAATGAACTGAGAAGAATCAGGATTACGCTCGTTTGGATCGCTGTTTTTTTGCTGTTTGGAGCTTGCAGCAATCATGAGACGGTGGTGACGGATGATGACGGCGGCTCAACGGATGCCGAACCGCAGACAGAAGGCATGGTGCAGCTGGAACATAATCGTTTCGGCATCGTTGAGGACGGATACTTAAAAATATACCGCTATGATGAAAAAACGAATAAAATTGAACTGAAAAAAGAAACGGCGCTGGATGAGCTTGAATAAATTTCACAAGCGTTCGAATTTACAAAGCAGGCAACACAAGCTACACTAAGTACTGACATTGATCATGCAGAGGGTGAGACGATTGAAACACAAGGTGATAATCAACCATTGGGAAGAAACTTGTGAAGATGATTCCTGCTATGAATATGGAACCAGCATCATCGTTGACGGCAAAGAACTGATCAGAGAGGCTTCCATCACAAGCGCTCTGAAAGCCGTACTGAAAGAAATCGGTGCTGATGTGGAGATTGAAGAAACCGTTGAAAGCGAAAAAAAATGTGATTCTTACAAAAAATAAGAATAAAAGTCTAGACTACTAAGCAGTTTTTTTTCATGTTATGATAGACATCGGCTTACACATGACACCTTGAGTAGGATGAGAGATGATTCTCGTTCTGCTCTCTTTTTTGGGCGTTAATCGGGCTAGAGCCAAAGTCCGCTCTTTCAAAAATATGAATTTTTTATAAATCGATCTCAATATGTTGTGTTTTTCTGAGAGGTTAGTATACTATATATAGTGTTAAGAGATTCATTATTTTTGATAGGTCGTGATAAGGATGGTTCAAATCATATTTGATTCAAAGACAGGGAATGTTCAGCGTTTTGTGAATAAAACAGACTTCCAGCTGATCCGCAAGGTGGACGAAACGGACCACGTGGACACTCCGTTTGTTTTGGTCACCTACACGACAAACTTCGGCCAGGTACCGGCATCAACACAATCATTTCTCGAAAAATACGCCCATCTCTTATTAGGAGTCGCTGCGAGCGGCAACAAAGTATGGGGCGATAACTTTGCAAAAAGCGCCGATACCATTTCAAGACAATATCAGGTGCCGATCTTGCACAAATTTGAACTCAGCGGCACATCTAAAGACGTTGAATTGTTTACTCAGGAGGTAGAAAGAGTTGTCACAAAATCAAGTGCCAAAATGGATCCAGTTAAATAACGAAATCATGATCCAACAAGATGGAAAATTCCAGTTTGATAAAGATAAAGAGGCTGTACATAGCTATTTTGTTGACTATATCAATCAAAACACAGTTTACTTTCACGATTTAAAAGAGAAGCTGGATTATTTGATTGAAAACCAATACTACGAAGAGGAATTCTTAAGCCTTTACTCTTTTGAAGACATTAAAGAAGTGTTTAAGACAGCTTACGCAAAGAAGTTTCGTTTTCCTTCCTTCATGAGTGCGTTTAAATTTTATAATGACTATGCTTTGAAAACGAATGACAAGAAAAGAATCCTCGAGCGTTATGAGGACCGAATCTCAATCGTTGCGCTGTTCTTCGCAAACGGCGACACTGAGAAAGCAAAAGAATATGTGAATCTGATGATCAATCAGGAATATCAGCCGAGTACACCGACATTTTTGAATGCCGGCAGAAAACGCCGCGGAGAACTGGTGAGCTGCTTCTTGCTCGAAGTCAACGATTCCTTAAACGATATTTCACGGGCGATCGATATTTCCATGCAGCTGTCTAAATTGGGCGGCGGGGTTTCTCTTAATCTGTCCAAGCTTCGCGCGAAAGGCGAAGCGATTAAAGATGTTGAAAACGCCACAAAAGGTGTTGTAGGCGTCATGAAGCTTCTTGATAATGCGTTCCGTTACGCTGACCAAATGGGCCAAAGACAAGGCTCAGGCGCGGCGTATTTAAATATTTTCCACCGCGATATCAATGATTTTCTCGATACGAAAAAGATTTCTGCGGATGAAGATGTGCGCGTCAAAACGCTTTCTATCGGTGTCGTCATTCCGGATAAGTTTGTTGAGCTTGCACGTGAGGATAAAGCGGCTTATGTATTCTATCCGCATACGATTTATAAAGAATACGGCCAGCATATGGACGAAATGGACATGACGGCGATGTATGAGGAGCTTGTCGACAACCCGCGTGTCAAAAAAGAAAAAGTGAATGCGCGCAAACTGCTTGAAAAGCTTGCCGTTCTCCGTTCTGAGTCAGGCTATCCGTACATTATGTTCCAGGATAACGTAAACAAAGAGCACGCGAATAACCACGTATCAAAAGTGAAATTCTCGAACCTTTGCTCTGAAGTGCTTCAGGCGTCACAGGTTTCGGCTTACACAGATTATGACGAGGAAGACGAAATCGGCTTGGACATTTCCTGCAACCTTGGTTCATTAAATATACTGAATGTCATGAAACATAAATCGATTGAGCGCACGGTGAAACTCGCGACGGATTCCCTGACTCATGTATCTGAGACGACGGATATCCGCAACGCGCCGGCAGTCAGACGCGCGAACAAAGCGATGAAGTCCATCGGTTTAGGCGCCATGAACCTTCACGGCTACCTGGCCCAAAACGGCATCGCGTATGAAAGCCCGGAAGCAAGAGATTTCGCGAATACGTTCTTTATGATGGTGAACTTTTATTCCATTCAGCGTTCAGCTGAGCTTGCGAAAGAAAAAGGCGAAACGTTTGAGCATTATGAAGGCTCCACTTATGCAACGGGAGAATATTTCAATAAATACATCGAAAAAGAGTTCTCACCGGCATACGAAAAAATCGCTGCGCTCTTTGAAGGCATGCACATTCCGACAATCGAAGACTGGAAAGAGCTGAAGGCGTTTGTCGCTGAAAACGGCATGTACCACAGCTACAGACTGTGCATCGCGCCGACAGGCTCCATTTCCTACGTCCAATCCAGCACGGCGTCCGTTATGCCGATCATGGAACGGATCGAAGAAAGAACATACGGAAATTCAAAAACGTATTACCCGATGCCGGGGTTAGCGTCTAATAACTGGTTCTTCTACAAAGAAGCTTATGATATGGACATGTTCAAAGTGGTGGATATGATCGCGACAATCCAGCAGCATATCGATCAGGGAATCAGCTTTACCCTGTTTTTGAAAGATACGATGACAACTCGTGATCTGAATCGTATTGATCTGTATGCCCACCATAGAGGCATCAAAACCATTTACTATGCAAGAACGAAAGATACCGGGCAGGACAGCTGTCTTTCTTGTGTCGTTTGATTAAAGGAGAGTTTACAGTGACAAAAATTTATGACGCAGCAAACTGGTCAAAGCATGAAGATGATTTCACCCAAATGTTTTACAACCAAAACGTAAAGCAGTTTTGGCTTCCCGAAGAGATCGCATTAAACGGCGATCTTCTCACTTGGAAGTATTTGGGTAAAAATGAGCAGGATACGTACATGAAGGTGCTCGCCGGCCTGACACTGCTTGATACAGAGCAGGGGAACACGGGCATGCCGATTGTGGCCGAGCACGTCGAAGGCCATCAGCGAAAAGCGGTTCTTAATTTCATGGCGATGATGGAAAACGCGGTGCACGCAAAATCATATTCAAATATTTTTATGACGCTTGCTCCGACTGAAACGATTAATGAAGTATTTGAATGGGTTAAACAAAATAAATATTTGCAGAAAAAAGCGCAAATGATTGTCGGGCTTTACAAAGCCATTCAAAAAGATGATGAAATTTCACTGTTCAAAGCGATGGTTGCTTCCGTCTATCTGGAAAGCTTCCTTTTCTACAGCGGTTTCTATTATCCGTTATATTTCTACGGACAAGGAAAACTGATGCAAAGCGGTGAGATCATTAACCTGATCCTTCGTGACGAAGCGATTCACGGCGTGTATGTCGGTCTCCTTGCTCAGGAAATTTATAATAAACAGACAGAAGAGAAAAAAGCAGAGCTTCGTGAATTTGCGATTGACCTTCTGAATCAGTTATATGAAAATGAGCTTGAATATACAGAGGACTTGTACGATCAAGTCGGACTCTCACACGATGTAAAGAAATTCATCCGCTATAACGCCAATAAAGCTTTGATGAACTTAGGGTTCGATCCTTACTTTGAAGAAGAGGATATTAATCCGATTGTATTAAACGGATTAAACACCAAAACAAAATCACATGATTTCTTCTCTATGAAAGGGAACGGCTACAAAAAGGCGACGGTAGAACCGATTAAGGACGAAGATTTTTATTTTGGCCAAGATGAAGAGCAGATATAATATCTGCTCTTTTGGCTTGGATGGAGAGGTAAGACAGGAGGAACGGGCATGAATAAAATGGATGAAATCATCTTGGCTGCACCGCGGAGTGACGTTTTTCAAAACGAAATGCTGACATTTCAGGGAGTCAACAGCGAGGATGAACGTATCGTAAAAATTATGGCTCAAATTGAGGCGCATTTTTTTGAAATCAGAAGAGGCGACGCGGAAGAGGACCCGCGATTTAAACAGCCGATTCCGTATGTCGTCATCCGCCGCGATGATGAGGTGTTTGTGTATGAACGGCTCGCGGGCGGAGGGGAATCACGCCTCCATAATAAGCTTTCTCTCGGCTTCGGCGGACACATGAACCCTATGGAAGGGGCGGCTTCATTTTCGGAAGTGCTGAAACAGAATACCGACCGGGAGCTGGCGGAAGAACTGTACATTCGCGAGGAGGACAAACAAAACATTGTCACACTCGGCCTGATCAATGATGATGAAAACGATGTAGGGAAGGTGCATATCGGCATCCTTTCTGCGCTCCAGTTAGCGTCTGCGGCACAAGTCGAAGTGAAAGAAAAAGATCAAATCGCCGGGCGCTGGATGAAACTGAGCGAACTGAAAGAGGAAAATGTGTATCAGCGTCTTGAAGCTTGGTCTCAGTTTGTCGCCGATATACTTCAATAACAAAAAACCCCTGTTCGTCCCAAAAAAGGGAGAGCAGGGGTTTTTTCATTTAGTCTTGCACAATGAAGGCATCAAATCCGGCTTTTTCGGCCCGCGCTGCCAACGCTTCAGCATAATCTCTGGAAGAGAATGCGCCGATCTGCACTTTAAATAAGCCGCCTTTTGGAAGCACAATCGCGTCAAAACCTTTAGACTCCGCATCGGCGGCAAGCGCATCAGCATTTGCTTTCACTTTGAATGCACCGATTTGCACTTTATATAAGTCAGCCTTTTTTTTTAGACCGAAAGCTTGCTCCAAGCCCTTGGCATGTCCTCTTGCAAGGCTTTCAATAAAACTGGCTGTTTTCAGTTTGTTTGCATCAGCTGACGTATCAACAAAACCATTCTCCGTCAAAATCGCCGGCATACTTGTCTCCCGCAGCACATGGAAGTTGGCTGTTTTTTTTCCTCGGTCATTAAAACCTGATGCTTGAATCACTTGCGTGTGGACGGCTGATTGGTAAGTCGAGGTCGGCGCTCCGACACCGGGGTAAATATAGCTTTCGAATCCGGTTCCGCCTCCTGAGTTAATATGAATGGATAAAAAATAATCTGCGCCCCAGCTGTTGGCGGCATCCGTTCTTTCCGTCAGGCTGACCGTCTTATCGCTTGTCCTGCTCATCGTGACAGAAACTCCTTCATACTCATTCGTCAGAATCGTGCGCAAAGCCAGCGCGATCTCCAGCGTGACCGCTTTTTCCTGAAGTCCGTTTCCGGTTGCACCTGAATCAGTTCCGCCATGACCGGGGTCTATAAAAATTTTAACCATTCTCCATCACCTCATTACAGCATATGATGAGATTCAAAAGGTGCTTGTACGGCTGTCATTCATGAGAAAAATGAGAAACATACCCAACATTTCCCGGAAAATAAAAATAAATGGTTTGTCCTCCCGTTTCTGTTGAATACAATAAGAAATGAAAAATATTTCTCGGGAAAGCGCAGGATTCAACATCATTCCCGAAGAGAACGGAAAAAGTGACAGATAAAGAGGAAAACGGTTCTCATGATGATAGGCGGATGTCACGGAACCGCTTCATCATGAGTAAGATAAAGAGAGAACAGAGAGGTGAGCATGTTGGAGCGCGCTGTAACCTATAAAAATAACGGACAAATTAACATCATTCTTAATGGCCAAAAGCAAGTGCTGACAAATGCAGAAGCTGAGGCGGAATATCAGGCCGCCCTGCAAAAAAATGAAGCCAAACACAGCATTCTGAAAGAAATTGAAAAAGAAATGAACACATTAGTGGGTATGGAAGAAATGAAACGCAATATTAAAGAAATTTACGCGTGGATATTCGTCAACCAAAAACGGGCCGAACAAGGGCTGAAAGTCGGAAAACAAGCTCTTCATATGATGTTCAAAGGGAACCCCGGCACCGGGAAAACCACCGTCGCGAGACTGATCGGCAAGCTTTTCTTCGAAATGAACGTGCTTTCCAAAGGACATCTGATCGAAGCGGAACGTGCCGATCTGGTCGGTGAATACATCGGACACACGGCGCAAAAAACGAGAGATCTGATTAAAAAATCGCTCGGGGGCATTTTATTCATTGATGAAGCATACTCACTTGCAAGGGGCGGAGAAAAGGATTTCGGTAAAGAGGCGATTGATACGCTTGTCAAGCATATGGAAGACAAACAGCATGAATTTATTCTGATCCTGGCAGGGTACTCCAGAGAAATGACACATTTCCTGTCATTAAATCCCGGTCTGCAATCGCGTTTCCCTATCAGCATCGACTTTCCGGATTACTCTGTCACTCAGCTGATGGACATCGCAAAGCGCATGATAGCAGAGCGGGAGTATCAATTAAGCCAGGAAGCCGAGTGGAAGTTAAAAGATTACTTAATGACAGTGAAAAGCACGACAAGCCCCATTAAATTCAGCAACGGGCGCTTTGTCAGAAACGTGATTGAAAAATCGATCCGCGCTCAGGCCATGAGACTTTTAATGGGAGACCAATATTTAAAAAACGATTTAATGACGATCAAGAGCCAGGATTTACTTATAAAAGATGAGGCGGCAGCTCACGAATAGACCTCTCAGCCGGTCTGAGGGGTCTCTTTTTTATTTCTCTCTTTAAAACCCGCCGGATGTGTGGTATACGCCCTGCGGGTTTGGTATGATAGTACTACTGCCCAATACGACACAGAAAGGAACATCCATTTGAACGAACAGGAAGGAAAAAAAGAAACGGTCATTTTGGTCGGCTGCCAGCTTCCGCACATGACAGATGAGCACTTTGAACATTCCATGGAAGAGCTTGCTTCATTGACAAAAACGGCTGACGGAACGGTGCTGACCCGGATTACGCAAAAACGGAACAGAGCGGATGCCGCTACTTATATAGGCAAGGGGAAAGTAGACGAGCTGAAGGCGCTGTGTGAAGAGCTTGAAGCAGATCTGGTCATTTTTAATGATGAACTGTCACCGAGCCAGCTTAAATCACTCGCCACTGCAATTGAAGCGAAGATCATCGACCGTACGCAGCTAATTTTGGATATTTTCGCAAAAAGGGCGAAGACGAGAGAAGGAAAGCTTCAGATCGAATTGGCCCAGCTTCAATACGCGCTGCCGCGTCTGAGCGGACAAGGAATCAATCTCTCAAGACAAGGCGGCGGAATCGGGACGAGAGGGCCCGGTGAGACAAAGCTTGAAACAGACCGGCGCCACATTAGAAACCGCATACACGAAATTAACGTGCAGCTTTCAACGGTTATCCGCCACAGAAGCCGTTATCGGGAGAGACGAAAAAAGAACGGCGTGCTTCAGGCTGCGCTCGTCGGGTATACCAATGCCGGAAAATCAACATGGTTCAATCAATTAACGAGCTCAGACAGCTATGAAGAAGATCTGCTGTTTGCAACACTTGATCCGATGACGAGAAAGATGGCGCTCCCAAGCGGCTACAGCGTCCTTTTGTCTGATACGGTCGGCTTCATTCAGGATCTGCCGACGACGCTGATTGCCGCTTTCCGCTCAACGCTTGAGGAAGTGAAGGAAGCAGACTTGATCATTCATGTCATTGATTCATCCAATGAAGATTATGCCGGGCATGAACAGACTGTCCTCGGTCTGTTAAAAGAGCTTGAGGCAGATGATATTCCGGTGCTGACCGCTTATAACAAACGTGATGAGACACTTCCTGACTTCATCCCGACAGCGGGAGAAGGCCACATCATGATCAGCGCCAGAATCGCCGGGGATGAAGCAAAACTAAAAGCGGAAATCGAAGCTTATTTGCGCCGGGAGCTGATGACGCCGTATGAAGTTCATGTGCCTGCCGCCGAAGGCAAATTGATGTCACGCATCAAATCAGAGACCATGATCGACAGCCTTTATTTTAATGACGAAAATGAACGCTACGAAGTCTCAGGTTATGTACAGGAAGAACAAAGCATACTCGGAGAACTGAAGAAATTCATGTAAGGAAGGTATACACAACATGTTTGACACACTGACCCACGGCGCTCTTTTACAAAAAACCGCCGAAGAAACAGAAGCGGAAATCTCCGCCGTTCATAAAAGAATAGAAGAAATCAGTGAACGGAATGAATGGAGAGTCCTGCAAAGCTACAGAAAACATAAAGTAAGCGATACGCATTTTACGCCTTCAACCGGATACGGTTATGATGATATCGGACGAGATACACTGGAGAAGATCTATGCTGATGTGTTCGGAGGAGAGGCGGGACTCGTGCGGCCGCAAATCATTTCCGGAACGCATGCGATTTCAATCGCGCTCTTCGGTGTGCTGAGACCCGGGGACGAATTGCTTTATATAACAGGCAAGCCTTACGATACACTCGAGGAAATCGTCGGAGTAAGAGGCGGGGAGTATTCAGGCTCGCTTAAGGAATTTCAAATCGGATACAATGCAGTCGATTTAACATCAGAAGGCAGAGTGGACTTTGAAGCGGTCCGGGCTGCAATCCTGCCGAACACAAAAGTGATCGGCATCCAGCGTTCAAAAGGATATGCGAATCGTCCGTCTTTCAGAATAAATGAAATTGAAGAGATGATTCGTTTCGTAAAGGAAATCAAAGAAGATGTCATTGTTTTTGTGGACAATTGCTACGGAGAATTTGCAGAAGAGCGGGAACCCTGCCACGTCGGAGCGGATCTTATGGCCGGCTCCCTGATTAAAAACCCGGGCGGCGGCCTTGCTAAAACGGGCGGCTACCTTGTAGGGAAAGCCAAGTGGATTGAAGCCTGCTCTTACCGGATGACCTCCCCGGGAATCGGAAGTGAAGCCGGGGCTTCGCTTTATTCGCTGCAGGAAATGTATCAAGGTTTCTTTCTCGCTCCGCATGTAGTGGCGCAAAGCTTGAAGGGAGCGGTATTTACCGCCCGTTTTCTTGAAAAGCTCGGCTTTACGTCAAACCCTGCTTGGAATGCGCCGAGAACGGATCTGATTCAATCAGTTGAGTTTCAGGACCCTGATAAGATGATCGCTTTTTGCCAGGCGATACAATATGCTTCCCCGATTAATGCGCATGTGACGCCTTATCCGAGCTATATGCCGGGATATGAAGACGATGTCATTATGGCAGCGGGCACTTTCGTACAGGGGGCAAGCATTGAATTATCAGCAGATGGACCTATCAGACCGCCTTATGTCGCGTATGTCCAAGGAGGATTAACCTACGCGCACGTGAAAAATGCGATTTGCAGCGCCGTAAATGCTTTAATGGAAAAAGAGCTGATCTAGGCCGTTTGCAATTTTCAAAGAATTCGATGTTAAGATTCCTTACATTGTGTTGACACAAAATATAACATCACCTATAATGAGACTAAGATAAGAAAAGGAGGAAATTGAGATGAGTGATAACATTCGCCGCTCAATGCCTTTATTTCCAATTGGGATTGTCATGCAGTTAACAGAACTTTCTGCCCGGCAAATTCGATATTATGAGGAAAATGGATTGATATTTCCAGCGAGAAGCGAAGGAAATAGACGATTATTTTCATTCCATGATGTAGATAAACTGTTAGAAATCAAAAATCTGATTGAACAAGGCGTTAATATGGCGGGGATCAAACAAATTTTGGATAAGGCATCTGCCGAACCGGAAGAAAAATCCGAAAAAACCGCCAAACCGATGAAGCACGATCTGTCTGATGACGAACTCAGAAAGCTTCTGAAAAACGAACTGATGCAGGCAGGCCGTTTCCAACGGGGAAATACTTTCCGCCAAGGTGACATGTCCCGATTCTTTCATTAATCCGTTAGCAACTGTTTTGCTATATACATTTACCTTTTAGAGGAGGAGTTTTACGAAATGGCAAAGTACACAAGAGAAGACATCGTAAAATTAGTAAATGAGGAAAACGTAAAGTATATCCGCCTTCAATTCACAGACATTCTCGGAACGATTAAAAACGTGGAAATTCCTGTGAGCCAGCTTGAAAAAGCACTTGATAATAAATGCATGTTCGACGGTTCTTCCATCGAAGGTTTCGTCCGTATCGAAGAGTCTGATATGTACTTATATCCTGATCTGAACACATTTGTAATCTTCCCATGGACGGCTGAAAAAGGTAAAGTAGCACGCTTCATCTGTGACATTTACAATCCGGACGGCACGCCGTTCGAAGGTGACCCGCGTAACAACCTCAAACGGATTCTGAAAGAAATGAAAGAACTCGGTTTCAGCGATTTCAATCTTGGACCTGAGCCTGAATTCTTCCTGTTTAAATTAGATGAAAAAGGCGAACCGACGCTTGAATTGAACGATAAAGGCGGATACTTCGACCTGGCTCCGACTGACTTGGGAGAAAACTGCCGCCGCGATATCGTGCTTGAGCTTGAAGAAATGGGCTTTGAAATCGAAGCATCTCACCATGAAGTTGCTCCGGGCCAGCACGAAATCGATTTTAAATATGCCGGTGCCATCCGTTCTTGTGATGACATCCAAACTTTCAAATTGGTTGTCAAAACGATCGCCCGCAAACACGGTCTGCATGCGACATTCATGCCAAAACCGCTGTTCGGCGTAAACGGTTCCGGTATGCACTGCAACCTATCACTCTTTAAAGATAGCGTTAACGCATTCTTTGATAAAGACGCTGATCTTCAGCTGAGTGAAACAGCAAAACATTTCATTGCCGGTATCGTAAAACACGCGACAAGCTTTACGGCTGTCACAAACCCGACAGTGAACTCTTACAAACGCCTTGTTCCGGGCTATGAAGCACCTTGCTACGTGGCATGGAGCGCGCAAAACAGAAGCCCGCTGATCCGTATCCCGGCTTCCCGCGGCATCAGCACGCGTGTTGAAGTCCGCAGCGTAGACCCGGCGGCAAACCCGTACCTGGCGTTAAGCGTATTGCTTGCAGCAGGCCTTGACGGAATCAAAAATAAACTTGAAGCACCGGCTCCGATTGACCGCAACATCTACGTCATGAGCAAAGAAGAGCGCATGGAAAACGGCATCGTAGATCTTCCGGCGACACTGGCGGAAGCTCTCGACGAATTCAAATCAAACGAAGTCATGGTTGCAGCGCTCGGCGAGCACCTGTTCGAACACTTCATCGAAGCAAAAGAAATCGAATGGGATATGTTCCGCACACAGGTTCATCCGTGGGAGCGCGAACAATACATGTCTCAGTATTAATCTCTCAATCCCTTGGCACTATTGGTGTCAGGGGATTTTTTGGTTTCTTAACAAGTTTAATAACTTAACTAAGACATCGATGAATGAAAAGGTAAAAACCAATGTTTCTGGAATGAATGTTATAAGTCAGTCTGAAGGTGAAGCATCTTATACAATCGAATATGGCGGAATACAGTATTTTATTGATCAAAAAACTCTAGATAAAGGAACCTCTAAAGAGTCGATTAAAGTTGATCAATATTTGTTAACTGATGGCCATCGAACACTAGTCGATTCTGCTACAGTTAATATTTCCGATGAATCAAGTGAGATGTCATCAACTCTAGTGAAATGTAGAGGGAAACAAGGTGTTTCGGTAGCAATTCCTATAGTCAAGGTGAGCATGAATTCGTGTGTATTTAAAAAATTCTTAGATATTGTTGAGGATGCTGATGATATGGCAGGGGCTATCGCCGGGATAGCAGCATTGATAAAAAAATACCTGGGATTTCAGTATATGCTGGAGCAATTGCAGGGGCAATGTTTGCTGGTAAGTATGCCATAAAAAAAGTATCCAATAATGGAAGTACGGAATTTCTTATAATTGGATAATTGGTACCCCTGTTGTTGCACCTTGGAGAAATGGTTAATTATTAAGGCGGTAATGTCAAATGAATCGTATATTAGTCTCAATAGCTATTATTATATTCCTGATTGAATATATTGTAGCTCCACTCACAGATATAGATACCGGAAAATACGGCACGTTTATAGGCTTAATATTGTTGAGTATTACGGTTCTAAGGCTATCTGATAATGACAAATCATAAACTTTTTAAGGGAGCAGACTTCGGTCTGCTCTTTTTTGTTTATTTTATTTGGGTGTAAAACGAAAAATAAGCGACAAATTCCCGACAAAACAGGGGACATTTTAGGGGACAAAAAGGGGGATTATTTATGTTTGAAATCTCGATAAACTTAACCTATCGACGAAATGCGATAAATAAAACTTATCGAAATATACGGTTAAAGCGTCTTTCTCTTATCAAGACGAATTCGGATACGGAACAAAGGTGTTGAGGAATGAAGCCAAAACGAGAGGAGCATTCTGAACCTGGATAGCAGCTAGTCTGAGGCGTCCGTATCGGGAGAATAGTGATATCGTGTTTCATTGTGCGATCTTGCTATACTTGGCTTCCTCTCGGAGTATGGGTGAGATCAATCTTTAAAAAGTGATTAACATAAGGGCGTAAAAGATTAGATTGCCTAAACTTTTTTAGACAAATTCTGCATACTATTCCATTGTCCTTTCCTTTCATTGATAATAAGGTAGGAGGGGATTAACTTGGATCAGTTTTCATTTGTACAAGATGCCGTAAGTAAAGGAAATGATTTATCTAGTGACTTGTTCGCTGTTTATATGGATATTGCATCGACATTTCAGAATTACGAAACAACCTTTAAGTATTTTTATGAAAAAACAAAAGAAGATGTTGAGGCTAGAAACAATTCAAACGGTGAACATTTATTAATAGAGCCGATTATAATTCCTTCTGTTTCCAGTGCGTTATTTACTGGAATATATGGTGATTTTGAATACTTTCTTAATTTAATTTGCAATGCTTATAAAACAAAACATGGTTATAAGATCGATCTAAAAGATATATCAGGAAATGGTATTGAAAGAGCTGTTTTGTATTTAACTAAGGTTGTTCAAGTTAGAGACTTAAAAAATACACCTGAATGGAATAAAATAAGGCACTGGAATAGAATTAGAAATATTATTGTGCACAATAATCGGGTTATTAGAAATAAAGAAGATAAAGATTCAATTATTTTTTTGAACCTTAATATTAATAAAAAGCAAAATAGAGTGTATCTTTTAATAGATGATTGCAAAAGGTTTCACGGTCTTATATTGAATTTTCTTAGGATATGTATTTGAGTAGTTTTTCGTTCGACAAATTCCGCAAATAGCTCCTTTGTCACGATCCTTAACCGATAATAAGGTGGGAGGTGAAGAAATTGAAACATCAAGAGAAGTATAGACTTTCAAAAATAATACAAAAATTAATTGATGAGGACATTGCTTTAAGAAAAGTAACCAATACTGTATCAGAAGAATTTGAAAAAGAAAGAACCGAAGAATTACAAGGGATAATTGAACATCTAGAAAAAAGCTCAAACCATTTAAAAGAATCTATTAAAGAAATTGAACAAATAACCTTGAAGTAATAGTCACCAAAGAATTAGAGTATTTGGAGCTGAATAATTTGAACCAAATTAATTTACTTCTAAGATTTTTGCTTGAAGTTGCTGCACTAATCTTTATCGGGTTATTTGCTTGGAGTCATTTCAATGGTTTTTTAAGATATGTTTTAACTTTAGTATTACCGATATTAGCAATGCTAATTTGGACTGTATTTGCAGTACCTAACGATCCAAGCCGAAGTGGTCAAACTGTAATAGCCGTAAATGGAGTTATAAGATTGATTATTGAATTACTGATCTTCGCAATAGCTGTTGCGGCGATTTACTTTAGTGATTTAAAAACAGTTAGTATTATCTTTTTTTGTTTAATAATACTACACTACATAGCTTCAGTTGAACGTATAAAATGGCTTCTAAATCAATAAAGCATCATTATAGATTCAGCACCCTTTATAGGGTGCTTTTTCATGGTCTCTGTAAACTGATCCCGGTAAATCTCAGGATAGACTATTAACGGTTAACGGCTTGAGTGCGGTGGCAGTTTAGAAAGAATAAATATGTGATTTAAAGGGAATCGTTCGACAAATTTCGCGATTGGTTTCTTTTTGATATGCTTAACCGATAATATATAAGAATGAAAAATTTTGTAGGAGAGTTATGAATGAAGGATTGGAAACGATACTTATATCAACCAAAACCAGCTTCTGAGTTGCTAAAAGATGCGACAATTGTAATTGATACTAACGTTTTACTAGCCGCTTATCAGTGGAGAGAAGTAACAGTTAATAAAGTTTTAACAACTTTACAGCGATTAAAAGGTGAAGATAGACTTAGAATTCCTTTACAAGTTATAAAGGAATTTTCTAAGAATAGAACAAAAGAAATTAAACAACGAATGAATGATATAGACCAGGTCATATCTAAGTTACAAAGAGACAAAAATCCAATAAGAGAACGTGTTCCCATGCTTGAAGGAAAAGATATCCTTAAGAATATTGAGACTCTACAAGAGAATCATCATAGTGCCCTTAAAGAATATAAGGATGGATTAGTTGAGCTAAGAGACCATCTAAAAAAACTTTTTTATGAAGACCATTTCTTGGACAGTATTCTGGAAATTGCACAAGAGACGATTATTTTCCCACCGGATGGAAAAACCGATGAGGATCTGATGAAAGAGGCTGAAGAACGTTTTAAAAATAAAATTCCGCCGGGATATAGAGATAATCCTAAAGAGGAAAATAGTTCAGGAGATTTTATTATATGGTCTTCAATTCTTCAACTGGACACTGATGTGGTTTTTGTTAGTGGGGATAAAAAAAGTGATTGGGTCTATAAGGATAATAATGAAAACCCCATAGTTGCAAGGCGTGAATTAATTGAAGAATTCTTTATACAAACTGGTAAGGATTTTGCACATATTACCCCAAAAGATTTTATAACGTCTTTAAATTCAGATGTAAGTGAAGATGTAAGAGAAGACTTATCCAACTACAAAACAAAATTTAAAGTAGAGGACTCAGATGAATTAACTGTCATAGAACCAGTTAATTCTCAGGAGAAGTTAGATAAAATTACCCGAAGAATATTTGAACTCGTCGAAGATCTTTGTCAAAAAGAAGAGCTTAAAATAGAAGGCGATATATATAAAGCACTAAACTCCTTAGTTGCAAATAATATAATTAGTAGAAAAACTCGTGAAGAAATAGAAACAATCATAACAATTAATAGAGATATTGATCTTGGTTTATTAGGTGTGAATGATTTCAGTGTTGGTTGGGCTATTTCAAAAGGAACGCATTGTATAAACAATATAACAAAATATCTACAAAATTAATGCTCTTTAAAAAGAGCATTTTTTTAGCAATTAAAGAGGTGATATTATTGCCACGTAAATCTCTAAGAATATGCGCAGCCCCTGGGTGCCTTAGCTTCACCCGTGACCGATACTGTGATGCACACAAGACACAGCAACAGAAAGAAACAAAACAATAACAATTTTTTATAAATCAATAGATTGGAAACGAACAAGACAACTTGCATTGATACGAGACAATTATCTTTGTCAGCATTGTTTGAAAGATCATTGCTTTACTCATACGAAAGGGCCATTACAGGGGGGGAATATTGTCCGATGTTTGTTTGCAAGCGATATGCGGCGCACACTATAAGTAGACCTGAACTCATATATCAAATCAGCGTCATTCTCTTTCTAAGGCGGTGTAAACGCGAAAAAAATATTCGCATTCATGCTGCTGATTTTGTTAAATGATTTTCTTTTTATCACAGGTGCAGCATTAGTTCACCCTTGGGAGCGCGAACAATACATGTCTCAGTATTAATCTCTCAATCCCTTGGCACTATTGGTGTCAGGGGGATTTTTTGGTTTTGTCATAAGATTAAGAGGTCGATATTTTAGTCCTTGACCAAAATATGACCAAAAAAATTGAAGTTATGAATCTAACTCCATAATTGAGGACACGTATTTATTGTAATCCCTTATTCGGTTTAGGATGAAGGCTAAATGAACCGGCCATTTTTATTTTCAAAAAGCAGGAGCAGGAAATTCATCAATTTTGATACGAAGTAAACTATAAGGTTTCTGTCGTAAGTCCTTTCCATAATGAAATCTAGCCTGCCGATGTAATTGGTTCACGATGACATATAAGTATTCATCCGGACCAATCGAAAAAGTATCCGGCCATAAAATTCTCGGATCATGTGCGATGGTTTCCATTGTGCCATTCGGCAGCATCTTTCGAATACTATTGTTCTCATAATCTCCGGCATAAATGGCTCCTTTTGCATCTGTAATCATTCCATCAGACGCGCCTTTTTCTCCCCAATACGCCACATGATAAAGTAAATCCATGTCCGGTATATTTCTATCTCTCAGGGCTTCTGTTGAGATTGAGAACAGATGACGGCTGGTCAGTGGACAAAAAAATAATACCTTTCCGTCAGGAGAGATCGCAATACCGTCGGATGCCAGCCTAAACGGGGAAGTTGAACCATCCCTGTTACGATTCATCAAAATTTTGCCTTCTATTTTCGGTATAAAATAGGAATCCGGTGAAGTTGGATTTGCTCCATTTAACCGTCTAAATGCGTTTCCGGTTTCTAAATCAACGACGATAATAGCGCCTGGTCCTTTGGAAGAAGAATCCGTTATATAGGCATAACCTGCAGTTCCAACACGAAAATCAAATCGGACATCATTCAGGTAAGTTGTTGGAAGGACAACATCTTCTGTAAAGGTATAAACTCTTCTGATTGTATTGGTTTTTAAATCAACAGCGACTAATTTTGCCCCGCCTTTAATTGGTTCAGAAAAATTGGGTGCCGCTGTATCTAGTACCCAAAGGGTTCCTCTTCCATCAGTAACTACACTTTGGACACTGATGAAAGTCATTTTGATATTCTCAGGGTTAACCAAATTGGTTTGTAAATCAGGATAAGGCTGCAATTTATCCCCAATTATCTCCGCCACCGTAAATTTAACATCGTCTCCCCATTTCGGAAAACAAATGAAAATACGACCAGTTTCTGAAACAGTAACACCG
This sequence comes from Bacillus sp. GZB, assembly GCF_001975995.1. NCBI lineage: Bacteria > Bacillati > Bacillota > Bacilli > Caryophanales > Bacillaceae > Bacillus > Bacillus sp. GZB. The sequence goes on from NZ_MTQG01000010.1 coordinate 1,037,241, forward strand.
GTAGGCATAGCTCCATAAAATGCATAAACCAGTTCTAAATCCCCAAAATATTTTTCAAAAGGCAGCATAGGTTTCATCATATCCTCCTCAACCAATTAAACGGGATATCACTTATATATGATTCGCATTTTTTCTAGTGCATGTTTCTTAATACGTTTTTCTAAACACAAGATGATGGAAGTGCTTATCATTTAATAAGTCAGTCAGGTGACACAGGGGGTTTTTACTTAACGTCTGTCGAAGCAGTCGGCAATTACAACATGGTATGTCCTTTGATCGGTTTTAAATTCTCTGAAAAAAGAGTTGAAAAAGCAGAAAAGATTTTATAATATGAAATCAAGTTAGTTTGTTCGGTCAACAAACTAATAAAACCACTTTAATTGTCCATCATGTAAAGGTCTTAAATGGGAGGGGGATAAGAGGCTCGATTTAATTGGAGGTATATAAAAGCGAAAGCCAAGCTTTTATCCTGTTCACTGCTATCTGATCACCATTTGGATGTTGAAAATGCTCTGTGAAAGTAAACCGCTGTCATTTTTTGAAAGCGCTTTTATACGCCGCTCACTGGCTGATAATTTTAAAGAAATGTTATACCATTCATCATGTTCCTTATGTAAAGGATCGAAAAGGGGAGAAATCATGCTCAGTGAAAATGTAAAGAAGATCAGCATGGTTGAAAAAGTTGGATATGCGTCTGGAGATTTTGCTTGTAATTTAATTTATGCAACAGTGTCTACGTATCTTTTGTTCTTTTATACAGATGTTTTTGGTTTATCGGCAGCAACAGCCGGTACGATGTTTTTAGTGGTTAGAATCATCGACGCTCTCGCTGATCCTTTTATCGGAACAATAGTTGACAGAACAAATAGCAGGTTTGGCCGCTTCAGACCGTATCTTTTATTCGGAGCTTTTCCCTTTGTCATATTGGCAATACTCTGTTTTACAACCCCGGATTTTTCGGATATGGGGAAATTAATATATGCCTATATCACCTATGTCGGCTTATCGCTTACATACACCATGATAAACGTGCCATATGGCGCGTTAACATCTGCAATGACCAGAAATAATCTAGAAGTTGTTAGTATAACGTCTGTCCGTATGTTATTTGCGAATCTTGGGGGACTTGTCGTTGCATTTTTTGTTCCCTTACTGGCTGCTTATTTAAGCGATACTTCCGGCAGCGAATCTCTTGGCTGGCAGCTAACCATGGGTATTATGGGAGTTATAGGCGGGTGCCTTTTAATCTTTTGTTTTAAAAGCACAAAAGAGCGTGTCACGCTTCAAAAATCCGAAGAAAAAATTAAATTTTCGGATATATTTGAGCAGTTTCGTGTTAATCGGCCTCTAGTTGTATTAAGTATTTTCTTTATTATTATTTTTGGAGTGAATTCAATCAGTAATTCGGTTGGCATCTATTACGTAACGTATAATTTAGAAAGAGCAGATTTAGTGAAGTGGTACGGTTTGTTGGGAAGTTTGCCTGCTTTAGTCATTTTACCGTTTATTCCAAAGCTTCATCAATTATTAGGGAAGAAGAAATTACTAAACTATGCATTATTACTGAATATGATCGGCCTCTTAGCTTTACTGTTCGTTCCGTCAAGTAATGTATTCCTCATACTTTTCTTTCGATTGCTGGCCGCTGCAGGAAGTCTCACTGCCGGGGGGTATATGTGGGCGCTTATTCCTGAAACAATAGAATATGGAGAGTATAAGACCGGGAAAAGAATGGGCGGTCTCATATATGCTATTATCGGATTTTTCTTTAAATTCGGCATGGCCTTGGGAGGGGTTGTACCGGGTTTGGTTCTAGATCAGTTTGGATATGTGGCAAATCAGGTGCAAACGCCGGAGGCATTGACGGGAATTTTAATTACAGCAACCATTATTCCCGTGTTCTTACTGGTTCTGGCCATGATTGATATTAATTTCTATAACTTAGATGAGAAAAAATATAAAAGCATGGTTCGAGAATTAGAGAATAGAGACAAAGTTTATTTGGATCATATTGACGATTTCAAAGCTTAAAACATGATGAGTCAACAGAAAATAGCTGAGGAGGAGTTCAAAATGAAGATTATCAATCCAGTACTTAAAGGATTCAACCCCGATCCGAGTATTTGCAGGGTTGGAGAGGATTATTATATCGCTGTATCTACATTTGAGTGGTTTCCGGGAGTCCAGATACACCACTCAAAAGATTTAATCAATTGGCAGTTGGTTGCACATCCATTACAGAGAGTTTCGCAATTAGACATGAAAGGAAACCCTAATTCAGGCGGGGTCTGGGCGCCATGTTTAAGTTACAGTGACGGAAAGTTTTGGCTGATTTATACGGATGTTAAGGTCGTAGATGGCGCCTGGAAAGATTGTCACAATTATTTAGTGACTTGTGACACGATTAATGGTGATTGGGGGGAGCCGATCACATTAAACAGCTCGGGATTTGATGCTTCTTTGTTCCATGATACGGATGGGAAAAAATATTTATTAAATATGTTATGGGATCAGCGTATTGATCGGCACTCCTTTGGAGGCATTGTCATGCAGGAATATTCTGATAAGGAGCAAAAACTAATCGGCAAACCGAAAGTGATTTTTAAAGGAACTGAAAGAAAGCTGACAGAAGCGCCGCACCTTTACCGTATCGGGAACTATTATTATTTATTAACCGCAGAAGGAGGAACTCGGTTCGAACATGCTGCTACAATTGCCCGTTCTGCAAATATTGAGGGTCCATATGAAGTTCATCCTGATAATCCTATCTTAACGTCATGGCATGCGCCGGAAAATCCGCTGCAAAAATGCGGACATGCATCCATTGTACAAACACATACAGGCGAGTGGTATTTAGCTCATTTAACGGGACGTCCCATTCATCCGGACGATGATTCAATTTTTCAGCAGAGAGGATATTGTCCTCTGGGCAGAGAAACAGCTATTCAAAAGCTCTATTGGAAAGATGGCTGGCCTTATGTAGAAGGCGGAAAAGAAGGGAGCTTGGAAGTGGATGCACCTTCTATACCAGAAACAATGTTTGAAGACACGTATCCGGAAGTTGATGAATTTGAGGATGCAACATTAAATATTAATTTTCAAACGTTAAGAATTCCGTTTACGGAGAAATTAGGATCATTAACTCAAGTGCCAAATCATTTACGATTATACGGCCATGAATCCTTAACTTCGACATTTACTCAGGCATTTGTAGCCAGACGCTGGCAAAGTCTCCATTTTGAAGCGGAAACGGCTGTTGCGTTTTATCCGGAAAATTTTCAGCAAGCCGCTGGTTTGGTGAACTATTACAATACAGAGAACTGGACGGCTCTTCAAGTCACGTATGATGAAGAGCTTGGCCGTATTCTTGAATTAACGATATGTGATAACTTTTCTTTTTCACAGCCATTAAAAAATAAAATTGTGATTCCTCGTGAAGTCAAGTATGTCTATTTAAAAGTGAATATTGAAAACGAAAAATATTATTATTTGTATTCATTTAACAAAGAAGATTGGCACAAAATCGACATTGCATTGGAATCGAAAAAATTATCAGATGATTACATCCGCGGAGGAGGATTCTTTACAGGAGCTTTTGTTGGGATGCAGTGCCAAGATACGAGCGGTCATCATATTCCGGCCGACTTCAGATATTTTCGTTATAAAGAAAAGTAATTAGCACATGAAAAAGGAGATTTCTATTTTAGAACTCCTTTTTCATATTAGAAGGTGCCTATGTCAGTATTGATTCAGAAATACGCCTAGAATAAAAAAACCCATCTTTAAAGATGAGCGCAAAACATAGAAGTATGTACATTTCAGTTATGAACCATGTCGAGAAAATGATCAATAACAATAGAGGACATTCCTAGAGCGGGTGCATTTTTTCCTAAGGTAGATGGTAATAGCTCGTAGCTATTGTCTAGCTGGGAATAAACCCTGGATGACACTTCACTTTTAATTGAATGTAAAACCATAGGATGCGATTCAATGATGCTGTTTCTTAAAATGATGGCTTGCGGATTAAATGTATTTAAAATATTGGTCAGGCCTATTCCTAAATAGAAACCAAAATTCTGTAATGCCTGTAAAGTTCCAACATCATTCAGATGGGCGAGGTCTATGATATCTTGGCTGGACACTTTTTTCTCTTTCGTCTGAAGAGATGTTACTAAAGCCTTTTCTGAAGCATACAATTCCCAGCAGCCTCGGTTTCCGCAGCTGCATTTAGGACCCTTAAAGTCTATTGTCATATGTCCCATTTCTCCGGAGAATCCGCCAACCCCTCTATATAAATGATTGTTGATCATAACGCCGATCCCTATTCCTGTACCGATACTTGCATAAATAATGTTATCGTGATTTTTTGCAGCACCAAATACTTTTTCTCCATATGCGCCGGCATTTGCCTCATTTTCAATAAAAACGGGCACATTGAACTTTTCTTGGATGAAAGATTTTAAGTCAATATCTCTCCAGTTGGAGTTCGGAGCGAAAACAATTTTTTGATTTTTGTCAATCAGCCCGGGCGCGCATATCCCTATACCAATAAGACCGTATGGAGATTGCGGCATATTTGCAATAAAGTGATGAATCATCTCAACTAAAATATCTTTAGTGATTTCTGGAGAATTGCATTCCAAATGATGGTGTTGATCAAGGACGATCGTCCCTTCAAGATCTGTTAAAATGCCATTAACATAATCCACGCCAACATCTATTCCTACGGAGTATCCTGCTTTTTTATTAAAAACAAGCATGACGGGTCTTCTGCCGCCGCTTGATTGTCCCTGACCTATTTCAAATACGAGGTTTTCTTTCATTAATGTGTTTACCTGTGACGAAACAGTTGATTTATTTAATCCGGTCATTTCAGATAATTTTGCTCTTGAAATAGGAGAATTCTTAAGTATTTCGTTTAGTAATAACTTTTGGTTAACTTTTTTGACAAAGGCTTGATCAGCGATATCCACTTCATCCACTCCATTTGTATAATCTTTAAATTAAGTTGAACGTTCTGTGTTATCGTGCGAAACGCAGTACATAGCGAATCCAACCTTTATTATATCTAATGTGTTCGTAAAAAACTAAAAAAAAATATTGAAAATACTGATGAGGTTATATAAGATGAAAATAAGTTAGTTTGTTTGGGCAACAAACTAATGTGCAACATGACATAAAAGCATTTGTATTTGAATGATCATGTTTAGAATTTATTTTTAAGGGGGAAATCACACATGGCTCACTCTCATTCCGGTTCAGTCAACTATTTTGAAAGCGCAAACAAAGTGATTTACGAAGGGAAAGAATCCACGAATCCTTTAGCATTTAAATACTATAATTCTCAAGAAGTAATTGGCGGAAAAACGATGAAAGAGCATTTGCGATTTTCTATTGCCTATTGGCATACATTTACCGCTGACGGCACAGACATTTTTGGCGCAGCTACGATGCAGAGACCGTGGGATCACTATAAAGGCATGGATCTGGCGAGAGCGAGGGTAGATGCAGCGTTTGAGCTGTTTGAAAAACTGGATGCGCCATTTTTTGCTTTTCATGACCGAGATATCGCACCGGAAGGAAGTACGTTAAAAGAGACAAATCAAAATCTGGATATAATCGTGGACATGATAAAAGACTACATGAGAACCAGCGGCGTTAAGTTATTATGGAATACTGCAAATATGTTTACGAATCCCCGTTTCGTCCATGGTGCGGCGACTTCTTGTAACGCAGATGTATTTGCGTATGCCGCAGCCCAAGTAAAAAAAGGATTAGAAACAGCAAAAGAGCTTGATGCCGAGAACTATGTATTTTGGGGCGGACGTGAAGGGTACGAAACTTTGTTAAATACCGATTTAAAATTTGAGCTTGATAATATGGCCAGATTTATGCATATGGCAGTGGATTATGCGAAGGAAATCGGGTATACAGGGCAGTTTTTGATTGAACCAAAACCAAAAGAGCCGACCACCCATCAATATGATACGGACGCAGCAACAACCATTGCCTTTTTAAAGCAATATGGCTTAGACAATCATTTTAAATTAAATCTCGAAGCCAATCATGCCACATTAGCCGGGCATACATTCGAACATGAATTACGCATGGCGAGAGTGCATGGCCTTCTTGGCTCTGTTGACGCGAATCAGGGTGATCCGCTTTTAGGCTGGGACACAGATGAATTTCCGACAGATTTATATTCTGCGACATTAGCCATGTACGAAATTCTGCAAAATGGCGGTCTTGGAAGCGGGGGATTAAACTTTGACGCAAAGGTCAGGAGATCTTCTTTTGAGCCTGATGATTTACTATATGCCCATGTTGCAGGGATGGATACATTTGCAAGAGGGTTGAAAGCCGCCCACAAATTAATCGAAGATCGTGTGTTTGAAGATGTGATTCAACACCGTTACCGCAGCTTTACTGAAGGGATTGGTCTTGAAATTGCAGAAGGAAGAGCTGATTTTAAGACACTTGAGCAATATGCGCTAAACAATCAGCCAATTAAAAACGAATCAGGGAGACAGGAGCGGTTAAAAGCGATATTAAACCAATACATTTTACAGGTATAACAAATGAAAAAAGAAGCTCCAGATCCCGCTGTAAAAAGATGCAGGCAGCCAAGTTCCCGGAATTGCCCGTCATGAAGTTACTGTTATGGCGGGTCATTTCAATGAGGATCTATTTAGAGAGGAAGGAGTGAAAAAATGAAGTATGTCATTGGAATAGACCTTGGAACGAGTGCCGTTAAAACCATTTTAGTCAATCAAAACGGCAAGGTTTGTGCAGAAACGTCCAAAAGTTACCCGCTCATCCAAGAGAAGGCGGGATATAATGAGCAAAATCCTGAAGACTGGGTGCAGCAAACAATTGAAGCATTGGCTGAATTAATTTCGATATCCAACGTTCAAGCCGGGGATATTGACGGGATTAGCTATTCAGGACAAATGCATGGGTTAGTACTGCTTGACCAAGATCGGCGGGTGCTGCGTCATGCGATTCTTTGGAATGATACCAGAACGACGCCTCAATGTAGCAGGATTACCGAGACATTTGGCGATCATCTGCTTGATATCACAAAAAACCGTGTCCTTGAAGGGTTTACATTACCTAAAATGTTATGGGTGAAGGAACATGAGCCTGAACTTTTTAACAAAACCGCTGTTTTTTTGCTTCCGAAAGACTATGTGAGATTCCGCATGACTGGCGCCATTCACACCGAATACTCCGATGCGGCAGGAACGTTACTTTTACATATGACCCGCAAAGAGTGGAGCGATGAGATTTGCAATCAATTTGGTATTTCAGCGGAAATTTGTCCTCCGCTTGTTGAATCCCATGACTGTGTAGGATCGCTGCTTCCGAGCGTTGCGGCGGAGACTGGGCTGTTGGAAAAAACAAAAGTGTACGCCGGGGGAGCAGACAATGCTTGCGGTGCTGTCGGAGCCGGTATTCTTTCTTCCGGAAAAACATTATGCAGTATCGGGACGTCAGGAGTCATACTTTCCTGTGAAGAAGACAAAGAAAGGGACTTTAAAGGGAAAGTGCACTTTTTTAATCATGGAAAGAAGGATTCTTTTTATACGATGGGAGTCACGCTCGCTGCAGGGTACAGCTTGGACTGGTTTAAAAGAACGTTTGCGCCGAACGAATCGTTTGAACAATTATTGCGGGGAGTGGAATCTGTTCCGATAGGAGCAAATGGACTGCTGTACACTCCTTACTTAGTCGGTGAAAGAACGCCGCATGCTGATTCATCTATTCGGGGAAGCTTGATCGGAATGGACGGAGCCCATAAAAGAGAGAACTTTTTGAGGGCGATAATGGAAGGCATCACATTCTCTTTATATGAATCAATTGAGCTATTCCGTGAAGCGGGAAAATCAGTTGATACGGTTGTCTCTATTGGCGGGGGAGCTAAAAATGAAACGTGGCTACAAATGCAGGCTGATATTTTCAATACGAGGGTGGTTAAGTTAGAGAATGAACAAGGTCCCGCCATGGGGGCTGCGATGTTAGCTGCCTTCGGAAGCGGGTGGTTTGACTCTCTTGAAGAATGTGCAGAGCAGTTCATTCATGAAGCAGCTGCATTTTATCCAAAAGAACAAAACGTTCAAAAATATAAAACACTATTCGAGTTGTATAAGAACATTTACGTTCACACAAAAGATCTCAACACAGCTTTAAAGAGCTTTAGACAAAAATGAAGAAAGAACCTCGCCAAATTGGCCAGGTTCTTTTTATATTGCACAAAAACAGACACGGTGATATAATCAGAACACGCGCGCTTTCTGTGTGAAAAGTCATAGTTATCCATCTTATATTATGATTATATCATGCTGAAAAGCTCTTGTCAAATTTTTTTGAAGGGGAGATATAGAATGAGTTCTTTGGTTCTCGGCATTCACGAAATTGAAAAAACACAGCCTTTGCTCGTTGGAGGAAAAGGGTTACATTTAGGGGAATTATCAAAAATTCAAGGAATACAAGTACCGGAAGGATTTTGTGTCACAACCGCAGGATATCAAAAAGCCATTGAACAAAACGAAACGTTACAAGCGCTGTTGGATCAACTGACCATGCTGAAAGTGGAGAATCGCGATCAAATTGGTGTAGTCAGTAAAAAAATCCGGCAAACCATTATGGAAGCAGAAATTCCTTCAGATGTAGTCAAAGCAGTTGCTTGCCATCTCTCCCGGTTCGGCGAAGAACATGCCTATGCCGTACGTTCCAGTGCGACAGCTGAGGATTTACCGCATGCTTCTTTTGCCGGTCAACAAGACACCTATTTAAATATTACCGGGGTCGATGCGATCTTGCAGCATATCAGTAAATGTTGGGCGTCCCTATTTACGGATCGCGCGGTCATTTACCGTATGCAAAATGGGTTTGATCACAGCCAAGTTTATTTATCCGTTATCATCCAAAGGATGGTGTTCCCTCAGGCTTCGGGAATTTTATTTACCGCTGATCCGATGACCGGAAACCGAAAGCTGCTATCCATCGATGCCGGTTTTGGACTTGGTGAAGCACTGGTCTCCGGCTTAGTCTCTGCCGATTGTTATAAAGTACAGGACGGGCAAATTGTCGATAAGAGAATAGAACCCAAAAAATTGGCTATCTATGGACGAAAAGAAGGCGGAACGGAAACACAGGAGATCGCTCTTGATCAGCAAAAGATTCAAACACTGACTGATGAACAAATTTTACAGCTGGCACGTATCGGGAGACAGATCGAAGCTCATTTCGGCCAGCCGCAAGATATCGAATGGTGTTTGGACCGCAATACTTTTTATATTGTCCAAAGCCGGCCGATCACAACGTTATACCCCGTTCCTGAAGCGAACGATCAAGAAAATCACGTCTATATCTCTGTTGGTCATCAGCAAATGATGACGGATCCCATAAAACCCCTTGGGTTGTCTTTTTTTCTGTTGACGACTGCTGCACCCATGCGTAAAGCCGGCGGAAGGCTATTCGTTGATGTCACACATCAACTGGCATCTCCTACTGTCAGAGAAGTTTTCTTAAAAGGCATGGGGCAGCACGATCCGCTCTTAAAAGACGCACTTATGACCATAATAGAGCGAGATGATTTCATTAAGCCGATACCTGATAAAACGGCACCGATTCCCGGCAAAGGCAATGCAGATATGCCGGAACAAGCTGAAAACGATCCGGCAATTGTTTCTGATTTGATTAAGAGCAGTCAGGCATCGATAGAAGAGTTAAAACAAAACATCCAGACGAAATCAGGATCTGATTTATGTCGTTTTATTTTGAAAGATATCCAGGAATTAAAGAAGATTTTATTTAACCCAAAAAGTTCGGTGTTGATTCGAACTGCAATGGATGCTTCATCATGGATTAACGAAAAAATGAACGAGTGGTTAGGTGAAAAAAACGCAGCAGATACGCTTTCTCAATCTGTACCCCATAATATTACCTCGGAAATGGGGCTTGCGCTTTTGGACGTCGCCGATGTGATCCGCCCTTATCCAGAAGTAATTGCCTATTTAGAGAATGTAAAAGATGATCACTTTTTGGATGGGCTGGTGACGTGTGAAGGCGGGCGGGAAACCCGTGACGCTATCTATGCTTATCTCAGCAAGTACGGAATGCGATGTGCCGGAGAAATTGATATGACAAGAACTCGATGGAGCGAAAAACCAACTGCACTTGTCCCTATGATTCTTAATAATCTCAAAAACTTTGAGCCAAATGCCAGTCAGCGGAAATTTGAGCAAGGGCGGCAGGAGGCGTTGAAGAAAGAACAAGAGTTATTAGACCGATTGAAGCAATTACCGGATGGTGAACAAAAAGCCAAAGAAACCAAACGAATGATCCGCATCATCCGGAACTTCAGCGGGTTCAGAGAATATCCAAAATACGGCATGATCAGCCGCTACTTCGTTTATAAGCAGGCTTTACTGAAAGAAGCCGAACAACTCGCAGAAGCGGGCGTTATTCATGAAAAAGAGGACATATACTATCTCACTTTTGAAGAACTTCAGGAAGTCGTACGCACACATAAATTGGATTACCAAATCATCAGCACACGAAAAGGCGAGTACCAAGTATATGAAAAACTATCTCCGCCGCGTGTTATCACATCTGACGGTGAAATCGTTACAGGCGAGTACAAACGAGAAAATCTCCCGGCCGGAGCGATTGCAGGGCTGCCCGTTTCCTCGGGAGTCATAGAGGGGCGGGCACGGGTTATTTTAAACATGGAAGATGCCGATTTGGAAGATGGGGATATATTAGTTACCCCTTATACTGATCCCAGCTGGACACCATTGTTTGTATCCATAAAAGGCCTGGTCACTGAAGTTGGCGGACTGATGACCCATGGAGCGGTTATCGCGCGTGAATACGGCTTACCTGCAGTTGTCGGAGTTGAAAATGCAACCCAATTGATAAAAGATGGGCAGCGAATACGCGTTCATGGAACAGAAGGCTCTATTGAAATATTATAATAGCGGGGTGTGCAGCGCGTCACCAGATATTTCCCGCATTTTAACTAAAAAAGACCGGAACCTCTTAAAGGAGGAATCCGGTTTTTTTATGTGAAAATGACTTAATGTGTGAACACCGTATTTTGTGGGCGGACCCTTTTTAAATGAGTGTGGAAGGCCGCTAAGATACCAAACAAATAAGATTCAGTGACTAAATCTAACGAATGACAATTTTATAAGGGTGAGTAATATCCTTTTTAAGTTCACAACATCTGTAATCCTGATGAATTAAAAACGCCTTAGTAACAACTATTTAGGGGCTATGTTCATGAACAAGTTTTTATTCCGAATTGGATTATTCGTCTCATTCTTCATAGCGGCAATATTGGCGCAGGCAGGGAGGAAACGCTCCCGCTTACCAGAGTAAAAATAAAAAATGGTTATCTTAGATTGATTTTTTAAAAGTAAAAACGCCATAAAACTTCTTATGGCGTCTGTCCGAACTAAGGGATGCAATGTTTGGGAGACGAATATAAATCGTCAATGTGCTAGAAAAGGAATGCAGCACCTACAATGATTAACAAAATGAACAGCACAACGATCAATACGAAAGAACTTCCACCGTAATTTCCACCGTAGTTCCCCATATTATTGCCACCTCCTGTTGTTAGGATAGTACATAATATGCCGGACGATAAATTTCGACATAGATTTAAGTCTAAATAAGAAAAAATGGATGTTATGTCTAAAATGAAGAGCTTCTAAGAATATAAAATAATGGGAAGTTAACTGAAAGAGAGAAATGGATTGGACGGTTTGCTGTTTAAAAAGGAGGGATATGGCTAAACATGCAATGAAACTGTGTATGAAAGTGGTGAGCCATGAAGTTACTTCATCATGCAGAGCCACATACGAAGAGGTACAGGGAAATTATAGTTAACGAAAATATTCATCATTTCCCGGGCAAGCGCAGTATACGACAAATCAAAACAAATCACAAAGGGACGGAAGGTACGATACAAGGAGGCTGCTTGCGGGTATGTGGTGCAGATAAAGTTTCCGTTTCAAAAAGGTCATATGTTTATTCGAAACTTTACGTTTATTCCTGCAGAAGGCTTGTAAAAGAAAGTCGGCAAAACTGCCGACTTTCCTAACGAAATTTAGATCTCAACAGATCTAAAGAAACCATCGACACTATCACCGGTGCCGCTATCATATTTCAGGATGTATTCTCCTTTTTGGTTAACGCTGAATTCCTGAATGAACGTTTTCCCCGCATTTAATGTCGTAGAGGATAAGAGTGTATTCCCATTAGGATAATTAATGGTGAATTTGAAAGATTTGCTGCCGTCATTCGCAACAAAAACTCTGATTTTTCCTGGAGAGCTGCCTTGATAGTTGAATGAAACCTTACCGGTACCGTCAGAAAAAGGCTGACACGCAATATACGGAGCGTCACATGACCAACCAGCAGGTTTCATAACTTTATCTGGATTTGGCAAAGGTTTTGCAGAAACATCTGCAGTCCCCATTAGTGGAATTAACCCAAAGCAAGAGCGCCGGCAATAATTTTCTTTTTCATTCGTATTCCTCCCCTTAATAGTGAATGTGATACAGCTATAAATTTACAATATTTATAAAATAATTCCTTATTTTTCAAATTGAGAGAAGAAGAAAAAATTTTAAGAGGACAAATAAATGTCACAAATTTACAATCTATACACTGCAGTAAACTAGTCAAAGCATGAAGATGATGACCGGGGTGGCTGCGGATCAACTGAAACGAAGTATATTCCCAGGCAAGGAGTATTTCTTTAACCTGAAACTTTTATAAAGCATTAACGTATTACTTTATAAAGGTAAATAAGGAGGCTTCTGAATGGGATTAAAAAATTTCTTTAATACTGAGTTAAAATGCTCTATCTGCGGAAAAACATTAAAATCAGGGGATGAGATAACAGCTTATCTTACACTTCCGAGTGAGAAGAAGATGCCTGTGGGGAGAATGGACAAAGTGTTAAGCAAACACTCTGATAAGGTCTGCTGTAAAAAGTGCAGTGAGTAGGTTTTTAGTGTTATGAGGAACCTCTGGCGGGTTTCCTCATAACAAATATCAACCAATTAAATTAGAAAAAAGCGAAATTGTGATGATTAAAGTAGATAAAGAACTGAGGGATACCAAAGGGATCATTTTTCGTTTACTTTGTTTTTTTGAAGGTTTGTTTAGCTCGTGGATCACTGCACCCCATAAAAGCATGGATGCTAAAATGATAAGACTCATATGTAACAACACTCCCTTGTTTTTATGAATTTTACCATATTTATCACAAGGATGTCGATAGAACGAACATCTCTATAAAAAGAAGATTTTTATCTAAAATTGTTGAGAGATTCAGTGAACTATTATGTAGATTAAATTAGAGAAGTTCGAAAAAGGCCTCAAATTACGTTCAGTCACATCTGCGCGGTGGATGTTATGTGGCTGCAAGTGCTTAAAGGGATAGACATGCAGGAAGCGTTGGAAGGTTCTATGGCTTATGCGGAAAGGGCTCATTTATATTCTGCAGATGAATTTGCGGCGTCTTATGAAGAACTGGCTTCACAGTTTGAAGAATGGATGAATAGCCAAACAGATTTAGAACAAAAAATGAACTTAAATAATCCTTGGTTAGGTTACAGAGAAACTGCTTACTCAGAAATTTTATTCCATGTTGCCAATCACGGCACTTATCATCGGGGCAGCATAACAACTATGTTAAGACAGCAGGGCTACGCTTCGGCAATGAATGACCTTGCATTATATTGGTATCAGGGTTAGTTCAGAGAGTACTTGCAAAATGAATAACCGCTGAATGGTCTGTAGAGCTTTCTTTTCTGAACTAAATGACAAAGTCTCATTCAGTCTGAGTGGGGCGCTGAGCAAGAATAGAGATCAAAGGCTGCCGTATCATTCCCGGCAGCCTTAATGATTAGGAAGTAAAATCGATAACCATGCGGCCGGTCACTTTGCCTTGCTCCATTTCTTCAAAAATATCATTCACATCTTCAATCGGGCGTTTTGTCACTTTAGGTACAACTTTACCGTCTGCAGCAAATTGAAAAGCTTCCTTTAGGTCTTCTCTGGTACCCACTAATGAACCTACTACCTGAATTCCATCTAACACGAGACGGGGAATATCTAAATCCATTTTGTCCACCGGTAAACCGACGGCGACTACGCGAGCTCCTGCTTTTACAACATCAATCGCTTGATTGAAAGGGGTTTTAGAGACAGCCGTGATGACCACTGCATCAAGCCCTAAATCGTTAGTCACTTCTTTTGCTTTAGCGACGGGGTCTTCGTTTAAACTGTTTACAACCGCATCAGCGCCTAAGCTCTTAGCAAAATTCAATTTTTCATCGCTAATGTCGAAAGCAATTACTTTAGCGTTAAAGACATTTTTTGCATATTGAACAGCTAAGTTGCCTAAACCGCCGACTCCAAATACACCGATCCATTGACCTGGCTTAATTTCACTGACTTTAACGGCTTTATAAGTTGTTACACCTGCACAAGTAATGCTGCTTGCTGCTGCAGGGTCTAAATTTTCCGGCACCTTTATTGCATAATCAACCGCTACGATTGCTTCTTCAGCCATTGCACCGTCAACTGTATAGCCGGCATTTTTTACATCACGGCACAAGGTTTCACGGCCAGTTAAGCAATATTCGCAGCGGCCGCAGCTTTCAAACATCCAGGCAATAGAGACGCGGTCGCCCTTTTTCAAACTTGTTACGCCTTCACCAATCTCAGTTACAATGCCTATTCCCTCATGACCTAAAGTGATGCCTGTAACATCCCCGAAATCAGCATTTTTAACATGCAAGTCAGTATGACATACACCGCAGTATTCCATCTTAACTTTGGCTTCACCATGTCGCAAAGGACGTAATTCTTTTTGTACGATCGCTATACTTTTGTCTTTTGTTGCTACTACTGCTTTCACGTCATACACCCCTTTTTATTATTAGCAGAAAATTTTTACTTATCTTAAAATTTAGCACATCGCTCTTGTTTTGAAAACCCTTACATTATTTTACGGACAAGTGTTTCTGCAAAAATTGTGGGAGCTATGCAGAAAAGATCCTTTGGATGATTTGTCGTCATCCGAATGGTGTTTAAATGGGGGATTGTCGTCTCCAAATGCACAGAATTTACATAGTATACATCAATAGACACGTTTTCAAAGGAGGTCTTTTTTTGAGCGATAGAAAGCTGACGGAAGATAAATTCGATAATCGGCTCACTAAGTTTGCGTCCTTTATCAGCCCTAACCCTGTTACATCATTTAATCCGGTTTAAAGATATCCTAAAATCGATAAAACGTCGTTCATAAGTCCGTTTTCCAGCGTGATAGGAGACGTGAGAATAAAGGACAATGTTTATGTAGCGCCAAATGCTGCTATTCGTGCAGATGAAGGAACACCCTTTTATATTGGTTCAAATACAAATCTTCAAGACGGAGTCATTTTACATGGTTTGTTAAAGCAATTTGTCGCAGTCAAAGATAAGGCATATTCCATTTATATCGGAAACAATGTAAGTGTCGGGCATGACGCTCTCATTCATGGCCCTAAAGCTTCGCGAATGAGCCTAAAAGCGGCTCTTTTATAATCCGTCTTTAACGCTTTAACGTAGAAGTTCAGCACTCATGGTTCTGCTGGATAAGACAACTTTTCTTATACAATTAGCATAGTGAAGTTACTTATTTTTACATAACTGTTGGAAATGGTCTTTCCATCTGAGATAATAAAATTCATCTTGATTGATACATGGGGGAGTAAGGATGGGCTGTTTTTATCAAGCGGCACGCAAACCATTTTACAAACAAATTCCTCAAGCGGTTTTTATAACCGAAGAAATTAGTGCTTTGGATAAACGCTGTAAGAAAGACTCTCTGTTTAAATAAACGAGGTGAAAATCAATGAATGGTATAGAATTCTTAGAATCTGTGTCGCGACTTGGACAACTCATTTTGGTGTTTTCCTGCTACGCCGTTTATTGGAAATTGGGTAAAACGAAAAGGGAGCGAAGACTTACAAAATTCGAAGCTTTGCTTAGGTTCTTTGTAATGTTCGGCCTATCTGCATGGGGGCTGTCGTTTCTTGCTTTGAATTTGTGGTCGTAATCATTCTGTCGATATTTGACTTGCACTGCAGAGAATTACACTGGCAGGATATGATTTTACCCTTAGTGAAAAGAATTTCAGGGGTAATCATTTGAACTTGAGAGCGGCTGATAAGGTGAATGGTGATGCAAACAGAAATCATTACTTATTGATCACAAAAGGAGCCGGCTGCGGAGATGTGTGGATTAAAGGCTTTTACGGATTCGAACACGATGAGCCGGATGCAGATTGGTGAGCGATACACAGTCAAGGTATTTCCTTGACCTTTTTTAATGGCAATTAAAATTTCTGGATATTAAGATAGTGAATTGATGATCTGCCAAAAAAACATAGATCTTTTAAAGTGATGGATATATACTGATTTTAAACAATAGGAAAAAAATGAGAAATGTATTTTTATAAAAAGCAGGTGAAATATATGGGAGCGGCGACTTGGAGCAAAAGTCAAAGCTATACTTACACATTGGCTTTTTCAAGTTTGTCGTATGGTTTGATCTTATGAGGATGCGGTAAATGAAAAGAAGAGCTGGCTCAAAGATCGGATGATTGATGGCTTGGTGTTCTATCGCCTAAACGAACGGGCAAAAGTTTTTATTGAATATTTACCTGCAGAAGAAGCGTGGGTTCCGGTAAGCGCACCTCATTTTATGTTTATTAATTGTCTTTGGGTCTCAGGTAAATATAAGAATAACGGACATGCGAAACACTTGTTAGAAAAATGTGTGTCAGATGCAAAATCCCGCGGTATGGATGGGATAGTTCATATAGTGGGGAAGAAAAAACTCCCTTATTTAAGTGATAAGCATTTCTTTGAACATATGGGATTTGCTGTGCAAGATGAAGCAGAACCCTATTTTCAGTTGGTGTCACTGACGTGGAATGAACATGCACATCCTCCTGTATTTAAAAAACAGGTGAAAAGTAATTCCGTTAATGATGAGGGAATCACAATATTTTATACAGCTCAATGCCCGTTTGCAGTCGGATTGTTAAAGGATTTTAAGGAACTGATTGAAAAGAAAGGACTTCATTTTCAGGCCCGGCGAATAACGTCAAAAGATATGGCGCAAAATCCCCGGCAGTTTGGACGACTTTCAGCGTGTTTTATAATGGGACATTTCTCTCATGAGATGATGAGCGTGAATAAGTTTGAAAAAATACTCAATAAGCTTTTAATGGCTTAACTTTGTTTAATTACTATTGCTCGTTTCTATATTCGATACTGAGGGTTTTTCACGAAAATTGTTCAGTACTTTACATCGCGGGCGGCAAATGAATGATTACTGTTTTTGACAAAGATGATAACGTCTATCATTATAGTAAAAATAGATTGAGATAAGTTCTTCAACAAACGAAGAAGATCTTTTCAATGATCGATAACAATGAAACAGGAGACTGCAAATGCAAAAAATTGAAACCCTTCGCTTAATTTTAAGAAATTTTACCGAGAGAGATGCACAAGGTCTGTTGGAATATTCTGCACATCCGAGAGTGAATTGCTTTCTTGATGACAGAATGTCTACGTTAGAAGAAGCTGCCGTAAACGTTCAAAAAAGAAGCCGAGATGACTCTTATATTGCAGTTTGTTTAAAAGACAGTAATGATCTAGTCGGAGAACTATTTTATTTAAAAGAAGAGCCAGATACCTATTCTGTTTGTTGGAATTTCAATGCCCGTTTTGAAGGGAAGGGATACGCAAGTGAAAGTGCGAACGCTTTCTTTGAGTATCTCTTTATGCAAAAAGAAGCAAGAAGGCTTTATGCATATGTTGAAGATGATAACTACAGGTCACAAAAACTATGTGAGAGATTAGGAATGCGTAAAGAAGGTTATTTTCTTGAATTTATTTCATTTACTGCACACGAGGATGGAACACCTAAATATGAAAACACTTACCAATACGCATTGCTAAAGAAAGAATGGTTAAAACAAAAACATAGTTAATAGAATTTGTGGGGAAATAACCTCTCCTTTACCGAAAAAACCTTGCTGAAAGCAGGTTTTTTTGTATTTAAGTTAAATACTTCATTAGGTTACCGATCATACCAATGTATTATGGAATTGAAAAAAGTAATTAGATTAGTAATGATCAAAAAGATTAAGCTTGAAGGTTGGGAAAAACATGAAAATCATGAAAATCATTATAGCAACGTTGTAAAATTGGAGAGAGGATGAATGTGATGGACATTTTGCAGTTTAGCGACAGAAGGTGCAGGAAGTAATTCGAATCAGCAATGTTCAATTCATTTTGATGAATTGAAAGAAGCGCTCGAGAATGGAAAAGTGGTTGATAATCAAAACCTTAAAAGCAGTTCAGAATGAAATCACCAGTTTGATTACTGGAAATCCAGAATAACTGGTGGACGAGCTGTAACTGAAACCGATAATCAAGTGCTGGATATCATCAAACAAGCATACAAACTTGGAATGGTTACGAAAGATAATATGCTTTTGAGAAATCAAGCAATTAACGCTTATAAAACATCTATTTAATTTTAAATCGGCGTTTCAGGTGAACTTTATATCATTTCTGTTTTAGTAAACATATTTAAAAACGAAATAAGAATTAAAATATGCAGACAAAGCGGCGAAGCATATCGCATAAAGGTGTTATCAGATGTATGACCGTGCCTAAAAATAAAACTTATGAAGAAAGGAACTCTAACTTGAAATCAAATTTAGTTTCGTTTCTATTAGCATTGTCAGGATTTATATTCAGTATTTATATGCAGTCAATGGCTTACTGGAGCAATGACTCTATGTTGTGGTATTGGGTCGGTGCGGTTTTGTCGTATCTATTTGCTGCAGGATCAGTGGTTACTCTGATTCTTAACAAAAACAAAGACTCAATTCTAACAATAAGTTGTCTCTTTTTAATGATTGTAACCGTTATGCTTATTTTAGTCACAACTTTTTGGACGACTTTTATCATTATTGCATGGCAATCTGGGATGTGAGGCTAAGGGGAATATGATCTTCTTAGTATTTTTTTATTCCTGGGATTAGAATCCCTTTTTATTATTCTTTCAAATTAAATGTAACAATTCTAATATTCATACGTTCTAAATGATAAAGGCGGGATGTCATGAAAAAACGTAAAGTCATTAAAACATTGCTGGTTATTATCACTGTTCTCATAATAGCAGCCGGATGTGCACTGTTTTCTTTAATTTCAGGAGAAAAAGTTAAATATATCGGCTATAGCCAAAGCAAGACGTGGGAAGCGTCAATCGAAAAATCAGGCAAGACCTCTATCGGCCCTAACTATTTCTTGAATTTGTATTACAGAGGTAATAAAGTGAATGAAAAGAACACGGTGATTAAGAGATTAACATTATTTGTTGACGGCCGGAAATATGGTGAAGATAAAGACTATCATCTTTCAGAATACACCGGAGAGAAATTAGAAGGCGGCGGAACGGGAGAAGACCATATTCAGACGTTTGAATATATGCCGGAAAATGAAGTGATCGGTCATGAAATCACTGTTGAAGCAGTATGGAAAACCGCTCATGAGTCCTATTCAGAAAAATTCAACCTGAAAAGAACGCATTGGTATGACTGAAAGAATAAAAAGAGGGCGGTATAACCCTCTTTTTGACGCGGAGCCTTTATTTTTGTCTGTTTTTCCTCGATTTGCTGAAGTCGATAAAAGAGGCATTGGAGCCGATAAAATTACTTACTAAGACATACATAAAGAAACCATCAACAGCTCCCTGCCGGCGTCCGTTAAAAAGAATGGATAATGAGATAAGCAATACAGCCGCAAGCAAGTCTGCAGCCAGACCTATTTTACGGTGAGACTGAAAATATGCTCTTAATCTTCTGATGTTATTCAAAGCTGACACCTCTTGATGCTTATGTATAAGAAAATAATACCATTGAAATATATGTAATATAAATGAATAAGGTTGGAAACGGAGGTGTCAAAATTTGGGGCGATCTTGTGTAAAAGAAAGGATCAGGATGAATGTGACCAGCATCCACCCTGATCAATGGGGTTCACAGTGTTCTATTTCATTGTATTCCAATCGGAATAATATAACAAGGGTGAAAAAGAAATAAGCGGAATGTTTTCGGCTTCTTCTGCTTCTGGAACGGGAAAAGGAAAGTGAGATGTTTGAATGAAAATAAATGATTATCTGAAGGAAAGGTTTCCGACTTTAAAATTAGTGCCCGGCATTTATCATCAATGGGACGTGGGAATTCATTTTTCTCTCGGCGGCAATATGTATCAATTTAATGAAAGTGCTGCTTTGAATCTTGAGTATTTTCAGCTTGTTCATCATCAAACCGCCGCACTTTTCAATGAGCTGTTTGAACATAGCGATGACATGTTCCTTGTTGCCAACGTGTATAAGCACAAATCTCAAGGTCATCACGCGAGAAAATTAAAGGTTTATCAGCCGTTTCTGAAGTGTAAGGATGATTTATATCGGATTCAAGTGAAGACCTGTCCATGCCCGTTCGAAGAAGAATATGAAATGCAGCAGTTTTCTTTATTATGTAAACGGAAAGATCTGCGTATCCCCCAATTACTTAAGGCAGCCGTCCACGAAGATTTTCCGCTGAAACCAAGGTTCGGGGGCTGTTCCGTTGGGTATTCTGATGTTTTTTTTGTGAATATGACAAAAGATATTATTTTCTTTCTGTATGATGACAGAGGGTGTGAAGTCATTGCTCTTGATGCCGGAAGAATAGGAAAGCTTTATGATCAATATCACGATTGGATTGAATTGGACTGAAAATGAACACATGAATTCGAATCCGCTTGTGCCGGCTTTTTTCTTGCTTAGTCGGGCTGCATGAGTGTAATGGGCAGAATTGAAGGACGCCAGAAACTTTTTTTCCTCTCATACCGACCTTCTGCATGTTAAGCTTCTGTATTTATTTTGAACGAATTCCTATTTGTAAAACGGCTGAATAGAATAACATAAAAGCTTTTTTATACAGTGCAGGAGGAGAGAAATGTGAGGGCTGATCACCGTGATTGTATGGAAATTGGAATTTATTCATTTGCAGAATTATATCCCGATCCTCTGACAGGGAAAACAGTCAGCGCAAAGCAGCGGATAGACGAATTGATGAAGCTGGCGAAACTGGCTGACGACGCAGGGCTTGATGTATTCGGTGTAGGCGAGCATCATCGTCTTGATTATGCGGTATCTTCGCCGCCGGCCATCTTATCAGCGATTTCACAGATCACTGAAAATATTAAGCTGACCAGTGCCACGACTGTATTATCCACCGCAGATCCCGTCCGTTTATTTGAGGATTTTGCAACGCTTGATCTGATTTCAGACGGCCGGGCGGAAATCATTGCGGGACGGGGCGCATTTTTAGACTCGTTTCCCCTTTTCGGTTATGACGTAGGCCATTATAAAGAACTGTTTGAAGAACACATTGACCTCTTTTTAAAATTAAATTCCGGGGAAGAATCGGTTACCTGGAAAGGACGTTACCGGCCGCCGCTGCGCGAGGCAGAAATTTCTCCGCGGCCTTTTCGCGGAAGCATTCCGCTATGGTTAGGTGTTTCGGGGACTCCGGAAAGCGCAGAACGGGCCGGGCGTGCAGGCGCGGGTTTGGCATTAGCTGTACTGAGCGGTGATCCGATGTCATCTAAGCCGCTTGTTGACAAATACCGGGAAGCGGCTTCTAAAGCCGGTCATCCTCCGGAACATGTGAAGGTTGCGGTAACCGGACATATGTTCATTTCAAAAACGAATGAACAGGCAATACAAGAATTTTATCCGTATCATTCAAATTACTGGTCTCACGTTCATTCATATCACGGGATCGATGAGCCTTTAACGAAGGAAGATTTTGAGCGGGCGTCCGGAAAAGAAACAGCTTTATTTGTGGGAAGCTCACAGCAGATCATTGAAAAAATCATGCATCAATACGAGTTATTCGGACATCAGCGATTTCTCGCGCAAATCGATATAGGAGGTATGCCGTTTAAAAAAGCCGCGGAAAACATCGAACGATTAGCAGCGGAAGTAGCACCGGTTATCCGAAAAGAAACCGGCAAATCCAGCGAATGAAGTTCTGAGCAAAAGGGGCGGGCCGGTCAATCGCGGATTCGACAACAGAATCGGCCCGGCTTTTTCTTTATGATTATAAAAAACAAAGGGGAAAGCGCGAACCTCATTGCTTTTTCCTATCAAGAAAAGGAAGGTCATTTCATCCTCCATCGTGAAGTGTATATACCGAAAGGTTTTTATTAACAAAAGAGGGAGGATGATGAAGTAATGAAGGGTTTAGTCAAAGCTGCAGTTTTAACTGTTACTCTTGGTATTGGAGGCGCTTTCTATTCAAGTGATGCATCTGCGCACGGGTATATAAAAGAGCCCGTCAGCAGAGCGTACATGGGAGCATTAGAGAAACAAACATTGGGCTGGACGGCCGCTGCGCAGAAATATGGCTCCGTCATTGATAATCCTCAGTCTGTAGAAGGGCCGAAAGGATTTCCGGCTGCAGGTCCGCCGGATGGAAGAATTGCGTCTGCAAATGGAGGATCGGGACAAATTGACTTCGGTTTAGACAAGCAGACTGCAGATTATTGGGTAAAACAAAACATCCGCGGCGGTTTTAACACCTTTACTTGGTACTACACGGCCCCTCATGCGACATCAAAGTGGCACTATTATATCACCAAGAAAAACTGGAATCCGAATAAACCTTTGTCAAGAGATGAATTCGAATTAATCGGAACGGTAAACCACGACGGTTCCAAGGCAGATACGAATCTGACTCATAAGATTTTTGTGCCGACTGATCGAAGCGGGTATCATGTTATTTTAGGGGTATGGGACGTTGCGGATACTTCCAATGCCTTCTATAACGTCATCGATGTAAACCTTACACAATAATCTATGAATTACTGATCGGCTGCATGTTGATACATCGGCCGATCTTTTTAGTTTTAATGTGTGAATGAAAAGGGGAGAAACAGCAGAGCGCCATAAACATTTCATTTATGGCGCCGTACGATCATGGAGGTGCTGCTGACATGGATGCGGAGGTAAGAGGATTCTTAATAACCGCCGAGGAAAGAAGCCCCAACGATGATTAATAAAATGAATAGCACCACGATTAACGCAAAGGAGCTACCATAACCACCTGAGAATCCCATATAATCTCACCTCCTAAAGAGGATTAATACATATTATGCCGAAATGTAAAGTTTGATAGGGATGCTAGTTTACTTTTTGAAAAAAGGTTTTTTAGTCTATATTTCCTTTACATGACCATCCGTTAAAATGAGTAAAAGGAGGCATCGTACTGCTTCCTGTAATAGAGACGGGTAGGCTCATACATTGAGAAGTTGCGAAGAGAATGCGCAGGTGGCTTGTTTTAAAAAAAATGAAAAGTAACAAGCTATTAGGATTGAAACCTTTTGGTTGGTTTCAAGAGCAGAAGCATGAAAAAAGGGAATGCGAGAAGGAATAGAGAAAAAAGATGCGAAGGGCATAATCGGAACCATGTATCAAAACGGACTGCCTGATGATATACGCGTTTACTCCATTCTGAATGGGAACGTTAACGATCTAAATAGAAGAACTTCAAGTGTTCTGCGGTAAATAAAAAAAGCCGATGAAGGCTTAACATTGATTCGAAGCCATAAAGCATTTTTTTGCTGCGCTTTCTGCAGACGGAGTTTGATTGTAAGAAACGATTCCGATAATCACTAACAAGATGATGAACACCAATATGCTCCACAACATTATTTTTAAAGACTTTGACATGGCATACCCTCACTTTGAAAGACTTTACCGGGGCTGCGTTCGGAGCCCGCACTTCAAGTATAGTCGTTATAACGGTGAAAAATGTGCAGTCCAGTTAAAAAAAACTTGCGGGCGCTCCCGCAAGTTTTCTCCGTATTAAGGTCTGTGAAATTCAATATGCTGATTATCACGATCGAACCACCCTCTGAAAGCCCAATTGATCCAGCCCCCGTCTCCTTTGTTATCGAAGGACCCGTCTTCGAAGACCCAGATTCCGTAAGTAATACCGTCATAAACGGCTGATCCGTAAAATTGAACGCCGTTAAAGCGGTCTTCATATTCTTGATTTAAATTGAACACCATGACGTTGTACTTCTGTCCTGATGCGTAAAATGTTGTTTCCATAACATTTTTTACCCAGCCGGTTCGGTTTTGATCTGACTTAATCGCTTCAGCAATGCGATCTGAGATTCCGAGAACATCTACGTTTACGTTCAGCCCGGCATCAACACCTGCTGCTTTTACGTTTTGGTCTGCTGTTTGGGATAATTTACTTTCTAACGGATTTGCAACGGGTGAAACGTGAGGCGCGTTTGCGTGTTCAGACTGACTGGCTGCTGAGGCACTGGCTGTGAAAGGAATTGTTAGAGATAAAGCTAAGCATGATCCGACTACCGTTCTGGCGATTTTCATGGCTATGACCTCCTGAGGAAATTTTTAAAAATTGTTGCAAATTCATGGTACCGCAGAAAAATTGACCAAGCAAAGAGTAGATTTTCTCAAAAGTCATGTCATTCTATTTGTGTTGTTTTCTGTAAATGAAATACTTTTAATTACGCGAAAAGGGAAGAAATAATAGAGTCTTTTTATGTATTGTGATAGGATGACCGGATTTTGGGTGAAAATAGCCCGGAGAAACGCCATAATAAGAAAAACACCCGGAGTTTACCGGGTGTAAAAAGTGTTGATATGTCAAGTTAGCAGCATTTTTTACATTTTCTTTTATAAACAACGATGTAATCATAATCAAGATGCTTTTTATCTTGTTTCTTCTTTTTTTGTTTAGGCTGCTTTGGGTGGTGATCATAATGTCCGTTCATATCCATGTCCATACCCATATCCATACTCATATTCCTCCTTTTTTCATCTGACGGTAGTATTCTATGACAGAAAGCATGGATGGCTTGGACAAATGAAACGGTATGCTGAAAAAGAGGCATCTCATTCGGTATAAAAAAAAGGATCATACCCGCCCGATAGAAAAGAGAGGAGATGATCCTGATATTGAGACCCTATTTGATAACCGCAATTGCAATGCCGTACCCTTTTTCAGAACTGTATAAGGCTGTCAGTTTCAATACCTTCCAGCCTTCCGCGGCTTTAGTTCCGATGCCGTTATGGGCCGTGATATAATCTCCCGGGCTGACCGTACCGTCGACCCGTACGTAATGCCGGCCGTTGAGTCCGACAATGTGCCATTCGTCTCTGGCCGCGCGTGCTTCATAGTCAGCTTCAAGAGCCGGACTGCAGTCCGGGTTTTGTTTCGGCACGCGTACCGTTTCTCCTGTTTCTTCGTCAGTCACATTCTCGTATATGAAACCGCCGAACTCATTTGTCAAAAAGCGGCTTTGCCATCCGAAGCTTGCGGCTCCTGAGATAAAAGCGGCTGTTTCTGAAATGACGCCGAGCATGTAATCACCGACGTGAGCCGGTTCAATTTTTTCGCCTTTCACTGTGACGATCGTCCCGGCGGGAATTGTCTGGCCGGTTACACTTTCAAAATATTCTCCGTACCCTGACAGGGAAGAGGTGACAGCTCCGGCGAACGTACCGTGGCCGCCCGCTGAATCCAGTTTCCATTTGATGGACTGATGCCCTCCGGCAACCGTGTATGGTTCTTCCAATGTAATGCTTTCTGATGACAGAATCGTTCTGGAGACTTTGCTGCCCGTAATATGGACATTGTTTGAAGCGGCGATAAATGCCCTTGAACCTTCAGAACTTGAACCTCCGGAAGAGCTGATGATCGCATTTCTGTCACCTCTGGCCGTAATATCGCCTGTTCCCGCAATAACGGCGCTTGTCGGGTTGAATGCAAAACCGGAGCTGGTCGCGAGCTGTGCGCCTCCCTTTAAATTGACGGGGATCTGCTCATAAGTCTGTCCTTTTATAGATGCGGCCGCGCTGTAACCTTCCGCTTGCACCCCGAGAATGACGGCCTGACTGTTAGGGGACGTAATTCCGACGGAACCGCCGTCTCCGATCATCGTACCGTTCATAATATTTACGTTATATTGGCCTCCGCCGATTGAGATGCCTTTAGGAGAAGACTTGTATATATCAAAATTTAAAATTTTAACATAATCGGTTTTATTTGATCCGCCGGATATATTGATGTCAACACCTGCTTGTGTAAAGCCGCGTATTTTAATGCCGTTGATCGTAATATTTTGACTGCGGTATTGAAGAGCCACGACTGGATTCCCGCCATAGTCGTATGAGGGATCACCAATAGCTGTGAATCCGTTTACATTAACGTTTTTATAGGCAGAGATGACCAGCGCCCTCGGGGTCACACCGTCATAGAGAGCATTGAATACCGGTTCAATCGCGGTGCAATCGGTTAAAGTAACATCATAAGCCGTCGTGCTTTCGGGGTCTGAGGCCTGATGATGGCCGATATGACGAATATCAAATGAACGTACATCACGATACGAAACATGACCGATAATATGAACATTTTGAGAAGCCGGCCACAGGCTGTGCGCCTTTACCTCAATCCCGCGGATATTTCCGCTCGTATAGTTATTTAAAAGCCATACATGTTTAGAGCCGTCGTCAATTTCAATGCCGTTCGAGTTTGCGCTGCCCTCAGCATGCTCTGTGCCGCGGGGGTTTCCGGAATGGCAGTTGGAAATGAAAATATACTCGCTGTAATGGGTGGTAATGCCGTCGTCTCCGGCGCCGTATGCCACACAGTTATCAATCCATATATATCGGCAGCCGTCTTTCGTCCATTCTGTTTCAGGCAAATGATCGTAAGTCGGAGATGTAATATCAATACCATGGAGACCCGCGTTAACCGTTTCAACATTCTTAATCCAGCCGTATTGCACATTAGCAAACGTTAAACAGCTGGAAAACTGTCCTCCGGGGTTCCTGACCCCGCATTGACGATCAGGATTCCAGTCTAAAGTCATGTTTTCCACAAAAATATTACGGTTTCCATTTTCGTAATCATCGTTAGTAATGACCCATTCGAATGCGGGAGTGTCCTCATGAAGCTTAAGCACGGTAATCCCTTGTCCCTCACCGGAAATGGTAGTCCATGAGGGGAGTTTTATCCCTTGAACCAAAAATTCTCCTGCGGGAACATTTACTTTGACCCGGCCGTTCCCGATCGCTCTCCGAAAAGCTTCCGTATTGTCCCGGCCGTCAGGGACCGCTCCGTAGTCCTCCACATTCACTTCCCGGGTGATTTTATTCATAAGCATTTCGTATTCGGTATCAAGCCGTTCTTTTAAAAGTGAGGTGACCATTCCTTCCGCCGTCACCCGGGCATCTGCGATCTCAAGATTATCATCCGTTGCGGAATGCTTAATAAAATTCTGCATCCTTGCTTTGAGATGCTCCAATTCAGAGGGCTGTGCAGGGCGAGACTGCAATGGGGCGTTTAAAGACGGATCAGGAAAGTTTTTAAATTGAACCATTCTAAAGACACCTCTTTCTTTTGATATAAGCGCCTGAGGCAGGGGACAGAAAAGAGTCGTGCGCCCTTTAAGCGCTTATTCTTCAAATTCTTTATTCAGAACGAAATTCCTTTTGAAACCAAGGTGAAATTTTAAAAAAGCTCTGTTGAAAGAACGGATATAAAGCTTTGTATTATTGTAATTGAAGCTGTCATGTGAAAATGGAGGAAAAACTGATAGGAGGGGCCCTCATTTTAGGTTTATTCTCATTGGCTTCGCAGTGCTTCCTCTTCGGTTGCATATACACCAAAATCAACATTCTTATCAGTTAAATGGTATAATGGGGCACGGATTGGTCATCAATACGACTGAAATAGGGAAGCAAAAGGAGCAGCGAACATGACTTTACAAATCAAAATTAAATATTCAGATGATACGCAAACGAGAATCAGTAAAATTGAACAGGGCGATTGGATTGATCTGCGGGCAGCTGAAGATATAACAATCAAAAAAGGTGAATTCAAACTTATCCCGCTTGGAGTTGCGATGGAACTGCCGGAAGGATATGAGGCCCATGTCGTTCCGCGTTCAAGTACATATAAGCATTTCGGTATCATTCAGACAAATTCAATGGGAGTCATTGATGAATCTTATAATGGCGACAATGACTTCTGGTTTTTTCCTGCATTCGCGCTTCGGGATACCGACATTTCCAAGGGGGAGCGGATCTGCCAATTCAGAATCATGAAGAAAATGCCTGAAGTGGAGCTGATCGAAGTAGACAAGCTCGGGAACAATGACCGCGGCGGACTGGGATCAACAGGCACGAAATAAAACGAAAAAAGACTGCTTAACAGCAGTCTTTTTTTATGGAAACAGCAGTTACATTCAGTTTGTTTAGGGGGTTCTTGAATTGGGAAATCATACGTCACGTTCGAAATTGACTTCGAAATTCGGCCACTCCGTAACCGTTTATGCCGGGAGCAAATATTTGAGTCGGACGCCAGCCCAGCTCAGCATATTGATAAAATGATTTCCCAGCAGTCTTCACTCTCCTCCAAAACTAAGGAGAAGTGTTTCATTTTTATCATTTAAGCTTTCCGTCTCTTTGACAGAAAGACTTTTTTAAGTTAAAGGATAGAGGTTGTTTTGATGTTTTTATTCTTCAAGATGAACGGAGGTTTTGTCCAACGTATATAATATTGTGACAAAAGTGTAAACAAAAGAAAGGATGATGTTATGGCAAAAAGGGTTAGAAGAGTAGAGCGTAAAGCAGCTGGCAAAGAGGCAGAGCAGAAGAAACCGTCCAAAGTCACCCTGTTCTGCCGTTCGCTTCAAAGGCTGAAGCATTTGTATTGTAACATAAACATACAAATGCCATCAATAACCAAAAAAGGAATTTTAGTTTTAATTTTACCGTTTTTGCTCCTGCCGTTCTTTCAGGCTAATGCCGCTTCAGATATTTACGGCGGTTTCGAGGAATTAAAGCTGAATGAAGATCCTTCCGATTTTTCCATTTCAACGCGAGAGCATGACCCTTCTGTCCTCATATTAGCTATACACGGCGGAGGCATAGAGCCGGGTACCAGTGAGTTATCGAGAGAAATTGCCGAAAACCGGAGTTTATATTTATTTGAAGGGTTAAAATCAGCCGGTAATGCGGCTCTGCATTTGACAAGTTCGCATTTCGACGAACCGAAGGCCGTGCAAATGGTGAAAGAGCACTCTAATGTCATTTCATTGCACGGTTACGGCAGTGACGATAAAAAGATAAAAATCGGCGGTACAGACAGAGAGCGGGCCGAACTTTTGACCGATGTGCTGAAACGGCACGGGTATCCTGCCGTTCTTCTTGGCATAAATGATAAATATGCAGGCGTCAGTCCGAACAACCTTGCCAATCAATCTTCATCCGGACTGAGTATTCAAATCGAAATGAGCACCGGCTTCAGAAAATCACTATTTGACACTTTTACGCTGAAAAGCAGAGCATCCACACAAAATGGAACCTTTTATCAATTCACAAAAACGATTTCTGATTTTATCAGTGACAATTATTAATAAGCACGCCTATTTTGCCGGCGGGGCTTTTTCTTTTGAAATTTATGAAACTTTAAGTTCTTAAGATCGTATACATAATTGACAGGATGAAAGAAAAGAGGTGGGCAAATGAAAGTGATGATCGGGTCTATCATTCTTCTTGTCATCATCGGATTCGGTTTATGGCTGATGCTTAGTCCAATCTTTAAACAAGTGGGAAGCGGAGCCAAAAAATTCAAAAAGTCATGGGAGGAAGAAGATCAGCATGAGCGAAAATAAGCGCGGAAACACAAAAAAAATTCTCGGCGGTGTGATTATAGGTGCAGCCCTTTTAATTGCGGGCGTTACAGCGTCACTATTCATTGAAAAAATACCGAACGGTTATGTCGGGGTTGTATACTCACCGAATGGCGGGGTAAAATCCGACACATTGGACCAAGGCTGGCACTTAGTCGGATTATTTAATAAAGTAACGGAATATCCGGTGCGTATGCAGACAGTGAATAATGAAAATATAAAAGTGGCAACCTCAGACGGTAAAAATATAGAAATGGATATCGCTTACAACTATGTCGTGCAGCCTGATAAAGTAGTCGATCTGTTTAACAAATTCGGCGCGGTAGACGTTGAAACGATTGAAAATACATATTTAAAAACAAGGCTGTGGGATGCAGCGCGAAAATCAATCAGCAAATACTCGGTTATTGACACATACGGGCAAAAATCTGCAGAAGCCGCTGCTGATGTCCAAAAACGGTTTGCTGATGATATGAAGAGTCTTGGATTTTTAATTGACGATCTGACGCTTGGCGTACCGAAGCCGGATAAAGCCACACAGGAAGCTATCGATGCAAGGGTGAAGTCTTCACAGGAACTTGAACGGACACAAACTGAAATTAAAATAGCCGAAGCCGAAGCGAAAAAGAAAAAAATTGAAGCGGAAGGGATCGCTGATTACAACCAAATCATAAAGAAATCAATGTCAGATGAAATGATCAAATATAAATGGATTGAAAAATGGGACGGAAAAACGCCGAAAGCGACAGGCACAGACTCACTGCTGCAGCTGCCGCTGGACGATCAGAAGCAAAAATAAAAAGAGAAGGAGGCGATTGCCTCCTTTTTATGTTTTTTCCTGTGGGTCTTTTTCCGGCACTAATTCTTCAGACGCCTCGGTTTGATAGCTCCATAGCGTGCTATCCGTCTCTGTTGTGTCCTGATAATCTTCGGGAAGTACATATTGCTGCAAATACCGGTGAAAAAATGCCTCAAAAACAGAAATGCAAAGTGCAGAGATAACCGATGCCGCGGCAGGCGAGACATTAAATCCGCCAATGTTCATAAGGAATATCCATAATATAATGAATGAAATTCCGAAATCAGCTGCAACGGCTGTGAAATTGCTTGTTCTCGGCAGAATCATGCAATCACCCGCAAAATAAGTGATTAAACTTAAGATCACTGTAATAAACAGAACGTTTAAAAAGGTTACTTGGTACATAAGATCCAGAACAATGTACAGTAAAGCAAGTGTGAGCGCCGTTTTAGAAGCGAAAGCAATTACGTGTTTCATTTGAACCACCTTCGTTATTTCGTTTAGTCTTCATTGTAAGCAATCCGCAAATTTTTAAACTGGTATATAGTGGTTATAAAGGATACGTTTTAATAAAATGTGAATAGACATCACAGGATTCACAAGTTAAAATATGTAAAAAGGGGGATGCAAATGAAAAAATACTGGATATGTATTGCTGTTTTTTTATTATGTTTTAGCGGAATACACTCAGCTAAAGCGGCTACCACTGAATTCGGATCAAAAACAAGCTTCACTTTGGAGGGAAATGCAAAAGAGTTTCATATTGAAAATCCGGGGGCTGTAGCTGCCGACGATTACTTTTTAGGATATAAGTTCACCATAATGAACAACTCTTCGTGCGGTTTAAGCATGAAACTCCAGCGGATGGCGCTGAACGGAAATTTTTATACATTAAGTTCTAAAAACTACAGCGGCAGCTGGTTAAACCTCAGTGCCCAGGATAAAAAATCAATTGATCCGTATCACAAATACAGGATTCTGGTTGAAAGTTCTTCAAACGTCTGTGGCCCCGTCTATATTAAAGGGTTATACGGTGTAGAATATTATCATTTTGATTGAAAATAGATACTCGCTAAAGGCAGCGGGTTTTTTTATATTCAGATATAACTTATCGTACTATGTACTAAATATTCATATATAAATTTTGATGCATCCGCCCACAGAAAAGATAAACAAAAGCAAATTCATCACGCACAAATATACAAAGTTGAAAAATGGATGAAAAGTTTCCTGAGGGAAACATTATTAGTTGACTTCAAAAGTGTGATGTCGGATAATAAGAATGTAAGTTTTTCCTCCTTAGCAGATTCGTTTCTTAAGCCAGGGCGAATCTGCTTTTTTTATACAAAAAAACCCCTTACAGAGGGGTTTTTTACGATAAATGAAGTTTAATAGAATTAATGTACGGCTCTGAATACGCCGATAACTTTCCCCAAAATGCTTACGTTTTGCAGGATAATCGGCTCCATCGTCGGATTTTCCGGCTGCAGCCGCACATAATTGTCTTCTTTATAGAAGCGCTTGACCGTCGCTTCATCATCTTCGGTCATAGCTACGACGATTTCTCCGTTATTGGCCGTGTTCTGCTGTTTGACAATGACGTAATCTTTGTCAAAAATGCCGGCGTCGATCATACTTTCTCCCATGATTTCTAACATAAAGACATGTTCGCCCGGAGGAACCATCCGGTCAGGAAGCGGAAAATACTCGTCGATATTTTCAACAGCCGTAATCGGAATACCCGCCGTCACTTTCCCGATGACCGGAACGTTTACGACCTGGCTTTTCGGAATTTGGACTTCTTCTTCATCCAATACCTCAATCGCCCTCGGTTTAGTAGGGTCCCGTCTGATCAGGCCTTTTGTCTCCAGCCGCGCCAAATGGCCGTGCACGGTTGAACTGGAAGCCAGTCCTACTGCTTCTCCTATCTCTCTTACAGAAGGCGGATATCCTTTCGTTTTTACCTCTTCTTTAATAAAACGCAGGATATCAAGCTGCCTTTTTGATAGCTTCGTCATATTTCGCACCTCAAAACGTCGATTTTAAGTAGATTATAGCATGATTTTCCTGACAGTACAAACATAGGTTCGAAAAAAACGATTGACAGAAACGTTTGTTCGTATATACTGAAAGGTATAAAAAGCGAACAAACATTCTTATCGGAGGTTGTTTACATGGCGAAAGAATCTATTATATTTGTCGGGCTGTTTACTGCAATTTTAAGTGCCGCTATTTTACTTGTCTCATGTGCGGGGAATGATCAGTCCCTCAGCCAATATGTTAAAATAAAGGTTCAGGACGGCGATACACTCTGGTCACTTGCGGATCATGTAGCAGAAAAGAAACACATTAATAAAGAAGATTTCATTGAGTGGGTGACGGAGAATAATCATCTCCAAACTGCTGATATAAAGCCCGGAGACGAACTTATTCTTCCGGTTAAGAAGAAGCATCCGGCCGTATATCAGCTGGCCATTGTCAATTAGAGAGGAAAGAGAGAAATGAAGGCGCTCATTTATGCCCGCGTAAGCACAAACAAAGAACAGCAGCAAACATCATTAAAAAGACAGGAAGAGGAGCTCAGTGAGATCGCTGCTGCAAACGGCATGGAAGTCGTGAAAGTCATTTCTGAGAAAGCCAGCGGTTACGAAATGGACCGCGACGGAGTATTTGAAATGCTTGATGAAATTAAAAAATCACATATTGACGCGATATTGGTGCAGGACGAAACGAGATTGGGAAGAGGAAACGCCAAGATTGCGCTTTTGCATTGTATTTACAGGGAGAATGTGAAAATATATACGACGGCTCATAAAGGTGAACTGGAGCTTTCTGAAGCTGATTCGATGGTACTCGAAATCGTCAGTATTGTTGAGGAATATCAAAGGAAAATTCACAATATGAAAATCCGGCGGGGAATGAAAAGAGCCGTGAAAAACGGCTACAAACCTGAACGGAATCTGAAAAACAGGCATGAAAACAGCGGAAAAGAAAAAAAAGAGGTTCCGGTTTCGGAAATTATCAGGCTGAGAGCCAACAAGCTTACCTTTGCAGAAATCGCAGCGACCTTAAGGGGCTTCGGCTACGATGTGTCCAAAGCCACGGTTCACCGGCGGTTTCAGGAATATATCGCAGACACAGAAGGCAGCTGACGCGCATCAGTTGTAAAAAAGACTGCGTTTTAGTAGTATATAATCAACACGCACCAAAGGAGCTTATTATGATTTCTAAAGAAAAAATTGCAAGAATTAACGAATTGGCTCAAAAAGCTAAATCAAACACGATAACGGATGAGGAAAAAGCTGAACAGCAAAAGCTTCGCCAGGAGTATTTGAAAGGATTCCGCTCCTCAATGAAAAATACGTTAAAGAGCGTAAAAGTGATTGATCCGGAAGGCAACGATGTCACCCCTGAAAAATTAAAAAGAGAACAACAGAAAAATAATCTTCATTAAACAGAAAGAATACGGCAATACGTATTCTTTTTTCGTATATACTAATATCAGGATGTGCTTTACGACAATTTTCAACAAGTTTATCTCAAATTTAAGCTGAAAGAGTTGAGAAAAAGTCAGCATCGCTTTATGATGAAAAGGTACAACAATATGGAAGGGGATTATAATGGATACAATTGAAAAGAAATCAGTTGCCACCATTCGTACACTATCTATAGACGCAATTGAAAAAGCGAATTCCGGACATCCGGGCATGCCGATGGGAGCTGCTCCGATGGCATACACGCTGTGGACGAAATTTATGAATGTAAATCCGCAGAATCCAGGCTGGTTTAACCGCGACCGTTTTGTTTTATCAGCAGGCCACGGTTCAATGCTTTTATACAGCATGCTGCATTTAAGCGGATATGACCTCAGCATTGAAGACTTGAAACAGTTCCGTCAATGGGGAAGCAAAACACCGGGACATCCGGAGTTCGGGCACACAGCCGGAGTAGACGCAACGACCGGGCCGCTTGGACAGGGTATTGCAATGGCAGTGGGAATGGCAATTGCAGAACGCCATCTGGCTGAGACATATAACCGTGATTCATTCAACGTAGTTGATCATTATACATACAGTATTTGCGGAGACGGCGATTTAATGGAAGGCATTTCTTCCGAAGCCGCTTCTCTTGCAGGCCATCTTGAACTAGGCCGCCTGATCGTATTATACGATTCTAATGACATTTCCTTAGACGGCGATTTAGACCGTTCTTTCTCTGAAAATGTAAAGCAGCGTTTTGAAGCAATGAACTGGGAAGTTCTTTATGTTGAGGACGGAAACAACATCGCTGAATTGACGGCTGCAATTGAAAAAGCGCGCCAGAATGATAAAAAACCGACTTTGATTGAAGTGAAAACCACGATCGGTTTCGGTTCTCCAAACCGTGCGGGCACATCCGGCGTTCACGGCGCTCCGTTAGGACTAGAAGAGAGCAAGCTGACAAAAGAAGCGTATGCTTGGACGTTTGAAGAAGATTTTTATGTTCCGGAAGAAGTATACGGGCATTTCAATAAAGCGGTAAAAGAAGCCGGCTCGAAAAAAGAACAGGAATGGAATGAACTGTTCGCGGCTTATAAAGAAAAATATCCTGAGCTTGCTGAACAGCTGTCACTCGGCATGAAAGGCGAGCTTCCTAAAGACTGGGATCAGGAAGTTCCCGTTTATGAAAAAGGCAGCAGCCTTGCTTCCCGCGCATCTTCAGGTGAGGTGCTGAACGGGATCGCTAAGAAAATTCCTTTCTTTGTCGGGGGATCTGCTGACCTTGCGGGTTCAAATAAAACGACAATCAAAAATGGAGGAGACTTCACGGCCAAAGACTACGCCGGGAAAAACTTCTGGTTCGGTGTCCGTGAATTTGCGATGGGCGCTGCATTAAACGGAATGGCGCTTCACGGCGGCCTCCGCGTATTCGGCGGCACATTCTTTGTGTTCTCTGATTATTTAAGACCTGCCATTCGTCTGGCGTCATTGATGGGTCTTCCCGTCACTTATGTATTCACACATGACAGTATTGCCGTAGGAGAGGACGGGCCGACTCACGAACCGATTGAGCAGCTTGCTTCTTTACGCGCACTTCCTAACCTTTCTGTGATCAGACCTGCTGACGGAAATGAAACCGCAGCTGCATGGAAGGTTGCCGTTCAAAGCCAAGATCATCCGACAGCTCTTGTATTGACACGCCAAAACCTGCCGACGATTGATCAGCAGGCTGAAGAAGCGTATGCGGGCGTGGAAAAAGGGGCTTATATCGTTTCCAAAGCCCAAACGGAATCACCGGCCGCTCTTCTTTTAGCGACAGGTTCTGAAGTGGGACTTGCGATCGAAGCTCAAGCGAAACTGGCTGAAGAAAACATTCACGTATCTGTAGTCAGCATGCCGAGCTGGGACCGCTTTGAAAAACAATCGGCCGAGTACAAAAACAGCGTGCTTCCTCCGAATGTGACGAAACGTCTTGCGATCGAAATGGGTTCAAGCTTCGGATGGGGCAAATTTACCGGTCTTGAAGGAGACGTTCTCGCAATTGACCGTTTCGGTGCTTCAGCTCCGGGAGAAACAATTATGAAAGAATACGGGTTTACTGCAGAAAACGTGGTTGACCGCGTGAAAAAACTTTTAAACAAATAACGAGACAAAAGAGGATGAGTCAAATCATCCTCTTTTTCCTGTTTATGCGACAAAAATAGAAGGGGCGGCGTAACAGTAAAAGACAATTCTTTCTTTTCTCCTTTTGTATAATAGAAAGCAATAACGAAGCGCTGTAAAAGGGGATGAGGAAATGGAACGTCATTACTATACGCACCTGATAAAGGATGAGTTTGCGAACCACTACTTCGGGCGGGAAACGGCTATGTTTGAGTTGTTTCGAGACTATCATTGGACAGACCTGACACCCCAGGAATATCAAATGACAGAAAAGCAAGTTCAATATATAACGGAACCGATTCCGGTGATACATATGCATCAGCGTCTCCAGCTGCATTTAAACCGAATGAGTTACAGCCGTTTGGATTCCATTTACCGGCTTACACTGCCCGGAGAAAAGGGCCGCGCCACCTTCATGATGAAAGACAGTTTAATTGAGATTGCAGCTTCGGGAGATTATGAGGCGGAAACGATTTTCTTTGAGATTCTGCGTAAAATCAGCCCCTGTTTTCTTGCAATGGATTTCAAGACACGGCGCTATGGGTGGTTAAATCCGGTCAGAGAAAGAAATTTTGTCTAAAAACGAGGAAAAAGAGATGTAAATGTTGTATAATAGCCTTTGGTTTAGTACACTTTAAACTAGACAACATGAAGGAGGAAATAAAATGACTTTATGGGTTGGCATCCTAGTGGGCGTTGTCGCATTGCTCATAGGTGTTGCACTCGGGTTTTTTATTGCTCGTAAATATATGATGAGCTATTTGAAAAAGAATCCGCCTATTAATGAACAAATGTTACGCATGATGATGATGCAAATGGGAATGAAACCTTCTCAAAAGAAAATTAATCAAATGATGAAAGCCATGAATAATCAAGCGAAATAATACGTACAGATTATGATATAGAGATACATGGTTATAAAAATAAAAAACCCGGAGAGGGTTTTTTATTTTGACGTCATGTTTCACCCCAACTGCCGGTGTGCAGTTCTTTTTGGTATTGTATGAGAAGGTGGTCAAGCTCCTGGCTGAGTTCTATCGTAATGTTTGATGTCATTCCGTTTGTCATGACGATTTTAAGCAGCTCTGCCCGTTTTTTTTCAATTTCATTTAATAGATGCTCTCTAATCACAGGGATATATCCTTTCATACATAAATCTTTCACCTGAGTCGCTATTATTATATCCACATTTATACTGTTTTTCAAATAAGAAGGAGTATAATATCTCGATGTCAAATTAAATTATATAAGCTTTTTCTATAAAAAGTAATCCTTCTCGGGAAAGTGTTAAAAAAATGAAATGATTTTGTCATAACTCGAAGGGAGTGTGTCATCGTGAGTTTTAATTACTTTCTGACGTTTGGGGCCGGATTTCTGTCTTTCATTTCTCCATGCTGTCTGCCGTTGTATCCCGCTTTTTTGTCTTACATAACTGGTGTCAGTATGGACGAGGTGAAAACAGAAAAGGTGATGCTGCAAAAGCGCGGCCTCATGCATACACTTTGTTTTTTGCTTGGTTTCTCCGTGATTTTTATCGCATTGGGATATGGAACTTCGTTTATCGGCAGTTTTTTTACCCAATATCATGAAGCGATCCGCCAGTTTGGCGCTATCATGCTGATCCTTTTCGGGCTGGTTACTGCCGGTGTGTTTCAGCCGAAATTCATGATGAAAGAGCGGCGCATTCACTTTAAGCGCCGTCCGGAGGGGTTTATCGGTTCGGTTCTGATCGGTCTTGCGTTTGCAGCCGGCTGGTCGCCGTGCAGCGGGCCTATTTTAGGAGCGGTATTTTCGCTGGCTAATACAAATCCTTCTTCAGCAGTGCCGTATATGTTTTTATATGTTCTCGGATTTGCGATTCCTTTTCTTGTTCTTTCATTTTTTATTACCAGAATGAATTGGATTCGCAAGCATCAGCTGCTTATCATGAAAATCGGCGGCATTCTTATGATTCTGATCGGAGTTATGCTGTTTTTTAACTGGATGAGCTACATTCTGATCGTTCTGTCAAATCTTTTCGGAGGATTTACGGGTCTGTAACGGATTAATAACTTTTGAACTATTATATACCCTTTTGTTTTTGGTACAATAAGACTAGTTAATGTTAAATATGTGGAGGGGAATATGACAAGAGTTTTAGTTGTAGATGACGCCAAGTTCATGAGGGTGAAAATCAGAGAGATTCTGGAATCGGCGAATTACACAGTGGCCGGGGAAGCGGCTGACGGTGAGGAAGCTCTGGCAGTATATCAAAAAATCCGTCCCGACCTGGTGACTATGGATATTACCATGCCGGTCAAAAACGGTATACAGGCGCTGCAGGATATTTTAGCTTTTGACCCGAAAGCCCGGATCATCATGTGCACCGCCATGCGGCAGCAGCGGATCGTTCTGGAAGCGATTGAATTAGGCGCTAAAGACTTTATCGTTAAACCGTTTGAAGCATCTAAAGTGCTGGAGGCCGTAGGCCGGGTAACGGGAACGTAAACGTGTTCTCTTTTCAAATTGGTTTTTTTTATGTTTTTGGAGTATAGTATATAGTATCAAACTCCGTGCAAGCAAAGGAATGATAAAGATGATGATTATAATTTCATCCGTTATTGCAGCGGCCATGGCAATTTCCGTGATGATCGTCAGGATTAAATCCTCCGACAAGCCCGCTTCACCTAAAAAAATAATTCTCCCGCCGATTTTCATGAGTACGGGAGCGCTTATGTTCCTTTTTCCGATTTTCAGAGTGACGGGCGAAGAATTTTTGGAGGCCATTACGCTGGGCGTGATCTTCTCTATTTTTCTGATTAAAACATCTAAATTTGAGATTAAAAATAATGAAATCTATTTAAAACGGTCAAAAGCGTTTGTGTTTATCCTGATTGGTTTGCTGGTTATCAGAATCGCTATGAAATCCATTTTGAGCACGACGATTGATTACGGAGCTTTAAGCGGAATGTTTTGGATTCTTGCTTTCGGAATGATTGTCCCGTGGCGCATCGCGATGTTTTTGTCTTACCGCAAACTTTCGAATGAACTGAAGACCGCTGATATTCAGATGAATTAAAACCTTTCCGTCCGCCGGAAAGGTTTTTTATTTGAGCAGGGCTTGATAAGGAGTAAGATCAATCTGTTTTTCACGGAGATGCTTTTTTAAAAATTGATGATCACGCTTAGGAGTGGCCAGTATGTAACCCCTGATGATTAAATCACGGTTTATTTGTTCAGCTTCCTCCGCTAAGCAAAGTTCACCGATTTTTCCGGCGATTTTCGCTTTGGCTACATCCCGAAAGAGCTCCGGCACGGGGGCGACCAATTCATCCAAAAACGCCTTGTCACCCTCATTCCATAAGTGCCTGCTTTTTTCAATATAATAGTCCTGCCAATCCAGTTCTGACCGGCCGTCTTCTTTCGGTAAGCGTTTTAAAAATTTTCGAAACATAAAAAACCCGCCGATAGACAGCAATCCGATCATCACGATGACCCAAAATAAAATAAACCACATAAACCAGCCTTCCAGCATTGTTCTATCTCCTCCTTACTTTAACCATATTGTAAACGAAGACAGAATAGAAGAACACATGAAAAAAAAGAATAGAAAAAATGATAGATGTCCAGTCATTCCGGTTGCTAGAACATATTCTATCGTATAGTGATTCTGCTATTTGGCCATGGGAGATTCACTTTGAGGGTATATGACTGATATGACCGGACAAAAAAGCCGCTTCCATTGAGGGATGAAAGCGGCTTTTTTATGTTATAGAGGAAATTGAAAGGAAAAAGAGGCAGGAGTCTCATTTGGCTCCTTGTTCATGGAGACGGTCAGAATATGGTTGGTGAAATCAGTGAAAATATGTTTGTCATTCAGATAAAAAGGAAGCATCATTTGTTTGTTTAACGTCCGTTCAAGCGTTTTAACAGAGAGCATAAACTCATTTCCCGAAAGAGTGACGGTTATCGCTTGCACCTGCTTCAGCGCCGTCAGGTCGGCTTCAATGATATATTGACGGCTTGTTTCATATAGATCGATCGGCAGCGTCTCGTCATACCAAGCATACGGGTCCTCGTAAAACTGCCGCAGCCATTCTTCCGTATCATCAAATTCTTCAGCGTTTTTTGAGTGATTCATGGAAGCATCCCTCCATATTAAAAAGCCTTGCTATAACGTATGCAGAAGCTTTGAATGGGTGAATGGCACAAAAAAAACAGACACCGGGGTCTGTTTTACATATCGTGGCTTGTATTATGTTTTTGTCTTGTATGGTTGCGGTTTTTCACTTTTTTGCTTCCGCTCAGCGGTTCCGGCTGGCCGGGGTTATGGCCCTTCGGAGCATTTTTATGCATATCTTTACTCGTATTTTTATTTGTCATGTTAAAGCCTCCTTTTAAAGGTATTCCGGCTATTGGTTTGTTTTTCTTTTTTTATTGTTCTGCCGTTCTTCTTCCGTCAAAACGAGCTGGTCATTTTCTATATAGCCCGCGCCTTTGCCTTGGCTTTTCGCATCATTCATGCCGTTCATTACATGATTGGCTTTCCGTTTTACCATGATCATCACCTCAACATTAATATGGCTCTTTACAGCCCGTTGTATGAGGCGGAAAATCGGACAAAATTTACCGAAAATCATGCTGATAAGACGATCTTATTGTATTTAATAAAAACATTGATATTTACTTATGTATGATTTTATACTAAGATGAAATTGTGAGAAAATTGTGATGGAATGTGAACATTCATCTAAAGAACGATCTTGATCATTGAAGGGGGATTTTGGAGAATGACAAATCAGCAAAAAGTCGCAACACAAGACGTTTTCCAAGCAAGAAAAACATTTTCTTCAAATGGGAAAACATACAACTACTATTCATTAAAAGCATTGGAAGACGCAGGGGTCGGCAATGTTTCAAAACTTCCTTATTCTATTAAGGTTCTTTTGGAATCCGTTTTGCGTCAGGTAGACGGACGCGTCATTACAAAAGAACATGTTGAAAATTTAGCAAGATGGGGTACTGCTGAATTAAAAGATATCGATGTGCCGTTTAAACCGTCACGGGTTATTCTACAGGACTTTACCGGTGTTCCGGCCGTAGTTGACCTGGCATCTTTAAGAAAAGCCATGGCCTCTGTCGGCGGAGACCCTGATAAAATCAATCCTGAAATTCCGGTTGACCTGGTCATTGACCACTCCGTACAAGTCGACAAAGCCGGTACGGAAGACGCGTTAGCCATTAATATGGACTTAGAATTCGAAAGAAATGCAGAACGTTATAAATTTTTAAGCTGGGCAAAGAAAGCGTTTAACAATTATCAGGCGGTTCCGCCTGCAACAGGTATCGTTCACCAGGTAAACCTTGAGTTTTTGGCAAGTGTCGTTCATACGAAAGAGGAAGACGGAGAACTTGTGACATATCCTGATACTCTGGTGGGAACAGATTCCCATACAACAATGATTAACGGAATCGGCGTCCTCGGCTGGGGTGTCGGCGGTATTGAGGCGGAAGCGGGAATGCTTGGCCAGCCTTCATATTTCCCTGTTCCTGAGGTCATCGGCGCGAAACTTGTCGGAAAATTGCCTAATGGAACGACGGCGACTGACTTGGCGCTGAAAGTCACTCAAGTGCTGCGCGAAAAAGGCGTAGTCAATAAATTTGTTGAATTCTTCGGTCCTGGTGTTGCTGAGCTTCCGCTTGCGGATCGTGCGACTATTGCCAATATGGCGCCGGAATACGGAGCGACTTGCGGATTCTTCCCGGTTGACGAGGAAGCACTTTCTTACCTGCGTCTGACCGGCCGTGAAGAAGAGCAGATCGATATTGTGGAAGCATACTGCCGCAACAACGGTTTATTCTATACGCCTGACGCGGAAGAGCCGATTTTTACAGACGTTGTGGAAATTGATCTGTCAAAAATCGAAGCGAACCTTTCAGGACCGAAACGTCCGCAGGATTTAATCCCGCTTTCCGTTATGCAGGAAACGTTTAAAAAACATCTTGTCAGCCCGGCCGGCAACCAAGGATTCGGAGCGGATGCTGCTGAAGAGAACAAAGAAATTTCATTTAAACTTAACAGCGGTGAAGATGCGGTTATGAAAACAGGGGCGATTGCAATCGCCGCTATTACAAGCTGTACGAATACATCAAACCCTTTTGTATTAATCGGTGCCGGATTGGTAGCCAAAAAAGCGGTAGAATTAGGCTTGAAAGTGCCGAATTATGTTAAAACATCACTTGCACCGGGGTCTAAGGTTGTTACTGGATACTTAGTCAACTCAGGCCTGCTTCCTTACATGAAGGAGCTCGGCTTTAACCTCGTAGGGTATGGCTGTACGACATGTATCGGGAACTCCGGCCCGCTTTCTCCAGAGATTGAAGAAGCGGTTGCTAAAAATGATCTCTTGATCACTTCTGTCTTGTCGGGTAACAGAAACTTTGAAGGCCGGATCCATCCGCTTGTCAAAGGAAACTACCTTGCGTCACCTCCGCTTGTTGTTGCATACGCATTAGCAGGCACTGTGAATATCAACCTGAAAACGGATCCGATCGGTGTCGGAAATGACGGACAAAATGTTTATTTCGATGACATCTGGCCGTCCATGGATGAAATCAATTCTCTCGTCAAACAGACTGTTACGCCGGAATTATTCCGCAAAGAGTATGAAACGGTATTTGACGACAACCAGCGCTGGAACGAAATCGAAACGACGGATGAAGCGCTGTACAAGTGGGATCAGGATTCCACTTACATTCAAAACCCGCCGTTCTTTGAGGAAATGTCTGTAGAGCCGGGAAAAGTTGAGCCTTTAAGAGGACTTCGCGTTGTCGGCAAATTCGGCGATTCCGTGACGACTGACCACATTTCTCCGGCCGGAGCGATCGGAAAAGACACACCGGCGGGCAAATACCTGCAGGAAAAAGGCGTTTCTCCTCGTGACTTTAACTCTTACGGCTCACGCCGCGGAAACCATGAAGTCATGATGAGAGGAACATTCGCCAATATCCGCATTAAAAACCAAATCGCACCGGGTACAGAAGGCGGATACACAACACATTGGCCTACCGGGAAAGTGACATCTATTTATGATGCCTGCATGCGGTATAAAGAAGATAAAACGGGCCTTGTCGTCCTGGCCGGAAAAGATTACGGAATGGGCTCTTCACGTGACTGGGCTGCAAAAGGAACAAACCTGCTCGGCATCAGAACAGTCATTGCCGAAAGCTTTGAAAGAATTCACAGAAGCAACCTCGTCTTTATGGGTGTGCTGCCGCTCCAGTTCAAACAGGGTGAAAACGCGGATACACTCGGCTTAACCGGTAAGGAAGTCATCGAGGTGGATGTTGATGAATCTGTACGTCCGCGCGACTTGCTGACTGTCAGAGCAATCAGTGAAGACGGTACGGTAAAAACATTTGAAGTTGTTGTCCGTTTTGACAGTGAAGTGGAAATTGATTACTATCGCCACGGCGGCATTTTACAAATGGTGCTTCGCGATAAAATGAAACAGTAGCAGAATGAACAAAGGAGAGAAAGCAGTCTGCTTTCTCTCTTTTTATGCGGGAGGCCTTAAGATGCTTGCGAAATGGCTGGGCGGAATATTACTAATCGGGTTGTTAGTGTATGCGGGCTGGAACATTTATTCTGTACAAAAAAGTCCGAAAGAAGGGACAGAAGAAGGGATGAAAGCCCCTGACTTTACACTTGATACATTGTCAGGAAAAAGCATCTCCCTTTCTGATTATAAAGGAAAAAAAGTGCTCCTCAATTTCTGGGCGACGTGGTGCAAGCCGTGCCGAATGGAAATGCCCGATATGCAGGAGCTGCAGAAAGAATATCCTGATATTGCGGTAGCAGCCGTTAATTTTACGTCCTCTGAAAAAAATATACAGGCTGTGAAATCATTTGCTGATCATTATCAGCTGACCTTTCCTATTCTGATTGACAAAAGCGGAATTAATGGAGATTTCAACGTGCTTTCTTATCCGACAACATACATATTAGACGAAAAAGGAACCATTCAGCATATTCGCGTAGGCACGATGACCAAAAAAGAAATGAAAGAAAAACTGGATCTCAAATAGAGGTTCAGTTTTTT
Source organism: Bacillus sp. GZB (assembly GCF_001975995.1). Lineage (NCBI taxonomy): Bacteria > Bacillati > Bacillota > Bacilli > Caryophanales > Bacillaceae > Bacillus > Bacillus sp. GZB. The sequence continues at coordinate 1,081,645 of NZ_MTQG01000010.1, forward strand.
TATTGTGAAGGGCTTAGGTTTTGAAAAATTGGAAAAAATGAATGAAAACACGGAGGTGAGAAGATTGAAAAAAATGCGAAAACGTTCTTTTCATGAATTGGTTATGGAAAATAAACGTGAGCTGATGACCAATACGGAATATTTGAATCAGCTTGAAGAAAAGCTGGAGCAGCGGTTCAAACAAAAATAACCTTTAATTTGCAGTCATGTTTGCACCTCCTTTTGCAAAATATACTCTTAAGGAGGGATGAACATGGGCATAAACAAGAAAGACGGCCAGCCGCAATACGCTCCGAGCCACTTAGGGACAAAACCCGTTAAATATAAACGCAACAAAGGGGAAAAGTTTCATGACAAGTCAAACGGACATCCGATTGTCATGCAGACGAAAGGCGAATAACATCATCAAAGGAGAGCAGACATTATGACAAACAATTATCAAAAACCGAATCCGGATGACCGCTCCGATAACGTTGAAAAGCTGCAGGATATGGTGCAGAATACAATTGAGAATATAGAAGAAGCCAAAGAATCAATGGAATTTGCGACAGATGAGGAAAAACAGCGCATTCAAGAGAAGAATGCCAGACGCAATGAAAGCATTGAATCGTTCCGCAGTGAAATCCAGGATGAATCGGCTGCAAGAGAAAACGGCTATCAATCATAATAAAAACCAGGGAAACCTGGTTTTTTTCTCTTTCCGGCTCGTTGTGATAAAATGGGGCTAATCTGATAATAAGGGAGCAGAGAACGTTGCATGTGTCAAAAAAAGAAATAGAAGTGCGTTATGCGGAAACAGATCAAATGGGCATCGTCTATCATGCCAATTACTTAGTCTGGATGGAGGTCGGCAGAACGGCGCTGATTAAGGAACTCGGATTCCTTTACAAGGATATGGAAGATAGAGGAGTGCTGTCCCCTGTATTGGATATCAGCATTTCTTATAAAAAGCCGCTCCGCTACGGAGAAACGGCTGTCGTACATACTTGGATTGAAGAATATAATGGATTTAAAACCGTTTACGGCTACCACATCTATAATCCGGACCAAGAACTTGCCATCAAAGCGACATCCTCTCATATATGCGTTGATAAAGAGAGCTTCAAACCGATTCAGTTTCGCAAGGCTTTTCCTGATTGGCATGCCGCTTACGAAAAGGCAAAAAAATAAGGAGCGGCTGCAGTTATGGCATTTGGAATTACGCGTAAGGAACTGGAAAGATGGAAGCGGGATGTGTCGGAAGGAAAAATCGCTTTTTTAACGCATTACTGGCTGGACGACCGCTTTCCGGAGGCTAAGACCGTGACGAAGGCCGGTTCAAGCGACCTCAATAAACTGATCAGATGGGGAGCGGAGTACGGGCTGAAGCCGGAGTGGATTCACCATAAAAATGAATTTCCCCACTTTGACCTGCTCGGTGATACGCAGAGAAGCATATTAGAAAAAGAACGTCTGACTGATCATCTCAAAAGGTTCAGGCTGTAAAAAAAAGAACGCATCCGCTGCGTTCTTTTTTTTACACATAATCAAATACCGGCTCTTCCGCCTGATCTGAATATGTGACTGACAAATCATGATTATCAAAGTACCATAAGTCGCTTTCTTCAATAAAAAAGGTAATGCCTTCAACTTCCGTGCTGGTGCCGATGTTCATCGGCCGGTCTTTTAAAATGCCGAGAGAAAAGCCTTTCTGAACGTTGCTGCATCCCCCGTAACGGACAAAGAAACGGACATGATCACCTGTTTCCAGATCGAGCTCTTCTTTGTACCAATCCAGCGCGCCTTTCGTTACTTTCATGTTCATCCGGAACACTCCCTTTTTGTTTCTCATATAAAGAAATTATCTCTATTATAAACGCATATGGCATTTTGATGTCAAAATTGAAGTTTCATCAAAACCATTTGATCTTCGGCTCTGTTTTGTTTATGATCCGTTTGATGTTTGCCCTGTGTCTGTAGATAACAAACGCGGTCAAGAGCGTCACTACGATTAATAAATAAGGGTCTTTTACAAACAGACAGTAAATAATCGTATAAATCCCTGTTAACATTGAAGACAGAGAAACAAATTTCGTAAGGAATAAAAATACGAAAAATACTGCAACCATCGTAACGAATAACAGCGGAGCATAAAACAGCAGGACGCCCCCTGATGTGGCTACGGCTTTGCCTCCTTTAAACTTTGCGAACATGGGGAATACATGGCCGATCACTGCTGCCACCCCTGCGAGAAGAGGATGAATGGGGACGTGCAGTAAATATGGGAGCGCCGCGGCCAGGGTGCCTTTTAAAATATCGGCTGCGACGACGACAGATCCCGCTTTAACGCCAAGCGTGCGAAAAGCATTTGTAGCGCCCAAATTGCCGCTTCCGTGTTCTCTAATATCGATCCCTTTCGCAAGTTTGCCTACGATTAAACCTGACGGGATGCTGCCTATTACATAGGCCAAAATAATCAATAAAGCAATCAACATCTACATTTCTCCTTTTCAATGTCCCTTCACTTTATTTTAACACGAGTTGTTACCGTCTGATGACAAGTTTTTTGAGAATTAAGCTGACAAAGCGCTTTTTTTGATTCCGGCGAAGCGGTCATGTACAATATATCAAAAGGAGATGGTAAAGATGCAAAATCCTTCAAAATCAGAGATTAAAGAAATTCTGGACCGGAGCAAACGGATCGCAGTCGTCGGGCTGTCAGACCGTCCCGACCGGACTTCTTACATGGTTTCCAAAGCGATGCAGGATGAAGGGTATGAAATTATTCCCGTCAATCCAACGATTGATGAGGCGCTTGGCGTTAAAGCCGTCGCTTCATTAAAAGACGTGGAAGGACCGATTGATATCGTGAATGTGTTCAGACGCTCTGAGCAGCTTCCCGGCGTCGCTGAAGAATTTTTACAGACGGACGCTCCCGTTTTTTGGGCGCAGCAGGGTCTTGCAAATGAAGAAGCGTATCGCATGATTACAGACAAAGGACGGACGGCTGTTATGGATTTATGTATAAAAGTCGCCCGCGCTGTTATAAAATAGGAACAAAAAAGGCAAAAATCCTTGGCAAATCAGGGGTTTTTGCTTTTTTATTGAAAGAATACTCTTTGCGTATGATGATGAAACAGATACAATAAAGCATGAACAGCTTTTTTAGAAACCCCTTTATACAGGGGTTTACAGTCTGTTTGCGATGGCCCGCATAAAGCTATATAATAGAAAGCGAACTCATGTTCTTATCCGCCGAAAAGGGCACCAAAAAGATGAAAAGCCGTTCGAATGTATGTCTTGCGGCCTAAAAAACGAGCCATTCGCTTAAATATGTTGCGAAATCAAGCATATTGGTTATAATTGTGAGTCCGAGGAGAATTGGACCGAAGCTTGCGCATACTGAAAAACAAAGACATGAAAACATTTAAAAAAGAGAATGATTAAGAGCAGGTTTTTTGAAAGGGGTTTGTACGTTTGGCTAGAAAACAGCAATTTGATTACAACGAAGATGCCATACAGGTGCTTGAAGGCCTGGAAGCCGTCAGAAAACGACCGGGAATGTACATCGGTTCGACGGACGCACGCGGCCTGCACCATCTGGTATATGAGATCGTCGACAATTCCGTCGATGAAGTTCTTGCCGGCTACGGAGATCATATTATCGTAACGATACATAAGGACAACAGCATCTCTGTACAGGACAGAGGACGCGGAATGCCGACCGGGATGCATAAGCTCGGAAAGCCGACGCCGGAAGTTATTTTCACCGTGCTGCATGCCGGGGGGAAATTCGGACAGGGCGGCTATAAAACAAGCGGCGGTCTGCATGGTGTCGGCGCATCTGTCGTAAACGCATTATCGGAGTGGCTGACAGTTACTATTGAGCGTGACGGATATGTTTATAAACAGCGGTTTGAAAACGGCGGCAAGCCCGTGACTTCACTTGAAAAAATCGGAACGACCAAAAAAACGGGAACGCTTACCCATTTTAAACCTGATCCGTCAATGTTCAGCGCAACGGTTTATAATTTTGACACGCTGTCAGAACGTCTGCGCGAATCGGCTTTCTTGTTAAAAGGTTTGAAAATAGAATTAATTGATGAACGGAACGGCGTAAAAGAAGTATTTTATTATGAGAACGGAATTGAAGCATTTGTCGCTTATTTAAACGAGGAAAAAGACGCTTTATGCGAAGTGGTTTCCTTTGAAGGCGAGCATCATGACATTGAAGTCGATTTCGCGTTTCAGTTTAATGACGGGTATTCAGAAAATATGCTGTCATTCGTTAATAACGTCAGAACAAAGGACGGCGGCACCCACGAATCAGGAGCCAAAACGGCAATGACAAGAGCGTTTAACGAGTATGCGCGAAAGGTCGCCCTTTTAAAAGAGAAAGACAAGAACCTTGAAGGCTCCGATATCAGGGAAGGTTTGTCCGCAATCATTTCCGTGCGTATCCCGGAGGAACTGCTGCAATTTGAAGGCCAGACGAAAGGGAAGCTTGGCACAAGTGAGGCGAGATCCGCCGCGGATGCCGTCATTTCCGAGAATCTTGCTTATTTCTTGGAAGAAAACCGCGACACGGCGACCCTGCTTGTCAAAAAAGCGATTAAAGCCAGCCAGGCCCGTGAAGCGGCCCGTAAAGCGAGAGAAGAAGCGAGAAGCGGCAAAAAACGCAAAAAATCAGAAGCGACGCTGAGCGGAAAACTCACACCGGCCGGTTCCAGAAATCCGGCGAAGAATGAATTGTATCTGGTGGAGGGAGACTCTGCGGGAGGTTCTGCAAAACAGGGAAGAGACCGGAAATTCCAAGCCGTGCTGCCCCTTCGCGGAAAGGTCATCAACACAGAGAAAGCAAAGCTTGCAGACATCTTCAAAAATGAAGAAATCAATACGATTATTCATGCGATCGGAGGCGGTGTCGGCGCAGATTTTGAGATAGACGACATCAACTATGACAAGATCATTATCATGACGGACGCGGATACCGACGGCGCGCACATTCAAGTCTTGCTGTTAACGTTTTTCTACCGCTATATGAAACCTTTAATCGAGCACGGAAAAGTCTTTATCGCCCTTCCGCCTCTTTACAAAGTGAGCAAAGGAAGCGGTAAGAAAGAGATTATTGAATATGCTTGGTCCGACGAAGAAATGGACGGCGTTTTAAAGAAAGTCGGCAAAGGGTATACCATCCAGCGCTATAAAGGTCTGGGAGAAATGAACGCAGACCAGCTCTGGGAAACGACGATGAATCCCGAATCGCGAACGCTCGTCAGAGTCAAGATCGACGATGCGGCACGGGTAGAGCGCCGCGTAACGACATTAATGGGAGACAAAGTAGAACCGAGAAGAAAATGGATTGAAAAGAATGTTGACTTCGGATTAGATGAGGAAAGCAATATTTTAGAAAATGAAAACTTGTCGGTCGCTGAGGAGGTTTAATAGTGGCACAGCCAGAATTATTTCATGATTTACCGTTAGAAGAAGTAATCGGCGACCGTTTCGGACGCTACAGTAAATACATTATTCAAGACAGGGCGCTGCCCGACGCTCGTGACGGTTTAAAGCCGGTGCAGCGGAGAATTTTATACGCCATGCACGCAGACGGAAATACATTCGATAAAAATTTCCGTAAAGCGGCAAAAACGGTCGGAAACGTTATCGGTAATTATCATCCGCACGGTGACAGCTCCGTTTATGAAGCGATGGTGCGGATGAGCCAGGATTGGAAAGTGCGGAATGTGCTGATTGAGATGCACGGCAACAACGGAAGCATTGACGGTGATCCGCCGGCTGCCATGCGTTATACGGAAGCGAGATTATCTTCTATCGCGTCAGAGCTTTTGCGTGATATTGATAAAAATACGGTTGAATTCGTTCCGAACTTTGATGACACCAGTAAAGAGCCGGTTGTTTTGCCCGCCATGTTCCCTAACTTGCTTGTTAACGGATCAACCGGGATTTCAGCGGGCTATGCGACTGATATTCCCCCTCATCATCTGGGTGAGGTCATTGATGCCGTCATTAAACGGATTGAATCTCCGGATTGCACCGTCGATGACTTGATGCAGGTGATTAAAGGGCCTGACTTTCCGACAGGAGGCATTATTCAAGGAGTCGACGGCATTCGGAAGGCTTATGAAACCGGTAAAGGCAAAATTATTATCCGCGGCAAGGCTGAAGTGGAATCCGTAAGAGGCGGACGGGAGCAGATCGTCATTACAGAAATTCCGTTTGAAGTAAACAAAGCCAATCTCGTTAAGAAAATGGACGAATACCGCATAGACAAAAAAGTCGAAGGCATTTCTGAAGTCAGGGATGAAACTGACCGCACGGGGCTCCGGGTGGTCGTTGAGTTAAAGAAAGAAGCCGATGCAAAAGGCATCCTGAATTTCTTATATAAAAACACTGATCTGCAGACAACATATAACTTTAATATGGTCGCCATACATAACCGCCGGCCGATGCTGATGAGTCTTACGGCCATCCTGGATGCGTATATTTCCCATCAGAAGGAAGTGGTGACAAACCGCTCCGTCTTTGAATTGCAAAAAGCAAAAGAGCGGCATCACATCGTTGAAGGACTGATGAAGGCGCTGTCTGTGTTAGATGAGGTCATAGCGGTCATCCGGGCAAGCAGCGACAAGAAAGATGCGAAACAAAACTTAATTTCTAAATTCGCATTTACGGAGCCTCAGGCCGAAGCAATCGTATCCTTGCAGCTGTATCGTCTGACAAACACGGATATTACGGCGCTAAAAGAGGAAGCGGAAGAGCTCAGCAAGAAAATTCAGGAGCTCGAAGCCATTTTAAGTCATGATAAAAAGCTGTTAAAAGTCATTACAAGCAGCCTGAAAAAATTGAAAAAGACCTATGCTGACAGCAGACGGTCTGTCATTGAAGAAAAGATTGAGGAAATTAAAATCAATCTTGAAGTCATGGTTGCCTCTGAGGACGTATATGTGACAGTCACTAAAGACGGCTATGTAAAACGAACAAGCCAGCGGTCATTTGCCGCTTCTAACGGCCAGGATTTCGGTATGAAGGATACTGACAGGCTGATTCACCAATTTGAAATGAATACAACGGATGTTCTCCTGCTCTTTACCAATAAGGGAAGCTATGTTTATTGTCCGGTTCACCAGCTTCCCGATATCAGGTGGAAAGACATGGGGCAGCACGTAACGAACATCATCACGATTGACCGTGATGAAACCATCGTGAAAGCTATACCGGTAAAAGAATTTGATCCATCTTCATATTTATTGTTCATGACGAAAAACGGCATGGTGAAAAGAACTGAAATGACGCATTACAAAGCGCAGCGTTACTCGAAAGCGCTTGTTGCCCTTAACCTTAAAGGGGATGATGAGCTGATTGATGTTCATGTCACAGACGGCGGCAGCCAGCTGTTTATCGCCACCCGCCTCGGGTACGGTTTATGGTTCGGTGAAGATGAAGTAAATGTAGTCGGTGCCCGTGCGGCCGGCGTAAAGGGCATAAATTTAAAAGACGGTGATACCGTCGTATCAGGGCAAATTCTGCATGAAACAGATTCGCTCGTCCTTGTCACACAGCGGGGAGCAATCAAACGGATGAACCTATCTGAATTCGAAAAAACATCCAGGGCGAAACGCGGTGTCATCATGCTGCGTGAGCTTAAAAAGAACCCGCATCGGGCAGTCGGCGTATTTGCGTGCGCTTTGGCCGATATGATCGCTGCGGAAACAGAAAAAGGCGAAAGAATCGAAATCGCCGTGAAGTCCTTGCGGGCGAATGACCGATACAGCAATGGCTCCTTCTTTACCGATGAAGATGAGACAGGGCCGGTAACAGATGTATGGCGTATCCCTGCATACGATGTTTAAGAGTAAAATTAAAATAAAAAACCTCCGCTCATTGAGCGGAGGTTTTACTATTTAGCTTTCATGGCTGCCGAATAAGTCAGTGATAGCGTGAATGACTTCGATTCCCTGCCATACAAATAAATTCAACGCAGTGAATGAAAACAACCCTAAAATCACCATTCGTAAGATAAACAACATGTTTAACAACCTCCTCATTTTATGTTACATAGATAGGCGATGTTGAACATGAAGCTCATCGAAATACGAGGACTGATAAAATTTAGCGATTAAAAAGCTTTTCTTTCGCTGTCTTCTCCGGGAAGCGGGGAGTCTCCTGTCTGATATCACGATCAGTGAGACAGAAGCGGCAAAAAGCGCCGTCAAGATATATGAGCCCGTCAGCGATTTTTTCTCATCATCAGCATTTTGGCCGGCCTTCATTTCGTGCATTTCCTGCTGGTCGGCTACCGCTTTAAAATGATGAGCGGTATCAAACGCATGGGGAATGGAGAGCAAATGAAAGCTTGCAATCGCTAAAAATAAAATAGAAGCTTTTAAAAACAAGATTTTTTTCAAATGTTCTCCCCCCTTCATAAGTCTGAATATTTTTATTATAATACCCTAATTTAAATGTAAAGTAAACACATTTATTAAATTTAAAAAATTATTATCCTGGTTAAGTATATACCATTCCATCCATCTTTTCATCTCTTTTTTCTTAAAGACCTATTTGTTATGATATGCACGCATTCCTTATGACGTGACAACATTTTTCGGGCTGTAAGATAAAAAACGGGGCATGACAGCAAAAGATGTGATGAAGAAACCGAAACATTTTCTTAAAAAAACTTCTCAACCACTGTTGTTGTGATATAATAATACCCGTTGTGTTAAAAGATCTAACATATGCAGCAAAAATGACAGTAAAAGATATGTAAAAGGGAGGTTAAACATGGAGGCTTTCATCAGTGAAATCATAAATGTTCCAAATGATTTTATTTGGAAGTATCTTGTTTATATTTTAGTCGGGATCGGATTGTACTTTACGTTCCGTTTTCGCTTTATTCAATTCCAGTACTTTTTTGAAATGTTCAGAATCGTCGGGGAGAAGCCGCAAGGAAATAAAGGAGTGTCTTCAATGCAGGCATTCTTTATCTCAGCCGCTTCTCGTGTCGGAACCGGAAACTTGACCGGCGTCGCGCTGGCGATTGCAACAGGCGGTCCCGGCGCAGTATTTTGGATGTGGATCGTAGCGATTGTCGGTATGGCTTCCAGCTTTGTGGAAAGCACTTTGGCGCAGCTGTATAAAGTGCGTTCCGGTGACGAATTCCGCGGCGGTCCGGCATATTACATGGCAAAGGGACTGGGCGCCCGCTGGCTCGGTATTTTATTCGCCGTATTGATTACCGTTTCTTTCGGACTTATCTTTAACGCGGTGCAGTCAAATACGATTTCTGTGGCGTTTGACGAAGCATTCCATGTGAATAAAACAGTTATCGCAATCATTTTAGCTGTATTAACGGCTTTCATTATATTCGGCGGTCTGAAGCGTGTTGTATCTGTCTCGCAATTAATCGTTCCGGTTATGGCGGGAATGTATATTCTGATCGCGCTGTATGTCGTGATTGTAAATATCTCGGCGGTACCTGAGCTGCTTGTTACCATTGTGAAAAATGCGTTCGGTTTTGAGCAGATCGTCGGCGGAAGCTTAGGAAGCATCATTATTATCGGAGCGCAGCGCGGCCTGTTTTCAAACGAAGCGGGTATGGGAAGCGCGCCGAATGCCGCAGCAGCTGCACATGTGTCGCATCCGGCTAAGCAGGGATTAATTCAGACCCTCGGCGTGTTCTTTGATACGTTTATCGTTTGTACATCGACTGCTTTTATCATTTTATTGTACAGCTTTACGCCTAAAGGCGACGGCATCCAAGTGACGCAAGCCGCACTGCAGCACCATCTCGGCGGATGGGCGCCGACATTTATTGCGATTGCGATGTTTTTATTCGCATTCAGCTCAGTCGTCGGCAACTATTACTATGGTGAAACGAATATCGAATTTATTAAAACAAGCAAAACATGGCTTAATATTTACCGCGTATTCGTCGTAGTGATGGTGGTATACGGATGTTTGGCTGACTTCCAGATCGTCTGGGACATGGCAAACTTGTTTATGGGACTCTTGGCTCTCATTAACTTAGTGGCAATCTTACTGCTGAGTAATGTAGCCTACAAGATCTATAAGGATTATGCCGCTCAGCGCAAAAAAGGTCTTGATCCTGTATTCAAAGCCGAGAATACCCCGGAGCTCCAGCATATTGAAACATGGGCGGAAGAAGAAGGTACAAGCCCTGAACGTAAGACTGCTAACTGAGGACACATGCATACAATTTTCAAAAAAACCCCTTACATTTTGTTGTGAGGGGTTTTTTATGTGAAAAACCGGGTTATTTTTACTGAAAACAGATTTTTTTGAATTTATTGTATTTTTCTCTTGTGTATGTAAGGGCTTTCATATAAAGTTTAACTAAACCGGTTTACCAAACCGATTTAGTCTTAAAGGAAAGGAGTATTGATGTGGCTTCTGATTATGGCATTTTTACGATCGGTGATGCGATGATCACCTTAAATCCCGCAAGCACAGGACCTTTGCGTTTTGTTACCCATTTTGAACGAAAAGCAGGAGGAGCTGAACTGAATTTTGCGATTGCATGCGCCAGATTGAACCTGCACTCAAAGTGGGTCAGCAGACTGGGGAAGGATGAGTTCGGCAGAGTGATTTATCAGTTTGCCAAAGGAGAAGGAATTGATGTGACTGACGTCTCCTATGTTGAAGGCTTTCCTACATCTTTAAATGTCAAAGAGATCAGAAATGACGGTTCAGGCAAGACGTTTTACTATCGTTTCAATTCACCAATTCTGACTCTTGCACCGGAAGATATAACAGAGAATATGTTTGCCGGCATTCACATCGTTCATCTTACCGGTGTGTTCCTCGCGCTTGATAAGAAAAATCTTGAAATTGCTGAAAGGGTGCTTTCCATCGCCAAAGCAAGAAAGATTCCCGTATCTTTTGATCCGAATATCAGGCTGAAGCTGTGGACGATTGAGGAGGCGCGTGCGGCATTTCATCAAATCTTTCCGCATACTGATATTCTTCTGGCAGGCCGGGACGAAATGAAACAGCTGACAGGTATAGGAGAAAATGAAGCATTAGCCCGGTTTGCAGAGAGCTATTCAATCAGTCAGCTAGTCATAAAAGACGGTGAAGCAGGTTCTGCGCTGTATCATGATCATAAGTGGGTTCACAAAGAGGCTTTCCCGGTTGCGCCTGTCGACACGGTAGGAGCGGGTGACGGCTTTAATGCCGGCTACCTGTACAGTTATCTGCATGGTTTTGAACCGGAAAAACGTCTGGAGTTTGCAAATGCAGTCGGTGCGCTCGTCACCACAGTTTCCGGTGACAATGAAGGGCTTCCCTACCTAGAAGAGGTTCTGTCATTTGTAAACAAAGAGACTGTGATTGAACGGTAGCAAGCACAACTTAAAAAGCGGGTGAAAAAATGAAAGCGGTTCAAGTACGGAAAGCATTTGATCTGATGGTGACGGAATGTGAGAAACCGTCAGTTGTCCACGCGGATGATGTTCTTGTCAAGGTGAAGCGGGTCGGAATTTGCGGATCAGATTTGCATATTTATCATGGGACAAATCCGTTAGCGTCCCTGCCGAGAGTAATCGGACATGAAGTCACAGGGGAAGTCGCAAAGACCGGTTCTCATGTCCGGCGTTTCAAGCCGGGTGACCGGGTAGTGATTGAACCGATATCTTATTGCGGAACATGCTATGCCTGCCGGAAAGGACGTCCAAACGTCTGCAAAGCGCTTTCGGTGTTCGGCGTTCATGAAGATGGCGGGATGCGGGAATATATCGTGCTTCCGGAAAAGCAGCTGCATGCTGTTTCGCCCGATCTGCCCTGGGAGGAAGCGGTCATGGCAGAACCATATACGATCGGCGCCCAGGCTGTTTGGAGAGGCAGCGTCGAGAAGGAAGATACCGTTTTGATTCAAGGAGCGGGGCCAATCGGAATCTGCATATTAAAAATGGCAAAGTTCAAAGGCGCTTCCGTCATGATAACCGACTTGAATGATGAACGCTTAGCATTCGCTGAAAAAAACGGTGCGGACGTTACTGTCAACGCACAAAAAGAAGATCCCGTTTTGCGGGTGAACGAATGGACAAAAAACGAAGGCGCCAATGTCGTCATTGATGCTGTCTGTCTCCCCTCAACGTTTGAAACGTCAATTGACGCGGTGTCTCCGGCCGGTCATGTGGTTGTGCTAGGTTTTGATGAGAGGACTGCCGGCATTTCTCAGCTTCCGATCACAAAAAAGGAAGTCACGATCACCGGTTCAAGATTGCAGACGAATCAGTTCCCGTACATTACAGACTTACTGAATAAAGGCCTGTTAACGCACGGCGGTCTTATTACACATACATTTTCAGCAGATGACGTCCATCAAGCATTTCAGTTGATCGAACAGCACCCGGACAAGGTGGGAAAAGCAATCATTACGTTTGATTAAAGGAGGAGCGAGAATGCTGCCTAAGTACGCCATTTACGAAAAACTTCTGCATGCACAAGTGGTGGCTGTCATAAGGGGACAAAACAGCCAAGAGGCGCTTGAAGTTTCAAAAGCGGCCATTTCAGGAGGCATCAGCGCCATTGAGCTTACATACACAACTCCTGAAGTGGAAGATGTCTTTAAGGAACTCCGGCATCAAGATATTCTTCTTGGAGCCGGTTCTGTAATGGATACAGAAACGGCGAGACACGCCATTTTATCAGGCGCCTCATTTATCGTCAGCTCTCATTTTGTAAAAGAGATAGCATCTCTATGCAACCAGTACAGCGTACCGTATCTGCCGGGATGCATGAGCGTGTCTGATATGGCTTTGGCGCTCGAAGCCGGATGTGATGTGGTAAAGCTGTTCCCCGCTAATTCGTTTAATCCCTCATTTATCAAGTCGGTCAACGGCCCTCTGCCGAATGTCCGCATTATGCCGACCGGGGGTATCTCATTAAACAGCATGAATGACTGGCTTTCTGCCGGAGCGGTCGCGGTCGGAGTGGGAAGTGACTTGATAAAAGCATATCAAAAGGGCGGCTATGAAGCTGCCGTATCCCTCAGCAAAGAATACGTCTGCCGAAAAAACGAATATACGGGGGTGTAACATGAATATCACGTTTCGCTGGTATGGCCAAGGTAATGATACGGTGACTCTTGAACATGTCAGACAAATTCCCGGGGTCAAAGGCATCGTCTGGGCTCTTCACCAGAAGCCCGCGGGCGAAGTATGGGAAAAGGAGGACATTGAAGCGGAAGTCAGATTCATTCAATCCTATGGGTTTCATGCAGAGGTCGTGGAAAGCGTGAATGTTCATGAAGCCATTAAACTCGGTCATGAAGAACGCGGACAATATATTGAGCACTATAAACAGACCATTCGCAATCTTTCCGAATTCGGCGTGAAAGTCATCTGTTACAATTTCATGCCGATATTTGACTGGACGCGTACCGATATGTTCCGCGCGCTGGAGGATGGGTCAACCGCTTTGTTTTTTGAAAAAGCGAAAGTGGAAAGTCTGCCTCCGGCGGAACTGATCCGCACGGTTGAGAAATCTTCTGATTTGACGCTTCCCGGGTGGGAGCCGGAGAAAATGGCCCGGATCAAGGAACTGTTTGAGGCCTATCAAACGGTCGGTGAAAAACAGCTTTGGGCCAATCTAGAATTCTTTTTACATGAAATCCTTCCTGTAGCGGAGGAACACGGCATTCAAATGGCCATTCATCCGGATGATCCGCCCTGGTCAATTTTTGGCCTGCCCCGTATTATCACCGGTGAGAAAAGTTATGAAAAGCTGCGAGAGATTTCAGATTCACCCGCCAACTGTATTACGTTGTGCACGGGTTCGATGGGAGCGGATCCCGCCAATGATATGGTAAAGATCGCCAAACGCTATGCGGGAGCTGCGCCGTTTGCCCATATACGAAATGTGAAAATCTGCGATAACGGTGATTTTACGGAAACTTCGCATCTTACCAGTGATGGGTCCATTGATGTTACCAGTGTGGTAAAAGAATTGCACGGCCAAGGCTACAAAGGATATGTACGGCCTGATCACGGCCGTCATATCTGGGGCGAACAATGCCGGCCGGGTTATGGTTTATATGATCGTGCCTTAGGAATTATGTACTTGAACGGACTGTGGGATGCGTTCTCGTCTCATGAGAAAGGGGTGAAGAGATGAGACCGATTCATGAACGTTTATCAGGAAGAACCGCTGTCATAACAGGCGGGAGCGGTGTTCTCTGTTCAGCAATGGCAAAGGAGCTTTCACGGCAGGGGATGAAAATTGCGATCGTCAGCCGGAATGCTGATAAAGCAGAGCGTGCGGCGGGCGAGATTGCTGACGCTGGAGGAACCGCGGTTTCTGTACCGGCTGATGTTTCAGCCCGTGATTCGCTTGAAAAGGCAAAAGACGAGATTATCAGCCGGTTCGGTTCTGTCAATCTTTTAATAAACGGAGCCGGGGGAAACCACCCGGATGCGATCACTGCCAGTGAGACGTATGAAGAGGATGAGCAGGGCACATCATTTTTTGATATGGACGAAACGGGGTTTTCCAGCGTATTTTCAAGCAACTTTACCGGTGCATTTCTGGCATCGCAAGTGTTTGGAAAAGACCTTTTGAAGGCGGAATGTCCCGCGATTATTAATATTTCTTCTATGAGCGCGTATACACCGATGACAAAGGTGCCTGCCTACAGCGCGGCTAAGGCGGCGGTTCAGAATTTTACGATGTGGATGGCTGTTCATTTCGCAAAAAAAGGGCTGCGGGTGAATGCCATCGCTCCGGGTTTCTTTTTGACTGCGCAAAACCGTGAGTTGTTATTACAGGAAGATGGAAGTCTGACAGACCGATCCAATAAGATTATGGCACATACACCGATGAAACGTTTCGGGAAACCGGAAGACCTTCTGGGAACGCTCCTGTGGCTTTCGGATGATTCATGCTCAGGCTTTATCACCGGGGTCACCGTTCCCGTCGACGGAGGTTTTATGGCTTATTCGGGAGTGTGACAGAATCCCTGTCCCTGTCAGATTGTAAACGATTTACTTCTGACTTATACTAGTGAAAAATGAAGACAGACGGGGATGAGTCTATGAAAACCATTACAATTTCTGATGTGGCGAAATATGCAAACGTATCTAAAAGCACCGTATCTCAATTTTTAAATCAGCGCTATGATTATATGAGCGAGAAAACGAAACAAAAAATAGAAGCGGCCATTCAAGAGCTGAACTATCAGCCGAATTTTGTCGCCCGCAGCTTAAAACAGAAATCAACATTTACGGTAGGTGTGGTGGTGGCTAATATTCTTCACACCTTTTCCACTCAGGTCATCAGGGCGGTGGAAGACTATTTTCATGAACAAGGATTTCATATTATTGTCTGCAATGCGGATGATGAACCGGAAAAAGAAAAGAAATATATTGAAATGCTCAGGGCCAAGCAGGTAGACGGAATTATTATTTTTCCGACGGGCGAAAATCTCTCTTTATATGAAAAGATGAAACGCGATACGTTTCCGGTCGTGTTTATGGACAGAACCATTGAAGAACTCGGGATTCCGACAGTGATGCTTGATAATCATCATGCAGCCGGTCTTGCCGTTGACCGGTTTATCGAGAGCGGCATAAAGAGAATCGCGATTATTACGACGTCCATTATACGGGAAATCAGTCCGAGGGTAGAAAGGATTGAAGGGTATAAGAAGGCGCTTGACCGCCACGGAATGATGGTGCGGAACGAATATATCAAAACAGCCGATGCAGCTGATATTTCCAATGTTTTGTCAGAGCTGTTCTCACTTGAGGAGCCTCCAAAAGCGATATTGGCGGCAAACGATATCGTTCTTGTTGAGGTGCTGAAGTATATGAAGGAGCATGATATGACAATTCCGGATAAGGCTGCCGTCATCGGGATTGATGAAGTTCCTTTTGCGGGTTTTTTTACTCCTCCGATTACGACGATCGTTCAGCCTGCGGCAGAAATGGCGCGAAAAGCGGGAAGCATTCTTCTTCGCCAGATACAAGAAAAAGATAGCGGTGAAAAACGGATTCACCGCTATAAACCGGCGCTGCTCGCAAGGCAATCCGGATAACCGGTTTCATTGCATAAACCGGTTTACTCCGGCAATTCAAATGTCTGAATGTTATGAAATGATGAGAGGGGGATTTTATGTTCTCAAAGGATAGATTCCCTATTATTCTTCTTTTATTTTCAGCCGGGGTGATTAACTATTTAGACCGCTCAGCGCTGTCTATTGCAGCGCCGTTCATACAGCAGGATCTCACATTGTCGGCAACCCAAATGGGGCTGATTTTCAGCAGTTTTTCTGTCGGATACGCTGTGTTTAACTTCCTTGGCGGTGTTGCATCTGACCGGTACGGGGCTAAATTGACATTGTGTACGGCGATGATCGTTTGGTCTCTTTTCAGCGGAGCGGTTGCGCTTGCTTTCGGATTTGTAAGTCTTTTGATTATCCGTGTTTTATTCGGTATGGGGGAGGGGCCGCTGTCGGCTGCCATAAGCAAAATGGTCAACAATTGGTTTCCTCCGTCTCAGCGCGCCACGGTCATCGGCCTGACAAACAGCGGAACGCCGCTCGGTGGAGCGATCTCCGGCCCGATTGTCGGGATGATTGCTGTGGCGTTCAGCTGGAAGGTTTCCTTTGTCCTGATCATGATCATCGGTTTAATCTGGGCGGTCATCTGGTTTAAATTTGTCAAAGAACGGCCGGCCCCGACGGAAGACGCCCCGGCAATGAAAGCAGCGATTCAATCGCATGAGCAGCATATCCCGATGACCTTTTATTTGAAACAAAAAACGGTTCTCTTCACGGCTTTTGCCTTTTTCGCCTACAATTACATCTTATTTTTCTTCTTAACATGGTTTCCGAGCTATCTGGTGAAAGAACGCGGTTTAAGTGTTGAATTTATGAGCGTGGTGACTGTTATTCCTTGGATTCTTGGATTTATCGGTTTGGCGGCAGGCGGAATGATTTCTGATTATGTATTCAAAAAAACCGCCGGAAAAGGGGTTTTGTTCTCACGGAAAGTCATTCTTGTCACTTGTCTGTTCGCTTCCGCTGTACTGATCGGATTTGCCGGACTTGTTACCACTACCGTAAGTGCCGTTATTCTCGTTGCTTTATCAGTTTTCTTTTTATATATAACGGGCTCTATCTATTGGGCGGTGATTCATGATGTGGTTGATCAAAGGAATGTCGGGTCAGTCGGCGGCTTTATGCATTTTCTTGCAAACACGGCCGGTATTATCGGGCCTGCTTTAACCGGCTTTATCGCGGACAAAAGCGGATCATTCTCGGGGGCGTTTTTGCTTGCAGGCGGATTAGCCGTTTTGGCCTCGGCTGCGGTAATCCGTTTCGTGCGTCCGATTATCATTCAACCCGCTTCTGAAGATAAAATAGACACGATACCTTATTCATAAGTCATCAAAGTCACTGAGGCTGTCCTGCCGATAACGGGATGGCCTTTTCGTTCTGCCGCTTGATCTGTTCCTATGATAATATAGGAATTGTTTACAAAAGAAGGGAAGAGGAGGGAGCATGAAACAGAAGACGATATATGTCGAAATCAATATTGCATCTGATATAGAAACGCTTTGGGAATATACGCAAAACCCGCATCTTCATAAGGAATGGGATCTGCGTTTTTCTGACATTACATATCTTCATAGGCTGCCAGATGAACCGCAGAGATTTCTATATGAAACACGAATCGGTTTTGGGCTGAAGGTATCCGGCACGGGCGAATCAATAGGTGACATAAGGCCTCGCTCGTCAGAAAGAGTGTCTTCGCTCGCTTTTGCCTCTGATCATCCGCTGTCACTTATAAAAGAAGGCAGGGGCTACTGGAAGTATATAGAGCGGGATAATGGACAAACCGCATTTTTGACTCAATATCAATATGAAACGGCCCGCAGTCTGCCGGGAAGTTGGATAGACCGGTTTTTATTTCGTCCTCTGCTAAGCTGGGCTACCGCATGGAGTTTTGATGCGTTGCGGCTTTGGATAGAACAAAACAGACATCCGAAGATATCAGTCCGTTTCGGATTTGTCTATGTCTTTATGTGTCTCGTATTCAGTCTGTATTGGTTTTTTCAAGGCTTTCATGATGGCTGTGCCGATGCAGAGATCGTGAGGGGAGTGCTGGAGACAGGGTTAGGGGTCTTATGGCTGCTTCCCATGCGGAGAAAGTGGCTGATTCACGCCGGGCAGTCAGTCTTCTTTTGTGTAACGGCACTGTTATATTCCGGCGGCGGATTCTTGATCTCATTAGGAGTACTTACAATAGCCGGCATGATTCTTAAGCTCAAGCTGCCGAGCGCCTGGCATACAAAACGAAAGAGAGAAGTGAAATGACGGATTCAATGTATGAAAAAGCGATTACTCATTATCAATCACTGCACCCGATGCTGCAGAAACGGTACAGATTTGACGGATCACGCAGGTTTTGCGGAGAAGGCGTTATGTCAGAAATAAAGGGAGGTTCTTTTCTTGTCAGAATGCTTTTAAAGACAGGTGTTTTTTTCAGATGTTTTTTCTCAGAGAGGGGAAACGATATCCCTTTCACTATCGAAAACAAAAACAGGCAAAGTGGCGTGGAATGGAATCGTACCTTTTTCTTTAAAAGCAAAACGCGTTTTTTTGATGCAGTCATGGAATATGATGAGCGGGAAAACAGAATTCTTGATTACTTCGGAAAACCCCGCATCCTACTGTCTGAACTGCATTTAGAAGCGTCTTCAGGCGGAGGGCTTGTTATTACATCCGGAAGGCAGTGGCTCCTGATAGGCGGAAAGAAAATCCCGCTTCCGGCATGGATGTGCGGCAGTTCAACCGTTTATGAGGCTTATGATGAAGAAATGAATTGCTTCAGCATAAAGGTTCATGTGAAAAACCGGATACTCGGCACGCTTTTCTCTTACCAGGGGACTTTCCGGGAAACAGAGGGAGAAACATGCTGAAGCGTCATCTCATGGTATGCGTGATTTGCTTTTTGGGATTTGCGGCAGCTGAAGCTCCGCATATATCAGCTGCTGAGACGTTTGTTTTATTTTCCGTACTTTTTTTCGTTCCCGCTGTATTCGATTTTGCTTTTCGGCCGTCAAAGACCTTAGAGAATGTGTTATTACGGAGTTATCCTGTTGCCGCTTTATGTGCGGTGCTTGCGCTTGTCACAGACTTCAGTTTTTTTGCTGCTGTGTGGCTCATTTATACGTTTGGGCTGGCACTGTATGCTGTCCGGCGGCTGACGAAAACAAATATTCACAGAACAGAAGAGATATCTGTTATGGCGGGTTTCATTTATTTGGCCGGGGGCGGATTCTGGTTCTTCGCATATGTCCTTGAGATTCCCGTCATGAATTTCGGCCCGCTTATCGTTCTGCTGACGGCGGTGCACTTTCACTATTCCGCTTTCCTCATTCCGATCTTTAACGGATTGCTCGGCAGGATCATACGGGAGAAACGCGAACTTTACCAGTGGAGCACGGTCATTATTTTGATTTCGCCGATCCTTATTGCCTTGGGGATTACATTTTCAAAGACACTTGATGTGATTGCTGTCGCTCTGTATCTGGCGGGTCTGTATGTAAATGCATATCTCGTCTTTACGGGGCCGTTTGTTACGAAAACAGGAAGGGTCTTGATCAGGAGTTCTTCGGCTGTGTTAATGATCACAATTGCTTTTTCTTTGATATATTCGTACGGTGTCTACCGCGAGGAGGCAACGCTCACGATCAGCCAGATGATTTGGATTCACGGGGCCGTCAATGCATTCGGCGTTATCCTGCCGGCTTTGGCGGGGTGGAGGTTGGAAAATCCGAGACCGTTTGATGAGGGCAGTGAAAGAACGTTCAGCCGTATTTACGGGAAGAGAACGATAGGCAAAGAATTTTTGACTGATATTCATGCAGCAAATGACATCCATTATACCGGCCTTCTGGATCAGCTGAGAGAACTGCATTCTGAAGACTTTTCAACTGAAAAACTGGCGCCGGCCGTTATTTCCTTTTATGAAGAGACAATTGATTATGACATCATGGCAAAAGTGACGTGGAGCAGATGGTTTCGTCCGTTCGCGCGCATGTACGAGCCGTTCAGCAGAAGAGCGGGGCAGATTCACCTGTCCATGAATCCGGATTGGTATATCATGCACAGTGATATTATAGGAGTTGACTCTGACAAAGATGGCAGAAAAAATGTCCGTGCGTGGATCAGAACAAATGAAAAGCAGGAAACCGTTTTTACTGCGCTGTATTCAGCGTACAGGTCAAAAGGGGAAGGATACATGAATATCTCTCTTCCGCTGCCGTACGGCCAAATGACGGGCATTTTAAAACCTTATGCGCGTAAGCAGAATCTTGTTTTGACAAGCAGACGGCGAAAAAGCGGAGCGGGTGATGAAGGGATTTATCTGCAGACGAAATGGGGGGCGTGTCATCTTCCGCTGGCAGAGACATTTCTTATTTCAGCCCAGAGCGAAACAAGCCTGAAGGCCGTTCATCATATGTGGCTGTTTGGACTGAAATTTTTAACTGTGCATTATCGGATCATTCATGCTTCCGCAGGTAACCGAAGCAAGTAACAAGCTGCAGAGCCGTCTGATCATCAGGCGGATTTTTCTCATCTACATGGGTTATATTCACCATTTTATTTGCGAGCTATTTTGCGGCGGATGACACGAAAGGAGTCATGCGCTGGATCTCATTTATTCTCGTGTTAGCTCAGCTGTCCGGGATGACATGAGCGGTTATGTTGTCAGTGAATGAGGATAGGACGCAGCCTCGGTCTTGCCAGTCTTTGCCTGTCTTTCATGATTCGCGAAATGAAAACGACCGCAAAGATACCTGTTACATTGAGCGGTATGGTGAAGGCATTTGGCTTCACAACGGCATATGCGCTGCGTATAGGTGTCAGTGAGAAAGAAATCAGCTTGTTGTCTTTTCGTTTATGACTCCCCACGCACTGGCTCCGCTAGTGATAGGAACGTTAGTTCGCAGGTGCGGAAACTGGGTAACATTAAAGCTGTTTTATTTACTCGCAGCCGTTTTTATTTTTATCATTCCTTTTACCATCAGCCCGATGGCGCTTTATGTGGTTCAGATTTTAATAGGTTTTTCACTCACATTATCTTTCCTTTGCTGCTTGGAATGTCGATTGAGTCTGTTCCGGCAGACATGAGAGCAACATCGATGGGGGCGTACCAGGCGCTTTATGCACTCGGTATTTTCGGAGGACCTTTGGTCGAGGGATTTTTTAACGATTGGCTGGGGCTCAGGGCCGGATTTTATTTCGCGGCAGTGCTCGGGCTGGCGGCTGTCATACTTGCTCAGCTCATATGTGAGGAGCCGATGCGAAAAAATCGTCGGAGTATTACCAGACATGATTTTATTTTTGTGTACGCTTTCAAAAAAGAAGAGATCTTATTCGGATAAAATTCATGACAATATATGTATTTTTAGTGAAAATAAGTATCTGACCTACAAAATATGACAAATTCCCTTTGTACAAGATGGTAAAATCAGATTACCTGCTAAGTGAGAAAGCAGCAGGCAATAAATCACAAGGGGGCAATATTAATGTTAAAAAGTAAAATTAAAAAAATAGCCGGTGCGGCTGTAATTGCTGGAGCATTATTGGTTTCTGTGTCGCCAGCAAAAGCAGAAACTCTTCCGGGATTGATCTGGGTCATGGACAAATATACTGACGCTTTTAAATTCGACATGTTTATTAAAAACGGAAATGAAAAATGGGTTTATGTTTACACAAGATTATCCGATGGCAAAGTTGATGTGGAAGAAGTAAAGTGTGAAACAATTTATAAAGATCGATGCTATGTAAAGCAGTAAGAAATAAATACAAATCGTAATACATCCTATTTTTTTAATTCTGTCTCATCAACTAAGTATACTTAAGATAACGAGACAGAATTTCCATTAAAGATTTAACTTCCTAGAATATATATTATGTAAACTAAAAATTGTGAAGAGAATATAAAAGTGGATTCATATTGCTGGTCTTCTTGATCAAGTCCACGCCATCGTATGCCAGACTTTCCACACTTGCAGCCTTCTGCAGTATATAATGATCAAAAAAGTTCTTCGTATAGTCTGTAACAAGATTTCGCATCTCCATGGCATCCCGTTCGCCTCTAAGTTCCTCATTCACACTGGTAAACACGATGTCGCAGTAATCTAAATGCGCAGCACGATCAACAGAGAAATAATAGGTATCCATGCTATTGTTAGCGCCAATGATCGCATTCATGTTATAGTTCGGTTCAGAAAACAGCAGCAAAAAGGGTTTCTTAAGGTCGCTGCCCTGAAGGCCGAACGCTCCGCTATCCAAGCCAATCCCGCAGGCGAACCGGTCGTCGTCCCGGCAAACAATCGCCGTCGTAGCCCCTCCATAAGAATGTCCGACTATGCCCATACCGATGTCAAGCAACAATCTGCCCTTAAAGATGGAATTCAGCTCTCCAGAGTCCATTTTGACAAGATAATCGGCTACATACCTTACATCTTCTTCCTGTAATTCACTATACTCTGTTAACTTGTCAAGTATCGGCAGTGTAAGCACGTTTCGGCACATCTCAATGGCAGTTTCGTCGTCAGGACGCATCTCCATCTTACCAGCCAAGGCCATCATCTCCGGATCTTCAGAAAACGCCATAATAACATCCGAAAAATCCTTTGATATATTAAACAGGCGCCCATCTTTACGCTTATACATCGTGCTATTCTGATGGCCGATGCTTACCACAACATATCCCATGCTTGCCAAGTCTGTACAGATCACTGTACCCCATTCTGGAGAACCGCCCCCGCCGCAAACATAAAATAACACCGGATAGCGTTTTTCCATCCCGGAGAGAGCAAGGCCGTCGTAACATTGGGTCTTGATATCTAGAGAGTAAGCATCCTTCAACGCAGTGAGAAGCGGCTGCTCATCAAGCATTTCACAGACTTCAGGAAACATGTACGCTGATGCAGTCTTCCCTTCGCTGCTGTCGGACGGATAGTACACAAACGCCGTCAGTTCTCTTTTTGCATGATCTGATGCCGTGTACTCAAAATCCATCTGGGTTCGGCCGACAGTATAGCCGCCAATTGGCTCTGGAAATGCGTCATACTTTTTCATTCTCTTGTTCCCCCTTAAGTAATAAAAGTGGCGGATGTGAAATACATACATTGCGCTACAAACGCTTTTCATTACATCATATGTTCAGTGAATCATATCTACTCCTTGGCTTTCTTGAGATTGCTAACAATATTTGTACAGGCTCATATACTGTTTCAGAGTTTCATCCGCCACGTGAACTTCCTTGTATTGCTGTTTAAGATGATAAAAGCGGACATCGTTGCTGATGTCCGCCTAAAGCTTAACTAATTGGGTTCTGTTCCCCAAATCAGTTTTCCTTGATGATATAATGTGATTTTTTTCGTTGCTTTAAACGTATTTGATTGGAAAAAGGAATAATCGCCGCTTTGTGCATAATTGCTCCAGTCATCGTTGTGAAGACGAAGCTGAATATTCCCTGTGCTTGCTCCCGGTGACAGTGTTCCTTTTTTAAACCCCAGTTCCAGATAGGTATCTGCGCCTTGCTTAGGTTTATGCAGCGTCACAAACTTGTGGGTCAGATTGCCGCATCCAATCTGCGCGTAGTCACAGTCAAAGTTTTGGCCTTTGTTTTTCGCGTTATACCAGTAACGGGCAGTGACATCTTTTAAATCAACCGTCGTATTCCCGTTATTTTTTATGTGAAGCTGCGGGCGGATTTGGTTGCTGTTCACACTCCCATCCCCTGCTTTGTATTGTACAGAAACGCCTTTTTCCTGTGTGGGATTATCTTGTGCTGGCGTTTCAGGGCCGTCCTTCGTTGAATCTTTGTTGCCGCGAATGTTTTCTCTTACGAAGGTTCCTGAAGCAGTTAAATCTGACAGCGGCCAGCCGCCTGTTTTAGATGCTCCTGGCTTTAACGCTGAGGATGATTCCTGCTTATCAGAAAGATTCCAGTTCACCCAGCTGATTTTCTTGCTGTCGAGATAATTCAGCCATTCCCGCGACTGGTCAAGGAATACACCGCCATTTCCAGACGCGTCGCTTGTTCCCCATTCCGTCACGAAAATAGGCGCTCCTTTACTGAGTGCATAGTTTGCTTTATCCCGTAAAGATTGGCCGTGTGTGCCGGCATAAAAATGAAGCGCGTACATGACGTTTGCATCTTTTAGCTGGTCATTGGCAGCATCATTCACATCCTGGCTCCATGTACCGGTTCCGACAATGATGGGATTGTCGGGGTCATTTTTGCGGATAACGGAAATCACTTCTTCCGCATACGGTTTAATATCACGCTTCCAGTTCACGTCACCGTTTGGTTCATTTGCAATTTCATAAATGACGTTTGGCGTGTTTCCGTAAAGACTTGACATTTCCTTGAAAAATTCTTTCGCCTTCTCTTTATTTTGGTTTGGGTTGCCGTCATTTAAGATATGCCAGTCAATGATGACATATATCCCAAGTTCTTTTGCCGTTTCAACTGCTTCTTTCACTTTATTTTTCACGGACGGGTTGTCAATATAACCGCCGTCTGCCGTATACATTGCCGCGCGGAAAACGGTTATGCCCCAATCGTCTCTCAGCCATTTTAAGCTGTCTTTATTGACGAAATCGCCATACCATTGCAATCCGTGTGAGCTGATCCCTTTCAGCTGTACCGCTTTGCCGTCTCGGTTTACGAGCTGTGTACCTTTTATGCTAAGCTGACCATTCTTGGCTACTGGCGTTTTTGTCCCTGCTGCTGATGCCGGTGAAGCCGGCAAGCCGCTCATTGTCAATACCGTAATCAATAAACACGTAATAAAAATAGAAATTGACCGTTTCATATCTGATCTTTTCCTCCTTCGCATCATTTTGGCTCTTTCTTATGAGCTCGAACTCATTGTAAAAATCTTTCTCATGATTGTCTATCAACCTAATTTCTTGTTTTTGGGAGGTGTAAAAGCCTGTCAATTTGCTCTATCTCTATTGAATAAGACACACCTGACACATATAGTACAAAGAAAACCGGACTGAATCGGGACTTTACACGTCATTTTTCAATCGAATCGAAAAATTAAATTTATTTCCAACGTAGACACGCTGAATGTGATGAGTCTCAATATGGCATTGAATCTTAGATTGTTGTAAGAAGACGAGCCCTTGCCCGTCCTGGTTAATTTAAGGTTGATGTAAGGTTCGGATTAATACGGGTTAAGGTTGGAGTTGTACAATAAGATTGTACTTCAGTGAGGGATTCAGCCAGAAGAATTCCCCCTTCAATAAATCATAGAGGTGAAAAGGTTTGAGAGAAAATAAAATTTTGTCTTCATTATGTTACTTCAGTATATTTTTTGCGCCATTTCTGTTTCCGATTATCGTCTATTTCTTAGGTCAGGACGATGTGAAATATCATGCGAAAAAATCTTTATGGACGCATCTGATTCCTTATTTGATTTTTGTAATGGGCATCATCGCTTCAGGTTTACTTGGTATGAATGACATCAGGCACGCCGGGCCTTTCCTGCTTGCGACGTATGCTGTTACATTCCTTGTGGCGATCTACTTTTTCATTTGGAACATTGTCAAAGGAATCAAAGTGTTTTCGGAACAATAGGAAAAAAAGGTTCTGTTATTGATCACAGAACCGTTTTTTTGTATAGCCATTATGATAATTGTATATCTATCGTTGTCCCTTCTCCCGCGGTGCTTTGAATGGTGATGTCCCCTCCGTGCTTTTGGATAATATCCTTTGCTATGGCCATTCCAAGACCAGAGCCTGCATGCGTCGTTCCTGTATTTGTGCCCCTGTAATAGCGATCAAACACTTTTTCCAGCTCCTCTTCTTCTATCCCTTTGCCGTTGTCCTTAATTGTCACATGAGTCCGTTCTTTTTGTTCAAGCTGTACAACGATCTTCACATCAGGATCATTGTGAACGAGGGCATTTAAAATGAGATTCGTGACCGCTCTCCGAATCAATATCGCATCAAGGTTCAGCATCAGCTTTTCCAGGTTCGTTTGAAGTTCAATGGACTTATCCGCATATCTAGAATCGTTTAACATATCAATTAACGTTTCCCGCAGCAGCGATACAAGGTTTACCCGCTCTGTATGTAACATCACATCGTTGTTTTTCAGCCTTGTCGTTAAATTTAAATCTTCCATCACATCTTTCATATAGAGGGATTTACTCTCAATGATCTGGGCGTACTCTCTGATCTGTTCGACTGTGAGATGGTAATTTGGATCTTGGATGATTTCTGCATAGCCTTGAATAGATGCTAATGGTGTTTTAATGTCATGAGAAATATGACTGATCCACTCTTCACGCATTTGCTCTAATTTATCTTTTTCTTTTTTGCTTGAAGATAGTTGTTCCGATAAGTGATTGACATTATAGAAGACATCTTTATAAATGCCTTTGGATTTCATTTTGATCGTATAATCTCCATTAGCTAACCGCTGGATTCCTTGAATGACACGGCCGAGCGGTTTTGTGAGCTGCCGGCTGAATAGATAGCCGATGAGTAACGCGATCAATGCATCTATTGATAATAATATGATGGTCCCTGCATTGAACTTCGTCACAAATTCCTTGGTATCATATGAGAGGACATACTTTCCGAGAGAGGGATTTTTAAACCCTATAAAGTAACTGTACTCCTTGCCGTTTACTTTTTTTCCGCCGGCGTAAATGGTTGATAATAATTGTTCATCCTTATATTTATGTAAATTTACAATTTCAATAGGCGTATATTTTTTCTTCAGTCCTTTAGGTTCTCTATCATGATAAACATCTTGTCCGTTTTCATCTAATATTTGAATCCATGCATTCTGCTCTTTTAAAGCTTTTTGGCCCTCTTTGTTTACTGTGATACCATTGTTCGATAACGTGACATATTGTCGGAATGATCTTGTGAAAGTTTCCGGTGTACTTTCTTCGTCATGTTGGCTGTTCGCCTGGAAAACGAGCCAAAACATAAAAATAAATAAATTAATGAAGACTGTAATGATGGTCACGATAATGACAGAGACCATATATCTGCCTGTTAATCGCCAATTCATCCTTACGCATCCTTTACAACAAATTTGTAGCCTAACCCTTTCACAGTGACGAGAAAGTCTGGTTTTGAAGGGGTGTTTTCTATTTTCTCACGGAGCCTGCGTATATGAACCATCACCGTGTTGTCAGAACCGAAGAAATCTTCTCCCCATACAGCTTGATAGAGTGTTTCTTTACTGATCACCCGATTGGGATGCTGCAGAAAATAGGTCATAAGCATAAGTTCTTTAGGTGTTAACTCAATAGCCGCTTCATTTTTGGTGAGCTCGGCTTGTTGTTGGTTTAATTCAAATGGCCCTTTTTTTATCACGGTTCCGGTTTGAGAAGGCTGTAAGTAAGAGACCCGTCTCAGCTGCGCTTTGACTCGATATGCAACTTCCTTAGGGCTGAAGGGTTTTGTAATGTAGTCGTCCCCGCCGATGGCAAGTCCTACAATTTTATCCGTTTCCTCCCCCTTTGCAGACAAAAAGATAATAGGAACGTGTGAAATGTCTCTTATTTGCTTGCAGATATCATAGCCTTCACCGTCTGGCAGCATGATATCCAATATCACAAGATCGGGATTTTCTTGATGAAATTGAGCTAATCCGTCACGGGCAGACGAAGCGGTGATCACGCGATCAATGCCTTCTCTTATTAATACGGTTTTGATCAGTTCCAAAATTTCTTTTTCGTCGTCTATGATTAATACTTTGCTGTGAAGCCGTGACATATATTGATCACTCCTTGAAGTCATTGTCATTATTATACCCAATGTCTGTGTATCGTTAAAAAAATCAACACTTCTATCCCACAGAAAATAAGCCAATTTTCTTTTTCGAGTAAGAAAATTGGCTTATTGCGATGCTGATGCCTTTAACGCTTTACAACAAATGTTGTCACGCTTTGAGCCGGCAGATGGGCCCAAAAATGATTATCCGTTACTTTGAGATCCGTTCCAGGTTGAAGATTGCTGCTGCTGCTCGTGATCCATCTGGATACTTGCGAAGCAGACCCATTCTGCAACACGAAGTTTTGGTTGACCCCTGTGTTATTTTTATTAATGGCAACAATCACGACTTTATTGTCTCCTTTATAGGCTGACACATAAACATTCGGTTCAGGATTTTTCGTTGCATCAATCCTTACATAGCCAGGGCGCACAAATTTTGAGAAATGAGCCATATTGTATCCGCGTTTGCTGATCATCCCATCTTCTTTCATCGGGCCGTATGATCTGCGGATGTACCACCACACATAAGCTTGAAAATCTCCCTCTACCATTGAATGATGAATATGCTCTGAAACACCTAAAGCCTCAGGCCATCGATCCGCCGAGTTGTTATCACTGTTCGGATAGTATACTTCCGTCATCCAAAGGTCCTTCCCCGCTCCTTTTTGTTTGAAAAGAGGATAAGGAAACTGACTGACCTGAGTGCCGTACAGGTGGGTTCCGAGGATATCCATATTCCTAAGCGCCTGCGGATCGTTCAAAATGGGGTCCGATATATTTTTCAGGTATTGAAATGATTCCGGCGCAATCACACGGGCATTAATGGAACCGGCATTCTCTCTCATGAAACGCAGGATTTCTTGGGGCGTCCACCATGTCCATTCGTGAGCGTAATCAGGCTCGTTCTGCATAGAAATCGCATACAGATTCACACCATTACTCTTCATGAAATTAACGAAATCGTTAAGATGCTGCGCGTATGCGGCGTACTTATCGTATCTCAGCCGCTTAGCTGATGTGTCACCATTATGATTGAAAGTCTCAACCATATCGTTTGGCGGATTCCAAGGGGAAGCAAAAACGATTGCTCCATGTTTGATCGCACTCTTTGCAGTCTCCACTTCCTTGTACCAATTGTTTTTATTTTCATCTACATGAATTCTTAAGACCGAAAAACCTAACTGATTCTGTCCATTGCCAAAAGCGGTCTCCCGTTGAGGCGCAGTCAAATCTCCAATCCAAGCCGGGTGGTTCATTCCTCCAAAACCGCGAATCACTTGTCTATCTGCAGATATATTAACTGTTGCATCACTCGCTGCTGAAACTTCAGTAACTCCCGGTCCTATGAATATGACGGACAGCATTGTGAAACATACCAATAACACACAAATTGGTTTTTTTACGCTCGACATCATTTTTTTCCTCTCCTTCATTTGTCTTTTATGGACTTAGAAAACGTACCTTTGCTTATCTTTGTGTAAACTGCCAGTAATCAACATTAAACAAGTTTCCTGTACCAGTTCCGGTAAATACAAAGAATACGTTGTGAACACCGGATGCGCCGCTTACCGCAGTTTCTATTTCTCTCCAGGATTGCGTTCCGCCTGTGGAAGGGACATTCAAGGTTCCGACAAGCTTACCGTTTGCACTGTCTAGTCGCACTTCTATTCTTCCGCCAAGAGCGGACGCTACATTTGCTTTAAACGTCCTGGCACCGCCTGACCCGAAGTCTGCATTTCCAACAGCAATCCAGTCTCCGTTATGAATGTTTGTGACATGTTGATTATTGACCGGCCCGCCGGGTGCAGAGGAATTCTCGGTCAAAATCCGTCCGTTCCAGGCAAACGTTTCCGCTTCTACCCGGTGATATGGATTCAAGTTGGATAGCTGTTTGACACCTGCAAAATTTGCCGCTACCTCTTGCAGGGAGCCATCTGGATTATGCACAAGCTTATTTATATGGGGAGAACGGTATCCTTTGCCGGCCCCGTAAAGAGCGGAGCTGACAGTTTGAGTATGATACACCACATACCACTCGTTTTTAAAATTGAAAACAGCATGGTGATTGTTTCCGCCGCCTCCGAAAAATGCTCCCGGATTTTTCAGAAAGTGCCCTCTATACGAAAAAGAATTCATAGGACTTGAGCTGGTCATATAGCCGATCTCACCTGGAGGTTTATCGGCCGGGTGCGCGCCCCCGAAATTGATACAATAGGAATAGTAATATTTTCCGTTATACTTATGCATTCCCGAATCTTCAAACATAAAAGGCGCATCAATCGTAGATGCACTTCCGGCAACACTGGTCATATCAGGCCCCAATTTCATGACTCTTGCTGTTTTAGGATCGGCCCATTGCCCCTGTGTGGGATTTGAACCGCCCGGAACGCCTCCGCCGGCATATAGGTAACCGGTACCGTCATCATCTACGAATACTGCAGGATCAAAAAGCCATACAACACCGGACATTCCTGGTGTACTTGGCGTCACCAGCGGTTTTCCGATCGGATCTGTCCATGGGCCGGTCGGGCTGTCTGCGGTGAGAACCCCGATACCTCCGCCGCCGTTTGCGAAATAAAGGAAAAATTTATCCTTACCGTTGATCTTTTTCACCGCGGCTGACGGGGCCCATGATGCTCCTGCCCATTTGGCAATCCCCCGGCCGCCATTCACCCCATTGGCACCCGCTGCGGGAATCGCTCCGTGATCTGTCCAGTTCACCATATCCGCTGAAGATATGACGGATATTTTATTCAAATTGGCAAATGAATTATCCTTAATCGTGCCGTCGCTATTATATTCATAGTCATCGCTTGACATATAGATGTAGACTCTTCCGTTATAGGTCAGCGCAAACGGATCTGCGCCCAGATGGTGGTCGATAAGCGGATTTGAATTCCCAACATGTTTTGCAATTGGAGTGCTTACCGCATTCGCATATTCCCCAGGTAAACAGCTCAATAATAAAGCAAGAACAAATAAACATACGCTGCACTTTTTCATCAGCTTAACATCCTCCTGTTTCCGCATATTAGGTTTTTAAAAAATATGATAACAACAGGTCATGAAGAATGCGTAAAATGAATGATTTTTAGAGTGAAAACGTTGCAAATATCTGACCCTCTTTTATGAAAAATGCCGCCGATTGCAGTCAGCGGCATTTTGCCCTGAATCACTTACATTTTGTCAAACTTCGTGTCGCCAGCAAACGATCCTATTGACAGTTGTTCTTCAAGAACAAGTCCGTGATGATGCCGTTCTTCAATCCTTTTGATAAGAGATCGAATTGTATCCGTATTTTCTTCAATATTGTGAGGGTCAAAGATCGTCACATGGTCTCCTTTTAATTTGTACTCAAGGTAATGCTGTGCGGTTGATTGCTTCCATCCTCTATCGGTCAACTCGCCGCATAGAAAATGATGAATGTTGGCGTTCACCGCGCCGGAATTGATCAGTTTATTGTGATATGTGAGATAGCTTCTGATTTTATCCTTAATGGAAGGAATGGTTAATAATTCTCTATAATAATCCGGAATGATATCCAGATTCCGATGAATGATCTCTTCGGTTTCCTCTTCCGAAAAATAATTCACCGAAACGGCTCTTTTAGAATCAAGCATCATAATGTCCGATACGATGCGTCCGCGCTTCTCCAAGGCTTTGGCAACCTCAAAAGCCAAATTCGATCCCGAGGAGTAACCGAGTAAAACAAAAGGCCCTTGTTCCTGAATGCCTATCATGCTTTCTGCATACCGGTCGACTATCTCTTGCTCGTAAGACGGCTCTTCTAAGAAATCAGCGGCATAGACGGTGCAGCGGCCGTCTAGTCTTTTCGCCATTTCATTATAGACCAGCCCGTACCCGATTAAAGGCGGGAAACAGAACAAAGGGATTGAACCGTTCTGATTCATCTTGACGAATACGTTATCCGTCTTGGACTCGAAAACTGCCGCTTGAATAGCGCATGCCATTGTTTCGATGGTAGGAAAATCGTATACGGCTTGATAATGCATTTTGATTCCCATACGGTCATTGATTTGATGAATAACTTGCAATACTTTGAGCGAATGGCCGCCAACGTCAAAGAAGTTATCTTTAATTCCCGGGTCACTGAGAGCTAAAATGTTCTTCCATATCTCGGCCAGCTGCTTTTCAATTAACGTTCCGGGCGCTTCGTATTCGGTTCCGGTGGGCCTATTTCCCTCAGGAGCCGGCAAAGCTTTTCGATCGATTTTCCCATTTGCGGTTATCGGCATCTTCTCCATTTGGACAAAGTAAGCCGGTATCATATAAGCGGGCAGTTTGTTCAGTAAATGACGCTTCAGCTGCGCCGTATTTAATGAATCGTCTCCTGACAAGTAGGCGCACAGCTGCTTTGAGCCCTCTTCTTCAATCGCGATGACGACCGCTTCTTTGACAGATTCCGATTGCAATAAAGCCGCTTCGACCTCGCCAATTTCAATCCGGTAGCCCCGGATTTTCACCTGATGATCAATTCTTCCTAAATACTCGATATTGCCGTCAGGCAGCCACCGGGCGACATCTCCCGTTTTGTACATTTTTTCGCCTGCAGCAAACGGGTGTTCAACAAATTTCTCAGCCGTTAATTCCGGGCGGTTCAAATATCCTCTGGCCAGTCCCTCTCCTGCCACATAGAGCTCGCCCGGTATGCCCATGACCTGAATGCGTTGATATTCGTCCAAAATATACGCTTGCAGAGTAGGAATAGGTTGTCCGATGTTGCTTCTGCCCTCGTTGATTTCCCGTTCCGTGATTTCTTTATATGTGACATGAACGGTGGTTTCGGTGATGCCGTACATATTGATTAATCGCGTTAAAGGATATTTAAGCTTCCAGTCTTTCAAGAAGGATGGATTTAACGCCTCTCCGCCAAATATGATTTTTCGGATGTTTAAATTGGATTCGGGATCTGCTCTCTCCTCCTGCATCAGTTGATAAAAATAACTTGGCGTTTGATTTAAAATGGTCACAGCTTCCGATTTTAACAATTGCAAATACCTTTCCGGGTTTTTTGCTATTTGTTTCGGAACAATCACTAATTTGCCTCCATACAGCAGCGCTCCGTACATTTCCCATACTGAAAAATCAAAGCAGAAGGAATGAAACAAAGTCCAAGTGTCCGATGCGTTAAAATCAAAAACATTTTTGTTGTTAAATAACAGACGAACCACGTTTTTATGTTCAATGAGCGTGCCTTTCGGATTCCCCGTAGTTCCTGATGTATAAATCACGTAGGCTAATTGATTTGGCATCACGCTCAGATTGAGATTAGATGGTTCGGCGTCGTATGATGACGGATCGTCAAGGAAGACAGTATGACTTTGATAATCGGTACCTTCCAGAAGATGATGTTGCAATAATAAGATAGAGACGTTAGAATCCTCAAGCATATAATGGATGCGTTCTTTCGGATAATCCGGATCGATCGGTACGTAAACGCCCCCGGCTTTCAAAATAGCAAGGATGCCTATCACCATCTCCGGTGAACGCTCCGCCATAATGCCGACAAGCTCCTCGGCCTGAAGACCTTTTGCAACCAAGGTTCGGGCCAGCTGATTGGCGCGTTCATTTACTACCCGATACGTCAGCTTCTTATCTTCAAAAACAATCGCTGCTTGCTCCGGCGTTCGCTCCGCTTGTTCTTCAAACAATTGATGAATCGTCTTTTCCTTTGGATACTCAGCCGCCGTATCGTTGAACTTATCTATCAGAAGCGATCGCTCATCCGCTGTTACGATATCAAGGTCTTGAACGCGAACTTCCTGATCGTCCGCCATTTGCTTCATGATTTGCATGAAATGCGTCTGCATCCGTTCAACACTTGCT
This sequence comes from Bacillus sp. GZB, assembly GCF_001975995.1. NCBI lineage: Bacteria > Bacillati > Bacillota > Bacilli > Caryophanales > Bacillaceae > Bacillus > Bacillus sp. GZB. Next base: position 1,115,286 of record NZ_MTQG01000010.1, read on the forward strand.
TGATCATAAACATCGCGGTTGTATACAAAACGAATGTCAATTTCTCCATCTGGCATCACGATAAAAGTAAAGTCATAATGTGTATGTTCTTCCATATGAAAATCGAGAATGTCTAATGCGTTGTCATCCTGCTTCATATGTTCTATTTGTTTCTCAACCGGGTAATTTTCAAATACCATAATATGATTGATCAACGGCTGCTTTTGCTCAGTTTGAGCCTGAATGTCATACAACGGGAATGTATCATATTTTTGAGAAGCCAGTGCCCGCTCCTGGTTCATTTTCAATACTTGTGCAGCTGTCATTTCAGGCTGCGTATGAATACGTACGGGAATGGTATTGATAAATAAACCGACCATGGTTTCGATTCCCGGAATTTCTGCCGGTCTGCCGGATACGACAGTGCCGAAGACGACATCCTGACTCCCGTTGTATCTTTGCAGCAATAAGCCCCATGCGGTTTGTATCCATGTATTGACGGTGACTTGCTGACGGCTTGCGGCCCGTTTGATTTCGTCTGTGAGCCGCTTTCCTAAACGAAACTCATGCTCACCTTTTTCGTATCCTTTCGCCCGGTCGGAAGTTTGTTCTTGTAACAAAACAGTCTGCCCTTCATAACCTTCTAAATAGTTACGCCAATAGGCTGACGCCTGCTTGTGATCTTGTTGATCCAGCCATTCGATATATCGGCTGTATGGAGTGACGGCTCCCCGCTTCGGCTGCCTTTGCTCGAGTATCGCATAATAGGTTTCAAACACTTCTTTCGTAACAAGAGGCAAACACCAGCCATCCATTAAAATATGATGAAAGCTCCATATCAATCGCGCTTGGTCTTCTTCTGTCCGCAGGATCGATACGCGCATTAAAGCATCCCGGGTGAGATTGAATCCCCGCGCCTTATCTCTTCTTGCAAAATCGGCAATAAACTCGCTTCGCTGATGACTGTTCATGCTGCGAATATCTTCAACGGCCGTTTCAATCGGCTTTTGCCGGAATACAATCTGCAAAGGCTGATCTTTCCATTCTGTATAAAAAAGAGTCCGAAGAATGTCATATTTTTCGGCCAGATGCGCCAAACTCATCCTGAATGCATCGATATCCAAGAAACCTTTCAGATCTAAAGCGGCTTGTTCAAAGTAAGCTTCGGAAGCCGAATCGATCAAGCTGTGGAACAACATTCCTTTCTGCATCGGGGTTAATGGGTATATATTTTCAATGTCACCGAGATGACTCGTTTGCTGCACAAATTGATCCAGTTCACAGATCGTTATACCTTTTAACGAAATATCGCTTGGCGTCAGGTGAATTTGATCTTGAGCATCACAATGTGCGATGACTTGCTGCAGGCTGCTTTTTAAGAGATCGGCACAAGCTTCCATTGTTTCTCTCTGATATTGTTTACCGCAATAGCTGATGGCCAGCGACAATCGGCCGTCTGAAATCATGCCGTTGATATCAAGTGTATAGGTCAAGGGACGATTGTCACTGGCTGTTTTCCCGCTTGAGTAAGGGGATACCTCCATCTTGCCGTTCCGGACATCTTGATCAAATTGACCCAAATAATTGAAACGTATTTCCGGATGTCCGGTCCATTCATGTGCCTTCGGGTGATCGGACAAATATTTGATCAGGCCGTAACCTATTCCTTTTTGGGGGATCTGACGCAAATTTTCCTTCACTGTTTTAATCCGCTGCGGGATATCCTGATCAGCTTTGATTTGAAGCGAAACCGGATATAGGCTTGTGAACCATCCCACCGTACGCGAAATATCGAGATCCGGAATGATAGACTCTCTGCCGTGTCCTTCAAGATCAATGAGAATGTCTTCACATCCGGTCCAACGATGAATAGCAGTTCCCAGACCGGTCAGTAATAAATCGTTCATATCGGTCGAATAAGCCCGGTGAGCGTTTTTTAATAAACGTTCGGTTTCCTCAACGGTCCATTGAACGATGACCGTTTCCTTGTCTTTGGCCAGACCGGTCTCCTGTTCATTGTCCTTTGGCAATGTATGCTGCGGATTATGTTTCTGTCTGAACCAGTATTGATTTTCCGCTTCGAATTCCTGACTTTCTGCATAACGATTCAACTGTTCAGCCCATAACAGGTAAGAGTCCGTTTTCTTCGGAAGCCGGATCGCTTCGCCGTTTTGAAGCTGCTCATAAGCTGCTGCTATATCCTCAAGTAAAATCCTCCACGATACGCCGTCGATGACCAGATGATGAACCGCAATCAGCAAATGATCTCCCTCTTGACACCGGAACAATCCCAGTTTCATGAGCGGCCCTTCGGCTAAATGAATGGATTGCTGAATCTCATTGGAAATGGTTTCTATCGTCTGGGACACATTTTTTTCTTCGCGTAATGAGATCACTTCAAGGCCGAACAGATCACCTTCATCGATCCCGCGATTTCGGGCTTCATATCCATCTTCTGTCGGAACATAGACCATGCGCAAAGCATCGTGATGCTCTGTGATCTTCTTCATGACGTCCCGAAGCTTTGATTCATCCAGTCCCTCTTTCCAATAAAGCATAACCGCTTGATTGTAATGGTGTAATTCCGGGTATTTCTGGTCAAAAAACCAATGCTGAATCGGTGTCAGCAGCGCCCGGCCTTTGATTTCTCCTTGTTCTGCGATTCGGGTTACCGGCTCTACGTATGGAACAAGCTCGGAGATCGTTGGGTATTTAAACAAGTGTTTGATTTCAAACTTATACCCGGCTTGGTATAATCTTGAGGACACTTGAATCGACTTAATGGAATCGCCCCCCAATTCGAAGAAATGATCTGAGATTCCGACCCGTTCTAAGCCTAAGACCGCCTCCCACACCGCGGCCAGTATTTTTTCCAGTTCTGTTCGAGGAGCTTCATAGTTCATGCCTGTAAGATTCTCTCTTGGAGAAGGAAGGGATTTACGGTCTATTTTCCCGTTGAAAGTAAGCGGCATCTCTTCCAGCTGAACGAAATACGCAGGTATCATATAGGATGGAAGCTGGCGGGACAGCTCTTCACGGAGCTCGCCTGCAGTTAAAGCATGTTGTGCGGTATAATAGGCGCACAAGGATGTTTCCCCATCGATTTCCCGGGCGATAACGATGGCTTCTTTGATCGCCGGCAGCTGAAAAAAAGCGCCTTCGACTTCGCCGATTTCAATGCGGTAACCGCGGATTTTCACCTGGTGATCAATCCGGCCCAAATACTCGATATTGCCGTCCGGCAGCCATCTTGCCAAGTCTCCCGTCCGGTATATCCGTTCTCCTGATGCAATCGGATGGTTTACAAACTTCTCGGCCGTCAGTTCGGGACGATTCAAGTAGCCCCTTGCAAGCCCATCGCCCGCTATGCACAGTTCTCCCGCCACACCGATCGGCTGCATATGTTCCAAATCAGCATGTAATGTATACAATTGAATGTTGGAAATCGGTTTGCCTATCGGAATCGATGCATACATTTCTTCCGTCTGGCAATCAAAGTATGATACATCAATTGTTGCCTCAGTCGGTCCGTACAAGTTGATGATTTGAGCTTGGCTCACCGATGTGATGATGCGTTTGAAGCCTGCGACATGTACAGGCTTCAAAGCCTCACCGCTTGCAAACACATGTCTTAATGACGCTAATTTTTGTTTCAACATCCCGCTTGGCTTCTGATCCATGGATTCCAGGAAGGCATGCAGCATCGCCGGTACAAAATGCAATGTGCTGACACCTTTTTGTGCAATTGTATCTAAAATCAGCTCGGGATTCTTTTCTCCTCCGTTTGGCAACAGAACCAATCTGGAACCTGATATCGTCCACCAGAACAGTTCCCACACTGATACATCAAAGGTGATCGCAGTTTTTTGCAGAATCGCATCCCGCTCATCGAGAGGGTATTTTTCCTGCATCCACACCAGCCGATTGATGACCGACCGGTGCTCAACCATAACCCCTTTCGGCTTGCCCGTTGAACCCGATGTATAAATAACATAGGCCAGATGATCCGGACCAGCAGCCGGCTCTACATTCGACCCGTCTTCACAAAAGTTTTGCGGATCTTTCATATCCAGCACTTTTCCCGTAAAAGGTACTCTCTCTCGCGATTGATTCTGCACGAGTAACAACTTCGTATCCGAATCCTCCAATATGTATCGAACCCGTTCCTCCGGATAGCCCGGGTCAATCGGTACATACGCTCCGCCGGCTTTCAAGATCCCGAAGATCCCTACAATCATATCCAGGGAGCGTTCGGCCATAATCCCGACCGGCTGATCCGGCTGCACGCCCTCAGATTGCAGTGTCCGAGCGAGTTGATTCGCCCTTTCATTCAATTCCCGGTACGTCAGACGGCTATCCTCGTAGACAACAGCCGTTTGATCAGGGGTACGTTCCGCTTGTTCCTCCAAAAATTGATGAATCGTTTTTTCACTTGGATACTCTGCAGCCGTTTGATTATAGGCGATGAGTTGATTTGTCTCTGAGTCTGACAGAATATTAAGCTGGCGGATCATAAGGTCGGGTTGGAATAACAAAATCGAAAAAATCCGGTTTACATGTTCGATCACTTGCATCATATACTGGCGATCATAAGATTGTTCATTATAAGTTAACTTTAAATGAATCGAATCATTTTCTATGGAAAACTGAAATAATGTATCAGCAGCAGCCGTTTCTATAAAACGAATGGGGTGAAGCTGATCTAGTGATACAATCGTGTGGATCATTGGCAAATGATTTGAATCGTAGTTCAGATTTAATGGACCGGCCATTTTATCGAAAGGAACGTGCTGATGTAAGATGGCTCCGTTCAGCGTATGCTTGAATTCATTAAAAATGGATTTAAATGTGCCGTCCGCATTTATGTTTTGTTTGATTAACATGACTTGATCTAAACGAAGGTCTTCATCGGTCTCGTCTTCAAAGGTCGGAACACCTACAATAACGCCCTCTTCCCCCGTATATTTGTACAAAAGACACTCGATTCCGACCAGGAGAACCATATAAACGGCCATTGGCGATTTATTCGTCATCTTCATGATGCGCAGGGATACATCGGAGCTCAATGAACTGTGAATACGGTTGGGTGCACTCGACGCATCGTGCTCTATTGTTGAGTCCGACATTTGAAACGAAGGGATTGCACTGGGACGATCTTCCGCATCGAACATGCTGCTCCAGAACAACTCCTGTTGCTTAAATTCTGACATTAATATCCCTCCAGTAAGTTTTAGCCGGCTGACCGCTGTCCCCGTAAAAACATCATGCTGGGGACAGCCGGTACCGGCCGTTTTTAGAAATTCAATTCGATTTCGTTTGCAAAGTGTTCACTTTTATTTACTTTCTCACTTAATTGAATTTCTTTTAAAGGAATCGATGGGTCTTTTATGATCGCCGACAGAATCATGGCGTAATCTTTGCTCAGCGTAGCGATGGTTTTCTGTTTAAACAGCTTCGTGCAGTACTCAAAGCTTCCTTGAATCTCGTGCGGATTCATCACGAAAGTCAGCTGCAAATCAAATTTGGCCGCCGTATTTGTTTGTTCATATGGTCTGACCGCGAGAGAGTCCAATTCGATATCCGTTTGTTCCGTATTTTGCAGAACAAACATCGTATCGAATAACGGATTACGGCTTAAGTCCCGTTTCACTCCCAGTTTCTCAACTAATTCTTCAAAAGGATATTCTTGATTTTCATAAGCTTTCAGCATCGTTTCTTTTGTTTCCGTTACATAGTCCATAAAGGTTTTTTCTCCAGCCGGGGCCGTACGGATGGCCAGCGTATTCACAAACATCCCGATAATATGCTGTAAATCTTCATGCATTCTTCCCGCAATAGGCGTACCGACGACGATATCTTCCTGACCGCTGTATTTGGCCAGCAGTATGTTATAGGCTGACAGCAAGATCATGTAAGCGGTCGATCCGGTCAATTCTTCCATCTGTTTTATCCCCTGGATCACAGTCTCATCGAGGGCGAAATTGTATCGCTTGCCTTCAAAGCTTCGAATTCGCGGTCTGGCAAAATCTTTCGGCAGCTCAAATGGCGGGAGTTCCTCATGAAATACATTCAGCCAATAGTTCTCCTGCCTTTTGATGCGTTCCCTCTGCTCCGCCTGCTGCTGCCATACAGTGTAATCTTTGTATTGAATCCGGAGCGGGGTTAATTCTTTGCCGTCATACAATTGAATCAGTTCTTCAACGAAAATATTCATAGAAGCGCCGTCTGAAACGATATGATGCATGTCAAACATGAAAACATGTCTGTCCTGTTCTAATTCGATGAGCCCGGCCCGAAGCAATGGAGCCTGACTGAGATCGAAAGGCCGCACGAAATTGCGGAACAGCTCCTCGACCTGCTTATCAGCTGCTTTGTACCTTTCTATAGAGAAATCCGCCTGCGGCTTGATCACCTGCACCAGCTCTCCCCGAACCATTTCAAATCCGGTTCGTAGCGATTCATGGCGCTGGATCAGACTTTGGAACGCAGATTGTAAACGATTCATATCCATCCTGCCTTCCAATGTCAAAATCCCCGGCATGTTGTAACTTAGTTCTCCGCCTTCAATTTGTGTAGACAGGTAAACCATCTTTTGTACGGAAGATACAGGATAAACATCTTTGGCTTCTGCAACAGGGATTTCATCCGGTCCGCTGGTTTCCGCGCCCGCAATGACCCTCGCCATTTCTTCAACCGTCGGGTATTGAAACACTTCTCTCAATGAAATGCTTTTGCCGAATTGCTTATGGATCTTGGTAACGAGCGTCATCCCCCGTAACGAATGCCCGCCGAGATCGAAAAAGTTATCTTTGACGCCGACTTGTTCTAACTTCAATACTTCTTTCCAGATGTGAACCAGCTGCTCTTCCGGCTTTGTCCTTGGAGCAACATAGTCAATCCCGGTCTGCAAGCCTGCTTCAGGCAGCGGTAACGCGCTGCGATTCACTTTTCCATTGGAGGTTAACGGCATTTGTTCCAGTTGCATCAGGTATGAAGGAACCATGTAGCCTGGTATTTGATCGGAGAGTTTTTCTTTAAGCTGATTGATCGGCAGTGACTTCTCCCCTGTAAAATAGGCATACAAATCGCTTTGTCCCTCTGCATTTTCTCTGGCCAGGATCACCGCTTCTTGTACATGCTCGATGTTGAGAAGAGCGGCTTCCACCTCGCCAAGTTCGATCCGGTAACCGCGAATTTTGACCTGATGATCCTTTCTTCCGGCATATTCAATGTTTCCATCCGGCAGGTAACGGGCAAGATCGCCTGTTTTATACATCCGCTCTCCGATTACAAACGGATCGGCCACAAACTTTTCACCCGTTAATTCAGGCAAGTTCAGATACCCTCGTCCTACTCCGTCTCCGGCGATGCACAGCTCGCCCTTTACACCTATAGGCAGCATCCGATCATGGGAATCAACAATATACACACGGTTGTTGCCCAGCGGCTTGCCGATCGGCACGTAACCGCCGTCGTCAGCGGATGCCAATGTCTCCGGTACGATATGGAAGACCGATGCATCCACGCAAGTTTCCGTCGGACCGTATACATTGGTTATGAGCGGCGTTGATGACCCGTTCGAAGCGAACAATTCAAGCAATTGCGCCACTGTCGCCTGCGGGAGCGCTTCTCCTCCAATAAGCATGTGCCGGATCGTTACCCCATGAAGGCTGTCTGCAGCGATAAGCAATTGCAAATGTGACGGTGTTCCGTCTGTTACGTCAATGCGGTGGGTGCGATAATAGTTTGACAAGGCATAACCGTCTGATACTGATGCTTTAGGGACGATATACAGTGCATGTCCCCCTAACAGTGCCGCGAAAATTTGCTTGACCGATGCATCGAAATAGTACGGTGCCAACAAAGACACACGCAATCCCGAATCATAAGCACCGTACACTTGTCCGCGGAGCCCCTCCATCAAATGAAGGACCTGGCGATGCTCAATCAGCGTGCCTTTTGGCTTGCCGGTTGTGCCTGATGTGTAAATCACATACGCCAAGTGATCCGGTCCGGCTGCCGTCACCAGATTCGAGCCATCCCCGCTGTTCATTCGTTCGTCATTCAGCAGTAAAATCTCTCCGGCAAAGGATACACGATCTTGTAAATGGGGCTGTGCCAGCAGAACCTTTGCTCCTGAATCCTCCAGAATATAGCAGAGGCGTTCCTGCGGGCTGTCCGGATCCATCGGCACATACGCGCCCCCGGCTTTCAGGATCGCCATAATCCCCACGATCATTTCCAGAGAACGTTCTGCCAGAATACCCACAGGCTGGTCAGGCTGCACGCCTTCGCTTCTTAAAATCCGCGCCAGGCGGTTGGCCCGCTCATTCAGCTCACGGTATGTGAATCGGCTTTTCTCGTAAACTGCGGCCGTATGTTCCGGCGTGCGCTCCGCCTGCTCCTCGAACAATTGGTGAATTGTTTTGTCCCTTGGGCAGTCTATCGCCGGTTGGCCCCATCTCTCCACAATCTGCTCTTTCTCCTTCGCGGTGATCATCTCCAGCGATGAAAGCGGCGCCTGCGGATTATTCGCAATCGCCTCGATCAATTGGATAAAGTGCTTTGCCATGCGTTCCGCAGTTTCCTGCTTGTACAGCGCTGCCGCGTAACTGATCATACCTGTAATTCCGTCTTCATTCTCTGCCGCTTGGAACGTCAGGTCGAACTTCGCCATCGCATGGTTGTCCGGATAAGGGGTAAAACGCACATCATCGAGGCTCAATTCTCCCTGTTCTGTGTTTTGCCATATGAACATCGTGTCAAACAGCGGATGGCGGCTGAAATCCCGGGACACATTCAGCTTGTCCACCAGTTCGTCGAATGGATACTCTTGGTTTTCATACGCTTTTAATGTATGCTCTTTGACTTCCTGCACGTATTCCCGGAATGTTTTTTCCCCGACCGGATTCGTTCGTATCGCCAGTGTGCCCACGAACATGCCGATTAAGCTTTCCAAATCCGAATGGGTTCTTCCGGCAATCGGGCTGCCTACTACGATGTCTTCTTGCCCGCTGTATTTGGCAAGCATGGTCGTATAAGCAGCCAGCAGGACCATGTACAGCGTGCTTTTGCTCTTCAGCGCCAAGCCTTTCAGCTGTTCCGTCAACTCCGGTCCGATGACAAACTCGATTTGTCCTCCATCAAAGCTCCGCGCAGCCGGTCTTCCGTAGTCGGTTGGCATATCCAGCACCGGAACCTCTCCGCTGAACACATCCAGCCAGTACGCTTCCTGTTTCTTCATCCGTTCGCTTTGCATATCCGACAGCTGCCACGCCGCATAATCTTTATACTGAACCCGCAATGGCGGGAATTCTTTTCCTTCATATAATGAAACGAACTCTTCAATCAAATTCTTGATAGATACGCCATCGGAAATGATATGATGCATGTCAAACAGCAGCAAATGGCGGTCTTTTGCAAGCTCGATCAATCCTACCCGCAGCAGCGGTGCTTTCTCCAAGTCAAATGCACGCACAAAACCATGAACGAGGGCTTCCGCCTGTTCTTCTTTCGCTTGAGTGAATTCCACTGCAAATTGGACGTCGTCATAGATCCGCTGCACCGGTTCTCCATCTATCAGTTCAAAGCCGGTACGCAGCGTTTCATGGCGCTGAATCAGCTTGCGGATCGCCTTCTCGACAAGTTCCCGATCCAGAGCTCCATCGGCTCTCATGACACTCGGCATGTTGTAGCTCAGCTCTCCGCCTTTCAGCTGATTCAAAATGTACAGCCGTTTTTGCGCCGAGGAGACGGCATAGTATTCTTTTGCTTCAACGGTCGGGATAGATGTATATGCTGTGTGTTTCATTCCGGTAATTGTTTCTGCCATTTCTTCAATTGTTGGCGATCGGAACACTTCCCGCAGCGGCAGGCTGACCCCCATCTCTTTGTGCAGCTTCGCTGTCAGCGTCGTTGCCCGCAGCGAGTGACCGCCGATGTCGAAGAAATTGTCTTTCACGCCGATACGCGGAAGTCCAAGCACCTCTTTCCAGATATGCGCCACCTGCGCTTCCGCCGCTGTACGGGGAGCAACGTATTCGCCCCCCGTTTGCACGCCTCCTTCTGGTTCTGGCAATGCTTTGCGGTCGACTTTTCCGTTTGCCGTGAGCGGAATCGATTCAACAAAAGCCCATTTCACGGGAATCATATAGTCAGGAAGGTTTTTGGCCAGATCTTTCCGTAATGCTGAAGGATCAGTCGCTTTTGAGACGCTGCAGTACGCGCACAATTCATTTTCACCCAAAGCGTTTTTTTGAATAAGGACCGCTGCTTCTCTCACCGCCGGGTGATTGGCCAATATGACCTCAACTTCTTTCGGTTCGATCCGGTAGCCCCTTATTTTCGCCTGATCATCAATGCGGCCGAGGTATTCGATTTGCCCGTCCTCACGCAGCCTTGCCAAATCTCCGGTGCGGTACATAACGGCTCCCTCTCTGAACGGATCAGGCAAAAATTTCTCTCCCGTTAAAGCCGGGTTATTCACATAGCCTCTCCCGGTATTTGCTCCGGAAATATACAGTTCTCCCGCAATGCCGAAGGGCTGAAGCTGTTTGTTTTTGCTGATGACATACATATTGTTATGGCATATCGGTTTGCCGATCGGCGGATATTCAGGAATATCATCTCCCGGTTGAATGGTATACGTCGACACTACATGAGTTTCTGACGGACCGTAATGATTGTGCAAATGCAAGCCGTGTGTGCGGAGCACTTGCTGAAATAAACGGGATACTGTTAATTGTTCTCCTGCTGTAATCAAATGCTTCACACAGCGTGGAAATGAATATGCATAGCTCTCTTCGTTAAAAAGCATTTTGGCAAAAGCAGTCGGGAAAAAGACGATGTCCGTCTGATGTTTATTAATAAACGAAAACAGCTGAGCCGCGTCCCGCTTTATTGATTCAGGCACGATGTGGAGTGTGCCGCCGCTGAGCAGGGCTGAAAACAGCTCTTGATAGCAGACGTCAAATGCCGGAGATGCATATTGAAGCACATTGGTTTTGAAATCGATGCCTGAGTTTGTAAATTGGTCATACAGCAAATTGGCCATATTTCTATGTTCAAGCAGCACACCCTTCGGTTTCCCCGTTGTTCCTGATGTATAAATAACGTAAAGCAGATCCTCCGCCGTGTTTATCGTCTGCACATTGCTCCCGTCCGGTTCTGTCTCCGCTTCTTCTATGAATGTGACAATCTGCGTTGCTGCCTCGGGGACTGACCGGTCTTTCTCTGTTACAACATGAGTGCAGCTGCTGTTTTCAATGATATAGCGGATTCGTTCGGCAGGATGGCTCGGATCAATCGGAACAATGGCACCGCCCCCTTTTAAAATGCCTAAAACAGCAACCGCTAATGATGGTGAACGCCCGGCGATCACAGCCACCGGCTCTTGATGCTTCACACCTCGCTTTCGGAGAATCCGCGCCAGTTTATTGGCCGTTTCGTTCAGCTCTTTGTAAGAAATCTCCGCCCCTTCGTATTGAATTGCGATTTCTTGCGGCGTTTGTGCCGCCTGGCGTTCAAACATAGTATGAATCGTTTCGTATTCAGGCTTCTCTGTTCCCCCGGAAAGCGGAGTGAGCAGCTGTTCTTTTTCCTGCTGCGTCAGAAGTTCCATTTCTTCTATTTTGACAGACGGCAGCTGCAATACTTGCTGCATAAGCTGTTCAAAATGTCCGCGAATCCGCTCTGCCTCTGATTGTTCATATTCATTTCGGTTAAAACTAAAATGAACGGTGAGTTGTTCGCCAGGGATGACAACTACATTAAAATCGTAATGGGTATGTTCTTCTATATGGAAATTCACGATATTTAAATCCGCAGCATCATGGCCCTCTTCGACCTGCTGCCCTATCGGATAATTTTCAAAGATCATGATATGATCAATTAAGTTTTGCTTTTGTTCCGTTTGGGCCTGAATTTCGTATAAAGGATAGGTATCGTACGATTGGGAAGCCAGCGCGTTTTGTTGAACCATTTGCATCGTATCAGCAAAAGTGCTGTCCTCATCGCAGCGGATGCGAACCGGAATCGTATTGATGAACAGGCCGATCATCTGTTCCACATCAGGAATTTCCGCCGGCCTTCCCGACACGACACTGCCGAAGACAACGTCTGCGGACCCGCTGTATTTCTGTAATAAAACTCCCCATAACGTTTGGATCAATGTATTTAATGTAACCTGATGCTGATTTGCGATCTGCTGTAATTGTTTTGTCTGTTCGTGATCAAATCGGCAGATCACATTGGCATAGGCGTATTCTTTTTGTTCATGCTGCTCTATTTTATGAAGAAGCGTGGTTTCACCTTTATATCCTTCAAGATACCCGCTCCAGTACCGCTTTGCCGCTCCCTGATCTTGGCGGTCAAGCCACTCGATATAGTCGCTGTAAGGAGCTGCCGATGACGGTTCTGGTTCCCTGCCTTCCTGTAAGGCGCGATAATGATCAAACACTTCCTTCGTGATAAGAGACAGGCACCAGCCATCCATCACAATATGATGGAAGCTCCAAATCAAATGATATTTGCGGTCTTCCATCCGGAAAATCGCTATGCGCATCAGCGGATCCAGAGCCAAGTCAAATCCTTTTGCCTTGTCTTCTGTTTGATAGGCTGCGGTTACATCCTCTCGCAGGTGCTCCTCTATGTCACGCAAATCTGTAAAATGAATTTGCGGTGTTTGCGTTTTATAGACAATTTGTAAAGGAGTATCGTTCCAGCCGCTGTAAAAACGGGTTCTGAGCACGGCGTATGTTTCAAATAATCGTTCAAGGCTTGCTTTAAACCAATCAATCTTTAACTCTCCCTGCAAATCAAACGATGCTTGTTCAAAATAAGAACTTGAGGCCTCGTCCAGCAGGCTGTGGAAGAGCATTCCTTTCTGCATCGGAGTGAGCGGATACACGTTTTCAACCTCACCTGCATGCGGCAGTTGAATGAGGAGCTGATCCAATTCGTCAATGGACATGCCCTTTAACAAAATATCGCTTGGCGTCAGTTCCGATTGTTCTTTATGAACGCAATGCGTAATGATGGTCCGCAGGCGGCTTTGAATCGTTTCCGATAACCGCATGATCGTTTCTTTTGCGTACTGTTTGCTGCTGTAGCTGATCGTAAGCTTCAGCCGGCCCTCTGTGATCATTCCGTTTATATTCAATACATACGGTCTTTCTTGATTTTCGCTTGAGTCTGAACCGCAAGAATAAGAAGATAATTGAACCCCATGCTGCTGTAAATCTTGGTCAAACTGTCCAAGGTAGTTAAAGCTGATCTCAGGATTGAGTTTCGATGGCATTCCGCCGCTTAAGTACCTTGCTATTCCATATCCGATCCCTTTATGCGGAATTTGACGCAATCCTTCTTTGGTCGTCTTGATATAATCAGAGATTTCTTTGCCCGGCTGTGCGTGCAGCACAACCGGATACAGACTTGTAAACCACCCGACCGTGCGGGAGATATCTATATCTTGTATAACCTGTTCTCGGCCGTGTCCCTCTAAATGAATCGGAATTTGTTCCAGTCCTGACCAATGCGATATGGAAAGACCCAGAGAAGTTAAAAGCAAATCGTTTATTTCCGTGTTATAAGCGCGATTCGCTTGTTTTAATAGCAGATCCGTTTCCTCTTTCGTCCATTCCACAGTTGCTGTTTCACTGTCTTTTGCAGTTGTATGGGTTTCATGAAAATCTTTAGGCAGCGGTTTGACTTCGGTTTGTTCGATCTTTGTCCAATATTCCTGTTCTTGTTTTATGGTTTCACTTTGCGCGTATTCTGACAGTCTCTTAGCCCATAATTGGAAAGAGTCTGTTTTTTGCGGCAGTTGAATCACTCGCCCGTTCTCGGCCTGCTTGTAGCCGCTAACGATATCTTCCAGTAAAATGCGCCATGAAATCCCGTCTATAATCAAATGATGGATGGCAATGAGCAGATGATCTCCATTTGCGCATTGAAACAACCCGGCTTTCATTAACGGCCCATCACTTAAACGCATACTGCTTTGTATCTCATCAGCCTTGGCTTCAATTGTACGCCCCGGATCGGAATCTTCTTTCAGATTCAGGACTTCTAAGCGGTACAGTCCGCTTTGGGCGATTTCTTCATTCTGTGCCTCACAGCCATTTTCCGTAGTCCGGAACGTCATCCGGAGCGCATCGTGATGTTCTGCAAGCTTTTGCAGGGTTTGACGAAGCGGCGTTTCCTGAAAACCTTCCGGCGCATGCAGCATGACGGCTTGATTATAATAATGCTGATCTGTTGTTGTTTGTTCGAAAAACCAATGCTGAATAGGAGTCAGGCTGACTTTTCCTTTGACCTCACCTTGATCGGCTATACGCAGATTCTGCTTGATATGCGGACTCAATTCAGCAATTGTTGCATATTGAAACAAGTCTTTGATTTCCATTTTGTATCCTTGCTGATTTAATCTGGAGGATACTTGAATGGATTTAATGGAATCTCCGCCAAGGTCAAAGAAATTATCAAGAATACTGACGTTTTCAGCGCCTAATACCGATTCCCAGGCAGAAACTAATATTTCTTCAGCTTTTGTTCGGGGAGCTTTATACTCTGCTCTGTCCTGCAGTTCGAAATCCGGAGCCGGCAGCCCTTTTCTGTTTATTTTTCCGTTAGAAGTTAAAGGCATTTCATCAAGCTCAATAAAATAAGCCGGAACCATATAACTTGCAAGGGTTTGAGACAATTGTTTCCTGAGCCGGGCTGCCGTTGTTTGCCCGCCGCTCACGTAATATGCACACAATTGTTTAAACCCGTGGACGTCCTCTCTGGCTGTAACGACAGCTTCCTTGATCGCTTCTTCTTGAAGCAGTGCCGCCTCGATCTCGCCTAATTCGATACGATAGCCTCTGATTTTCACTTGTTCATCTATTCTGCCCGCATATTCAATGTTTCCGTCCGCCAGCCACTTCGCCAAATCTCCGGTCTTATACATCTTCGCTCCGGGTTCAAACGGGTCATCGACAAATTTCTCCGCCGTTAATTCGGGACGGTTCAAATATCCTCTTGCCACACCGGCGCCGCTGATATAGATCTCTCCCGGCACTCCGATCGGTGCGGGTTTCATATTCTCATCAAGAACGTAAATGCTCGTGTTTGCCGCAGCGGTTCCGATCGGTACCGATTCCCGTCTGTCCTTTGCGGCATCGTAACGGTAGATCATGCAGCCGACAACGGTTTCCGTCGGTCCGTACTCATTGCATATTTCAATCCGGCCTTCGAACTGTTCATGAATGCTGCGGGCTAACCGGGTGCTTAAGTTTTCCCCGCCCACAATCATTCTTCTGACAGCCGTTTGATCGGCAATGTTCATTTCTTTCAAAACCTGCAAATGGGCCGGGGTCAATTTAATGATATCCACCCTCGGGTCCCGCACAATCGATTCAAGCAGAGCTGTTTTATCCTCTCCGTCATAGACGATGATTGCATTTCCTGTGACAAGCGGCGTGAAAATAGAAGTCACCGTCAGATCAAAAGAAATTGACGAATACAATGGGAAGTTGGCTTTCTCGCCTTTTACATAAACCTCTTTCGCCCACCAAATATAATTGGTCAAGCCTTGGTGCTCGATTAGTACGCCTTTTGGCCGGCCTGTGGAACCTGACGTATAAATGACATATGCCAAATGGCTCGCATCATTTATCGGAGCAAGGTCAGAGCCATCTTGGTGATAAGAACTTTCATCATCAAGTAAAACCGTGGCGCCTTCATAGGCAAGCTGTTTCCTGACATCCCGCTGCATTAAAACGATTCCGGCTTGGGAGTCATCCAGCATATACCGGATGCGGTCTTGCGGATATTCCGGATCTATAGGGACATAGGCTCCGCCTGATTTTAAAACGGCAAGGATTCCGACCACCGATTCGATGCTGTTTCTTGTGATGATGGCTACAGGCTGATCCGTCTGCACTCCTTTCGCCCTTAACGTTCGCGCCAGTCGGTTGGCCCGCTTATTGAGCTCTCCGTACGTCAGCTGCCTGTCCTTATCAATGACGGCTGCTTGATTGGGCGTACGCTGCGATTGCTCTTCAAATAATTGATGAACCGGCGTCTGCGGAAACGGCGCGGCCGTGTCGTTAAGCGTCTGCAGAAGGGTTCTTCTTTCGCCTTCCGTTAACAATTCCGCTTGATCCACCCGGATATCCGCATTTGTCACGACTTGATGCAGGATTTGCATGAAATG
The DNA here is from genome assembly GCF_001975995.1 of Bacillus sp. GZB. Lineage (NCBI taxonomy): Bacteria > Bacillati > Bacillota > Bacilli > Caryophanales > Bacillaceae > Bacillus > Bacillus sp. GZB. The sequence continues at coordinate 1,131,463 of NZ_MTQG01000010.1, forward strand.
TTCCCGAACCCGCTCTATGCTTGCCCGATCATACACATTTGCATTGTATTCAAAAGAGATGTTCATCTCGTCACCCGGTATAACGGTCAAATTAAAATCGTAGTTGGTCTGTTCTTGCATTTGTACGTTGGAAATTTTGATGGATGTTCCGTTCTGGCGGCCTATACTTTCCATATACTGATCAACCGGATAATTTTCGAATATCATTAAATGTGTAATTAAATCTTGCTTTTGCGTTGTACGCGCTTGAATATCGTACAGCGGGTGCGTCTCAAATTGTTGAGACGCTACAGCCCTTTCCTGCGCCTCTTTCATAAGCTCAGCAAACGTTGTCCCGGCTTCACATCGGAACCGGACGGGAATGGTGTTAATGAATAAGCCGATCATGGTTTCCACGTTTGGAATGCCAGCAGGTCTTCCGGATACAACACTTCCAAACACAACGTCCCGGCTTCGGTTATATTTCTGCAGCAAAACCGCCCATGCCGTCTGCAGCAGCGTGTTCAGCGTGACATGATGCTTGCCTGCCGTCCGCTTCATTTTCGAAGTGAGATCGGAGCTTATGCCACATGTCACTTTTTCAGGAACGTATCGTCCGTCTTCCGCTGCATGGTGATCCTTAGGAAGGCTGGTTTGCTCCTCATATCCCTCCAAGTACTGATCCCAATAAGCCGCGGCCTCTTTCGCATCTTGCCGGCCGAGCCATTCAATATATTGACTGTACGGAGTAATTGATGATTGTTCAGGCTGCTTTTGCTGAAGCAAGGCAAAGTAATTCTCGAATATTTCTTTTGTAATCAGCGGCAGGCACCAGCCGTCCATCAAAATATGGTGGAAACTCCAGATAAAACGGTATGTCTTTTCATCCGTACGAAGGATGAATAACCGCATTAACGCGCCTTTTTCTAAGTCGAACCCCCGCATCTTATCTTCTCTGGCATATTCCTGAATCATCGCTTCTTTTTGTGATTCCTTCATCTCTCGTATGTCATTGAATTGAAAACCGATTTTTTTCGTTTTGAATATAATTTGGAGCGGCTGATCCTTCCAGCCTCTGTAAAAATTCGTGCGGAAAATATCATATTTTTGCGATAAGCCGTCCAAGCTTTTTGAAAATGAATCAATCTCCAGATCACCATGCAGATCAAACATCGTTTGCTGAAAATAAGCACCTGAATTCGGATCAAATAAGCTGTGAAACAGCATGCCCTTCTGCATCGGCGTTAATGGATAAATATTTTCCGCTTCGCCTAATTCACGCGTCTGCTCCAAAAGCTGTTCCAGTTCGTCGATTGAGATGTCTTTTAACAGGATGTCACTTGGTGTGAGAGAAGTCTGCTGCCGGCTCACGCAATGCGCAATGACTTCTTGCAGACTTTCTTTCAACCCCCGGGCAAATTGCGCCATAGTAGATCTTTCGTATTGTTTGCTGCTGTAGCTCAGTGTCAGTGATAATGTCCCTTCGGCAATCATGCCGTTCAAATCAAGCACGGCCGTTCTCTCTTGGTTTTCGTTCATTGATAACCCTGTGGAAAAAGGCGAGATGCGTAAAGCCTGGTGCTTCAGGTCTTGGTCAAATTGTCCCAAATAGTTAAACGATATCTCCGGATTCAGCTGCAGGCTGTCGGCTTCCGGATGCCCGGATATATATTTGATGATGCTGTAATTCATTCCTTTGTCAGGGATGCGGCGCAACCCTTCTTTCACGATCTTGATCCGCTGCGACAGGTTTTTTCCGGCTTCCATCCTCAGGACGACAGGGTACTGGCTTGTGAACCATCCTATCGTGCGGGAAATGTCAGCATCCGGAATAATCGGTTCTCTCCCGTGGCCTTCCAAATTCACGACAATGTCTTCCGTGCCTGTCCACTTGTGAACAGCCAGCCCTAACGAAGTCAGCAGCAGATCGTTGATATCCGTGTTGTAGGCGCGGTTCGCATGTTTTATTAATTGCTCCGTTTCCTCTTTTGTCCATTGAATCGTCACTTCTTCGCTGTCTCTTAATAACGATCCTTCGCTGATAGTGTCCTTAGGCAATGGCTGAGGCTTTATACTTGAAAGCTCAGTCCAATACGCAATCTCCTCTTCCATATCGGTTTCCGCCGCATATTTGGACAATTGATCGGCCCAGAATGGAAACGAGTCTGTTTTTTGCGGGAGCTGGATCGTTTGTCCGCGTTCTGCCTGCTCATATCCGCTTGCAAAATCTTCGAGTAAAATACGCCAGGATACTCCGTCAATCAGCAAATGATGAATTGCAATCAGCAAATGATCTCCGTCCGGACATTGGAACAAACCGAGCTTCATCAATGGCCCTTTGTCTAATACCATGCTGCTTTGAATCTCATTCGCTTTATCGGCAATCGCTTGAGCCGGATCGGTTTCCCCTTTATAATTCATCACTTCCAGATGGTATAGTTCACTTTCATCTGTTCCTGTAATTCGCGGAGCGTATCCATCCGGCGTTTTTTCAAAAATCATCCTCAAGGCATCGTGATGCGACGCGATCCGTTCCATCGTCCGGCGAAGCGGGCCCTCTTTAAAGCCTTCCGCCGAATATAACATGACGGCCTGATTGTAATGGTGTGCATGCGGCATTTTTTGCTCAAAAAACCAATGCTGTATCGGGGTCAGCTTGGTTCCGCCATTCACTTCTCCTTGATCAGCCACCCTGCTGACCGGCGCTACAAACTGACTAAGTTCAGCAATCGAGGGGTGTTTAAACAAATGCTTCATATCAACCTTGTATCCGGCTTGATACAATCTGGATGACACCTGAATTGATTTAATCGAATCTCCGCCAAAATCAAAGAAATTATCCAGAATTCCTATACGTTCTGCTCCTAATACTTCTTGCCAGATGGACGCCAGCAGTTCTTCTATTGTATTCCGCGGGGCTATGTATTCGTTTTCCGCCCGCGTATTTTCGTCAGCAGCAGGCAAAGCTTTCAGATCAATCTTCCCATTGGAAGTGAGCGGAATGCGTTCCAAAGGGATAAAGCGGGAGGGAATCATATAATTCGGCAGTTCCCGGGATAAGTCTTCTCTGAACTGCGCAGCGGTCAAAGAAGGCTCGCCGACATAATAGGCATACAATTGTTTGGCCCCGTCTGCGTCTTCCTGCGCGACGACTGCGGCTTCACGAACGTTTTCCAGATTGAACATGGCTGCCTCTACCTCGCCGATCTCAATCCGGTAGCCGCGAATTTTTACTTGATGATCAATCCGCCCTAAATATTCAATCCGTCCATCTGGCATCCATCTGGCGAGATCCCCCGTCTTATACATCTTTTGACCAGGGACATGCAGATGCTCCACAAATTTTTCCTCCGTCAATTCAGGCCGATTGAGGTAGCCGCGGGCCACTCCCGCTCCTCCGACATACAGCTCTCCCGGTACGCCGATCGGCTGGATTTGATGGTGCGCTCCTAAAATATAAGCTTGATGGTTGGCCACCGGGCTGCCGATTGTGATCTGTTCATCAGCGGACTGAACAGGGTGAAATGTAGATACCACGCTGTTTTCTGTCGGTCCGTATTCATTATTGATCCGAATGCGAGGCTGCAGAGAATGCAGCTTCTCAACTGTATCTGTTTCCAGCTGCTCACCGCCTACAACAACATGCTGAACATGGATGAAGTCCTCTCTGTTCATCTGTTCGATCATCGTTTTCAGAAGACGGGGAGAAGTTGAGAAATGGGTAATTCTATCTTGTTTTATGGCATTTTGAATGGCGAAAGTTTCTTTATTCTCTTCATTAGGCAAAAGGTGCAAAGTTGCTCCTGAGATGAGCGGGCCGAAGAAGTTTAAAATGAACGCATCAAAAACATACGGGTACAAGACAAGCACGCGATCCGCCGGGGAATGCTTGAAAAACGCCTTCTTCCATTGGAGCGAATTCACAATGCCGCTGTGTTCAACCATGACTCCTTTCGGCTTTCCTGTTGTACCCGACGTATAAATGACATAGGCTAAATGGCTGTGTCCCGCTACTGGTGATAACAATGAGCAATCGGCATGGTATGATGTTTCATCATTCAAATCGATCACCGGGCCGTCAAAGGCGAGACTGTTTTTTAAATGACGCTGAACAAGGAGAACGTCTGCATCCGCATCATGAAGCAAATATTGAAGCCGCTCTTTTGGATATTCAGGATCCAGGGGCACATAAGCGCCCCCTGCCTTCCAAACAGCTATAATGGATACGATCATCTCTAAAGAACGATCAGCGAGAATGGCGACTAACGTATCGGGTTGAACTCCGCTATTACGCAATGTTCTTGCCAAACGGCTCGCCTTCTCATTCAGTTCCCTGTACGTCAAATGGTCGTTTTTAAACTTGACGGCCGTATGCTCAGGCGTTCTTTCTGCCTGCTCTTCAAATAATTGATAGACTGTTCTGCTCCCGGAGAAATCTCTGACGGTGTCATTAAAATCAAACAATAGCTTCTGTTTTTCCGCTTCCGGTAAGATCTCTGCCGTATGGATCGCGGCTTGAGGCTGAAACAGGATCACAGACAGCAGCTGATCCAAATGGGATACAATTTGATTGATATGGCGCTCATCGTACAGATTGCCGTTATAAAAAAGCTTCAAATGAATCCCGTTGTTCTCCAAGTCAAAGTGAAACAGCGTATCGGTTGCAGTATCTTCTTTAAATTGCAAGGAATGAATTTCGTTAAGCGAAACGACGGTATGAATCAAAGGCATATGCTTGTCATTGTATTGCACGCTCAGATGCCGGACCATTTTTCTAAACGGCAGGTTTTGATTTTTCAGAGAATCATTAACGGCTTCTTTCAGCTGCCCGAATACGGTTTTAAATGTGCTCTCATTTGAAAGCGTATTTTTTAAGAGGACAATGTTGTTAACGGCTGACTGGCCGGCTTTTTGCTTCGATACCGTTGGAATGCCAAGAATCAGGCTCGTTCGATCCGTATATTTATATAACAAGCATTCAATACCCGCCAATAAAATCAGATAGGCCGCCATATCGGAATGATTCGCCATTGTCATGATTCTTTGAGATACTTCCGGAGATAAGGAACGGCAGATGCATTTTTCCTGGTAGCCGGTACGGGCCAACGACGCTTTATCCGCTGCTTTAAAGTAAGGGAATGCGCTTAGGCCGTCTTCTTCATCAAACAGGTTTTCCCAGTACGTTTCTTGAGTTTTAAATACCGACATTGGAGCACCTCATTTTATATAATTTAAAGAAATAATGCTTTTCCCTAAAAGTTCAATTGAATAGAATCAAGCGCGTTCTCTTCTTCCTCATTGCTGCCGCTCAATCCGATATGTTCGATTAGAATGCTTGGCTGTTCCAAAATCGCCGATAGGATGTGTAAGTAATCGTTTGATAAAACCTCGATTCTGCTTTTCTTAAACAGTTTTTTCGAATATTCAAACAGTCCGTGATAGTTGTCGCGGTCCGCCTGAATCGACAAGGTCAAATCGAATTTCGCAACCGGATGATGAAATGGATACGGCTTGATTTGAAGGGAATCGAAAGTCAATTCAGCATGATCAAGATTTTGCAGCACAAACATCGTATCGAATAAAGGATTGCGGCTTGAATCTTTTGGAAGATGCAGATGCTGAATTAATTCTTCCAACGGATAGTCTTGATTTTTATAAGCGTTCAGCATGTTTTCTTTTACTTCATTTAAGTAGGCATCAAATGTTTTACGGCCCGCCGGGTGATTGCGAAGGACTAACGTATTGACGAACATTCCCACGACCGGCTCTACATCTAAATGAGTCCGCCCGGCAGATGGCGTTCCTACGATAATATCTTCTTGTCCGCTGTACTTGGATAAAAGAATCGTATAGGCTGCCAATAAAATCATATACAGTGTTGCTCCTGTGTCTTCTTCCATTTGGCTTAAACGCTGTTTCAAGTGTTCGGGTATAAGAAATTCAAATGATTCGCCTTCGTAATCGCGTATGGCAGGTCTCTCATAATCCGCAGGCATATCCAGTACAGGAATATCACCGTGAAACTGATCCAGCCAATACGCTTCCTGGTTCTTGATGTTCCGTTTCTGAATGTCCGATTGCTGCCAAACTGCAAAGTCTTTATATTGAATAGAGAGCGGGTCCGGTTCGTTCCCCTCGTAGATTCGGCTTAAATCTTTCATCAGAATATTGACGGACACGCCGTCAGAAATGATATGATGCATATCAACCACAAGCACGTGCCGCGCAGGTTCAATTTCAATCAGTCCGGCCCGCATCAGCGGCGGCTTGGCTAAGTCAAACGCTTTGATGAAATCAAGCACACGGTCTTCCGCCTCTTCTTCGCTAGCTTGAATTCGTTCTATCGTAAAGTCGACGTTCTGATGAATACGCTGTGCCGGCTCGCCTTCATATAAATCAAAGCTGGTACGCAACGCTTCATGACGCGCGATTAATTTTCGGAAAGCGGCGTTTAACCGTTCGGGATCGATCGTCCCTTCCACATTCATGGCACCCGTCATATTGTAAGTCAGCTCGCCGCCTTCTGTGTGACTTAACAAATACATCCGCCTCTGAGCTGAAGAAACCGGATAATATGGCATTTCCTTTGCAGCCGGAATCGGTACATATCGATTTTTGTCCATGTGTAACGCCTTGTCAGCCAATTGTTCAATGGTAGGAAACTTGAATATGTCTTTGAGAGACAGATTCACATCCAGCTCTTTGTGAATTCTGGCGGCTAAGGCAGCCGCTCGGATGGAGTTGCCTCCGAGATCAAAGAAATTATGTTTGATCCCCGCATGGCTTATTCCGAGCACTTCCTTCCATAAATCTGTCAGTTTGGACTCCGTCTCATTACCCGGCGGAACATATTCAGCTGTCTGCTGCAGACTCGCTTCCGGTGCAGGCAGTGCCTTACGGTTTATTTTCCCGTTGGATGTTAACGGCATATGCTCCAGATGGACAAAATAGGTCGGAACCATGTAGTCCGGAAGCTCCGATGACAATTGTTCCCTAAGCTGAGCAGCCGCTATAGGCTTGTCGCTTACGTAATACGCACATAATTGTTTTAAGCCGTCTTCTTCTTCTTTCACTGTAACCGCGGCTTTTTGCACCGCTTCCGCGTTATGCATTGCTGCTTCAATTTCACCAAGCTCGATTCGGTGTCCCCTGATTTTGACTTGTTCATCAACGCGCCCAATATATACAAGATTTCCGTCCTTCAATCGCTTAGCCAAATCCCCTGATTTGTACATCTTCGCTCCCGGGACATACGGGTTTTCAACAAATTTCTCTGCCGTTAAATCCGGGCGGTTCCAATACCCTCTGGCAACACCCGGTCCGCTGATATATATTTCGCCGATTACCCCGATTGGAACCAGGTTTCTGCTTGCATCGGCCACATAAATATCCGTGTTGGCAGCCGGAGTGCCGATCGGTACAAATTCCCGCTTGTCCCGTTCTGCGTCGAAGTGATAAATCATACATCCGACGACAGCTTCCGTCGGTCCGTATTCATTGAAAATGTCCAGCCGGCCTTTAAACTGCTCGCTGACACTTTTGGCCAGACGGGTGCTTAAATTTTCTCCGCCGACAATCATTTTCCGTATTGCGGTGCCGCCAGCGATATTCATCTCCTTGATGACGTGCAGATGTGCCGGGGTTAATTTGATCATGTCTATTCTTGAGTCCCGCATAATCTCAGAAAGCACAGCGCTTTTGTCTTCGCCGTCAAAGACAATGATGGTATTTCCCGTAACCAGCGGTGTAAATATCGAGGTCACAGTCAGATCGAAAGAGATGGAAGAGTATAATGGGAAGTTGGTTTTCTCACCTCTTACATAAACCTCTTTCGCCCACCAAATATAATTGGCCAGCCCCTGATGCTCAATGAGTACACCTTTTGGATTTCCCGTGGAACCTGACGTATAGATCATGTAGGCCAAATCATGCGCATCGCTGTCCGATTCAAGATTCGAGTGATCCTCATGGTATGAGTTTTCCTCATCCAAAAGCACAATGTCACCATCATACGGTAAGTGATCCAGCAGGCTGCGCTGTGTCAACACAACCTCCGCTCTTGAATCTCTCAGCATATATTGAATCCGATCTTCCGGATATTCAGGATCAATGGGCACGTATGCGCCGCCGGCTTTCAGAACAGCCAAAATTCCGACAATCAGCTCGATCCGATGCGGGCAGATGATAGCAACGAATTGATCCGCCTGTACGCCTTTTGTCCGTAACGTCCGCGCCAATCGGTTCGCCCGTTCATTGAGCTGTCTGTACGTATACCGCTCATTGCCAAAAATAACGGCTTCATGATCGGGACTCTGTTCCGCCTGCATTTCAAACCACCGATATACCGTTTCCTTATGCGGATACGGCGTCTTTGTGCCATTACACTCCGTCAGCAGTTGATGACGTTCGGTTTCAGACAGCATAGGAACAGAAGACAATGTCATCTCCGGCTGCTCAGCAAGGCTGTTTAAAATGGCGGTATAGTGTCTGGTGATCTGTTCAATGGTGTCTTTTGTGAATCGTCCCGGTTTATAATCAAAATGCATCTCTATCTGTTGACCGGCATCTTCGATCGTGAGCATCAAATCATATAAAGAGACCCCTGGATTTCGTTCTTTCACTTTAAATGTACATTCATTGTGCCGGATTTCATGAAATTCAATGTTTTGAAACACAAACATCGTATTAAACAGAGACTTTCCGGTTGTTTCCCGCTGTACATTTAATTTCTCCACAAGCCGGTCGAATGGATAGTCTTGGTTTTCGAAAGCGTCAAGCGTCTGCCGCTTTACTTCTTCCAGATAATCCGTAAACGTTCTATTGGCGTGCGGCTTCGTCCGGATTCCAATGGTTTGTATGAAAATACCGATGATCTTTTCGATATCCGGATGATTTCTTCCTGAAGCAGGCGTGCCAACGACAATGTCTTCTTGTCCCGTATATTTATGAAGCAGCACATTATAGGCGGCCAGAAGCACCGTATAGAGAGTCGTTTCCGCCTTTTGTGCCAAGTCTTGAAGCGAACGGATGACATCCGGCTGTAAGGAGCATGTCACGCGCTGTCCCTCAGAAGACCGTTCTGCCGCTTTTGAACCGTCTGTCGGCAGGTCAAGGATGGGAATTTCGTCTTGAAATTGTTCCAGCCAATATGTCTCCTGCCGCTTCATGGCATCGTCATTCAGCCGTTGGTTTTGCCATTCTGCGAAATCTTTATATTCAAATTCAATGTCCGGTAATGGTTTCTGATGATATAAAGCCAGCAATTCATTTGTAAGGATGTTGACGGAATAACCGTCCGAAATGATATGATGCATATCGATGAGCAGTTCGGCCTGCTCGTTTTCAATCTTGATCAGCTCCGCACGAACTAACGGAGCTTGGTCCAGGCGGAACGGTTTTACAAACCGGTCTGAATAGGCATCAAATTCATCCCGGCTCATTGTCCGGACATGAACGTTAAAATCAACTTCGTTTTCAAGTTTCTGAACGATATCGCCATCTATAATGTCGAAATACGTGCGAAACGCTTCGTGCCGCTGCATCACTTGTTGAAGAGATGAGATCAGGGCTTGCTCATCGTACTTCCCTGTTATTGATATGTGGCCGAACATATTTTGCGCCAGCTGATCCGGTTCCAGTTGGTGCAGGAAATATACTCTTTGCTGTGCCGGCGATGTCGGGTAATACGCTTTTTTCTCGGCAGCCTTCATCGGGAGGTGTACGACTTTCGTTTCGTTCTGAATGAAATGTGCTAATTCCTTAACAGTCTGGTGATTGAAAAATTGTCCGATGGAAACCTTTTGATGAAATGTCTTCTGAACTTTGGAAAGCATAAGCGTCGCCTGGAGTGAGTTTCCTCCCAGAGCCAGGAAGCGGTCTGATCTGCCGACCCGTTCAAGGCCGAAAAGTTCCTCCCAAATCCGCGCCAGCTGCCGCTCCGTTTCATTTACCGGCGCCTCGTAGGCTTCAGTAAAATTTGCCGTATTGCTTCCTATTGAAGAAACCCGCTTCTGGTGTTCGGCGTAAAGTGCTTGTAAATCGTGCTGTTCTTCATCGGAAAAAATCATCATGGCGTCAAGAGGGATTGAATCTCCCTCAACCATTTTTTGCAGCAATTTTGTAAAACCCGCTCCCCACTTTTTCATGATTTCCGGACTGATGACGTTCGTATTAAAGTCGAAATCAAGAACATATTCTTGATGCGCGTCTGTTATGTTAAGAAATAAATCGTACAGGGTGCATTTTACCGGGTATGCTACGGGCTCCGCCTCCGCCTTTCCGAAATGCAGCTTTCGAAAAGGTCTGTCTAAATTAAAGATAATACGCATATCGGGTACTTGATCGTGCGGAAGCTCTCTGGCCACCAGTGTCATCGGGACGGCTTGGTGCCGCATTGCAAGATTCACGCTTTCTTTCATGCTGCCAAGATAACCGGATAAAGTGCTTTCTGAAGAAGACGTGTTCTTCACCGGAATCATATTGACGCAATTTCCAATCAGATCATGCTGTTTCATATGCGATTGACCTGCAGCGGGGATCCCGATCACAAGGCCTGACTGTTTGGTAAGCCGGTGCAGAAAAAGATGAAATGCACCCAGCATCGTCACAAATACGCTATTTTTCATCTGAATGCTTAATGACCTTAAAGCCTCGCTCAATGGCCGTCCAAGCCTGACGGTACACCGGTCTCCCTCATACCCGTTCGGATAACGGACAGAAGCTGTGCTCGGCAGAATTGGCTGCTGTATCGGTTCAGAGAAATGACGCCTCCAATAACGGACCCCTTCTTCATACTGGCCGCTGTCAATCTGTTCCTGCTGCCAGTCTAAGTATTGGCGAAACGAAACATCTGCCTCTTTCGGCGAAATCGGTTTTCCTTGTACTATTGCCGCGTAGTTGCTCTCCAGTTCTTGAACAAAAACGGCGATTGACCATCCATCGGCAATGATATGATGGAACGTGAGCACAATCAGATGTTCATTGTGAGCCGATGTAAGCACATGGATTCTAAACAAAGGCTTTTGTTCATGGAAATGAAACGGCCGCTTGGCATCTTCTGTCAGCCATTTTTGGATTTCCGGCTCCCGATGTTCATGCGGGAGACCGGTAAAATCAATGACAGGTATATCTATATTCATCCGTTCCTGCACTTGCTGTTCCTCGTCATCGGGATGAATCACCGTACGTAAAGCTTCATGACGGTCAACGATATGCCGGACGGCTTGTTTTAATGATGTATACTGCAGTTCGCCCTTCACTTTCAGCATAATGGACTGGTTTAAAGCGGCGGAAGCTTCATTCCCGTAATGGGATGCCATAACCAACTGCTTTTGTTCAGGTGAAAGCTCGCGCGTCCCGGACTTTTTACGACCTCCGCCATCAGGGGAATCCGGGCCTTCCGGAATAAATCCGCCTCGGCGAAGATCCTCCACCGTGTCTTTCACCGCTTGAATAATATTTTCGATATCATCCGCGGTATGCGCCACAGACAAGAAGCAGTTGCGTCCCTCCCATACATAGACCCCTTTATAGTTGAGATGGTAAAAGAACAAGTCATTATCAAGCGATGAGACAAACCGGAATAAAGAACCGAATCGAACCATGCGGATAGGCACTTGCGCTTGTTCGAAGCAGCGATTCAGCTCATCGACCAGGTAGGCTGTTTTTTGATTAAGCTGCTCATACAGATGTTCTCCCTCGGTTTGTAAATGGCGAAGGACGGCTAATGACATCCTCATGGTAAGCGGGTGAGTATTGAAGGTGCCGGCCACAAACGTGCGTTTCGCCTCGTCTTGCGGGTAGGAATCGTCCCCATACTGCCAGGTACCCCCGTCGATCGCATTCATGAACTCAGCTTTTCCGGCAACTACCCCTAACGGCTGTCCGCCGCCGATGATTTTTCCGTAGGTCACTAAATCAGCCTGAATGCCGAACCATTCCTGTGCGCCGCCAAGACCGATCCGAAATCCGGTAATAATTTCATCCATAATCAGAGCTGTTCCGGATTGCTGCGTGATCGCCCGCAATTCTTTCAAAAATGCCTGCGGCTGCAAATCCGGTCTGCGGCTTTGTACCGGTTCCACCAGTACGGCTGCCAATTCATCACCAAGACTGCGGATCACATCCAGCGAATCGGGATTGTTGTAATGTAAAATAATCAAATCATCCATAAAGCTCTGCAGTATGCCCGGAGCCAGCGGATTCGCAGACGCAGCCCCGCCTTTTGTGCCGGCAACCCCTAATACGCCGTCAAACGTCCCGTGATAAGATCCTGAGAACGCCACGACTTTCTTTCTTCCTGTTGCCGCCCGCGCCAAACGCAGGGCAACCATGACGGCCTCTGTTCCGGAATTATAGAAAGCGACCCTTTCCACTCCGGTACATGTGCGGATCCGGTCGGCAACTTCACCGGCGACATCTGACATCGGGCCGAGCGGAGGCAATGATGAACGGGTTGAATCATCGATAACCTGTGTAATAAAGGAAGGATGATGCCCGAAAAGGTTAACCCCGAATCCCATGGTGATATCGATATATTCATTTCCGTCAATATCCCACATTTTAGAACCGTCAGAACGTTCGGCGATAATCGGGTATACGATTTCCTTCCAATACGAACGGAAGCTGGACAAATTGCGGTTGTTTGCATGAGCAAATCGGGTGTTGTCCGTATATTGTTTGGAACCTTTCGTTTTATCTGCGTATTTCTTGATGAAATCTTCTAAGTATTGTTTTTGCCGTGCGGTATAGTGTCCCTGATCATTCAGGTTCTGAGGCTGGAAAGGAACATAGGGTTTCGCTTCTTGAGCCGCTTTCTGTTCTGCATTGACGGTCGGAGGCCCCTGCTTGACAGAAGGAATTGATTTCTCTTGCGCTTTAGCGTATTCTTTCTCATCGGAATGATGTCCGCTGTTTCTCAGCAAATTAAAGCTATTTAATTGAGCTTGCAAGGCATCCTGAATTAATTGATTTTGAGATGCGATTATTTTTTCGAGCGTATGCTCTTGATGACCATCTCTGCGATCCGATTCAGGCTGAGCTTCTGAAATGACCTGTTTTTCCTGCACCGGAACATTCTCTTGAGGCGGAGCGGATGCAAAGGACGATGGAACGGTATCAGCCAAGTAATCTATGACACTTTGAAGGTTGGTCAACGTATCAAAAAAACGATCCATCGGGATGTCTACCCCAAATTCGTCCGCGATGGCTTTTTTGACCTGTGACAGCATGATAGAATCCATTCCGAGCCCGATAAAATGAGCATTCAGATCGAGTTCCTCTCCCCTGATCCCTGAAGCATTGCTGATTACAGTTTTCAGGAAGGATTCAATATGCGCCTTCGATTGATTGATATTCAATGCCGCTTCTCCTCTCTTTTCGCCCTCGTTTAAGCGCAATTGGTCAGCTTCAGCCCAGCATCGGCTCCGTTCAAACGGATACAGGGGCAATGGTGTCTTTTGTACAGTTTCACCGGAATAAAGCGCGCGCCAATCGATAACGGCTCCTTGCACAAATAATTCGGCTGCGCGATGCAGCCATGTGATCCGTTCATCTTGCGTACGTAAACGCTGCTTAATCAGAGCGGCTGCTTGTTGATTCAGCTCTTCTTTATGAGCAGGCAGCATTTCCTTCATATTCTTGTAACCGATGTATACACCGGGAAGGTTTCTGTCTCCCTGAATCAGGCGGGACAGCTTATCCGATAATTCTTGCTTACCGGATACAATCATGGCAATGCCATGATCCAAATGAGCCCTGCCCGTACTGGCTGTATAGCAAATGGACTTTAATGAAGCTTGGCTGTCATCCGATATATATTGCCGGTACTGCTGTGCGAGTTCATAGAGTGATTTTTCAGTATGAGCGGATAAAACAAATAGGTGCGGCTCATGTTCATCCTCGGGTGCATACTCACTTTGAGAAATATATTCTTCCAATACCACATGAGCGTTCGTTCCGCTAAAGCCAAATGAGCTGACTCCGCCTCGCAGCGGCTCATCACCGGATGTGAACTCCGAAACTTCCTGATTCACATAAAATGGTGATGAGTGAAAATGAATGAGCGGATTAGGTTCATTAAAGTGCACTAACGGCGGATTTTTCTTGTGATTCAGCATGAGGACAGATTTGATCAGCCCGACGATGCCTGCCGCTTCAAACAAATGGCCGATGTTCGATTTAACAGAACCAATCGCACAAAATTGTTTTTTTGCCGTATATTTTTCAAACGCTTTACAAAGCCCGTTAAATTCAACCGGATCACCGAGCTTCGTTCCGGTGCCATGCGCTTCGATGAAAGACAGTGTTTCAGGAGCAATGCCCGCGTCTTTCCAGGCCGTCTCAATGACCTCAGTCTGAGCTGCCGGATTCGGTGCTGTAATCCCGGCGGTTGTTCCGTCTTGATTCATCGCGCTTCCCTTGATTACGCCGTAAATATGGTCTCCGTCGCGAACAGCATCCTGCAAAGGTTTTAGCAGGACTGCGGCCGCGCCTTCACCTGTGCCCGTGCCGTCTGAATCTTTGCTGAACGTTTTCGTGTACCCGTCCGAAGATTCCATATCAAGTCCGATACAGATCGGCAAGAGCGATGTCCGGATACCGCCTACAAGAGCCATTTCACAATCGCCGGACGTTAAAGATTTACATGCCATATGAACGGCGGCAAGCGATGAGGAGCATGCCGTATCCACTGTGACCGCCGGCCCTTTTAAATTTAAGAAATAAGCGATTCGGCTGGCTAACACGGAAGGAAGATTGCCCACGATATATTGATGAAGTTCCTCCGGATAATTCGCAGAAAGGAGACGTTCATAATCGTAGCCCACCTTCGAGTACCCTGCATATACCCCGACACGGCTCCCGTTCATGCTGCCGCCGGCATAGCCCGCATCTTCAATCGCATGCCATGCAGACTGCAAAAACAGTCTTTGGTTAGGGTCCATAAACTGAGCCGTTTTAGGAGCTAAACCGAAGAACGAGTAATCAAAGCGGTCGATTTCATCTAAATAGCCGCCCTTCACAAACTGATTCTCATTGAACTCGCTTTGGATGGACTTTAAATAATCCGCCGCATCTTTCAGCCGGGATGCAGGGTATTCTCGAATGCTGTGCTCACCTTTTTCAAGCAGATTCCAAAAATCACTTTTCGTTGATGCTCCCGGGACATTGAGCGACATCCCGATAATGGCGATATCTTTCGGTGTCACATGGCTTGGTTTTGCTGTCACGTCCTGCTTGATTTCAGCCCGACTTTCAGACAGATATGCCGCTAACTCAGTGATAGAAGGATACGTAAAGAGATCTGAAACGGCAAGCTCGCGTCCGAATTTCTGTTCTATGCGCTCGGCAATCTGCGATAACTGTAATGAATTTGCTCCCATATCAAAATAACTGTCAGCGAGGTGAACCTTTTTCCCATTGAGCACATCGGAAAAGATAGACAGTAATTCCGTTTCAATTTCATGAATGGGAGTCTGTCCGGATGTTTCCGGGCTGCTCTCCAAACATTCATTGATAGCGGCAGACTCTGTTGAAAAATTCCCTGCCTCATACTGTCTGGCAAGTTCGTAGCGTTTAACCTTTCCGCTGGTTGTTTTAGGGAGTTTTCGGATCGGAAGGACATCTTTTATGCTCCAGCCGCCCCGCTTGAGCAAATGCTTTTTTATCTCTTTGACAAGCGGTGCGAATTTTTCAGGTGATTTTTTGTAAACAACAAAGAGCACGATTTCTCCGCTTTGTGTCTTTTGATCATATACACCGCAGGCGGCAACCCTTCCTAAGTCAACCTCTTCCATTTCAATCGCGACCCGTTCAATATCGTGCGGGTAGATATTTTTTCCGTTCACGAAAATAATGTCCTTTTCTCTTCCGGTTACGACTAAGTTACCACTTTCACTAATAAATCCGAGGTCTCCCGTTTTTACCCAGCCGTCAGAAGTCAGCGCTTTTTCCGTACTCTCTGGGTTGTTATAATACCCTTGCGTCACATTGTCTCCTTTGATGTGGATATGGCCGATGATTCCGTCTTCTACTCTTTCATTTGTTTCATCGGAGATCCGAAGCTGACAATAGTCAATAGGTTGTCCCACCTCAACGAATGAAGCGCAATTTTGGTCCTCTTTGCTGACTTTTACAGCTCTTTCACCAAGATTTAAATAGTCACGATGCAAATAAACGGGAACGAATTCTTTACCTATTTTAGAGAACGCTGCGCCAACCGAAGCTTCCGCTAAACCGTAAACATTCAAAATGGCGGATCTTTTCAGATTGAATGCTGCGCATCTTTTCAAAAATTCGTCACACAGCTCCGGCAATATCGGTTCTGCACCGTTTGCGATGACCTTGATGTGGGATAAATCCCAGTCTGGTTCGTTTTTCAGAAATTTAAGGAAGTAGTTGTACCCGAAATTAGGAGATGATAGAATACTGGCTTTATGTTCATGAGCTTTTTTCATCCAAAGAATAGGTCTGCGAATAAATAACTCTGTAGGCATTAGATTTTGATTGATTCCGGTTATGAAGGGAACAAGGTGGCAGGCGATGAGCCCCATATCATGCGTTAAAGGCATCCATGATAAGAAAGAGTCTTTCGAATGAACGTGTAGGGCAGTCCCAATGGCGCACGTGTTATGTATTAAGTTGTGATGCGTTAACATGACTCCTTTTGGGTCTCCTGTCGATCCGGAAGAAAATTGGATAAAGGCGAGTTCATCCGCATCAGGTTCATAAAATGAAGCGGGGTAATCGTAGGTTTGATCTTGAATGATGTCAGATTTTTCGTTTAATTGATGATGGAAATCCTGTAAATCGTGTTCTGCAGCGTATTTCTTTATTTTGTCCAATACTTTTTCAGAGGCAATCAGAAAGGGATGATTTAATATATTCCAAATGCGCCAGACCTTCAGTTTATGGTCATCATCTTCTCCGATACTGACCGGAACCGGGATCATTCCTCCTAATATACAAGCCCAAAAAGCAACGACAAATGATTTGTTTTCTTGGATTTGAAATACAATTTCCTGCTTCGGCTTAATGCCGAGATGCTGTAAATAGCCAAGATACCCTTGCGCCTCTTCAAACAATTGGCGGTAAGAGACAACCGTCTCGTTTTTATCGGATTCGATAAAACGGATCCCGCGATCAGAGATACTGCTTCTTTCCCGAATGACATCTACTAAGGTTTGGAATTGACTGGTATACATAGGTCCCCTCCTGGGCGCTTTATTTTAAAATCCGCAATTCTTCCCAAGCCGGAAGCTGTTTAGCTTCACAAATTAATTTGCATAAATGGATCGAATGTTCGAGTTCTTGTTCTGAAAGCACGTCTTCATGCCTTTTCATTCTCTCTTTCAGCTCTTGGATTTGCGTAAATAATGGCGTCGTCATAGTGGAATAAGCCGCTGAATCCTTGTTGTAATTTCGCGCAATGACGGATTGAATCATCAATTTATTCAGTTGTTTTTTGCGTAAATGGACAATATGTTTCTTTCTTTCCGTTGAATTGGAAAGCGGGGGAACATCAGATGTCTGTCCTAAGGGATAAGGTACAATGTGATTCGTTGTTTTTCTCAGCAGACCGGCTAAGACATTGTTCGGACCCATTTCGATGACTTCTGTGACTCCATGTAAAAGCAAGTAATGCATCGATTCTGTCCATCTAACCGGCATCGTCATGTGCTGCTTGAGATGTTCGCTGATCGAATTTCCGCTGCTGTAAGGGCGCGCGGTGACATTTGAAATGATCGGCCATGCGGCATCCCGGAAGGAATACCGGTGTAATACAGTCTGGAATTGTTCGGAGGCTGATCGTATCATCGAACTGTGAAAAGGCGCACTGACATTCAAATAAGTGTATGCCGCACCCTTTTCCTCCGCCATCTTGATGACACGTTCCACAGCTTGCCGGTGTCCGGAAATCACATGCTGCTGTTCTGAATTCATGCAGGCTACACCTGCCGGAAAGTCTTCCGTCGATACTTTCGAACATATTTCCTGCAAGGTTTGGAGAGAGAGCTGTGTCACGGCGGCCATCGTCCCCTGCTGATGGGGATCCGCATTTTGCATAAGAATTCCCCGCTCCCTTACAAGTGTAACGGCATCCTGAAAAGAAAGGGCGCCGGCACAGACAAGCGCTGAATATTCGCCTAAGCTATGGCCTGCCAGGAAGCGGGGCTTCACCCCTATTTCCTGCATATACACTTGAAAAGCAATCACACTGACCGTTAAAATAGCGGGCTGCGCGTTCATTGTCTTTGTCAATTCATTCATATCTCCGTTAAAACACAGTTTTTTTACATCCAAGGAGATCGCATCGCTCGCTTCTTCAAACAATCTCTTTGCGAGCACAAAATCATTCCAAAATTGTTTGCCCATTCCTACAAATTGAGACCCTTGTCCAGGAAATAAAAAGGCAAGATTGTTCATGAGATTCCTCCGATCATATTGAACAGGGGATACAATATCCTACAAAATATCCCTTTATCTAACATCCTAGCATGATTATAACAAATGTGTATAGAATACTTTCGGAGGAGTTATTGTTCGTTTTCACAAACGAATTAGATATATTTATTCATAAAATAAAACATGGGGGTTTCACCGAAAATCAGTCTTAAAGAGAGATGATGAAAGCCGGGGTGGAGCCTGTTACCGGCTCTTCTTCACTTAGGACGCGCTCTTCATGTTTCATATGTTTTAGGGCTATTGGCATTATTGTGTCAGAAATTACATATTTTCTGTTTATTGTAAAAAATCATTTGTATATCTGTGAAGGATTGTAAATTGATTGCGCTTGTTTATAAATGTGGCGCAAGAGATGGATCTGGATGGGGAAAATCCGCAAGGACGAAATACGCCGCAGAACATGCGAATGACCCTGCCCGGATACCGATTGACGCAGTAAATCGGCCTATTGAGTGAACAAGGTTTTCAGGCATAAAAAAACAGCCGTTCAGAGCGGCTGTTTTTTTAAAAAGTATAAGAACTATTGAGCGGTATACCCGCCATCCATGACTACGGCCTGACCTGTGACCCCTTTTGCTTTGTCGCTGGCCAAAAATACGGCGTAATCAGCGATTTCCTTCACTGACAGCAGCCGTTTTTGGGGAACGAGCGGAAAGATGACGTCCTCAAGCACCCGCTCGTACGGTACATTCCTTGTTGCGGAAATGTCCTTTAACTGATTGCGGACAAGCTGAGTGTCCACATATCCCGGACAAAGCGCATTGACGGTAATGCCGTCAGCCGCGCCTTCAAGTGCGCCGACTTTCGTTAAACCAATGACGCCGTGCTTGGCGCTGTTATATGCCGCTTTCCCGTGAAAACCGATCAGTCCGTTGACAGACGCCATATTAATGATTCGACCGAATTGCTGTTTTTTCATAATGGGAAATGCATGCTTCATTGCGATAAATGGCGCAGTCAGCATGAGACGAATGAGCCGTTCAAACTGTTCGGTGGGAAATTCCTCGATGGGCGCGACATGCTGAATGCCCGCATTATTCACAAGGATATCGAGACGTCCGAATTGTTTCTCGACCGTCTGCAGCATGTCGGCCACTTGCTTTTCATTTGTTACATCGCATGTGATGCTGACTGCTTCACAGCCTTCATCTTTCAGTCTTGCCGCCGCTTCTTTCCCCGCTTGTTCGTTTACATCAGAGATGATGACGGCTGCTCCTTCACGGGCGAATTCTTTTGCGATTTCAAGCCCGATTCCTCCGGCTGCTCCTGTTACAACGGCTGTTTTTTCAATAAGCAATGAATGCATGACGGCACCTCCTCATTTTGGTCTGACCCCGTTTTTTAACGACTGGCTGACAGTAAAATGACCTTCTGTTTTCTCAAAGACCTCCTCCATTGTTACACCTTCCTGCAGTTCGGTGAGCGTCATACGGCCATCATGAAAATCGAATACAGCCAAATCTGTGATCAGCCGATCGACCACCTGCCTGCCGGTTAAAGGCAGCGTACATTCCGTTCTCACTTTAGATTCGCCATATTTATTAACGTGCTCCATAATGACAATAATCCGTTTTGCTCCGTGGACCAAGTCCATGGCGCCGCCCATTCCTTTGATCATTTTTCCTGGGATCATCCAGTTCGCCAAATCTCCCCGTTCGGACACTTCCATCCCGCCGAGGATCGCTACATCAATGTGGCCGCCGCGAATCATGGCAAAGGATTCGGCACTGTCAAAATACGAGGCTCCCTTTACTTCGGTGATGGTTTCTTTTCCCGCGTTGATCAGATCGGGGTCCTCCGTTCCTTCCGCCGGATAAGGCCCGATCCCGAGCAAGCCGTTTTCAGACTGAAGCAGGACGTTATAATCATTCGGTATCTCATTGGCTACAAGCGTCGGCATCCCTATCCCCAAGTTCACATTCATTCCGTCCTTAATTTCCTTTACAGCCCGTTTGATCATTCGTTTTCTGCTATCTCTCATTCTGTCAGCCTCCTTTATCATGCTTGCCGGACGGTGCGGCGTTCAATCCGTTTTTCATGAATCCCGCCGAGCAGCACGTGCTGCACAAAAATACCCGGCGTATGAATTTGATCCGGATCAAGCTCTCCGGCATCGACGATTTCTTCAGCCTCTGCAATCGTCACTTTGCCTGCCATTGCAGCGAGCGGATTGAAATTTCTCGCCGTCTTTCTGAACATCAGGTTGCCCAGAGGATCGGCTTTCCAGGCCTTTACGATGGCGGCGTTCCCTGTAATCCCTTTCTCCAGAAGATAGGTGCGTCCGTCAAATGTCTTATGTTCTTTTCCCTCGGCTACTGATGTTCCGACGCCCGCAGGTGTGTAAAACGCCGGAATGCCCGCCCCTCCCGCGCGAATTCTTTCTGCGAGCGTTCCTTGGGGCACCAATTCGACTTCCAGCTCTCCGCTTAAAAACTGCCGTTCAAAGGTTTTGTTTTCTCCCACATAGGATGCGACCATTTTTTTGATCTGCCGGTTTGCAAGCAAGAGGCCTAACCCCCAATCATCAACACCGCAGTTATTACTGACAACGGTCAAGTTTTTTACGCCGCTGTCCCTGATCGCGAGAATTAATTGTTCCGGAATGCCGCACAGGCCGAAGCCTCCTGCGATGAGGGTGTCTCCGTCCTTGATCAGTGCAGCAGCATCTTGATAAGAGTCCATCACTTTTCCTTTTCCCATATTCGTTTCCCCTTTCTGTTTTGGCTACACAAGGCCCGTCAGACTGTAAATGGCGATGATGACAAACACAGCGGCTGTTTTAATGACGGTAATGGCAAAGATATCCCTGTAGGATTGGCGGTGGGTCAACCCGGTGACCGCGAGCAGCGTAATGACGGCGCCATTATGCGGAAGAGTGTCCATCCCGCCGGAGGCCATCGAGATCACCCGGTGCATGACCTCCGGCGGGATGTGGAATGTATTGATTGCTTCTGTATACGCTGCTGACATCGTGCTTAAAGCGATGCCCATTCCTCCTGATGCCGATCCTGTAATCCCGGCAAGCGCAGTGGTCGTCACCGCTCCGTTGACGAGCGGATCTGTAAACGTCTGCGATATGCCGCTGCTGACCATTTTAAAGCCGGGAAGCGCCGCAATGATGCCGCCAAATCCGTATTCGGCTCCTGTATTCATCGACGCCAGCAAGGCACCCCCGATGCCCTCATTCAGTCCTTCTTTCAAATTGAAGAGGACTTTTTTCCAATCGAACAAAATCGTGGTCATGATTCCGATGAACAGTGCGAGTTCTACTGACCAGATCGCAGTGACGGAGGAAAGGTCAATCTTCCCGAACGCTTCTAAGCCGAGCGGCGCAAAATCAAATCCGTCAGGGTACCAATGCGGGAGCCACATCGTGAAGCATTTGTTCATGACTCCCACAAGGATAAGCGGAACAAAGGCGAGCACTTGCCGCGCGGGGCTGGGTTGCGGTAAAACAGGCGTATGTGTTTCATTAGCCAGACTTGAGGATTCCTCTGCAGCGGTAACTTCAGATTGAAATCCAGCATAGCCTTCTCCGGCATTGGCCGCTTTTTTGCGCCGGGATTCTAAATAAATCATTCCGGCCGTAAGCACAAATGCTGCACCAATCAGTCCGAGCCAGGGAGCGGCATAAATGTTTGTTTTAAAAAAAGCGGTCGGAATGACATTTTGAATTTGCGGTGTGCCGGGAAGCGCATCCATTGTAAATGTAAAGGCGCCCAATGCAATCGTACCGGGTATCAGACGCTTGGGAATATCAGCTTTAATAAATAGGTTTTTAGCAAACGGATAAATGGCAAACACCGCTACGAAGAGACTGACGCCGCTGTACGTTAAAATCGCACCCATTAAGACGATGGCTAGAATGGCTCTTTTTGCTCCCACAAGCTTGACGATTGTTTTTGCAATCGACTCAGCGAGCCCGGATATTTCAACAACCTTGCCAAAAACGGCCCCTAAAAGAAATACGGGAAAATATAGCTTAATAAATCCTACCATCTTCTCCATAAATATATTCGAGAAGAAAGGAAGTACGAAGCTTGGATCTGTCAGGAGCACGGCAAACAGCGCACAAATCGGGGCGAATAAAATGACTGAAAAGCCCCGGTAAGCCGCAAACATCAGCATGCCTAATGCCAATAAAATAATAACAATGTCCACAAATCCCCCTCTTTTCTGCTTAATATTAGTAAGCGCTTACAAAAAATCGAGAAAATAAAGCAAAAAACATGCCGGTTTTGCACAGTTTCTGAGGCTGAAAAATGTGCATCATGGTGAATGTTCCGTTTTGGCGAAAGAAAGGGAGACTCTTGCTGTATTAGATTGATTGGCTGAGCAGTGAGTTTTTTTAGGGATAGTTAGATGGATCAGAGAGGATTTTTGCTTTATAAATATGTATTCTTTTTTCTTTCATTTATTTCCTGCAAGAGGAACCGATAAAATCCGGCCCTCCTGCATGGTCATTCAGCCAATGACAACCGGGAGCTCTTTGAGCGACCTAAAACCAATGAGCTTGCGGTATTCAAGGCGGTGTGCAGCCAGCCGAAGCTTAGGCATCCGCTCAAACAGTGTAAGAATTGCAATTTGTGCTTCGATGCGCGCTAATGAGGAGCCTATGCAAAAATGGGCGTTCTTTCCGAATGCAAGATGCGGGTTCGGCTTTCTTTGGATATCCATTTTGTGAGGTTGATCGAATATGCTTGGATCGCGATTGGCTGCCCCTAAAAGGATATATACCTGCTCTCCTTTTTTTATGGTCTTCCCATTTATTTCGCAGTCTTCTGAGGCGGTGCGTGCCGTCAGCTGCGCGGGGCTGTCGTAGCGCAGACATTCCTCAACTGCAGTTTCAATAAGCGAGGGGTTTTCTCTCAGTGCGCTAAGCTGTTCAGGGTGTTTCAATAAAGTAAACACACCGTTGCTTATGAGGTTTACCGTCGTCTCGTGTCCGGCTATGACAAGTAAGATACATGTCGCGAGCACTTCCTCTTTTGAAAGCTGTTCCTCCATAATAAACCTGCTGATCAAGTCTTGCTGAGGGTGCGCTTTCCGCTTGTGAATCAAATCTTTGAAATATGACGTGAGCCTGCCTGCGGTGTCGCTTGCTCTGACTAACGTCTTTCTTGATCGGGTAAGATCAATGGCCTGGATGACGTCTGCCGTCCATTGTCTGAATTGATATCTCTCCTCTTTCGGCACTCCGAGTATCTCCGCAATGATAAGGCTTGCCGATGGAAAGGCAAACTCTGAAACAAGGTCCGCGGTTTTTTTGATTTGGACTTGATCCAACAAGTCATGAACCGTTTCTTTTATACAAGGGCGAAGTGATTCCGCCGTCTTTGCGGTAAATTCTTTACCGATAAGCATCCGCATCCGCTTATGGTCTGATTGATTTTTAAATAACAGCATATCGTGCTGGATATGCGATAGATTTTGATATTTCGTTGAAGCTTCCGGAAGAGGAATGCGGTTTTTAAACCGAATGTCTTTCAGAATCGCTGCCGCTTCTTTGTACCCGGTGACATACCAGCCCGGATATTTTAATACGGTTCCTTTATAAACAGGATCAATGGATCGCAGTTTGTCATAAAACGGGTAAGGGTCATTCCAAAAATCCGAATCCGCATGGAGAGACGGATGTGCAATCGATAGGTCCGCCGTCATCTTATACCTCCGTATTGCAGGCGGATTGCAGGCCGGCTTTCATTTCTTCAACGGATTCGACTTCAAAACCTAAATCATGGAGCATTTGATGATCCTCTGTTTCTTGCTGCCCTGCTGTCGTTAAGTAATCTCCGACGAAAATCGAATTTGCGGCGTAAAGTCCCAGCGGCTGCAGCGAACGAAGGTTGACTTCCCGGCCTCCTGAGATACGGATTTCTTTTGACGGATTGATAAAACGGAACAAGGCGAGCACTTTCAGGCAATACACCGGATGTAATTCGCTTACCCCTTCTAACGGAGTTCCGTCAATCGCATGCAGAAAATTAACCGGGATGCTGTCGGCGTCAAGCGCTTTTAAGCTGTTCGCCATATCAATGACGTCCTGTTTCGTCTCTTTCATGCCGACGATGACACCAGAACAAGGTGACATCCCCGATTGTTTCGCCGTTTCCACTGTATTGACCCTGTCGTCATACGTGTGGGAGGTCGTAATGTTTGAGTGATTCCTTTGTGATGTATTGATGTTATGATTGTACCGGTCTACTCCTGCCTGTTTCAGCCGCTCTGCCTGTTCCGGCTTCAGCAGACCGAGACATGCGCAGATTTTTAAACCGTACGTTTCTTTAATTTCTTTGACAGCATCAACAACTTGATCTACTTCTCTGTTTGACGGTCCCCGCCCGCTGGCGACGATACAGTATGTCCCTATATTCAGGTCGTGGGCGCGTTTTGCCCCCTTTAGCAATATATGCTTATCCACCATCCGGTAAGACTCAATCGGCGCTTTTGATATTGAAGATTGTGAACAGTACCCGCAATTTTCCGGACACAGGCCTGATTTGGCATTCATAATCATATTCAGCTTTACTTTTTTTCCGTAAAATCGTTTTCTGATATGAAAAGCGGCATGCATCAGCAATAAAAGATCCTCATCAGGACAATTTAAAATGGCCAGCGCTTCTTGATTCGTTACTTCCGCCCCGTCCAGCACTCTCTCTGCAAGATCCATCCATTGATTCATGTTTATCTCCCCATTTGTGTCAGATTCATGAAAGAGGAAACATCTATATGTTTCTCAATCATGTGTTGAATGTTTTCCGATGAAACGTGATCCAGCTTCGGTGTGATTCCCAAAATCGGAACTTTGCATAATGTTTCAATCATGCTCGGGTTTGTCTTTTCGTCCAGCCCCGGGTTGCTCTTTACGCCGTTAATAATAATGCCGAGAACCTCTATTCCCATGTTTTTCGCATATTCAACGGTTAAATATGTGTGGTTGATGGTTCCGAGATCAGGCCTGGTGACAATCACTGCCGGCAATTCCATGGCTTTTATCAGATCACTGACTAAGTAATTTTCACCAAGCGGGACGGAAATGCCGCCTGCCCCCTCAACGATGAAACACTCATGACGATTTTTGATCTTACTCCAGTGGGCCATGACATCCGCCATGCTCACGGATTTCCCCTCAAGCATGGCGGCCGTGTATGGCGCAAGCGGCTCTTTCCATTCAAATGGCGTAATTTCTTCATGAGACAGTGCGGTTTGTGACATGTCTTTCAAGAGCGAGGTGTCACTTTCCGGATGAGTCCGCGGCACACCGCTTAAAAACGGCTTAAACACTCCGATATCCGCCTGTTTCTGCCGGAATGCCGCGGCAAGTCCGCAAGAAACGATGGTTTTTCCGACGCCGGTATCTGTTCCTGTGACAAAAAAACTTCTCATTTGTTTAAATTCAGCTCTTTTCTAATGGAATCAAATGCTTCTGTCAGCTCGTCTATGTCCTGTAAGCTGCGATCCGCCGTAACGGTCAGCCTGATTCTGCTTTCGCCTTCCGGAACGGCGGGCGGGCGGATGGCCGGGGCGCAGATTCCCTTTTTCTCCAGCAGCGCAGCGGCTGAAACCGCTGTTTTTGCATCACCGATGATAACGGGGATAATCGGTGTATCTCCGCCTCTTACGGTAAAGCCCATATCGGTCAGACGCTTTTTTATCGTTTTGACAGATGATTGCAGCTCACGGCGCGTATCGTGCATATCTGATATGATGTCAAATGCCGTATGTGAAGCCGCACAAATTGACGGCGGGAGGGCCGTCTGAAAAATAAACGTCCGCGCCTGATTCAGCAAAAAATCAATGAAAATGTTTGATCCCGCGGCAAAACCGCCTTCCGTTCCTACAGCTTTGCTTAATGTGCCGATGACAACATCCGGACAAACACCGAAATAGTCACTGGTTCCCCCGCCGTTTTCCCCAAGTACACCGGTTGCATGCGCGTCATCTGCTATCACAAATGCCTGGTACTGCTTTGCAAGCGCCATTATGCGGTCAAGAGGCGCGATGGTTCCGTCCATGCTGAAGACGCCGTCTGTGACGATGAAGCGGCGGTTCCGAGCCTGGACGGAAGCAAGTTTTTTCTCAAGATCAGCCATATCAATATGGCGGTACACGATGGTTTCCGCTTTTGATAAACGGCAGCCGTCAACAATGCTCGCATGGTTCAGTTGATCGCTTAAAATGACATCGCCTTTTTGAGGCAGTGAGGCAAGCACGCCGATATTCGCCAAGTAACCGCTTGAAAACAATAAAGCCGCTTCCGTCTGTTTAAAGTCCGCGATTGTTTGTTCAAGTTTTTCGTGCCACACAGTATTTCCTGTCGTTAACCGTGAGCCGCCGCTTCCTGCCCCGAACCGGCTCAGCGCCGTTTGCGCGGCTGTGATCAGCCGCTCATCTTTTGACAGGCCTAAATAGTCATTGGACGCCCAAGTCTGCCGCTTTTGCCCCTTGGTTTTGAGAGCGGTTTCCTGTGTTCGCAGCGTCCGATACAGCCCGTCTCTTTTCACCGCATCGAGCCTTTTGAGGAGCCATCCGTCAAAATCCACGGCCGGTCACCTCGGCTATCGCTTCTTTCATAATGGAGATCATGGCTTGTAACTGATCGGTTGTGCTGGCAAGCGGCGGCAGAAAGGCGATGACGTCTCCGAGCGGCCGTGTCAGCATACCAAGCTCTCTCATTTTCAAGGACACCTTGTATCCCATCCGCTTTTCAGGCGGATAAGGCTGTTTTGTCCCCTTATCCTGAACAAGCTCTATGCCGCACATGAAACCGAGCTGGCGGACATCGCCGACATGAGGAAGCTGCTTCAGATCATGAAGAAATTTCGCTGCCGTTTTTGATTTTTCGGCGACTTGTTCAACGATGCGCTCTGATTCGAATAAACGCAGATTTTCAATTGCCGCGGCACAGCCAAGCTGATTTCCTGTATAGGAATGGCCGTGGAAAAATGTTTTCATTTTGTCGTAGTCATCGTAGAAGGCTTCATAAATGGCTTCTGTGGCAAACGTCACAGCGATCGGCAAATAGCCTCCCGTAATGCCTTTCCCTGCCGCCATCAAGTCCGGCTGGACATTTTCATGCTCACAGGCAAACATTTTTCCGGTGCGGCCGAACCCCGTCGCCACTTCGTCAACGATCATTAACACATCATATGCCGTACACAGCTTTCGTACGCCTGCCAGAAAGCCTTCAGGCATGACGATCATCCCGGATGCGCCTTGCACCATCGATTCAATCGTAAGTGCGGCAATCTCTTCGTGGTGCTTTGCAAGCAGCTGTTCGAGCGCGTGAAGGCATTTATCCCGGCACTGTACGGGGTCGCCGCTTTCAGATCTGTATACATACGGAATCGGAGCTTTGTAGCTTTCAAACATCAGCGGGCCGTACACATGGTGGAAGAGTTCAATGGAGCCGACGCTGACAGCTCCGATCGTATCGCCGTGATAGCCGTTCTGCATAGAAATAAACGTCTGTTTCTCGGGTCTCCCTATGTTTTTCCAGTATTGAAAGGCCATTTTCAGAGCGATTTCCATTGCTTCCGCTCCGCTGTCGGAGTAAAAAACGCGTGTCAGCTTTTCCGGTGTGATGCCTGTCAGCATCTCGGCAAGTTCTGTTGCGGGAACGTTCGTCATACCCAGCAAGGTCGAATGAGCGATTTTTTCAAGCTGTTTTTGAATCGCTTCATCCATTTCTTTTTTTCGGTGGCCGTGTACATTGAGCCATACTGAAGAAAAGCCGTCATAATATTCTTTGCCGCTGATGTCTTTCAGCATGATCCCGTTTCCGCTTTCAATGATTAACGGATCTTCATCGTAATCTTTCATTTGTGTGAAAGGCAGCCAAAGATGCTTTTTGCTTTTTTCAATCATTGATTGTTTCATCATTTCTCCTCCCGCTGAATGAATACAGGCTGCTTCTCTAAAAAATGGATACAGCTCTCCGTATCTATGGAGCCATCTGTAAAGAAAATCCGGCAGCCGCATTCATCTCCGGCATTTTTCATCTTGGCAATCCGCTGATATCCCAGCTTCTTTGCGGCAACGTAGCCTGTTATGTAATCAGGGTCATCCGACCAGCACAATTCAGCAATAATCCCCGGATATGCGCAAACTTTTGCCGCGATGGCATGTGCTTCTTTTATTCGTGAATTTTCCGGCATGTTGTGCGTAAAAGCCCATTTTTGAAAATCATGTGACGGCCAATCCACTCGGGATACCCGCACACCTCTATTTCCTCTGCCGTCAATGCGTTTTCCTGCCCGTATATCGAACAGGACCGCTCCTCTTGCTTCTGCATATTCCGCAATGTTTTCATACGCTTTCTCTATCATGTGCGGGGGAATCCCCGCCTTTTGCAGAAGCTTGCGGGCGATTGCTTGTCCTTTTTCCGGCGTGTCTGTTTGATGGAAAGCAACCGGCAGAGGGCGGATCGTTTCGATCGGTTCATTAATGCTTTCAAGCTGAATCTGCATAAAATCAGGTATCCCTCTTGAGTGCGAGAAGCCTTTATGTAATAAGCCATCTACCGCTTCCTGTAAACCGCCGTAAGTGATGAGCCGTTCTCCGCCGGAAATGTGTTTTCCGCCCTGCTCATGGGGGGCGTTTTGGGAAGCTCTCATTCTGACGCTGTAATAGGTCTCTTCCTGCATATATTCCCCTCCTTTCTCTTACTTTGAAAATTAATGTTAACCAAATTAATAAAAGGTTAACACTTATACAGAATATTAGTGCCCTCCACGGAATATGTCAACCTAAACTATCAAACTGTTAACTTAATGAGTTTTGCAAAGCCTCATTACGTTTTCATGTTTTGTTCATATTTTAGTAATTGTTTATTCAACACTGTCCGCTAAAGTAATCCATATCAACAAATAGGACAGCGAACCGCATCTTATTATGAGGGGAGGTCACCGTTATGCTGAAAGAAAAAGTAAAGACAGCAGGCCGTTTTTGCACTGTAGGGGTCGGCAATACGCTGATCGATTTTGGTGTCTTCTTTCTTCTCGCCGCTTGTCATGTCCCCTATCTTCCGGCGCAGATCTGCTCCTATTCGGCAGGAATCATCAACAGCTATGTATGGAACCGGAAGTGGACGTTTCGTGTAAAACGCAAGGCTGACGGGAAAGAGATCATGCGATTTCTCATGATTAATCTTGCCGTGTCGGGAATCACCTTTTTGCTGCTTTACGCGTTTCAAAAAGGCGGCTGTTCGCTATTGGTGAGTAAGTTCGCTGCCACTATCGGCGGAATGATGATGAATTTTATCGGAAACCGAATCTGGGTATTTGGAGATTCGCTGAAAAACATACAGGATCAGGAGTGAAGATGAATGAAAAAAAGAGTGAGAAAAGCGGTCATTCCCGCAGCAGGTTTAGGAACGAGATTTCTGCCGGCGACAAAGGCGCAGCCTAAAGAAATGCTGCCGATTGTCGATAAACCGGCCATCCAATATATTGTCGAAGAGGCCGCAGCGGCAGGAATTGAAGATATATTGATTATTACAGGGAGAAACAAACGCTCGATTGAAGATCATTTTGACCGGTCGGCGGAATTGGAATTCAATCTTGAGGAAAAAGGCAAGACGGAGACGCTGAAGGAAATGCAGCGGATTGCCGATTTGGCCAATATTCATTACATTCGTCAGAAAGAACCGCTCGGATTAGGACATGCGGTGCTGTGTGCGGAGCATTTTATCGGAGATGAGCCTTTTGCCGTTCTCTTAGGTGATGATATTATGGTATCTGATACTCCCGCTCTCTCACAGCTCATAGACGTCTATAACCAACACGGTACAGAAACGGTCGGCGTACAGCCCGTCGATCCTGCTGATGTCAGCAAATATGGTATTATACAGACGGGGCGGCAGAGCGGTCATGTGTACCAGATTGAGGATCTGATTGAGAAACCGGCTGTTGAAAAGGCGCCCTCTCATATTGCCGTGATGGGCCGTTACATATTAACCCCTGCTATTTTTAAAACGCTGAAGACGATCGGAAGAGGCGCGGGCAACGAAATCCAATTGACAGACGCGCTGCGCGAAGTGTGCCGCACCCGAAGCATTTACGCGCGGGAGCTTGAAGGAAGCCGGTTTGATATAGGAGATAAGTTCGGCTGTTTTAAGGCAGGCACGGAGATCGGGCTTCTGCGGGAAGAAATGAGACCGAAACTTTTAGCTTATTTAGAAGAGGTGTTAAAAAGACAATCTGAAGAAATCGTGCGTTAAAAAATAATTTGTAACCATTTTGCTTGTCAATCAGTCATATAATTGGGTAAAAAGATAAAGAGGTTGTGAACAGTGTGGGCAATTTTATTAGTGAAATATTATCCTGGCTGACAAGTATGGGCTATTTAGGGATTGCGCTCGGATTAATGATCGAAATCATTCCGAGTGAAATCGTTCTGGCTTACGGAGGCTATATGGTGTCAGAAGGCACGATCAGCTTTATCGGCGCCATTGTCGCCGGTGTGATCGGGGGAACGATCGCGCAGTGCTTTATTTACTGGATCGCCCGTTATGGGGGACGGCCGTTTTTGGACAAGTACGGCAAGTACTTACTTCTGAAAAAGCATCATGTTGATGTTGCGGAAAACTGGTTTCGCCGTTACGGCGCCGGCGTTGTGTTCTCGGCGCGGTTTATCCCGGTCGTCAGACATGCGATTTCCATCCCGGCCGGCCTTGCGAAAATGCCTCTTTCCAAGTTTGTCATATTGACGACGCTCGCCATTATTCCGTGGTCTGTCATTTTCGTTTATCTCGGGTATCAGCTCGGGGGACAGTGGAAAGACGTAGACAGCTATGCCGGAATGTATACAACTCCGATCATTATATTGGCTCTCGTATTTATTGTTGTTTATTTTGTTGTGAAGAAAATGAGATCAAGACTATAAAAAAAGACTGCATAAGAACGGCTGTGAGCCGGATCTATGCAGTCTTTTTTTATTTATACCGGGTATACGGGGTGTTTCCGGTGTGTGAATGTCAGTTGTTTGGACATGTAAGCAGTGAGGCGTTTATTGAGTTCTTCCCGCAAGGAATCAGCAGGAACAATGCCGTCAATCACCATTTCAGAGGCAAGCCGGTAAAGGTTAATGTCTTCCTTATATTCATCACGCTTTTCTTGAATAAAAGCCGGCCTTTCTTCAGGGGCTAGCTCGCTGATTTTGTTTGCGTAGACCGCATTCACCGCTGCTTCAGGACCCATTACGGCAATTTGCGCAGTCGGAAGCGCTAAACAGCAGTCCGGTTCAAAAGCAGGCCCCGCCATCGCGTATAATCCGGCACCGTAGGCTTTTCTGACGATAACAGAAAGCTTCGGAACAGTCGCTTCCGCCATTGCGGAGATCATTTTTGCGCCATGCCTGATGATGCCCGCCTGCTCAACCTTCGTTCCGATCATGAATCCGGGAATGTCTGCTAAAAACAGAAGCGGAATATGGAATGCGTCGCACAAAGCGATAAATTTTGCGGCTTTATCCGCCGAATCGAGAAATAAAACCCCGCCTTTGACACGCGGCTGATTGGCGATAATGCCGACCGGCTGTCCGTGAATCCGCGCAAGCCCCGTTATTAATTCCTGCGCAAATAACGGTTTAATCTCAAAAAATGAGTCTTCATCAATGACACGTTCAATTAAATCCATCATGTTGAACGGTGCGTTTTGATGTGCCGGAATGACATCTGAGAGCGGTTTTTCAAAAGCCTTCGGGTTCTTAGATTTGTTGACGGGCGCTTTTTCAGTATAATTTGACGGAAAATAGCTGAGATATGTCTGCGCCATCATGATTGCTTCCTGTTCCGTCGGGGCGAGGAGATCACCGCAGCCTGATACGGAACAATGCATACGGGCGCCGCCCATTTCTTCAAGCGATACTTTCTCGCCGATCACCATTTCTGCCATACGCGGAGAACCTAAGTACATGGATGCATTGCCCTCGACCATAATGACAATGTCGCAAAAGGCCGGAATGTAAGCGCCGCCCGCAGCGGAAGGGCCAAACAATAAACAGATTTGCGGAATGCGGCCCGACAGCTTTACTTGATTATAAAAGATGCGGCCGGCTCCCCTTCTGCCCGGGAACATGTCGACCTGATCCGTAATTCTCGCACCTGCGGAATCGACTAAGTACAAGAGCGGACACTGAAGTTTTTCCGCGGTCTCCTGAATGCGGATGATTTTTTCCACCGTTTTCGCGCCCCACGAGCCCGCCTTTACGGTTGAGTCGTTTGCCATCACACAAACGGTTCTGCCGCCGATGGTTCCGATCCCGGTAACGACCCCGTCAGCCGGCAGTCCGTCTGACATGCACTCGGCGAAAAAAGCGTCTTCAACAGATATGCCGTCATCGAATAAAAGCTTCAGCCTGTCTCTTACAAAAAGTTTTCCCTTCTTTTCGTTGCTTGCATGATATTTCGCGGCTCCTCCCTTTTCAATCGTTTTGCTGCGTGTCTGCCGTTCTTTTTCGTAATCCATCCGAGTCCCTCCATGTTTTATTTTCCTTTGTATTCAGGGGGTCTTTTTTCTTTAAAAGCGCGCAGGCCCTCTTCTCTATCAAGTGTGGGGATGACTTGTTCATATGCTTTTCGTTCGATTTCGAGCCCTGTATTGAGATCTGTCTCCAGACCCTTGTTTATCGCGGATTTTGCTTGTCTGACGGCGATCGGCCCATTAGCGGCGATTCGGCCGGCCAGTGCTTTTGCTTTTTCCATAAGTTCATCGGCTTCATAAACATGCTCGATCAGCTTCATGTCTTTTCCCTCTTCTGCAGAAAGTCTTCGGCCGGTATAGATCAATTCTTTTGCCGCGCCGGGGCCGATAAGCCGGGGCAGTCTCTGCGTTCCGCCCGCCCCGGGAATGATCGCAAGCCCTGTTTCAGGAAGGCCGAGGCCCGCCCGGCTGACGGCGATTCTGATATCGCAGGCGAGAGCGAGTTCAAGGCCTCCTCCGACAGCGGTTCCGTTCAGTGCTGCAATGACCGGCTGCGGGAGAGCTTCAATGGATGCGGCCGTTTCACCGATACGGCTGACACTTTGTCTGACTTGTTCATGATTCATCCCCGCTCTTTCTTTTAAATCAGCACCGGCGCAAAATGTGTTCCCGTTGCCGGTGAGAATGACACAACGAATGGATGGCGAGTTTTTGATGTCTTCAATCACACGCTGTAAATGATCAATCATTTCTGAAGACAGCGAGTTGGCCGCATGCGGGCGGTTCAGTGTGATCAGACCGATCGTTTCTTGACAGACGGAATACAAGACGCAATCTTCCATGGCTTCTCCTTTCTCATTTCGTTCTGAATGCCTGCAGGTTTCTGCTTGGCAGGTCTTTGCCTATTTTATCCGCGATCCAGCCGGCGGCATAAAGAAGTTTATTCATGTCCGTCCCGGTATCAATCCCCATTTGTTCGAGCATATAAATGACGTCTTCTGTGGCAGCGTTGCCTGCTGATCCAGGGGCGTACGGGCAGCCGCCAAGCCCGCCTGAGGAAGTATCAAAGGATGTGATGCCCATATCAAGAGCGGGAAGGATATTCGCTAGAGCCGTTCCTCTTGTATCATGGAAATGGAGTGCAATTTTTGAGGCGGGAATTCTCGGCAAAAGGGCTTCAAGCACGGCTATGACCTGCAAGGGGTTTGCCGCGCCGATCGTGTCGCCGAGCGATATTTCATCAACACCCATTTCGAGCAGGGTGTCTGACAGGCGGATGACTTGTTCGACCGGCACGTTCTGTTCGTACGGACAGCCGAACACAGTGGACAGATAAGCTCTCGTCGTCATTTTTTCAGCTTTTGCTTCAGTAATAACCCGCCTGAGCTCTTGAACGGTGCGGTCAATCGGTTTGTTTACGTTTTTTTGGTTATGGGTTTCGCTTGCAGATAAAAATACACATGCCTGATCGATTCCGCCTTCTGCCGCATGCTCCAGTCCGATGAGGTTCGGAACGAGAGCCGCGTAGACCGTATGTTCAGATCTGGCAATGCCTTTTGCGACGTCCAGGCTGTCACGAAGAGCCGGAATCCATCTCGGATGCACGAATGATGTCACTTCGATATAGGGAAGGCCTGTTTTTGACAGCATATTGATCCACTCAATCTTATCTTCTGTATCCACCCACGCCGATTCATTCTGCAAGCCGTCACGCGGTCCTACTTCATTGATGCGGACATGTTTCGGACAGTTCATGCTGCACCTCCCGTTTTATTGAAGTTCAATCAGGACCTCTCCTTCATCAGTGAAATCACCTTCTAATTTTTTCACTTCTTTCACCGTACCCGCTGCATCAGCGATAATCGGAATTTCCATTTTCATAGATTCCAAGATGGCCACTTCCTGTCCTTCTTCAATGACATCGCCCGGCTTCACATGAATTTTCCACAGATTTCCCGCCATCTGAATTTTTATGACGCTCATTTTGACGCCCCCTCGTTCATTCTTTGTAAAAAACCGGTTGTTGCCTCGCCCTTTTCAAACACATCTGAAAGGGCAATTTTTGTCAGCAGCGGAATGTTGGTTTTAATCCCTTCTACATGATATTCGCCAAGGGCGGTTTTTAGTTGTTCAATGGCTTGTTTTCTCGTATTCGCCGTGACGATCATTTTGGCAATCATCGGATCGTAAAACGGAGAAATGACGCTTCCCTTTTCGACGGCGCATTCGTGTCGCACTGACGGGTGTCTTAAAACGGAAAAAGACGAGATGGTACCGGGTGACGGGTAAAAGGTGACCGGATCTTCCGCATAGATTCGCACTTCAATCGCATGACCGCGGTGGTTGATATCTTTCTGCGAGAAAGTCAGCGCCTGCCCAGCGGCAATTTTCAGCTGTTCTTCCACAAGATCCAGTCCTGTAATTTCTTCTGTCACCGGATGCTCCACCTGCAGTCTGGTGTTCATCTCTAAAAAATAGATTTGTTTCTTTTGGTCGACGAGAAATTCTATTGTGCCTGCATTTTGGTAGCCGATCGATTTAGCGGCTTTAACGGCGGTTTCACCGAGTCTTTGTCTTAATTCATCGTCAACAAACGGCGACGGCGCTTCTTCTATCACTTTTTGGTGGCGCCTTTGTACTGAACAGTCACGTTCAAACAGATGAACGGTGTTGCCGAAAGAATCTGCGAGTATCTGAATTTCAATATGACGGGCATTTTCAATGACCTTTTCCATGTACATTGCGCCGTCTCCAAAAAAGGACGCGGCCCGCTTTTGATTGCCTTCAAACGCTTTGGCCAGCTCTTCTTCTGAATGTACGATCTGCATGCCGATTCCGCCTCCTCCTGCGGAAGCTTTCAGCATGACCGGAAAGCCGATGGCACGGGCTTCTGCTAAGGCGGAGTGAACATCGGGCAATGGCTCTGAAACACCGGGAACGATCGGGACCTTTGCTATTTGCATCGTTTTTCGGGCTTCTATCTTGCTGCCCATCTTGGCTATGATATCACCGGGCGGACCGATAAATGTGATTTGTTCCTTCCGGCAGCGTTCAGCGAACAGGCTGTTTTCTGACAGAAGCCCGTAGCCCGGATGAATGGCGTCCGCTCCGGCGGATTTGGCGGCTTCTATGATTCTGTCGATATGTAAATAGCTTTCATTTACTCTCGATTTTCCGATCGGATAGGCCTCATCAGCCGCTTTTACGTGCAGCGCGTCCCGGTCGGCTTCTGAATAGACAGCTGCCGAGGGGATGCCGAGACGTTTGCAGGTGCGGATAATTCTTAAGGCGATTTCTCCTCTGTTGGCAATCAGGACTTTTTTAAACAAATGTGAAGCACTCCTTTTTCATTAAGTTAACTTGAGCTCTTCAATCGTTTTTTCCCGCAGCTTGAATTTCTGAATTTTTCCTGAGGCTGTCATTGGATATTCATCTGTAAACAAAACATACCTGGGGACTTTATAGCGGGCGATATGTTCTTTGCAAAAGGTTCTGATGTCTTCTGCGGAAGCGGTTTGTCCGTCTTTGAGCCTGACCCATGCCGCGGCCTCTTCTCCGTATTTCGGATCAGGCACGCCGACGACCTGAACGTCTGCTACCGCGGGATGCCGATATAACATTTCCTCAATCTCGCGCGGATAGATATTTTCGCCGCCCCTGATCAGCATGTCTTTCAGACGGCCCGTGATTTTGCAGTACCCGTCCTCGTCCATGACCGCCAAATCACCGGTATGCAGCCAGCCGTCTTTGTCTATCGCTTCTTCGGTCGCTTCTTGATTTTTATAATAGCCTTTCATGACATGATATCCGCGGGTGCAGAGCTCTCCTTGTTCGACCCGGGCGGCTTCTTGGGATGTTCCGGGCCGAACGATTCTGACTTCGATATGGGGAAGCGCGCGCCCCGCTGTTTCGACTCTTCTTTTAAATGAATCATCCGTTCTTGTCTGCGTAATGACAGGTGATGCTTCGGTCTGTCCGTAGGCAATTGTAATGTCAGTCATCCCCATTTTGCCGATCACTTCTCTCATGACTTCCGCCGGGCATGGCGAGCCTGCCATAATACCGGTTCGGACGTGGGAAAGATCATATTCAGAAAAACGGCTGTCATGAAGGAGGGCGATAAACATCGTCGGTACACCGTGCAGAGCCGTGCAGGCTTCTTGCTCCACCGTTTTCAGAACGGCCGGCGGAGAAAACTGTTCGATCGGAATCATCGCCGCACCCGCGGAAACACATGCCAGCACGCCGAGCACACACCCAAAGCAGTGGAAAAACGGCACGGGAATACATAAACGGTCACTTGGAGTAAGCTTCATGCATTCTGCGATATTGGCCGCGTTATTTACGATATTAAAATGTGAGAGCATGACGCCTTTCGGAAATCCGGTCGTACCTGATGTATATTGCATATGAATGCAATCATCCTTTTTCAGGCTGTCCATCCTTCCGTCAAGCTCTGCATCCGTTACAGACTCAGCATCCTTCAGCAAAGAATCCCAACGGTGCATCCCGGGCGGGCTTTTATCACCGATATATAACACCGTCCGTAAAAAGGGGTAACGTTTCGAACGCAGCCTGCCGCGCTCACACGTTTTCAGCTCTGGAATCAGCTTATTCACGATTTCAACATAAGATGTCTGCCGGTAGGAATCCATGATTATCAGGGCCGAGACGTCTGAATGTGCCAGCAGATAATCAAGCTCTGCGATTTGAAAATTGGTATTAATGGTGACCAGAACGGCGCCGATTTTCGCCGTTGCAAATTGCGCCGCGAGCCATTCCGGAATGTTGGATGCCCATATGGCTACATGATCTCCTTTTTCAACTCCCAGCTTCATCAGCCCTTTTGCGGTTTGCCGGCATAACCGGTCAAACTCGGCATACGTATAACGAAGGCCGCGCTCAGGGTAAACAACCGCTTCACGATCCGGAAAAAGCTCCGCGGTCCGCTCAAGCAGCTTTCCGGCTGTTAAATGGATAAGTTCAGCCATAGGACCTGCCCCTTTCCATCCCTGTCTTAGTAAACGTTTTCATTTCACTTCAAAAGCTGTCTTGCGATGACCATTCTTTGAATTTCTGACGTTCCTTCGCCAATCTCCATCAGCTTTGCGTCACGAAGCATACGTTCGACACCGCATTCCTTCATATAACCGGAACCGCCATGAATTTGGATGGCCTGAAGGCATGTTCTGACGGCCATTTCAGAAGCATAAAGCTTGGCGAATGCCGCTTCTTTCGTAAATGGCAGGTTTTGATCCTTCAGCCATGCCGCTTTAAGCACCATCTGTCTGGCAAGGTCAATTTCCATCGCCATATCGGCCAGCTTAAATTGAATGGCTTGAAATGACGATATCGGACTGCCGAACTGCTTGCGTTCCTTCGCATATGACAGCGACGCCTCCAGCGCGCCTTGAGCGATACCGACAGCCAGTGCCGCAATCGAGATCCGCCCGCCGTCTAATGTATATAAAAATTGTTTAAAACCTTTTTCAGGATCACCGAGCAGGTTATCGGCAGGCACCCTGACATCCTCCAGCACAAGCTCGGCCGTATCCGACCCTCTCACACCCATCTTGTCGTACGGATTTGTGATCGTAAATCCCGGTGTGTCTGTCGGGACGATGAGAGCTGAAATGATCGGTTTTCCGGAGGAGTTCTTTCCCGTAACGGCGGTGACAATGACCGTTCGGGCGTAATTTGCGTTTGTGATCCAGCATTTCTCTCCGTTTATCACATAGTCATCGCCCTTTTTCTCGGCTTTTGTCTGGGTTCCGCCGGCATCTGAACCTGCATTCGGCTCCGTCAGCCCGAATGATCCGAGCGCTTTTCCCGAAGCAAGCGGAATAAGATGTTCTTGCTTTTGCTGTTCAGTACCGAAATAGTATAATGGGCTTGCGCCGAGTGACACGGCTGCCGCGTAGCTCAGCCCAGTGCTGCCGCAGGCTTTTCCGATTTCTTCGACCGCTGCTGCATATGAAATGGTGTCACCGCCCGCCCCGCCGTATTCTTCCGGAAACGGAATTCCGAGCAGCCCGAGTTCGCCTATTTTTTTAAATGTGTCTATCGGGAAGACGGCTGATTGATCAACCTCATGGGCTTTCGGGGCAATTTCATTTTTGGCGAAATCTCTGACCATTTCGCGCACCATCTGCTGTTCTTTTGTCAGTTGAAAATTCATTAACCTTCCTCCTTCTGCTGCTTTCTACATTTTATTAATGGGGGTCTTTATTCATTCCATCCAAATGAAGTCTGAACATTCGGACTCATCCGCTACAAAAAAACTGACAGCGCCGCAACTGTCAGTTTTATTAATAATGCTATTTAACCATCCGTTTTGCGGAGGGACGGCTCTCATGGTGAAGCCTGTCAACGGAAGTAACGATATAGGTGCAGGCTCCTTTCGCCCGAGTATCAGTATCTGAAAATGTCTGCGTCCGTGACGATGTTTTTCTGACTGTATCCACTAAATAAGGCTGCTTTCCCTTTTCTGCGCGGTAAATGGCGTAATAAGCCGTTTTTTTACCGTTGGATTTCGCATCTTCAATATAGAGTGTATGGCCTGAATCGTTCTTCTCCGCCCGTTTGACAGCCGGTTTTTTTAAATCGGAATGTCCGAGCCAAGGCATCTCGGGAATTAATGCGGGCCGGCTGTACATGTCTTTGATCAAACGGTTTTTCACATCGAGCGGATTACGGTTTAAATCCTTTAAACTGAAATGCATGCTTCCTTTAATCCAAGCTGATCCCCTGTTTAGAGTAATCTGTCTTCCGTATTCCCCCGGGTCGGCCCAGGCCGGATCAGCATTGTTGTTGATTTTATAAGCTGCCTGCCCGATATATAAATGCACCGGCCGATTGTTCACTTCTTTTCCCCACCAATCCGCTAAGATGTCATATGCCGCCGCTTTAAATCCGATGCTCCAGTAAATTTGCGGTGCGATGTAATCAATGTATCCTTTTTGGATCCATTCTCTCGTATCAGCGTATAAATCATCGTAGTTCCGCACCCCTGCGGCCGTTTCGGAGCCTGTCGGGTCATCTGCGGCATTTCTCCATACGCCGAACGGGCTGATTCCGAATTTGACATAAGGTTTTTCTCGTTTGATGGTTTGGTTGATTTCTTTTACAAGCCGGTTGACGTTATCCCTGCGCCAGTCATCAATTGATGCAAAGTGAGCCTTTCCGTACCGTTCGTATTCCGCCTGATCGGGGAATTCCTGTCCGGCAATTTTATAAGGATAAAAATAATCATCCATATGAACCGCATCAATGTCATAACGGCTGACCACTTCTTTGATTCCATCCGTTATAAATTGTCTTACTTCCGGAATGCCCGGATTATAGTAAAGCTGTTTTCCGTATGCAGCGACCCAGTCCGGATGGGAACGCGCGGGATGATCATCTGAAAGCGCATTCAAATTTGTGTGATTCATCGTGATCCGGTAAGGATTGAACCAAGCGTGAAATTCAAGATTCCGTTTATGTGTCTCTTCAACTAAAAAAGCAAGCGGATCGTAGCCGGGATTTTTGCCTTGTGTTCCTGTCAGATACTCTGACCAAGGCCCGTAATCTGATGGATAAAAAGCATCAGCCGCAGGCTTAATTTGGACGATAACGGCGTTCATTCCCATCTCCTGAACGTCATCCAGCAGCTTGCTGTATTCTCTTTTTTGCTCTTCCGGTGACAGCCCTTTTTTAGAGGGCCAGTCGATATTGGTGACAGACGCGATCCATACGGCTCTCATTTCTCTCTCCGGCTGAGTGCCGCTTGCTTGTGCGGATGCTGAGAATGTAAAGATACCAGCTGTCAGTACAACGGTCAAAAACCATATCATGCTAAAACGGCAGCTTTTCATGTTTTTCCCCCTCTCTGCTTTACGGTATTCCGAAGCATTCCGGGCGGTGAATCAGAAAGCCTGCTTTGCTCCTCTTAGCCTAAAAGGGAAAGAAAAAAGTCCTAAAGCGAATAAAACGCTTCAGGACTTTTTATGTTTTATGGCGGCGAGCACATCAATGACCTTCGTTCCGACGCCGACACATGTTTCAAGAATGGCCTGCGCTCCGGCGATGGACAAAATGAAAATAACCGGATGTGCATAGCGGGGCCAGACCAAGTAGCAGATGCCGATCAATATGGCGCACCAGACACCCGCACACCAATAACATTGCAGC
Organism: Bacillus sp. GZB; assembly: GCF_001975995.1. Lineage (NCBI taxonomy): Bacteria > Bacillati > Bacillota > Bacilli > Caryophanales > Bacillaceae > Bacillus > Bacillus sp. GZB. Next base: position 1,172,499 of record NZ_MTQG01000010.1, read on the forward strand.
ATATAACCGAATGCGGAGGAAGGGACTTTTTTTTGGACGGCGCGCCCGTTTTGATCGACGGTTTTTTCTTGCTTTATAAAGGGTTTTCTTATGAATTCCGTAATCTTATCAAATACGATCAAATGGGTCAGCCGGTAGCTGGCAAGAATGATCATTACATACGTAAGCCAAGATAGGTTCGTCATGTCAAAGCCTCCAAAAAAACTGAGTTTGATTCCCCTATCTTGCCCTTTGTCTTCTTCAGCCATTCTGCCGGATGTTACAGATTCCGCGCCAAGCGTCTTCCGCTGTTTGCAATGATGTCCAGTATGACCTCAGCATTTTGCTGTGCATAGGCGGGTTCAAACATATCTTTATGGGCGCCCCCGCCTTGATATTCCTGATAGAGTCCCGTTGTGGCGCCTTCCCACTTCATCGGCTCGGTCTTATCACTCTGCTCTTCCTTTATGCCGGCTTCGATAAAATGGAGGTTTGCCGCGATTTGGCCGTCATTTATCAGTTCCGCCCAGTACGTTTGATAGCACTCTGTTTTTCTGATGACCGCTTCCCTGACGGCTTCCGGGACATTTTCGGCTGTTGCGTTTGTTGGCTGCGGCGGCAGTGCGTCAAGCTTTCTGTACGCGTCTGCGATAATGACGTCACTGATTTCTAAGCCTCGCTTTTCCATCGCTTTTGCCGCCTCGAATGCCGTATTGCCGCCCGCTGAATATCCGAAAAGGATATAAGGGCCTTCCGGCTGGATTTCCAGCATTTTATCAATGTATAGTTCCATTCTGCTGTCTTCTTCAATAAAGTTAAAGCCGTACACAGCAGCCCGTCCGTTTAATGCCGCCGCAAGATCTTTAAAGAAAATCCCGAAACCTGAGATAGGCGGAAAACAGAATAGGTTGCGGCCTTTCGGCTGATTCAGTCTGCTGATATGCTGTTCGGCAGCTTCCGACAGTGTGCTGGAATACAGCTTTTCAGCCAATTGTTCAATTGTCGGATATTCAAATATCATTTCAATCGGCACATCCATCTGCTGCCTGGTCTTCAGCTGATGAATCACTTGCAATGCTTTCAAAGAATGGCCGCCCAGCTCAAAGAAGTCATCCTGTATGCCCAGCTCCCCGCAGCCGAGGATCGGCGTCCAAATGTCGATCAGCTCACGCTCTACCCAGTTTCGTGGCGGAACGGCTTTTGATGACGTTTTTTTCCGTTCCGGCACAGGCAGCCGGCGGCGGTCCACTTTGCCGTTTGCGGTAAGCGGCATACGGTCAAGCTTAATCACATACTGCGGAATCATATAGTCGGGAAGCGACCTGGCCAACAGGGATCGAATGGCTCTTTCTTCAGCATGTGCTCCTGTATAATACGCACAAAGGATTGCTTCTTGTCCTTCTTTTGCTGCGATGACTGCCGATTCCCTGATTCCATCTATTTCAGTCAAGCGTGCTTCAATTTCGGCCGGCTCAATCCGCTTCCCGCGAATCTTGAATTGGCGGTCGATACGGCTGATGTATCCGATGCTTCCATCAGGCAGCCAGTGTGCCAAGTCGCCTGTTTTGTAGATCTTTTCTTCAGGATGAACCGGATGGCTGACAAATGCTTCACTTGTTAAGTCAGGCCTGTTTAAATAGCCTTTGGCAACCCCGTCACCGCCGACACAAAGCTCACCGGGCACGCCGATCGGCGCAAGTCCGCCGTTTTTATCAATGATATACGCGGTTGAATTGCTGATCGGTTTTCCGATTGGGATCGGCTGAGAAAAATCGTGCCTGATTTCGTAAAAGGTAGAAAATGTCGTATTTTCCGTCGGTCCGTATATGTTATAAAGGCTGAGATTCGGACAGCGGTGTCTGACCTTATTGATGAGCGCCGGGGACAATGCTTCTCCGCCGACATATAAGGTATGCAACCCAGAAAACATCTCCGGATCTGCCTGGGCAAACTGGTTAAAGAGCGCCGTCGTCAAAAACAGAATCGTAATCCGGTTGGAAGAAAGATAATTGCCGAACCTCTCAGGGGCAAGCATTGTCGAGCGGTCAACCACATGAAGACATGCTCCGTTCAAAAGCGCTCCGAAGATTTCAAATGTCACTGCATCAAAACTGATGGACCCTGTCAGAATGAGGCGGTCCGACATGCCAGCCGACGTGTAATTGCTGTTTGACACGAGCGATACGACGTTTCGGTTGGAAATCATCACGCCCTTCGGTTTTCCTGTTGAACCGGATGTATACATAATATAGGCAAGGTCATCAGGTGCTGTATCGGTATTCAGCTTTCCCGCATCAGCTGTTTGTTTTTCAGCTGCAGCCGGGATAGAGATGATGTGAGAAAAGTCAAAGTCAGTCTCAATCCCTTTTTGCACCGTTAACAGCTGTGCTCCGCTCTCAGTGAGCATATCGGCGATCCTGGCGGATGGCAGTTCTGCATCAAGGGGAAGGTACGTCCCTCCCGCTTTCAATACAGCGAGAACAGCGATGATAAATTCCGGTGAGCGTTCGGCCAGAATCCCGGCAATTCCCTTTGGCGCCAAACCGTTTTCCAACAGGATGCGGGCGAATGCAGTTGACTGTTCATCGAGCTCCCGGTACGTCATCGTCAGCCCGCCGGCGTGAAGCGCCTGATGGTCCGGGGTTTTCTTCACCTGTCGGCTGAACAGGCTGATGATGCTTTCCTCTCTTTCATAAGTTGTTTTCGTGTCATTAAATTCGCCGATTATTCTTGATTTTTCCTTTTGTCCGAGCATCGGAAGCCGATCAGCCGGAACATCGGGATTGAAGGCGGCGCCGCGCAGAGCTTCTTCCAAGTGTCCTTTTACGCTCTCTATCCATACTTCGTCATAAACGTTCGCATTGTAGCTGAATTTGATGAGCAGCTCATCGCCAGGCGCTATGATGAGGTTAAAATCGTAGCCCGATTGTTCCGACACGTTGACATTCCCGATCCGGAACGGCGCATCCGATTCCTTTTCCGCGTCTTTCATCTGCTGCTGAATCGGATAATTTTCAAACACGATGATATGGTCGATTAAATCCTGTTTCAGCTCAGTCTGCGATTGGATGTCAGCAAGCGGATGATAGCTGAACGCCTCTGAGTCAAGCATTTCTTTCTGCAATCGCCCCAGCAGTTCTCTAAAGCTTTCGTCACCCGTTTTAATGCGTACCGGCACGGTATTGATAAACAGCCCGATCATGCTTTCCACGCCGTCAATGACCGAAGGGCGCCCTGATACGACGGCACCGAATACGGCATCGTCCGTCCGGTTGTAGCGCTGCAGCATCAGGCCCCATACAGTCTGCATAAGAACCGCGAGCGTAGCCCCCTCTTCTTTGGCGATGGTTTTCAGCCTGTCTGTCAGGTTTTGATCTAAAGAAAACAGGAGCTCTTTCTTACGGTAGCCTTTTTCCTGGGGACGGGCCGATATTTTCGGGAGTCCTGTGGGTGTCTCGCAGCCTGCTAAATATCCTTTCCAATATTCAGAAGCCGCGTCTTTGTCCTGATCAGTCAGCCATGTAATATAAGTGCTGTAAGGCTTTGCGGGCGCCAGTGTGACGGGTGAGCCTGATTCAATCGCCCGGTACATATGCATGAATTCCTGAAGGACGATGCCGAGGCACCAGCCGTCCATAAGAATGTGATGGTGGCTCCAGACGCATACATATTTTTCGTCACCCGTTTTAAACAAAGAAACACGCATCAGCATATCCTTTTGCAAGTCAAAGCCTTTTAAGCGGTCACGTTCCTTAAATCGCTGTAAATAGATGCTCTGTTCCGCTTCGTCCAAATGTGTAAGATCTTCGCGGTGCAGCCGGAATTCCCGCTCACGCAGCACAACTTGGCGGGGGCCGTTCAGCTGAGCGACATGAGGTAAAAAAACCGTTCTGAAAATATCGTGGCGGCTGATGACAGACTGTACGCTTTGCTCAAACAATTCCGGACGAAGCCGGCCTTTTATGGTGAAGACGGATTGCTCGATATATGCAGCCCCCTCCTTTTGCAGAAAGGAATGAAAAAGCATTCCTTCCTGCATTCGGCTGAGGGGATAAATGTTTTGGATATTTTTCGTTTTGTCCATGTGTTCCTCCCGCTCGATTTTAGTGGAAGCTGAGTAAGTCGGCAATATCCTGCAAGGCTTCCTCAGTCAGCTCCCGATCATCAAAGTCACTGACGGTCTTCTCCGTATCGGTTTTGCTGAGGCAGTGTTCCGACAGTTTCAGGAGATAATACCGGCAGCTTTCGGACAGCCGTTCGATCGTATCTTGCCGGAAGCGCTCCGTTTCATAGGAAATGCTGACGGTCATCCGGCCTTTTGCCGCAATCGCGCTGATTTCAAGTGACTGCTCCCGTTTCCATGTATCTGTCACATCATCTCCGCCTCCCAAAGGAGAAAACTGAAACGCGTCTGGCTGTTCCGTTTCTGCCGGATTCCCGCCGGGCGCATCGAATTGTCCGAGATAGTTAAAGCTGATCTCCGGTGCTTTCCCGAAAGTCATCCCGGCAAGCTTCGGCGGTGTTAAATATTTGAGGACGCCGTATCCGTTCCCTTTATCCGGAATGCGCCGCAATGTGTCTTTGACGGTTTTCAATGTGCGAATTTCATATTCTTCATGAGGTTCATAAGCTCCGCTCCGGAAAAGCACCGGGTAAATGGAAGTGAACCACCCCACTGTCCTGCTGATGTCCGCACCTGCCTGCTCCGATTGGCGTCCGTGCCCTTCAAGGGCGATTTTCAAAGCGTGCCGCGGCGACCACTTCTGAATGGCAAGCACGGCGGAAGTCAAAAGCACATCTTGCGTATCCGTATTGTAGGCGCTGTGCACATCTTTCAACAGGGCGTCCGTTTCACTTTCTGTCAGAGTGAAGGATACCGTGTTCCGTTTTTTTGCAGGAGTTTGAGATAGATCTGCCTGCTCGTATGGAAGACTTTCTGTTTCATAGTGTTCAATCTCCCGCCAATACTCCGCCTGCTGAAGCAGCTGTCTGCTTTCGGCATAATCGGCCAGCTGCTCCGTATATGTTTTGAATGACATGGTTTTCGGAGGGAGTTTGATTTCCTGTCCAGAGACGGCCTGCTCATAAGCAGAAGCCAAGTCTTCCAATAAAATCCGCCATGATATCCCGTCGACAGCGAGATGATGGACCGTCAGAAACAAGTAATCTTCTGCTTCAGAGCGGAACAGCCCCGCCTGTACCAGCGGCCCGTTCTCTAAATCCATGTTTCTCTGAAGCTCTGCGACGCGGCGTTTTACAAAACGTTCCTTCTCATGCTCATCGCCTTCCGTTTCTAAAATGGTCAGGCTGTAAAGCTGCTCATCTGGGAGGTCAGCCGGTCTGTTGAAGAGGAGAAGACCTTTCTCTTCGTCTTTTTTGCAGACAAGGCGCAAGGCATCATGATGAACGGTAATGGCTTTTAACGTTTTCCTCAGGATCTCTTCATCTATTGAATTTGTTCTCGTCAGCATGACGGACTGGTTAAAATGATTTGCTTCCTTCATGTCTTGTGTGAAGAACCATTTGTGAACCGGCGACCACTTCACTTCTCCTTCTGCAGGAGCTTGGCTAACCGGCTGCCGCTCTGTACGGACATAAGGCGCCAGCTCCCTAATTGTCGGCCGGCTGAAAATATCTTTTACGGCGATCTGTTTTCCTGCCTGATGTAATCGGGCTGATACTTGCAGGGCTTTGATGGAATCGCCGCCCAGTTCAAAAAATGATTGATCCGCGGCAATGTTTTCAGTTCCGAGGACTTCGCTCCAAATCGCGGAAAGCTCTTTTTCCATGTCGCTTTCAGGCTCGGTAAATGCCCGTCCGGTGTGCGCTTTTTTCCGCGGCTCAGGAAGCGCGCGGCGGTCAAGCTTCCCGTTCGGTGTGACAGGCAGGGCTTCAAGTGTTTCAAAGAACGCCGGCACCATATAAGCGGGCATTTCATTTCTGAGTGCCTGCTGCACGGTTTCACTTTCTGTTCCTTCTTCTGTCACGATATAAGCGCATAGTTCCGTTTGGCCTGCTGATGCGGTATGAGCGGTGACAGCTGCTTCTTTGACACCTTTTATGCCTGTTAAGGCGGATTCAATTTCTTTCAGTTCCACCCGGTAGCCTCTGATTTTGACTTGCTCGTCCATTCGGCCGATATATTGCAGCGTGCCGTCCGGCAGCCATTTTGCCAGGTCGCCCGTGCGGTACATGCGCCGGTTCTTCCGGAACGGGTCTTGGACAAAGGCTTGGGCCGTTTGCATAGGAAGATTGCGGTACCCTCTTGCAAGGCCGGAACCTGAGATGCAAAGTTCTCCTGTTACACCGATCGGCTGCGGGTGATCCCCGTTTAAAATATAAACGTGTGAATGCTCAATCGGACGGCCGATCGTGATGTTCTCACTTTGTTCTATATGTCTTGCCGCTGTAGTGGCGACGCTGTTTTCCGTCGGGCCGTACTCATTGGCAAGCTCCGTGTGTGGACAAACTGATAAACTGCTGCTGATAATGTTTTGGTCGACAGCTTCTCCGGCTAATGTGACAATTCTGAGAGACTCTGCATCCCCCGGCTCCAGTACGTCAAGCAGTGTACGGTACAGTACGGGAACAATGATCATGTGAGTGATGCGGTAAGATGCAAGATAGTGTTTAATAGCAAGAATATCTCTTGCTTCATCTTCGGCTAAAACGGCCGCCTTCGCACCGGAAATCAGCGGTGTGAACATACTTGTTACAAAACCGTCAAAGGAAAATGAAAAGAGCTGAAGAACCGTATCTTTCTCATTCAGATCATAAAATCCGCTCCGCCATTGAAGGGTTTGGCTGACGGATCGATGTTCGACCATAACCCCTTTCGGCCTGCCTGTCGTCCCGGATGTGTAAATGATGTAAGCCAAATCTTCCGGTGCTGATAATGACTGGACCGGCGAAGCATCCTGTTCTTGGATATCCTCCAGTGCGAGCACTTCACCGTTAAAACGATCAGGCACTTGTTCTATCGCACCGTGTGCGGTAAGGAGAAGCGCTGTGCCGCTGTCTGAGATGATATATTGCTTGCGTTCCTCCGGATATTCAGGATCTATCGGGACGTACGCTCCTCCGGCTTTCCAAACCCCGAAGACTGCCGCTACTTGTTCCGGCGATCTTGGTATCACAATGCCGACGGCTGCATCAGGTCCGATCTGCCGTTTTTGCAGAGCTCTGGCGATTTTATTCGACCAGTCATCTAATTCTTTGTATGTGATCAATGTTTCCTCGCTGATAAGGGCCGCGGCATCAGGTGTTTTTCGCGCCTGGGTGGTGAACAGTTCATGAACTGTTTTTTCAGGCAGCTGTTGATTCGTCAAGCCGTTAAAGTCCGAAAGAATCCGGTTCCGTTCCGGAGCAGTCAGCATGCTGATCGCTTGTAAAGAAGTTTCCGGTTCACGGACAATGTGTTCAAGCATCGTCATAAAGTGGGAAGCCCAGCGCTGCATCGTTTCTCTCCGGAATAAAGACGCCGCATATTCAAACAGAAAATGAATCTGTCCCCCGCCTTCAGAAGCCTGTAAAGTGACATCAAATTTGGAAACCGGACGGGACACATCCGCAGGCTGAATATGCAAACCGTCCAACAGCAGTTCCTCATGCTCTATATTCTGGACGACAAGCATGGCGTCAAACAGCGGATTGCGGCTTGTGTCCCGCTGTACGCCGAGCCGTTCCACTAGCTCTTCAAACGGATAGTCCTGATGCTCATACGCCTCAAGCGCCGCCTGGCGGACTTCCGCCAAGTAATCGGTGAACCGTTTGTCTCCTTTCGGCTCCGTTCTGATGGCGAGCGTGTTGACGAACATGCCGAGAATCGGTTCAAGGTCTTTGTGCGGACGCCCGGCAATCGGCGAGCCGACGATGATGTCTTCCTGCCCGCTCAATCGCGCGAGTAACGTATTGTACGCGGCGAGAAGCACCATATACAAAGTGGAGCCGTGATCCCGGGCGATGCGGTGAAGGCCGGATGCCGTTTCAGCGTCAAGCGTGCACGATACGCTGCCGCCCGCAAAGCTTCTGACAGCCGGACGGGGCTTGTCAGCCGGAAGCTCAAGCACCGGAAGCTCTCCTTCTAGCCGCTTCAGCCAATAGGCTTCCTGTTTCTGGTACCCTTCTTTCTCCTGAAACAACCGCTGCCAGACGGCATAGTCTTTATATTGAAGGCGCATCGGCGCAAGCGAACGGCCTGCGTACAGCTCGCCGAATTCTTTTATCAAGGTGTTGACGGACACACCGTCAGAAATAATATGATGCATATCCGTTAATAAAAGGTGACGTTCGTCGGATTCTTTCACGAGAGCCGCACGAAAGAGCGGCGCTTCTTCCAGACAAAACGGCCGGACGAATGCGTCAGCTGACTCGGCCTCATCCAGCTGAAACGGTACGCTGTCATGGATGCGCTGCACCGGTTCGCCGTCAGGCCCCGTTTCAAAGGACGTTCTGAGCGACTCATGCCGCTCCACAAGCTGCCGGAACGTCTCCTCCAGCCGGACACGGTCAAGCGGGCCCGTCAGTTCCAGCACAGCCGGCATATTGTAGCCGACACCGCCGTCTTCAAGCTGTTGGAGCACATACATCCGTTTCTGCGCCGAAGACACCGGGTAGGTGTCCTGTTTTTGCG
>NZ_MTQG01000020.1:0-110687 GCF_001975995.1 Bacillus sp. GZB
AGCTGACTCCGGCAGATAAGCAGAGCTTTCGTTAACGGAATAGAAGAAATCTTCTGTCTCAGATAATACAGAAGTGAAACGCTGCCTACTAAGATCAGATGTATTTTCATGGACCAACGGGTGTATGGTACTTTGCTGCAGCTCCGATTCAATATCTTTGAAGTTTTCAATATGATTAGTCCCCTCTGCCAAAACTTTTACTGGAGGCATCCAACAACTTTCTCTAGCAAAAGGATATGTAGGAAGACTTATTCTCCGACCTGTAGTATAAAAAACTTTTTCCCATTCAAAATCGCATCCTGCCACATAAAATTTTGCCAGATGAATGAGCTGATTTTTATATTTCACCGTATGACAATTTTTTATTTCTTTTATAGCTTCTGCCGCTTTTTCGATTTTTTTTGATAAGGCATTCCAATCTTCATTACCAAGCATATTGCTTCTGATACATTCATCTCTTTCTTGATTTTCCAGCACTGCTGCAAGCTTTTCCCGCAAATCGGATACACCATCTGCGATGACTGCGACTCTCTTTTTAAAAAGCTCTCGTCCAAAAAGCAAAGTAGCACTTACATCCGCAATTTCCACCTGATCACTATTTTTTTCAAGCCAATTTTTCAAATCCATTATTTTTTGTTTTAAGGATTCGTCAGTTTTCGCAGATAAACCAAAAAAATAATGAGATTTTGAAGGTTTTTTTGTCTTCTTGACCACTCGATGTTCTTCTAAAATCACATGGCCATTCGTTCCGCCAAATCCAAATGAACTCACTCCCGCTCTACGCGGAATAACCTCTTCCCCATCTTTTAAAGATTCCCACTCTTTTAATTGATCAACAATTGAAAAAGGACTATTATCAATCGGAATTTTTGGATTGATCTGATGATAACCCAAATTCTCTGGCAATTTACCGTATTTCATAGCCATCAGCACTTTAATGACTCCTGCAATTCCAGCTGCAGATTCCAAATGCCCGATATTAGTCTTAACTGATCCTAAGCCGCATTGAGCTTTTGTCTTGTCCTTTTCTTTTAAAAGAACTTGAGAGGCCCTCATTAGCCCTTCAAATTCTATCGGGTCACCTTTTGGAGTTCCTGTTCCGTGCGCCTCGATGTAATTAATGCTGTCAAAAGAAACATTCGCTCTGTTTACAGCCTCAATAATGACATCCGCCTGAGCATCAGGATTCGGATATGTCAATGTGAATGTTTTCCCGCCATGATTGATGGCGGATCCCTTGATAACTCCATGGATCGGATCTCCGTCAGTAAGAGCTTTATGAAAGGGCTTTATTAAAACTATGCCCGCCCCCTCACCACGTACATACCCATCTGCACTTCGGTCAAAAGTCTTACACGAACCCGAAGGAGATAACATCCCCATCTGGGAAAATGCAATTTGTCTGGAGGGAGAAAGTAATATACTGACCCCTCCAGCTAAAGCCATCTCACAATCTCCGTTCATAATTGATTGACATGCTGTATGTAATGCAGTGATAGATCCAGAACATGCATTATCAATTTCAAGGCTTGGACCTTTTAAATTATAATAATAGGAAATACGATTAGGAATAATTCCAGAAGAAGTGCCCGTTGAATGATGCGGGACAATCCTTTCCTGACTTCTTTCCACTAGCTCCTTATAATCAAAATTAAATGCACCGAGGAAAACCCCGATTTTATCCCCTGATACATTAGAAGGGCGGATTCCTGCATCTTCAAAACAAGACCATGTGAGCTCCAGCATCATTCTTTGTTGAGGATCCATGGCATCTACTTCTCTGTTAGATAGCCCAAAAAACCTTATATCAAAGGTGTTAACATTGTCTATAAATCCCCCCCACTTACTTACACTATTACTTTTATACTCCCCTCTAATGGTACAAAATTCTTTCCAATTCCATCTATCTTTTGGGATTTCTTTAATACTCGATCGTCCCTTTTTAAGATTATCCCAATATTCCTCATAATTCTCTGCTTCCGGAAAACGACATGCAATTCCGACAATAGCCATATCTGATGTTTTAGCACCATAGCGGGTTGTGGTTGATGAAATCCTCTTGCCCTTTGGCATGTCTTTATTCATATATATCCCTCCATAAAAATAGTGGATGAACTTATTAAATTTAAATTAAATAGTGAAACTTGTATTAATCTTCAGAAAAAACGAAATAAATTAGAAATAGAAGATCAGGGAGTGTTTAAAAAATGTTGAGTAGTCCCAATTTGAAGGATTCAGACATATTAATATAAGAGAGAACAATTGGTCAAAGAAGTATTGGTAAAGAAAAAATTATCATTTTTAACTGCATCAAAAAAGCTTTATTCACTTCATTAGTCCTTATAGAATTCTTTAGTGAAATTGTGATTTTATTCGGTTTGAACTTTTTTCAAAAAATAAAGCTCATATCACTGACTTAGATCCTGAATTTACATTCATCCTAAGACAATTCAATTTAAATATATATATAAAGGCTTCCCTTCTCTCATTGCGTAGGGATTATCTCCTGGTCATTATATCACTTATATCCATTAATGGCCATTTTTCTCCGTAAAAATAGCCCAAAAAAGTGAAAATAGACTAAATGATTTTCACCGTGTTTTGGACTTAGTCGTATTGAATGGAATATAATAGAATCACTTTTGATTTCACTATGCAAACGAATTTTCTATTTAGACAGAATGATACGTTCCTTTGATAGAAAAAATGAAAATCCTCCAACTAACCCCCACATGAAGACTGTTATAATTAAATAAATGAATGTAAATTTCCAAGAGGTGATATCCAGATAATTTGTGATCGACCCTAGAGGTACACCCGCTAACAATATTAATGCGATGAGATAAGAAGGTGCGATTGACATTTCAGAAGAATAGATCATAGACAACTGAATCGTAAGTACTGTCAATCCTAGAAATAATAAGGGAGTAATTAAAAAAATAGATAGCAGGAGTGACACTGAAATGCTCACTACATTATTTGCGACCAGCAAAACAACTAATGGCGATAAAATTGAAACAATAAAATTCGGCAAAAAAACAGCAAGACTTTTGCCGATCCAGATTTCAATCGGCTTCAGCGGAGTGGATAAAAGAGATGAGATTATTCCGTTTGCTTTTTCTTTAGTAAATGTACCGCTTGTAAAAAATGGTATGCTTATCATGAGTGGAATCAGTGTCAGCATAAAAAGGATATTGGAAATAATAGTACAAGAAATCATCCCGGAAGAAATTAGGAATCGATCAGGTAATAACCAATTAATAGAAACAACTGCTGCCGCTGTAAGAACGAGGAACATAAGCAAAAGAATCTTATAAGATTTCCAACTGGAATATTCATCGTAGTCTCTCTTAAAAATCACTTGTATTCGATTGAATTTTATTTTTGACATGATAAAATAATTTTCTCCTTTCTAAGTTTATAACGGAATATCATACATACACTAAAAAGAATTACTGCGAGACAGATATTCGAAATGAAAAATACAGAAGAATTTATGTCTAAAATTTGACGTGCCAAAAGATTAATAACCAAACCTGCAAATACCGGTAAAAATATAGTCGCAATCACATTGCCAGCCTCAGTATTTCCAACAAGTCCGACAAAATGGATTAATAAGCTTAAACATAGGTAGATAACCTGTACTGCAAAATACGTGCATAGAACAATCCAAACATTTGAAAACACAACAAAACTTGAGGATAAGTAAATTGAGCTAAAAATAAAAGTTAAAAATAATGGAATAATCGTTCCTAATAAAAAACCTGGCAAGAAAAGCGCAATACTTTTTGCAACCCAAAGCTCCTTAACACTGGAAATGGTAGCTAAAAGAGATTCTATATTTTTATTAACCTTTTCACGTGTTAAAGGAACTGAAAATAAAACACAATAATTAACGCCTGTTAAAATAACAGCAGCACAATATTCAAGAATACCGATGTAATAGACAAGCGTACTTTCATCAATTCTGCCGGATGCAGGTTCAATGATGAGCTTTGCCCCAGCTATACCAATAACAGCCGTACATATAAGTACGATCCCTAGATAAACCATTATCAATGACTTAAATTGAAAAATACTCTTCAAACTGACATTGATAATTGCCATTATTCTTCTCATTGGTTAACATCGCTCCTTATGATCTTGTTATACACATCTTCTAATGAAGCATCGTTTTTAGATACTCCCTCTACTTCAACTCCCTCTTTTGCAAGCATATTAATAATATCAGGCACTTTTATGTTTCCTGAGGGTTTAAAAATTAGATCTGTTTCATTTATTTCAGATAGACCAAATTCCTTCATACTCTTAAGTTTGTTTTTTGTATGATCATCAATCGTGGTATTGGCATGCACGACAATGATATTCCTACCTGCCTGTCTGCACAATTCATCCAAACGTCCATAAAGCTTAATTTCACCTTTGTTAAGCAAAGCAACCCGGTTGCAAATTTTTTCAACTTCATCCATATTATGAGAACTCAACAAAACCGTCTTATTCTCTTTATGAACAAGATTAAGTAAAATTTGTCTAATATCCAATTGAGCAGAAGGGTCAATCCCGGATGTAGGCTCATCAAGAATAAGGACTTCCGGTTTATAAACAAGGGCTCTTGCCAAGGCAAGTTTTTGTCTCATTCCTTTTGAAAATGTTCCAACTTTATCCTGTGCTCTATGAGCCAGTCCCACCATATCCAATACTTTTCTTATATGGGTTTTGTCTAAAGGTTTTTCATAAATTTTCAGGTAATATCCTAAGTTCGCTTCAGCTGTCATGTTATCGTATAATCCATCTCCGTCAATGACAAAACCAACTTTTTTCCTTGATTCATCGTTAGAAACATCATAACCCATAATTGAAGCACTGCCCTCATCCGCTGCGTACAATCCGAGCAAAATTCTTATTGTTGTCGTTTTTCCTGCACCATTTGGCCCAATGAAACCAAAAATATCTCCTTTTTCAACATTGAAGCTTATTCCTTTTAAAATTTCACGTCCTTGCAAAGACTTTTTTATGTTTTTAACTTCAATTGGTGAACTAACCATGGTTTACCTCTTTTCTTTTAAAAATTATCCGGCTGACAAATTAGAAGACCTTCCTAAGCGCTAGCTAGTAATACTTTCATCCTTAAACGAAAAACTCCGGAGTTAACGGATGAAACAGCCAGAATTTAAGAGGTCAATAAATCCTGGCTTGTTTGCTCCGTCTAGTAATTTTTAACACACTCATCAATCTATTTTTTGTATCATAGACTCATAAATTTCTTTATTTAAAAGCTCGATAATTCTTTCTTCTGATTGGCTCTTATCAATAAATACATGGTCGCCTGCCATTGTGTAAAGTGTAAATGAATTTGTTGTAATATCTTCCCAAGCATTCATATCCTCAAATAAAACCCTTTGGTCATCAATTCCGTGGAAACCGACAATAGGTATGTCAAAATCCTCTAAATGATTATATTGGAATTTTTCAATAATGCGATACGCAGAAATAATCAATGGCAGTGTCAATTTTGTTCCTTCCAACATGCCGTCTGTAACCTCGTCTTCTACGCCCCAACCTAATAAAAAGGCTCTGCTTACCATGTCAATAGATGATGTTGCCTTTATTTCATCAAAATCAGGAATATGATTGATACCTAGCAATTTTAATTCTTCAAGAATTTGCATAAGACTTGTATTCGGTAAAATGGGTGCAGTATACCCGGATACAAATAATTTCACATAATTTACACCGGGTGTCTTAGCAAGTTTGTTTCCCAGTCTGTACGCGAATAAAGATCCCCAGCTATGACCGAAAGTCATACAAGGTATGTCATAAATAACATCTGAAATCGCATCTATAAGGGTATCCATGAATTCATCGATATCCGTGGGAGTTTCTTCTTTCATTCTTTCAAAATCAAGTCCTGGGAGTTTAATTGGACAAACATCAACTTCAGGACCAAGCTTTTCTTTCCACTCCCTGTACATATCTGCACTTCCAAATCCATATGGGAAACAGAATAAGCGAACTTTTGCCTCACTGTTCGGCTTATAATCGTAGATCCATTTCCCTATACCTTCTTCAGCTTGAGGCTCTGTTATTTTGCGCTCTTCGGCAAGTGATTCTCCTCCAGGAAGAAATTTAGTCAATTCTAAAGCCATCGTTGTTATAGTTGTCGATTGAATTACTTCAACAAATGAAAACTCTGCTCCAAGTAGCTGTGAAAGCTTGCCATGGAAACGTAATCCCATCATGGAGTCTAGCCCGAAATTATCCAACTGCTCATTAACATCTAATTCCTCAGGCTCCATTTCCACAATTGAAGCGAGGATACCACGTACATATTCTATTAAGAGTTCGACCTTTTCTCTGTGATCTGCCTCTGAATATTTCAATAAAAAGTCTTTGTCTTCGTCAGTCTGAGATGCTGAGGTTGATTCTAACAGCTCCTTCATTGCTCCCATGTATTCTTCATCGAATTCTTTCATAATGACATTATCAATCATAATAATGGTTTTACCGTCTTCGCCAAGGATTTTTATATCTCCCTTGATTTGCATACTTTTGTCGTTATATTCTGAAATCCTGATTTGCGCAAACAGCTTTCCTTTATAATTGATCGATCTGAAAGTTGATTCTCCCAGATTTGAAATCATAAATTTTTTACTGCCCGACGAAGTACTTGTTGAAATAAAATTAAATACTTGAGCACAACTGTCGATAACGCCGGGGTGTAAATATAATGCATAATCATCTCCTGAGTTGGTATTTTGTTTAATACTGATTAATGCTTCCCCTTCTTTATGCCATATCTCATCAACCCAGCGTACAGACGGTCCAAAATGGAACCCCTCTTCTTCCAGGAGCTTATAAAAGTCTTCTCCAGAATCATGCATGTCTGATACAGAAATAACAGATTCAACTGACAATGACTCATCCGTTGCAAGGGAATTTTCTTTTAATGTCATATTTCCTTGAACATGAAGATTCCATTTGATTTGCTCATTATCTTTACTGTAGAAATGGAACTCAATTATTCCGTCATTATCTTCTAACACCAGTAAGATATCTTTCATTTCACCCTCAAATATCATAATCGGACTAAAAAAGTCCATATTCTTCAAACTGAATTTTACATTACCGTAAAGATTCCTAATCGTATCTGCAAGCATTTCTATATAGTAGCCCACATGTACTACTCCCGAGTTATCCATAAGTTCCGGTAAATTCTTATATGACAAGGTGTATTCATATTGCTTATGTCTGTAAGGCAGACTGATTTCCTTTCCTTTTAAAGCATTACTCAATTTTAAATCTGTTTCATTGAAGGAACCGGCATCTGGTTGAGTAATCCAATGTTTTGTTTTTGCAAAAGGATAGTTTGGCAAAATAATCTTATAATAAGAATATCCTTCATAAAAGCTGTGCCAATTGATATTCATTCCTAGACATATTAGTTTTGCCATTCCCTGCAGCATTTTATATAAGCTATTCTGGTCATCACTGATTAATGGGATATGTACCACACCATCCTTTTGGTACATTGTCGTTTCACTCTCTTTCAGGCTACTGGAATCACCTATCTCCACAAAGTAACGATAACCTTGCTGATAAAGAAACTCGAATGATTTCTCGTATTGCACCGGTGAAAACAATTCCTTCTTCCAATAATCGGTAGTAAGTCTTTGAGAGTTACGGATGGTTTCTCCTGAACTTTCTGAAATATAACGGCATTTAGGCTTGAAATAAACTTCATCCACAATTGTATGACCATAATCATTTGCATAATCTTCGAAAAGTCCAGATGGCCAGTCAGACTCAACCTCTTCAACTGTTTTAATTCCCCTACTTTGGAATTCTAAAACCATTCTATTAATATCCTCTGCCTGACCAGATAGCACAAATTCGTTTTTCGAATATATTGCAGAAATATGAACCTTACCTATAAATCTATTTAATATCTCTCCCGCATTCTTTCTATCGGCAAAAATTCTGTAATGAGTTGCTCTGTTTACTTTACTGATAATATTCTGAGCTTCTACAAAGTGTTTTACTGCCGATTCAACACTCATAATCCCCGCCGTTACAGCAGCTATATATTTGCCAGTTCTTTCACCAAAAGTGATTTCGGGTTTAACCCCAAATGATTCTATAAGCTTCATCATGGCATACTGAACAGCAAAGAGGTACATATATCTATGTTTATGTTTTGTAAACTTTTTATGCAGAAAAGCATCGACAAGCCCAGTTCCGTAATATGGTTCAAAATGCTTCAAGCACTCATCAAACTCACGTTTGAATATTGGGAATAAATTATAAATAAGGACTGAACTTTCTAGAGTTTTATTCGTATTTCCGTTAAAAACAAAGGCAATTTTAGGTGGGAACTGCTCATTGATTTTTGCTGTATAAACCGTATTATTCTTCAATAAATTAAACGGCATTCGAAATGCCAATTTATTGCTATAGTTATCACTGTCCGCATAAATGGTATTTTTCTTTTCGGCTTCATTTAGAACCTGTAAGAACCCTTCTCGGAAATCATCAATGCTATTTCCTACAAATACGGCACGATGGACATAACTCGAACGACATGCATTTGTAACATAACAAACATCCTCAATATTTACTTCAGGGTGTTTCACAAAGTATTCGTCGTATCTAGAAATTAACTCAATTAATGCTCTTTCATCCTTAGCGCTTAAAAATAAAATATTAGATTGAAAATTGTTTTTTGAAGAAAATTCCCTTAATGGTGCTTCCGATAAAATCATATGTGCATTTGTTCCGCTAAATCCAAATGAGCTGATACCGGCTATTCTTTCTTTTTCTCCGGATACCTCCCATTTCATATGCTCACGAGGAAGCACTGCCGGAATTTTTTTAAGGTTAATTCTCGGATTAGGAACATCAGAGTTAACAATACGTGGTATCTCTTTATAGTGAAGACTAAGAACTATTTTGATCACACTGGCAATACCCGCTGCACTCTCAAGGTGTCCAATATTCCCTTTAACCGCTCCAATGACTAAGGGATTATCTCTTTGTTGACCATTTTTATTCCCAAAAATCTCAGTAACTGCCCCGATTTCAATCGGATCACCTAATGGAGTCCCAGTGCCATGAGCCTCAAGATAACTAATCTGTTCAGGTTTTAAAGAGCATGCGTCTAATGCTGACTCTATGACCATCTTTTGTGCTTTTCCATTCGGAACTGTTAGACCGCTGCTGGATCCATCATTGTTAACTGCACCGCCGCGAATCACCGCATAGATGGTATCGCCATCTTTTTCTGCATCTGAAAGTCTCTTTAGCACTAGTACTCCACAACCTTCACCACGTCCATAGCCACTTCCATTAGCATCAAATGGCTTACATCTTCCATCTCTCGAAACCGCATCCATCATACATAAATTTGACATAACAATCGGTGAAAGCATTAAATTCACACCGCCAGATAATGCCATGTTACATTCTCCGCGCCGCAGAGATTCTACAGCTAAATGTGTGGTAACCAATGAAGAAGAACACGCAGTATCAATAGATAAAGACGGTCCATTTAGGCCAAAAACATAAGATATTCTTCCTGAGGCGATACTGGAAGTTGTACCAGTCCCAATATATTGATTTACTTTTGACTTATCCTGAGGAAGCATGGCATATTCACATGCTCCTGAAATACCTATAAACACACCTGTTTTACTTCCTCTAAGTTCAGTTGGATTTTGTCCCGCGTTTTCTAATGACTCCCAACAAACCTCCAACAACTGACGATGCTGAGGATCCATTGAATTGGCTTCGGCCGAAGAGATCTTAAAAAACTTCGCATCGAATTCAGACACATCTCTCTTTAAGAAACTTCCCTGCTTAACATACATTTGACCAATAGTCTCCGGTGATGGATCATAATGATCATCCGCACTCCATCTATCTTCAGGAATGTCGATAATTGTTTCAGTCCCTGCCTTTAGTAATTCCCAGTATTCCTCTGGAGAGTTACATCCCCCTGGGAATCTGCAAGCCATCCCAACGACTGCCACAGGCTCACTGCTCGATTTCTGCGCATCATCCAGTTGATTACGCAGTTTCTGAATAGTATAAAGTGACTGTTTTAATAATTTACTATTTATCGCATCTGCCATAATTTAATTTCCTTCTTCCTTTAGTAACTCATTTTGATTGGGATAACCTGCAGCGTATACGATAGGCGGTTGATTTTTTTTCGTTTGCACCATGTTCACTTCCCATGTGTAGCCCTCAACCTCAATCGAATGAACGATTTCTTCTAAATCCTTCTTTGTATAAATCCGCACAATTGATACAAAACCATCAAACATCATTACTAACGGAGCAATCGGAATCAAGTATGTAAAAATCAACCTTGCAAAAACAGTCTGAATATCCCCTCTAATAACTTTAGCAAACTGAACCCAATAAAAAACCAAAAATAATGGAGATAAAAGAATTAAGATAGGTAGTATAGTCCATGCAAACCCGGGAGGCATTAACATTGATTCTCCAACAACAATTCCCTGACGCTCCTCTGCGGCATTTTTGAAAATAGCCTTAGCAACAGAAGAATTCATGTGATGGAACCCTCCGAATATGGTCCTCATCCCTTTTAAATCGGCAGGTACTTCCGCTGCATCAACGGACTCAGGTATATATTCCAGTTTATTATTATAATCCCTTGTAACCCTCTCAATTGCTTCTTTATTTGGAAACTTATCTGTAAGTATTAGTTTCACAGACTCATCTTCCTTTTGAAGGGTATCAATCATTCCAAGCCAAGGTCCGCCGCCGCCAGAGCATAGATCAACAATCTGATTTGTATCTGACTTTTTCATTACCTTTTTTATCACCGGAATAACATCATCATAAGGTGATCCCTTTTTTAGCATAGAGTTAAGAACATCTGTAATTAGATCTCTTAAAAATTTAGGAAACCATTCAAAGTCCATAAACTCAAATAATTGCAAACGCTTCATTTTCATCCCCACTTCTACTCTTTATTTTATAAAGCCATACCATTAGGAATTCTATTAACCTTCAGTTAACAGGCTTGGTTGATATAATCGATACCAGACAAAGAAAAATCAGATCCTAAAGTACTTTCTTAAAGCATTAT
This sequence comes from Bacillus sp. GZB, assembly GCF_001975995.1. NCBI lineage: Bacteria > Bacillati > Bacillota > Bacilli > Caryophanales > Bacillaceae > Bacillus > Bacillus sp. GZB. The sequence goes on from NZ_MTQG01000020.1 coordinate 11,114, forward strand.
TAAACTCTACTTATTTATGACTTAAGCAGAGAATAGACACCGATTCCAGTTCATATACCACACTCTTAAACATTCCACAGAGACCCTTCTTTGATTATCTACCTATTCTGCTGGAGTCATATCAATCTGGCTGCTATAATTTCAATAATTTCTCTGATAGTTTTCAACTTTCCGAATTCAACCATAGGGATAGAAACTTTGACAGACTCTAATGTACTCATAATAATCTCAGCTCGATCGATCGAGTTTGCCCCCAAGTCTTGCAAGCTATCCTCAATCGTAATCTTTACACCCTCAATTTCAGGAACAACTTCGTAAATATTTTGTTTGAACACTTCAAAAATTTCTTTTCTATTCATTGGTATAATTTCCCTTCTAATGTTCAATTCATCCTCAATCAGGATTATTAAATTAGAACCGTTTTATCTAAAACAAGAAAACATTGATCAAAATATAATTCTCAATATTGAATCTTCACTTTTGGCCTAATCTCTCAAAATCATAATATGACTAACAGTTATTCACTCTTAGAAAGTTAATTAAAAATAAGACTTATCCTCGCACTCATTATCCCTCTATTGTTACTTAGAAGATTATGATGCATACAGCAGTGTTTCCCTTCCCCCTCTCACAATAATTGTGGTTAAATTTTCTTTTATTTACAACACACTAGTTAATATTACAATAAATTCACTCTTTTCACAATAAACACCTAACGACAAAAAGCCCAGAAGAAACATCAATCTGGGACCATTTTTCAATAACTTATTAAATTAATCGAGAGGAAATACACATAATAAAAAGCCAGCATTAATTATATAATTTCATAATTTTTTCTTTAACTTCCGATTGATGAAATGTTAAATCATGCATCTCTACTTCCAGTTTAATAACCTCAGAAATCTTTTTACGGTGCTCTGCAACTAGGTGATCCTTTAATGTAACCAATGATATTCTCGGCTTTTCGGCTATTATTTCTGCCAGTTCTAAAGCACGCTCTATCACTTCTTTCCTTGGATGTACTTCAAAGGGAACACCCCTTTTTTCCAATTCAGACCCACGAAAAGTACGAGCACTCAGCAAAAAGTCCTGTGCTAAAGTTAATCCTAATTTTTCAGGAAAAATATAAGTTGATCCAAACCCCGGAGTAAACCCATATTTCATAAAGTTAGCTGTATAAACACTTTCTCTTGATAAAATAATAAAATCGGCAAACAGTCCAAAAGCTAATCCCCCACCGATAGCATGTCCCTGCATAGCCGCAATCACCGGAATTCTGCAATCCAATGAAAGACTGTAGATATTCTTATCTCCAGGTGATTCATCAAAATTGGCCTTGCCTTCCTGGATAGCAATTAAGTCTTCTTTCGTGCCGCCCGATGCAAAATAATTATCATAGCCAGTAATAACTACCACTTTAAAATGTATATTTTCTTCTATTGTTTTAAAAGCTTTTTCCAGCCCAAGTAATAGCTCTCTGGTGAATGTATTTTTGTTTACTCTGTCTTGCATTGTTATGAGAGCAACGCCTGTACTTATCTCCTTTAATTCAACTGGCAAATTACTCATCGTTCCCCTCCCAAGGATATATCCCCTTTTCCACAAATAGACGAATTCTCTCCAAGTTATAACTATCTGAAAAAATTGATTGATTTGTTTCAACAGCGTGTTTCTTACTCTTAAATACAAAATCATTTAGTTCCATCATATAGTTCTTATATTGCTTAATTCCGGACTTTGGCAGTTTTATAACACGAGCTAACTGGCGTTTTAAAAGGCCGTTGCTATTTTTTTGATATTCGTCCACTAAACCTAATTCATAGGCCAATTGTACATTTACTGGTCTTGTCGTAAGAGTCAAATAATTTGATTTTTGATAACCTATTTTACGAATTAAAAAAGGTAAAACCATTGCTGGAAAGAGACCAAACAATAACTCCGATAAACTAAAAACTGCGGTATCGTCAGCTATTACAATATCACTAGCAGCAACAAATCCTATTCCACCAGCGTTTGCAACTCCCCGCACATGTGATATTGAAATAAATGGACCACTCGCCATTTTCAACCACAGGTCATAAAGCAAATCAGGACCGTGTGCTCTTTGTGTCTTACTATTCCCACTAAACTCAACTTCATTAAAATCTGCACCAAAGCAAAATGCTTGTGGCGAGCCTTCGAAAATAACAACACTGCTTTTCTTTTCACATAAGCTAACGGCTCTATGACATTCTTCAATTAGCAAATTATTTATGGCATTCTTTGTATTAGGGCGATTAAACTTTATATAACAAATAGGACCATCAAATTCGACCTTAATTGTTTTCCACTCCATTATTACACCTGCTTGTAATTTTTCATTCTAACAAATAAAATCAGCCTAGAGTTATATTAATTTTATACTCATTTTATAGATTAGCCCATCTAACTTTAACTAACCTTTATATAAAGGCAAACTTACTCTGATATCCAGTGATTCATTATGTACTGCTGCCTCTGTACTTCCTCCCATTTGTTCTGCAAGGAGTTTTACAATCGCTAAACCTAATCCGGTCGACTTACTTCTCGCCTTATCAGCTGTATAGAAACGATCGAAAAGTTGCTCTTCATCCACATTATAGGCGTCCTTAATTGGATTTTTGAATGATATTATAACTCTATCCTTCATTAATAGTAACTTAACCTCAATATCACCTTCTGAATGCTGAATACAATTCCTAGCAAGATTTTGAATGATTCTTTTAAGCATTTTCTTATCGACCAATGCAAATATCGGTTTAGTTTCTTTAAAGTGTAAAGACAAACTTTTTTCTTCGAGCAATGGTATAAATGTTATAAGAGATTCTGCGACAAAATTGTTAAGATTTGTTCTTTCAAGATCGATATCAGGTTCCGAATTTGTAAGATAGGAATATTCAAAAAAATATTGAATCAAGTTTTCTAGTTCATTTGTGTGTTTTATCGCAATCTCAAGTTTTTTAAGCTGTTCATATGGCAATTCGCCCTTTTTGATTAGTTGTTGATATCCTTTTATTGCAGTCAGAGGTGTCCGTAAGTCGTGAGAGATATTAACAATTAACTCTCTAAACTTTCTATCCTCACGAATCCTCTTAAGGCGAAGACTTTCCTCCGCCTTAAGGTATTTATTAATATTAACCACTAGTTTATTTAAATCTTTATTAATCAACTCAACACTAACAGGCTGACGGGTGTATTCAGTTAAACGTTTTTCAAGCTGGTAATTGATATTGCGAAGCTGCAACTGTATTAAAACAATATATAACACTAAAAAAATAATCAATACCGTCAAAATACCAATTACAATCTCCACGTTTTAACCAGCCTTCCAATTATTTAACTTCTGATTTTCTAAAAATCCCATTTGTGATACTAAGGAACCATACACAAAACAACAAACTGACACCTAAAGCCTTCAAAATTACATCTGGATCTGCATCCATTGTTAATACTGAGCTGCCTATTGAAAAAGGTGTATAAGATAAAATATTATTCACTACATCAGATTTACTGCCCAAACCTCCAAGGATTTGCAGGACCAATATTAAACCAAAACCGGTGAAGATAACCAAAGAGGACTTTCTGAATAAAAAGGAAAGAAGCACACATACAGTCATTTCTGATGCATAGACAAGTAACATAACAATCATGATAACAATCATTTTCCCAAAAACCAAAGGGGTTAAATCCAACCCATTTTCATTTGCTAAAATACTAAGGAATACTGATGCAGCAAACGGCTGAGAGAACTCTGCCCCAGTAGCAAATGCAATCAAAGTCACAACTACATAGGGTACAAGCATTAACATTACAATTAAATAGTATACAATTGCTTTACTAATGATAACGACTAACCGACTGATTCCACATGAAGAAATAGCATCATGTATTGTTTTATTATCAAAATCACCACATATATAGACTCCGGCTAAGAATGGTCCGACGATTGCTACCATCATAATATCAGTCAGTCCAGATAGAGGCCCGCTCAGTTCTTGGTCAATTTTCCCTTGTGCAACTAAATATGACACCAATGCAACTACCGCAGCAGCGACCCACATAATTAAAAATAATATTTTGATCGCTTTTGATTTCCTTAATTTATATAAATCGGATTGAATGAGATTCATCATTCTTCTTCACCACCAATAACAGAAATAAAGTAGTTTTCCAACGTATCTCCTTCTATTGAAAAATTTGTCGTTAAAATTCCTTTATTAAGAAGAGCTTGTGCTACTTTTTTCTTTTCATCAACTAGGTCATAAAGTTTAATCGTCTTATCAGGTAAGACCTTGAAGTTCGTTGTGTTAAATTCTGTTTCTAATATACTCAATAGTTTTTCAGGTTCTTCACATTCTATAAGGATATGTTTCCTGCATCGGTTCTCTAATTGTTCAAGAGTTAAGGTTTGCTTTATCTCTCCGTCATGAATAATAATATAATCTGTTGCCACCTGAAATAACTCTGGAAGATTATGACTTGAAATAAGAATGGTGATATGTCTCTCTTCACACAACTTGATAAGTAAATTTCTTACTTCTTTGACTCCGAGCGGATCAAGCCCATTTATGGGTTCATCTAAGATTAACAATTCAGGATTGTTGATAAGCGAAATTGCTATCCCCAATCTCTGTTTCATTCCCAGAGAAAAGTTTTTAACTTTTTTTTTCCCTGTATCACTTAAACCCACTAAGTGTAAAAGCTCATCTTCTATTTCCGTATTTGGAATCCCTCTCATAGTCCGGTGCGCTTTCATGTTTTCCTTAGCAGTCATATTCATAATGAGACTTGGAGATTCTATCATAGAACCGATACGTTTACGTTCAGATTGGATGGCTTTCGTACTTTTCTTCCCGAATAGCTCCACACTCCCTGAGGAAGGATAACTAAGCCCTGCTATTATTCTCATTAGAGTGCTTTTACCGGCTCCATTTCTTCCAATTAACCCATATATTTTCCCGGGTTCCAAAGTAATTGATACATTGTGCAATGCATTAAAGCCTTTATATGTTCTTGTTAATTCATTAGTTTTCAAAATGAATTTTTCCATTTAAATCCCCTCTCCTCTTTTCCTAAGGATAATATGCAAAGGTTAAGAAAAGGTTAAGAAATTTAAAATAAATGACAGCAGAATGTAATTAACGGCTTAAACCTTATATAGTCGATAACCCAACCCCCAAACTGTTTCAACATATTCTTCACATGGATTGGAGTTTTTTAACTTGTTTCGTAAATTACTCATATGTGTTTTTACTGCATTATCATCTCCAAGGTATTCTTCTTCCCATATTGATTCATAAATATTGATTTTTGAAAACACCTTTCCAGGGTTCTGCATTAATAATTCAATAATACAATATTCCTTGGCTGTAAGTTCCAATTCCTGTCCGTTTAAAATAACACGCTTTTTACTAACATCCAATTCCATATCCTTATATTTTAAGACTGTATTCTTCTTCTTTTCATTATCAAAACGGCGTAAGTTTGTTGTTACACGTGCAGCGACTTCCCCTAAATCAAAAGGTTTTGTAATATAATCATCAGCACCCAATTTCAATAAATTAATTTTGGTTTCAACTAAATTTTTCGAAGATATAATAATTATCGGAATGGAGGATTTTTTTCGGATTTCTACTAGAATCCTTTCGCCGCTTTTGTAAGGAAGCATTATATCCAATAAGACTAAATCATATTCCTTTTCCTTCGCCTCCTGCATACCTTTAGCTCCATCAAAAACTGAAGTTATTTCAAATCCTTCACTCTCTAAAAACTCAGCTAACATCAGATTTATATCTTTATTATCTTCAATAATAAGGATTTTGTTCAATTATAATTCACCTCTTCATGCGGTTCTCTTATTACACAATTTTATAACAATGATTATTTATAGAAATTTTTAAAAATCGCTAAATAAAATACATGAATGTAAGGAGACTTTTTTATTTTAGAATACTACGCTTTACCATTCTTAGCAGTAAATTCGTGTACTCATAATAACGTACGATTATCTTCTAAATGTCTTTTTTATTAAACCCGGTTTGCCTTGTGGAAATAACAAAAATTAATAAATGAAGTACCGAACAATTAATTCAGTGAGAAAAGTATTGATAACTAAAGAGGAATTATTTTTCAAATAATATTATACATGAAACGCCTTTATTTAGATATCTGTTTGAGGCGCGGTAATAATTTGTTTAACATTTTATAATAAGAAAGGTTCGTCTGATTAACTTGGTTTAACTAAAGAAATACTGAGGCATAAAAACCACCATTATGCTTTAGATAACCGTCACACCTAAACTTGACACAGAAATACGGTTGTTAAGCCGTCGTAAATAAATAAAAGGCAACCATCCCTAAGGGCTAGTTACCTTCTCTTAATTCCAGCACAGCCACACACTCCACATGATTCGTATGCGGGAACATATCCACAGGCTGCACTTCGAGCGTCTGATACCCGCCATCCTCAAGCACCCGCAGGTCTCTTGCAAGCGTTCCTGGATTGCAGGACACGTACACCACTCGCTTCGGTTTCATCTCGATGATTGTCCGCAGGAGGGCTTCGTCGCAGCCTTTTCTTGGCGGGTCGACAACGAGGGTGTCGGCCGTGATGCCTTCTTCATACCATTTCGGAATGACTGTTTCCGCTTCTCCGACTGCGAATTCCGCGTTTGTGATGCCGTTCAGCTCAGCGTTGCGTTTTGCATCCTCGATGGCTTCCGGCACGATTTCGACGCCGTATACTTTCTTCGCCTGCTTCGCTAAGAAGAGAGAAATCGTTCCGATGCCGCAGTAGGCGTCGATGACGGTTTCTTCCCCTTGCAGCTCCGCGTACTCAAGCGCTTTGTCGTAGAGCACTTTTGTCTGTTCCGGGTTGACCTGATAGAACGATCTGGCGGAGATGGCGAATTTGACGTCTCCGATGAGGTCGTAGATGTATTCTTCGCCCCAGATGACGTTTGTTTCGTTCCCAAAGATGACGTTTGTTTTGTTTGGATTGATGTTTTGCACGATGGATTTGACGTGCGGGAATTGCGCTGTGATGTCTTCGATGATTTTCGCTTTGTGCGGAAAATCGCTTGTTCTTGTGATGAAGACGATCATCATTTCGCCTGTGACGACGCCGTATCTGACCATGATGTGGCGGAGCCAGCCTTTATGGCGTTCTTCGTTGTAGGCTTTGACGCCGTAATTTGCACAGATGTCTTTGACGGCTTGGACGGCTTCGTCGTTTTTGGATTGCTGGATCAGACAGGCGCTCATGTCGATGATGTCATGGCTTCTTTGCTGATAGAATCCGGCGACGAGTCCGCCTTCTCTTTCACCGACAGGCACCTGTGCTTTGTTTCTGTAGTTCCACGGGTCTTCCATGCCGAGCGTCGGATGCACGGTGACATTGGACAGATCCAGCTTGCCGATCCGTTCTAAGACGTCTTTGACTTGTTTCTGTTTAAACAAGAGCTGGCCTTCATAGGTCATGTGCTGAAGCTGGCAGCCGCCGCATTGTTTGTAGATTGGGCACGGGGCATCCGTTCTGTGCGGGCTTTCTTCCTTCAGCTCAATCAAGCGGCCGAAAGCGAAGCCTTTTTTGACGCGTGTCACTTTGATTTGCGCTTTTTCCTCAGGCAGGGCGTTCGGCACGAAGATCGGGAAGCCCTGAACCTTTGCGACGCCCGCTCCTTCGTGCGTCAAATCCTCAAATGTCACATCATAGTATTCATTTTTTTCTATCGGGGGTTTCATTTTCATCTATAATCACCTCTAGTTTTACCAATAGCCTTGTTTCAGCGTGCTGGCAAACCTTCAAATTCAATGTCAGCCTTCAAAGGTTTCCGATCACGCTGAAAAGATGACAAAATCCTAAAACGAATACTGTTTTAGGATTTTGTCCGCGTATTAATCATCCAGCTGTTCCGCTTTCTCTTTCGGCATGATGACGTGAATATGCCTGTACAGATTCACGAATTCACCTGGCAGCATGCCGCCGTATTCGCCGTCCAGGTTCAGCTGCATCTTTTCTGATACATTGACTTTCACACGGTTCGCTTTTGTGTAAATAATGTGCTGATCGTTAATATGATCGCCTCTGAGCGCCATGCTCGCGACTCTGATAAACTCCGCGAGATTAGCTTTTTTCAAAATAATCAAATCAAACATGCCGTCATTCAGGCTGGAATCAGGGGCCAGCTTCTCGAATCCGCCGACCGAGTTGGTCAGCGTCACTAAAAACAGCATAATTTCCCCTTGAAACAGCTTGCCGTCATATTCAATCTCGACTTCTGTCGGTCGAAGTGAAGGCAGCATTTCCATTCCCTTTAAATAATAAGCAAGCTGGCCAAGCATCGTTTTCAGTTTGCTTGGCACATCATACGTCAGCTCCGTCAGACGGCCTCCGCCGGCGATGTTGATAAAGTACTGACCGTTCACCTGTCCGATGTCGATCGGGCGGGCTACGCCGTTAATGACGGTATCAGCGGCATTCAGTATATTCTCTCTCGGAATGCCCAGCGCTCTGGCGAAGTCATTTGTCGTGCCGACCGGAATGATGCCGAGTGTCGGGCGTTTGTCTAACGGCGCAAGACCGTTGACGACTTCATTAATCGTTCCGTCTCCGCCGGCAGCGATAATCAGGTCAAACTCCCGCAAAGCGGCTTCTGTTGCGGCGTGGGTGGCATCCCCCGCGCATGTGGTGGCATGGGTGGAGGTTTCATAACCGGCTTGTTCAAATTTTTGCAGGACCTGGGCAAGATTTTTCTTAAAAAGCTCCCGTCCTGAAGTCGGATTGTATATTATGCGTGCACGTTTCATTATCTCATCATCCTACTTAAGAGTATCCGATCCATTATTAACACTAACAACCTTTAATTATACTATGACTTGAGAAAATCGCAACAATATGTACAGGAATTGCCAGAAGAAAAAAGGCCTCGGCTCCGTTTAAGGAGCCAAGGCCCGCTGTCTTACTCTTCTTCCGTTCCAGGTTTTTTCTTACGGAATTTCGCCAATACTTCATATACGATCGGCACAATCAGAAGGGTAAGCAGAGTCGAACTGATTAAACCGCCGATAACAGTGACACCGAGTCCTTTAGAAATGACCTGGCTGCCGCCTTCGAAGCCCAATGCCAATGGAAGCAGGGCGCCGATTGTCGCGATCGCCGTCATCAGAATCGGACGCAATCTCGTAGAGCCGGCTTCAAGGAGCGCTTCTCTCGTCGATAAGCCTTCCGCTTCTTTATGGATGACGCGGTCAATTAAGACAATCGCGTTTGTGACGACGATTCCGATCAGCATCAGCATACCGATCATGGCATTCAGACTGATCGTCTCTCCGGATACATACAGGCCGGCTAATGCGCCGATGACTGTAAACGGAAGCGAGAACAGAATCGCAAACGGCGCTAATGCTCCGCCGAACGTGATCACAAGAACGAGGTATACGATGGCGATTGCGGCAAGCATCGCTAACCCAAGTTTCGTAAAGGAATCAGCAATATCCGCTGATACACCGCCGGTATCAATGGATACATTGTCCGGCTTATCCAGTTTGTCAACTTTCTTTTGAACGGCTGATGACACCTTCGTGACATTGTCAGAAGTGACGGTTGCCGTTACGTCAGCGTACACTTTGCCGTCGCGTTTGGAAATGGTATCGGATGTCGTGCCATTTTTCACTTTCGCCACATCGCCGATTTTTACTTCTTGGCCTGCAGGCGATGTGATGGTTTTATCCTCTAATTCTTTTACACTCTTATACTGGTCTTTTTCTGTTTTGATGTTGACGTCAAGCTCTTTGCCGTCCTTTTTCACCGTTGTCAAAGGAGACTGTGACGTTTGGGACATCAGGGCTTGGGAGATTTGCGAAGCCGTCAGGCCCTGCTTGCTGAGTTTCTCCTGGTCAGCGGTGAACGTGTACTCATCATATGTGCTGGAAAGGCCTGAGTTGATGTCTTTCAGATCCTTCTGCTTTTTCATGATGCCTTCGATGTCTTTGACCGTGCCTTTAATATCAGACTCTGAATCTCCGTACACATAGTACGTTAATTCGTTGTTGTTGCCTGACGAACTGAAATTTTGTGATTTCCATTCGCCGCGGCTGGATGTTTTTTTGATTTCTTTTAAGACATTGTCTTTTTCTTTGTCAAAATCAGGCGTGTCATCCTCGTATTTCACGTAGAACAATGCGCCGTTTGAGCTTCCGCCGAGCGGACTTTGCGAGCCTAAAGAATACTGAACGGTATCGACATGTTTGCGTTTAAGCAGCATGTCTTCCGCTTTTTGCGCAGCTTTTTCAGCTTCGCTTTTCGTTTCGCCCGGTTCAGGCGTATATGTGAGCTGCATCGTTTTGTCCGCTTGCGCAGGCAGGTAGCTCGCGCCGATCAGAGGTACGAGGAACAAACTGCCGACAAGCATCAGAACCGCGATGATAGATGTAATCCATTTATGTCTTAATGACCAATTCAGCACTTTTTTATAGAAATTGGCCAATCTGCCCGGCTTATGCTCTTTCGCTTTAACAGGCGCGCCTGTGAGCGATTTTTTGAATAAGCTGTGCGCAAGCATCGGCACCAGTGTGATCGAAATCAACAGCGATGCGGCAAGCGCGAAGACGATTGTTAATGCAAACGGCATAAACAGTTCGCCGATCTGTCCGCCGACCATGGCAAGCGGCAGGAATACGGCAATGGTTACGATCGTTGATGACATGATCGGTTTAAACATTTCTTTCGTCGCTTCACGCACCAATTGCTTCCCGCGTAAAGGTTCATCTTTCAGCCTCATGCGGCGGTAAATGTTTTCGATCACGACAATCGAGTCGTCGACTACCCGTCCGATGGCGACCGTCATCGCACCGAGCGTCATTATGTTCAATGTGACATCAAGCTGATTCAGCACAAGAAGCGCAATCAGCAGTGACAGCGGGATGGAAATGATAGAAATCATCGTTGATTTAATATCTCTTAAGAATAAGAGAATGATCACGACCGCAAAGATCGCGCCGAAAATCGCTTTGCTTAACATCGTATCCACCGACTCTGTAATCGGCTCTGCCATATCAAGAGTCGAGCTGTACTTGAACCCTTTATGGTCTTTTTTGTATTGATTCAGTTCATCTTTAATCGCATCGGCCACTTCTACCGTGTTGGCGTCATTGGCTTTTACGATATTAATTCCGATGCTGTCCTTTCCGTTCGTGCGGGAAATGGATTCAGCTTTTTTCACATCTTTAATGTCGGCAATATCAGAAAGCTTGACTGTCGGCACCCCTGCTGACGCGCTTTTCTGTGCCTGCTGCATAGCCTGAGCGTCCGCCGCAGATGCCGCACCGGCTCCGCCCGCTTGACCTTGAGCGGCAGAAGAAGATGCGACCGGAATTCTCATATCTTTCAGATCTTTAATTGACGTAATATTTCCGTTAACGACAACTGATTTTTCTTTGTTGCCGAACGTGTACAATCCAAGCGGCGTATTGACATCAGAGCCTTGGATCACTTTCTTGACGGTATCTTCATCAAGTCCGTACTCTTTCATTTTTTTGTCTTTGAAAGAGAATTCCACCTGCTCTTCCTGCTGTCCGGAAACTTGCACGGACGCAACACCCTGAATGCCTTCAAGCTTAGGAACGAGAGTGTTTTCCACATTTTTGGTCAGGTCTTCAAGCGAGCTTTTGCCGCTTGTCACACTGAGCGTCAAAATCGGGAAAGAGTTGAGGCTGTAACGGGAAATGTCAGGTTTTTTCGAGTCGTCAGGAAGGCTGACACTGTCCAGCGCTTCAGCGACTTCGGTTTTCGCCTTGTCCATATCCTTGCTGTAATCATATTCAATCATAACCGATGAGACGTTTTCAGAGGAGGTGGACGTTACGACGCTCACTCCTTCTAAATTCTGGACCGCCTGCTCGATCGGTTTTGTCACGTCATCCGCAACTTGACTCGGAGCCGCTCCGGGATAAGTCGTATTTACTGAGAGATAAGGCATGTTGACGTCCGGTATGGATTCCTGCTTCATATTCAGACCGGCATACAGCCCTGCTACAGTAACGATAATCGTCATCAGCCAAACTGCGAATTTGTTCTTCAGTACAAAGTTAATAATGTGGTTCATCATGTCCTCCGTTAATTTTTATTGACTGACTGGTCATTCTATATAATACTAAACGGTATAACTCAACATCGTCAACTAATAAGGCAGTAAATTTTTCTAAATTTTTCAGGATTAAGGGGAAGCACGTCATGAACGAAAAAAAAGAGAAAATCATAAAAACAGGCATCCATTTATTTGCCAAAAAAGGGTTTTCTTCAACAACCATTCAGGAAATCGCCGGTGAATGCGGAATTTCAAAAGGGGCCTTCTATCTCCATTTCAAATCAAAAGAAGACCTTTTGCTCTCAGCATGTGAGTATTACATCGGCATGTCTATGGAAGAAATAAAGAAAATTAAAACAGAACATCAGCATAAACCGCCTAAGGACGTATTCCGAAAACAAATCGCATATCAATTCCAGGAATTTATGGAACACAAGGACTTTATCATTCTCTTGCTGAGCGAAAAGGTCATTCCTGAAAATCAAAAGGTCAAGCAGTATTTTCATGAGGCCAATATTCAATTTAACATGCTGTACCGGGATGCGTTGCTCTCCGTTTACGGAGATGCCGTCACACCGTTTTTAGCGGATGCGTCCGTTATGGCGCAAGGAATTGTGAGCTCCTATATTCATTTCTTGATTTTTAATGAACATACGGCATTCCGGACGGAAAACGTGGCGGCCTTTCTGATTGCCAGAATCGATGATCTGATTACGGGGCTGATAAGAGACAATCCCGATCCGCTGCTGCCTGAGGATATCTTCACTCAGCCCGCGGCGGACAGAGAAAGACTGCTTGCGGATATTCAAAAGATTAAAACACAGCAGGAGCTGCCTGAGGACGTCCTCGTATCGCTTGAAGTCATTGAAGAGGAATGTGCAAAGGAAGAGCCGCGAAAACCGATTATTAAAGGAATGCTGTCCAACTTGGCAGGCAGCGGTAATGAGCAGATTGAAATGCTGCGGGCTTCCATTGAAACCTATTTCAGCTTATAAAAAAAAGAGACCGGCGCTTACCGGTCTCCATGTCAGCAGCGCCCTTACAGGCGGCTGCTTTTTTTTATCGTTTTTTGATTTCTTCAAGTAAGATCTTGTTGACCATCGGCGGGTTGGCCTGTCCTTTTGAGGCTTTCATAATCTGCCCGACAAGGAAGCCGATCGCGCGGTCTTTTCCGTTTTTGAAGTCTTCAATTGACTGCGGGTTGCTGTCAAGCGCATCTGTTACCAGCTTCAGAAGCACGCTTTCGTCAGAAATCTGCACAAGGCCTTTTTCTTTGACGATTTTTTCTGCGTCGCCGCCTTTTTCAATTAATTCTTTAAAGACTTTCTTCGCGATTTTGGACGAGATGGTTCCTTTTTCAATCAGCTTAATCATGCCGGCAAGGCCTTCAGGAGTCAGTGCGACATCCTCAAGCTCTTTTTGTTCGGCGTTCAGGTAAGCTGAGACTTCACCCATCAGCCAGTTTGATGCCTGCTTGGCTTCTGCGCCTTTATTGACCGTTTCTTCGAAGAAGTCAGCCATTTCTTTCGTCAGCGTCAGAACCATTGCGTCATAAGCCGGCAGGCCGAGCTCTTCGATATAACGCTTGCGGCGCTCATCCGGAAGCTCAGGAATGGTTGCTCTTACGCGTTCTTTCCATTCGTCATCAATGTAGAGCTCGACAAGGTCAGGCTCAGGGAAATAACGATAGTCGTCCGAACCTTCTTTGACACGCATCAAAATGGTTTTTTTCGTCGCTTCATCGTAGCGGCGCGTCTCCTGCTGAATGACTCCGCCTGACAGAAGCACCTGCTCTTGGCGTTTTTCTTCATGCTCAAGGCCTTTTTGCACGAATGCGAAAGAGTTGAGGTTTTTCAGCTCCGTTTTTGTGCCGAATTTCTCCTGGCCGATCGGACGGAGGGAAATGTTGGCGTCACAGCGCAGTGAACCTTCTTCCATTTTACAGTCGGAAACACCTGTGTATTGGATAATTGATTTCAGCTTTTCGAGATATGCGTAAGCTTCCTCCGGTGTGCGGATATCCGGCTCAGATACAATCTCGACAAGCGGCGTGCCCTGGCGGTTGAAGTCAACGAGGGAATAGCCGTCGCCCGTATGCGTCAGTTTTCCCGCATCTTCTTCAAGGTGAAGACGGGTGATGCCGATTTTTTTCGTTTTTCCGCCGACTTCGATTTCGATCCAGCCGTTTTCGCCGATCGGCTTGTCAAATTGAGAAATTTGATATGCCTTCGGGTTGTCCGGGTAGAAATAGTTTTTCCGGTCAAACTTCGTATCCGTTGCGATTTCGCAGTTCAAAGCCATTGCGGCTTTCATCGCGAATTCGACCGCTTCTTTGTTCAAAACGGGCAGCACGCCGGGATAGCCGAGGTCGATGACGCTCGTTTGGGTATTCGCTTCCGCGCCGAATGGCGTCGGTGAGCTTGAGAAAATTTTAGATTTTGTTTTTAATTCCACATGGACTTCAAGTCCGATTACCGTTTCAAAGTTCACTTCATTTCACCCCTTACAGTTCAGGTTTCGCTTTATGATGATCTGTTGCCTGCTCAAAAGCATGAGCGACGCGGTATACAGTGCCTTCATCGAAGTGTTTTCCGATGATTTGCAGTCCGAGCGGCAGTCCGTCCGCAAATCCGCACGGCACGCTGATTCCCGGCACACCCGCGAGGTTGACAGGAATCGTTAAAATATCGTTGGCGTACATTGTGAGCGGATCGCTGGTTTTTTCGCCTATTTTGAATGCCGGTGTCGGCGTTGTCGGTCCGACGATGACATCGTATTTCTCAAATACGTCTTCAAAATCTTTCTTAATAAGCGTGCGCACTTTTTGCGCTTTTTTGTAATACGCGTCATAGTAGCCGGAGCTGAGCGCGAAGGTGCCGAGCATGATGCGGCGCTTCACTTCATTGCCGAAGCCTTCTGAGCGTGTCTGTTTATAAAGGTCGATCAGGTTGTCCGCATTGTCTGAGCGGTAGCCGTAGCGGATGCCGTCAAAGCGCGCAAGGTTTGCAGACGCTTCGGAAGAAGACAGCAGATAATAGGTCGCAAGCGCGTATTTGCTGTGCGGCAGAGATACTTCTTCCCATGTCGCTCCGAGGTCTTCAAGCACTTTTAAAGCGGCTAAAACCGATTCTTTCGCTTCTTTGCCGACGCCTTCTCCGAGATATTCTTTCGGTACGGCGATTTTTAAGCCTTTAATATCGCCAGTTAATGAAGAAAGAAAGTCCGGCACTTCGACATTGGCGCTCGTAGAGTCCATTTTGTCCGGGCCTGAAATCGCCTGAAGGAGGAATGCGTTATCTTCTACGTTTCTTGTGATCGGTCCGATCTGGTCTAATGAAGACGCAAAAGCGACCAAACCGTAACGTGACACGCGTCCGTATGTAGGCTTTAATCCGACGACGCCGCAGAAAGAAGCCGGCTGGCGGATGGAGCCGCCCGTATCAGATCCGAGTGAAAACGGCACTTCGCCCGCGGCAACCGCAGCTGCTGAACCGCCGCTTGATCCGCCGGGAACCGTATCGAGATTCCAAGGGTTTTTCGTCGCTTTGTACGCGGAGTTTTCAGTAGAAGAACCCATCGCGAACTCGTCCATATTCAGCTTTCCGATCGTGACGGCTTCAGCAGCTTGAAGGCGCTCCACAACCGTCGCATCGTAAATCGGATCGAAGTTTTCGAGGATTTTGCTTGAGCATGTTGTGCGAAGCCCTTTGGTCACGATGTTGTCTTTGACGCCGATCGGCATTCCGAAGAGAAGACCGTGTTCAGACCGTCCGTCAACCGCTTCGTCAAGTTCTTTCGCGTAAGCGCGGGCTCTTTCTTCATCAAGCTGCAAAAACGCCTGCACCTTATCATCCACGGATGCGATCCGTTTGTAAGATTCATCAACAAGATCGGAAATCTTGATTTCTTTTTTATGTATCATTTGTTTCAGTTCTGTGATTTTGTGATCAAATAATGACATACTGTCTCCCTCCTTTAATCCAGAATAGATGGCACACGGACATAGCCGTCTTTATGATCGGGAGCATTTTTCATGACATCCTCGACCGGAAGGCCTTTACCCGCTTCATCTTCTCTCATTACGTTTTTCATTTTCAGCACGTGTGTTGTCGGTTCCACGTTATCCGTGTCCACTTCATTAAGCTCCTCGGCAAACGAGATAATGCTGTCAAGCTGTTCTGTGAACATTTCAGCTTCTTCATCCGTAATGGCGAGTCTCGCCAAATGAGCGACATGCTTTACTTCTTCTATAGAAATTCGTGACATAAGATCCACCTCCGCATAATTCTCCGTTTCGTCATATAATACTGATCATATCAAAAACGAGCCCTCTAAAGCAACAAAACGCCGCCTTCTGAGGCATGATGAAACCCTCTCTATTTTATCCTAAATCGGGGAGAAAGAGAAACGAATTATATGTCAGAAAATTTTTACTTTTATAATCTATTGGTAGCGTTTTCATCTCTAAGCTGTTCTATGTTGGCGGGGATTTTTTCCTTGAGTGGGCCAGGTTTCGAGAGTTGATTGATCGGGGATACTTTGTTAGGTTTAGTAACCATAGCCAGCACTAAATCATGCGATCCGCATGGAATGATGACTAAAGGCTGGATCGCCGGCGCATATTCCGGCACTACTAATCTACAGAGGTGATGCAACATTTACATGAAAGAAGAGAGGGACCAAAAACGTGAGTATTGAACTAATTATATCTCTTGGCATTTACTTTGCTGCCATGCTGTTAATCGGCTGGTACGCATTCAGGAAGACAACGAATATTAATGATTACATGCTGGGCGGAAGAGGACTCGGCCCGTTCGTAACGGCGCTGTCCGCAGGTGCGGCCGATATGAGCGCATGGATGCTGATGGGAGTTCCCGGCGCAATGTTCGCAACGGGGTTATCGACCTTATGGCTGGCGCTCGGTTTGACGATCGGCGCGTATTCAAATTATCTGCTGCTTGCTCCGAGGCTGCGCGCTTACACGGAAGTTGCAGATGATGCGATTACGATTCCCGATTTTTTCGATAAACGGTTCCGCCACTCGTCATCATTGCTGAAAATTGTTTCCGCCGTGATTATTATGATCTTTTTCACACTGTACACATCTTCCGGGATGGTATCCGGAGGCAGGTTATTTGAATCGGCATTCGGCGCCGACTACAAATTCGGTTTGTTTTTAACGGCCGGTGTTGTTGTGCTTTACACGCTGTTTGGCGGTTTCCTCGCTGTCAGTCTGACTGACTTTGTGCAGGGAGCGATCATGTTTGCGGCATTAGTGCTTGTGCCGATCGTTGCTTTTACCCAGCTCGGGAGTGTTTCAACGACGATTGATTCGATCAACGCCGTTAACCCGAAACTATTGGATATCTTTAAAGGCGCGAGCGTCATTAGCATTATTTCTTATTTGGCATGGGGACTCGGCTATTACGGCCAGCCTCATATCATCGTACGATTTATGGCGATTAAAGAAGTGAAAGATTTAAAACCCGCCCGCAGAATCGGGATGAGCTGGATGGCCATTTCAGTTGTCGGTTCATTGCTTACCGGGATTATCGGGGTTGCGTATTCTCATCACTTCGGAGTCTCCGTAAAAGATCCGGAAACGATTTTCATTATTTTTTCTAAAATCTTGTTCCATCCGCTGATTACGGGCTTCTTGCTGTCCGCGATTTTAGCGGCGATCATGAGTTCCATTTCCTCACAGCTTCTCGTAACGGCAAGCGCCATTACGGAAGATTTATACCGCGCCTTTTTCAGACGGGAAGCGAGCGATAAAGAATTGGTCATGACCGGACGCCTGTCGGTATTGATCGTAGCCGTTATCGCCATCCTGCTTTCCATGAATCCGAACAGCACCATTCTCGATCTGGTCGGATATGCGTGGGCAGGCTTCGGTTCGGCTATCGGCCCGGCGCTCTTGCTCAGTCTGTACTGGAAACGGATGAATGAATGGGGAGCGCTTGCGGCGATGATTACCGGGGCCGCGGCCGTTTTAATCTGGATCACCACAGGGCTTGCCGCTTCAACCGGCGTATACGAAATCATTCCGGGGTTCTTCCTCAGTCTGATTGCCGGTATTGCCGTCAGCCTGCTGACCAAAAAACCGGCCGATGCTTCTTATCAGCTGTTCAGCCGGATGGAAGCTCTTTTGAAAAACAAGAAATAGACAAAAAGCCGTCAGATTTATCCCTGACGGCTTTTTTCTTCCGCACTTGTCCTGCTATAAATACTGTGAGAAAATCATATCAATTTATTATAAGAAAAATTGCGGAGGTGCTGTGCAAATTGAGCTGGCCTATCGAACCAGACATTTTATTAAAGCTGGGCATTGCCACGCTGATCGGCATGATCATCGGTCTTGAACGCGAGCTGAAAAACAAACCGCTCGGACTGAAAACCTGTATCGTCATCGCCGTCAGCTCCTGTATGCTGACGATCGTCAGCATTAATGCGGCATATCATTTCCCAAAATATTACCGTATCATGATGGATCCGCTCCGCCTCCCCGCCCAAATCATTTCCGGCGTCGGTTTTATCGGCGCGGGCGTGATCCTGCGTAAAAGCAATGACGTCATATCCGGCCTGACGACATCGGCCATCATCTGGGGCGCAGCCGGGCTCGGTCTGGCTACAGGCGCCGGCTTTTATAAAGAGGCGTTCGCAAGCCTCTTGTTTATCCTGATCAGTGTCGAATTTCTTCCGTGGCTGATCAGAAAAATCGGTCCCAACCGCTTGAAGGAAAAGGATATCCGCGTGAGAATGTCTCTTTCCGATAAAGACAAAATGACCGAGATTCTAAAAGAAATGAAAAGCAAACGGCTCCGCATTCACTCCGTCCGGATTGATGATTTGCGCGAAAAAGAATTTCCGATTATGGAAGTGAAAGTCAGTGTTCACAAAAACCGCTACACCACTGACGTCTATTATGATATTAAAGAAATTCAAGGTGTCGTCGGAGTGAAGTGTGATACGTTATAAAAAAACGCCGGGCTGGATTCAGCCGGCGTTTTTCTATTTATACGAATGCAGAAAAGTTATACTCCGTAATCGGGGTTTCGTTTTCGATATCGCGCCTGAAGGCTTTCAGCATCTCACGTTCCTCGTCCCCGAGTGAATTGAGGTCAAACGCCTGATGCAATAATCCGTAGATCAGCATATGGCGCAGCCGGAGAAAATCCGGGATGTGTTCAAGCCAGGCGGGGTCAAGGTCATTTTCTTCCCTGTAGCCTTTCATAAAGTGTGTCATGAACTCACCCGTAAACGCGGCCTTGTCTTCATACGGGATGACCGGATACCACAACATGTTGTACAGCAGAATACTGATATCATTCACAAACCAATTGTAGCCGATATCATCAAAATCAAATGCAGTAATTTTTCCGTTGTCCCAATTGAAATTGCCATGATGCAGATCGGCGTGCACAAGGCCGTAGTTTTCAGGATTCTTCGGCAAACGGCGCAGTTTTTCCATTAGAGCATCCGCCTGCTCAAATACGAGATGCTGATCTGCGGGCACGTATTTTCTCAGCTTCAGCTGCTCCTCCTCATCCCATTCCTGCCTTTTATATGCCGGGTCGCTCAGACGGTAGCTTTTTGTCAGCCGGTGCATGTTCCCCGTGTACTTCCCAAGCTCGTAAAACAGAGTTCCGTTCCAGTCTGATTCCTCCACTTTGCGTCCGGGCGCTTTTTCATAGACTCTTACTAAAAACGCTCCGCCTTTTCCATCCGGCACTTCTTCGACATCTCTGCCATTTAATGAAGGAATCGGCTTTGCTGCTGAAAGCCCTCCCTTTGCCAGATGATGAAGCCATTCCATTTCTCCGAGAATATATTCCGGTGTTCTTCTGATCGTATGCGTAATTTTTAAGATATACGGTTCGTTATCTTTCACAATTTCGTATACGTAGTTCTCTGCGTCCGCAATAAATTGAAACTTGGTAAAGCCGTATATTTCACCGGCCTCAGCCAGTACCTTATCTTCCTCAAAAATCGCTTTAATATCTTTATGCATGCTGATTCACCCTTTTCATAACGTTTGTAGGCGGTGTGTGTACTCAGCAAATGTCATTCATCAACATTCCTGCCCTTCTTTTTTTCACAGCAGATTAGTAACATCCGCTTAGAAACGAAATGTGTTTTCCTGTTAATTCCTAATTATACAAATATCTTAACATACCTCATCCCTCTCTCCAACGATATTCACAATAAAAAAACCCTTGCTCATACAGAAATGAACAAGGGCATCTTGGTTAATCGTAAATATGGACGGTCGGTTCTTTGTCACCCGCATTGCGGACGATCAGCGCTTCCTGGCCGTCAGACGAGGTAATGTTAATCTCGACATCAACTGAGCCTTTTGAATAATAATCCATCAGCTCACCTGTTAAGTATTGGGTAAAGGCGATAACTTCGCTTTTCCCGTAAAATTGCATCGGGATTTCAATCTTCATTTTTCTCATTTCATCGTTTTCGTACATTGCCGTTCCGACGACTCCGGTGTAATTCGGGAAGTAGCTGTCGATGGCGTTTTTGAAGCGTTTAAATACTTCGGAATCATCAGGGTATTTCTTTGCCGTGTCTGTATCCGCCGGATAGAAGACGTACTTTTCTTTGACATCATCCCAGTTTGAAATGGTGGATGAGCCGGCCTTGACTTCTGTTTTCGCAATGTAATTCCCCGGTACGATTGATGTTTTCGGCGCTTGTTTATAAAGGGCGACGGTGATCGGCACATTTTTCAGGTTATCCATTTTCCGAAGGCGGTTAACGACTTCCTGGGCGATTTCTTCACCGTGGCTGCGGATCGTTTTGTCGCTGAGCTCAACTTCCTGCTGCGGATCACCTGTGTTTTCGCGGTAATAGTATACAGAGTTGAGAGCGAGACCGATCATGACACCGCCAAGCTGGATGGAATTTTTATCTTTTCTTACTAAGTAATCCTGTTCAAGCATGGACGCTAAGTAAATCGGGCTGTTTTCATTTTTCTCTTTTGCCGATCCCGAGCTTGGCAGCACAGGGTTTAAGCCGAGATTCTGAAAATTGGCATCTGCCTTTTTCGCCTTTTTCAGATCACTGCCCTCTTTTTTGCGGTCAAGCCAGCTGAGTACCGTGTCCTCATCTAAATACTGGCCTTCCTGATACAAATAGTCATCCGTCGGGAACGTGTCTTGAGCGAGCCGCATCAGACCCGTCTCGAATTCATCGATGTCCAGCCTCGTGTTCAGCCGGTCCGCGGTCAGGCCGCGCGCTTTTCCGGCCTTAAACGGAAGCACCATTTTATAGTAGGAATCAGAGATATTATATTTCGGTATGATCGCTTTTTCAGAAGACTTTGCCGTTTTCTGCGTGATCTCTTCCTCTTTGTTCCCCCCGAAACTCGGCGAACAAGCCGACAGCATGAGTACTGCCGCCGTTGCCGTCGCCGCCAATGCCAACATCTTTTTCAATAGAAAACACTCCTCTTATTTCTTTAGCTCTCCCAATAGCTGTGCTTCATTCCATACTTCAATGTTTAATTCCTGCGCTTTTGTCAGCTTGCTTCCGGCCGCTTCTCCGGCAATCAGCAAGTCTGTTTTTTTGCTGATAGATCCCGTCAGCTTTCCGCCGAGCGCTTCAATCTGCGCCTTGGCTTCATTTCTGGACAGCTCTTCAAGCTTTCCGGTTAACACGATGGTTTTGCCGGCAAAATAAGAGTCGCTGTCCTCCGCTTTTACTTTTTTCGGGCCTTTGTAGAGTGTGTTCACACCGAGTTCCTCAAGTTCATTCAAAAGCTCAAGCATTTCTTCTTTGCGGAAATAGGTGACAACGGCATCGGCCATCTTTTCGCCGATTTCATCTACCGCAAGCAGCTCTTCTTCCGTGGCTTGTTTCAGATTTTCCAGGCTTTCAAAATGCATGGCGAGTGTTTTGGCCGCTTTTGAGCCGATAAAACGGATGCCGAGACCGAACAGCAGGCGTTCCAGCGAATTCTCTTTTGACTTTTGGATGGAGCTGATCAGATTGTCAGTTGATTTTTCCCCCATCCGCTCAAGCCGGATAACCTGTTCTTTCGTCAGCTTATACAAATCAGCGACATTACGGACGAGATGTTCACGGAAAAGCTGTGTGATGACACGTTCTCCGAGCCCGTCAATATTCATCGCGTTGCGTGAGACAAAGTGAATCAGGCCTTCTCTGATCTGCGCCGGACATTCCGGATTGATGCAGCGCAGCGCGACTTCCCCTTCAATGCGGACAAGTTCGCTTTCGCACTCAGGGCAGCTGGTCGGCATATTGAATTCTTTTTCTTCCCCGGTCCGCTGTTCGATTAAGACATTGACGACCTCAGGGATGATGTCGCCCGCTTTTTTGACGACCACTTTATCGAGAATGCGGATATCCTTCTCTTTAATTAAATCTTCGTTATGAAGGGATGCTCTTGAGACCGTCGTTCCCGCGACTTTTACCGGTTCCAGAACGGCGGTCGGCGTAATGACGCCCGTTCTTCCGACATTCAGTTCGATATCGAGCAGTTTTGTCACGACCTCTTCCGCCGGGAATTTATAAGCAATCGCCCAGCGCGGGCTTTTTGCCGTATACCCGAGCTCTTCCTGCTGGTCGAGCGAATCGACTTTGATGACGATTCCGTCAATTTCATACGGGAGATCGGCCCGCTTCGCCTGCAGCTCTTCGATCATTTCAATGACTTCATCTATCGTGGCGCATTTTTTCCGTTCCTGGTTTGTTTTAAAACCGAGCTCATCCAGAAAATCCAGGCCCTGACTCTGTGTTTCCACACCCATCTCGTCAAGCTTCGCTATACTGTAGACGAAGATGTCAAGATTTCGTTTCGCTGCAATTTTCGGATCGAGCTGTCTGAGTGAACCCGCAGCCGCGTTCCGGGGATTGGCGAACGGCTCCTCTTCATGTTTCAGCCGTTCTTCATTGAGCGCTTCAAATGACTGTTTCGGCATGTACGCCTCTCCGCGCACTTCTATGGAAAGGTTCCGTTTCATTTTCAGCGGAATGTTGCGGATCGTTTTTAAGTTTTCCGTGATATCTTCGCCTGTCGTTCCGTCTCCTCTTGTCGCGCCTCTGACGAAATAGCCGTCTTCATAACGGAGAGAAACAGCAAGACCGTCTATTTTCAGCTCCACATTATAAGCGACGCCGTCACCGACAGCCTGACGGACGCGGCGGTCAAAATCGCGGAGATCATCATCGTTAAATGCATTGCCGAGACTGAGCATCGGCGTGCCGTGCTGCACCTTTTGAAACGATTCAAGCACTGCTCCCCCGACCCGCTGTGTGGGCGAATCAGGCGTTCTGAGCTCCGGGTGCTCTTCCTCTATGGCAATCAGCTCCTGCATCAGTCTGTCGTACTCGGAATCCGGCACGCTCGGTTCATCTAAGGTGTAATATTCATAACTGTACTGATCGATGGTGCGGCGCAATTCTTCTGCCCGGTGTTTCGCTGTTTCTTTGTCCATCATGTTCTTCCTTTCCTCTTCAGGTTACTGCTTTTCAATCGGCGCAAAAGCGGCAAGCAGACGCTTCACGCCGACTGGGCTCGGGAATGCGATATCAAGCTCGGTGCTTTCGCCTTCTCCTTTTACGCTGACAACCGTTCCGGTGCCCCATTTTTTATGGCCCGCTTTATCGCCGACCGCCCAGCTGAGCGAGTCGCCGCCTGTTTTGTTCGCATAGGAAACGGGACGGGATACGGGCCCGCGTTTCGGCTGCACTTTTCTTCCCGGCTGCATGCGAGGTGTTTTCTTCTCATTTAGGTTCTCCAATAAATCGCCAGGTATTTCCCTGATAAAGCGGGATTCCGGATTCATATTGGTGCGGCCGAATAAGGTGCGCATTTTGGCATTCGTTAAATACAGTTCTTCTTCCGCCCTCGTAATGCCTACATATGCGAGCCTGCGTTCTTCTTCCATCTCGGCTTCTTCCATCAGGGAGCGGCTGTGCGGGAACACGCCTTCTTCCATGCCCATTAAGAACACGACAGGAAATTCAAGCCCCTTAGCGGCGTGCAGTGTCATTAAAGTGACGGCATCCTTTCCGCCTGATTCCTCTTCCTTCTCGTCGAGCTGGTCAATATCCGCGATCAGCGCCAGATCAGTCAGAAACGCGACGAGAGACTTGTCTTCGCTTTTTTGTTCGAAGTTTTTCGTCACGGAAAGAAACTCGTCGATATTTTCAAGGCGGCTTTGGGCTTCGATGGATTTTTCGGCCTTCAGCATTTCTCTGTATTCCGTTTTCTCGAGAATTTCTTCCGTGAGTTCCGTAATGGACAGGTAATCCTGCATATTCGTCAGATTTTCAATCATCGCGCCAAAGCCGTCAAGCGCGTTTGCCGCTTTCGCGCTGACGCCGATGAAATCAACCTGTTTGATCGCCTGGAACATTGACATTCCGTTCATCGCCGCATATGAAGCGATTTTTTCTAGTGAAGTTGCGCCGACGCCCCGCTTCGGCACATTGACGATCCGCGTAAAACTGATGTCGTCGTCCGGGTTTGACACAAGTCGCAGGTATGCGAGAATGTCTTTAATTTCTTTCCTGTCGTAGAACTTGGTTCCGCCGACGATATTGTAGTTCAGACCGGATTTTAAAAGGGTTTCCTCAATGACGCGCGACTGGGCGTTTGTCCGGTATAAAATCGCGATATCGGAAAGCTTCCGCCGGCCCGAGCTGTGCAGCTCATAAATTTTGCCTGCGACGAATTGGCCTTCGCCGAATTCATTGTCTCCGCTGTAATAAGAAAGCTTGATGCCTTCGTCATTTTCCGTCCACAGGTTTTTCGGCTTGCGGTTTGAGTTGTTTTTGATCACTTCGTTAGCCGCTTGCAGAATACGCTTTGTTGAGCGGTAGTTTTGCTCGAGCAGAATCACGTTTGCGCTCGGGTAATCTTTTTCAAAGGAAAGGATATTCGCGATATCCGCCCCGCGCCATCTGTAAATGGACTGGTCGGAGTCACCGACGACGCAGATATTTTCAAGACGGGCCGCAAGCTGCTTCACAAGCAGGTATTGCGCCCTGTTCGTATCCTGATACTCGTCTACGTGAATGTACTGGAATTTGCGCTGATAAAACTCAAGCACTTCCGGCACACGCTCGAAAAGCTTAATTGTCGTCATGATTAAATCATCAAAATCGAGCGATTGGTTTTTCAGCAGTTTTTTCTGATAATCGGTATACACGTCACTCGTGACCTGATCGTAGTAGCCGCCGGCCGTTTTTGCGAATTCCTCAGGTTCGATCAGCTCGTTTTTTGCGCTGCTGATGGAGCCTAAAATACTTCTCGGATCAAACTTTTTTGGATCGATATTCCGCACTTTCAGAATCCCTTTAATAACGGAAAGCTGATCAGCCGTATCAAGAATGGAGAAATTTCGGTTGATGCCGATTCTGTCAATATCCCTGCGCAGAATCCGCACGCACATGCTGTGGAAAGTGGATATCCAGATTTCATCCGCGCCGGGTCCGAGAATGCTCTCCACCCGCTCCTTCATTTCTCTGGCGGCTTTATTTGTAAATGTAATCGCCAGAATGTTCCATGGCGCCACGTGTTTTTCCGCCATTAAGTATGCGATTCTGTGCGTCAGCACACGTGTTTTTCCGCTTCCCGCGCCCGCCATCAGAAGCAGCGGACCGTCCGTCGTCTTGACTGCTTCCTGCTGAACGGGATTTAATCCGCTTAATAATTGATTGCTAATGTAATTCATATCCGTTCACCGCCTATCAAACATATGTTCTATCACAAATCAATTTCGTCCGCTTGGCTACTTTGTCTTTACAGCCGCCACCGTTTTAAGCGCCTGATCAAAATCTTCATATACGGCATTTCCGACAACGATGACATCGGCATGACGGCCGAACCGTTCCGCCGTTTCCGCGTCCTTAATGCCGCCTCCGTAAAACAGGACGGACTTGTCCAGCACAGCCTTCGTTTTCTCCACCGTTTCTATGTCCGCCAGCATCCCGCTGTATTCCAGATAAAAAATCGGGAGATGAAGCAAATGTTCCGCGACCCGCGCATAGGCGAGAATATCTTCTGTTTCTATATGTGTATCCGCCTCCGTCAAAGCGGCCGCCTTACAATCAGGGTTGACGATGCAGTAGCCCTCCGTCACGATTTCCTCCATTGACATGAGCTCTCCGTATTCTTTCATCGCCTGATGATGCATGCCGACAATCCAGTCCGCCTTTTTGCTGTTGAGCACACTCGGAATGAAATAAAGATCAAACCCGGGCACAATGGAATCAATCGTCGACACCTCAAGTACGCACGGCACTAAAAACCGCCGCACCTTTGACATCAGTCTCAGCACATTGTCCTCGGTGATATTGTCGCTTCCTCCGATCACAATAGCGTCAGTCCCTGATTCACAAAGCCGTTCCAGCTGTTCATCCGGTAAATCTTTATTCGGATCGAGTTTAAAAACATGCTTCCACTCGTTAACATCGTACATGCGTTTTCGTTCCTCCATTCGTTTCTTGCCATTTAAACATTATAACAAATTCGTTTGGCCCGGAAAAACGGAAAAAGACGTCATTCACCTGATTCACAAAAAAAGATTGCGCTCCGCCGGACGGGAAACGGCTATGTTTGAAAACAGACAATATGTGGAATGTCAAAGAGAAAAAAGACAAGGAGTCTGATCTCAATGGAACAAGCCATTATCGTACTGATTTGTATATTGATTTTTATTATTTTAGTTCCCGCCGTATTGTTTCTCTGGATATACATAAGAGACGAAAAGCAGGAAGAACATTCAGTGCTGCGCAATTATCCCGTAGCGGGAAAACTGCGCTATATATTTGAAAAAATCGGACCTGAGCTGCGGCAGTATTTATTCAGCAATGATAACGAAGAACAGCCGTTTTCCCGGAGAGAATATGAACAGACGGTCATGTCGGGAAAGTATAAAAGCAGAATGATGGGCTTCGGCTCAGAACGGGATTTCGATCAGCCGGGCTATTATATCCGTAACGCCCTTTTCCCGAAACAAAGGGAGGAGCTGCGCGCAGATCAGACGCCGAAGATCGACACGATGGTATACAAGATTGACAAAGACAACCTGCTGAAACGCAGCGAACACCGCGAAAAAGCAAAGGCGGACCCTTATTACCTGCATCCGGACGATGTGCAAGTGATCGGCCGCGATACATGCAAGAAGCCGTTTTATGTGAAAGGGTTAATCGGACAATCAGCGATGAGCTACGGCTCACTTGGCGACCGGGCAATCACCGCCCTGTCAAAAGGGCTGCACCAGGCCGGCGGCACATGGATGAATACAGGCGAAGGCGGCCTGTCTGAGTATCACCTGAAAGGCGGCGCGGATATTATCTGCCAAATCGGCCCCGGGCTGTTCGGCGTGCGCACTGAAGATGGAGAATTTTCATGGGAAGAATTCAAGAAAAAAAGCCGCCTCGAACAGATTAAAGCCTTTGAATTAAAGCTTGCGCAAGGGGCGAAAGCAAGAGGCGGGCATATTGACGGTTCAAAGGTGACCGAAGAAATTGCCGCCATCAGAAATGTGCAGCCCGGACAATCCATTGACAGCCCAAACCGCTTCAACGAGTTCTCAAATGTTCCGGACATGCTTGATTTCATTGAGAAATTAAGGACTGTCGGTGAAAAACCGGTCGGCATCAAAATTGTCCCGGGCAGCCGCAAAGACCTTGAAGACCTTATTTCCTGTATGAGTTCATCAGGCAAACTTCCCGACTTTATTACGATTGACGGCAGTGAAGGGGGAACAGGAGCTTCTTTCCATGAGCTGGCGGATTCCGTCGGCCTGCCGATTCTGAGCGGTCTCCCCCTTGTTGACGGCCTTTTGAAGACATACGGGATAAGAGATAAGCTGAAAATTTTCGCATCCGGAAAGCTGCTCACTCCGGATAAAATTGCCGTTGCCCTCGCGTTAGGCGCGGATTTTGTCAATATTGCCCGGGGAATGATGTTTTCAGTCGGCTGTATCCGCGCTCAAGTATGCCACACCAATCATTGTCCTGTCGGAGTGGCGACAACCGATCCAAAACTTCAGCGCGCGCTCAGTATCGAGGATAAACAGCACCGCGTCTGCAACTACGTGCTCTCGTTGCGTGAAGGGCTGTTTCACCTCGCCGCGGCGGCGGGCATCAGCTCGCCGATTCATTTCTCAGCTGAACACATCGTATACCGGGAGGAAGACGGAAGCCTGAGGGAACTTCCCGGCCTTTTGAATCAGCACGCATAAAAAAAAACCGCCTGCCGTCATCGGCAGAGCGGTTTTTTACGTAGCTGAGGAGGATTCTCCTTCGTTTACGCGGTCAAGCGCCATTTCATAGGCGTCGTTACCGTAATTTAAGCATCTCTTCACCCGGGAAATCGTCGCTGTGGAAGCACCCGTTTCGCTTTCTATTTTGTGATACGTATTTCCTTCGCGGAGCATTCTTGCCACTTCCAAACGCTGCGCCAGCGATTGGATTTCATTAATCGTACAAAGATCATCAAAGAAACGATAGCATTCCTCCAGATCTTTCAGCGATAAAATAGATAAAAATAACTGGTCCAGTTCTTTTCCGCGTAATTTATCGATTTGCATCGTCAAACACCTTCTCCTTTACTAATGGAAGCTGCATCGAGATCAGGCACGATATTAATCCATGTCTTTCCTGGCACAAACGGAAGAATCTCACCGCCTTTTACGGGCAGAATACGGCCGTCTTTATATTCCCAGTCTGACTCCATAACATCGCCGTGCTGAAGCAGGAGGCCCTTCCCCCCTGACTGAATATCGATGGCCCGCCTTCCATCTTTGTCTGTCATGCGATGGCCGGCTTCAACAATAAAAATATTGTGCATGGCTAAAGGCTTTCCGGTCTCCCGGTCTGTCGCTTTCACACCATCAGAGCTTCTTGTATAAGTATCAGCTTTTTTATCATAATCGTATTCGACAAGATTTGTAACGTTTTGTGTTCCATAATCTATCCGAATATTGTAGGTTTCGTTTCCGGGTTTTGCATCTGATGTCTGAAATGGGAGCGGTTCTGTTTTTCCGTTCAGCTTGTATCCTTTTTGTTCCGCCGCCTTCCTGATATTGTCATACGACGTGTAGGAATTGTGGGGCGGCTTGCTGAAATCGGCTCTCAAAAACAGGCTTCCGTCAAAATCCAAACCGTTTATATAATCGTAAGCTCCGGACTCCAGCTGCTTTTTTGCGCCGGGACTCCAGCCATGATGGACAAATATGCTGTTAAACCCGCTGCTGAGCGTGACAAAATATTCCCTCGCGCTCCGCACAGGCCCGACCGTTTCCGGCATCTCACTTTGAAAAATCGCGAGAAACCGCGTAATCCGGCCCTCCGCGAGCGCTTCGATGACAACATCCGCCTTTGACAGCCCGGATTGGGGCCTCGCCTTCGGATGATTGTTCACTGCGACTGCAATCGGACGGCGTTCTGCAAGCTTCTGCTCAGTTTTCAGCCCCGTTAAAGGAGCTTCCGCTTCTTTCGGCTGCACCTGATCGGCATTGTTCTGCCGGCAGGCGGCAAGCAGCAAAAACGCAAAACAAAGCATACAAACGGTTTTCCATCTTTTCATATGTCGGCTCCCTGCTTTTATATTTTAACGCATTATCGATGGAAAGAGTACAGTTTTTTTCATCACGTCGAATATTCCTCTCGGCGTAATGCGGATATAAGGCAGGTGTGTGCTCTGCAAAAAGAGCAGCGTATAGATCGGATCGCAGAATCGGTAGCCCCGCTCCTCCAGCAGCGTCCTCAGTTTTTGCTCTTTCTCAAGCACTTCTTCATACTTCTCCGCAGATGCAGAACCGTTTAAGGCGAGGGGAATCTCATGAAGAATCTTCCCGTTTTCGGCAAGCACGATTCCGCCGCCGATTTCTTTCATCCGTGAGAAAGCGAGCAGGATATCTTCCTTATTTTTTCCGACAGCGATAATATCTCCGGTTGTCGTGTAGGAACTGACAAAGCCCTGCACTCGATCGGCAAAACCTTTCAGCATTGTATTGACCCGCCATTTTCCATGCTTATCGAGAAGCGTGAGATAGCATTCATCATGATCAAAAGAAAGCTGGTCAACAGAATTATCAATCGCAATCATATACGGCTCCATAATGACCGCGTTGCGCATGGTCACACCCATCGGCATTGAAAACTGTAAATCATCCATCGTCATATCATATGAAAGCTCAAGAGGGACAAGACCGCCCTTTTTCCAATCCGTTTCTGTAAACGCATTCATATTTCGGCCGTCTTCCCTCAGCAGGATGCCTTTGGAGATCACCGTGACCGGGTCCGGATTCATCGGGTCATCGAGAATGTTCAATGAAGCAAGCCGGCCCGGACCGACCACACCGAGAAAGTCGTCCATCTGATAATACTTCGCGATATTAAAGGAGGCCATATTATAGGCATCGATCGCCGGAACTCCTTCCTCCAAAGCGATTTTGATCAATTCATTCGTCATGCCGCCTTTATAAAAATGCGGCGTCGCTCCATCCGTCGTGTAGAAGAAATGATCATAATGCCGGAAGCCTTTTTGATGGAGATCCTGCAAAATCGTTCTCAAATCAGGGCGGATGGATGAATGTCTGAGCGAAACATAGTAGCCCAATTCAAGCCGTCTCATCACCTCGCCGCCATTCATCGCCTCGTGGTCGGAATCCGCTCCGAACAGTTTCATCTTCGTCAGTGTTTTTTCAGAGGCTCCGGGAAAATGCCCTTCTATCCGCTTGCGCAGTTTCTTTGTCGCCTGCATGCAATGAAGCATCAAGTCATCGCCGTCCATGAGGCGCGGCCATCCGGTCAATTCTCCGCCTTGAATGACATCCGGGTGCTCCATCCATTGCTTGCGGACATCAAAAGAAAGAAGCTGATCCTCATTCAGCACTTCAGTCTGCAGATCATATCTGGACCACCAGAAGTATTGCACCGGCTGTTTTTTCAGTTCCTCTAATATAGTAAGCGCTTTCTTTTTACCGCTGTGCAAAAGAAAAAACAAGTTATCATTAACAAACGTCGTTGTTCCGAATTGAGACACATATTCGGCGAGCGTTTGGGGATTATATATTTGAAAAGGATGTGTATGCGGTTCAATGTAACCTGGCACAATGTATTTTCCTTCACAATTTATGGTATGAATGTGCTCTGCTGCATCAGGAAGCTCATGACCAACATATACAATTCGGTCTCCATAAATCCAGACATTCTTTTTCAGCCATTGTTTTAAAAAAGGATTTAATACGAGAGCATCCCGTAAAAGTAGCGTTGGAAGCAGCTTTGAGTCTACAACATCCGCCTGTGATCTGATGTCTTTATTTTTCCAGTTAAAGGTACGTTCGGACATTCACATACTCTCCTTCGCTTATATTAGACCCATCGTATCACATCCGCACAATTATCGCACGGCTAAAACGTTACAAATTATTGAAGATGAATGAAAAACTTTTTCTAAGGGAGCTGAAATGATGAAACCGAATATCAGTTTATTAAATGCCGTTATGCGCATCACTTGCGGCCTCACCATTTTGTCTGCTGCGTCAGCGAAATACACGAGAAAACCATGGTGCAAGATGCATCTCTTCTGTATGATAATGGGCGCGATGAAAGCGGCGTCCGGCATCCTCCGCTTCTGTCCGGTGACATATATGTTCCAAACCGGAATGAATCAGGATGACAGCCATCAGCAAGAAAAATAACAAGCCGTTTCGGCTTGTTATTTATTTTCTCCTGTCCCGCGAGTCTGAGAAGAATCCGTCTATACGCCGGAAGACTTCATCGATGACTGCGTGTCACACGGCAAACCGACAGTCTTAGTCGTCTTTTCAGAAGAAAACCCGCATCTTAGATGACACGGGGTTTTCCTCTTTATCGCTGAGAAACTTTCAGCGCACGGGCGCCGATGTCGCTTCTGTAAAACAGTCCGGGTTTTGTCAGCCCTGAAACGGCGCTGTACACTTTATCTCTCGCCGCTTCAAATGTCTCAGCAAATGCCGTGACATTGGCGACCCGGCCGCCGTTTGTAACAAATTTTCCGCCGTCTTTTTTCGTTCCGGCATGAAAAACGGCGATCCCGTCTTCAGCGGACGTCAAACTGCCGATCGGCGTGCCTTTCGCATAGCCTTCCGGATAGCCCTCAGAAGCCAGTACAACGCTGACAGCGGCCGTATCCTTCCACCTTAGGTCAACATCCTTCTCCTGCAGCAGATCTAAGAGCACCTGGATGAGGTCAGATTCCATTCTCGGCACGACTACCTGTGTTTCCGGATCTCCGAAGCGCGCGTTGAATTCAATGACTTTTGATCCGTTTTCCGTCAGAATCAGCCCCGCGTACAGCACGCCCGTGAAGGAACGTCCCTCTTTTACCATTGCTTTTGCCGCCGGCTTCACAATCGTTTCGACTGCGCTTCTGACGATATCATCGGAAATGTGCGGCACCGGTGAGTAGGCGCCCATTCCGCCCGTATTCGGCCCTTTGTCTCCATCGAAGGCGCGTTTATGATCTTGAGCGATTACCATCGGATAGACGGCCTCCCCTTTTACAAACGCCATTAAAGAAAATTCTTCGCCGGCGAGGAACTCTTCAATGACAACGGATGCGCTCGCCTCGCCGAATTTCTCATCCTCAAGAAAATCGTGCAGGCATTCAATCGCTTCTTCTTCCGTCATCGCGACCGTGACACCTTTTCCGGCGGCAAGTCCGTCCGCTTTAATGACAATCGGCGCACCTTTTTGCTGCACATATGCTTTCGCCTCTTCAAATGAAGTAAACGTCTCATACTCCGCCGTCGGAATGCCGTATTTTTTCATTAAATCCTTGGCAAACTGTTTGCTCCCTTCAATGATTGCCGCTTTTTCAGACGGTCCGAAAACAAGCAGTCCGGCTTTTTCAAACTCGTCGGCTATCCCTTCAATCAGAGGAACTTCGGGGCCGATAATCGTCAGCCCGACATGATGTTCTTTCGCAAACGCAATGAGTGCGGCATGATCGCCTTCTTCAATGTTGACCAGCGTCGCGCAGTCTGCCATACCGTCATTTCCGGGCGCGGCGTACACCGTGTCAACAAGCGGGCTTTGCGCCGCTTTCCAAGCCAATGTATGCTCTCTGCCGCCTTTTCCGATAATCAATACATTCACGCTTCGTTCCCCCTCTTAATGTTTGAAATGTCTGATCCCGGTGAATACCATGGCGATCCCGTATTCATCCGCTTTTTTAATCGAATCTTCATCGCGGACCGATCCGCCTGGCTGGATAATCGCCGTGACACCGGCTTTTGCGGCTTCTTCGACTGTATCCGGCATCGGGAAAAACGCGTCTGATCCGAGCGCGCTGCCTTTTGCTTTTTCTCCGGCCTGCTCAATGGCGATTTTAGCTGAACCGACGCGATTCATCTGCCCCGCTCCCACACCGACCGTCATATGGTCTTTTGCAAGAACGATCGCGTTGGATTTCACATGTTTGACGACTTTCCAGGCCAGCTTCAGATCTTCCCATTCCTGCTCGCTCGGCTCTCTTTTTGTCGGGATGCTGATGTCGGCGTCATCAAATCCATGGACGTCTAAATCTTGAATCAAAAGACCGCCCTGTACGGATGTCAGCTGTTTTTCTTTCTTCCCTGATGCGGACACGTCAAGCGTGAGCAGACGAAGGTTTTTCTTCGCCGTCAGTACGTTCAGCGCTTCTTCACTGAAAGAAGGGGCGATAATGATTTCTAAAAAGATGCCGTGAAGGACTTCAGCCGTTGCCTGATCAACTTCACGGTTCAGCGCGATGATGCCGCCGAAAATGGAGGTTTTATCAGCTTCATACGCTTTATTGAATGCTTCCTCAATTGAAGCTCCCGTACCGACTCCGCACGGGTTCATATGTTTAACGGCAACAGCTGCGGGTTCTGTAAATTCCCGGACGATTTGAACGGCCGCATCTGCGTCCTTAATATTGTTGTAAGAAAGCTCTTTGCCGTGAAGCTGTTTTGCCGCCGCGATGGAACCGGAGACGGGAAGTGCGCTTTGGTAGAAAACCGCCTCTTGGTGAGGGTTTTCACCGTAGCGGAGCGATTGTTTTTTCTCAAATGTAACGGTGAATTGCTCAGGGTCTTTCTCACCGGCCTCGCGTGTTAAGTAATCAGCGATTAATGCGTCGTATGCCGCGGTATGGCGGAATACTTTGGCCGCAAGCTCGCGTTTTCTTTTAAGAGAAACGCCGCCGTGTTCTTTAATCTCATTGAGCACGGAGCTGTAATCGGCCGGATCTGTGATGACCGTCACATCCTGATGGTTTTTCGATGCGGCGCGCAGCATGCCGGGACCGCCGATATCAATGTTTTCTATCGCTTCATCGTATGTTACGTCTTCTTTTGAAATCGTTTCTTTAAACGGATAAAGGTTGACAACCACAAGGTCAATGGGGGCAATGCCGTGCTCATTGATCTGCGCCATATGCTCTTCATTGTCTCTTACGGCAAGCAGGCCGCCGTGAATATTAGGATGGAGGGTTTTTAACCGTCCGTCCATAATTTCAGGAAATCCGGTCACTTCTGAAATGCCGATGACATCCACACCGTTTTCCTGAAGAAGTTTTTTTGTTCCTCCGGTCGAAATGACTTCGACGCCGAGCTCTGTCAGTTCCTTTACGAAAGGTACGAGATTTGTTTTATCAGAAACACTGATTAGTGCGCGTTTGATTGTCATGCCTTTTCACCTCTGTTATTTAGTCCCAGCAGCTGTTTCACAACGCTCGGATACCATTTGTGCTCAAGCTCGTGTATTGTATGCTCTATGTCTTCAAGCGTATCGTTTTCCTGTATTTCGAATGCTTTTTGCGCGATAATCGGTCCTGTGTCCATGCCTTCGTCGACGTAATGAACGGTAATGCCCGCCACTTTCACACCGGCCCGATACGCCTGTCCGACAGCGTCAATCCCGGGGAATGCCGGAAGAAGCGAGGGATGTATATTAATAATGCGGCCCCCGTATGCTTCAAGCAGCGTATCTCCAATCAGTCTCATATAGCCGGCGAGAACGATTAATTCCGCCCCGTGCAGGCGCAGCTGTTCAATAACGGCCCGTTCAAAGGCCGCTTTGTTTTCAAAAGATGACGGTTCAAAGGCGAATGACGGAATGTGTAAAGCCTCCGCCCTTTCCACCGCCTTTGCCTGAGGCTTATCGGTCACGAGAAGCGAGAGCTCCGCATCCCACTTCTCTTCTCTCATGCGTTTGGCAATGGCCTCGAAGTTCGATCCGTTTCCTGAAGCAAATACCGCAAACTTTTTCATGAAAGAGCCGCACCGCCGAAAGAAATGCCTTCGCCCCGCTTGACCCGGCCGATCAGATAAGCCTTCTCGCCCTGAGCTTCAAGCGTGTCGATGACGTCTGTCAGGTTTTCTTCTTTAACGGCAAGGACAAAACCGATGCCCATATTAAAAACATTGAACATTTCTTCTTCTTTCAGCTTGCCGTGCTCCTGCAGAAACGGAAAAATCGGCGGGATCGGCCATGATCCGTGATCAATTTCCGCGCTCAATCCGTCCGGCAGCATCCGCGGGATGTTCTCGATGAATCCTCCGCCTGTCACATGCGCCATGCCGTCCACCTTACCGCTTTTCACCGCCTTGAGCACCGGCTTCACATATATTCTCGTCGGTTCCAGCAATTCTTCTCCGAGAGGACGCGCAAACGGTTCATAGACAGTATCCAAATCAAGTCCGCCGTCATCAAGAAGCACTTTTCTCACAAGGGAAAATCCGTTGCTATGAAGGCCGCTTGAAGTAAGTCCGATTAAGAGATGCCCCTCTTCGATATGTTCACCGGTGACGATTTCGTCTTTTTCCGCGACGCCGACTGAAAAGCCGGCAATATCGTATTCATCAGCCGTATACAGCCCCGGCATTTCCGCCGTCTCACCGCCGATAAGCGCTGATCCTGACTGCTCGCATCCGTCCGCCACGCCCTGAACGATCTGCTCAATTTTTACCGGATCAGCCTTGCCGACTGCTAAATAATCAAGGAAAAACAGCGGCTCCGCTCCTTGGGCAAGCACATCATTTACACACATCGCGACCGCATCGACGCCGATCGTGTCATGCTTATCCATTGAAAATGCGAGTTTCAGCTTGGTGCCGACACCGTCTGTTCCGGAAATTAAAACAGGCTTTTGATACGGAAGCTCTGACAGATCAAACATTCCGCCAAAACCGCCCAGGCTTCCCATAACGCCGAGCCTTTTCGTGCGCTCCACGTGTTTTTTCATTCGTTTGACGGCTTCGTATCCGGCTTCGATGTCAACTCCGGCATTTTTATAAGCATCAGACATCCCTATCACTCCTTGTCAATTCGTTTCTCCTTAAAAGGCAGAAAGAGAAAGGCAGCCTGAATTCCCGCTGCCTTTATATCATTTTCAGATTTTATTTTGTCAGCACCGCTTCTTTTACGTGAGGAAGCACTGTATCCTGATAAATTTCCGTCGGATATTTGCCCGTAAAACAAGCGAGGCATTGTCCGCAGTTGGTGTCTTCAAATTTTCGGCCGACTCCTTTTAACAATCCGTCTACACTTAAGAAAGAAAGCGTGTCGGCACCGATGATCTGACGGATTTCTTCCACAGAATGAGAAGAAGCGATCAGCTCCTCATGTGTTGATGTGTCAATGCCGTAAAAGCACGGATGAGCGATCGGCGGTGAACTGATCTTGACGTGCACCTCTGTCGCTCCCGCTTCTCTGAGCATTGTGACAATCCGGCGGCTTGTCGTCCCGCGCACGATGGAATCATCAACCATGACGACCCGTTTTCCTTCAACAACACCGCGGACGGCGGACAGCTTCATTCTGACGCCTTGCTCACGGAGAGCCTGTGACGGCTGGATAAACGTTCTGCCGACATAACGATTTTTAATGAGACCGAGTTCGTACGGGATGCCCGTTGCCTCGGCATAGCCGATGGCTGCAGAAATACTGGAATCAGGCACGCCTGTGACGACATCCGCTTCAACCGCGGACTCCTGGGCAAGCATTTTTCCGAGGTTTTTCCGGGCGCTGTGCACGTTAATGCCGTCGATATTGCTGTCAGGTCTTGAGAAATAAATGTACTCCATGCTGCAGATGGAACGGTTGATATTCATGGAGAAACGCTCTGATTTCATGCCTTCATCATTGATGATCAGCATTTCGCCCGGCTCTACCTCACGAAGGTATGTCGCACCGACCACATCGAATGCGCACGTTTCTGAAGCGACGACGTAAGCATCACCCATCATGCCGATTGACAGCGGTCTGAGTCCGTTCGGGTCAAGCGCTACGATCATTTCTGTTTCAGTCATAATCAGGAACGCGTAGGCGCCTTTCAGCATGGACAGCGAATTTTTGATTTGATCCTTCAGCGAAAAGTGTCCGCTGCGTTTAATCAGGTGAGCCAGTACTTCCGTATCGGAGGAAGTCTGAAAGATGCTCCCTTGGTTTTCAAGCTGCTGCTTCAACTGTGTGGCGTTGACCAAGTTGCCGTTATGGGCGAGCGCGAGGCTGCCGTTGTTTTGCGAACGGAACAGGAGCGGCTGAACATTTTCATATCCGCCTCCGCCTGCCGTCGCATAACGGACATGCCCGATCGCGCCTTTTCCCTTCACTTTGCTCAGTTCGCCGTTTTGAAAAACCTCGGTAATAAGCCCCTGTCCTTTATGTGCCGTCAGTTTTTCACCGTCAGTTGCGACAATTCCCGCGCCTTCCTGTCCTCTGTGCTGGAGGCTGTGCAGGCCGTAATATGTGATCTGCGGAGCTTCTTCATGTCCCCA
The DNA here is from genome assembly GCF_001975995.1 of Bacillus sp. GZB. NCBI lineage: Bacteria > Bacillati > Bacillota > Bacilli > Caryophanales > Bacillaceae > Bacillus > Bacillus sp. GZB. Next base: position 48,996 of record NZ_MTQG01000020.1, read on the forward strand.
GATGCCAAACACACCGCATTCTTCATTCAGGCCTTTGATTTCAGCAAGCATGGAATAGCTCCTTTCCACGCGCGCTCAAGTTCTTTCGTTTGCGCGTGAACCAATTGTTGTCCGTCCTGGTTTTGAATCGCCAGAAGTCCGTCAGCCGTTACCTCGCCGATATGAACCGCATCAGCCACAGCCGCTTCAAACGCCGCTTGGTGTTCTTTTTTCACCGAAACGACGAAGCGGGATTGAGATTCAGAGAATAATAATGCCGCTTCCCCTTCTACAGTCACGTTGGCGCCAAGGTTTTCCGTCGTCATGACGCTTTCTGCAACCGCTACGCCTAAGCCGCCTTCTGATACGTCATGCGCTGATTGAACGAAGCCTTTTTTAATCGCGTCAAGTAATGCTTTTTGACGTGACAGCTCTATATCAAGATCGATTTGCGGCGCTTTGCCGTAAATGCGGCCTTCTGTCATTTTTTGCAGTTCGCTTCCGGCAAACTCAGGTTTTGTTTCGCCGATCACGTATACAAGATCCCCCGCTTGTTTGAAATGCTGTGTCGTAATATGAGCGGTATCTTTAATTAAGCCGACCATGCCGATAACAGGCGTCGGGTAGATCGCCGTTCCGTTCGATTCATTATAAAGTGATACGTTACCGCCGATGACGGGAGTGCTGAGAACATTGCACGCCTCGCTGATGCCGTCGGCCGCTTTTTCGATCTGCCAGAAAATTTCAGGTTTTTCCGGGTTTCCGAAATTCAGATTATCCGTGACCGCAAGCGGTTCGGCGCCTGAGCATACGATGTTGCGCGCCGCTTCGGCAACTGCGATTTTCCCGCCTTCTTCAGGATCAAGATAGAGATAACGCGCGTTACAATCCGTCGTCATCGCCAGCGCTTTTTTCGTGCCGCGGATTCTGAGCACTCCCGCGTCAGAGCCCGGAGCGACCACCGTATTTGTGCGCACCATGTAGTCATATTGATCGTACACCCACTCTTTGCTGGCGATTGTCGGCTGCTGCAGCAGGGCAAAAAGCGTCTCTGTCGCATCTTTTACTTCAGGCGCGGGAACTTCTGTTTCCTGAAACTCGCGGTAGTACGCGGGTTCTGCTGACGGCTTGTGGTATACAGGCGCTTCTTCCGCCAGCGCGTCGACCGGAAGCTCGCAAACAACCTCTCCGTTATGGCGGAGGCGGAGCATTTTATCATCCGTAACATGACCTACGGAAACCGCTTCGAGATCATATTTATCAAAAATATCGACAATTTCCTGTTCACGTCCGCGTTCAATGACGAGAAGCATGCGTTCCTGAGACTCGGAAAGCATCATTTCGTAAGCGGTCATACCTGTTTCCCGCTGCGGAATGAGATCAAGGTTCATTTCAATGCCTGAGCCGGCTTTGCTTGCCATTTCAGCACTCGAACTTGTCAGTCCGGCCGCCCCCATATCCTGAATGCCGACTAAGGCGTCGCATTGGATGACTTCAAGGCATGCTTCCAGGAGAAGTTTTTCCATGAAAGGATCGCCGACCTGCACCGCGGAACGTTTTTCTTCAGATGAATCTGACATTTCTTCCGATGCGAAAGTAGCGCCGTGTATGCCGTCGCGGCCCGTTTTAGCGCCGACGTACATGACCGTGTTGCCGACACCTTTCGCCTGGCCTTTTTTAATATCTTTATGATCAATTAAGCCGACGCACATTGCATTGACAAGCGGATTGCCCTCATAGCTTGCGTCAAACTGCACTTCTCCGCCGACCGTCGGAATTCCGATACAGTTTCCGTATCCCGCGATTCCCGCCACTACTTCTTCAAACAAGTACTTCACACGAGGTGAAGTGAGCTCACCAAATCGAAGAGAGTTTAATACAGCTATCGGACGGGCGCCCATTGAGAAAACATCACGGATGATGCCGCCCACTCCCGTCGCAGCACCTTGGTATGGCTCAAGCGCTGACGGGTGGTTATGAGATTCAATTTTGAATACGACCGCCTGATTGTCACCGATGTCAACGATTCCCGCGCCTTCCCCGGGACCCTGCAGCACGCGTTCGCCGCTAGTCGGGAATTTGCGTAAAATCGGTTTTGAGTTTTTATAGCTGCAGTGCTCTGACCACATGACGGAAAAAATCCCGATTTCCGTGTAGTTCGGCAATCTTCCGATAATAGATTCAATGAGTGCGAACTCGTCATCACTGACACCCATTTGCTGATAGAGTTTCTCTTCTTTTATTTGTTCTTTACTTGGTTCAAGCAGTAGCGACATGAGTTTCCCTCCAATTTTTCACGATAGACCGGAACAATGTAAGACCGTCTGCGCTGCCGAGCAGTTCATCGACTGCGCGCTCAGGGTGAGGCATCATGCCTAATACGTTGCCTTTCTCATTCACGACACCGGCAATGCCGCTGACGCTTCCGTTAATATCGCCGCCGTATGTGAAGGCGATTTGATTGTTTTCTTTTAATCTTTCAAGCGTTGCGTCATCACAGTAGAAATTGCCTTCGCCGTGGGCAACCGGAATCGTAATCGATTGTCCATTTTCATATGAAGATGTGAATAACGTATCGCCGTTCTGCACGATTAATTCAACCGGGCGGCAGATGAACTTTAAATCTTTGTTGCGTCTCATCGCGCCTGGCAGAAGTCCGAGCTCCTGCAGAATCTGGAATCCGTTGCAGACGCCGAGAACCGGTTTTCCTTCGGCAGCCGCTTTTTTCACGGCCGGCATGATGTTTGCGAATCTGGCGATGGCGCCGCATCTCAAGTAGTCGCCGTATGAAAACCCGCCGGGGATGAGCACGCCGTCAAATCCGTCAAGGCTTGTTTCCTCGTGCCAGACATACTCGACTTCTTCGCCGAGTTCGTCCTTTACGGCGTGGAACATATCAATATCACAGTTGGAGCCGGGTAACACAATCACCGCAAATTTCACTGTGCGACAACCTCCTCAACTTCATATCGGTAGTCTTCAATGACTGTATTGGCAAGGAGCTTTTCACACATTTCTTTCACGAGCGCGTCAAGATCGCGGTCAGATTTTTCAATCGTCAGCTCCATGTATTTTCCGATACGCACATCCTGCACTTCATTGTAGGTCATGCTGTGCAATGCATGCTGCACCGCGCTTCCTTGAGGATCGAGCACACTTTCTTTTAAGCTGACATAAACTTTCACTTTATACATTATGAAATGCCTCCCAGTCTTTTGAAAATCTCTTCATATGCGTCGGTTAAGCTTCCCAGGTTCCGTCTGAACAAATCTTTATCGAGCTTTTCGTTTGTGTCTTTGTCCCACAGACGGCACGTGTCAGGAGAAATTTCATCCGCTAAAAGCACCCGTCCCTCTGCGTCTAAGCCGAATTCCAGCTTAAAATCTATTAATCTGACGCCGCAGTCTTCAAAAATATGCTGCAGTTCTTGATTCACCTGGCTTGTAATCGATTTGATCATTTTGACCTGCTCAGGAGCCGCCGCTTTCAAGAGCCAGATATGATCTTCTGTGATGAGCGGATCGCCCAGCGCGTCATCTTTATAATAAAATTCGATAATCGGCTGCGGAAGCTCAGTTCCTTCCGGGATGCCGAGACGTTTCGACATGCTTCCGGCAGCAATGTTTCTGACCACGACTTCAAGCGGAATGATGCTCACTTTTTTGATAAGCTGCTCTGATTCTGAAACACGCTCCACAAAGTGGTTGTCAATTCCTTTGGCGTGCAGATGTCTGAAAATCAGGCTTGAAATTTCATTGTTCAGACGGCCCTTTCCGCTGATCTCCGCTTTTTTCTCACCGTTAAAGGCTGTTGCGGAATCCTTGTAGACCACGCGGAGAATCTGTTCGTCTTCTGTTTGATAAATTCGTTTCGCTTTTCCTTCATAAAGAAGATTATTGTTCACAATATTCACGGAAGGCCTCCTAACCCGAATGTTGGGAATATTCAATCTATGGCGGCTGAAGAAGCCGCCTCCGGCTGGCTTCTTCTATAAACCTAAACGCTCAAAGATCAAGTCGACGTTTTTCAGATGATAATTGTAGTCAAAGCAAGCAGCAATCTGTTCCGGTGTGAGACGGGACGTGATTTTTTCCTCCGCTTCGACAAGCTGGCGGAACGGCACTTGTTTTTCCCACGCTTCCATCGCTTTCGGCTGAACCGTGTCATATGCTTCTTCACGAGGCAGACCCGTGTCGATTAAAGCAAGCAGCACGCGCTGAGAATAGATCAAACCGAGTGTGCGGTCCATGTTGCGTTTCATATTTTCCGGGAATACCGTTAAGTTTTTGACGATATTGCTGAATCGGTTCAGCATGTAATTCAGCGCGATTGTCGCATCAGGAAGAATGATGCGCTCAGCTGATGAATGAGAAATATCACGCTCATGCCATAACGGTACATTTTCGTATGCCGTCAGCATATACCCGCGGATCACGCGCGCCATGCCCGTCATATTTTCCGACCCGATCGGATTCCGTTTATGAGGCATAGCCGATGAGCCTTTTTGTCCTTTAGCAAAAAACTCTTCCACTTCACGTGTTTCACTCTTTTGCAGACCGCGGATTTCCACTGCGAATTTTTCAATGCTCGTCGCGATCAAAGCCAGTGCCGCCATGTAATCCGCATGACGGTCGCGCTGTAATGTCTGAGTGGAAATCGGCGCCGCTTTCAGGCCGAGTTTTTCACAGACATACTGCTCTACGAACGGATCAATATTTGCATATGTGCCGACCGCGCCGGAAAGCTTCCCGACCTCGATCCCTTCTTTTGCCTGCTTGAAACGTTCAAGGTTGCGTTTCATTTCTTCGTGCCAAAGCGCGAGCTTCAGGCCGAATGTCGTCGGTTCCGCGTGTACGCCGTGCGTGCGGCCCATCATGACCGTGTATTTATGTTCTTTCGCTTTTTCTTTTATAATGTCAACAAATCTCTCAATGTCCTTGAGCAAGATCTCATTCGCCTGTTTTAATAGATAGGAAAGAGCGGTATCCACGACATCTGTTGACGTCAGGCCGTAGTGAACCCATTTTCTTTCTTCGCCTAATGATTCTGAAACCGCACGGGTGAATGCAACGACGTCATGGCGCGTATCCTGCTCGATTTCCAAAATGCGGTTGATGTCAAAAGACGCGTTTTCGCGCATGACCTTGACGTCTTCTTTCGGAATGACGCCAAGCTCAGCCCAGGCTTCACAGGCTAAAATCTCGACTTCCAGCCATGCCTGGTATCTGTTTTCGTCCGTCCAGATCGCGGACATTTCAGGTCTTGAATAACGTTCGATCATTATGCTCGTCCTCCGTCTCTTTTCATCCATATGTTCGTGATGTCCTGAATCCATGTTTCATCAGGCTTCCGCAAAAATGTCATATGTCCCATTTTGCGGCCTTTTTTTATCTCATGTTTCCCATACAGGTACAGTTTGGCTTCCTTTAAAAGCTCCGTATGCTCCTCCGCAAGCTTCACTTCATCACCGAGCAGATTCACCATCATTCCCGATTTGAGAAGATCGGTTCTGCCGAGAGGAAGTCCGCAGACCGCTCTGATGTGCTGTTCGAATTGGCTCGTTTCACAAAGGTCGAGCGTATAATGCCCGGAATTGTGAGGACGCGGCGCCAGTTCATTAATCAAAAGGTCTCCGTCTTCCGTGACGAACATTTCCACCGCAAGGGGCCCGACAAGTTCCAATTTCTCCGCGAGCTGAACGGCAAGCGCCTCTGCCCGCTTTTGAACCGTTTCCTCCGCTCTCGCGGGTACGATGCTTTGGAACAGAATATTATTTTTGTGGATATTTTCAGCAGCCGGAAAGGTTGAAATCTCACCGTGCACCGATCTCGTCACGATAACGGAAAGCTCCATCCGGAACGATACCCAGCTTTCAAGTATGCATGTGCCGTTTTCTAACAGCGCAGCCGCTTCATCTGTCTGTCCTTCTTCCTTAATGACAAATTGGCCTTTGCCGTCATATCCGCCGCGGCATGTTTTCAGCACCGCCGGGAGCCCCAGTGCCTGAACGGCTTCCTCAAGCTCCCGTCCGCTGTTTACGATCCGATAAGGAGCGACTTGACAGCCTGCTGACTGGATCGCCTTTTTTTCCGTTTCCCTGTTTTGGGTGATGAGCAGCAGCTCGCTTCCCTGGGGAAGATATGCATGTTCTTTGAGCCAGTTGAGCGCCTCGTAATCGATATTTTCAAATTCGTAGGTAATGATGTCACTGACTCCGGCCAATTTTTGAATCGCTTCACGGTCATTGTACTGGGCGGTAATCTCAATATCGGCGATCTGTCCGCATGGCGAGTCTTTCACGGGATCGACGACAGCGACTTTATAGCCCATCTGTTTTGCGGCGACAGCCATCATTTTTCCGAGCTGTCCGCCTCCGATAATGCCGATGACGGCGCCGGGAAAAATCGTTTTTTTATCAGACAAGCTGATCACTGCTTTCCAGCACCGTTTGTTTTGTCGCATTTCTTCTCGCCTCTAGTTTATCCGCAATGTCATCGTCAAATGCCGACAAAATTTGCGCGGCTAACAGACCCGCGTTCACTGCGCCCGCTTTCCCGATCGCCGTCGTCGCGACCGGCACGCCGCCGGGCATCTGTACGATAGACAGAAGAGAATCAAGCCCGTTAAGCGATTTCGTCTGAACCGGTACGCCGATCACCGGCAGCGTCGTTTTGGCCGCCGTCATTCCCGGCAGATGCGCCGCTCCTCCGGCTCCGGCAATAATGACTTTTAAACCCCTGTCTCTTGCGCTTTCTGCATATTCAAACATCAAATCAGGCGTCCGGTGCGCGGATACCACCTGTTTTTCATAAGGAATGTGAAGTTCGTCAAGTATGTCGCATGCATGTTTCATTGTCTCCCAATCGGAAGTGCTTCCCATGATGATTCCTGCTAGCGGCTGCATTCTGTTCCCACCTTCTCATGCTTTGTTTTTCAGAAAAAAAAGCCCGGCTCGTATTGCAACTATGAGGAAGCAATACAAACCGGGCATGGCGCGCGTATCGTCAGTCGTTCGCTTCTGCGATATCCATGTCAGCTGTTTATCACTTTCCTGCATAGTCCGGCCGTTTACGGCAGCCGGGTAGAAACTTATGGGCCATATTCCCAAGATTATATGAGGTCGTGTTTTGATTTCATGTTTATCTTAACAACGGACTTGGATAATGTCAACGACATTATCGAACGATATAAAAATTCTTTCTTTTAATGTTCGTGTTTAGATCAATTTCCCTTCAAATACGATTTTTTTCCCGCAAGGAACGACTTGAATTGATCCATTTTCTTTCTTTTCTGTAAAGATCGGCTCTTCCATCCGCCGGACGGGCATATAGCCCTCTTCCTTCATTAAAGTGAGAATGGTGTCAATCGTTTCGTCTTCCGTTACTTCAAACCGTTTCTTTTTTGGCTTTGTCATTCCTTAATTCTCCTCTTCTTCACTGCTTTCACCCAGAATCCGCCATGGATCGTTTTCGGCTCAAAGGCGATCATAAACGCTTTTTCATCAAGCGTTTTAATCGTATCATAAAGCTGAAGCTCATATTTGCGCGGTGTCAGTATCTGCATGGCGGTCCGGTCTCCTTCAAGTCCTCCCGCAACCCAGCTTGTAACCCCGTATCCTTTTTCCCGGAGCTGTTTTGGCAGGTCCAGATCGAGCTCCTTCGTAATGACGTTGACTGTAATATAGCCGAGCGCCAGTTTTTCTTCAATTTTCATTCCCACTATGACGCCGAGACCGTAGCCAAGTGCATAGGCAATGACGTTTTGAATTTGATTCAGATTGCCGAGCACGAGACTCAGGCCGGTCACATACACAAGGATTTCAATCGTACTGATGCCTGCGGCGAAATAGCGCTGTCCCTTTAATGTCAGAATCATCCTGATCGTAAAGAAAGAGACATATATAATGTTAATGATGAGAATAATGAGAACCATACCTATACTGTTGGATAAAATCGTCTGCATCATTGATTCCCCCTCCTCTGATAATTTGAAAAGCCAATCTTTCAATTAAGGATAGTTTACCCTCTTTTGATCATTTTCAAAAGAAAAAAAAGCCCGCCCCGCAAGGCAGACTTTCAAGCTCTTATCAGTGAAGCTCGGCTTTTTTCAATCGTTTGACGGCTTCATATTCCTTCTCAAGCTCACTCAGCGTGTATCCGGACAGTTCCTGAACATGGTTTTGGTAAAACCCTGAGCGGATCAGCTTTGTCCTCAGATGCTGTTTTTTCCGATTAATGGCTTCTCGCAACAATGGGGCCATCTTCATCATCCCTTTCCGAATCATAAAGAGTAGTGCCGCTTTCGAATTGCTGTTGCTCTCATCATATCTCGGCCGGGTCTTCAAAACAACACGCTTTATTAGAAATATTTGTAAACATTGTGAAAGACAAATTTCGACTTATAAAGGGATCAGCGAGGCAGTAAAGTACTCTGAAATAAGCGGCCATGTCACAGCCGTAAAGACGAGCATGATGATGACCGCCGCAGAAATACAGTACATCACGTCAGCCGCAGGCTTTTCAGCCGATTTGTAAAGAATCTGCACAAACTGCACCATCGCCGAGGCGGCCAGAAACAAGGTCAGCGCCGTAAACACCACGGTGACGACCGGCAGATTCAATATCGCGAAAATCATCCACACGATAGAGCAGGCGACAGCCGGAACCAAAAGCGATCCGACCCCCGCGGCCGCATCCCGCATCGTAATTTTCTCTTTCATCATATAACGTGATACAAGCCAGACCGCGCCGGCCGCAGCGGCAAAAAAGACGAGCGTATACACGAGAACGACGGTAAAGCCGTCAAAAAACGTATGATGCCGCTCTCCGTATCCGAGAGGCCTTTGCTGGCTTGCCCTCAGCTGAAACCAATTTCCGATTGAGAAAAAGATACTGAATACAAGCATTGAAATAAGAGCATATTTAAAGCGGGAAAAGCCGTCTTCCCCAACGACCTTCACCGGTGATGTCAAAATGCGCAGCGCGAAACGGCAATAACGTTTGACCGCGGCCCATACAGAAGCGAGTTTTTCCGTAAAAGCCGGAGCCGGGCGCCGTTCCTTTTCTTTCTTCTTTTGCTTTTGATAACGTCCCGCTTTTCTGGACATTCTCGAGAGCGGTTCTTCATCAGTTCCCTGATGCTGTTTTTCTTCTTCCAACGTTTCTTTTCTTTCTTCCGTCATGTCAGCAACTCCTATCAAAAAAATACGGCGGAATTTGTTAAGCAAGAAAATAAAACACTTATATAAGGTACCGAAGCGTCCTTAAACAGTCAAGCGGTTTTCTTCACCCGGACACCCACATGACGTTTTATATTATGTATTGGTTTTACGGAATAGGACAAAAACAAAAAACCGGCTGAATTCAGCCGGTTTTTCCGTTATTTCAAGAAGATAAAATACAGAATAAAGATGACGAACAGCCCGTACATAATCGGATGAACGCTTTTTCCTTTTCCTTTGCAGATCATTGTAATCGGGTAGAATATAAAACCGATCGCAATCCCTGTCGCAATGCTGTACGTCAGCGGCATCATAATCATCGTTAAGAATGCCGGCACAGCCACCTCGAATTTATCCCAGGCGATCTTACCGAGCGGCGCCACCATCAGCGCGCCGACAATAATTAAAGCCGGAGCCGTCACATTCGTGGTGACAACTGACAGAAGCGGCGAGAAAAACATCGCCAGCAAAAAGAGAATGCCCGTCACAACAGCCGCGAAGCCGGAGCGCGCCCCCGCCGCAACGCCTGAGCTGGATTCAACATAAGAAGTCGTTGTAGACGTACCGAGTACGGCTCCGATAACGATTGATGTCGAATCCGCCAGAAGCGCTCTTCCCGCACGCGGAAGTTTATTTTCCTTCATCAGCCCGGCCTGTGTCGCTACAGCCACCAGCGTTCCGGCCGTATCAAAAAACCCGACGAACAGGAACGTTAAAATGACAATCAGCATTTGTACGGAGAAGATATCCGGAAGATGCATCCACGCCTGTCCGAAAGTCGGCGCAAGACTCGGCACGCTGCCGACAATGTGCGTCGGAACCGGAATCAGTCCGCAGATCATGCCGGCAACCGCCGTCAGAAGCATTCCGATAAATACGCCGCCGTTTACGCGAAGCACCATCAGAATGACAGTCACAATAACACCGAAAACCGTCAGCAGCACAGGGCCGCTGTGAATATTGCCGATAGACACCAAAGTCGATGAGTTCGCTTCAATAATGCCCGAACCCTGCAAACCGACAAATGTGATAAACAAACCGATACCCGCGCCGACCGCCAATTTCAGCTCAGGCGGAATCGCATTAATGATTTTTTCCCGCAGTCCCGTCAGTGAAAGCGCCACGAAGATAATTCCGGAAATCAAGACGCCGGAAAGCGCAGCCTGCCATGAAATCCCCATGCCGAGGACGACAGAGAAAGCAAAAAACGCATTTAATCCCATACCCGGCGCAATCGCGATCGGATACTTTGCAATGAGCCCCATTAAAATACAGCCGGCCGCAGACGCCAAGGCTGTAGCGGTGAACACCGCGCCCTGATCAATTTTTAATGCTTCGGGAAATCCCTTCACACCGTTTAAAGACAATGTCAGCGGATTGACGAACAGAATGTACGCCATTGACAAAAAGGTCGTTAAACCGCCGATGATTTCATTACGATAGCTTGTCCCCAGCTCATCAAACTGAAAAAATTGCTTCAAGCCAATTGCCTCCTTCATTCTCTCCCATTTATTCTGCCCGATATCCGCCAAATAAAAAACGCCCCAAATACATTTGGGACGCTTGACTACATACGTTCAGTCTGAATAAATAAGAATGGATTATTTATATCAAACGATTGAGATTGATCCGTAGTCAAGCCATTTACGGTAGCTTGGTAGAAACTTGCGGGCCATATCCCCGCCATTATACGATATCTGCATATTTGATTTCTGAGTCTATTGTATCAATTCAATTTTGAAAACTCAATAAAAAAAACGAACAATCCCGTTAAAAAAATTTGGTTTATTCGTTAATTGACCAAAAATGGAAGACGGCAAAAGCCGCCTTCCCGACATCATTTTCCGTCCGCAGGCCGGACCGGCACCGAGAATGTAATCTTGCCGTCACCTGCTAAAATGTTCATGAACGTTCGATTGACATACAAAGCGTATGAATCGAATGAGAAATCGCGCAATGAATAGTCTTTATCGGATGAATCATCTAATTCAAAAACGGATTCCATTTCACCCGTTTTAAGGTTCGTGACTTTCGCCTTATTTCCTTTCAGATAATAGCCTTTTTCATACTCATTAAGCGATGGCCAGGTTTTCATTTTTTTCGTATTGCCGAGACCGATAGACTCACCGATATTCATCAGCTGATCTTCATCCGCCTTGCTGTAATTGATTCCGGTGAATTGATAATCAACGATTACCCGTCTGCCTTGCTGTTTGATCTTTTTGATGGTAATGCCGACATGATGATGTTTCGTTTTATAGCTGGCGGGCAGTTTTGTTTTCAGAGGGACGATTTCTCCCGGCTCTGATTCTGATTTTAAATTACCCGTTATGAAAAGTGTTTTCGCTTTCGGGTCTATCGGTTTGCTGAATTGAGTTTGGCCGCGTACTCTTTTCCCGCCGCCGTGAAGGTTCTGCCTGTTGCCAAGTTCAATATTCGACATCGTCATTTCATAATGGTTTCCAGCATCATCCGATGCCTCGTCAATCGAGATGGCATCATTTTTAGCGGCATCTTGAAAGTCGACTGAATACAGGAGAGCCGATCCCATCGTTCCGTTTTCCGCCCGGATATCGAAAAAGCGGTATAACCCGTTTACATTCACAGCTTTCGTTCCTTCAAGAGAAACGGACTTTTGTTTTTTAATCGGGAGTGTAAAGCGCCAGTTTCCGGGAATATCCTTGATTTGTGTAATGACAAGCGGAAGCTTATCACCGTCTTTCATCTTTGGGCCGTCCGCAAAAAAGCGAAGCTGCCCCCCGTACTGCCCGTCTTTCACTTTTTTCATGCCCTGACTGTCATAATCCAAAGATAATATATTCCGGCTGTCTTTATAATCTACTTCAAAAGGAATATCCTCCTCATCAGATTTCAAATTGTCAACAGTAAAATTGTAAACGAGCTGTCCGCTGTCGTAATACACACTTTTCACTGTAACCGTAATCCCGCGCGATTCCGCTTTCTCGTTCAGTTTTGTCACCAAATTGCTTTTAAACAGCGCAGAACCTGCCTTATCCTGAAATACCCTGTAAATCTGCCCGGCAACAGGAATGTTTCCCATAGCCGTATTAACGGAGGGCATGAATAAGCCTGAGGACAAATACAGAATAAACAAAGCAGCAGCAACCGCGAGGCCGTTTATCACTTTTCGTCCCCATCTCCGTCTGACGGCGCCTTCTTTTCCGGCACGGACAGCAGCGCTATGTATCACGTTTTTCAATTCAGCTTTCGGCACGTCAATGTCCTGATACAATTGCTTCATTTGATGCTTTTCCATATATGTTTATCCTCCTTTTCCAGCTCCTGCTTCAATGCTTTTCTCGCCCTGTGGAGATGCGTTTTTACAGTGCCTTCCGCCATACCGGTCTGTTCAGCGATCATAGCAATCGAGAAATCTTGAAAATAATAAAGCTGAATGGTCAGCTGTATATGTTCGTCAAGCGTTTCCAGAGCATTCCGAAGATCTATGTATTCTTCAATGTTCTTATTCTCCGCGCGTGTATCATGTTGCGGCTCAAACGGGATGACGTCTCCGTTCTTTTTCCTCATTGCAAAAATCGTATGAAGCAAAATCCGGATCAGCCACGTTTTAAAATATTTCGGCTCCTTCAGCTGCGCGATATGAAGAAAAGCCTTGTAAGCTGTTTCCTGAACAGCGTCCAGTGTATCTTCCTTGTGATGCAAATAGAGATAAGCTGTTTTATATAAAGTATCCTGGTGTGCTGTGATCAGTTTTTCAAAGGCTGCGGCATCACCTTTTTTCGCCTTTTTGATCAATCGTTCTTCCTTCACCTTATCCACCTCCTATGCTGTTAGATATGAATCGAGGCAAAACGGTTTCAAAAAGATGAAAAAAAACGCCTCTTTTTTAAAAAGAGACGTTTTTTATCTTCATTTATTCCCACTCAATCGTTGCAGGCGGCTTGCTCGTAATGTCATACACGACGCGGTTGATGTGTTTCACTTCGTTGACGATCCGTGTCGAAATCACTTCAAGCACATCCCAAGGGATACGCGCCCAGTCAGATGTCATGCCGTCAATTGATGTTACGGCACGGATACCGATTGTGTAATCATACGTTCTCGCATCTCCCATGACGCCTACGCTGCGGATGTCAGGAAGAACCGTGAAGTACTGCCAGATGTCGCGCTCTAGGCCGTGGTTCGCCACTTCTTCACGCAGAATCGCGTCTGATTCACGAACGATCTCAAGTTTTTCTTCCGTTACTTCACCGAGTACGCGGATGCCAAGGCCAGGGCCAGGGAACGGCTGACGCCATACGATATCATCCGGAAGGCCGAGCTCCGTGCCAAGCGCGCGCACTTCGTCTTTGAAAAGGGTGTTCAGCGGCTCGATCAGTTCAAACTGCATATCTTCAGGAAGTCCGCCGACATTGTGATGCGATTTGATCGTTTGCGCCGTTGCAGTACCGCTCTCGATAATATCCGTGTAAAGCGTTCCTTGCGCAAGGTAATCGATGCCTTTCAGCTTGTCCGCTTCATCATCAAACACGTAAATGAATTCGTTGCCGATGATTTTGCGTTTTTGCTCAGGATCAGAAACACCTTTCAGCTTGTTTAAGAATCTGTCTTTCGCATCAACTTTAATGACATTCATATTAAAGCCTTCGCTGAACGTTTTCATGACGCCTTCCGCTTCGCCTTTACGAAGCAGGCCGTGATCGACGAAAATACAAGTCAGCTGGTCGCCGATGGCTTTATGAATTAAAGCAGCCACAACAGAGGAATCAACACCGCCGCTTAGCGCGCAAAGAACCTGCTTGTCTCCGACTGTTTCACGGATTTTTTGCATTTCGATTTCGATAAAGTTTTCCATTGACCATTTGCCTTCACAATCGCAAACGCCGAATACAAAGTTTTTCAGAAGATCATTGCCGTATTCAGAGTGGCGCACTTCCGGGTGGAACTGAACGCCATACCAATTCTTGTCCGCTTTGCTCATCGCTGAATTCGGGCAGTGATGGCTTGTTGCGTCAACAGTGAAGCCTTCAGGAACTTCTACAACCAAATCGCCGTGGCTCATCCACACAACCTGTTCTTCCGGAAGATCTTTGAACAAGTCAGGAGTTCCTTGAATCTGAATGTTCGCTTTTCCGTATTCGCGCTGGCTTGCCGCCTCGACTTTCCCTCCGAGGTAATGAGTCATCAGCTGCATGCCGTAGCAGATGCCCAATACAGGAATATCGAGTTCAAAGATTTTTTCGTCACAGCGGAAAGATCCTTCATCATATACACTGTTCGGTCCGCCTGAAAGGATAATTCCTTTTGGATTCATTTCTTTGATTTCCTCAGCTGTCAACGTATGGGGGTGCAGCTCGCTATATACGCCAAATTCACGGATCCGGCGGGTAATCAGCTGGTTATACTGACTGCCGAAATCAAGAACAAGAATCATTTCATTCACTAACTTCGTCATGGTTGTCACCTAATCTCCTCTAAGTTTTTGACACAGAAAAAACGGAGGACAAACGTTCAGCCCTCTGTCGCGCAAGACTTGTACGGAAGCCCGGCTTTTTAACGCTCCCGGGCTCCCATTTAACATTCATTTATTCTAACAACAGGACGATATGCGGTCAAGACTATCTTGTTTTAATTATATTTTCCCACAACTGTCCCGATTCATTCCAAAGCTCCGCCGCATTATCCCTGCGGTATAAGGCCCGCTCATAGCGCAGCGTCAGCTCGGACATGTCGTTTGTATGGTGCGCCTCGTCAATCCTCGCAGCAAAATCGCGCAGTGTTTCTCCGTCTCCCCTGCTGAATCCTTTTCGTTTCAGCTGGCGGAGCAGCGCGGCATATGCATCGAAAAAGACGTCTTCATCCGTACGCCGCTTCAATCTGGCTGCTGTAACGTGCGGAATCCAGCGCGCCCGGAGCACCCAGGCGAGTGCCGCCGCGGCTGAAATCACGATGACGATGGCTGCATACGGCCACAGGTGTGCCGCGGTTTTGTTGCGGATCACAGGATGCGGTGCCGCGCTGTGATCCCGCTTTTTCGGTGTTTCTTCTTTTTCCGGCTTTGTTTCCTGACGCTGCTTGTCAGACGGTGAATCCGAACCCCCCGCTGAGCCTCCGCTGTCTTTTGCCGCGGTATGATTTTGCTCTGACGTAAACTCCGTCGGATTGGTGAAGCCTTTTGTCGGCTCAAACGTCACCCAGCCCTGATCGGGAAAATACACTTCTACCCACGAATGGGCGTTGTTGTTTGTGACTTCATAAATGTGGCCGTTATGGTCGCCTGCCCCTTTATATTCGCCGGATGTATAGCCCTTCACCCAACGGGCGGGAATTCCCGCGGAGCGGAGCAGCACCGCCATTGCCGATGAAAAGTTATCACAATATCCTCTTTTCGTTTCAAACAGAAATTGATCGACATAATCCTGATTGTGCTCCGGAATCGCGACATCCTGTGTATTATACGAAAATGCGGAAGATCCGAGATAATCCTCGATCGCCTTCGCTTTATCGAACATATTATGATGATTCCGCGTCAGTCTGTCCGCAAGCTGTCTCACTCTTTTCGGAAGGCTGTCGGGGACCTGTAAATACCGGTCATTGAATTGATTCTGCTCACGGTATCGTTTCACTTTCACTTTTCTGAGATCATTCAGCTTAAAGACGGGCGCCTGAAAAGTCACCGTGTACCGTCCCATATTGCGGATGTTGCCCACTTGTTCACTGACCGGCGTAATTTGCTCGGTGTTTCCGTTCATTTCAAGCTGAATCGAGTGCTTCGGTTTAATATTGGAGACGCCGATCGGATACATGACGTGATTATAGAGATAATTCTCATCAATGGACACCTGTGCCGTATACCGTCTCGTCTGCACACTCCGGTCAAACCATATATCTTCCACGTTGCCGCCGTTCAGTTTATAGGACATGCCCTGATCGGTCTCCACCCAGCCTTTCCCCGTGTATGTATCCTTCGTTTCCACCCGGAAGTACGCCCGTTCTTTTCCCTTCCATGTAAAAACCGGCGTATCATCCTGCTGAAAAGGGCCGCCCAATGTTTCATCATGATTGCCGTAGCCGATTTTGCTTTCGGCGGCGGGCACTTCTTTGTGGTTTGTTATTTTTTTAAGAAACGGCACGGGGTCCGGCCAGTTCGGGTCTGATTTCGGAGCCGCCAGACCGAACACGACAGAAGCGCAGATAAACAGCATCAGCGGCAGAAACCATTTGAGTATCAATCTTTTTTTAAACGCTATGTGTTCCGTAAGCCGGATGCGCTCCATATACAAAAGCCCCATCATCAAAAAGCCGATAAAGACGATCCGGATGACGGCGTACGCGGCATCATAAGGAGTAAACGTATCAAGCACGGTGATATACGCCACCGTCATGATAAAAAAGAATAATATTTTCCGCTGATAGATCACCCAGTAATGCAGTAAATACACGAGCAGCCATAAAAGCACAAAAAACAGCAACGTGCGGAATGACGGGTTCATGTCATTCCATCTGCCGGACCCGATGTGGCGGGCATTTTGCATCACGTCCCGCAAAAAAGAAACGAGCCATTCCGGCTGAAAAACCGAACCTTTATAAAACAGGATGTGAATACTGATCAACGTAAACAGAATGCAGGACGGCACGGTGACGTACCACCTCATCCGGAAGAATGACAGCAGAAATGCCAAACCGATAAAAACGATGAAAAAACCTGTATGTTTTGTATCTGTAAAATTGTGCAGCGGCCTGAGCCATTCCCATAACAATAAAAAAGCGAGAAAATAAAACAGCAGCAGACTCAGCCTGCTTCCCTGGTTCTCGTCATGCGGCATGGCGCGCCACCTCTCTTTCTAAACAACATGGGACACCCGTTTGTCCCTGATCATTTGCACCTTAATATTTTTTTGAGCGAAGATGAGAGCGAGTTTCCGTTCTTTCTCCGAAAGCGCGGCATTCGTTTCTTTCGCCAAAAACACCGTCATGTCAGCACGGCCGGGCTCAGCCTGTTTGAGAAGGTCTTCTGTAAGACTGCCCGTCACGACGGCAATGGAAGCTTTGCGGACACGCGGATCCGCCAGCTCTTTTCCTAAACGCCCGCCTGCATCGGCTTCTTCCGATTCTGAAGCTGATGCCAGGTAACGCAGCATCTTTCTGAAATGCCGGTCTCCCTCCCGGACGGGAAATACGGTCCGGTCGCTCCCCAATGAGATAAATCCTGCGGGAGAGCCCTTCACAAGCGCCGTGTAAAGCAGGGATGCCGAAGCTGATACCGCGGCTTCAAACGATGGGGACGGCCTGCAGTCCAAAAGGAGAATCATATTCACACTCTGCAGCGGGTCAAATTCCTTCGTCATCAGCTCATTTCGCCGCGCCGATGTTTTCCAGTCAAGTGCGGAAAACCGGTCGCCCGGCTGATAATTTCTGACGCTCGCAGCCATTGCGGAGCGGTGTACCTGAAACGGAGCGCCGGCAGCCGCACCCTCTTCCCCGGAGGCAGCCTGCGGCTTATAGTGAACAGACCCGTACGCCGGGAAAACCAGAACCGTAGCCGTAACGGAAAACGACGCCGTCTTGTCCAAAAGCCCGAGAACATCTCCCGTCCGCACTCTTATCGTATGTAAATGATGCTCTCCGCGCGGCACCTGCGGCAGCTCATATTGTAACGTCAGCTTCCTTTGAAACCACGGAAACACAAGCTGTTTCGCACTGCGCCTCTCGCCAAGCGTTTCCGGCATCACATCTTCAATGACCATATATGTCAGCGGAAACGGCAGGCGCCTCGCCAGCCTGATGGTGACAGACAGCCTGTCGCCTGAGGTTAACTGGGCGGAGGACACGTCACGCGTCACCTGAAACGCCCGCAGCGGGTACACAGCGACCAGCCCGGCGTAAACGGTAAACGGCAAAAACGCATAAAATAAAAACCAGCTCACAAATCCGCCCTGAAACATGGCATAAGAAAAGACAGCCGCCGTCAGTACGGCCAACATAAGCAGCTTCCAGCCATATAGAAGCCAATGCATCTTCTTTCTCATTAGCGGACCGACATCCTTTGGACGGGGACTTTTTCCGTTTGCATGATGTCTTCTATAACCGCTTCCGGTGTCACATCGTTAAATTTCGCCTCGGCGGTCAAGATCATTCTGTGCGGCAGCGTATACGGAGCCAAATACTGGACGTCATCAGGAATGACGTAATCGCGGTCATGAAGCAGCGCGTACGCCTGCGCGGCTTTCATTAATGAGATTGAACCGCGCGGACTTACGCCCAGATGTACGGACGGATGCCGGCGGGTATGCTGAGTAATGCCGACGATATACGCTTTTATTCCATCATCCACCCGCACCTGCTCCAGTTTTTGCTGAAGGCTGATAAACTGTTCTTTAGAAATGACGGGCTCGATTGTTTCAAGCGGATTGCGCCCTTCCTGCAAAGACAGAACCCGAAGCTCTTCCTCGGCAGTCGGATAGCCCATGCGCAGCTTAAATAAAAACCGGTCAAGCTGGGCTTCGGGAAGCGGATACGTTCCTTCATATTCAACCGGGTTTTGTGTGGCCATGACGAAAAACGGCTCAGCCAGCCGCATTGTCTTTCCGTCAATCGTGACATTCCCTTCCTCCATTGCCTCAAGCAGAGAAGACTGCGTTTTCGGAGAGGTTCTGTTAATTTCATCAGCCAGCACGATATTCCCCATGATCGGTCCCGGGCGGTATTCAAATTCCATCGTTTTCGTATTATAAATAGAGACACCCGTCACATCTGACGGCAGAAGATCCGGAGTGAACTGAATCCTCTTAAAGTCAGCTCCGATCAGCTTGGCCAAAGCGCGGACCATCATCGTTTTTCCGACTCCCGGCACGTCTTCCAGCAGCACATGCCCTTTTGCGAGAATGGCGGCCAGACTGAGTATGGCGATATCCCGTTTTCCTATGATGATGTTTTCAATATGCTCAACGGCTTTCTCCAGCAGCGGATGCAGCTCTTCTTTATAAGCCATTCTTCTCCTCCTAGTCATCTCTCAAATTTCAATTATCGTAACCTAACTTTACCACAAAATATAAACAGTATAAAAAAACGTTTCCAGCGAATTGTTTCCAGTCTGAAAAAGGAAAAAGCTCCCTTTAGAAAGGAAGCTTTATTTCAGCTGGAGAGGCTCCATATGAACGTGTGAATGATCAATGGCATGTTCCTCTTTCATCCCGGCACCTTCTGCTGTACGGACGAGAAAAAATGTCATATTTTCTTACATCATTTTCAACTGCCTGTGGCATTTATGATAGAATAATACTTGTCGGAATATTCAGCATAAACAAACCAAAAGGAGGCAAAGAATGAATCAGCCTAACTCTTTATCAAAGGGATTAAAAACCCGGCATATGACTATGATTTCAATTGCCGGCGTGATCGGCGCCGGATTATTTGTCGGAAGCGGATCCGTCATTCATTCCACCGGACCCGGAGCGATTGTCTCCTACGCTTTAGCAGGATTATTAGTGATTTTTATTATGAGAATGCTGGGGGAAATGTCCTCCGTCAACCCGACAAGCGGTTCGTTTTCACAGTACGCGCATGACGCCATCGGTCCTTGGGCCGGTTTTACGATCGGATGGCTGTATTGGTTTTTCTGGGTCATCGTCATTGCCATTGAAGCCATTGCAGGCGCCGGAATCATACAGTACTGGTTCCCGGGCATTCCGTTATGGCTGACGAGTCTGCTTCTGACCGTGCTGTTAACACTGACGAATATTTATTCAGTTAAATCGTTCGGCGAATTTGAATACTGGCTTTCCTTAGTGAAGGTAGCGACGATCGTTGTCTTCTTAATCGCGGGATTTGCGTTCATTTTCGGAATCGTCCCCGGCAGCAAACCGGTCGGGCTGGAAAATCTGGCGGGCAGCGGCGGATTTTTCCCTAAAGGTCCAAGTTCCGTTCTGCTCGGCATCGTCGTTGTCATTTTTTCTTTCATGGGATCTGAAATCGTCGCAATCGCAGCGGGAGAAACGTCAAATCCGGTCGAATCCGTCACAAAGGCGACCCGCTCAGTCGTTTGGCGGATCATTATTTTTTACGTCGGTTCCATTGCGGTTGTGGTCACACTGCTGCCGTGGGATTCAGCCAATATTTTGGAAAGCCCCTTCGTTGCCGTTTTGAGCCATATCGGGGTGCCCGCAGCCGCTCAAATCATGAATTTCATCGTCCTGACAGCCGTTCTGTCCTGCCTGAACTCCGGGCTTTATACGACGTCACGGATGCTGTATTCACTGGCAGAGCGAAATGAAGCGCCGCGGCGTTTTATGAAACTGAGTAAAAGAGGCGTACCGGTTCAAGCCATTATCGCCGGCACCTTTTTCTCCTATATTGCCGTTGTTATGAACTACTTTTCTCCCGACTCCGTATTTTTGTTCCTGGTCAATTCATCAGGGGCGATCGCACTGCTCGTCTATCTCGTTATCGCCGTCTCACATCTGAGAATGAGAAAGAAAATCGAACGGACAAACCCTGAATCTCTTAAAATCAAAATGTGGTTCTATCCGTACTTAACCTACCTGACGATCATCGCCATTTGCGCCATCTTGTTATCTATGCTGTTTATCAGTTCAATGCGGTCTGAATTTCTGCTGACAGGATTTATTACTCTGCTGGTACTTGCCTCATATGTATTCCGCAAAAAACAAAAACCGAAAGAGAGCGCTTCCGAAAGCCGGGTTGCGCAATAACCGCAAACACCCCCCTCAAAAAAGGGCGGGTGTTTTTTTAACCAACCTGTTCAAGGCAGCATTAACTGTAGTACAGGATTTCAATAAATGATAAGGACAGGATGAAAAATGGCACTAGAAAAATTTGCAGATGAACTGCCGATCATCGAAACACTCCAGCCGCAGAAGAAATCAGACGGCAGCACGTATTATGAAGTCACCATGAAGGAATGCTTTCACAAGTTGCACCGCGATCTCCCGCCGACCCGGCTGTGGGGGTATAACGGTTTATTTCCCGGTCCGACGATCGACGTGAACCAAGATGAGAACGTCTATATTAAATGGATGAATGACCTTCCGGATAAGCATTTTCTGCCTGTGGATCATACCATTCACCATTCAGAAAGCGGCCATCAGGAACCCGATGTCAAAACCGTCGTCCATTTACACGGAGGAGCAACCCCGCCGGACAGCGACGGCTACCCGGAAGCATGGTTCACAAAGGATTTTAAGGAAACGGGTCCTTATTTTGAGAAAGAGGTATACCATTATCCAAACAAACAGCGCGGGGCTCTGTTATGGTATCACGATCACGCCATGGCGATTACGAGGCTCAATGTGTACGCCGGGCTTGCCGGGATGTATATCATTCGCGAGCGAAAAGAAAAGCAGCTGAAGCTTCCCTCCGGAGAGTATGACGTACCGCTTATGATTTTGGACCGTACGTTAAATGACGACGGTTCCTTGTCTTATCCGAGCGGACCTGCTAACCCTTCCGAAACGCTGCCCGATCCTTCCATCGTCCCGTTTTTTTGCGGAAATACCATTCTCGTTAATGGTAAAGCGTGGCCGTATATGGAAGTTGAACCGCGGACATATCGTTTCCGCATCCTTAATGCCTCCAATACGAGAACATTTTCTCTCTCGCTCAATAACGGCGGCAAGTTTATCCAAATCGGTTCTGACGGCGGACTGCTTCCCCGCTCTGTCAAAACACAATCTATCAGCTTAGCCCCGGCAGAGCGGTATGATGTGCTCATCGATTTCTCCGCCTTTGACGGAGAACATATCATTTTAACGAACGGCACCGGCTGCGGGGGCGACGCCGATCCGGATACAGACGCCAATGTGATGCAATTCCGCGTCACAAAACCGCTGAAGGGAGAAGACACAAGCCGGAAGCCTAAATATCTTTCAACAATGCCTAATGTAACATCAAAGAGAATACACAATATCAGGACGCTTAAACTCACAAATACGCAAGACAAATACGGCCGGCCCGTTTTGACGCTGAATAACAAGCGATGGCATGATCCTGTGACAGAAGCGCCGAAGCTCGGCACAACGGAAATCTGGTCGATTATCAATCCGATGGGGGGAACCCATCCGATACACCTGCATCTTGTTTCCTTCCAAATCCTTGACCGGCGTCCTTTTGACTTAGAGCGTTATAACAAATTCGGCGACATTGTGTATACAGGGCCAGCCGTCCCGCCTCCTCCAAGTGAAAAAGGCTGGAAAGATACCGTGCAGGCGCACTCGGGAGAGGTCATCAGAATCGCGGCGACCTTCGCTCCTTACAGCGGACGCTACGTATGGCACTGTCATATTTTAGAGCACGAAGATTACGACATGATGAGACCGATGGACGTCACGGATAAGCAGTAAACAAATATCACCCCCTTTAAAGAAGGGGCTTTTTTATTTATCCAAAAAGAAAAAATAAGAAGACACTTATTTGCATATACTGTAATAACAGGAAGACGATGCACCCTCATTGGAAATCTGGATAGAAAAAGGAATTAGGAGATTAGGGAAAAGTATGAGACAATGAAGGAGTGCACGAAAATTCATAAGGGAAGAAGTGACTTTATGTCTTACTACAACAAACGTAATCAGGAACCGCTGCCTAAAGAAGATGTCAGTACGTGGGAATGCACAAAAGAGGACTGTATTGGCTGGAGCAGAAAGAATTTTGCCGGCAGTGATACCCCGACTTGCCCCCTTTGCGGCAGTAAAATGATCGACGGCGTCCGTTCGTTGGTAAATCTCCAAAACAATAATCAAACGGCATCAAGTTAGACCTCCCTTTTACGAGTCTCAACATAGAGAAGGCCTCCATGTCTCATGAGAGGCCTTTGCGTTATCATGTCCTTTTATGATGCAAAGGAGCAATGAACATGAAAAACGATCGGCAGCAGAAAGATCTGAAGGAAATGGCAAAACGGCCGAAAATGAACCGTGCCGCACAGTCATTCATCGAAACGCTCCATTTTGCCGTTCCGATTCTCCGTTTTTTCAAATGGCTCGCCTCAGCCGCAGCCAGCTTTGTTCATTAAAAAACACCCAGCGGGCGCTGAGTGTTTTTTTCATGATTGGATGACGGAAAAACTGTTGATAATGCCGTTGTCATTTTCCCAGACTTTTTCGCATTTTTTCGTATCCAAATGATAAGCATAAATGGTCCGGACCTTCGCATTCCGCCCCGTTTCATCCTTCAGACGCTTAGCGCCTTTTGCTTCCGCCATGAAATAAATAATGCTGCCGTCTTTAGAAAACTGAGGCTGGGCATCAATCAGCGGAGTGAAGTCCTTCCCGTTTGAGATAATCGTTTCATCTTTTTTCGACTTGACATTCATCAGACGGATGGACGCTTTTTGTTCCGTCCCTTTTTGTGTATAAGATGTAAAGACAAGGTTCTTTCCGTCCGGTGACACCGCCACGTCGCTGATAAACTGTTCAAGGTTTGTCAGATCCTGAAGGTGTTCTTCCGCTCCTGCTGCAAACCGGATATTCGTCGGTTCAGGGTCAATCCCCTTCTCATTTGCCTCATCCGTTTTTTGATAATCCTCTTTCACGGAATAATGCAGAAGCGCAAAATCGTTTTGGCTGCGGTTATAAAAGAAGCTGCTCACACTGTCGTCTTTCTCATCGGCGGCGGGATACAGATTTTCATAACGTTTCGTTTTCAAATCAAAAGATGCGAGACGGAAAATATCTTCATCCGCTTTTCCGAGACGGAAATAAATGTGCGTCAGATCCTTTGATAAAAACAGACTGTCAGCGCTTGCCGTTCCTTTATAAAGCACCGTCTTCTTTTTCGTCTTCAGATCAAGCTTATACAGACGCATCTCATTTTGGTCATTATTCCCGACAAAATAGAGCACCTGATGGGCGTCATCCAGCGCAAACGCCGGATATGCCGAAAGCTTTTCCTCGTACAGCACGCGGCTGTCTTCGTAATATTTCGTCATCAGATCTTTGTCTGTAATGGAAACAAGCAGCTTGTCATGGCCGCCGGAGACAACGGCTTTTCCGCCGCCGTCGCTTTTTCCTTTAATCAGTAAAACGGCCGCGATGACCGCCGCCGCCAAAACGGCGGCCAGCAACACCCAGATCCATCGTTTCTTCTTCATTATCAATCTCTCCGTCAATCAGAAAAAGCAAGAATCAGTGTCCTTGCTTTTTAAGATGGTCTATTTTAATAGCTGTAGTGTCCGGATACTCTTCCTTTGCTTAACGGATATCCGAGCGCTTTGAACGCTTTCGGGCTGACATCCAATACGGCATTCGGCATACGGCCTACATCATTTTTGTATACGGTGATAACCTTTTTCGGTTTTGCTTTTGCATAAGCTCTGATCTTCGTTCCGTTTCTCGGAACGTCAAATCCTAATTTTGTCGCGCAATCCCAGTGTCCCAGTTTTTTACCGGACGATCCTTTTTTACCGACTCCATTATACCATGTAATATTTCCGTTCACTTTTTTAGCACTTGCATCAGAAGAGTAACTGATCGCTCCCAGTGTGCTTCCTGCTAAAATCAATAAGGCTAAGAATAACTTCTTCAAGCTTTCGTCCTCCTGATTCTTTATTCTAGGCAAAATTATACACCAAGAAGACGATTATAATATTTCAATCACTTTACATGTTCATTACAACGTGATGAGACATGCACATAACGACGGCACAATTTCCTGTTCTATATAATCCCATGGTAAATTATACTACAAAATTTAATTCATTAGCGTTATAATATTCATAGAGTATTTCTGCATTCAATATGGACTTTTTATAAGGCCTATTGATAGTTGCATAATATGATATATTTTGAGAAATCAGGCTTTAGGAAGCAGGCACTTTATTCCTTTTAACCGTGGTTCATATTGATCATGTACCTATACTCGTTTCAATCAGACTAGGAGTGATAATCAATGAAAGCGGCAAGATGGCACAATCAAAAAGACATTCGAATCGAAAACATTGATGAACCTAAAGCAGAACCGGGTAAAGTCAAAATTAAAGTCAAATGGTGCGGGATTTGCGGAAGCGACCTTCATGAATATTTGGGAGGCCCGATCTTTATTCCGGTCGGCGAACCTCATCCGTTAACAAACGAAATGGCGCCCGTCACGATGGGTCACGAATTCTCAGGAGAAGTCGTGGAAGTGGGCGAAGGCGTCAAAAATTACAGCGTCGGCGACCGTGTCGTCGTGGAACCGATTTTTGCCACACACGGACATCAGGGAGCCTATAACCTTGATGAACAAATGGGATTCTTAGGCTTAGCCGGAGGCGGCGGCGGATTTTCTGAATATGTATCCGTTGACGAAGAATTGCTGTTTAAGCTTCCTGAAGAGCTTTCTTACGAACAGGGCGCGCTTGTTGAGCCGTCAGCGGTAGCGCTTTACGCCGTCCGCCAAAGCAAATTAAAAGCGGGCGACAAGGCGGCAGTTTTTGGCTGCGGACCGATCGGGCTGCTTGTGATTGAAGCCCTGAAAGCGGCCGGCGCCACAGATATTTACGCGGTTGAACTTTCACCGGAACGTCAGGAAAAAGCGAAAGAACTCGGCGCTATCATCATTGATCCGTCAAAAACGGACGATGTCGTTGAAGAAATCGCTAAACGCACAAACGGCGGCGTTGATGTTTCTTATGAAGTAACAGGCGTTCCTGTCGTTCTCCGCCAGGCGATCCAGTCAACAAACATTGCCGGTGAAACGGTTATCGTCAGCATCTGGGAAAAAGGAGCGGAAATTCATCCGAACGATATCGTCATCAAAGAACGGACCGTAAAAGGCATTATCGGATACCGTGACATCTTCCCTTCCGTTCTTGCACTGATGAAAGAGGGCTACTTCTCAGCAGATAAGCTCGTCACGAAAAAAATCGTGCTCGACGATCTGATTGAAGAAGGCTTCGGCGCTTTAATCAAAGAGAAAAACCAAGTGAAAATCTTAGTCAAACCGAACTAAACCGTTCAGCTGAATATCAGACACATCCGAAAAAGAGCCGTTCCGGCTCTTTTTTTCACCTCTTCGTCTTTCCTTCCTTTTCCTTTTAAAAATGATCCCCTCTGCGCAAACTATTTTTCACCCTGTCCCGTCTATCCTTAGGCAGCAGCCTATGATACGTATTTTTAAAAAAGGAGCCCTTTGAAGCAATGAAGAACGAAACAGCCAAAGCGTCGCTTGTGACGTGCATAACTGAGCGCAAGGAAGACTTTTACCGGCTTGCGTACAGTTACGTAAAGAACAAGGATGACGCGTTAGATATTGTTCAGGAATCAATTCAAAAAGCGCTGACATCGGTCGAATCCGTCAAAAACCCCGATGTGATCAAAAGCTGGTTTTATAAAATTTTAGTACGCACGGCCATTGATTTTCTCCGCAAACAGAAAAAACTGAAAGTGATGGACGATGAAACGATCGAGTTTTTGAGCCGCGGAAAGGAAGATCACTACAAGGACACAGACCTTCACGAAGCGCTTGATGACCTGCCGCATCAATATAAAACCATTATCATTCTGCGTTTCTTTGAAGACCTGAAATTAGAAGAAATCGCGGACATCACGGGGGAAAACATCAACACCGTCAAAACACGCCTTTACAGGGGGCTGAAGCTCATGCGCATTCAGCTGACAAAGGAGGATCTTTCTTAATGGAAAAGAGATTAGAACAATTAAGAGAAGAGTATAAAAGTGTGCCCATTCCTAAGGAACTGGACAGCATTGTCGAAAAAGCCCTTCAGCAGAAACCGAAGAAAAAACGAATCGTGATGTGGCCGACATCCGCGGCAGTCGCTGCGGCCGTCTTATTTACCGCCGTTGTCAATATCAATCCGGATGCCGCACAAGCCATGTCTAAAATCCCCGTCATCGGCAAAGTCGTCCAAGCTATCACATTCACGGAGATGAAGGAAGAAAAGAACCAATCAAGCATTGATGTGAAAACGCCCGCTCTGTCCGGCCTTTCCGATCATAAACTCGAAGACAGCATCAACCGGCATTATATGAAAGAAAGCAAAGAGCTATATCGGGAATTTATGAAGGCGACCTCAAAAAGCAAAAAAGGCCACCTCAGTATTTACAGCGATTATGAAACCGTTACTGACACAGCGGATTTGATCTCAATCCGCCGTGATATCGAAAAAACGCAAGCTTCATCTTATACACAAAGCCGTTACATCACGATTGATAAAAAGAATGAGGCCGTGCTTACATTAAAGAGTTTATTTAAAGATGACCGTTATATTAAAGTCATCAGCCAAAATATTAAAGAACAAATGAAAAAACAGATGAAAGAAGATCCGAATAAAATATACTGGGTCGAAGATGATGATATGACGGAGCCTTTTAAAGCCATCCGCGCCGACCAGAATTTTTATATTACAGATAAGCACAAACTTGTTATTTCATTTGATGAATACGAAGCGGCACCCGGATATATGGGCGTTACAGAGTTTACAATACCGACCTCCGTCATCTCCAAGCTGCTTGTCGGAGACCGCTACATCAGATAAAGAAAGAAAAAAATCCATGATATCCGCAGATCATGGATTTTTTCTTTCGTCCCGCAACAGCCAAGATGCATAAGGGACCCTTTTCATATAACAGACGCCGGACGGGGGCTGAAAAGTTTAAGAAAATCACAGCATTTCATTCATTTTTTCTGAAACAAAATCCCCTTCCGAATGCGTCTAATTAACGGAACAAATGGAAGACTGTACAGAAATCTGCCATAGCCATCCGCAAAACAGCGAGAATTTCCGCACACATTATTGGAGGAATACCATGTCAGACAAGTCACTGCATCACCGCTATATTCCCGGACTGGATGGACTTCGCGCCTTTGCCGTCCTCGCAGTTATCGCATATCATCTGAATTTCAACTGGGCCGACGGCGGTTTCATTGGTGTTGATATCTTTTTTGTTTTATCGGGGTATTTAATTACATCTATTATATTGCCTGCCCAAGGCAATGCCATCACCCTTGATTTGCGTGATTTTTGGGTGCGCCGGATCAGGCGGCTTCTGCCGGCGGCTTATCTCATGATTATCACGACGGTCATTTGGGTCGTATTGTTTAACAGCGAGCTCCTGCATACCGTACGCGGGGATGCGGTCTCCTCACTTTTTTACATAAGCAATTGGTGGTTTATCTTTCATCAACTTTCTTATTTCGACAGCTTCGGCTCCCCTTCGCCATTAAAAAACCTTTGGTCGCTGGCGATTGAAGAACAGTTTTATATCATATGGCCCTTCCTGCTGCTTGCGGGAATGTACATATGTAAAACACGGGCCCGGCTTGCGGCCGCGGTCATGTTCCTCGCGTTATGTTCGGCAGTCGTAATGAGTATGATGTATGTGCCCGGCGGAGATCCGAGCCGCGTTTATTACGGGACGGATACCCGCTCATTTGAATTGCTGATCGGCTGCGCTTTAGCTTTAGTGTGGCCGATGAAACGATTATCTTCCAAACGGCTGCCGAGCAGCATGAAACACCTGCTTCACGGGACGGAGCTTGCCGCTTTTGCCGCGCTGTTGCTTTGCGTCTTTTACACAGATGAATATGAACCCTTCTTGTACAAGGGCGGCATGCTTTTGATCAGCATCACCGCAGCGGTTCTTGTCGCATGTTTATGCCATCCGAGCAGCTTTTTGGGACATGTCCTTTCATGGAAGCCGCTTCGCTGGATCGGAACGAGATCATACGGAATCTATCTTTGGCATTACCCGGTTATCGTGCTGAGCACACCCGTACAGGAAATCGGAAATCCGGTTTATTGGCACTGCGCCGTCAGAATCGGCGCCACTTTCATTCTTGCCGAGCTGTCTTACCATTTCATTGAACAGCCGATCCGCACTGCGGGCTTCCGGCCATTTTTACGCCGCGTGTTTCTGAACCGCTTTCTGGAATGGAAGACGTCCTCTGTCATCAGCCGAATGTCGCTCGGCCTTATTCTTGCCGCCATTCTCGTATTTGCGGGCGGGCTGTCAGGGATAGCCGAAGAGAAAAAACAGCCGCAATGGACGTACGCGCAAAATGATCAGCAAGAAACCGCCGCCTCTTCGCACAAAACGGCCGATCACGATCAGCCTGCAAAAGAAGAAGACAGCAAGAAAAAACACGGCGGCGAAAAAACGGACACCGCGTCAGACAAAAACAAGAAAGAACCAGCAGACAAATCAAATACAAAGAAAAACGAAGAGAAAAAGGAACGGTCATCTCAAAAAGCGGCTGATTCAAAACAAACACAGCCTCAGCAAGACGTGCTGGCCATCGGTGACTCGGTGATGCTGGACATTGCGTCATACCTGCGGCAGTCCCTCCCTCATGTCACCATCGACGGAAAGGTAGGAAGACAAGTCTCTCAAGCACTCCAGCTCACTTCGGAATATGCGTCATTTAATCAGCCGGACAAAGCGGTCATCATCGAGTTAGGGACGAACGGCTATTTCACAAACAGCCAAATTGAATCACTGATCAGCTCCTTTTCAAAAGCCGATATCTATCTTGTCAACACACGTGTGCCGCGGCAGTGGGAAAGCAAAGTAAACGAATCATTGCGCCGGCAGGCCGAGTCACGGAAAAATGTGACGCTTGTCGATTGGCACGCAAAAGCATTGCAGCACCCTGAATACTTCACACCGGACGGCGTCCATCTCATACCTGAGGGATCAAAAGCGCTGACATCCCTCATCGTCCAAACAATGAAATCATGACAAAAAAAGAGGCCCAAAAAAGGCCTCTTTTTCGCATATCGTCACGCAAGCTTCTGTCCGCAATTCGGACAAAAATTCGCGCCTTCCGTTTTCGTTCCGCAGTTCGGACAGAATTTCGGCTTAGCCGCTCCTTCCGAGCCGTTTGCCGGTGCCGTCCCCTGATTCTGCTGACTTTGATCTTGCTGCGGCTGGTTCTGCTGATTTTGGTTCATTTGGTTCATCATTTGATTTGCCACATTCATTCCCATCATCATGCCCGCCATGTCTGAGGCGGCGCCGCTTCCGTTCATTTTGCCGGATGACATTCCGTCCGTCATGGAAATCTGCTGATAGCGGTTCACATCGCCCACCATGCCGTAAGAAGCGTTTTTCGTAATCATATCCTGAACTTCCTGCGGATAGTTAAAGCTCATAATATTGAAGCCCGTAATCGACATGCCGTCTCCGATCAGCTGCATATCAAGATCTTCTTGAATCCCTTTTCCGATTTCAAATGAATTCGACTGCAGATTGAACATGTCTTTTCCTTCTCTGGTGATCCATTTCATCAAAAGCTGATCGAGAATAGACGTAATCCGGATTTTAATGTCCTCCACTAAATAGCTGTCTTTGACACCCGCAATCTTATCAATCAATCCGATGTAGTCAATGACCTTGAAGTTAAATGTGCCGTTTGCGCGGATCGGCATACCGCCCGGCATACCTGCCGCCGGAATGTTGATAGCGTTTTTTGTGCCCCATTTCACGGTGAACTCCTTCGTATTCACAAACAGCACTTCAGCCCGCATGCCGCTGTTAAAGCCAAACTTAAACCCTTTTAGTGTAGATAGAAACGGAATGATTTCTGATTCGATATCATAATCGCCGTCATCACGGAAAATCCCTTCAATCTTCCCGTTGTATAAAAAGATGGCATCCTGTCCCGGCCGGATAATCAGACGGCTGCCTTTTTTAATTTCACGGTTGTTCCATTTATAGAAAACCATGTCGTCTCTGAATTCTTCCCATTCCACCACATTTGCTAACTGATTTCTGAAAAAACCCATGTATGCTCAAATCCTTTACATATAATTTAAAAACTACCCTTGCTTCCGCTGTAACTCGTGCCGCCCCTCGTGACTCCGCCGTCATTGTCATTATCTTTATCAGGCTTTTTTTCTCTTGTAACGTCGGTTCGGATATATGTGTCGTGCTGGCTCAGCACTTCAGACGTATCATGATCCATATACGTGCTGCCGGTGACGGTGACCTTGCCGCCGGAATTGTACACCATCACAGTGACGGCGATTCCGGCCGCGGCTGCGGCAATAATGAGCTGAAACCAC
Organism: Bacillus sp. GZB; assembly: GCF_001975995.1. Taxonomy (NCBI): domain Bacteria; kingdom Bacillati; phylum Bacillota; class Bacilli; order Caryophanales; family Bacillaceae; genus Bacillus; species Bacillus sp. GZB. The sequence continues at coordinate 80,195 of NZ_MTQG01000020.1, forward strand.
CATGTGAGCAGCAGATTGTCAGACTTGTCGTCCGGGCTTTTCCCCATATCTTTATAAGCCAACTTGATGTAGGTCTGAAACGCCTTTTCATAATGGCCTGCGGAAATATCTGACGAGATCGTATTTCTGATCGTATTCAGCCGGCTGTTATTCAAATACGTCTCCGCCTTTTTATATCCGGAGATAAATACTTCCCGATTTTTCATATCAATTGTCAAAATCGCCGTGCTTCCGCTAAAATGACTGTCATAAAAATCACCGGCGTACTGCTCGATGTCCTTACCGCCCGTTCCGTTTGCGGTAAGAATGATAAAATCGGTATGGCGCTTTGCCCCGAGCTTCCCGGCCAATTCCTCAAGTTTCTTCGTTTCATCCTTCGTTAATAAATGAGCATTGTCATAAACATATTGCTTCTGTTCCGCGGCAGACGCCGATGTATGTAAACCAAAAGACAGCATCAGAAAAAGGACGAAGCAGAAGAGACACACTTTTTTCATCGATACTTTCATCAAAAACCGCCTCCTATCATAAGTGAGACGAGTCTTAATGCTAAAAACGCACCGGCGGTTATGCCGCCGAACCACGCGGCCACTTTTCCGGCACTGATCGGCGGTTTGCCGACAACCTTGCCCGTCTGCCCGTTCATCGCAAAAATGTGTTCAGCCCGCTCATAGTCGTAGCTGACCATCCAGACCGGAAGCAGTACGTAAAAGCTGCTGATTTTATCGGTCTGAATCTGCTCATCCGTAATGTCAGCCGTCGTATATCCGGAGAAGGTGGATCTGATATAAGAATCAATATAATGGCTGATTTTATCCTTCGCCCGCGGAAAGAGATCGTCATCGGTATAATTGTACTTTTCCGCTATATATCCCGCTAAATAGGCCGTATTAAACTCCTTCAGCTCACTGTATGAGTAAGGCTCCAATTTGTCCATTAATTCATCATTCATTTTTTCTGAAGCGTCGACCGGAATTTTGAGATAATCAAGATTGATATCGCGGTACGCGTTGTAATACTCGGTCTCCGTCACCCGGTATTCTCCATCATCATAGTGATGCACTCTCGTACAAACGGCATTGACCTGAACCTTGCTGTTTAAGTCAAACATCCAAAACGGCACGTACATGCCCGTTATGCTCTTCACCCGATCAGCAGACATAAATCCTTTCGGTGTCAGACGGCCGTTTCGGCACCACTTTTTAAAAGCGCTCATGGCTTCTTCTTTACTGATCGTAAAAGGAATCACCATCGAAGGCGCGAGATTTCCCGATAATCGGTCGGCGAGAACGGCGGCTCCTCCGCAAAACCCGCACGTCGTGGCCGTCGTTTCCGCCTCAGTCATTAATACTGCGCCGCAATTCTCACACCGGTACTCGTTCGCCTCATTTTCAGAAAATCTCGTCGTTATATACTCTTTTGGCAGGCTCTCAATCTGATCCTGCCGCCCGCAGCTGTGACATGTCAGCATGCCGGATGAACTGTCAAAGACCATATCATCGCCGCAGTTCGGGCATTTATAAGAAATGATCATTCTGTTTCTCTCACTTTCTCTTTATATCGGACAAAGCTGCAGCCCGCTGTCTATTGATCTTTACTGAAAAGCATTTTCTGCTTGAGCGCCGCCAATTCATCATCGACACTGCTTTGATTGCTGTCATATTTAGCCGTCAGATCGTCAATATCGTCTTTCGGAGACGCGTTCAGCTCAGCCATCGCATTGGCATGATCAAGCGCTTGGTTGACCTTGTCTTCCATTCTGCCGAAAGCTGTCATCGATTGGCCCGCATTTGACACAGAGGACCCCAATTTGTTCATTCTCTCCTGCGTCTTTGCCACAGACCACTTCGCTTTGATGGCATTTCGGCGCGACTCAAGCTCTCCGATATCAGCGACAAGCTTGTCATGCATTTTGCGCATTTGAGACGCGTTGGAAGAAGCGAGCTGATAAGCCGTCTGCAGCTCAGTCAGTCTTGATTCAACAGCCGCTTTCCTTTCCAAAAACGTCCGCGCATCGGCTTCATTGCCGGCCTGCAACGCTTTCATCGCATAACTTTCCATCTTTTCGGCATCAGCCTGGCATTCTGTTAACGCTCTTTTCGCCCGCTGTTCCTCAGCCATGACAGAAGCCGTCTCCGCTTTCACTTTTCCTAAATCACTGTTCAGATTCCGCAAATATTGATCAACCATTTTTTCAGGGTTTTCAGCTTTATCCAGCAGCGCATTGATATTGCTTGACATGATGTCTTTAAATCTTCCTAAAATACTCATTTTTCATTTTCCTCCCAAAATTAAATAGTAACAAGTTCATAGTTATATATACTGTTTTTTTCAAAAAAAGTTTCATTTTCTCATGAATTTATGTATTTTATATGAAAATAGTCTCATTCAGCCCATTTGTGCCGGCGGAAATTCTTTATGACCAGATACAGTGAGAACAAAAAATAAATAAAAAGCCCGATCATCAACCCGCTCACTAACGGGTAATGCTTCGCCGCATACACAAAGAAATCCAGCTGCGAAATCTGTTCCGGACTTGTAATCGTATCCGTCCCATTCAAAAGCTTTGAGAATTTAGCCGTATCATTCCAATCAAACGAATCAGAAACAAGCTCACTCCCCTGATACCAATTGACAGCGGCGAGACAAAGAAAACAAAAAACAGAAAACGCGCATTGCACAATAAGAAAAACATGTTTCATGAAAAACATTCCTCCGCGGTTCAATATCACAGGCCGTCATAGTATACATGACGGCAGCAGCAGAAACTTGGTTTTACTCAGAACTGATAAAAACGTTATTGTATGTACTTCACAGCAGTTCAATTTACTGGATGCCTTTCTAAAGTATACCGTATATCGAAAAGGGTTTCAGACCTAAATAAAAGAGGATGCTTCCCGAAGTCCGATGACTTTCAAGAAGCATCCTCGATATTTTACAGTGATACTTCAACCTCTTTTAAACTCGGCAAAGCATCGATCGCACCGATTTTGGTGCACACGAGCGCCCCCACCTTATTGGCAAATGAGACAATATCACGCAGCTTCGCAAAATCATCGGCTGCCGTCTGAATCTCATCGGTGCGCGCCAGCTGATACAGCGCCGCGCCGACAAACGCATCTCCCGCTCCCGTTGAGTCTATTGATGTCACCGGAATGCTCGGAATGATGTCAATATCCTTCCCATTTGAAAGAAGGGTCCCGCTTTTCCCGAGTGTCACCGCCACAATACCGGCCCCGAGCTCATGAAGAACCGCAACACCTTCTTTATGATCCTTCGCACCGCTGATGATCTCAAGCTCTTCGTCACTGACTTTCACAAAATCACTTACGGCAATGGCTTTTTTTGCGGTGTTTATAAACTCTGAAACTCTTCCTTTCCATAAATCCTCACGGTAGTTAGGATCGAAGGAAATAAACTGTCCATTGTCTTTCGCAATCGACATCAGCCGTAAATAGGCTGAGCAAAACGGTTCAGATAACAATGCCGTCGCTGATCCGAAATGTAGGATTTTGGCATCGTTTACCTTTTCCAGATCAATATCATCCAGCGTAAACAAAGCGTCCGCTCCTCTGTTAAACACAAAGTCGCGCTCCCCGTTTTGTTTTAATGAAACAAACGCAAGCGTTGTAGGCGCTTTCTCATCCATGACGAGCATAGAGGTATCGACATGTACGGCGTCCAATGTCTGCTTCAGAAAATACCCGAACGGATCTTTGCCTGTTTTTCCGCTGAAAGCCGCGTCTCCGCCCAGCTTAGCAATCGCTGCCGACACATTCGCCGGTGCCCCGCCGGCACTTTTTAAGAAATTACGTCCTTTCGTCAAATCAACATCCACATCGGTACAAAAGAAATCAATTAACAATTCTCCAATACAAATAACAGATTGGCTTCCCACATTATCACACTCATTTATCAATTCTCGATTATAGTTTCAGTATAGTGCTTTCTGTCATAAATACAACAGTTTACATAGAATATTTTAAATTTTACGTATACTCATCTTGCAGCTCTTTGCTCCAGATCAGACATCATCTGCTGATATTTTTTTTCAGTTAAAGGATAAAAAGAAATAAGAATAATAGACAGCAGAATGAACAATCCCGGAATGAGCGCATTCATATTTTTAATCGCATTTAATGACGAGGCCGTCTGATCGGTATTCGCGGCATATCCGGCGATTCCGAGATAAACGGCCGAAAATGACCCGGCTAACGCAACTCCGAGCTTATTGATGAAACTCATGCTCGAAATCACCACGCCATCAGCCCGGACTCCGGTTTTCCATTCCGCATAATCGACACAATCGGCAACCATTCCCCAAGCAAGCGTATTTAAAGGCGTCGTAAAAAATCCCGAAACGAAAAGCCAAAAGAAAATAAGCGGCAGCGAAGAATACGATGTAAACTGAAGGCCCGCATAAGAAATCAGCGATAGCGCCGCCGTGATGATCATAACCTGCTTCCGGCCCCGCTTCTCAGAAAAGAAAGGAATAAACAGATTGCTGATCAGCGCTGCGCCGAAAAACAACACGGTTCCTAAAAACACAAATTCCTTATGGCTGACGTTATACGTAAAATAGTACACCATCGTGCTGAGCTTAATGTTAAACCCAATCGCAAACGCTAAAAATGCAGAAACCAAAATGAGCAAAGGCTTGTTTCGGAACAAAACAGACAACGTCTTTTTCACTCCTTGTTTTTTTCTTTTTTCAGGCTGAATCCGTTCCCGCACAGTAAAGAAACTGAACAGATTCAATGCGATGCTCACCGCCGCATAGATAAGCGCCGTCATCTGGAATCCAAACGCCTGATCTTTCCCGCCGATCAGATCTGCAAGCGGTGTCGCACAGGAAATCGATAACAGAATTCCGATATAAACCAAAATCATCCGGGTCGTCGTCAGAACCGTCCGTTCCTCCACGGAATTCGTCATCCGCCCCGTTAAGCTGTTGACCGGAATCGTCTGCATGCTGAAGGACATCCCAAGCAGAATATAAGTGATGTACGCATAAACCATGTTCCCCGTCTCGCCGAAATGAGGGGTCGTGAAGCATAAGAACGTAAATAGCGCAAAAGGAAACGCCACCCACAAAAGATACGGCCTTGCCTTTCCCCATCTAGTATTCGTCTTGTCTAAAATCACGCCCATAATCGGGTCAAAAATAGCGTCCAGCACCCTTACGATAAGAAACAAAGCTGCAATGACCGCAGGCTTAATGCCGCCGACGTCTGTATAGTAGAATAATAAGTATGCGTTTACAAACTGAAAGATAATATTGTACGACATATCGCCGAATCCGTAGCCGATCCGTTCCATCCAGGACAGGCCGCGATATTTCGTCTTTACTGCCGCTGCTTTTTCTGTTTCAATCATCATTTCCCACCCCAAGAATCCGTTTTCATTTTTGATAAGCAAGAGGGAGAATGCAAAGATCCTCCCCGTTCACTCAGCGATTTGGATACACCATCACTTTTAAGCATTCATTTTTGTATTGAAAGGCCCGTTCCATCGCCTCTTGCGTCTGCTCCAGCGGATAGTGGTCCGTTATAAGGTGCTTCGTGTCCACTATGCCGGAAGCGAGAAATTCAATTCCCTTCGGATACGTATTCGCATAACGGAAGATTCCGTATATATCAATCTCGTTATCTGCAATAAATGGCACATTGAGCGGAATCTCGTTCTGAGAAGGCAAACCGACAATCGCCAGTTTTCCGCCCCGGCGCACGGAAGCCAGTGCGGATTGCAATGCCGCCGGATTCCCCGCTGTTTCCCAGGCAGCATCAACGCCTCTGCCATTCGTGATCGTTGTGATTTCTTCACCGGCATCCTGTTCCCGGACATTGATGACATGAGTCGCTCCCATTTTTTTCGCGGCATCTAACCGCAGCGGCTCCAAGTCGGTCACAATGATTGTGCCTGCCCCGTATGCTTTCGCTGCCGCAACAGCCATTAATCCTACAGGCCCCATTCCCATAATCGCAATTGTTGATCCGGGCTGAAGCTTTGTTCTCGCGGCCGCATGAATGCCGACAGAAAACGGTTCGATCAAAGCCGCATCTTCATAGGATAGTGAATCCGGAATCGAGAAAACAAAGTCCTGACGCATTTTGATATATTGGACAAACGCGCCGTCAACCGGCGGTGTCGCCAAAAACTGTACATCCGGGCAAAGATTATAACGCCCCTCCTTACACGCCTCACAGCGTCCGCATGTGACACCGGGTTCGACGGCGACACGGTCTCCCACCTTGAATTGATCGACAGACGATCCGACGGCGGCAATTTCTCCCGCGCATTCATGACCGAGGATAAATGGTTTTTCCACTACATAATTGCCTATTCTGCCATTTGTATAGTAATGCAGATCAGATCCGCAAATTCCGACAGCCATCACCTTAATTAACACTTCATCATAATTGATGTCAGGCACGGGCAATGTTTCGATTTTGATTTCTCTCGTGTTGTGCATAACCGCCGCTTTCATATTTTGAGGCACTGTGTGAGTCATTTGGCAAAATCCTTTCTCTGCTTTGAAATGTAAGTGCATACATTTTTGTTTTCTCTATTACTGCCCCTATTTTATCTGCTTTTCAAGACGTACAACAGCCTTTCCTGCTGTATAAAAGGACAGCCGCACTGTACTTTTTATTTTTTCATATACAAAAAACACTGAATTGATAAAATAGTACTAATAGGAGGTGCAGGCTAATGGCTGAACTTGAAAACCGGACACAATTTGCAGAACTGCTGGCACCTGCCGTCAAATCGCTGAAACATCATCCTGATTTCAAAATTAAAAGGACAAAGAACGTAAAAGCCGGACAGTCTTATATAGAGCAAATCGCACTCCGATTAGGCGTTTCCTCTAACACGATCAAAAGCTGGATCGGACAGATGGGCGCAAACTACATTCCCGGACGAATTGACGACGGAAAGTTGTTCGGCATGATCTGGATCATTATAGAAAAGACTGATATGGATCCTGAATGGCTGACCGGCCTTCTGGAAACCACAACCATTCCCGTCATCAAACCCGCATTGCCCGTTTGGACGGCGTCTTGTCTAAAAAAAGCAAAAATACTCCGGAAAGACGGATCATTCGGAGCGCCGAGTGATGAAGATGTTGAAAAAGCAGTAAAGCGGCTGTTTCATGACAGACCAAGCCACGAAACGAATGCGCTTACAAGAAAGTCCGTCACGCATAACTTACCGTCACGCCGGACCGGAAACTTTATCGGACGCGGCTTTGATATGGAAGCAATCCGGCAATGGATGCTGTCTCCGTCACCGGTCTGTTTAATCACAGGCTGGGCCGGCATGGGGAAAACAACGATCGCTCTTGAAGCAGCCTACCTTTGTGCCGGCGGTTCACCAGATTGGCCGGCATTCAACAGCATCATCTGGAACAGCGCGGATTGGAAAGGATTGAGCTTCAGCGATTTTTTAAACACGATCGCCTATCAGCTCGGACGCACCGAACAAATCGACAAATCAATCAACGAAAAACGGTTCGTCGTCCGCAATGCATTAGCCGCTCATTCAAATGAAAAACCGGTATTGCTGATCGTTGACAGCATTGATACAGCGGAATGTGACATTCACGAATTTATCATCGGCCTTCCGCAAGGTGTAAAAGTCCTCCTTACGGCACGGGAAAACGTAAAACAGACATACCGGGACGGCCTCGGGGAACTGGCGGCCATCCAGCTGAGCGGGCTTGAACAAACGGATGCCCTTGAATTTTTCCATCAAGAAGTGCACCGCTGTCTGCAAACATGCAACCTCCCGCATAAACGGGAAAAGCTGGAGCAGCTGTTGCAGCTATCACCTGACCTTAAGAATGAATTCGTCTCGGCAGCCGCCGGCAACCCGAAGGCCATGGCACTGAGCATTGCATACATGTCAGACGACGACATCCCCGCTCCGCAGCTCATTCAAGAACTTAAACAAGCAGGCTACTCATTATTGGAATTGTTTGAGGTTCTCTTTGGCCGCACATGGGACAGATGTCATGAAGACACACGAAAACTATGGCAGACGCTTTGCTTTTTCGCTAAGCCTCCTGATGAAAAAAGCTTGGCTCAAGCGGCCGGATTAGACGTCCGGCGGTTTCATTACGCGATTGAGCAAATGCGGTCATATGCTTTAATACAGCCGGAACGAAGCGAAGGAAGAATTCAATACGCAGCCCATCAAACCGTTGTCGCTTACGGAGAACAGCACTTATCCGAAAATCACGAATTTGCAAAAGAAGCCCGCAGCCGCTGGGCGCATTATTATATTGATTATGCGGAAACCCATATAAAGCGGGAACAGCCCAATTCTGTCTATTGGAGCTACTTGCTGGGACGGAATTTAGAGCAAATGAAAAAGGAATGGCCGAACATCCTAAAGGTCATCGAATGGTCGAGCGAAACCGGACAACATGACATCCTAATCAAACTCATCATCCGCATCAGCCATTTTCTAAGCAGAATCAACCTGCCCCTGCGAATCGAATACGGATTAAAAGCCGCCGATGCCGCCAGTCAATCAGGCGAACACACACGGGAAGCCTACTTCAGGATCGACACGGCAGGCTGGGCGCTGATGGAAGTCAACGATTCAGACGGAGCTCTCAGGCAAATAGAAGCCGGCCTGAAGATACTCGAACAATCAGGCGCGCCGGATCACGACGACTTGAAAGTATGGGGAACCGCCCTGCAATCGAGGCTGCTGTTAAAAATCGGAGAACCGAAAAAAGCGGCAGCAATGCTGGACGGCATCAAAGATCAGCCTGTCTCCCCCATTATCCGGCACAGGGTTCTTCTGGTTCGCGGCGACCTGAGTTTCGCCCGCTCTCACTACGAAGAAGCCATCACATTATACGAAGCGGCAAACACAACCAGCGCCGCATACGGCGGCGAAAAAACGATAGAAGCCTATTTCAACCTGGGCATGGCTTACGTAAAGTGTGATCAGCTCGAAAAAGCGGAAAAAGCCTTTGAGCAGATGCTCTATGACAAAAACAACGCCAATCAGGTTGAGTTGATCTACTATTATTACGGGATGGCACAGCTCTTTTATCGTAAAGGAGAAAATAAGAAAGCGATGGAATCGAATCAGAAGGCGATTCGTTTGATTGATTCGTGGGAGCCTGGGATTGGGATTCGGGGTGAGGTGGAGCGATTGAAAAAGGTGATTAAAGAAAACGACTAGTACGCATAGTAGTTCTGTCAGCAATCTCATGATATTTCTTCATAATAAATAGAATAGGCCAACTCAAGATTCGCAGTAGTTGGCCTATATAGACTTTATCTCAGCTCGCCATCCAAAGGTACAATGACTTCATCTAACATCTTTCTCCACTGACGCTTCAACTCTGGTCCGTATTTCAACGGTTTTGCATCTGGATGTACGGCTTTGTACCGATCAAATTGCTTGCTATTGATGATTCCCCCGATATTCGGAATAGGATCTGCCCCTATCACATATTGAACTGCAGATAAATGCAGCTCATCCTCTTCCACAAACCAACTATTCGCAAATTCCCTAACTGCTTGGCTGCGTTTTTTCGTGAAGAAGCGTCTTTTCACTACAAGAATATCTTCCTCTTCATCTACGTTTTTCGTATCAATGGCATTTAACATCTCACGGTATACATCTTTAACAATGTCTGATTTCTCCAGTTTTTGAAGTGCGCTTTCGATCTCATCACGGATATTCTGGTTATTGGCCGAGTATGTTTCTAATAGTCGATCAATATACGTTGAATCAATATCATAGATCTTCACTGCGTTTTCTCCATAGAATTCAATGTCCGAGAAATCCGGCTCCTGGCCATCATGACGCTCTTCATCTATAAGTGAACCTTTAATCGTGTGATAGATACCAATATATTCTTCTAGTGTTTCCACCTGTTCTTGAAGTGCTGCTGATTTTTCCATATCATCGTTGTAGTCATCATATGTAACTAACGCTTCGTATGAATTGTTTAGCTCTTGAAATGCTTTCACGAACTCAATTCGGGTTTCAAGAGATGTGTGCTCATCAATATCGGTTGGATTGGGAATTAACATAGTTAGCGCTTTGTGAGCCTTCTTAAAACGTTTCTTCGATTCATCATACGTTGGGTAAACAAGACTAGAATCCTCTTGTGCATGAGAATATAACTTCGTCGCATTCTTTACGTTTTGTTCCATTGTGAAAGGTTTACGGAATGTCACAATTAATCCTTTTGTCTTTCCTGGATATGTACGATTGGTCCTAGAAAAGGCTTGAATCAAATTGGCATAACTTAAATTCCGATCCACAAATAACGTTTGAATCGTTGGGGCATCAAAACCAGTCAATAACCGATCGACAACAATGACAAGGTCAATTTGTTTCCCAAATTCTTTGAATTCCCCTTTTTTACGAGCTAACCGATTGTTAATATCACCATTATATCGTTCAATATCTTCTATCGACCAAGCAGTATGATAGTAATCGTTATAATCCTTAATAATTTCCATCATTTCATCTTGAATTTGTTTGGAATCTTCCTCATTTTCTTGCATTGAATACGTAATTGCTATCCGAGGAAAGTCAGGATCCTCAATTGTACGACCTGTTCGGATCGGGTGTCCCGCAAACTCTTTTGTTAACCAATCTGGACCTGTCGTCATTTCTTTAATTGCCTGATAGTAACGTTTCGCCATATCAATGGAACTCGTTGTTAAAATAGCTGATTTTTGCGGGCGGCCGTTTTGAAAATCAAATTTAATATAGGCATTATCCGGCCTAAAAATCTTATGAATGACTTTTTGAATATGTTCATCATTCTCGAACGAAGATGGTTCAAGATATGCTTCTTTTTCCATTCCATCCATTTGATCAATCATATCGTTCACTTCATCTGCACTACAATTGGCGTATTTTTCAAGATGACGCAGTTGTTCAAAAATATGATTATTTAATGAAGTGGGCTCAATCGTATCTTCGTGCTCTACTTGAAACCCTAAAACAGCACCATCGTCTAACGCATTCTTAATGGTATACGTGTGCAAAACGTCTCCATATTGGTCACGAGTGGTACGAGCTAATCGACCTTTAGCCTGTTTTTTATTTTCATTAAATATCGGTGTCCCTGTAAATCCAAACCAAGTTGAATTTGGAAAGAATCCCTTAATGACTTCCATACCTTCTGCACTTAACGCACGATGGCATTCATCCACGACAAAGACAATATGTTGTCCTAGCAGTTTCTTAAAGCGCTGAGTACCTTTTTGCTCCTCTTGCCTTTGGGCATAGCGCAAGGCAGCTTCTAGTTTTTGGCGAGTGGTAATGATCACTGTATTCGAATTGGTATCAGACAGCAGAGTTTGACTTAACTCCTTTGCGCTCCCAGTTCCGACAATCAAACTATTTGATTTAGCATGACCAGAAGAAATCCCCGTGTTAAACTCAGACGCAAATTTAGTAAATTCTGTCGTCGTTTGGTTATCTAAGTCTTTTCGGTCAATGAGCATAATCGTGCGGTCTACACCTGTTTTGCGGGCTAATAACTTCGTAGAAACAAAACTTGTCAACGTTTTTCCTGAGCCGGTCGCATGCCAAACATAGCCGGATTGATGTTTCATGGCAGATGTAAACAAGGCTTGGATCGCATGAATTTGATACGGTTTTAATACTATTATAGCTTTGTTGTCTTGATCCTCACTTACAATTGTATAATCGGCAATCAATCGATGGGCATCCGGAATATTTAAGACTCGTTTAACAAATTCATAAAGATTTTCTACTTTTTGATTATCCTTTGTTCGCCAGCTAAAGATCAATTTCTTATGCATATCTTTTGGTAGCGCATTGGCGAAATAGCGAGTCGTTTGTTCATTGGAAATGACAAATAACTGCAGAGTAGAAAAGATATTGTTTCGAAACATTCCTTCTTCTGCGTATTTCTTGATTTGATGATAGGCTTGGAATACGCCGTCTTTTGCACTGGCCTGTTTTAACTCAATTTGAACAATGGGCAATCCATTAATGAGAAGTGTCACGTCAAATCGCCGATTTCGACCGTCAACGTTTGCTTTTTGTTTCGCTATCTGGTGAACGACTTCGTATGTAGAAATTCCTCCGCCAATGTCTTGATTGGAATATAGCACCAGAGACATCGAACCTAAAGAGACATCTTCACGTTCAATCGTAATTCGAGCTATTCCATTTTCCCCTTTGAGCCACTTAGCAGCATCAAAGGGAGTCTGTGTTTTCGATAATAACTCTGTCTTTATCTTGTCAAATTCTTTATCAGTCATGGGATGTTCCCCAATTTCTGATAGGTTGTTTTGCGTGATTTTTTGACGCAAGTTCTCCCATAGGTCTTCTTCCGATTTTAAATCTGGACGATAATTCCACTGATTATACCCTTCACCTAACACTTCAATCAGGCGGCGCTCTACCTCTGCTTCATCTTTATGCTGGATCGTTGCCATGATTCTCCCCCTCTTTATTCGTTAAACAAACATCTTTTGTAGAAATGCTTTTTTCGTTTTTTTCAAGGCTTCTAATTCACGCTGATGAAGGGTGATGAGATTGTCGAGTTGCTGGAAAAAGGCACCGATTTTCTTTTGTTCCTCAAGATTAGGGGTGATTTGTGTATGGAATTTTTCAAGTTCTCGCATACCTAAATTTGGCTGAGTACCGCTAGATGCTTTATCTTTTACTTGGTTTTGCATCTTTCTTGTTTGCAATAAGAAATACAAAAAGTACGGATCAGACACTTCACCAACGCGCATGGCAGCTAATGGAGACCAAATATTAAAACGCTCTTTAGTTTCAACGATTGCCGTCTTACCCACAGTTGAACCTGACTTAACCAAAAAGACATCATGATATTGAGGTCTGTACTTTTTAGAGTACAACTCATCAGTCTCTTCAGAAATATATCCACGTTTTCTGTCAAAATCAATCTGATTATCAACGATTGCATCAACTGAGATAAATGGGATTCCACTCTCTTCAAGTTTGGGAGTTTCATGAGGTCCATCAGTAACAGGCTCTGCCAACATTTCACGAAGTTTACGCTGTTCCCAATCGCCAGTAAAACCTGAGAAACGAACCTCCGGCACAGATTCCCCTTCTTTTGGAAACATTTTTTGCAAGAATCCCTGTTTTGTTTGTTTGAGGGTGGTTAGTTCTTGTTGATGAAGAGCGATCGTGTCGTCTAGTTGTTTGAAGAAGGTGCCGATTTTAGTTTGTTCTTCTAATGACGGTACAAATAAAACCATTTTTCCCAATTGCCTTCCGGATATTTCTAAAAAAGTTGATCCCGATGCATGTTTTAATGCAAACTCTTTTATTTTATGTCCTATAGAATAAACAAAATAAGTATTGTAATTAGTGTTAACTACTAAAGATTGAAAGCCTTGGTTTGTAGCTCCATCTTTTTTTAAGATAGCCATATCTCCAATTCCAGCACGAGAGGTGAACAAAATTGTTTTGTTCGCAGGTAGTACTTTGGCAGAACTCTTTTTTAATCCAAGTGAAGTTATTTTTCTTTGACTACCAACAGCATATATTTCTTTTCCAATTTCTACTGGTGAATACCAATCTATATCACCATCCCAATATTCTTGAACAGCAGTACTTGGCGTTCCTCCACCAATAATTTCAGCTACTTCATTCAACTTACGCTCTTCCCATTCTCCACTAAATCCCTCAAACCTCACTTCTGGTACACGCTTATTTTCCACGATGAAACACCTCTAACGCGCCCTTGATCCACTCTGCATTTTCTTCATCATATTGCAGTGAAGAAATCATGTCATACAAGCTAGATTCTAGTTCCGCTTTTTCTTTTCGAATGTCTTTAATGGATGCACCAATCGCAGCCATATCCACAGGTTCTTCTTCTTCAAACGTATCGACGTATCGAGGGATGTTCAAATTGAAATCATTCTCTTTGATTTCATCGAATGTTGCAACGTGGGCATATTTCGCGACATCTTCTCGTTTTTGATACGTTTCGACAATCCTATCAATATGTTCTTTAGAAAGTTTATTTTGGTTCTTTCCTTTTATAAACTCTTTACTTGCATCAATAAATAACACATCACGAGTACTGCGATTTTTCTTCAAGATGATGACTGTTGTTGGAATCGATGTGCCAAAGAATAAGTTACCTGGCATACCAATCACGGCATCAATACTGCCATCTTCCAATAATTTCTTACGGATCACACCTTCCGCCGCTCCACGGAACAGAACTCCATGTGGTAAGACGATCGCCATTGTTCCCGAATCTTTCAAATGGTAGAACCCATGTAAAAGAAAAGCAAAGTCGGCTTTTGATTTTGGTGCTAACTTGCCGTAACGATTGAAACGTGAATCATCTAAAAATGTAGCATCTGCAGACCATTTGGCAGAGTACGGCGGATTCATCAAAACTGAATCAAACGTATATGGCTCATCTGTCGGCCAATCTTTGTTCAATGTATCCCCATTGCGTAACCGCATATCTTCTTTATTCACACCATGCAAAATTAAGTTCATCTTCGCTAGATTAAAAGTTGTTGTGTTTAGTTCTTGCCCATGATACTTTACACTTTCAGGATAGTTAATATAGTTTCGAATATTCAACATCAAGGAACCTGATCCCATGGTAGGGTCAAATACGCTAAATAATTTTTTGTCTTCTTGACCGATTGCGGCAATACGCGCCATCATGTCAGATACTTGATGAGGTGTGTAAAATTCTCCCGCTTTCTTACCAGCTTCTGAGGCAAATTGACCAATTAAGTACTCATAGGCATCCCCAATGACATCCCCGTCATGACCGATTACATTGACATCATTTAGTTTCTTCAATACTTCAGTAATCGTGATGTTTCGCTGTTGATCATCCGATCCCAGTTTTTTTGATGTCAAATCCACATCATCAAACAGACCGTTGAATTGGTCATATTTCGTAGACAAATCGATAAATGCTTTATTTAAGTCATTCAGCTGGAATGTGTTTTGTTTCGCTTGATTGGCTAATACATTGAATAAATACTCTGGCTCAATATCATAGCCCAAAGTATCCACTAACGTTTCAATCAAATCATTTTTGATCTCTTCATCCGCTAATAAATTCCGGTACAATTGCGTTTGTTTTTCTTGTGTGTTGTATTCTTCTAAAGATTCATCTGCGATTTCAACGACTTTTTCTAATAACTTATCAGACAAGTATTTGTAAAAGATCAATCCCAATAAGTAGTTTTTATATTCTGATGCATCCATTTTGCTTCGCAAGTTGTCTGCGGCACTAAATAATTTTGAGTGTAATTCAGCCATAGTTGTGTTCCTCACTTTTTCTATTGTTGGTCTAATCTCTTCAATGCTTCTAAATAAAGTTGCTCTTCAAGTTCCGCTTGTTTCTTCGCCAAAGCTTGACGCTTTCTCAAACAAAAATAAGCAATTCCAATCGTCCGTTGTTTCTCAATACTTGGTAATTTGATCTCCAATTCTTTTAATATTGCAGGAGTCAATTTTGGCACAGTGCTTCCTTGCATGGAAATTGCCATTTGCTTTTTCATTGCGTGCGACTCATTTAATGCATAACATAAATATCGACTATCCAAATCAATATGTTCAATCATGAGTTTTGCAAAGTTTTGATTGATGATCTTCCCATGATTTAAGTCACTCACGATCCCAGCCTTGGAACTGACAAAGCTGAAAACAACATCCCCGGCACTGCTCAAATAGCTTTCTTTATGATTTGATTGTTCAGCACCAAGACTAACTTGTGAGTCTAGAAACGAGCCATCTAAATCATTTATTAAATCCTCATATGTATAAGCAACTAATGTCGGATCATTTTTCTCGTGTCCTCTAGAAAGATTTCTCCCTATTTTAACCGTCACAATCTCTTCAAGTCGCATATCCCGCCCTCTTCAAAAGTAATTCTTTAAAATTACTGATTTTCATTACCATTGAATCTTATCACTTCAAAAATACTCCGTCAACATCTTTTATGTACTTTTTAAGAATTACACCACCAAATGTAAGCAAACAGGGTATAGAAATTTTCTCGACTCTGAGATCCTAATAAAAGATGGATCCTTTTCAGTAATAGCGCTTCTTCAATTTTCGCTTTTTCTTAGATTCATCAAAGCCGTCAGCTTTACATCCAACTGGAACCGTCTAACGACATTGCCAGTCTCCCAAAAAGTGATTCATATAGGTAAAATAACACAGATCAAATTGATCATTTCACACTTTTGTATCACATTTCGTCTGTTTCTTCATTTTCCCATGGTAAAATCTTGTTGATCTATTTAAATGAAAGGATATGAATATGAAAGTATTTGAAGCCAAAACACTGCTTTCAGAAGCAGATAAACGTGCAAAAGAATACAAAGAATTAAGAAGCCAGATGGTCAATCTTAAAAAAGCCTTCAAAGCCGTAGCTGATTTAGATGACAGTGAGTTTTCCGGAAAAGGCGCTGACAACATCAAAGCATTTTATCATGATCACGCTGGTGTGGCTGACAATTGGATTGATCTAATTGATATGAAGATTGCTTTTTTAACAAGCATTTCAGGCGCTTTAGAGGACGCCAGCTTGTCTGGCGCATACATAGAAGAATCCTTCCTGGAACACGAACTGGCTAACGCCTACACCAAGTCAAAATCTATTATGTCTGAACAGAAGAAAGCAATGAAAGATATCCTACTTGATATCAATGATATTCTTCCGCTTGATTTGTTCTCGACAGAAGACTTCAAAGACGAACTTGCAGATGCAGAGGACAAACGTAAAAAAACAGTCGATAAATTAGGAAGCGTGGACGAAGCACTTGTTACTGAATATGCCCAGTCAGAGCCAATCGAGCAATTCATCAAGAAAGACTTCCAAAAGCTTGAGGAATCTACAGGCAAGGGCAAGAATGCCACACCCATTCACTACAATGCCAATGCTTATCGAGAAAGTGACATACATAAGAAGAAAGGCGATATTGAGAAACAAACTGAAGCTTATTTGAAGATCAAGAAAGACGAAGCGAAAGAACGAGAAATCAAAGAATTGAAGAAGAAGCTAGCTGACGGAGTGACAGATCCGGATGAATACTTAGAAATTGCCAAGAAGGTCGGCTATGAGAATCTTACCCCTGAACAGCTCCAGTATGTGGTACAGCTTGAACAAGCAAAACAGCTGAAGGCCGTCGGTGAAAGTGTGATCAACGCAGGTAAAACGGCATTGGATATCATCGATGGGGTTAATGATGGGGTTAATGATGCGATTGATGATACGATATATGGAATCAAGGACTTGGTTGTGGGCGCGTGGGAATTTTCACAACTCCCTATTGAACTAAAACTTACAAAAACGATTACAACAGTCTTAAGTGTCCCCTCCTACCCTAAAGTAATTTGGAAAAACATCGTCGATTCATGGAATGATAAAATGATAAATGGCGATGCATACACAAGAGCACATTATATCAGTTATGCGGTCGGTAATATCGTTGGTCCAAAAGGTGCAGGCGCCGCAGTGCAAACCACTACCAAGCTTTCTAAAGTAGGTAAAGTGGTTGAGAGCGGAACAGCTGCTGCTCATGTAAATAAAGGAATTACAAAAGGCAACAATTTTTTTAATCCCTTTTTTAAAAACAGATATGAACCTGCACTTGTAGGAATTGCACAAGATATTGAGAATACTCACAATGTTAAAAACACACCATTGTTAAAAAGTATAATTGAAGAAGAAAAAAATAATGCTTTTTCCAAAATAAATGTTACTTTTAGGCAAGGATATGATACCCATTTAGTTGAGGTAGAAGATATAGTCAGAAAGAAAAATAAAGGTATTGTCGGCGGTCACAATCTACAGAGTTTTGAGAAGGCATTTATTGATAAAGGTTGGGATTTAAAGAGTTGTATAATTTCAAAAAGGGAACACCCCACAATTGATGGTATCTATGAAATTGAATATGGATTACCTGCATTAGATAGAGAGGGAAATATCAAACCTGGAGAACTAAAAAAAGTTC
This sequence comes from Bacillus sp. GZB, assembly GCF_001975995.1. Classification (NCBI taxonomy): domain Bacteria; kingdom Bacillati; phylum Bacillota; class Bacilli; order Caryophanales; family Bacillaceae; genus Bacillus; species Bacillus sp. GZB. Next base: position 98,194 of record NZ_MTQG01000020.1, read on the forward strand.
GTACTCCAAAGACAGTTTATGATCCCGAGAAGATCTCAAACGAACAAATGTTGCAGTGGGGAGAAGAAGCAATGAGAAATGGAGAAGTAGTCGGGAGAAAAGTAACTGGATACGCTAAAAACGGTCTCAAGTTTGAAGGTTATATTGATGAAGCAACTGGAGAAATAACAAATTTTTTCCCAACTTTAAATGATTAAATAATTCGGAGTGAAAATGAAATGGATAATAAAAGTAAAGATTTAATTAACTACTTTTTTCAGGTGATGGGTGATGAACGTTTTTTACGAATTTTAGAGAAATTCTCCAACGGGGAAGGTTATGGTATAGAGAATGTCTGGTGTGTATTTGCTGATGACTACGAAGAGTGGGAAGATGATTACTTTGGAGATGAAGGTATTGCTTTTTATTTCGACTACCCAGCAGTCAAAGAAGATGAAGAAGTAATTTTAGATTACGAAAATTTCTATAAATATTTAAATAAAATTGTTGATCAATATCTAGAACGACACCCAGAAAATAAATCAGACGTAGAAGATTACATGCGAAAAATTAAAGAAAAATATAATATTAAGCTATAGGAAAAGCCGTTAATATTTCTTTGATGAACATGCTATGTTTTTTGTTTTGAATTTAAAGCTTTAATCGATTACCTAATTTAACCGTAAGCCCGCAAGACGGAAAAAAGAAGCTTCTCACAAGTTCAGTGAACTCATGAGAAGCCTCAAAAAGTTAAATTGGCATCAAGTGGGCATTAAAAATGACGTCCGTTGCCGACAAACCCTTGTAAATCAAGGATTTTTTGTCGGTTTACATCATGCCGCCCATACCGCCCATACCGCCCATGTCAGGCATTCCTGCGCCGCCGGCGTTTTCTTCCGGTTTGTCAGCGACAACAGCTTCAGTTGTTAAGAGCATTGCTGCTACAGAAGCTGCGTTTTGCAGAGCAGAACGTGTCACTTTTGTCGGGTCAACGATACCTTTTTCGATCATGTTTACCCATTCGCCGGTTGCAGCGTTGAAGCCTACGCCGATTTTTTCGTTTTTCAGGCGCTCAACGATGACAGATCCTTCAAGACCTGCATTGTGCGCGATTTGACGGATCGGCTCTTCAAGCGCGCGAAGCACGATGTTGATACCTGTTTGCGCATCGCCTTCAGCTTCAACTGCAGCGACTTTGTTGTATACGTTGACAAGCGCTGTACCACCGCCGGATACGATACCTTCTTCAACAGCTGCGCGAGTTGAGTTGAGGGCGTCTTCGATGCGAAGTTTACGCTCTTTCAGCTCAGTTTCAGTCGCAGCGCCGACTTTGATGACAGCTACGCCGCCGGCAAGTTTCGCAAGACGCTCTTGTAATTTTTCTCTGTCGAATTCAGAAGTTGTTTCTTCCACTTGAGCGCGGATTTGGTTGACGCGTGCAGCGATTTTTTCAGTGTCGCCGGCGCCTTCTACGATTGTTGTGCTTTCTTTCGTTACCACAACTTTAGAAGCGCGTCCCAATTGTCCGATTTCAGTAGATTTCAGGTCAAGGCCTAAGTCTTCTGTGATCACTTCTCCGCCTGTAAGAACAGAGATGTCTTCAAGCATTGCTTTACGGCGGTCACCGAAGCCAGGAGCTTTAACGGCAACAGCGTTGAATGTGCCGCGAAGTTTGTTGACAACGAGTGTAGCAAGAGCTTCCCCTTCAACATCTTCAGCGATCAGAAGCAATGGTTTGCCTTGCTGTACAACTTGCTCAAGCACAGGAAGGATTTCTTGAATGTTTGTGATTTTTTTGTCTGTGATTAAGATGTAAGGATTGTCAAGAACCGCTTCCATCTTATCAGAGTCAGTCACCATGTAAGGAGACGCATATCCGCGGTCGAATTGCATACCTTCAACAACTTCAAGCTCAGTTGTGAAACCTTTAGACTCTTCGATTGTGATGACGCCGTCGTTTCCTACGCGCTCCATTGCTTCAGCGATAAGGCTTCCGACTTCCTCATCAGCAGCAGAGATCGCAGCAACCTGAGCGATAGACTCTTTGCCTTCGATCGGCTTAGAAATTTCTTTTAAGTTTTCGATTGCTACAGTCACGGCTTGTTCCATACCTTTACGCACGCCGACAGGGTTAGCCCCCGCAGTTACGTTTTTAAGGCCTTCGCGGATCATAGCCTGCGCAAGTACAGTCGCAGTCGTCGTACCGTCACCGGCAACGTCGTTTGTTTTGCTGGCTACTTCAGCTACAAGCTTCGCACCCATGTTTTCAAACGCATCTTCAAGTTCAATTTCTTTTGCGATTGTGACACCGTCATTTGTAATTAACGGAGAACCGAATTTTTTCTCCAGAACCACGTTGCGTCCTTTTGGCCCTAAAGTTACTTTTACAGCGTCAGCAAGCGCATCGACACCGCGAAGCATAGCGCGGCGTGCTTCTTCACTAAACTTAATATCTTTTGCCATGTTAACGAAACCTCCTCGAATTTTTAAAAATATTTATTTGCTTAGCCGATTACAGCTAAAATGTCGCTTTCACGTAAGATTAAGTATTCAGTACCTTCGTATTTCACTTCAGTACCGGCGTATTTTGAGAAGATAATGCGGTCGCCCTCTTTTACTTCTAAAGCAACGCGCTCTCCGCTTTCCAACACGCGACCTGAACCGGCTGCCACGATTTTGCCTTCTTGCGGCTTTTCTTTTGCAGAATCCGGTAATACGATTCCGCTGGCAGTTTTTTCTTCAGATTCTACGAGTTCAATGACAACGCGATCACCTAATGGCTTTAACAATGTAATAACCTCCTCAATAGTATGAATATGTAATTTTAGCACTCAGCTCTAAAGAGTGCTAACACAGTTATTATAATAAAGAATCTCACTTCCAATTTCAAGTCATAAGAATAAAAAATTTTCACGCTTACATGATTCTCTCTCGCACTGATTTTCTCCTTTTTTCACGTCAAGTTCACTTGTGTTACAATAAGAACAAATAAGTTGATTTTATAGGATAAAGGAGTACATATCATTTGAGAAAACAGTATTGGTATATCATTTTGACATATGTTATCATGCAGCTTTCCGCATTGATCGGCATTCCTTTAATGTACAAATTCGGCTATGCGGGCGGGCACCCTACGAATGCGAATCTCACCATGGCTCAGGGGATTTATTCCGTCGTAAGCTTTTTTATCTGCCTGATTATCGTTCTCTTGATTTTGAGAACCGCGCCGAAGCAGACATTAAGAAACGGGAAGAAAGCATCCGCCGGCATGTCCGTTCTCTGGGCGGTCGCGGGAATATGGCTCGCTTTATTTTCTCAGGGAATCGCCGGGATGATTGAGCAGTATGTCTTTCATGTGGGCAGCGGTTCCGAAAACACGAAAGCCATTCTCAACATTATTAAAGCCATGCCGCTCATGATTATCGTTTCTTCTATCGTCGGGCCGATTCTTGAAGAAATCATTTTCCGGAAGATCATCTTCGGTGTATTATATGAAAAAACGAATTTCTTTTTCGCCGGACTGATCAGTTCCGTCATTTTCGGCATTGTGCATCAAGACCTCACGCACCTGCTGCTGTATACGGCCATGGGCTTTACCTTTGCGTTCTTGTATGTGCAGACGAAACGGATTATTGTGCCGATATTCGCCCATGTCATGATGAATACCATTGTCGTGGTCATGCAGCTCGGCCCCGCCCAAAAATATATTGAACAGCATAGTGAGCAAATGCAATTAATTATTGGAGGATTGTTTGTATGAGGAACCCAATGACTTGGGGCTTGATTTATTTCGCAGTCGGCTGTATCTTTACGTATTTGGCCGCAAGCTCTCCGGGAAGCATGTGGTCTTTTTATTCCATACTGCTGATGGTTTTCGCCGCTTATAATATCAGCATCTCGTTTAAAATGTTCGCCTTCTCATTTAAAGTGAAAAAAAATCAAAAATAAAAGAAAAGCCATTTCTCATCATTGAGAAATGGCTTTTTTATGCTGATACGTCCTGGTCAGATTCACTGCCGGTCTGCCTTTTCCGGTACGCCGCTTTTGAAATCAGGATACTGATCTCGTATAAAATGCAAAGCGGAATGGTAATCATCAAGTGAGACAGCAGCTCAGGCGGCGCAATCATCGCGGCGATCACAAGCAGCACAAAATATGCGTACTTCCTGATCTTCGATAAAAACCTAGGCGTGATAACACCGAGTCTCGTTAAAAACATGATCAGCACCGGCATCTGAAACAGCAGTCCGAACGGAATCGTCAGCTGCAGCAGAAAATGAAAGTACTCAGTGATCCCGATCACCTGGTTGACATCGAGGTCATTCGAGACCCGCTTCATAAAATCAACGACCAGCGGAAATAAAATATAATAAGAAAACGACACACCGCCGACAAACAGCACGATCGAAATCGGAATATAGCTGAGTGTTACTTTGCGCTCCTTCTCATACAGACCCGGGCTGACAAACGCCCAAATCTGATAGAGAATAATCGGCGAAGTCAAAATGATGCCGATGATAAACGCGAACTGCAAAAAGATAAACAGCGGATCCGTCAGGTTAAAAGCATTAAGGGTGAGCTCTTTTACTTCATCGGCTTTTTGAAGATACACAATGATAGGTTTTGCCAGAAAAAAGCCGGCAATAAAGAAAACCGTAAAGGATAACGCCACAATCAGCAATCGTTTCCGAAGTTCGGCAATATGCTCCACAAGCGTCATTTGATTCACTCTCATACGCGTCATCCTATCTTACTGTTCTTCTTTCTTTTTTTCCTCTTCTTCACCGGCTAATCCCTTAGTAGCGTTCTTAAATTCACGAAGCGTGTCTCCCGCCGCTTTTCCTAATTCGGGAAGCTTCTTCGGACCGAAAATAATCACCGCCACCACACCGATAACCGCCAGGCTTCCAGGACCAATCATGTGCAGCTCCTCCTTTCGCTATTCAATTTCTTCCAAAACAGAATAATGCTTTAAGAAATAAACCAATGATTGAAGCTCTACAGCTAAATCTATATGATGAATTCGAATGTGATCCGGCACATTCAAACGGGCCGGCGTAAAGTTAAGGATTCCCTTGATTCCGAGCGACACGAGCCGATCGGTGATTGACTGGGCGGCAACCGCCGGAACGGTAAGAATCGCCACGGGTTCATCCTTAATATGAAGCTCTAAATCATTAAGATCAAAGACAGGCACACCGCCTACCTCAGTTCCTATTTTACTCTGATTCACATCAAAAGCCATAGATATTTTTGTGTTATTATTTTTTGTGAAATTATAGTGAAGAAACGCCGTCCCTAAATTCCCGACACCGATCAAAATGACGTTCGTCGTTTCATCCTGATCCAGTGTTTTTCTGAAAAATGACAGCAGGTAATCCACATTATAGCCGTATCCTTTTTTGCCGAGCGCCCCGAAATAGGAAAAATCCCGGCGGATCGTGGCCGAATCGACTTTTACCGCGTCGCTCAGTTCAGCTGATGAAACGCGCTGCTTTCCTGACGCGTGTAAATTCTTTAAAAAGCGATAATAAAGCGGCAGCCGTTTTGCCGTCGCCTGTGGAATTTTTGATTGATCCTTGTTCATGATTGGTCCTCCACTTTATACTCAGATGCATCTCTTTTAAAATCACCGTTTTTTCCTCCTGTTTTTTCCAAGAGGCAGGTCGGGCCGATGACCATTCCTTTATCCAGCGCCTTGCACATATCATAAACGGTCAAAGCGCAGACTGAAGCGGAAGTTAGCGCTTCCATTTCCACACCTGTACTCCCTTTCGTTTTTACGCTTGCCTGTATATGAAGAACGGCTTCGGAATCCTTTTCCTCCCAGCCGAATGAAATGTCGACGCTGCTTAAAGAAAGCGGGTGGCACATCGGGATAATCGCTGACGTCTGTTTTGCGGCCATAATTCCTGCCACCTGTGCGACAGCCAGCACGTCTCCTTTTCCGATCTCGCGGTTTTTAATTCTGCTGTACACGTCATGCTTCATGTGTACGCTGGATATCGCAGCGGCAGTACGGACTGTTGAAGATTTATCGCTTATATCCACCATGCGGGCACGGCCTTCTTCATTAAAATGAGAAAATCCATTCATATTTAAACTCTCCTTACTTCTGATCATACACTATTTTCTCCCTGATGTCTTATCCTATAATGTTCCAATTCTGATGTATTGTTTGCTGACAGCAGGTTGATAAGCTACACTTAACTTATTATAACAGAGGTGAAATAATATGATGATCTTACAAATTAATCAGCTATCCAAATCTTTTGGCGCTGATCCTATTTTAAACAATATAAAGCTTGAAGTCAGATCTCGGGATCGCATCGCCATAGTAGGCAGAAACGGAGCCGGCAAATCAACTCTCCTTAAAATTATCGCAGGTCACCTTTCATATGAAAAGGGTGAATTAATCAAACCGAAAGAATTAACGATGGGATATCTTGCCCAGCACACAGGATTGGAATCCCAGCTTACCATAAAAGAAGAACTGCTGAGCGTTTTTGATTTCCTGAAAGCAATGGAAAAAGAGATGCGCTCTATTGAAGAAAAGATGGCCACGGCCGCCCCCGCGGAGCTTGAGACGCTGATGAAAACCTATGACAGGCTTCAGCAGGATTTCAAGGATAAAGGCGGCTATCAATATGAAGCGGATGTCCGATCTATTCTTCACGGCCTCGGCTTCGGAAAATTTGACGATTCCGTGAAAGTGCAAAGCCTGAGCGGCGGCCAGAAAACAAGGCTTGCGCTCGGAAAGCTGCTGCTGACCCAGCCTGATCTGCTTATTCTGGATGAACCGACGAACCATCTCGACATCGACACGCTTACATGGCTTGAGCATTATTTACAGGGATATTCAGGCGCGATCCTGATCGTTTCCCACGACAGATACTTTCTTGATAAAGTCGTCAGCCAAGTGTACGAGGTCTCACGGACAGAAAGCAAAAAATACCTCGGCAACTACAGCGCCTATTTAGAACAAAAAGCTGAGCAGTATGAGAAAGACCTGAAGCTGTATGAAAAACAGCAGGACGAAATCGCCAAGCTTCAAGATTTTGTCGACCGCAATCTGGCCAGAGCTTCTACAACGAAAAGAGCTCAAAGCAGACGAAAACAGCTTGAACGGATGGACGTCATGGCAAAGCCGCTCGGGGATGAAAAATCAGCCGCCTTCCGTTTTGACATTACAAAACAGAGCGGAAACGACGTCCTGCGCGTACAGGATGTTTCCATCAGCTATGACGGCCAACCTCCGCTCTTGAAAAACCTGACCTTCGGCATTACAAGAGGCGAAAGCGCCGCCCTCGTCGGACCGAACGGAATCGGCAAATCAACCTTGCTGAAAACCATTATGAATACAATCAGTCCGGAATCCGGATCGATCACGTACGGTTCCAATGTCACAATCGGCTATTACGATCAGGAGCAGGCTGAACTGACCTCGTCCAAACGCGTGCTGGACGAGCTGTGGGATGAATATCCGGACATGCCGGAAAAAGAGATCAGGACATGCCTCGGCAACTTCCTGTTCAGCGGAGACGATGTCCTGAAACCGGTCCGCTCGTTAAGCGGCGGGGAGAAAGCAAGAGTCGCGCTTGCCAAGCTGATGCTTCAAAAAGCAAACTTTCTCATCCTTGATGAACCGACAAACCACCTTGACCTGGACAGTAAAGAGGTGCTGGAAAACGCCCTGATCGACTACCCGGGAACACTGTTATTTGTATCGCATGACCGCTACTTTATTAACAGGATCGCCACAAGAGTACTGGAGCTGTCACCTGATCATGCAGAAGAATATTTGGGAGACTATGACTATTACACTGAGAAAAAAGCCCAGCAGCTGGAACTGGAAGAAATGAAGCGGCAGGAAAAGGAGCAGGCTCAGCCTGCCGGCAAGGTCAAACAGGATACGAAAAGAACTTACGAGGAAGAAAAAGAATGGAAGAAGAAAGAACGGCAGCGCCTGAGACGCATTGAAGAAATCGAAGCGGCCGTCTCATCCGCCGAAGAGAAAATCAGCGCCAATGAGGAGCTGCTGTGCGATCCTGACGTGTATCAGGATCATGAAAAGGTACAGACCATTCACGCGGAGAATGAAGCTCTGAATCAAGAGCTCGAGAACTTATTAGCAGAATGGGAGGAACTCTCCTCAGAAGAATAGAAAAAGTCAAGCACCTCTTTAAGGGGTGCTTTTTTATCCACAGCTATCCTCCTTGTCAGCCATGTAAGTAAGCGTTTTATACACACTATCCACAAAATTTTCTGACTTTATCCACTTTACTAACAACTTATAGCCTCTTATCCAGCCTGGATTTCTGAATATATTCACAATCCTGTGGATATGTTAGAATTATCTGTTAATAAGTAAAAAAAGCCTCACGTTTTACAACGTGAGACGATCAAAGGATGTTAATTCCAAACCGGGCTGTCCGTTCATATCATATGAGCCCCTGATCCCCTTTTCAAAAGCAACGGTTCCGGCAGCCGCAATCATCGCTGCATTGTCCGTGCATAAAGAAAGCGGCGGGATGACAAGCTCGGGATCTCCCGAATGGCTGAATTCCTGCTGCAGTGCGGCTCTCAGCCCTTTGTTAGCGGCTACGCCCCCTGCCAGCAGCACTTGTTTAACCCCGTATTCTTTCGCGGCCTTAGAGGTTTTTGCCGTCAGTACATCAATGACACTCTGCTGAAAGCTTGCGGCAAGATCCTCCGGAGGAATCACCTCATTTTTTTGCGAGGCGTTATGAAGTGTGTTAATCACAGCTGACTTTAGGCCGCTGAAACTGAAATTGTAAGACCCTTCTTCCAGCCACGCACGCGGAAGCGGAATGGAATCCGTTCCCACAGCAGCCAGCTTATCAATCTGCGGCCCTCCCGGATAAGGAAGCCCCATCGTTCTTGCCACTTTGTCGTAAGCTTCGCCTGCGGCATCATCCAGCGTTTCACCGATAACCTCGAATGAACCGTGCTCTTTCATATAAACCAATTCCGTATGTCCGCCTGACACAACCAAAGCAAGCGCCGGAAATTGAAGTTCTCCTATCAGCCTGTTTGCATAAATATGGCCCGCGATGTGATGGACGCCGACTAACGGTATTTGATGGGCAAAGCTTAACGCCTTTGCCGCATTGACTCCGATTAACAGGGCTCCGACAAGTCCGGGTCCTTCCGTTACGGCAATCGCATCAAGATCATCAAAGCCCATCTCCGCTTTTGAAAGAGCTTCTTCAATCACAAGGGTAATCTGCTCCACATGATGTCTGGACGCTATTTCAGGCACGACCCCGCCGAAACGTTTATGGCTTTCAATTTGAGAAGCGACAACGTTTGAAATAATTTCATTCCCGTTTTTTACGACTGAGGCCGCTGTTTCATCACAGCTTGTTTCGATTCCTAATACATAAATATCTTGTTTTTCACTCATGTAATGTCACCCACATTAATAACGCATCTTCCCCGTTATCTGTATAGTATTGTTTTCTGATTCCTCCGGCCTGAAGACCGAATTTTTTATATAAGGATTGGGCGGGATGATTTGAGACCCTGACTTCGAGAGAGAGCCTTCTTGCCTTTTTTTCTCTGCACAATTCTATCGCAGAGCGAAACAGCGCTTCTCCCAATGATTGGCCCCGATATTCCGGCTTAATGGCTATATTCGTAATCTGCGCGTCATCTATAATAATCCAGATTCCGCAATACCCCGCCAGACAGCCGTCCTTTTCAATGACAAGGTAGTGGGCATACGGATTTTCCAAAAGCTCATGATAAAATGAATCCTTCGTCCACGGAGAAGTAAAGGATGCTGTTTCAATTTCATAAATTTGATCAATATCTTCCGGACGCATGCTTCGAATCGCCGTTTTCGTTTTCATCCCTATCACCCTATTTTTGAGATTCCATCCATTTCGCTTCAGCCTCTGCCAGACGCAAATAATCCGGAACAAGGCTGTGGACATCCGCTTCTTCTTTTTCCAAGCCTAAAAACGCCAGCTCTGACGGCCGCGGATTATGCTGTGCAGCCGTTCCTATCACTGCTTGAGATGTCAGCTCATGCAGAATGGTTTCTTCATGAATGGCTGTATCGTGCCCTAAAAATAAAACCGGAGACGCTTTTTCTTTCAGCATGCCGAGCCAATCAGTCAAAAGGACATTCTGATCTGGAAGAACGGATTGTAATCGGCCGTCCTGATATTCATAAAGTCCCGTATATACCTGTCCGCGCCGGGCATCAAATAACGGGCAGATCAGTCCTTGAAAGTGCCGTCCGTTAGCCGCCAGCACCTCCAGACTCGAGACAGCGGAAACCGGAAGCTTCAGCGACCATGCTAATGTTTTTGCCAGTGTCACACCGATTCTGACACCTGTGTACGATCCCGGTCCTTTCGCCACCGCTATTTTCGTAAGGTCCTGCGGTGTTAGGCCGCAATCCTGCAGCAATGAATTGACAGCAGGCATGGCCCGCACGGAATGATTCTTTTTTAAATATGTAATATACTCCGCCATCACCGTTTTGTCACGAACGAGCGCGGCACCCAGCGTGTAATTTGACGTATCAATTGCCAGTATTGTCATGTTTATTTATCTCCTCACAAAGCGTTTCATACCGTGTTCCGCAAGCCGTAAAGGTAATGTCCCTTGCCTCATCACCGGCTCTTGTGATGACGATCTGCAGCCGTTCAGCAGGCAGCTGATCCTGAATTAAATGAGCCCATTCAATTAAACAGACACCTTGTCCCTCAAAATATTCTTCAAGCCCTAAGTCTTCGCTTTCATCCTCCACACGATACACATCCATATGATATAGAGGAAGCGAACCGTCATGATATTCTTTTATAATTGTAAAAGTCGGGCTGTTTACCACTCTCGTGATTCCCAGTCCTTCGGCAAAACCCTTTGTAAAAGTCGTTTTTCCCGCGCCTAAGTCGCCTTCCAGTGTCAAAATGTCTCCCGGCTTTGCCAAAGAAGCGGCAAGCTTGGCTACGGCTTTCGTTTCTTCGGGGTTTTTCGTTCTCCATTGTAATGTCTTCAAAGTGAGTCACCCGTCTTATTTAAAATGATTGTATCCTTTTTTCTCAAGGACGATTTGTCTCTGATCATTGGCTGTCAAAAGAACACAGGCTTCCTTCCGTTCAGATACCGCTCCTATCTTCGCAATCGGAATGCCCGATTGAGTGCAGTAATCAAGCAGAGAGGTCCACTCTTGCTGAGAAACCGTTCCAACCAATTCAAAATCTTCACCGCCGAATAACACCCATTTTTCCCACTCAGAATCTGCCTCAGGCAAATCCGGATGCACCGGCAGAAGTTGTTCTTCAATTTCTATCGTAACTGAACTTGCCGCAGCTATTTCATGCAGCTCACTGGCCAATCCGTCACTGATATCATTCAGAGCCGCGCGCTGAAGCTGAGAGCAGAAGCGGCCGACCTGAACTCTCGGAACGGGCCGTTTATGTTTTCGGATAAAATAATCACTCGTGTGAAAAGCAGAAGGAAGTGTTTCTCCCAACAAAAGAGACAGTCCTGCTGCGGACGAGCCGATATCCCCTGTAACAAACACAACATCTCCGGGTCTTGCCGAGCTTCGCAGACAAGCGCGATCCTTCTCAACTTCTCCGATGACAGTAACGGTAATAACAGCTTGACCGGAAGCGGAGACGGTATCTCCCCCGATCAAATCCATTTGATATAGTTTCGCCAGTTCCGCCATTCCTTCATACATTGCCTGGACGTCAGCTTTCTGCCAGCAAGAAGGAACCGCTAGAGACACCAAATAAAACTTCGGAATGCCTCCCATCGCCGCCACATCACTAATGTTAACAGCAAGCGCCTTATAACCGATATCATGAGGAGAGGAATACTCTAATTTAAAATGGACATTCTCCACCATTGTATCAAGGCAGACAATTTGCTGCATATGGGGTGACGCTGTATAAACCGCACCATCATCACCGATCCCTACATTGACGGAAGGATGATAATGCGAATGCGGCGTAATACTGTGAATCAAATCAAACTCATCCATATATCTCCCGTCTCCCTTTCTGACGCTCTTGTGAAATACAGCTCTTTCTAGTGTATCGGATTATGTTTCAATATCCAAGACTTTAACGATATAAAAGAAAGCTTGGTTAGATACCAAGCTGCCAGCATTTAAAAGAAAACACAAAAAAAAACGAAAACATGATCGTTTCGTTTACAATAAAAATGGCGGTCCGGACGGGACTCGAACCCGCGACCTCCTGCGTGACAGGCAGGCATTCTAACCAACTGAACTACCGGACCATTTTTTTGGTTGCGGGGGCAGGATTTGAACCTGCGACCTTCGGGTTATGAGCCCGACGAGCTACCGAACTGCTCCACCCCGCGATGATAAAATTTTAGAAAAGCTTGGCGGCGTCCTACTCTCACAGGGGGAAACCCCCGACTACCATCGGCGCTGAAGAGCTTAACTTCCGTGTTCGGCATGGGAACGGGTGTGACCTCTTCGCTATCGCCACCAAACCATTGAGAGT
>NZ_MTQG01000021.1:0-60036 GCF_001975995.1 Bacillus sp. GZB
TGGAGCTGACAGATACTAATCGATCGAGGACTTAACCAATTTGAATGTATGCTTACTGTTATCTAGTTTTGAGAGAACACTCTCAATGGTTTGGTGGCGATAGCGAAGAGGTCACACCCGTTCCCATACCGAACACGGAAGTTAAGCTCTTCAGCGCCGATGGTAGTCGGGGGTTTCCCCCTGTGAGAGTAGGACGCCGCCAAGCTATATTATGGTAAAGGCAGCTCATCATGAGTTGCCTTTTTTGTGTTTTTCTGCATACATTATATAATATGAGAAACGTAACGATATGCCTTTTTGTAAAAGTAGGTTTTATGCTTGTTCAAAGTGGAAATAATAGAGATAGAGCGATACAGTTGAAAAATTTCACGAAACACCTTATAGTAAGATTAAAGTCAAATATAGTCAAAGTCAATAAAGGAGGGGGTTGAGTGGGACATAATATTTCTGACATCATTGAACAGTACTTGAAACAAGTATTAGATCAAAATGGCAAAGAAATTTTAGAGATCAAACGCAGTGAAATCGCTGATAAATTTCAATGTGTTCCTTCCCAAATAAATTATGTCATCAACACCAGATTTACAAGTGAAAGAGGATATATTGTTGAAAGTAAACGGGGAGGCGGCGGTTATATTCGTATTATCAAAATTAAAATGAATAACGAAGTCGTCCTCATCAATAATATTATTTCGCAGATTCATACCCACTTGTCCCAGGCAGCCTCTGATGACATTATTCTCAGACTGTTAGAGGACGGAGTTATTTCGGAAAGAGAAGCTAAAATGATGGTGAGTGTAATGGATCGTTCAGTTCTATATATTGATTTGCCCGAACGGGATGAACTAAGAGCCAGAATGATGAAAGCAATGCTCACATCTTTAAAACTAAAGTAAGCGGGTGAAAAGATTGATTTGTCAAGAATGCAATGAGAGACCGGCCACTTTTCACTTTACGAAAGTTGTTAATGGAGAAAAACAAGAAGTTCATATTTGTGAACAATGTGCAAAAGAAAATAGCGATTCATACAGTATAAGTGGAAACCAAGGGTTCTCGATCCATAATTTATTATCAGGGCTGCTGAATATGGAGTCTTCATTTCAAAACACCGGTTCTCAAATGTTCAGCTACTCAGAGCAAGGCACAGCTTGTAAGAAATGCGGTATGACGTTTCAGCAGCTGAGAAAAACAGGGCGTTTCGGCTGTGCGGAATGTTACGATACGTTCTACAGCCAAATTACGCCGATCTTGCGAAAAGTTCACAGCGGGAATACGGTGCATGCCGGGAAAATTCCAAAACGAATAGGCGGAAACCTGCATGTAAGACGGCAAATGGAAATGTTAAAAAAAGAACTTGAATCTTTAATACACCACGAAGAGTTTGAAAGAGCAGCGGAGGTCAGGGATCAGATCCGATCGTTAGAGCAGAAATTAAAAAGTAAAGACAGTGAGGGGGAACAAGGGTAATGTCGCTCAAGCATTTTATTCAGGACGCACTAAGCAATTGGATGAAGCAAAAGGGACCTGAAAGTGACATTGTACTCAGCAGCCGTATACGGTTGGCCCGAAACTTTGAAAATATAAAGTTTCCTGCCAGGTATACGAATGAAGAAGCCTCATCCATCATTCAGCAATTCGAAGATCATTTTTCAGGAAAAGAACTGCCTGATATCGGTCAATTTCATTTAATCAGAATGAGTGAAGCTCAGCCTTTGGAAAAACGGGTGCTGATGGAGAAACATCTGATCAGCCCGAATTTAACTGAATCCCCTTTTGGCGGCTGTCTGCTTTCTGAAAATGAAGAAGTCAGCATTATGTTAAATGAAGAAGATCATATCAGAATTCAATGCCTCTTCCCCGGCTTCCAGCTTCTCAACGCCATAAAAGCGGCAAACCAGGTTGATGACTGGATTGAGGAGAAAGTGGATTACGCCTTTGGAGAGAAGAGAGGATACTTAACAAGCTGTCCTACAAATGTAGGGACGGGACTAAGGGCTTCAGTCATGATGCATTTGCCGGGCCTTGTATTAACTAGGCAAATGAATCGAATTATACCGGCAATTAACCAATTAGGCTTAGTTGTTAGAGGAATTTACGGTGAAGGCAGCGAAGCATTAGGAAATATCTTTCAAATTTCAAATCAAATCACACTCGGAAAATCAGAACAGGACATTGTAGATGATTTAAACAGTGTGGCTGCCCAGCTGATTGAGCAGGAACGTTCAGCCCGAGAAGCGCTTTACCAAACCTCGAAAATTGAATTGGAGGACCGGGTATTCAGATCTTATGGTGTTTTATCCAACTGCCGTATGATTGAATCAAAGGAAACGGCGAAATGCCTTTCTGACGTTCGGCTGGGGATAGACCTTGGAATCATCAAAGGGCTATCAAGCAATATACTTAATGAACTGATGATTTTGACACAGCCGGGTTTTCTCCAGCAATATTCGGGCGGTGCATTACGGCCGAACGAAAGAGACGCGAGAAGAGCGGCTCTTATCAGGGAAAGGCTGCATTTAGAAATGAGTGCAAATAGACAGGAGGATGATTCGATATGATGTTTGGAAGGTTTACAGAGCGAGCTCAAAAGGTATTGGCACTGGCACAGGAAGAAGCACTGCGCTTAGGCCATAACAATATTGGAACTGAACATATCTTATTAGGTCTGGTTCGTGAAGGAGAAGGGATTGCAGCTAAAGCACTCCAAGCACTCGGACTCGGTTCGGATAAAATTCAGAAAGAAGTGGAGAGCTTAATCGGACGGGGACAGGAAATGTCTCAAACGATTCATTATACGCCAAGAGCAAAAAAAGTCATTGAGCTCAGCATGGATGAAGCCAGAAAGCTAGGACATTCTTATGTGGGAACAGAACACATACTTCTCGGACTGATTCGTGAAGGAGAAGGCGTGGCCGCGAGAGTTCTGAATAATCTCGGTGTCAGCTTGAATAAGGCGAGACAGCAAGTGCTGCAGCTTCTGGGAAGCAATGAGACGGGATCTTCTGCATCCGGTACGAACAGCAATGCAAACACGCCGACGCTTGACAGTCTGGCTCGTGATTTAACCGCGATTGCGAAGGAAGACAGTCTTGATCCGGTTATCGGCCGAAGCAAAGAGATTCAGCGTGTTATTGAGGTATTAAGCCGCAGAACGAAGAATAATCCCGTTCTTATCGGAGAACCGGGTGTAGGTAAGACTGCGATTGCTGAAGGCCTCGCACAGCAGATCATCAATAATGAAGTGCCGGAAATTTTACGTGATAAACGCGTAATGACATTAGACATGGGTACGGTTGTAGCTGGTACGAAATACCGCGGAGAATTTGAAGACCGCTTGAAAAAAGTAATGGATGAAATACGTCAGGCCGGCAATATTATTTTATTCATTGACGAACTGCATACACTGATCGGAGCGGGGGGAGCAGAAGGTGCGATTGACGCATCGAATATCTTAAAACCTTCACTGGCCCGCGGAGAGCTTCAATGCATCGGTGCGACAACGCTTGATGAATACCGTAAATATATCGAAAAAGACGCCGCTCTGGAGCGCCGTTTCCAGCCGATTCAGGTGGATCAGCCGTCAGCCGATGAAAGCATTCAAATTTTAAAAGGGCTCCGTGACCGCTATGAAGCGCATCACCGCGTATCCATTACCGATGAAGCGATCGAAGCGGCGGTTAAATTGTCCGACCGTTATATTTCTGACCGCTTCCTTCCGGATAAAGCGATCGATTTAATTGATGAAGCCGGTTCAAAAGTACGTCTCCGTTCTTTCACAACGCCTCCGAACTTAAAAGAGCTTGAGCAGAAACTCGATGAAGTTCGCAAGGAAAAAGACGCTGCCGTTCAGAGCCAGGAGTTTGAAAAAGCGGCTTCCCTTCGTGATACGGAGCAGCGTCTGAGAGAACAGGTGGAAGACACGAAAAAAACGTGGAAAGAAAAACAAGGCCAGGAGAACTCCGAAGTTTCTGTAGAGGATATTGCGATGGTTGTATCCAGCTGGACCGGGGTGCCTGTATCTAAAATTGCCCAAACGGAAACAGATAAGCTTCTCAATATGGAAAACATTCTGCACTCCCGCGTCATCGGCCAGGATGAAGCTGTTGTAGCCGTTGCAAAGGCCGTCAGACGTGCAAGAGCCGGTCTGAAGGACCCGAAACGCCCGATTGGTTCATTCATCTTCTTAGGCCCTACAGGCGTTGGGAAGACAGAGCTGGCACGAGCGCTGGCGGAATCCATTTTCGGTGATGAAGAAGCGATGATCAGAGTGGATATGTCCGAATACATGGAGAAACATTCGACTTCACGTCTTGTCGGTTCTCCTCCGGGATATGTCGGCTATGATGAAGGCGGCCAGCTGACAGAAAAAGTGAGAAGAAAACCTTACTCTGTCGTACTGCTTGATGAAATTGAAAAAGCGCATCCTGATGTGTTTAACATACTCCTGCAAGTGCTTGAAGACGGACGCTTGACTGATTCAAAAGGACGCACTGTGGATTTCCGCAACACGATCCTGATTATGACGTCAAACGTCGGAGCGAGCGAGCTGAAACGCAACAAATATGTGGGCTTCAATGTCCAGGATGAATCACAAAACCATAAAGACATGAAAGACAAAGTCATGGGAGAGCTGAAACGTGCCTTCAGACCTGAGTTTATCAACCGGATTGACGAAATTATCGTCTTCCACTCCCTTGAGAAAAAACATCTTACAGACATCGTGTCGCTTATGTCTGATCAGTTAACAAAACGTCTGAAAGAACAAGATCTCTCTATCGAGCTGACGGATGCTGCAAAAGCAAAAGTAGCAGAAGAGGGCGTCGATTTGGAATACGGCGCACGTCCGTTAAGAAGAGCGATTCAAAAGCATGTGGAGGACCGGTTATCAGAAGAACTCCTCAGAGGCAATATTGATAAAGGCCAGCACATTGTTCTTGATGTTGAGGACGGCGAATTTGTCGTAAAAACAACTGCTAAAACGAACTAATATAGTGACAAACATGAGGCATACGTAAGCGAGTGTATGCCTCACTTTGTTATATAGAGAAATATTCGATAAGGAAGAGGTCTTACAACATATATGGCTAAATCAAAAACAAAATTCATCTGCCACTCATGCGGTTATGAATCCGCAAAGTGGATGGGAAAGTGCCCGGGCTGCGGGGCTTGGAATACAATGGTGGAAGAAACCATAAAAAAAGCGCCGGCGAATCGGCGGGCGGCTTTCTCCCACTCCGTTCAAACCGTCCAGAAACCATCACCCATTACATCAATTGAAACATCGGAAGAACCCCGCGTTCACACAAAGCTTGAAGAATTCAACAGAGTGCTTGGCGGCGGCGTTGTGAAGGGCTCGTTAGTATTAATCGGCGGCGATCCCGGCATCGGAAAATCAACGCTCCTTCTCCAAGTATCCGCACAATTAGCAGATACGGCCGGCAGCGTGCTTTACATTTCAGGGGAAGAATCCGTGAAGCAAACGAAGCTGCGCGCCGACAGACTTGGAATCAACAGCCAAATGTTACATGTTTTATCTGAAACCGATATGGAGTATATTTCGTCTGCTATACAAGAGATGAAACCCGCATTTGTTGTCGTAGACTCCATTCAGACCGTTTACCAAAGTGATATCACCTCGGCTCCCGGCAGTGTATCACAAGTAAGAGAGTGTACGGCCGAATTGATGAAAATCGCGAAAACAAACGGCATACCTATTTTTATCGTCGGGCACGTCACAAAAGAAGGATCGATCGCAGGGCCGAGATTGCTTGAGCACATGGTCGATACCGTTCTATACTTTGAAGGAGAGCGGCACCATACATTCCGTATTTTGCGGGCCGTAAAAAACCGTTTCGGCTCCACAAATGAAATGGGCATCTTTGAAATGCGGGAAGAGGGGCTTACGGAAGTGCTGAACCCTTCTGAAATTTTCTTGGAAGAGCGTTCTGCCGGGGCATCGGGTTCGAGTATCGTTGCGTCAATGGAAGGAACGAGACCGATCCTGGTTGAAATCCAGGCGCTCATATCACCGACCAGTTTTGGAAACCCGCGCCGCATGGCTACAGGCATTGACCACAACAGGGTGTCGTTAATTATGGCTGTGCTTGAGAAGCGGGTGGGTCTTTTGCTTCAAAATCAAGATGCATATTTAAAGGTCGCCGGCGGGGTCAAACTGGATGAACCGGCGATTGATTTGGCAGTAGCCGTCAGCATTGCCTCAAGCTTCAGAGATACACCGCCGAATCCCGCAGATTGCTTTATCGGTGAAGTGGGTCTGACAGGAGAAGTCCGCAGGGTGTCAAGAATCGAACAGCGCGTAAAGGAAGCGGCAAAACTCGGCTTCAAGCGCATGATCATACCTGAGGCGAATGCAGATGGGTGGACAATACCAAAAGGGATTGAGGTTGTCGGAGTAGCAAATGTTGCAGAAGCGCTTCGTACTTCATTAGGAGGATCATAATAGATGGAAAAAGAGAAAAAAGGGGCGAAACAAGAGCTTGACCTGTCTGCAATTCTACAGTTCGTTGCACCGGGCACCCCGCTCAGAGCCGGGATAGAGAATGTACTTCGGGCAAATACAGGCGGCCTGATTGTTGTCGGATACAATGATAAGGTAAAGCAAGTCGTGGATGGCGGTTTTCATATTAATACATCATTTGCGCCCGCTCACTTATACGAGCTGGCTAAAATGGACGGTGCCATTATTTTAAGTGATTCCGGCCAGAAAATTCTTTATGCGAATACGCAGCTTATGCCGGAGGCGACCATTTCTTCTTCAGAAACGGGAATGAGGCACCGTACGGCGGAACGGGTGGCGAAGCAGACCGGCTGTCTCGTCATCGCCATTTCTGAGCGCAGAAATGTCATTACGTTATATCAGGACAGCATGAAGTACACACTAAAGGACATAGGATTTATTTTAACAAAGGCAAATCAGGCTATTCAAACGCTTGAGAAGTATAAAACCATTTTAGACAAAACGATTACGGCTTTAAACGCATTAGAGTTTGAGGAGCTTGTGACATTCAGTGACGTGCTGTCCGTCATGCATCGATATGAAATGGTGCTCCGAATAAAAAATGAAATCAATATGTATATTAAAGAACTTGGAACGGAAGGCCACTTAATCCGTCTGCAGGTGATTGAACTGATTACGGACATGGAAGAAGAGGCGGCACTTTTCATCAAAGACTATGTCAAAGAAAAAATCAAAGATCCGTTCGTGCTGTTAAAAGAGCTTCAGGATATGTCCAGCTATGATCTGCTTGATGACTCCATTCTGTTTAAGCTGCTTGGATATCCGGCTTCTACCAATATTGATGATTATGTGCTCCCGAGAGGATACAGGCTGCTGAACAAAATTCCGCGTCTGCCGATGCCGATTGTTGAAAATGTGGTTGAGGCGTTCGGGTTTTTGCCAAGCATAACGGAAGCCACAGTAGAAGAGCTTGATGATGTTGAGGGTATCGGCGAAGTGCGCGCCAAAAAAATCAAAAAAGGCTTAAAACGCCTTCAGGAAAAACACTATATAGATAGACAGCTTTAAGAATCGCTTAAACCTGTCGGAATCCGGGTATATTATTGTTAGTTTTTGTTTATTCTGAATTTGTAGGCTCTGACAGTCTGCTGAAAAAATGCTACTTAAAAGGAGGTGGAGGTATGTTAAAACGAATAGTTCAGGCGTTCTTCATTATTGTGGGCGGCGTTGTCGGTATCTTTTTAATACCTGAATTGTTTGTGCTGTCAAATATACAGGACATACCTTTAATAACAAACGCATATACGTCTGCTGCAATTGGTGCTATTATCTTTTTTCTCATCAGTATATGGACGACAGAATATGTGATTAATTGGGTAAAATGGATTGAAGATTCTTTGCTGAGAGCTCCGGTGCCGGATCTGTTATTCGGGAGTCTCGGATTGGTTTTTGGACTTATCATCGCATATCTCATTGTAAACGTGATTCCGCTGGACAATATTCCGTACCGTATATTCAGCACCATCATTCCGGTCTTTCTGGCTTTCTTTCTCGGTTATCTGGGCTTCCAAGTCGGATTTAAGAAAAAGGATGAACTGATCAGTCTTTTCTCCATTTCTGCAAGAATGCAGAAGAAAAAGGGAAGTGCTGATGAGGAGCAGGAGGAACAGGATAAAAGGCTGAAAATCTTAGATACAAGTGTTATTATTGATGGGAGAATTGCAGATATTTGTCAGACGGGCTTTTTAGAAGGCGTCATTGTCATTCCTCAATTTGTGCTGGAGGAATTACAGCATATCGCTGATTCTTCAGATGTTTTAAAACGTAACAGAGGACGCCGCGGTCTGGATATCTTGAATCGCATTCAAAAGGAACTGGATATTACGGTTGAAATTTATGAAGGCGACTTCGAGGACATTCAGGAGGTTGACAGCAAGCTTGTCAAACTTGCGAAGCTGACATCCGGCGTCGTTGTGACGAATGATTTTAATTTAAATAAAGTATGTGAGCTTCAGAAGGTTGCGGTACTGAATATTAATGACCTTGCAAACGCGGTGAAGCCGGTTGTGCTTCCGGGCGAAGAGATGAATGTGCAGGTGATTAAGGACGGGAAAGAGCACAATCAAGGTGTGGCTTACTTGGATGACGGTACGATGATTGTTGTGGAAGAAGGCCGCAATTATATAGGGAAACATATTGATGTGCTCGTAACCAGCGTACTGCAGACAGCGGCGGGACGAATGATTTTTGCCAAGCCCAAGCTGCTTGAGAAAGCTCTTTAAGAGGGAGTTCATATGGAGTATGTTGTCGTTATTCCGGCTGCCGGACAAGGAAAACGGATGAAGGCCGGAAAAAATAAGCTGTTCATCAGCTTAAAAGGTGCGCCTGTTATTATACACACACTGCGGGTTTTTGAAGGCCACGCACCCTGTCAGAAAATAATCCTGGTGATAAACGAGAGTGAACAGGAAGATTTTCGCCAGCTGCTGGCCCAATTTCCGATTCAGACGGAAATTGAGCTTGTTACCGGAGGTGCGGAGCGTCAGAACAGTGTATACGAAGGACTGAAAGTGATTGATAAGGAATCGGTCGTTCTTGTTCATGACGGAGCGCGCCCGTTTGTCACACATCAGCATATCGATAAGCTCGTTGAAACAGCAGAGGAGGCGGGAGCGGCTGTCCTGGCTGTTCCTGTGAAAGACACGATAAAACGGGCGGAAGGCTCCCGGGTTGCGGAGACCTTTGATCGTTCAAGCTTGTGGGCCGTTCAAACGCCGCAAGCTTTTCGTCTTTCTTTATTGAAGACGGCGCATATGGAAGCGGAAAACAAAGGCTTCTTAGGGACGGATGACGCCAGCCTCGTCGAGCGTCTTGATGGATATCAGGTGAGTATCGTTGAAGGCAGCTATACCAATATTAAGCTGACAACGCCGGATGACCTGATATTTGCGGAAGCAATCATGAAAGCGGAAAGTGGGAATCATAATGTTTAGAATCGGACAAGGATTTGATGTGCATCAATTAACGGAAGGCCGTCCTCTCATCATCGGCGGAATTGAAATTCCTTATGAAAAGGGGCTGCTCGGACATTCAGATGCTGATGTATTGCTGCATACAGTCGCAGACGCGTGTCTCGGAGCGGCAGGTGAAGGAGATATCGGCAAGCATTTCCCGGATACTGATCCGGAATTCAAGGATGCAGATTCTTTTAAGCTGCTTCAGCATGTCTGGAACATTGTTAAAGAAAAAGGATACGTACTCGGAAATATAGACTGCACGATTATTGCGCAAAAGCCGAAAATGGCGCCGCATATTGAAGCTATGAGAAAGCGGATAGCGGAAGGCCTTGAGGCGGACGTCTCTCAAGTAAACGTAAAAGCGACGACGACTGAAAAGCTCGGGTTTACCGGAAGAGCCGAAGGAATTGCCGCTCAGGCGACCGTTCTGATCCAAAAAGCCTGATCATTGTTTTGATGCCCGGTCTATTTGGTGGTAGAATAGATACATATATTCGGCTAGAGGCTACAGACGAGATGAAAGGAAGTATTTGAACATGGGAAATGAAGTACGCGTTCGTTATGCACCGAGTCCGACCGGACATTTGCATATCGGTAACGCCAGAACAGCGCTTTTTAACTATTTATTTGCCCGCAGCCAAGGCGGAAAGTTTATTATCCGGATTGAGGATACGGACAAAAAGCGAAATATTGAAGGCGGAGAGCAAAGCCAGCTCAACTATTTGAAATGGCTCGGCATGGACTGGGATGAAAGTGTGGATGTCGGCGGAGAATACGGCCCGTACCGCCAGTCTGAGCGTAACGACATTTACAAAAAGTACTATGAAGAGCTTCTTGAAAAAGGGCTTGCTTATAAATGTTTCTGTACGGAAGAAGAACTTGAGAAAGAACGTGAAGAGCAAATCGCCCGCGGGGAAATGCCGCGCTATTCCGGCAAACACAGAAACCTGACTCAGGCAGAGCAGGAGCAGTTTTTAGCCGAAGGCAGACAGCCGAGCATCCGTTTCCGCGTGCCGGAAGGGAAAATCATCGCATTTAACGATATCGTAAAAGGTGAGATTTCTTTTGAATCAGACGGCATCGGCGACTTTGTCATCGTCAAAAAAGACGGAACACCGACGTATAACTTTGCTGTCGCGATTGACGATTACTTAATGAAAATGACGCACGTGCTCCGCGGTGAGGATCACATTTCAAATACACCGAAACAGATCATGATTTTCCAGGCATTCGGCTGGGATGTTCCTGTCTTCGGACATATGACGCTTATCGTAAACGAAAGCCGCAAAAAATTAAGTAAACGTGATGAATCAATTATCCAGTTTATTGAGCAGTATGATGAGCTGGGTTACCTGCCTGAAGCGCTGTTTAATTTTATCGGACTTCTCGGCTGGTCTCCCATCGGTGAAGAAGAGCTTTTCACAAGAGAACAATTCATTGAAATTTTTGATGTAAATCGTTTGTCTAAGTCACCGGCTCTGTTTGATATGCATAAACTGAAATGGGTCAACAACCAATACGTCAAAGCGCTGGACCTTGATCAAGTGGTTGAGCTGACCTTGCCGCACCTGCAAAAAGCAGGAAAAGTCGGCACTGAGCTTTCTGCCGAGGAGCAGGAATGGGTTCGTAAATTAATCTCTCTTTACCATGAGCAATTGAGCTACGGCGCTGAAATTGTCGAGCTGACTGATTTGTTCTTTAAAGATGAGATCGAGTATAATCAAGAGGCGAAAGCCGTTCTGGAAGAAGAACAGGTGCCTGAAGTGCTCAGCGTATTTGCTGCGAAGCTTGAAGAGCTTGAAGAATTTACGCCTGAGTTGATCAAAGCCTCAATTAAAGCTGTTCAGAAAGAAACAGGCCATAAAGGTAAAAAGCTGTTCATGCCGATTCGTGTAGCGGTTACCGGTCAGACACACGGTCCTGAGCTTCCGCAGGCCATTGAGCTGATCGGCAGAGAAACAGCCGTCAGACGCCTGAAAAGCATTTAAATATACGATTGTTGACAGGGAAGAGTATAAAACAATGACCATTACAGAAAGAATCTTCATCGGCTGAGAGAGATTCATGCGTCATGTTTTAGAAGTGCGCCCTTAAGACCTTTGAAGAACATTTCTGCGGAAATCAGTATTTAAAGGCGGCCGCCGCCGTTACCGGCTTTTAAGTTGGGAAAACAGTGACTTGTTTTTCAAACAGAGTGGAACCGCGCGGTAAAAGCGTCTCTGTCATGTTTACATGCAGAGGCGCTTTTTTTATAGGCGGAAAAACAGACTGGAGCGGGGAGAGAATGGGGGGAAGCATGTGTTTTTTAAAATGCTAAAAGAAGACATAGATACAGTGTTCGATCAAGATCCGGCAGCAAGAAGCTATTTCGAAGTTGTTTTAACTTATTCTGGTTTACATGCTATATGGGCGCATCGGATTGCACATGCTTTATATAAACGGAGATTTTTCTTCCTGGCGCGCCTGATATCACAGATTGCCCGTTTCTTTACCGGAATTGAAATCCATCCCGGCGCGACTATCGGGAGAAGGTTTTTCATTGACCACGGTATGGGGGTCGTCATAGGGGAAACATGTGAAATCGGCAATAACGTGACGGTATTCCAAGGTGTCACTCTCGGGGGAACGGGAAAAGAAAAGGGGAAGCGGCATCCGACCATAAAAGATGATGCTTTAATTGCAACCGGAGCGAAGGTGCTCGGCTCTATTACGGTCGGGCAGGGTTCTAAAGTAGGGGCCGGCTCCGTTGTGCTTCGTGATGTTCCCGACTTTTCGACCGTTGTCGGCATACCGGGGAAAGTCGTCATTCAGAACGGAAGAAAAATCAAACGCGATCTCAATCACCAAGACTTGCCCGATCCGGTTGCTGACCGGTTTAGAGCATTGGAGCAGCAGATTTTTGAACTGCAGGCTGAACTGGAAGATAAAAAAGAAAGGATCAACCAAAAATGACCATTACACTTTATAATACATTGACACGGAAAAAGGAAACGTTCGTTCCTCTTGAGGAAGGCAAAGTAAAAATGTACGTGTGCGGACCGACTGTATACAACTATATTCATATCGGAAACGCCCGTCCGGCGATTGTGTATGATACCGTACGCAACTATTTAGAGTATAAAGGATACGATGTTCAATACGTATCGAATTTCACCGATGTTGACGACAAACTGATTAAGGCGGCCAACGAGCTCGGTGAGGACGTCCCGGCCGTTTCTGAACGGTTCATTAAAGCGTATTTTGAAGACGTGGGCGCCCTCGGATGCCGGAAAGCGGATCTTCACCCCCGGGTCATGGAAAACATGGACGCCATTATTGAATTTGTCAGCGAGCTGATTAAAAAAGGCTACGCTTATGAATCAGAAGGCGACGTCTATTTCAAAACAAGGGCCTTCGAAGGCTACGGCAAGCTATCTCAGCAATCAATTGATGAACTCAGATCAGGCGCGCGTATCCGTGTCGGCGAGAAGAAAGAGGATGCGCTGGACTTTGCTCTTTGGAAAGCTGCTAAGGACGGAGAAATTTCATGGGATAGCCCTTGGGGAAAAGGCCGCCCAGGCTGGCATATTGAATGCTCCGCAATGGTGAAAAAGTATTTGGGTGACGAAATCGATATTCATGCCGGCGGTCAGGACCTGACATTCCCGCACCATGAAAACGAAATCGCCCAATCTGAAGCATTAACAGGCAAGACATTCGCAAAATACTGGCTTCACAACGGATATATCAATATCGATAATGAGAAGATGTCAAAATCTCTCGGCAACTTTGTTTTGGTGCACGATATCATTAAGCAATATGACCCGCAGCTTTTGAGATTTTTCATGCTGTCCGTTCATTACCGCCACCCGATCAACTATTCGGAAGAGCTGCTTGAGAAAACAAAAAACGCGTTTAACCGCCTGAAGACGGCCTATAGTAATTTAAACCATCGTTTGATTAGCAGCACGAATCTGACTGACAATGATGAGGAATGGCTTGCTAAAATCGAAGAGCACCGCACTGCGTTTGAAGAAGCAATGGATGATGATTTTAATACGGCGAATGCGATTTCCGTTTGGTTTGATCTGGCGAAGCTCGCCAATTACTACATGCAGGAAGACAATACGGCTGATCACGTCATTAAAGCCTTTATCAGCATGTTTGACAGAATCGGATCTGTTCTCGGACTTACGCTCGGCGAAGAAGAGCTTGTCGACGAAGAGATTGAAGAGTTGATTGAGAAGAGAAATGAAGCCCGCCGCAATCGCGATTTTGCTTTGTCGGACCAGATTCGCGATCAGCTGAAAAGCATGAATATCATTCTTGAAGATACGGCCCAGGGAACTCGCTGGAAGCGGGGAGAGTAAGCGGATGCTTCAATTTGAACAAATCAAAGATTCAAAGCAGTTAAACGGTCTTGCGCTTGCTTATATGGGTGATGCCATTTTTGAAATATACGTCCGGCATCACCTGCTTAAGCAGGGCTTTACGAAACCGAATGACCTTCATAAGAAGGCGAGCCGGATTGTATCGGCAAAATCACAGGCAGACATATTGTTCAGCCTTCAGGACGAATCCTTTTTCACGGAGGAAGAGGAAGCCGTGCTGAGAAGAGGCAGAAACGCGAAATCAGGGACGACGCCTAAAAACACAGATGTACAGACGTACCGCCATAGTACAGCTTTTGAGGCTTTACTCGGATACCTTTTTCTTGAGAAAAGAGAAGAAAGACTGAATCAGCTGATTGCTGAGGCTATACAAGTCGGGACGTCAGGGAGGAAAACAAATGAGTCAGCAACATGATTACGTCATAGGAAAAAACGCTGTGATTGAGACGTTAAAGTCAGATCGCAAGCTGTATAAGTTATGGATGGCGGAAAACACAGTAAAAGGACAGGCGCAGCAAGTTATGGAGCTTGCTAAAAAGCGCGGCGTCACCATTCAATTTGTACCGAGGAAAAAACTCGATCAAATGGTAGAGGGGCAGCATCAGGGTGTTGTCGCCCAAGTGGCGGCATATGAATATGCACAATTAGACGAATTATATAAAAGAGCGGAAGAGAGAAACGAACAGCCTTTCTTTCTCATACTGGACGAGCTGGAAGACCCTCATAATCTCGGTTCCATCATGAGAACGGCTGACGCTGTCGGTGCACACGGCATCGTGATTCCGAAACGCAGAGCGGTCGGACTGACTTCGACAGTCGCAAAAGCTTCGACCGGTGCGATTGAACACATTCCCGTCGTGAAGGTGACCAACCTTGCCCGGACACTTGATGAAATGAAGGAGCGGGGGATTTGGGTCGTCGGAACGGATGCATCCGCCCGGGAAGACTACCGCTCTATGGACGGCAAGATGCCTTTGGCGCTCGTTATCGGAAGCGAAGGCAGAGGAATGGGCCGGCTTGTGAAAGAGAAATGTGATTTTCTCATTAAGCTTCCGATGGCCGGAAAAGTCACGTCTCTGAATGCGTCGGTAGCGGCCGGCCTTCTCATGTATGAAGTCTACCGGAAGCGCAATCCTTTAGGGGAATGAAGACAGATGGACATCCTGTTAGTAGACGGATACAACATGATTGGAGCTTGGCCGCAGCTAAAGGATTTAAAAGCGAACAGTTTTGAAGAAGCGAGAGATGTACTGATCCAGAAGATGGCGGAATATCAGTCCTACACGGGAATCAGAGTCATTGTGGTGTTTGACGCACACCTGGTAAAAGGCATAGAGAAAAAACAAACGAATCACAGAGTCGAAGTGATTTTCACACGGGAGAATGAAACGGCGGATGAGCGGATCGAGAAGCTTGCCCAGGCGCTGAATAATATTGCGACACAGATTCATGTCGCAACCTCCGATTATACGGAGCAGTGGGCGATTTTCGGACAAGGGGCTCTCCGTAAATCCGCCCGGGAGCTCCTGAGGGAAGTGGATACGATAGAGCGCCGGATTCAAAGGCGGGTTTCAAAGATCACTTCTGAAAAACCACCGGGTAAAATCGAGCTGTCCGAAGAGGTTTTGAAAACGTTTGAAAAGTGGCGCCGAGGGGGTCTGGATTAGGTTGACGCTTTTTCGCCCATTAATGTATAATATTTCTATCTACGTGCGCCGGGGGGATCGCAGTGAATCTACAGAACAGCAAGGGAAAGTTCAACAAAGTGCAATTTTGCCAGTTGGAGGACGAGCAGGTCATTGAAAAGGTTCATGTTGGGGATAGTGATGCGTTAGATTACTTGATTACGAAGTACCGTAATTTTGTACGGGCGAAAGCAAGGTCTTATTTTTTAATAGGGGCCGACAGAGAAGATATTGTACAGGAAGGGATGATAGGCTTATATAAGTCTATCCGAGACTTTAGAGAGGACAAGCTTACTTCATTTAAAGCTTTTGCAGAATTATGCATTACCCGCCAGATTATTACCGCAATAAAGACAGCTACCCGTCAGAAACACATTCCTTTAAATTCCTATGTTTCTTTAGACAAACCTATTTTTGATGAAGAATCTGACAGAACACTGCTTGATGTCATTTCAGGCGCTAAAACGTTAAATCCTGAAGAGATGATTATTAATCAGGAAGAATTTGATGATATCGAAATGAAAATGGGAGAACTGCTGAGCGATCTGGAGAGAAAGGTGCTTGTTTTGTACTTGGACGGAAGAAGTTACCAAGAGATTTCAGATGACTTAAACCGACACGTAAAATCAATCGATAATGCCCTGCAGCGCGTGAAGCGCAAGCTTGAAAAATATTTAGAAATAAGAGAGATCAGCCTGTAGCAGGTTTCTGTGTCATATTGACAGAATTTTTCTGACTGTGCTATTTTATTAAGATAAATGAATGTTTAGGAAAAGGTGTAACGACATGAGAAAAAAGATTACGCTGGCATGCAAAACATGCGGAAATCGTAATTATACGACAATGAAAAGCTCTGCATCAGCGGCTGAGCGGTTAGAAGTTAAGAAGTACTGCAGCACTTGCAATTCACATACAGCTCATTTAGAAACAAAATAGTGTTCGCTTTTTAAATTGTGGAGGTCTTTTACATGCGCATGATGAGTTTCTTTAAAGATGTTGGGAAAGAAATGAAAAAGGTTAGCTGGCCTAAAGGCAAAGAGTTAACGCGCTATACAATCACGGTGATTTCAACGGTTATCTTTTTTGTTATCTTTTTTGCCCTCCTTGATACAGGAATTTCTCAATTAATTCGTTTAATAGTTGAATAATGATCAGCAATACGTGCTATAATAGATCATAATATCGTTTGCCAAAACCCGTTCAGCGGGTTTTTTATTGTGTTGTTGAAAAAGGATTCATAGGCCCTGAGCCTATTTTTTGTTTTACACTTCATTTTTAAATGCGGGGAGGGAAGGACTGCAGAGTCCTGATAGAATGGAAAAGAATTGGTATGTTGTTCATACGTATTCCGGTTATGAAAATAAAGTAAAAGCAAACCTTGAAAAACGTGTGGAATCAATGGGAATGCAGGATAAAATTTTCCGCGTTGTCGTCCCTGAAGAAGAAGAGACTGATATTAAGAACGGCAAGAAAAAAGTAGTCAAAAAGAAAGTGTTCCCGGGTTATGTGCTTGTTGAAATCGTCATGACTGATGATTCCTGGTATGTGGTCCGCAACACGCCGGGCGTTACCGGATTCGTCGGATCAGCCGGTTCAGGCTCAAAGCCGACTCCGCTTCTTCCTGGCGAAGCGGAAACCATCTTAAAACGCATGGGCATGGATGAGCGGAAAACCGACATTGATTTTGAATTGAATGAGACAGTCAAAGTCATAGACGGACCTTTCGCCAACTTTACAGGATCAATTGAAGAGATTGATTATGATAAGAGCAAAGTGAAAGTATTCGTTAACATGTTCGGCCGTGAAACGCCGGTTGAACTGGAATTTACCCAGATCGACAAATTGTAATGTGAAAAAACTTGAAATTGCTATATATTAATGATAATATAGCAAAGGTACGTCTTGGACTAATCCAAGGCAGCTAGCTTGATATTTCGTCATTCATATAAAGAATGAAACCTTGAGTGGGAGGGTTTACCCTATTACCACATCACGGACTTAAGGAGGTGTGTCTCGTGGCTAAAAAAGTAGTAAAAGTTGTAAAATTGCAAATTCCTGCTGGAAAAGCTAACCCAGCGCCGCCAGTTGGACCTGCACTAGGTCAAGCCGGTGTAAATATCATGGGATTCTGTAAGGAGTTTAACGCTCGTACAGCTGACCAAGCTGGTTTAATCATTCCTGTTGAAATTTCGGTTTACGAAGACCGTTCATTTACATTTATTACAAAAACTCCGCCTGCTGCAGTATTGCTTAAAAAAGCAGCTGGAATTGAGTCTGGTTCTGGTGAACCAAACCGTAATAAAGTGGCAACCGTTAAGCGCGATAAGGTTCGCGAAATCGCTGAAACGAAAATGCCTGACTTAAACGCAGCAGACGTTGAAGCGGCAATGCGCATGGTTGAAGGTACTGCCCGCAGTATGGGTATCGTTATCGAGGATTAATTTGTTTCTTGTCGGGTTGCGAGTTTTCACAAGTTCGCAACCCTTATTCGTGGGAGGTTATTCCGCTATAACCACATAAGGAGGAAATTTTAAAATGGCTAAAAAAGGTAAAAAGTACGTTGAAGCTGCGAAGCTTGTAGACCGTGCGAAAGCTTACGACGTCGCTGAAGCAGTGGCGCTTACTAAAAAAACAAACACAGCTAAATTCGACGCTACAGTTGAAGTTGCTTTTCGTTTAGGGGTTGACCCTCGTAAAAACGATCAGCAAATCCGCGGTGCAGTTGTACTTCCTAACGGAACTGGTAAAACTCAGCGCGTGCTTGTATTCGCTAAAGGCGAAAAAGCAAAAGAAGCTGAAGCTGCCGGTGCAGACTACGTTGGCGATTCTGATTACATCGCGAAAATCCAGCAAGGCTGGTTCGAATTCGATGTAATCGTTGCGACTCCTGACATGATGGGTGAAGTCGGTAAAATCGGCCGTGTGCTTGGACCAAAAGGTCTTATGCCAAACCCTAAAACAGGAACTGTTACATTCGAAGTAGAAAAAGCAATCGGCGAAATCAAAGCTGGTAAAGTAGAATACCGCGTTGACAAAGCTGGTAACATCCATGTTCCGATCGGAAAAGTTTCTTTCGAGGATGAAAAACTTGTTGAGAACTTCACAACAATGTATGATACAATCCTGAAAGCAAAACCGGCTGCGGCTAAAGGTGTTTACGTGAAAAACGTTGCCGTTACTTCTACTATGGGCCCTGGTGTCAAAGTAGACGCTTCTACTTTCAACGTAAAATAATATTTGACTTTAGATCAGCATTCTGATATGATTCAAAATGTTGTAAAATATAATATGTCATTTATACCGTAGACAGCAGGGGCCGTTGAGGCTTAATATCCTGCCGAGGTGTATATATATCACAGCTATTACGTTACGTATGCTTGTATATACAGCCTCCATGTCCACATGGAGGCTTTTTATATGAAATCGTCGTCACAGTCGTGATCACCTAGCGGTATAAGTGTTACACAAAATCTACAGGAGGTGTAACCATGAGCAGCGCAATTGATACAAAAAAAGTTGTTGTTGAAGAGATTGCTTCTAAACTGAAAGAAAGCAAATCAACGATCATCGTTGACTACCGCGGACTTAACGTTTCTGAAGTAACTGAACTCCGTAAACAGCTTCGCGAAGCTAACGTAGAGTTCAAAGTGTACAAAAACACAATGACTCGCCGTGCGGTTGAACAAGCTGAACTTGATGGTTTGAATGATGTCTTAACTGGACCGAATGCGATCGCATTCAGTACTGAAGATGTTATCGCTCCGGCAAAAGTTCTTAACGAGTTCGCGAAAAATCACGAAGCTCTGGAAATCAAAGCGGGCGTTATCGAAGGAAAAGTATCTTCTGTTGAAGAAGTGAAAGCTCTTGCTGAACTTCCTTCACGCGATGGCTTACTTTCTATGTTGCTTAGCGTACTTCAAGCTCCAGTTCGCAACCTTGCACTTGCAGCTAAAGCAGTTGCAGACCAAAAGGAAGAACAAGGCGCTTAATCTGATTTTACCCTAAAATAAAACAAATGGAGGAATTTCAAATGGCTTTAAATATCGAAGAAATCATTGCTTCCGTTAAAGAAGCAACTGTACTTGAATTGAACGACCTAGTAAAAGCAATCGAAGAAGAATTTGGCGTAACTGCTGCTGCTCCTGTAGCTGTAGCTGGCGGAGCTGCTGCTGGCGGCGCTGCTGAAGAGCAAAGCGAATTCGACCTTATCCTTGCTGGTGCAGGTTCTCAGAAAATCAAAGTTATCAAAGTTGTTCGTGAAATCACTGGTCTTGGCTTGAAAGAAGCTAAAGAACTTGTTGACAACACTCCAAAACCACTTAAAGAAGGTATTGCGAAAGAAGAAGCTGAAGAGCTTAAAGCTAAACTTGAAGAAGTTGGCGCTTCTGTAGAAGTTAAGTAATCTTCACTTGCCTGTAGGGGAAGCTCGCTTTTATGAGGCGGGCTTTTTCTTTGCTTTTCTTTAAGTGCCATTAAAAAAGGAGGTTCTAATAATGAGTGAACACTATTATTCAGAAAAACCTTCAGTTAAAAGCGATAAACAGACATGGTCATTTACACTGCGGAACAGATCTTATACATTCACAAGTGACAGCGGCGTTTTCTCGAAAAAGGAAGTTGATTTCGGTTCGCGTGTCTTAATTGAAGCGTTTGAAGAGCCGGAGATCGATGGTGACTTCCTGGATGCAGGCTGCGGTTACGGCCCGATCGGTCTGTCGCTCGCCGGTGCATTTACAGACCGGACCGTGCACATGATTGACGTGAATGAAAGAGCCGTAGAGCTGTCAAATGAAAATGCAGAAAAAAACGGAATAAAAAACGTTCGGATTTATCAGAGTGATTTATTTTCAAATATTGATTCTGCTCAAACATTTGCTTCTATTTTTACAAACCCCCCAATCCGCGCCGGAAAAAAAGTTGTCCATGCCATTTTTGAAAAAAGCGCTGAGCATTTAAGGGCTTCAGGTGAATTGTGGATCGTTATACAGAAAAAACAGGGCGGGCCTTCTGCCATTGAAAAACTGAAGGAGCTTTTTGACGAAGTTTCTGTGGTTCAAAAAAAGAAAGGCTATTATATCATAAAAGCAAAAAAAGTTTGACTTGAATTTTCAGCTATGTTAATATTGTAAAATGCCAATGTATATATTTTGCATGATATGCTGAAATAATCATAGTGCATGTATAAATTATACAAACATGGAAATGCTAATAAAATCGGTATTTGTTTTTGGATGTGGTTTTCTTAATTAGAAACCCTTTTTTCTTTTGTCTTGTAAAAGTATTTCTTTATCGTAAGAGATGCTTATTACACATATAATACGCATGATTTGAGGGGTGAATCAGTTGACAGGTCAACTAGTTCAGTATGGACGACACCGCCAGCGCAGAAGCTATGCTCGCATTAGCGAAGTGTTAGAATTACCAAATCTCATTGAAATTCAAACCTCTTCTTATCAGTGGTTTCTTGATGAGGGTCTTAGAGAGATGTTTCAAGACATATCACCAATTGAGGATTTCACTGGTAACCTCTCTCTAGAGTTCATTGACTACAGTTTAGGAGATCCTAAGTATCCCGTTGAAGAGTCAAAAGAACGTGATGTGACTTACTCAGCTCCGCTGAGAGTGAAGGTTCGTTTAATTAACAAAGAAACTGGAGAGGTAAAAGACCAGGATGTCTTCATGGGTGATTTCCCTATTATGACAGATACCGGTACTTTTATCATCAACGGTGCAGAACGTGTTATCGTATCTCAGCTTGTTCGGTCTCCAAGTGTATATTTCAGTGGTAAAGTAGACAAAAACGGTAAAAAAGGTTTTACCGCGACTGTCATTCCAAACCGTGGCGCATGGTTAGAATACGAAACTGATGCGAAAGATGTTGTGTATGTCCGCATTGATCGCACACGTAAGTTGCCGGTTACGGTTCTTTTGCGTGCTCTCGGCTTCGGTTCCGACCAAGAGATTCTCGATCTCATTGGTGAGAACGAATATCTCCGCAATACACTGGATAAGGACAACACTGAAAACAGTGACAAAGCGCTTCTTGAAATCTATGAGCGCCTTCGTCCCGGAGAGCCGCCTACAGTAGAAAACGCAAAAAGCTTGCTGGATTCCCGTTTCTTCGATCCGAAGCGATACGACCTTGCGAATGTAGGACGCTATAAAATTAATAAAAAGCTTCATATCAAGAACCGCCTGTTTAACCAGCGCCTTGCAGAAACACTGGTGGATCCGGAAACCGGTGAAATTCTCGCTGAAAAAGGGCAGATTCTTGACAGAAGAACACTTGATAAAGTACTGCCATACTTAGAAAATGGAATCGGCTTCAGAAAACTTTATCCTAACGGCGGCGTTGTCGAGGATGAAGTGATGCTTCAATCCATTAAAATCTATGCTCCTACCGATGCAGAAGGAGAGCAGACGATCAATGTGATCGGCAATGCTTACATCGAAGAAGCGATTAAAAACATTACGCCTGCTGATATTATTTCTTCTATCAGCTACTTCTTCAACCTCCTGCACGGAGTGGGCGACACTGATGATATCGACCATCTCGGAAACCGCCGTCTGCGTTCTGTAGGTGAGCTCCTGCAAAACCAATTCCGTATCGGTTTAAGCCGGATGGAACGTGTCGTACGTGAAAGAATGTCTATTCAAGACACAAATACAATTACGCCGCAGCAGCTGATTAACATCAGACCTGTTATTGCGTCTATTAAAGAGTTCTTCGGAAGCTCACAGCTTTCTCAATTCATGGATCAGACGAACCCGCTTGCTGAATTGACGCACAAACGCCGTCTGTCAGCTCTCGGACCGGGCGGTTTGACACGTGAGCGCGCAGGTATGGAAGTACGTGACGTTCACTACTCTCACTATGGCCGTATGTGTCCGATTGAAACGCCTGAGGGCCCGAACATCGGTTTGATCAACTCATTGTCATCATTTGCGAAAGTAAACCGCTTTGGTTTCATTGAGACACCATACCGCCGCGTTGATCCTGAAACAGGAAAAGTAACGCCTAGAATCGACTACCTGACTGCTGATGAAGAGGATAACTATGTCGTAGCCCAAGCGAATGCTAAGCTGAGCGAGGACGGTTCTTTCTTGGATGACAGCATCGTAGCGCGTTTCAGAGGGGAAAACACCGTTGTAGCCCGCAACCGCGTGGATTACATGGACGTTTCTCCTAAACAGGTTGTTTCTGCTGCGACAGCATGTATTCCGTTCTTGGAAAACGATGACTCGAACCGCGCCCTCATGGGAGCGAACATGCAGCGTCAGGCTGTGCCTTTGATGCAGCCGGAAGCTCCGATCGTCGGAACGGGTATGGAATACGTATCCGGTAAAGACTCCGGTGCAGCCGTTATTTGTAAACACCCTGGTATCGTTGAACGGGTGGAAGCGAAAAACGTATGGGTGCGCCGCTATGAAGAAATTGACGGCCAAAAAGTAAAAGGCAACCTGGATAAGTACAGCTTGCTGAAATTTGTCCGCTCCAACCAAGGTACGTGCTACAACCAGCGTCCGATCGTCAGTGTCGGCGATGAAGTAGTCAAAGGAGAAATCCTTGCTGACGGACCTTCAATGGAGCTTGGCGAACTTGCTCTCGGCCGCAACGTAATGGTCGGCTTCATGACATGGGATGGTTACAACTATGAGGATGCCATCATCATGAGTGAACGCCTTGTGAAAGATGATGTATACACATCTATTCACATTGAAGAATATGAATCAGAAGCACGTGATACAAAGCTTGGGCCTGAAGAGATCACCCGCGATATTCCAAACGTAGGGGAAGACGCGCTTCGCAATCTTGATGACCGCGGAATTATCCGTATCGGTGCGGAAGTCAACGACGGAGACCTTCTCGTAGGTAAAGTAACGCCTAAAGGTGTAACTGAGCTTACGGCTGAAGAACGCCTTCTGCATGCGATCTTTGGAGAAAAAGCGCGTGAAGTCCGTGATACTTCTCTCCGTGTGCCTCACGGCGGCGGCGGAATTATCCACGACGTAAAAGTCTTCAACCGTGAAGACGGCGACGAACTTCCTCCGGGAGTGAACCAGCTTGTACGCGTATATATCGTTCAGAAACGTAAGATTTCTGAAGGTGATAAAATGGCCGGACGTCACGGAAACAAAGGGGTTATCTCGAAGATTCTTCCTGAAGAAGATATGCCTTACCTTCCTGACGGCACGCCGATCGATATCATGCTTAACCCGCTGGGTGTACCATCACGTATGAATATCGGTCAGGTATTAGAACTTCACATGGGTATGGCTGCCCGCTACCTCGGCATTCACATCGCGTCACCTGTATTTGACGGCGCGCGGGAAGAAGATGTGTGGGAAACACTTGAAGAAGCAGGCATGTCAAGAGATGCTAAAACAGTTCTTTATGACGGCCGTACGGGAGAACCGTTTGACAACCGTGTATCTGTCGGAATCATGTACATGATCAAACTGGCGCACATGGTTGATGATAAACTTCATGCCCGTTCTACAGGTCCTTACTCACTTGTTACGCAGCAGCCTCTCGGCGGTAAAGCCCAATTCGGCGGACAGCGTTTCGGTGAGATGGAGGTTTGGGCGCTTGAAGCTTACGGCGCAGCTTACACGCTTCAAGAAATCCTGACTGTGAAGTCCGATGACGTGGTCGGACGTGTGAAAACATATGAAGCCATCGTCAAAGGCGACAATGTTCCAGAGCCTGGTGTTCCGGAATCATTCAAAGTATTGATCAAAGAGCTTCAAAGCTTAGGTATGGACGTAAAAATCCTTTCAGGCGATGAAGAAGAAATAGAAATGAGAGATCTAGAAGACGAGGAAGATGCGAAACAAGCTGACGGCCTTGCATTATCAGGTGATGAAGCGCCGGAAGAAACAGCATCTCCAGACGTTGAACGTGACGCAGTAACGAAAGAATAGTCTCTGATTGATAAAGGCAAGTGACATCGGTTAATCCGAAGATAAAAAGGGAGGTAGGCCCCTTGCTAGATGTGAACAATTTTGAGTATATGAACATCGGTCTTGCTTCACCGGATAAAATCCGTTCATGGTCTTTTGGTGAAGTGAAAAAGCCTGAAACGATAAACTATCGTACATTGAAACCTGAAAAGGACGGCCTGTTCTGCGAACGCATTTTCGGACCGACTAAGGACTGGGAATGTCATTGCGGCAAGTACAAGCGGGTTCGTTATAAAGGCGTAGTTTGTGACCGTTGCGGAGTTGAAGTAACGCGGGCTAAAGTCCGTCGTGAGAGAATGGGGCATATTGAACTGGCTGCCCCGGTTTCTCACATTTGGTATTTCAAAGGTATTCCGAGCCGTATGGGTCTTGTATTGGATATGTCACCGCGTGCGCTGGAAGAAGTTATTTACTTTGCTTCTTACGTCGTAACTGACCCGGCCAATACACCGCTCGAAAAGAAACAGCTTTTATCTGAAAAGGAATACCGTGCGTATCTGGATAAGTACGGAAACAAATTCCAAGCCTCTATGGGTGCGGAAGCCATTAATAAACTTCTGCAGGACATCGACCTGGTCAAAGAAGTTGATATGTTAAAAGAAGAGCTGAAGACATCTCAAGGGCAGCGCCGTACACGTGCGATCAAACGCCTTGAAGTGCTTGAAGCCTTCCGTAATTCAGGAAACAAGCCGTCTTGGATGATCCTCGACGTGCTTCCGGTTATTCCGCCTGAATTAAGACCGATGGTTCAGCTTGACGGCGGACGTTTCGCAACGTCTGACCTGAACGACCTTTACCGTCGTGTCATCAACCGTAATAACCGTTTAAAACGTCTGTTAGACCTCGGCGCGCCAAGCATCATCGTTCAGAACGAAAAACGTATGCTTCAGGAAGCAGTCGACGCTCTGATTGACAACGGACGCCGCGGCCGTCCGGTTACCGGACCGGGTAACCGTCCGCTTAAATCTCTTTCTCACATGCTGAAAGGGAAACAAGGGCGTTTCCGTCAGAACCTTCTCGGTAAACGTGTAGACTACTCAGGACGTTCCGTTATCGTCGTAGGTCCGCATCTGAAAATGTATCAGTGCGGTTTGCCGAAGGAAATGGCGCTTGAGCTCTTCAAGCCTTTCGTCATGAAAGAGCTTGTTGAAAAAGGCCTTGCTCACAATATCAAGAGCGCAAAACGCAAAATCGAACGCGTGCAGCCTGAAGTATGGGATGTACTTGAATCTGTCATTAAGGAGCATCCGGTCTTACTGAACCGTGCCCCTACTCTTCACAGATTAGGTATCCAGGCTTTCGAACCGACGCTTGTTGAAGGACGCGCCATCCGTCTTCACCCGTTAGTATGTACAGCTTATAACGCTGACTTTGACGGTGACCAAATGGCGGTTCACGTACCTTTATCAGCTGAGGCTCAAGCTGAGGCGCGCATTCTGATGCTTGCGGCCCAAAACATCTTGAACCCTAAAGATGGTAAACCGGTTGTTACGCCGTCTCAGGATATGGTATTAGGAAACTACTACCTGACGCTTGAGCGCGCCGGAGCAGTCGGCGAGGGTATGGTTTTCAAAAATACGGACGAAGCGCTTCTTGCTTATCAAAACGGTTATGTTCACCTTCATACGAGAGTAGCTGTTGCAGCGAACTCCCTTAAGAATGTGACATTTACTGAAGAACAGCGTTCAAAATTGTTAATTAC
This sequence comes from Bacillus sp. GZB, assembly GCF_001975995.1. Taxonomy (NCBI): domain Bacteria; kingdom Bacillati; phylum Bacillota; class Bacilli; order Caryophanales; family Bacillaceae; genus Bacillus; species Bacillus sp. GZB. Next base: position 26,217 of record NZ_MTQG01000021.1, read on the forward strand.
AACTGTCGGTAAGCTCGTCTTCAATGAAATTCTTCCGGAATCATTCCCTTACATGAATGAACCAACGAAGAGCAACATTGAAGAGAAGACACCTGACCGTTTCTTCTTAGATAAAGGTGCTGACGTAAAAGCTGTGATTGCTGAGCAGCCGATCAACGCACCGTTTAAAAAAGGCATTCTCGGTAAAATCATCGCGGAAATCTTTAAACGATTCCATATCACGGAAACGTCTAAAATGCTTGACCGCATGAAAAACCTCGGTTTCAGATATTCAACGAAAGCCGGCATCACAGTAGGGGTATCTGATATCGTCGTTCTCGATGATAAACAGGAAATCCTTGAAGAAGCACAAAGCAAAGTTGATAATGTCCTGAAACAGTTCAGACGCGGTTTAATCACCGAAGAAGAACGTTATGAAAGAGTCATTTCAATTTGGAGTTCAGCGAAAGATGTTATCCAAGGCAAACTGATGAAATCATTAGACGAAGTCAACCCGATCTACATGATGAGTGACTCAGGAGCCCGTGGTAACGCATCTAACTTTACACAGCTTGCGGGTATGCGCGGTCTGATGGCCAACCCGGCTGGACGAATCATTGAATTGCCGATTAAATCAAGTTTCCGTGAAGGTCTGACAGTATTGGAGTACTTTATCTCCACTCACGGTGCGCGTAAAGGTCTTGCCGATACCGCCCTGAAAACAGCTGACTCAGGTTACCTTACACGCCGTCTTGTTGATGTTGCGCAGGATGTTATCATTCGTGAAACAGATTGCGGAACAGACCGCGGTATTCTTGCAAAACCGCTCAAAGAAGGCACGGAAATCATCGAGCGTCTGGAAGAGCGTCTGATCGGACGTTTCGCCAGAAAACAGATCAAACATCCTGAAACGGGTGCTGTGCTCATTAACGAAAATGAATTGATCGATGAAGATAAAGCGCTGGAAATCGTTGGAGCCGGAATCGAAGAAGTGTGGATCCGTTCCGCGTTCACATGTAACACTCCTCATGGTGTATGTAAACGATGCTACGGACGTAACCTTGCAACCGGAACTGATGTTGAAGTCGGCGAAGCAGTAGGTATTATCGCCGCTCAATCTATCGGTGAGCCTGGAACACAGTTAACAATGCGTACGTTCCACACAGGCGGGGTTGCCGGAGACGATATCACACAAGGTCTTCCGCGTATCCAAGAGCTTTTCGAAGCGCGTAATCCGAAAGGTCAAGCGACGATTTCTGAGATTGACGGTACAATTGCCGAAATCAATGAAGTCCGCGACAAACAGCAGGAGATTGTTGTTCAGGGCGCTGTTGAGACACGTTCATACACGGCACCTTACAACTCACGCCTGAAAGTGGCTGAGGGTGATCAGATTACCCGTGGTCAAGTGCTGACAGAAGGTTCTATCGATCCGAAAGAACTTCTTAAGGTCACTGACCTGACAACGGTTCAGGAATATCTTCTGCATGAGGTTCAGAAGGTTTACCGTATGCAGGGGGTTGAAATCGGCGATAAACACGTAGAAGTAATGGTTCGCCAGATGCTTCGCAAAGTCCGTGTGATCGATGCCGGAGATACTGATGTTCTCCCTGGCACATTGCTTGATATTCACCAATTTACAGAAGCGAACAAAAAAGTGCTGCTTGAAGGCAATCGACCTGCTACAGGCCGGCCTGTCCTTCTCGGTATCACAAAAGCTTCACTCGAGACGGATTCATTCTTGTCTGCCGCATCATTCCAAGAAACAACACGTGTTCTTACAGATGCTGCGATTAAAGGCAAGCGCGATGAACTTCTCGGCCTGAAAGAGAATGTTATCATCGGTAAACTGGTTCCGGCCGGTACCGGTATGATGAATTACAGAAAAGTAAAACCTGTTTCAAACGTTCAGCCTTCGGAAGATATGGTTCCGGCTGAATAATAGAAACTGCTGCAGGAAAGGCTGTTTCGACAGCTTTTCCTCAGTATTACAATTATTCTGGCGGGGGACTGCACTAAAAAATGTCATACGTTGTTGACATCCGTCCCGCAGAGTGATAATATAACCAAGGTGCTCGAAATAAAACCTGTTACTTTGGAGGATATGTTTATGTCTTATGATAAAGTATCACAGGCCAAATCAATTATTATTGGTACGAAGCAAACAGTGAAAGCTCTAAAACGAGGTTCAGTGAAGGAAGTCGTCGTGGCAAAAGACGCGGATTCAGTTCTTACAGCTGGCGTTATCCAGCTTGCAAAGAACCAAAATACCGCTGTCTGTATGGTGGATTCCATGAAAAAGCTCGGCAAAGCCTGCGGAATTGAAGTGGGAGCAGCAGCTGTTGCCATTATGTTATAGCGTACTTTTTGTTTTTATATAAGATATCATTCTTGTGTAAAGACATTGTTTTTTGCCTAATGATGAACCACCTGGGTATGTGGGTTATAAAACGTAATGAAGGGAGGAACACAACATGCCTACAATTAATCAGCTAATTCGCAAGGGACGCGTGAGCAAAGTTGAAAACTCTAAGTCACCTGCACTAAACAAAGGATACAACAGCTTTAAAAAAGAGCACACTAACGTATCTTCTCCACAAAAACGCGGGGTATGTACTCGTGTGGGTACAATGACACCGAAAAAACCGAACTCAGCACTTCGTAAATATGCTCGTGTTCGTTTGACTAACGGAATCGAGGTTACTGCCTACATTCCTGGTATCGGTCACAACCTGCAAGAGCACAGCGTTGTACTGATCCGCGGCGGACGTGTAAAAGACTTACCGGGGGTACGCTACCACATCGTTCGTGGCGCGCTTGATACTGCCGGAGTTGAAAACCGTGCGCAAGGCCGTTCTAAATACGGTACGAAACGTCCTAAAGCAAAGTAATCAAATAAATCATTAAAACTATGAAGGGAGGATATTCAGATGCCACGTAAAGGTCCTGTAGCAAAAAGAGATGTTTTACCTGATCCGCTTTACAACTCTAAGCTGGTATCCCGCCTGATCAACAAAATGATGATCGACGGTAAAAAAGGTAAATCTCAAACAATCCTATACAAGTCATTCGATATCATTAAAGAACGCACTGGCAATGATGCAATGGAGGTTTTCGAACAAGCATTGAAAAACATCATGCCTGTACTTGAAGTAAAAGCACGCCGTGTAGGTGGAGCTAACTACCAAGTGCCTGTAGAAGTTCGTCCTGAACGCCGTACAACTCTTGGTCTTCGCTGGTTGGTTAACTATGCGCGTCTTCGCGGAGAAAAAACAATGGAAGAGCGCCTGGCTAACGAAATTCTTGATGCAGCTAACAACACTGGTGCTGCCGTTAAGAAACGTGAAGACACTCACAAGATGGCAGAAGCGAACAAAGCATTTGCTCACTACCGCTGGTAGGATTCATATAATCAAAATAATAATTCCCTAATAAGGAAGGAGAAATTACCCAATGGCAAGAGAGTTCTCCTTAGAAAAAACTCGTAATATCGGGATCATGGCTCACATCGATGCCGGTAAAACGACTACTACAGAACGGATCTTGTTCTACACAGGCCGTATCCACAAAATTGGCGAAACTCACGAAGGTGCTTCGCAAATGGACTGGATGGAGCAGGAACAAGAACGCGGTATCACAATCACTTCTGCGGCAACGACTGCACAGTGGAAAGGTTACCGTGTAAACATCATCGATACACCGGGACACGTAGACTTCACAGTTGAAGTTGAACGTTCACTCCGTGTACTTGATGGTGCGGTTGCCGTACTTGATGCTCAATCAGGTGTTGAGCCTCAGACAGAAACAGTATGGCGCCAAGCAACAACTTACGGAGTACCGCGTGTTGTATTTGTCAACAAAATGGACAAAATCGGCGCAGACTTCCTTTACTCTGTAGGCACTTTAAGAGACCGTCTTCAAGCTAACGCTCACGCAATTCAATTGCCGATCGGCGCTGAAGACAACTTCGAAGGTATCATCGACTTAGTAGAAAACGTTGCGTATTTCTACGAAGATGACCTTGGAACTCGTTCAGATGCGAAAGAAATCCCTGAAGAGTACAAAGAACAAGCTGAAGAGCTTCGCAGCAGCCTGATTGAAGCTGTAGCTGAGCTTGATGAAGAGCTTATGGAAAAGTACCTTGAAGGTGAAGAAATCACTATCCCTGAACTGAAAGCTGCTATCCGTAAAGGTACACTGAATGTTGAATTCTACCCTGTACTTGTTGGTTCTGCTTTCAAAAACAAAGGTGTTCAGCTTGTACTTGATGCTGTTCTTGACTACCTTCCTGCGCCAACTGATGTTGCTGCAATCAAAGGTGTACGTCCTGATACAGATGAAGAGATCGTTCGTCATTCTTCTGATGAAGAGCCATTCTCTGCACTTGCATTTAAAGTTATGACTGACCCTTATGTCGGTAAGCTGACATTCTTCCGCGTATATTCCGGTACACTTGATTCCGGTTCATATGTAAAGAACTCTACAAAAGGCAAGCGTGAGCGCGTAGGACGTATCCTTCAAATGCACGCTAACAGCCGTGAAGAGATCTCTACTGTTTACGCTGGAGACATCGCAGCTGCTGTAGGTCTAAAAGATACTTCTACTGGAGATACTCTATGTGATGAGAAGGATCTTGTAATCCTTGAATCAATGGAATTCCCAGAGCCTGTTATCGACGTAGCGATTGAGCCTAAATCAAAAGCTGACCAAGATAAAATGGGTATCGCTTTAGCGAAACTTGCTGAAGAAGATCCTACATTCCGTACACAAACTAACCCTGAAACGGGTCAAACAATCATCTCTGGTATGGGTGAGCTTCACCTTGATATCATTGTTGATCGTATGAAGCGTGAGTTCAAAGTTGAAGCTAACGTTGGTGCTCCTCAAGTTGCGTACCGTGAGACATTCCGTACCGGTGCAAAAGTTGAAGGTAAATTCGTACGTCAATCAGGCGGACGCGGTCAGTTCGGTCACGTTTGGATCGAATTTGAACCGAACGAAGAAGGCGCTGGCTTTGAATTCGAAAACGCAATCGTCGGTGGTGTTGTTCCTCGTGAATACATCCCAGCCGTACAAGCAGGTCTTGAAGACTCTCTTGAAAATGGTGTCCTAGCCGGATTCCCGCTAATCGACATCAAGGCGAAACTTTTTGATGGATCTTACCATGATGTTGACTCAAACGAAATGGCGTTTAAAGTCGCTGCTTCTATGGCATTGAAAAATGCAGTCAGCAAATGTAACCCAGTTCTTCTTGAACCAATCATGAAAGTTGAAGTTGTTATTCCTGAAGAATACATGGGAGACATCATGGGTGATGTTACTTCTCGTCGCGGACGCGTAGAAGGTATGGAAGCTCGCGGTAACGCTCAAGTTGTGCGTGCGATGGTACCTCTTGCTGAAATGTTCGGTTACGCTACTGCCCTTCGTTCTAACACGCAAGGACGCGGTACGTTCACAATGTTCATGGATCACTACGAAGAAGTGCCGAAGAGCATCGCTGAAGAAATTATCAAAAAAAATAAAGGCGAATAATTGATTTTGCCACTTAACTCAAGTATAACTACTATTGTAAGATGAGGAAGTGAGAGCTTGCTTTCACTTTCTATCACTCTATACATTACTAATTAAAAGCTCTTAAGGAGGATTTTAGAATGGCTAAAGAAAAATTCGACCGTTCCAAATCACATGCCAATATCGGTACAATTGGACACGTTGACCATGGTAAAACAACATTAACTGCTGCTATCTCAACAGTACTTCATAAGAAATCTGGTAAAGGTACAGCTATGGCGTACGATCAAATTGATGGTGCTCCAGAAGAACGTGAGCGCGGTATCACAATCTCTACTGCACACGTTGAGTACGAAACTGACACTCGTCACTATGCACACGTTGACTGCCCAGGACACGCTGACTATGTTAAAAACATGATCACTGGTGCTGCTCAAATGGACGGAGCTATCCTTGTAGTATCTGCTGCTGATGGCCCAATGCCACAAACTCGTGAGCACATCCTTCTTTCTAAAAACGTTGGTGTACCATACATCGTAGTATTCCTTAACAAATGCGACATGGTAGACGACGAAGAGCTTCTTGAGCTTGTTGAAATGGAAGTTCGCGATCTTCTTAGCGAATACGACTTCCCTGGTGATGATGTACCAGTTGTTAAAGGTTCTGCTCTTAAAGCTCTTGAAGGTGACGCTGAGTACGAAGAAAAAATTCTTGAACTTATGGCTGCAGTTGATGAGTACATCCCAACTCCAGAACGCGACACTGACAAACCATTCATGATGCCAGTTGAGGACGTATTCTCAATCACTGGTCGTGGTACAGTTGCTACTGGCCGTGTAGAACGCGGACAAGTTAAAGTCGGTGACGAAGTTGAAATCATCGGTCTTCAAGAAGAAAACAGCAAAACAACTGTTACAGGTGTTGAAATGTTCCGTAAGCTTCTTGACTACGCTGAAGCTGGAGACAACATCGGTGCACTTCTTCGCGGTGTAGCTCGTGAAGACATCCAACGTGGACAAGTACTTGCTAAACCAGGTACAATCACTCCACACAGCAAATTCAAAGCTGAAGTTTACGTTCTTTCTAAAGAAGAGGGTGGACGTCATACTCCATTCTTCTCTAACTACCGTCCTCAGTTCTACTTCCGTACAACTGACGTAACTGGTATCATCAATCTTCCAGAAGGCGTAGAAATGGTTATGCCTGGAGATAACACTGAAATGATCGTTGAACTTATCTCTACAATCGCTATCGAAGAAGGAACTCGTTTCTCTATTCGTGAAGGCGGACGTACAGTTGGTTCAGGCGTTGTTTCTACAATCACTGAGTAATCGACTCGTTCATTAATGCGGGGTCCCTTATGGGGCCTCGTTTTTTTGTTTCCCCGCTGATTACATGTATAATAGAACGTATACAAATTTTAGGAGCAGAGCGATGAACGATAACTTCAAGAAAACCAATCGTATTTCAATGCTTCAGCAATTGCTGATTAATGGCAGTGAACAAACCATTATGATTAATGGTGATGACAGGAGTAATCCGCTGCTTTTGTTTTTGCACGGTGGTCCCGGCACGCCTCAAATCGGCTATGCGAGGAAATACCAGAATAAGCTGGAAAAGCATTTCACCGTTGTGAACTGGGATCAGAGAGGGGCGGGTCTCTCTTATTCAAAGGAAATTCCGGGTTCATCTATGACTTTGGATCAGCTGACAGCCGATACCATTCATTTGACCGAACACTTATGCAAGCAATTCAGCAGGCAAAAAATATATATCGCCGGCTATTCGTGGGGTTCAGTTCTGGCGCTTCCTGTTCTTCAAGAAAGACCTGATTTGTATTATGCGTATATCGGTATCAGTCAGGTGGTTAATATTCAAAAGGAAGAAATGGAAGCTTACCGGCTGATGATGGAATGGAGCAGGCAACGCAAACATTTCCTGCTGGAAAAGACGCTGAGCTTTATCGGAGCGCCTCCATGGGAGAAACAGCTGCAGCGATCGTTATTTCTGCTATGTATCGAGATGAGGGGAGGGGGCTTTACCCATCATCCGATCGGTGCTCTTAAAGCAGGGGGGCGAATGCTGTTTGGTGAACCGTACGGTGTGAGAGGGAGCTTCTTAGCCGCGCGGGGACAAATGTTCAGCCTGAAACACCTGTGGGAGGATCTCATTTTCTTTGATGCCGGAGAATCAGTTTCTTCTATTATAATACCGTGCTGTTTTATGTCAGGGAGATACGATTTGACGGTCCCGGGAACGACGTCTTATGAATATTATCAGAAGGTTGATGCGCCGTATAAAGAATGGCATTGGTTTGAGAACTCAGCCCATTCGCCTCACCTGGAGGAACCGGATCGCTTTGCCGAAGTTGTCAGCCGGTTCGCATCGTTCCATCTCTGAAAGAAAACAGGCATATCCTTGATTAATCATGGTATCACCTGTATAATAATCAAAGTGTGAAAACCACAAGGTTCTTTAAATAAACCTTGCAACATGCGTCTATTTTCTGTATAATAGTGTATGTTGGTCTTTGACTGCGATGAAGTGAGAGGTTGCTGACACACCCGGCCGCTTTGCCATGGCAAGGTGATCAGGTTTTTCTCACGGAGAACTGTCTAACGTGATGTAGGCGAAAAGGAGGGAAAATAATGGCAAAACAAAAAATTCGTATTCGTTTAAAAGCATATGATCATAGAATCCTTGATCAATCTGCAGAGAAGATTGTTGAAACGGCAAAACGTTCTGGTGCCAGCGTATCTGGTCCGATTCCGTTGCCAACTGAAAAATCAGTTTACACAATCCTTCGTGCGGTGCACAAATACAAAGATTCTCGTGAGCAATTTGAAATGCGTACACATAAACGTTTAATCGACATTGTGAACCCAACACCACAAACTGTTGATGCTCTCATGCGATTAGACTTACCATCTGGTGTCGATATCGAAATCAAACTTTAATTCTAAAATATAGAATGATCTTAATAGGAGGTGTGACGAATGACCAAAGGAATCTTAGGAAGAAAAATTGGTATGACGCAAGTATTCGCAGAGAACGGTGATCTTATCCCGGTAACTGTTATTGAAGCAGCTCCAAACGTTGTTCTTCAAAAGAAAACAGCTGAAAACGATGGCTATGAAGCGATCCAGCTTGGTTTTGACGATAAGCGTGAAAAGCTTTCAAACAAACCGGAAAAAGGACACGTTGCAAAAGCGGAAACTGCTCCTAAGCGCTTCGTTAAAGAATTACGCGGCGTGGATATGGATGCGTATGAAATTGGTCAGGAAGTCAAGGTTGAAATTTTCTCTGCAGGAGAAATCGTAGATGTAACAGGAGTATCTAAAGGTAAAGGTTTCCAAGGTGCAATCAAGCGCCACGGACAATCTCGCGGACCTATGTCTCACGGTTCACGCTACCACCGTCGTCCTGGTTCAATGGGACCTGTAGATCCTAACCGTGTATTCAAAGGTAAACTATTACCTGGACGCATGGGCGGAGATCAAATCACTGTCCAAAACCTTGAAATCGTAAAAGTAGATGCTGAGCGCAATCTTCTTTTGATTAAAGGTAACGTACCTGGTGCGAGAAAAACTTTAATCACTGTTAAAAGTGCTGTTAAATCTAAATAAGTCTCTTAGGAAAGGAGGAAATTGATCATGCCAAAAGTAGCATTATACAACCAAAACGGTTCTACTGCTGGTGATATCGAATTAAACGCGTCTGTATTTGGAATTGAGCCAAATGAGAGCGTAGTATTCGACGCTATTCTTATGCAAAGAGCTTCCTTACGTCAAGGATCTCACAAAGTAAAAAATCGTTCTGAAGTACGCGGCGGAGGTCGCAAACCATGGCGTCAAAAAGGTACAGGTCGTGCCCGTCAAGGTTCAATCCGTTCACCGCAATGGCGCGGAGGTGGTGTCGTATTCGGCCCAACACCACGCAGCTATTCTTACAAATTACCTAAAAAAGTTCGCCGCTTGGCAATCAAATCAGTATTGTCTTCTAAAGTGAACGACAACAACATTATTGTTCTTGAAGATCTTACTCTTGATACGGTTAAAACAAAAGAAATGGCAGCTATCCTTAAAGGATTATCTGTTGAGAAAAAAGCTTTAATCGTAACTGCGGATGCAAACGAAGCAGTATCTCTTTCTGCACGCAACATCCCTGGAGTTACAGTTGTTCAAGCTAACGGAATCAACGTGTTAGACGTTGTCAACCACGAGAAGCTTCTGATTACAAAAGCTGCGGTTGAAAAAGTAGAGGAGGTGCTTGCATAATGAAAGATCCTCGTGATGTTCTTAAGCGCCCCGTCATTACTGAACGTTCTGCTGATTTAATGACTGAAAAAAAATATACTTTTGAAGTTGATGTAAGAGCTAACAAAACAGAAGTGAAAGATGCAGTTGAAAGTATCTTTGGAGTGAAAGTTGACAAAGTCAACATCATGAACTACAAAGGGAAATCAAAACGTGTCGGCCGCTACACTGGTATGACTAGCCGTCGCAGAAAAGCGATCGTAAAACTTACTGCAGACAGCAAAGAAATCGAAATTTTTGAAGCTTAATTATCTGTAAAAAGAAGGAGGGAAATTCAAAATGGCGATTAAAAAGTATAAACCGACCTCTAACGGACGTCGTGGCATGACAACTTCAGATTTTGCTGAAATCACGACTGACCAGCCGGAAAAATCCTTGCTTGCTCCCCTTCACAAAAAAGGCGGACGTAACAACCAAGGTAAATTGACTGTACGTCACCAAGGTGGCGGACACAAACGCCAATACCGTGTTATCGACTTTAAACGCGATAAAGATGGTATACCTGGACGCGTTGCTACAGTTGAGTACGATCCAAACCGTTCAGCTAACATTGCACTAATCAACTATGTAGACGGAGAAAAACGTTACATTCTTGCACCAAAAGGAATTCAAGTAGGTACTGAAATCATGTCCGGCCCTGAAGCTGACATCAAAGTAGGTAACGCACTTCCGCTTATCAACATCCCAGTTGGTACAGTTGTGCATAACATTGAATTAAAACCTGGTAAAGGCGGACAGCTTGTACGTTCAGCTGGTACATCTGCTCAGGTTCTTGGTAAAGAAGGCAAATACGTTCTTGTACGTCTTAACTCTGGTGAAGTTCGCATGATCCTTTCTGCTTGCCGCGCTTCTATCGGTCAAGTAGGTAACGAGCAGCACGAACTTATCAACGTTGGTAAAGCAGGACGCTCTCGCTGGAAAGGCATCCGCCCTACAGTCCGCGGTTCTGTAATGAACCCTAATGATCACCCACACGGTGGTGGTGAAGGTCGCGCGCCAATCGGACGTAAATCACCAATGTCTCCTTGGGGCAAACCGACTCTTGGATTCAAGACACGTAAGAAAAAGAACAAATCTGATAAATTTATCGTACGTCGTCGTAAAAATAAATAACGGGGTTGTCTACGGTTCATTTCGGACCGTAGTGCAATCACGAAGGGAGGTTCCAAAATGGCTCGCAGCTTGAAAAAAGGACCATTTGTCGATGGACACTTGATGACAAAAATCGAGAAATTAAATGAAACGGACAAGAAACAAGTTGTAAAAACTTGGTCTCGCCGTTCAACTATTTTCCCACAATTTATCGGTCACACTATCGCAGTATATGACGGACGTAAACACGTGCCTGTATTCATTTCTGAAGACATGGTAGGCCACAAGTTGGGCGAATTCGCACCGACTCGTACTTACAAAGGCCACGCCAGTGACGATAAAAAAACAAGACGCTAAGAGAGGAGGCTTTTAAATGCAAGCTAAAGCTGTTGCAAGAACAGTCCGTATTGCTCCTCGTAAAGCACGTCTAGTAATGGACCTGATTCGAGGTAAGCAAGTAGGCGAAGCAGTATCTATCCTGAACTTAACTCCGAGAGCTGCTTCTCCGATCATCGAAAAAGTTTTAAAATCTGCTATCGCAAATGCTGAGCACAACTACGAGATGGACGCTAACAATCTGGTTATTTCTCAGGCATTTGTTGACGAAGGCCCAACGTTAAAAAGATTCCGCCCGCGTGCTATGGGACGTGCGAGCCAAATCAACAAACGTACGAGCCACATTACAATCGTTGTATCAGAAAAGAAGGAGGGATAAGTAGTGGGTCAAAAGGTAAATCCAGTCGGTCTTCGTATCGGAGTCATTCGTGATTGGGAATCTAAGTGGTACGCTGGTAAAGATTACGCTGACTTCCTGCACGAAGATTTAAAAATTCGTGAATTCATTAGCAAACGCCTTTCTGACGCTTCTGTTTCTAAAGTAGAAATCGAGCGCGCAGCAAACCGCGTTAACATTACGATCCACACTGCTAAGCCTGGTATGGTAATCGGTAAAGGCGGATCTGAAGTTGAAGCACTTCGTAAAGCCCTTAACAGCCTTACTGGCAAGCGTGTACACATTAACATTCTTGAAATCAAAAGAGCAGATCTTGATGCTCAGCTTGTAGCTGACAACATCGCTCGTCAACTAGAAAACCGTATTTCTTTCCGCCGTGCGCAGAAACAACAAATCCAACGCACTATGCGTGCTGGAGCACAAGGTGTGAAAACAATGGTTTCCGGCCGTCTTGGCGGAGCTGACATTGCTCGTTCTGAATACTACAGTGAAGGAACTGTTCCATTGCACACTTTGCGTGCTGACATCGACTATGCAACATCTGAAGCTGACACAACTTACGGTAAGCTTGGTGTAAAAGTCTGGATCTATCGTGGAGAGGTTCTTCCTACTAAGAAGAAAACTGAGGAAGGAGGAAAATAATATGTTATTACCAAAACGCGTTAAATATCGCAGAGAGCATCGCGGAAAAATGCGCGGTCGCGCTAAAGGCGGTACTGAAGTACATTTTGGTGAGTACGGTATCCAGGCTCTTGAAGCTTCTTGGATCACGAACCGCCAAATCGAAGCTGCACGTATTGCGATGACTCGTTACATGAAACGTGGCGGTAAAGTTTGGATTAAAATTTTCCCTTCAAAACCTTACACTGCTAAACCGCTTGAGGTACGGATGGGTTCCGGTAAAGGGGCTCCTGAAGGCTGGGTAGCTGTTGTAAAACCGGGCAAAGTTTTATTTGAAATTTCTGGTGTGTCTGAAGAGGTAGCTCGTGAAGCTCTTCGCCTTGCATCTCACAAATTGCCAATTAAAACGAAGTTCGTAAAACGTGAAGAAATTGGTGGTGAATCAAATGAAAGCTAATGAAATTCGTGACCTTACCACTGCTGAAATTGAACAAAAAGTAAAGTCTCTTAAAGAAGAACTTTTCAATCTTCGCTTTCAATTAGCGACAGGACAACTTGAAAATACTGCTCGCATTCGTGAAGTGCGCAAAGCTATCGCGCGCATGAAAACTGTGATTCGTGAAAGAGAAATTGCTGCCAACAAATAATCACTGAGGGGAGGTCGTGAGCATGAGCGAACGTAACCAACGCAAAGTTTACCAAGGCCGTGTTGTTTCTGACAAAATGGATAAAACCATCACTGTTGTTGTTGAAACATACAAAAAGGATCCTATTTACGGTAAACGCGTAAAATACTCGAAGAAATTCAAAGCACATGATGAAAATAACCAAGCTAAAATCGGAGACATCGTAAAGATCATGGAAACTCGTCCATTATCTGCAACTAAGCGTTTTCGTCTAGTAGAAGTTGTCGAAGAAGCTGTTATTATCTAATAAAGTTCGGAATTCTTTTTCCGAAGGGAGGTAACAAATAATGATTCAACAAGAGACTCGTTTAAAAGTTGCTGACAACTCCGGTGCGCGTGAGGTACTTACTATTAAAGTTCTTGGCGGTTCTGGACGTAAAACGGCTAACATTGGTGATGTAATTGTTTGCACGGTTAAACAAGCAACACCAGGAGGCGTTGTCAAAAAAGGTGAAGTCGTAAGAGCTGTTATCGTTCGCACAAAAAGCGGAGCACGCAGAACTGACGGATCATACATCAGCTTCGATGAGAATGCATGTGTTATCATCCGTGACGACAAGAGCCCGCGTGGGACTCGTATCTTCGGACCGGTTGCCCGTGAATTACGTGAAAACAACTTCATGAAAATTGTTTCTCTGGCTCCAGAAGTTATCTAATGAAATAAATGCCTTACTCAAGGAGGTGCGATCAGGATGCATGTGAAAAAAGGCGATAAAGTAATGGTTATCTCTGGTAAAGATAAAGGCAAACAAGGTACAATCCTTGCTGCTTTCCCTAAAAAGGACCGCGTTCTAGTTGAGGGCGTAAACATGGTGAAGAAGCACTCTAAACCAACTCAAGCAAACCCTCAAGGCGGTATTTCTAATCAAGAGGCGCCAATTCATGTATCAAACGTTATGCCGCTCGATCCTAAAACAGGTGAAGTGACTCGCGTAGGATACAAAGTGGAAGATGGCAAAAAAGTTCGTGTTGCAAAAAAATCTGGGCAAGTCTTAGATAAATAGTATTTAAAGGAAGGGAGGTCTATCTCATGAACCGCCTTAAAGAAAAGTACAATAAAGAAATTTCACCTGCTTTAATGACGAAGTTCAACTACGACTCTGTTATGCAGGTGCCAAAAATCGAAAAAATCGTAATCAACATGGGTGTTGGTGATGCTGTTCAAAACGCGAAAGCAATCGACAGTGCTGTTGAAGAATTAACGTTTATCGCAGGTCAAAAACCTGTCGTTACTCGTGCGAAGAAATCAATTGCTGGATTCCGTCTTCGTGAGGGAATGCCTATCGGTGCGAAAGTAACTCTTCGCGGAGAGCGCATGTATGATTTCCTTGATAAACTTATTTCTGTATCTTTACCGCGTGTACGTGACTTCCGCGGGATTTCTAAGAAATCTTTCGACGGTCGCGGAAACTACACTCTTGGTATCAAAGAACAGTTAATCTTCCCTGAAATTGACTACGATAAAGTAACAAAGGTTCGCGGAATGGACATCGTTATCGTAACGACTGCTAACTCTGACGAAGAGGCTCGTGAGCTATTAACTCAAGTAGGTATGCCGTTCCAGAAATAATCAATGAAAGGGAGGCGAAATCGTGGCTAAAAAGTCAATGATTGCGAAACAACAACGTACACCAAAGTTTAAAGTGCAAGAGTACACTCGCTGTGAACGCTGCGGACGTCCGCACTCAGTCATTCGTAAATTTAAACTTTGCCGTATTTGTTTCCGTGAGCTTGCATATAAAGGACAAATTCCTGGCGTGAAAAAAGCCAGCTGGTAATCCCCAAGAATGGGAAGGAGGTAATTATATAATGGTTATGACAGATCCAATTGCAGATATGCTGACTCGTATTCGCAATGCAAACATGGTACGTCATGAGAAGCTTGAAATTCCTGCTTCTAAATTGAAAAGAGAAATTGCTGACATTTTAAAGCGTGAAGGTTTCATTCGTGACGTTGAGTTCGTAGAAGACAGCAAACAAGGTATCATCCGCGTTTTCTTGAAATACGGACAAAACAACGAGCGCGTTATCACTGGTCTTAAAAGAATCAGCAAACCAGGTTTGCGTGTATACGCTAAATCAAATGAAGTACCTCGCGTACTTAACGGTCTTGGAATCGCGATTATTTCTACATCACAAGGTGTTTTAACGGACAAAGAAGCCCGTGCAAAACAAGCTGGTGGAGAAGTTCTAGCATACGTTTGGTAAGAAGTTTAACAAGAATGGAGGTGTTTTAGTATGTCTCGTGTAGGAAAAAAACTGCTTGAGATCCCTTCTGGAGTTACAGTAACGCTGAACGAAGGCAACACTGTAGCTGTAAAAGGACCAAAAGGAGAATTAACTCGTACTTTCCATCCTGATATGGAAATCAAAATTGAGGACAACGTGCTTACAGTTACTCGTCCTTCTGATCACAAAGAGCACCGTGCGCTGCATGGTACGACTCGCAGTCTGCTTGGAAACATGGTTGAAGGCGTATCTAAAGGATTTGAAAGAGGTTTGGAATTAGTCGGTGTCGGTTATCGTGCGGCTAAATCCGGAAACAAACTTGTTTTAAACGTTGGATACTCTCACCCTGTTGAGATCGTTCCTGAAGAGGGCATCGAAATCGAAGTTCCTTCTCAAACTAAAGTAGTTGTAAAAGGTACAGACAAAGAGCGTGTAGGAGCTATCGCTGCTAACATCCGCGCTGTACGTTCTCCAGAGCCTTACAAAGGTAAAGGAATCCGCTACGAAGGTGAAGTTGTTCGCCGTAAAGAAGGTAAATCTGCTAAGTAAGACCGCTTAAAGTGAAGAAAGGAGTGACCTAAGGATGATTACGAAAACTAGCAAAAATGCTGCTCGTCAAAAAAGACATGCCCGTGTTCGTGCTAAACTTTCAGGCACAGCTGAAAGACCTCGTCTGAATGTGTTCCGTTCAAACAAACACATTTATGCTCAAATCATCGATGATGTAAATGGCGTTACACTTGCTAGTGCCTCTACTCTCGATAAAGATTTGAACGTGGAAAGCACTGGTGACAGCGCTGCTGCTGCTAAAGTCGGTGAACTCGTTGCGAAACGCGCTTCTGAGAAAGGTGTTTCTGACGTAGTATTTGACCGCGGCGGATACTTATACCATGGACGTGTAAAAGCTCTGGCCGATGCAGCTCGTGAAGCCGGACTGAAATTTTAATAAAAAAAGGAGGGACACATGATTATGCGTCGTATTGACCCAAGCAAATTAGAGTTAGAAGAACGCTTAGTTACGGTTAACCGCGTAGCGAAAGTTGTTAAAGGTGGTCGTCGTTTCCGTTTCGCAGCTCTAGTCGTTGTCGGTGACAAAAACGGTCACGTAGGTTTCGGTACTGGTAAAGCACAAGAAGTACCTGAAGCAATCCGCAAAGCTGTTGAAGATGCGAAAAAGAATTTGATTGAAGTACCAATGGTTGGAACTACGATTCCACACGAAATCATCGGACGTTTCGGTGCAGGCAATATCTTGTTGAAACCTGCTTCTGAAGGTACTGGAGTTATCGCTGGAGGCCCTGTACGTGCGGTACTTGAGCTTGCTGGCGTTGCTGATATCCTTTCTAAGTCTTTAGGTTCTAACACACCGATCAACATGATCCGTGCAACACTTCAAGGTTTAAGTGAGCTTAAACGTGCCGAAGAGGTTGCGAAGCTTCGTGGAAAATCTGTAGAAGAACTGTTAGGATAAGGAGGGAACATTAATGGCTAAATTAGAAATTACCCTCAAACGCAGTGTAATCGGTCGCCCGGAAGATCAGCGCGTTACTGTAAGAACACTTGGTTTAAAGAAAACAAACCAAACTGTCGTTCATGAAGATAACGCTGCGATCCGCGGTATGATTAATAAAGTATCTCATCTAGTTTCTGTTAAAGAACAATAAAAATAAATTATAGGCTAAGGAGGTGTCCTAATGAAACTTCATGAATTAAAGCCTTCAGAAGGTTCACGTAAAGTACGCAATCGCGTAGGTCGTGGTATTGGTTCTGGTAACGGTAAAACAGCTGGTAAAGGTCACAAAGGTCAAAACGCTCGTTCTGGCGGCGGTGTACGCCCTGGATTCGAGGGGGGACAAATGCCTTTATTCCAACGTCTTCCTAAACGCGGTTTTACAAACATCAACCGTAAGGAATACGCTATTGTGAACGTAGACAAATTGAACGGTTTTGCGGAAGGAACGGAAGTCACTCCTGAACTTCTTCTTGAGACTGGTGTTATTAGCAAACTTAATGCAGGAGTAAAGATTCTTGGCAACGGTAAATTAGAGAAAAAATTAACTGTAAAAGCCAATAAATTCTCTGCTTCTGCGAAAGAAGCTGTTGAAGCTGCTGGCGGTACAGCTGAGGTGATCTAACTTGTTTAAGACAATCTCCAACTTTATGCGTGTGAGTGATATTCGGAATAAAATCATTTTTACATTACTCATGCTTATCGTCTTTCGCATAGGTGCGTTTATCCCTGTGCCATATGTAAATGCTCAGGCGTTGCAGACACAAAGTTCGATGGGGGTTTTTGATCTCCTTAATACATTTGGCGGCGGTGCGCTTTATCAGTTCTCCATTTTTGCGATGGGAATTACGCCTTACATCACTGCTTCAATCATCATTCAGCTGCTTCAGATGGATGTTGTGCCGAAGTTTACCGAGTGGTCTAAGCAAGGTGAGGTCGGCCGCCGTAAATTAGCTCAGTTCACGAGATATTTTACGATTGTGCTTGGTTTTATCCAGGCATTAGGTATGTCTTACGGGTTTAACAACCTGGCAAACGGTATGCTGATTGAGAAATCCGGCATATCGACATATCTGATTATTGCTTTAGTACTCACTGGAGGAACTGCTTTTTTAATGTGGCTGGGAGAACAAATTACTTCCAATGGAGTAGGTAACGGAATTTCGATCATCATCTTCGCGGGGATTGTGGCTAGTATTCCGAAAACTGTTGGGCAGATTTATGAGACTCAATTTGTCGGCAGCAGCGATCAGCTGTTTATTCATATTGTAAAAATCGCTTTACTGGTGATTGCGATTTTGGCCGTTATTGTTGGTGTTATTTTCATTCAGCAGGCCGTACGCAAAATCGCGATTCAATATGCAAAAGGGCAAGGTCGTTCACCTGTTGGCGGAGGCCAGTCAACTCACCTTCCGCTTAAAGTGAATCCTGCAGGGGTTATTCCGGTAATCTTTGCGGTTGCGTTTCTTATTACGCCGCGTACTATCGCGTCATTTTTCGGAGAAAACAATGTGACAAAGTGGATTCAAGCCAACTTTGACAATACACATCCGGTGGGCATGGCGGTTTATGTCGCATTAATTATCGCCTTTACGTACTTCTATGCTTTTGTGCAGGTAAACCCTGAACAAATGGCTGATAACCTTAAAAAACAGGGTGGCTATATCCCGGGGGTTCGTCCAGGGAAAATGACTCAAGATAGAATTACGAGCATTTTGTATCGACTTACGTTTGTGGGTTCTATATTCTTAGCCGTGATTTCCATTCTTCCTATCTTTTTCATTCAATTCGCTGGATTGCCTCAAAGTGCACAGATTGGCGGAACATCATTGTTAATTGTCGTCGGGGTAGCCTTGGAGACAATGAAGCAGCTGGAGAGCCAGTTAGTGAAACGTAATTACCGAGGATTTATGAAAAATTAGAGGACTGGTTTTAACCATTCCTCTAAATAAGAGAGGACGGGGGAAATCCGAATGAACTTAGTCTTAATGGGACTTCCTGGAGCCGGTAAAGGCACACAGGGAGAACGAATTGTTGAGGATTATGGGATACCTCATATCTCAACGGGAGATATGTTCCGTGCTGCTATGAAAGAAGAAACACCACTCGGACTCGAAGCAAAGTCTTATATTGATAAAGGCGAGCTCGTACCGGACGAAGTCACAATCGGCATTGTCAAAGAAAGACTCGGCAAAGATGATTGTGAAAGAGGTTTTCTTCTGGACGGATTTCCGCGAACAGTCGCTCAGGCTGAAGCTCTTGAAAACATTCTTGAGGAATACGGCAAGCCGATTGATTATGTCATTAACATTAAAGTAGACAAAGACTCTTTAATGGAACGTTTGACTGGACGCAGAATTTGCAGTGTTTGCGGCACAACCTATCATTTGGTTTTCAATCCGCCGAAAACGCCGGGTGTTTGTGATAAAGACGGAGGAGACCTTTATCAACGGGCAGATGATAATGAGGAAACCGTCTCAAAACGGCTTGAGGTCAACATGAAGCAGACTCAGCCTTTACTCGATTTTTATTCTGAGAAAGGGTATCTTGTCAACGTCAATGGCCAGCAGGACATTAACGACGTGTACAAAGATGTGAAAGAGCTTCTTGGAGGATTGAGCAAATGATTATCTGTAAGACCCCTCGTGAGCTTGGCATCATGCGGGAAGCAGGGCGAATCGTGGCTTTGACTCATGAAGAGATGAAAAAGCACATTAAACCAGGAATCTCGACAAAAGAATTGGATCAAATTGCCGAACGTTTTATTGAGAAGCAGGGTGCAATCCCATCTTTTAAGGGGTATAATGGGTTTCGCGGGAGCATCTGTGTATCAGTTAATGAAGAACTCGTTCACGGAATACCCGGTAAAAGGGTTTTGCGTGACGGTGACATTATCAGCATTGATATCGGTGCTAAATTAAATGGTTATCATGGTGACTCTGCTTGGACATATCCGGTAGGAAACATCAGTGATGATGATAAACGACTGCTGGAAGTGACAGAGGAGTCTTTATATAAAGGCTTGAAGGAAGCAAAACCAGGTGAACGTTTGTCGAATATTTCCCACGCAATACAAACGTATGTCGAAAATGAGCAGTTTTCAGTTGTTAGGGAGTATGTCGGACATGGTGTTGGTCAAGACTTGCATGAGGATCCGCAAATTCCTCATTACGGTCCGCCAAACAAAGGACCTAGGCTGAAGCCTGGTATGGTTCTCGCTATAGAACCGATGGTTAACGCTGGCAGCCGGTATGTGAAAACATTGGCTGACAACTGGACGGTTGTAACGGTAGATGGGAAAAAGTGTGCTCATTTTGAACATACGATTGCGATTACGGAAACGGGTTTTGATATACTGACAAAAGTCTAGATGATGAAATGAATTCCTTGACATATGTTTTTCATTCCGCACCTGGGCAGATTGTAGGTTTACAATTGGTCGGAAGAAAAACCGGCTAGCTGCTGTCATCGGAATGAAGATTCATCATCGTGTACTAAAGCAGACGGAGAAAAGCGTACATTTCATTCTCCTTAGAAAAAGAATATCAATCATTCACCCTTTATGATTGCGTATCTCCGGAAGTTCAGAACAGTATAAACGAAACAGGGCGTGTGACAAACGGATAACTGAGATTTTCTCTTTTGAAATTTGTCAGAGAGCAAGTTACTGATTTGAAGAAGGGAGAACACTTGAATGGCGAAAGACGATGTAATTGAAGTGGAAGGTACGATTGTCGAAACACTGCCAAACGCGATGTTCAAAGTTGAACTCGAAAATGGCCATACGGTTTTGGCTCACGTATCTGGTAAAATCCGCATGCACTTCATTCGCATTTTACCTGGAGACAAAGTTACGGTAGAATTATCTCCATATGACTTAACTCGTGGCAGGATTACGTACCGTTACAAATAAAGCACTCCGGAAACTGAAGGAGGTTGGAAACACATGAAAGTGAGACCATCAGTTAAACCAATCTGCGAAAAATGTAAAGTTATTCGCAGAAAAGGAAAAGTAATGGTGATCTGTGAAAATCCAAAGCATAAACAAAAACAAGGATAATTAATAAGGAGGTGCCCAGAGAATGGCTCGTATTGCTGGTGTAGATATCCCACGTGACAAACGTGTTGTTATTTCTTTAACATATGTCTTCGGAATTGGCCGCACAACGGCTCAGCAAGTCTTGAAAGAGGCTGGTGTTTCTGAAGATACTCGTGTGCGTGATCTTACTGAAGAAGAACTTGGTAAAATCCGTGATGTTATTGACAAACTGAAAGTAGAAGGTGACCTTCGCCGTGAAGTTTCTCTTAACATCAAGCGTCTGATCGAAATCGGAAGCTACCGCGGAATCCGCCATCGCAGAGGTTTGCCTGTTCGCGGACAAAACTCTAAAAACAATGCGCGTACTCGTAAAGGTCCGCGTCGTACTGTAGCTAACAAGAAAAAATAAGTAAGGGAGGTACCTAAACAATGGCTGCTGCTCGTAAACAAAACACGCGTAAACGTCGCGTGAAAAAGAATATTGAGTCAGGAATCGCTCATATTCGTTCAACTTTCAACAACACGATCGTTACGATCACTGATACTCATGGTAATGCTATTTCTTGGTCAAGTGCCGGAGCTCTAGGATTCAGAGGTTCTCGTAAATCTACTCCTTTTGCTGCGCAAATGGCTGCTGAAACAGCTGCTAAAGGTTCAATCGAACACGGACTTAAAACTCTTGAAGTAACTGTTAAAGGACCAGGTTCTGGCCGTGAAGCTGCAATCCGTGCTTTACAAGCTGCCGGGCTTGAAGTTACAGCTATCAGAGACGTAACTCCTGTTCCTCATAATGGATGCCGTCCACCAAAACGTCGCCGCGTGTAATTTGTTTGTATAGATTTTGTGTCCCTGTCAATAATGGGTTATGATACAGTTATTTATGAAACGAATGCACCGACTCGTTGCCTGAGCACATACGGGACTAAACAATGGGGAATTTCGGATGGAATCTCATATGATTCTATTCGAGGTTTCGACGTTTTGAAGGAGGGTTTTAAGTAATGATCGAGATTGAAAAACCAAAAATCGAAACGGTTGAAATCAGCGACGATGCCAAATTTGGTAAGTTTGTCGTAGAGCCGCTTGAGCGTGGATATGGTACAACTCTGGGTAACTCCTTACGTCGTATCCTCTTATCCTCACTCCCTGGTGCCGCTGTAACATCGATCCAGATAGATGGTGTACTGCACGAATTCTCGACAATCGAAGGCGTTGTGGAAGATGTTACAACGATAATCTTGCACATTAAAAAGCTTGCATTGAAAATCTACTCTGATGAAGAGAAGACGCTTGAAATTGATGTACAGGGCGAAGGAACTGTCACAGCAGCTGATATTACACACGACAGCGATGTTGAAATCCTTAATCCGGATCTTCATATCGCGACTCTTGGTGAGAATGCGAGTTTCCGAGTTCGCCTTACTGCACAAAGAGGACGTGGGTATACACCTGCTGATTCGAACAAAAGAGACGATCAGCCAATCGGCGTGATTCCGATCGATTCAATCTTTACGCCAGTTTCTCGTTTATCTTATCAGGTAGAAAACACTCGTGTAGGCCAGGTTGCAAACTATGACAAACTTACACTTGATGTTTGGACTGACGGAAGCACTGGACCGAAGGAAGCAATTGCGCTCGGTTCAAAGATTTTAACTGAACACCTTAATATATTCGTCGGTTTAACTGACGAAGCTCAGCATGCTGAAATCATGGTTGAAAAAGAAGAGGACCAAAAAGAAAAAGTTCTTGAAATGACGATTGAGGAACTTGACCTTTCTGTCCGTTCTTACAACTGCTTGAAGCGTGCGGGCATTAACACGGTTCAAGAACTTGCGAACAAGACGGAAGAAGATATGATGAAAGTTCGCAATCTGGGACGCAAATCACTTGAAGAAGTGAAAGCGAAACTTGAAGAACTTGGACTCGGCCTTCGCAAAGACGATTGATCTAGTTTCCATGTGAACTAGGATTTTCGTGTGTTTTTTATTTAGAAACAGCATTCCATTAAAGGAGGGGACATCACATGTCATACAGAAAACTAGGACGTACGAGTTCACAGCGTAAAGCTATGCTTCGTGATCTTACAACAGATTTGATCATCAACGAAAGAATTGAAACAACTGAAACACGTGCGAAAGAACTTCGCTCTGTTGTTGAAAAGATGATCACTCTTGGTAAGCGCGGTGACTTGCATGCTCGTCGTCAAGCTGCTGCATACATTCGCAACGAGGTTGCTAATGAAGAAAATAACCAAGATGCACTTCAAAAATTGTTCTCTGACATTGCAACTCGTTACGAGGAGCGCCAAGGCGGATACACACGTATTATGAAGCTTGGTCCTCGCCGTGGTGACGGTGCACCAATGGCAATCATCGAATTGGTTTAATCACATATTTTTGTGTATCTAAAGAAGGGCGGGACAGTTTCTAACTGGATCTATGCCCTTTTTTTAGATATCAGAACTTTTTATCATGAGACAGACAAGCAGAGCTATAGCTGAGAGGAGGCCAGGCGCCCATGGATCAAAAGCAGCTTATATCCGTAAAAGACATTCTATTCCGATACCGCAAAGATGCGGAAAGACCAGCGCTGGACGGTGTGAGTCTGGAGGTATACGAAGGAGAATGGCTTGCTATCGTAGGCCACAACGGTTCAGGGAAGTCGACTTTGGCCAGAGCGCTGAACGGGCTGATTTTGCCCGAGGCCGGAGAAATTGAAGTCGGCGGCATCAAACTGACTGAGGATACCGTGTGGGATGTGCGAAAAAAAATAGGGATGGTCTTTCAGAATCCCGATAACCAATTTGTCGGAACGACTGTTCGCGATGATGTGGCTTTTGGTTTAGAAAACAATGGTGTTCCGCGCGAAGAAATGATTGAGAGAGTAGATTGGGCTGTCACACAAGTCAATATGCAGGATTTTCTTGATCAAGAGCCGCACCATCTCTCCGGAGGTCAAAAACAAAGAGTGGCGATCGCGGGAATTATTGCCGCGCGTCCTGATATTATGATTTTGGATGAAGCGACATCCATGCTTGACCCGATTGGGAGAGAAGAAGTCCTTGATACTGTCAGACGCTTAAAAGATCAGGGCATGGCCACCGTCATTTCGATAACACATGATCTGGAAGAAGCCGCAAGGGCGGACAGGATCATTGTGATGAACGGCGGCAGGAAATATGCAGAGGGCACGCCTGAAGAGATTTTTAAATTAAACGAAGACTTGGTTCGCATCGGTCTTGATTTGCCTTTCTCATTCCAGCTCAGCCTGCTTTTGAAAGAAAGCGGACTGGCGTTAACGAAAAACCATCTGACTCAGGAAGGGCTGGTGAATGAGCTGTGGACATTAAAATCAAAGATGTAGAACACCGCTATCAAATGAAGACACCGTTTGAACGGCTTGCTCTGTATGATATCAATGCCGTAATAAAAGAGGGCAGCTACGTTGCCGTCATCGGGCATACAGGGTCGGGCAAATCGACGCTCCTGCAGCATTTAAACGGTTTGCTGAAACCGACTAAAGGACAGCTTGAACTCGGGAGCACGATTCTGGCAGCCGGTAAAAAGAATAAAGACCTTAAGACTTTACGAAAAAAAGTCGGAATCGTTTTCCAATTTCCCGAACATCAGCTGTTTGAAGAGACTGTGCTGAAGGACATCGCATTCGGACCGATGAATTTCGGTGTAAAAAAAGAAGACGCTGAACGGAAAGCAAAAGAAATGCTGGGGCTTGTAGGCCTTCCGGAAGACATTTTGGATCGTTCACCATTTGAGCTCAGCGGCGGCCAGATGCGCAGAGTGGCGATTGCGGGCGTTCTCGCGATGGAGCCGGAAGTGCTGGTTTTGGATGAACCGACGGCCGGTCTTGATCCGAGAGGGCGCCAGGACATTATGGACATGTTCTATGCGCTTCATCAGCGGGGAAACCTGACTACCGTTCTCGTCACCCACAGTATGGAGGACGCCGCCCGTTATGCCGACGAGATGATCGTCATGCACAAAGGAACCATTAAAGCGACGGGGAGTCCGCGTGACTTGTTTGTAAAAGGTGAAGAGATGTCCGAAATGGGCCTGGACCTTCCTGAATCAGTGAAGTTTCAGAGACGGCTTGAGAAGGCTCTCGGCGTCAAGTATGAGAAACCCATGCTGACCCTGCAGGATGCCGCCAGTGAAATTAAGGCTTTCTTTCAGGAGGAAAAGGACCAATGATGGACAGCATGATTATCGGAAAGTATGTTCCCGGATCATCGCTTATTCACCGATTGGACCCGCGAACAAAACTTGTCAGCATCTTTCTTTTTGTATGTATTGTTTTTTTGGCAAACAACGTACAGACGTACGCTTTGCTCGGTTTGTTTACATTCGGGGTGATTGCCTTAACGCGCGTGCCGTTCAGCTTTTTGCTGAAGGGGCTTAAGCCGATTATCTGGATTGTGGCGTTTACCTTTTTATTACACATTTTCATGACGCATGAAGGATCTGTCATTTTTCAGCTTGGCTGGTTTAAAGTGTATGAGGGCGGCCTTATACAGGGGATTTTTATCTCCCTCCGTTTCGTTTACCTTATCTTTATGACGACGCTGCTGACGCTGACAACAACGCCGATTGAAATAACAGATGGAATGGAGCAGCTGCTGAATCCTTTTAAAAAGGTGAAGCTGCCCGTACACGAACTCGCATTGATGATGTCGATATCATTGCGATTTATCCCGACATTGATGGAAGAGACAGATAAAATCATGAAGGCGCAAATGGCGAGGGGTGCGGACTTTACAAGCGGCCCGGTGAAAGACAGAATCAAAGCGGTTGTTCCGCTGCTTGTTCCGCTGTTTGTCAGCGCCTTTAAACGCGCAGAAGAGCTCGCGGTCGCCATGGAGGCGAGAGGCTACCAGGGCGGTGAGGGGAGAACGAAATACAGAAAGCTCGTCTGGACCGGAAAGGATACCGGAGCTATTCTGCTCATCATCGTATTAGCCGTGTTATTGTTTTTCTTAAGAAGTTAGAGGTGCTGCTGAATGAGAGTGAAATGTACCATTGCTTATGACGGGCATTTATTTAACGGATATCAGGTTCAGCCTGGAAAGCGGACCGTTCAAAGTGAATTGGAAAAAGCGCTGGCCGTCATCCATAAAACGGACGGCAGAGTGCCTGTGTACTCATCCGGCCGCACGGACAGCGATGTTCATGCTGCCGGGCAGGTCATTCATTTTGATACGCCGCTGTCCATCCCGGCTGAGAAATGGCCGTTTGCGCTCAATGCCCTGCTGCCTGATGATATTGCCGTCAAAACAGCAGAGATTGCGGATGATGGGTTCCATGCACGATTTAGCGCAGTCCAAAAGGAATATCGCTATATTGTATATACGGAGAAACACCCGGACGTATTTAAACGACATTACGCTTACCATTTTGCATATCAGCTTAATGTGCAGAAAATGAGGGAAGCTTCAAGGCACCTCATCGGGACACATGATTTCACAAGCTTTTGCGCGGCTGATACCGCGGTTCAGGATAAGGTCAGAACGATTTACGAGCTGGATTGGACTGAGACCGGAGACGGCCTGCAGATGCGGATCACCGGTAACGGTTTTCTCTATAATATGGTCAGAATCATTGCCGGAACGTTATTGGATACAGGAGCTGGAAAATTTTCTCCCGATGATGTAAAAGCAATGCTCGAAGCGAAAGATCGCGAAGCCGCGGGGCGCACCGCACCGGGGCACGGGCTGTATTTATGGAGCGTTTGCTATGACAACTAAACCAGGTGTAACATTTTCTTGACAGAGTCTGCATAAAGTTATAAGATATCATATGGTATGTATTTCAACCCCACGATAAGCCCCGGAACTTATTGTGTTGTGAAATAGAACGTAATCGAAGATTATTGAAAATGACAGATCATTTAGGAGGGAAATTCAATGCGTACAACACCTATGGCTAACGCAAGTACTATTGAACGCAAGTGGTTAGTTGTTGATGCTGCTGGCAAGACTTTAGGACGTCTTTCTACAGAAGTTGCATCTATCCTTCGCGGGAAACACAAACCGACTTACACACCGCACGTTGATACTGGAGATCATGTGATCATCATCAACGCTGAAAAAATCGAGTTAACTGGTAAAAAGTTAACTGACAAAATCTACTACCGTCACACTCAACATCCAGGCGGATTAAAATCAAGAACTGCTCTTGAAATGCGTACAAACTACCCTGAGAAAATGCTTGAGCTTGCTATCAAAGGCATGCTTCCAAAAGGTTCTCTAGGTCGTCAAATGTTCAAAAAATTGAACGTATACCGTGGTTCTGAGCATCCACATGAAGCACAAAAACCTGAAGTTTACGAACTTCGCGGTTAATTAAAAAGGAGGTTACCAATTTGGCACAGGTTCAATATTACGGTACTGGCCGTCGTAAAAGTTCTGTAGCGCGTGTGCGCTTAGTTCCAGGAGAAGGTCGTATCGTCGTTAATAATCGTGAAATCAGCGAGCACATTCCATCTCCAGCCCTAATCGAAGATATCAAACAACCATTAACTTTAACTGAAACAGCTGGTACTTATGATGTTTTAGTAAACGTACATGGAGGCGGCTTATCTGGTCAAGCTGGAGCAATCCGTCATGGTATCGCTCGTGCTTTGCTTGAAGCAGATCCAGAATACCGTGCAACACTTAAACGTGCCGGTCTTCTGACTCGTGACGCTCGTATGAAAGAACGTAAAAAATACGGTCTTAAAGGCGCTCGTCGTGCACCTCAGTTCTCAAAACGTTAATCGTTTTGGATGGCAAAAACCACAACTTCTTGGTTGTGGTTTTTTTGTATTTTTTTCTCATATTCAAGAGGTTATCCGATGTTTTTCTAGAATTGTTTGTTATACTCTATTCATTACCAATAAGGAGCGCAGTTATAATGAATAAGTTAGTCATACATAACAGCAAGGCATGGGATAAAAAAGTCGAAACAGGCAATGAATGGACGGTTGCGGTTGATTCTCATACGATTGGTGAAGCGAAAAAAGGCAATTGGAGCATCAGAATGACCCCCGGAAAAGATGTGCCGGCGGATTGGTTTCCGCCCATAGACGGTCTGAAGGTTCTTTGTCTCGCTTCAGGAGGAGGACAGCAAGGGCCGGTCCTTGCTGCTGCAGGAGCGGACGTGACCATCTTAGACAATTCGGAAAAACAGCTTGAGCAAGACAGAATGGTTGCCGAGCGGGACGATCTTACGCTTCGGACTGTCAAAGGCAGCATGAATGATCTGAGCTGTTTTGATGATGAGTCATTTGATTTTATCGTGCACCCGGTATCGAATTGCTTTGTTGATACGGTTCTTCCGGTATGGAAAGAAGCTCATCGCGTATTGAAAAAAGGCGGGTCTTTAGTCTCCGGTTTTGTAAATCCCGTCGTGTTCTTATTTGATATGGATTTAGAGCAGGAAGGTGTACTCAAAGTAAAGTATTCCATTCCGTTTTCGGATGAAAAAGACCTGAGTAAGAAAAAGGTAAAGGAACTTATTGATAATCATGAAGCGCTTGAATTCGGCCATACGCTGGAGGATCAAATTAAAGGTCAGATTGACGCAGGCTTCATGGTTGCCGGTTTTTACGAGGACAAAGGCGGCCTCGTGCTGGATGAATACATTAATACATACTCCGTAACAAGAAGCATTAAAATATAAAAACGGCATCCCGTCAGAGGTGCTGTTTTTTTGCGGCTTTTTCCTGCGGTCGGCTGATCACATTAGCCGAAACCGGTTCTATTCCAATTTCTCTGGCCCAAACCGACAGTTGTCCCATATGGTGAATCTCATGCGCAAGGATGTGGCGGAGAATATCTTCTTTAGGAAAGGTTTGGTCCATCCAGTCCGGCTTAACAAGATCCGGTCCTTTGAGGGAGACCGCATGAATGACATCCTCCCGATACTGTTCAGACAGCTTTCTGAGATCCTGAATGCTTGTATAGCCAGACTCAGCAGGTAAAACATCATCTTTACCTAAAATGGCACGAGCCCAGCTGATCTCGACATCAATGATATGAAATAAAGTCCGCAAGATGCTCTCCATTCCGCCCGTCCGGGTTTTCGTCAGTTCCTCCCGGCTCAGCTTTTCACATATCATAAACCACTCGTCACGCACCGTCCAATTGTATTGAAACAGCTTTTTCATCACGTCACCTCAGCTCTTTATTCTTCCAGTTAACATAAAACTCCTTCATTTGGGAGGATTTCCACTATCAACAAAGCATGCTTTTTCCCTTTTCCTTTCAAAATAACAGTAAAAAGGAGCGTGGCTGGCAATGGCAGAAGTATTATCTTTTTCAGACGTGAAACGGCAGAAGGATTTTGAGCTTGAGAAGAGTTTACTAAAGGAGCTGTCACTGACGCAGATCATTCAGTCCGTAAAAGCTTGTCTTACCCCTTTGTTTCCCTTTCTTCAAGACGAAAACGGCATTCTGAGTGAAGGATGCATAGATTTTGCAATTGAAGCGTATTTATTAGGCGGCAGGTTCGGCGTCTTTGGCTATTATGGTGAGTCTTTGCAGAGGGCAAACGCCCGTTCGGCTGAGGAAGAGGAAGAACTGACGGTCGATTTTTTTGAATATCTTTGCAATTGGACGCATGAGCAATATTCTTCCGTTAAACAAAAAGAAATCTATGAAGCGTCCTGCCGGTTTATCAACAGCTGGTGGACGGAAGGATTTCTGCAAAGAGAAAAACAATGTAAGCTCCGCATGAGATAATCATAATTTCTTCCCTTGTCCCATACTTATTAATAACGGGGACAAGCGGGAGGGAAAGGTATGACAAAAAAGCTGAAATGGCTCGGTTTTTTACTTGGCTTTATCATATTATTGTGTTTATTCCGGTTTCAATTCCAAAATGATGATTCCTGGCGGCCGTGGAGTCTGCCCCTGAGCGGGAAAATCATCTATCTCGATCCGGGGCACGGCGGGCCGGACGGAGGCGCCACGGGAGGCAGTCACCTTGAAAAGGACATTACTCTCGAAGTGGCCTCCAGGGTCAGAGACTATTTGCAGGAGCAGGGAGCTTTGGTCATTATGACGCGGGAGACGGATACTGATTTAGCTCCTGAAGGGACGAAAGGCTACAGCAGACGCAAAGCGGAAGATCTGAGAAAGCGCGTGGAAATCATCAACCGTTCAGAGGCGGAGCTTTATATCAGCATTCATCTGAACGCCATACCGTCACCGAGATGGAGCGGCGCCCAAAGCTTCTACTACGGAAAATACGAAGAAAATGAAAAAGTGGCAAAATATATACAGGACGAATTGAGAATCAATTTGGAGAATACAACGAGAAAGGCGAAACGGATACACGGCATTTACTTAATGCAGAATGTAACCAAACCGGGCGCGCTGGTGGAAATCGGATTTCTGTCCAATCCCGCGGAAGCGAAAAGGCTCGGCCAGCCCAAATATCAGGACAAAATCGCTTCTTCCGTGTATAAGGGCGTATTGAGATACTTTACAGAGAAAGGAGACCCTCCCGAGTAAGGAGGGTTTTTCGCCGATTCTATGTTTAATATATGGTATAATACCATTTGTAAACGAATACACAAAGGGTGAGGGTTCGATGATAAGAGAAGATGAAGTAAGAAATATAGTCGGAAACATGCGCGAACCTTTTCTTCATAGACCGCTGGGAGAATTGGATGCCATTAAAGAAGTAAAGATCAAGCCGGAAAAACGGCATGTCAGTGTAAAAATTGCATTGGCAAAAACGGGGACGGCTGAACAGATGGGCATTCAGCAGGAAATCGTATCCGTTTTGAAAGAAGCGGGTGCAGAAACTGTGGGACTGCGGTTTGAAGAGCTGCCAGAAGAAACATTGGCGAAATTCAGCCGGCCGGCTGCTGAAAGCGAAACCCTGCTGAATAGGAAACACCCGCCGGTCTTTCTTGCGGTGGCAAGCGGAAAAGGCGGTGTCGGCAAATCAACGGTTTCCGTCAATCTGGCCATTTCTCTTGCACGGCTCGGAAAAAAAGTCGGCTTGATCGACGCGGATATATACGGATTCAGCGTGCCGGACATGATGGGTATTACAGTTCGCCCGACAGTAGAAGGAGAAAAACTGCTTCCTGTCGAAAGATTTGGAGTAAAGGTTATGTCGATGGGCTTTTTCGTCGAAGAAAACGCTCCGGTTGTGTGGAGAGGGCCGATGCTGGGCAAGATGCTGAATAACTTCTTCCATGAAGTTGACTGGGGAGAGGTTGACTATATCGTTCTTGATCTGCCGCCTGGCACGGGTGATGTGGCGCTTGATGTACACACAATGCTTCCGAGCTGCAAAGAGATTATCGTATCAACGCCGCACCCTACAGCCGCATTTGTAGCGGCGAGAGCGGGTTCTATGGCGATTAAGACTGATCATGAAGTTGTAGGGGTCATTGAAAATATGGCTTACTATGAAAGTGCAAAAACCGGCGAGAGAGAATATGTGTTCGGTCAAGGCGGGGGAGATAAGCTTGCAGAGGAATTGCAAGTGCCGCTGCTTGGCAGAATTCCTTTAAAACAGCCTGATTGGGACAAGGATCAGTTTGCGCCTTCTGTCTATGACAGAAGTCATCCGATCGGGGAAATTTATATGGGGATCGCCCAGAAAGTCATTGAAAAAACAGCTGAATAAAAAAGGGGCCGGGATCAACACGGCCCGGCCTTTTATTGGCTTTCTTTTTCAGAGCTTGAAGCCGCTTTTTTCAATTCATCCTCGAATTGCTTTTTGAAAAGCGGGCTGGAAAGTGTCTCTGTAATTACATCCTCTAAGTAACTGCGGAACTTTTGGCTTTTCACCAGCTCATAGTATTTTTTATCCATGCCGGGGTCCTGCATGATCTGCATAAAACTTTTCTGATAATCAGGGTCTTTCATCAGTTTTTTTATGATTTTTTCGTGCTCGGGCTGAAGAGTTTTTGCAAAGCTCTCGGCGAACTTTGAGTCTTCAAAGATGGTTTTCCAGAACTCCGCCCCTTTTTTAGAGGTGAGGGTTTTCTCTATTGTGCCTTTAATGGCATTTTGATCAATCACCAATGCCTCATTCATCGCATCATCATTTAATATTTCCTTAATTGCTTTTTTTCCATCATCTGTCTTTAATATATCAACAACCATTTTTTTAGTCTGGTCATAATCCATATCCGCTGCTTGGTCTTTTGGAGCACAAGCTGTTACAGATAATACAACAAAACAGCTTATCAATAGCGTTTTGGCTTTTGACATGCATAAGCTCCTTCCTTACTTGTACTTATTTTTAATATGATTCATCGGAATGGATTTATACATAACAAAATATCGCTGAACGCGATTGTCAGGGGGATGAATAAGAGATGAAAAGCCGCGGGCTTGTTCGATTTTTCTTTTCGATTTTAGCTGTGGGCGCTCTTATTACAAGCGTCGTGGGATTTGCTCTGAAGTGGGGGGAGTACAAGGGGTTCTTTCTGAATTTTGAGGCCGGTCAGATTTTCTCCGTTCTGATCTGGTTTATCGGGGTAGGCATGATTTTCAGTGTGATCAGCCAGATGGGATTCTTCGTTTTTCTGACGGTGCACCGGTTTGCCCTTGAAATTCTCAGATCAAGCTCGCTTTGGAATCTGCTTCAGCTGTTTATCATTCTGTTTGTCGCTTTTGATTTAATGTACGTCAGATTTTTGTTTTTCGGAGAGCGGAATGACTCGATTGCAGGGTTTGTCTGGCTGCCGCTGGCTCTGCTTGCCGTCGGCCTGTTGACGGCATATATAAAACAAAAGCAGTCCTCAAAAAATACGTTCGTTTCATCATTATTTTTAATGGTCGTTATTACAGCGCTTGAATGGGTTCCTGCGCTACGAGTGAATAATGAGGACTGGCTTTATTTGATGCTGATTCCGCTGATGGGCTGCAATGCGTTTCAGCTGTTAATGCTGCCGAAGTTTGCCCAGAGGTAGTTATTTCACTTCTGATGACTTGACGTCAGTATTTGCGATCAGGTCGCCGACGGTCACGTTTTTCAGTCCTTTTTGCTTTAAATTGTGAATAATGGCGGGGAGCGCTTCTTCAGTCTGTGTTGCTGAATCAGAGGCGTGCAGCAGGACAATGTCGCCGCCTTTTATATGACTGTTTACATTTTTAATGATTTTATCAGGGCCGGGATTTGTCCAATCCTGCGAGTTAACGCTGTAATGAACCACTGAATAGTGGTACTGCTGTGCAATGGTAAGAACCTTTTTATTAAATTGTCCGGTCGGCGGGCGGAGTAAATGAACATTCTTTACACCCAGCTTTTTAAATGCAGTCTGGGCCCGGAGGATATCTTTTTTTATTTCATTGTCCTCTAGGTTGGTATAATTCTTATACGCATATCCCATGCTGCCGATTTGATGTCCGTCTTTTATCATACGTTCAACTGTGTCCGGGTGCCGTTCCGCCCAAGAAGCTGACAGAAAAAAAGTGGCGTTTTTAATACCGTTTGCTTTTAGCGCGTT
This sequence comes from Bacillus sp. GZB, assembly GCF_001975995.1. Taxonomy (NCBI): domain Bacteria; kingdom Bacillati; phylum Bacillota; class Bacilli; order Caryophanales; family Bacillaceae; genus Bacillus; species Bacillus sp. GZB. The sequence goes on from NZ_MTQG01000021.1 coordinate 59,404, forward strand.
CAGAATAGGAACTGCTTTTTCGTCGCCCCAGCTGATATCGAATGTTAATGCGACTTCGCCCGCTTTCGTCTCCCCTTTTGAAATAGCCTTCGGGCCGCTATCAGTTAAAAATACAGGAAGGGGGACGGCTCTCTGTATATAAAAAAAGCTGGCTGCTGCAAATGCGGCAATGATAATAATAAGCAGCTGTTTTATCCTTCTGATGTGCCACACGTAGAAGTGATTCACTGATGACGCCTCCTTATCTTGTCCATGCTTGATTACATCGTATGCTGCGGCGGAGATGAATATAACGAAATACGTTTTAAAAAAATGAAAAAAACACTTGCTAAATTTAAAGAATGCATGGTATATTATTAAACGTCGCTGATGAACAGCAGACAACAACAAAAAGCTTCGGAAACAACTTGAAAAAAGTTGTTGACATAAAAGAAGCTGAGTGGTAAGATAATAAAGCTGCTTCAACAAGCGGTAATGATCTTTGAAAACTAAACAAGACAAAACGCACCTGTTAATTCAAAGTTTTAAATAAATCGCACAGCGATGTGCGTAGTCAGTCAAACTACTTTATCGGAGAGTTTGATCCTGGCTCAGGACGAACGCTGGCGGCGTGCCTAATACATGCAAGTGAAC